>JAYZEQ010000001.1:0-121265 GCA_036337175.1 Pseudomonadota bacterium
CATGGCCCGCGACTATCCGCTGGAGCGCTATCGCAATATCGGCATCATGGCCCACATCGATGCCGGCAAGACCACCACGACCGAACGCATCCTCTATTACACCGGCAAGTCCTACAAGATCGGCGAAGTGCATGACGGCGCCGCGACCATGGACTGGATGGAGCAGGAGCAGGAGCGGGGGATCACCATCACCTCGGCCGCGACGACCTGCTTCTGGAAAGACAAGCGCCTCAACATTATCGACACGCCCGGCCACGTCGACTTCACCATCGAAGTCGAGCGTTCGTTGCGCGTGCTCGACGGCGCCGTATGTCTTCTCGACGGCAACCAGGGCGTCGAGCCGCAGACCGAAACGGTCTGGCGCCAAGGCGACAAATATCACGTTCCGCGCATCATCTTCGCCAACAAAATGGACAAGATCGGCGCGGATTTCTATTTCTGCCTCGACACCATCAAGCAGCGCCTGGGCGTCAAGGCCGTTCCGCTGCAACTGCCGATCGGCATCGAAAGTGACTTCCGGGGCGTCATCGACCTTCTCGAAATGAAGGCGATCATCTGGGAAGAAGAAACGCTTGGCGCGTCTTTCCATTTCGAAGAGATTCCCGCCGACCTCATCGAGAAAGCCACCGAGTATCGCAACAACCTCATCGAAGCCGCCGTCGAGCTCGATGACGATGCGATGACCTCGTATCTCGAAGGCAACGAACCCGACATCGAAACGCTGAAGACCTTGATCCGCAAGGCGGTCAGAACGCTCGCCTGGTATCCGGTGCTGTGCGGATCGGCGTTCAAGAACAAGGGCGTGCAGCCGCTGCTCGACGCCGTCGTCGACTATCTGCCGAGCCCGCTCGACGTGCCGCCGATCAAGGGGCACCTGCCGGATTCGGAAGAGGAAGTCGTGCGCAACTCGTCGGACGACGAGCCGCTCGCCATGCTCGCCTTCAAGATCATGAACGACCCGTTCGTCGGTTCGCTGACGTTCTGCCGCGTCTATTCGGGCAAGCTCGAAACCGGCGTGGGCCTCATCAACACGGTCAAAGGCAAGAAAGAGCGCATCGGCCGCATGCTGCAGATGCATGCGAACAGCCGCGAGGACATCAAGGAAGCGTTCGCCGGCGACATCATCGCCGTCGTCGGCCTGAAGGATACGACGACCGGCGACACGTTGTGCGATCCGGCCAAGCCCGTCGTGCTCGAGCGAATGGAATTCCCCGAGCCCGTCATCGAGCTTGCGGTCGAGCCGAAAACCAAGGCTGACCAGGAGAAGATGGGCCTCGCCCTGCAGCGTCTCGCCGCCGAAGACCCCTCGTTCCGCGTGTCGACCGACGAAGAGTCCGGCCAGACGATCATCAAGGGCATGGGCGAACTTCACCTCGACATTCTCGTCGACCGCATGAAACGCGAATTCAAGGTCGAAGCGAACGTCGGCGCCCCGCAGGTCGCCTATCGCGAAACGATCACCAAGCCCTATACGATCGACTACACGCACAAGAAGCAGACGGGCGGCACGGGCCAGTTCGCGCGCGTCAAGATGCGCATCATTCCGGGCGAGCCGGGCTCTGGTTTCGTTTTCGAATCGCAGATCGTCGGCGGCTCTATTCCGCGTGAATACATTCCGGGCGTTGAAAAGGGCATCAAGTCGGTGCGCGAAGCCGGCCTTCTCGTCGGCTTCCCGATTCTCGACTTCAAGATCGAGCTGTTCGACGGCGCGTTCCATGATGTCGACTCGTCGGTGCTCGCCTTCGAAATCGCCGCGCGCGCGGCGATGCGCGAAGCCAAGCCGAATCTCGGCCTCGCTCTGCTTGAACCGATCATGAAGGTCGAAGTGGTGACGCCGGAAGAATTCACGGGCACGGTCATCGGCGACCTCAACTCCCGCCGCGGCCAGATTCAGAATCAGGAAATGCGCGGCAACGCCAACGTCGTGCATGCGATGGTGCCGCTCGCCAACATGTTTGGCTACGTCAACAATCTGCGCGGCGCGACGCAGGGCCGCGCGCAATACACCATGCAGTTCAGCCACTACGACAAAGTCCCGCAAGCAGTCGCGGACGAAGTCAAAGCCAAGCTCGCGGGCTAAGCGCGGGCGATGAAGCAGCCTGGAAACGGGCCGAGGCGTTAACGGGACGTCAGGAGACGGAGAAAGTAAAATGGCGAAAGCAAAGTTTGAACGCACGAAGCCGCATGCGAACGTCGGCACCATCGGTCACGTCGACCATGGCAAGACGACCCTGACGGCCGCCATCACCAAATATTTCGGCGAGTTCAAGGCGTATGACCAGATCGACGCCGCGCCGGAAGAAAAGGCGCGCGGCATTACGATCTCGACGGCGCACGTCGAATACGAATCGCCGAACCGTCACTACGCGCACGTCGACTGCCCCGGCCACGCCGACTACGTCAAAAACATGATCACCGGCGCTGCGCAGATGGACGGCGCGATCCTCGTCGTCTCGGCCAATGACGGCCCGATGCCGCAGACCCGCGAGCACATCCTGCTCGCCCGCCAGGTCGGCGTTCCGGCGATCGTCGTGTTCATGAACAAGGTCGACATGGTCGACGATCCTGAGCTTCTCGAGCTCGTCGAAATGGAAATCCGCGAACTTCTGTCGAAGTACGAATTCCCGGGCGACGACATTCCGATCATCAAGGGTTCGGCGCTCGCCGCTCTTGAAGGCAAGACGCCGGAAATCGGCGAGAACGCCATCAAGGCGCTCATCGAAGCCGTCGACAGCTACATTCCGACCCCGCCGCGCCCGGTCGACAAGCCGTTCCTGCTGCCGATCGAAGACGTGTTCTCGATCTCCGGCCGCGGCACCGTGGTCACCGGCCGCGTCGAGCGCGGCGTCGTGAACGTCGGCGACGAACTTGAAATCGTCGGCATCAAGGACACGCAGAAAACCACCTGCACGGGCGTCGAAATGTTCCGCAAGCTGCTCGATCGCGGCGAGGCGGGCGACAACGTCGGCGTGCTGCTGCGCGGCATCGACCGCGACGGCGTCGAACGCGGCCAGGTTCTCTGCAAGCCGGGTTCGGTCACGCCGCACAAGAAATTCCTCGCCGAGGCCTACATCCTCACGAAGGAAGAAGGCGGCCGTCATACGCCGTTCTTCACCAACTACCGCCCGCAGTTCTATTTCCGCACGACCGACGTGACCGGCATCGTCACGCTCAAGGAAGGCGTTGAAATGGTGATGCCGGGCGACAACGTCGAGATCAACGTCGAGCTGATCGTGCCGATCGCCATGGAAGAGAAGCTCCGCTTCGCCATCCGTGAAGGCGGCCGCACCGTCGGCGCCGGCATCGTCGCGAAGATCCTCGACTAGCTAAAGAAAGTGCAAGAGTGCGGGCCGGCGATGCGCCGGTCCGCGCTTTTCTTCTGAAGAAGCTGAATACGACCGCCACTGAAACGAACAACGAAGCGTCACCGGTTATGCAACAGAACATCCGCATCAGGCTCAAAGCCTTCGATCATCGCGTGCTTGACGCTTCGACGAAAGAAATCGTCAACACGGCGAAGCGCACCGGCGCGCAGGTGCGGGGTCCGATCCCGCTGCCGACGCGCATCGAGCGTTTCACCGTCAACCGCTCGCCGCACATCGACAAGAAGAGCCGCGAGCAGTTCGAAATGCGCACGCACAAGCGCGTGCTCGATATCGTCGATCCGACGCCGCAGACCGTGGACGCGCTCATGAAGCTCGACCTGTCCGCCGGCGTCGACGTTGAAATCCGGCTCGGGGCCTAAGGGCGGAAGAGCGGAGGAACAAAGAAAATGCGCACGGGTCTTCTCGCTAAGAAAGTCGGCATGACGCGGATCTACCGCGAGGACGGAACGCACGTTCCCGTCACGGTCATGCATGTCGACGCCTGCCAGGTCATCGGCCAGATGACCGAGGACAAAAACGGCTATGTCGCGCTGCAACTCGGCGCAGGCGCGCGCAAGGCCAAGAACGTCAACAAGGCCGATCGCGGCCGGTTCGCGAAAGTCAACGTCGAACCGAAAGCGGAAGTCGCCGAGTTTCGCGTATCGCCCGACAATCTCGTCGAAGTGGGCGCCGAACTCTCGGCGGAGCATTTTCTTCCGGGCCAGAAAGTCGACGTCACCGGCACGACCATCGGCAAAGGCTTCGCCGGCGCCATGAAGCGCTGGAACTTCGGCGGCCTTCGCGCCACGCACGGCGTTTCGGTCTCGCACCGTTCGCACGGCTCGACCGGCCAGCGCCAGGATCCGGGCCGCGTGTTCAAGAACAAGAAAATGGCGGGCCATATGGGCGTCCGTCAGCGCACGACCCAGAACATCGAAGTCGTCCGCGTCGACGCCGCGCGCAACCTGATCCTCCTGAAGGGCGCGATCCCCGGTCCGAAGGGCGGCTGGGTCGCGATCCGCGACGCCGTCAAGACGGCCGCGCCGAAAGACGCGCCGAAGCCGGCCGCGCTGCGCGGTAAGGGCGGCGAAGCCGCCGCCGAGGCTCCCGCCGAAGAGAAGGGCGCTGAATAATGAAACTCGACGTCATCACGCTCGCCAACGGCAAAGCCGGCACGATCAGTCTCGACAAGGACGTGTTCGGGCTTGAGCCGCGCAAGGACATCCTTCATCGCATGGTGGTGTACCAGCTCGCCAAGCGCCAGCAGGGCACGCACAAGTCGAAGCCGCGCAATGAAGTGAAAGCGACTTCGAAAAAAATGTACCGCCAGAAAGGCACCGGCGGCGCCCGTCACGGCAACAAGGCGGCTCCGCAGTTCCGCGGCGGCGGCACGGCCCACGGCCCGCGCCCGCGCAGCCATGCGATCGACCTGCCGAAGAAAGTGCGCCGCCTCGCGCTGAAGCACGCACTCTCTGCGAAACAGGCGGCGAAAGAGCTGATCGTCATCGACGAGGCGAAACTCGCCGATGCGAAGACCAAGTCGCTGGTCGAGACGTTCGGCAAGCTCGGCTTCGCCAACGTGCTGATCGTCGATGCGGCGGTCGAAGAGAATTTCGGCCGCGCCGCGCGCAACATTCCGAACGTCGACGTGCTGCCGCTGGCGGGCGCCAATGTTTACGACATCCTCCGCCGCGAGAAGCTGGTGCTGACCAAGGCGGCTGTCGAAGGGCTGGAGGCCCGGCTGAAATGACCAAGGCTCCGAAAACCGCGAAGGCTAAAAAGCCGACCGCCATCGAAAAGCATTACGACACGCTGATCGCTCCGGTGATCACCGAGAAGTCGACCGTGTCGGCCGAGAACAACCAGGTCGTCTTCCGGGTTCCGCTCGAGGCGACGAAGCCGGAGATCGCCGACGCGGTCGAGGCGCTGTTCAAGGTGAAGGTGAAGGCGGTCAACACGCTGCGGGTCAAGGGCAAGCAGAAAGCCTTCCGCGGCAAGCCCTACACCCGCTCGACGGTGAAGAAAGCGGTCGTGACGCTCGAAGAAGGTCACGCGATCGACGTGACGACTGGCCTCTAAACGGACGGACGCAGAACAATGGCGCTTAGAACATTCAACCCGACTTCGCCGTCCCGCCGCGGGCTCGTGCTTGTCGACCGCTCGGAGCTCCACAAGGGGCGTCCGGAGAAGTCGCTGACCGAGGGCCTGAAGTCGAAAGGCGGACGCAACAATCTCGGCCGCGTCACCATGCGCCGTCGCGGCGGCGGGGCGAAGAACCTGTATCGCGTCATCGACTTCAAGCGCCGCAAGTTCGACATCGAGGCGAAAGTCGAACGCCTCGAATACGATCCGAACCGCACGGCGTTCATCGCGCTCGTCAAATATCTCGACGGCGAACTCGCCTACATCATCGCGCCGCAGCGCTTGAAGGCCGGCGATAGAATCATTTCCGGCGAACGCGTCGACGTGAAGCCTGGCAACGCCATGCTGCTGAAGTCGCTGCCGGTCGGCACCATTATCCACAACGTCGAGCTGAAGCCCGGCAAGGGCGGCCAGCTTGCGCGCGCCGCCGGCGCCTATGCGCAGCTCGTCGGCCGCGACGGCGGCATGGCGCAGGTCCGCATGCAGTCCGGCGAGGTTCGCCTCATCCCCGGCGACTGCATGGCCACCGTCGGCGCCGTTTCGAACGCCGACCATCTCAATGAGACCATCGGCAAGGCCGGCCGCCAGCGCCACAAGGGCTTTCGCCCGTCTGTGCGCGGCGTCGCCATGAACCCGGTCGACCACCCGCACGGCGGCGGCGAAGGCCGCACTTCCGGCGGCCGTCACCCGGTCACGCCGTGGGGCAAGCCGACCAAGGGCCGCAAGACCCGTCAGAACAAGAAGACCGACAAGATGATCATCCGCTCGCGCCACGCGCGGAAGAAATAGGGCTCTGGAGAAAAACTATGCCACGTTCAGTCTGGAAAGGCCCGTTCATCGACCGCTACATGTTGAAGAAAGCGGACGAAGCGCAGGCGGGAAAACACAAGGGCGGCGTCAAGACCTGGTCGCGCCGTTCGACCGTGCTGCCGCATTTCGTCGGCCTCACCTTCAACGTCTACAACGGCCAGAAATTCATCCCCGTGCACGTCACCGAGGACATGGTCGGCCACAAGTTCGGCGAGTTTTCTCCGACCCGCACCTATACGGGCCACGGCGCCGACAAGAAGGCGAAGAGGAAATAGTCATGGGACAGACTAAAAATCCCAGGCGCGTCGGCGAAAACGCCGCTTTCGCCAAAGGCAAGCTGATCAAGACCTCGCCGCAGAAGCTCAATCTGGTGGCGCAGCTGATCCGCGGCAAGAAGGTCGATAAGGCGCTCGCCGAACTGACCTTCTCGCGCAAGCGCGTCTCGCAGGATGTGAAGAAGGTGCTCGAAAGCGCCATCGCCAACGCCGAGAACAACCACGATCTCGACATCGACTCGCTCGTCGTCGATCAGGCTTTCGTCGGCAAGAACCTGGTGATGAAGCGCTGGACGCCGCGCGGCCGCGGCCGCATGGGGCGCATCATGAAGCCGTTCGCCGAAATCACGATCGTCGTCAAAGAAGTTGAGGAGGCCGCTTAATGGGCCAGAAGGTTAATCCGATCGGCCTCAGGCTCGGCATCAACCGCACCTGGGATTCGCGCTGGTTCGCGAACAAGGGGACGTACGCCGATCTTCTCCACGAAGACCTGAAGATCCGCAAATACCTGACCGAGCGCCTCAAGCAGGCGGGCGTGTCGCGCATCGTCATCGAGCGGCCGCACAAGAAGTGCCGCGTGACCATCTACACCGCCCGTCCGGGCGTGGTCATCGGCAAGAAAGGCGCGGACATCGAGAAACTGCGCGCCGAACTTCAGAAGCTGACGACGTCGGAAACGGTGCTCAACATCGTCGAGATCAGGAAGCCCGAGATCGACGCCACGCTGGTCGCGGAAAACATCGCCCAGCAGCTTGAGCGCCGGGTTGCGTTCCGCCGCGCCATGAAGCGCGCCATGCAGACCGCGATGCGCATGGGCGGGCTCGGCATCCGCGTCAACGTTTCCGGCCGTCTCGGCGGCGCCGAGATCGCGCGCATGGAATGGTACCGCGAGGGCCGCGTGCCGCTGCACACGCTGCGCGCCGACATCGACTACGGCGTGGCGACGGCCCGCACGACCTACGGCGCCATCGGCGTCAAGGTCTGGATCTTCAAGGGCGAGATCATGGAGCACGATCCGCTCGCCCAGGAAAAACGCATTCACGACACGCAGACGGGCGGCGTCGCCCCGATGCGCCGTGACGACGACAGGCGCGAGCGGCGCGAACGCGAAGACGCCGAAGAGCGCGTCTAGGACGAGTTGGAGAACCTGCAATGCTGCAGCCGAAACGGACGAAGTTCCGCAAACAGTTCAAAGGCCGGATCCATGGCGCCTCCAAGGGCGGCACGGAGCTCAATTTCGGCTCGCATGGTTTGAAGGCTCTCGAGCCGGAGCGCATCACCGCGCGCCAGATCGAGGCGTCGCGCCGCGCCATCACCCGCGCCATGAAGCGCGCTGGCCGCGTCTGGATTCGCATCTTCCCGGACGTGCCGGTGTCGAAGAAGCCGACCGAAGTGCGGATGGGTTCGGGCAAGGGCGCGCCCGAGCTGTGGGTGGCGCGCGTCGCGCCTGGCCGCGTCATGATCGAGATCGACGGCGTCACCGATGAAGTCGCGCGCGAAGCGCTGACGCTCGGCGCCGCCAAGCTTCCGATCAAGACGCGCATCGTCAAGCGCCTCGGCGAGTAAGGAGATCACGCCATGAAAGCCGGCGAAGTACGCGACATGACCCCGGACCAGCTGAAGGACAAGCTGATCCAGCTCAAGAAAGAGCAGTTCAACCTGCGTTTCCAGCGCGCCTCGGGCCAGCTCGAGAAGATGTCGCGCATCGGCGAGGTCAGGAAAGACATCGCGCGGATCAAGACGATCCTGCGCGAGAAGCAGGCGCCGGCGAGCTAGAGGAAGAAAACAATGCCCAAACGCATTCTCCAGGGAACGGTCGTCAGCGACAAGAACAAGCAGACGGTGGTGGTCAGCGTCGAGCGGATCTTCACCCATCCCGTTCTGAAGAAGACGGTGCGCCGTTCGAAGAATTTTCACGCGCACGACGCGGAGAGCAAGTTCAAGGTCGGCGATCTGGTCCAGATCCAGGAATGTCCGCCCAAGTCGAAGCTGAAACGCTGGGAAGTCATCGGCCTCGGGTCGAAAGGTTAAGAGCGCGGCTGCGGCCGCAGGAAATTGGTCCGCGCGCGAGCGCGCATGGTTGAGAAGGCCGGGGAAACCCGGGGAGGGTCGAAATGATCCAGATGCAGACGAATTTGGACGTGGCCGACAATTCCGGCGCGAAGCGCGTCATGTGCATCAAGGTGCTGGGCGGCGCGAAGCGCAAGTATGCGTCGGTCGGCGACATCATCGTCGTCTCCGTGAAGGAGGCGATCCCGCGCGGCCGCGTCAAGAAAGGCCAGGTGATGAAGGCCGTGGTCGTCCGCACCGCCAAGGACATCAAGCGCCGCGACGGTTCGGTGATCCGTTTCGACCGCAACGCCGCGGTGCTCATCAACAACAACAAGGAGCCGATCGGCACTCGCATCTTCGGGCCGGTGACGCGCGAACTTCGCGCCGCCAACCACATGAAGATCGTGTCGCTCGCCCCGGAAGTGCTCTGAGGAAGGTGCTGTAATGGCTGCGAAGATCAAAAAAGGCGACAAGGTCGTCGTGCTCGCGGGCAAATATCGCGGCGTCGAGGGCGAGGTGCTGCAGGTGATGCCGAAGGACGAGCGCGTCCTCGTTCGCGGCGTCAACGTCGTCCGCAAGCACCAGCGCCAGACGGCGAGCGAGCAGGGCGGCATCATTTCGCGCGAAGCGCCGATCCACGTTTCCAATGTGGCGCTGTCGGTCGGCGGCAAGCCGTCGCGCGTTGGATTCAAGCAAACGGACGCCGGCAAAGTCCGCGTCGCCAGAAAGACGGGCGAGGTTATCGATGGCTGAGGCTCAAGCATACAAGCCGCGGCTCAAGTCGCTTTACGAGGACTCGATCCGCGCCAAGCTGAACGAAAAGTTCGGCTACAAGAACGCCATGCAGACGCCCAAGCTCGACAAGATCGTCATCAACATGGGCGTCGGCGAAGCGGTTAATGACCGCAAGGCGGTCGAATCCGCAGCGAGCGACCTGGCGCGCATCGCCGGCCAGAAGCCGGTGATCACCAAGGCCAAGAAGTCGATCGCGACCTTCAAAGTGCGCGACGGCATGGCGATCGGCTGCAAAGTGACGCTGCGCGCTGATCGCATGTATGAGTTTCTCGATCGTCTCGTGACCGTGGCGCTGCCGCGCGTGCGCGACTTCCGGGGGCTTAATGCGAAGAGCTTCGACGGCCGCGGCAACTACGCCCTCGGCCTCAAGGAACACATCGTGTTCCCGGAGATCGACTACGACAAGGTCGAGAAAGTGCGCGGCATGGACATCATCGTGTGCACGACCGCGAAGACGGACGAAGAAGCCCGCGAGCTGCTCGCGAACTTCAACTTCCCCTTCCGCAAAGACACCAGGAAATAGGCAAGGTCCGACCGAAATCGGAAACCGGCTTAACGGAGAACGCAATGGCTAAGAAAAGTAGTGTTGAGCGCAACGAGAAGCGCCGGCGCATGGCGAAAAGTCTGGGACCGAAGCGCGAGCGCCTCAAGGCGATCATCGCCGACCAGACGAAGCCCGCCGAAGAGCGCTTCGAAGCGGCGATGAAACTCGCCGAGTTGCCGCGCAACTCGTCCAGGACCCGCATTCGCAACCGCTGCGAAGTGACCGGTCGCCCGCGCGGTTTTTACCGCAAGTTGAAAATGTCCCGCGTTGCGCTGCGCGAGCTTGGTTCGGATGGAAAAATTCCGGGCCTCGTGAAGTCAAGCTGGTAAGGGGAGCCTGAAGAACATGGCGATCAACGACCCCATTGGCGACCTGATCACACGCTTGCGCAACGCGCAGATGCGCCGTCACGCGACCACCACGGCGCCGGCCTCGAAGCTGCGCGGCTGGCTGCTCGACGTGCTCGCCGACGAAGGCTACATCCGCGGCTACGCGCGCGTCGAAAAGGAAGGCGAGAAGCCGCAGTTCGAAATCGAGCTGAAGTATTTCGACGGCGCGCCGGTGATTTCGAACATCAAGCGCGTGTCGAAGCCGGGCCGCCGCGTCTATTCGTCGGTGAGCGACCTGTCGCCCGTCAGGAACGGCCTCGGCATTTCCATTCTGTCGACGCCGAAGGGCGTCATGTCCGATCATGCAGCGCGCGAAGCCAATGTCGGCGGCGAAGTGCTCTGCCAAGTCTACTAAGGTTTGAGGAGAGGGATCGATGTCCCGTATCGGAAAGAAACCGGTGCCCGTGCCGAAGGGCGTCACCGTCACGGTCGACGGGCAGGCGGTCACGGCGAAAGGTCCGAAGGGCGAGCTGAAGTTCGTCGTCAACGACCTGTGCCGGGTGGCGCTCGAGAACGACAAGGTCTCGGTCGAGCCGGTCGATCTGTCGAAGCCGGCCCGCTCGCAGTGGGGCATGAGCCGGACGATGATCGCCAACATGATGACCGGCGTCACCGCCGCCTATACGAAACGCCTCGAGCTTGAAGGCGTCGGCTACCGCGCGGCGATGAAGGGCTCGATGCTTTCCATGGCGCTCGGCTATTCGCACGATGTCGAGTTCGCGCCGCCGCAGGGCGTCAAGATCGAAGTGCCGAAGCCGACGGAAGTCGTCATCAGCGGCATCGACAAGCAGCTCGTCGGCGAGACGGCGGCGAAGATCCGTTCGTTCCGCCCGCCGGAGCCCTTCAAGGGCAAGGGCGTCAGATACGCTGGCGAATACATCTTCCGCAAGGAAGGCAAGAAGAAGTAAGGCGCCCTTCGGAAGGGTTGACCGGATCAGGGAATTCGAGCCATGGCCGACACCAAGAAAATCCAGCACGGACGGCGAGCCGGCCGCACCCGCGGCAAGATCGCCAGCGTGTCGAAAGGCCGCCTGCGCCTTTCGGTGTTCCGTTCGTCGAAGAACATTTCGGCGCAGATCATCGACGACGCCGCCGGACGCACCATCGTCGCGGCGTCCTCGCTGGAATCCGACTTCCGCGAGAAAGTCGGCAAAGGCTCCGACAAGAACGCCGCGACTTTCGTCGGCAAGGCGCTCGCCGAGCGGGCGGTGAAAGCGGGCGTCAAGGAAGTCGTGTTCGACCGCGGCGGCTATATGTATCACGGGCGCATCAAGGCCCTCGCCGAGGCGGCTCGCGAAGCCGGCCTCAGCTTCTAAGAGGTTGAAGGAGATTACTGATGGCGCGTGAATCAGAACGCGGCGGAGAGCGGGGCGAAGGCCGGGGTCAAGGCCGCGGCCGCGGACGGGGTCGGGATCGCGATCGCGAACGCGAAGAGCGCGACGAGTTCGTCGACCGTCTCGTCGCTATCAACCGCGTCGCCAAGGTCGTGAAGGGCGGCAAGAATTTCGGTTTCGCGGCGCTCGTCGTCGTCGGCGACCAGAAAGGCCGCGTTGGCTTCGGCAAGGGCAAGGCCCGCGAAGTGCCGGAAGCGATCCGCAAGGCGACTCAGGAAGCCAAGCGCTCGCTGGTGCGCGTGCCGCTGCGCGAAGGCCGCACGGTGCATCATGACGCGGCGGGCCGCTGGGGCGCCGGCAAGGTCGTGCTGCGCGCCGCCCCTCCGGGCACCGGCATCATCGCCGGCGGCCCAATGCGCGCCGTGTTCGAAACGCTCGGCGTCCAGGACGTCGTCGCCAAGTCGCTCGGCTCCTCGAACCCGTACAACATGGTCCGCGCCACAATCGATGCGTTGAAAGCGCAGACCAGCCCGCGTCACATCGCCAACAAGCGCGGCAAGAAAGTCGCCGACATTCTCGCCCGCCGCACCGGCGGAGACGCGAATGACGCGGCCGGCGCCGACGCGGCGTAAAGGAGCTCGATAAATGGCCGCCAAGAAGAAAACCCTGACCGTCCGTCAGACCCGTTCGCCGGCGCGTCGCCCGAAAGACCAGGAAGCGACGCTGATCGGCCTCGGCCTTAACAAGATCGGCCGTACCCGGACGCTTGAGGACACTCCTTCCGTCCGCGGCATGATCCGCAAGGTCGGACACATGGTGGAGATCGTCGAAGAATAGACGGTCCGTTCAATCCGGCTTCTCCGGGAGCCGAACGAAGGCGAGGCGGATCACCCGCCGCAAGTCAAAGGTGAAGACATGAAACTCAACGAACTTTCCGACAACAAGGGCGCGCGCAAAGAGCGCATCCGCGTCGGCCGCGGCATCGGCTCCGGCAAGGGCAAGACCGGCGGACGCGGCGTCAAGGGTCAAAAGGCCCGCTCCGGCGTCACCGGCATCCGCCAGTTCGAAGGCGGCCAGATGCCGCTTTACATGCGCCTGCCGAAACGCGGCTTCACCAAGCCGAACCGCCTGAAATTTGTCGAGGTGAACGTCGGCCGACTTCAGACGGCGATTGATTCCGGCGCGCTCGACGCCGCCAAGACGATCGACGTCGCGGCGCTGGTCGCCGCCGGCGTGGTCCGTCGCGGCCATGACGGCGTGCGCCTGCTCGGCTCCGGCGAGATCAAGACGAAAGTCGCGGTCGAGGTGGCGCATGCGTCGGCCGGCGCGAAGGCGGCTATCGAAAAAGCCGGCGGGTCTGTGACCGTTACGGTCTCCAAGGCGGAAGAAGCGGTCGAAGCCGCGCCCGCGAAACCGAAAAAAGCGAAGAAAAAGGCCGACGACGAAAATTAAGCGGGACGGCGGTTGCGCATGTCATGCGCCGCCGCCACATGCCCGGGGCGAGTGCGGCGGGGATCCGGGCGGACCGGGCCCTGCCGGGCTGAGCCGAGCCGGACCGCGGGGAGGGCCGGCGTCGCGCGTCCCCCAACCCGGAGCTGATCGAGAGACCCATGACATCCGCCGCCGAACAATTCGCCTCGAATCTCTCCTTCGCCAACTTCGCCAAGGCGGAGGAGCTGAAGAAGCGCCTCCTGTTCACGCTTGGCGCCCTCATCGTCTATCGGCTGGGCACCTTCATTCCGATTCCGGGCATCAACCCGGAAGCGTTCGCGCAGGCTTTCCAGAGCCAGACCGGCGGCCTGCTCGGGACCCTTAACCTGTTCGCCGGCGGCGCCGTCGAACGGATGGCGATCTTCGCCCTTAACATCATGCCGTACATCTCGGCGTCGATCATCATGCAGCTGATGACGTCGGTGATCCCCTCCCTCGAAGCGATCAAGAAAGAGGGCGAGCAGGGCCGTCGGCAGATCAATCAGTATACGCGCTATCTTACCGTGTTCCTTGCCGCGATGCAGGGCTATTTCATCGCCATCAGCTTGCAGTCGAACACCGGCGGCGGGCTGCCCGTGGTCGCCAATCCGGGGCCGTTCTTCGTAGCGACGACCGTCGTGACGCTGGTCGGCGGCGTGATGTTCCTCTTGTGGCTCGGCGAGCAGATCACCGCGCGCGGCATCGGCAACGGCGTGTCGCTCATCATCTTCGCGGGCATCGTCGCGGAGCTGCCGCGCGCCGGCGCGGGCCTTCTGGCTCTCGGGCGCGGCGCAGGCGCGGGCGGGGCCAGCCTTCCCGGCGGCGTCGTCATTCTGGTTTTCGTGCTAGCGCTGGCGCTCGTCACGTTCGTCGTTTTCATCGAACGTTCGCAGCGGCGCATTCTTGTCCAGTATCCGCGCCGCCAGGTCGGCCAGCGCATGACTCAGGGCGAGAAATCGCACCTGCCGCTGAAGCTCAACACCGCCGGCGTCATTCCGCCGATCTTCGCGTCGTCGCTGCTGCTGCTGCCGGCCACCGCCGCCGGCGCCATCGGCCAGGACGCGCCGGAATGGCTGCAAGGCCTGCAGATCATGTTCGCTCACGGCCGGCCGGCGTACATGGCGCTTTACGCCGTCGGCATCATGATCTTCGCGTTCATCTACACCTCCGTCGTGTTCGACACGACGCAGGTCGCCGACAATCTGAAGAAGTACGGCGGCTTCATTCAGGGCTATCGTCCTGGCGCGCGGACGGCCGAGTACCTCGACTTCGTTCTGACGCGCCTTACGGTGATCGGCGCTGTCTACCTGACGGTCGTGTGCCTCATGCCGGAACTGGTTCGCGCGCAATTCCCGAGCATCCCGGTTCAACTCGGCGGCACGTCGCTCCTTATCGTCGTCTCAGTTACGCTCGACACGGTGGGCCAGATCCAGGGCCATCTTCTCGCGCAGCAGTATGAGTCCCTCATCAAGAAGTCGAAGCTGCGCGGGGGAAGGAAGTGATTCTGATTCTTCTCGGCCCGCCGGGGGCGGGCAAGGGAACGCAGGCCCAGAGGATTGTTGAGACGCGCGGCATTCCGCAACTCTCCACCGGGGACATGCTGCGCGCCGCCATCGCCTCCGGGTCGGAACTCGGCAAGCGCGTCCAGGGCATCATGGATCGCGGCGACCTGGTTTCCGACGCGGTGATCGAGGAGATCATCACCGCCCGCATCCAGGAGCCGGACTGCGCGAAGGGATTCATCCTCGACGGCGCGGTTCGCACGGTGGTCCAGGCCGAGATGATCGACCGGGTGCTGGCCAAGGAAGGCCGCTCCCTCGACGTGGTCATCGAGCTGGTGGTCGATGAGAAAGAGCTCCTCAACCGCCTCAAAAACCGGATCAAAGAGGCGCAGAAAGCCGGCCAGCCGCTGCGGGCCGACGACAACGAAAAGACGTTCAAGAAGCGCCAGCAGGTCTACCGGGAACAGACCGCGCCGCTGATTCCCTACTACAAGAAGCAGGGAAAGCTGCGGCAAGTTGACGGCATGGGCCCTATCGACCAGGTGGCCGGCGAAATAGACGAGATTCTGGACGGTCTGGAGGCTGGAAAGCCCTCCAAACCGTCCAAAAATGGGTGAGTTCTGAGTTGACTGGGGGCGGGGCGTCATTATATCTACGCGCCTCCGCCCGACAGGCGTAACGCTCGCCCGGCTTCTTCCAGAGGGATAAGCCGGCGCGGGCCTTGTTTTATGGCTTAAAGGGCCCGTCCGTTCGCGGACCCTTGGGCGGAACTGGAAGAAAAAGGGAAGACCTCGTGGCCCGTATCGCAGGCGTCAATATTCCGACGAACAAGCGCGTCACCATCGCGCTGCGCTATATTCATGGGATCGGGCCGGCCAAGGCCGCCGAAATCTGCGAGAAAGTCGGCATTCCGGCCGAGCGCCGGGTGAACCAGCTTTCGGACGCTGAAGTGCTGCAAATTCGCGAAGCCATCGACCGGGATTATATGGTCGAGGGCGATCTTCGCCGCGAAGTCGCGGTCAACATCAAGCGGCTGATGGACATGGGTTGCTATCGCGGCCTCCGCCATCGCCGGGGGCTGCCGGTACGCGGCCAACGCACCCACACCAACGCCCGCACCCGCAAGGGTCCCGCAAAACCCATCGCCGGCAAGAAACAGCCCGGGAAGAAGTAAGGAACCGCTGAAATGGCGAAAGCTCCCGCTGCCGGCGCTGCTCGCGTCCGCCGTCGCGAAAGAAAGAACATCACGACAGGCGTCGCGCATGTGAACGCCTCGTTCAACAACACCGTCGTCACCATCACCGACGAACAGGGCAACGCCGTCTCGTGGTCGTCGGCCGGGTCGATGGGCTTCAAGGGCTCGCGCAAGTCGACGCCGTACGCCGCCCAGCTCGCCGCCGAGGATGCGGCGAAAAAGGCGATGGAGCACGGCCTCAAGACCGTGAACGTCGAAGTCCGCGGACCGGGCTCGGGCCGCGAAAGCGCCTTGCGCGCCCTGCAGGCCGCCGGCCTCGTCGTGCAGGTGATCCGCGACGTGACGCCGATCCCGCACAACGGCTGCCGTCCGCGCAAGCGCCGCCGGGTCTAGGACGCGAAGGATCGTTGGGCTCCTGAACGCCCAACCGCCCCGGGCTCTTCGGAGCCCAACCAATTAGGCGCGCCGCCCGCGCCGTATGGAGTCTGACGCAACGTGATCGAAAAGAACTGGCAAGAACTCATTCGTCCCTCGAAACTGGAAGTCACTTCCGGAGTCGACCCGCTTCGCCGCGCGACGATCGTCGCGCAGCCGCTTGAGCGCGGCTTCGGTCTGACGCTCGGCAACGCTCTGCGCCGTATCCTTCTGTCTTCGCTGCAGGGCGCGGCGGTCACCTCGATCCAGATCGACGGCGTGGTGCACGAATTCTCGTCCATCCCCGGCGTGCGCGAAGACGTCACCGACATCGTGCTCAACGTGAAGCAGCTGTCGCTGCGTTGCCACGCCGACACGCCGAAGCGTCTGACGCTCAAGAAATCGACGCCGGGCCCGGTGACGGCCGGCGACATCGAGCCGAATTCAGCGGTTGAGATCCTCGACAAGAACCAGGTGCTCTGCACGCTCGACGAAGGCGCTTCGCTGCGCATGGAGCTGGTCGTTCAGTCGGGCAAGGGTTATGTGCCCGCCGACCGCAACCGTCCGGAAGACGCGCCGATCGGCCTTATTCCGGTCGACAGCCTGTATTCGCCGGTCAAGCGCGTCGCCTACCGGGTCGAGAACACCCGCGAAGGCCAGGTGCTCGATTATGACCGCCTGATTCTCGAAATCGAAACCGACGGCTCGGTTCGTCCGGAAGACGCCGCCGCCTACGCGGCGCGCATCCTTCAGGACCAGCTGCAGATCTTCGTCAATTTCGACGAGCCGAAGAAAGACATGGGCGGCGGCGTCCACGAAGAACTGCCGTTCAACCCGGCGCTGCTCAGGAAGGTCGACGAACTCGAACTTTCGGTGCGTTCGGCGAACTGCCTCAAGAACGACAACATCGTCTACATCGGCGATCTCATCCAGAAGACTGAAGCGGAAATGCTCCGTACGCCGAACTTCGGCCGCAAGTCGCTCAATGAGATCAAGGAAGTTCTCGCCAATCTCGGCCTCCATCTCGGCATGGACGTGCCCGACTGGCCGCCGGACAATATCGAAGAACTCGCCAAGAAATACGAAGATCAGGTCAGATAACGCGCGCCGCGACGGCGCCCAGGAGATAAATCCATGCGACACGGAATGGCGCACCGGAAGCTGAACCGCACGCACGAGCACCGCAAGGCGATGTTCGCGAACATGGCGTCGGCGCTCATCAAGCATGAGCAGATCACCACGACCCTGCCGAAAGCCAAGGAGCTTCGGCCGATCGTCGAGAAGCTGGTGACGATGGCCAAGCACGCCGACAAGGACGCCTCGCGCAAGCTGCACCTTCGCCGTCTCGCCGCCTCGCGCATCCGCGACGAGAACTCGGCGAAGAAGCTGTTCGACACGCTCGGGCCCCGCTACGCCGACCGCAACGGCGGCTATATCCGCATCATGAAGGCGGGCTTCCGCTACGGCGACAACGCGCCGCTGGCGGTGATCGAGTTCGTCGACCGTGACGAGACCGCCAAGGGCCAGGATTCCGGCCCGAGCTTCACGCAGGATGAAGCCGACGACGAATAGGGCTTTTTCAGCCTGACAAGGAATTGAAGGCGGCTCTTCGGGGCCGCTTTTTTCTTTCGGCCTGCTTGTTCTTTCGACCACGCTTGCCGATTCAAAATTACCTGACTAAAGTCAGATAATGGTTGACCCGCGCACCCCTCAAGTCCGTCGATTTAATCGCGTCGTCACGCAGGCGACCGGCGTCCTCAACGCCCGCTATCTCGGCCGCGACCGCTCGCTCGGCGAAGCGCGGTTGCTGTTCGAGATCGGCCGCGACGGGGCCGAGGTGAAAGAGCTGCGAGCCCGCCTGGCGCTCGATTCCGGCTATCTCAGCCGGCTTCTGCGCTCTCTTGAGCGGCAGGGGCTGGCGACCGCCGCCGCGGCCTCGCACGACCGCCGCGTGCGGAAGGCCCGGCTGACGAAAGCGGGGCTGGCGGAGCTGGCGGAACTGGACCGCCTGTCCGACCGGCTGGCGCAATCGATCCTCGATCCGCTGAGCGAAGAGCAGCGCGCCAGGCTCGTCGCGGCCATGGCCGAAGTCGAGCGCCTCCTGTCGGCGTCATCGGTCAGCATCGATCTGGAATCGGCCGCAAGCGAAGACGCTCGGTACTGTCTCGGCGAATATTTCCGTGAGCTCTCCGGGCGGTTCGAGGCAGGGTTCGATCCGGCGCAGAGCCTGCCGGCGACAGAAGCGGACTTCGCGCCCCCTTCGGGCGCTTTCATCGTCATGCGCCTCTACGGCCGACCGGTCGGCTGCGGCGGTTTCAAGCGCATGGAGCCCGACGCCGCCTATCTGAAACGCATGTGGATCGCAGGCGAGGCGCGGGGGCTCGGGCTCGGCCGAAGGCTGCTCGACGCGCTTGAGAAACAGGCGCGCGCAAGCGGCTATCGCACGGTGAGGCTCGAGACCAACAGGTCGCTCGTCGAGGCCCAAAAGCTTTACCGCCGCTGCGGCTATCGCGAAGTCGCGCCGTTCAACGACGAGCCTTACGCCCATCACTGGTTCGAAAAGCCTCTCGCCTGAGCGGTTAGCGCTGCGCGCGCCAGGCGGTAGGCGTCGCGCCCATCACCTTGCGGAAGCGCCGATTGAAGGTCGATAGATCCTCGAACCCTTCATCGAACGCGATTTCGGCGACGGGCAGGGCGGTCTTCCGCAGGCGGACGGCGGCGCGATGCATGCGTCGTCCCAGCACGAACTGGTGCGGCGTGACGCCGGCCACCTCCCGGAACACCCGCAGGAAATGATAGCGGCTCATGCCCGCCTCGCGCGCCAACCCGGCGAGCGTGAAACGGTGCGAAAGGTCGGCCTCGATGCGCCGGATCGCCTCCGCTATGCGGCGCGCGTCGGCGGCGCGGGCGGCCTTCGTATTTACATCGGCGCCCGCCGCCATCGCGGCGATGTGCGAGGCGGCGTAAAAGGCGAGTTCCTCGAGCGTTTCAGCGTCATCTTCATCACGGGCCGTTTCGGCCGCGGCGAGCAGCCGCACCGTAACGTCGAGCGGCGGCAGGCTCGCGGGCGCAAAAGCGAAGCTTCGGACGCCGGGCGTCGAGGAGAGCACCTCTTCGAAAACCGCCGGTGCGAAATGAAAGGCGAGGCAGCGGTCGCCGATAGTGTGCTCGTGTCCGCACTCGAAGCACACGCCGTAATTGCCGAGCACGATCCCGCCCGGCGCCAGCGTCGCAGCGCCCTGAACGGACCGGTAATTGAAGGTCCCGTCCATAACCAGCGCGATGTTCACCGCGTCGTACCATTCCTCGACGCGCGCATCGGCGGGTCCGGCGGAGCAGACGATGTCGAGGGCGCGCCAGCCGGCCCCTGCGGCGAGTTCTCTGCGCGGCGGGATCATGGAAGTAAAATAGCAATTTTTCCCAAGCGCGGGGAGCCGCGTAAAGGCAGGCTTCGGGAAACAGCCAGATGGAGAAGCCCATGCCCGCCTACCGTACTGTCAATCTATCCGATGCGGCCCTCAAAAGCCTTGTCGGCGTCGCTATCGCCGGCGGCGCGGTCCTGCCGCTCGCGCCGTCGCTCGCGCAGGCCGCCTCGGTGCGCAAGGAATTCGTCATCGAGGCGCCGCCCGAATTCGTCTGGGATGCGCTGCGCGATTTCGGCGCCCTGCACACTCGTCTCGCCAGGGGCTTTGTCAGCAATACGCGGATCGACGGGGACGCTCGGCTCGTCTCTTTCGTCAACGGATTAGAAGCGAGAGAAGTTCTGGTCGATCTCGACGACGAACGGATGCGGCTCGTCTATTCAGCGATCGGCGGCAGGCTGACGGCTCACAGCGCTTCCGCGCAGCTCTATCCGGAAAGCCCAGGAAGGACCCGGTTTGTCTGGACCGCCGATTTCCTGCCCAACGAGCTTGAGCCTGTCATCAGCAGTATGATGGACGACGGCGTCGCCGCAATGAAGAAAACCCTTGAAGAGGATGCGGCCAAGCGCTGACGGCTAGCCGCCTTTGGGGCCGCGAGAAGCGATGTGCGCGAGATAGGCGACGGCGGTGACGCCGAGCAGGACGCCCATGATATGCCATGACGTCGGCGCGCCGGTTTGCGCCGCGAGCGACTCTGCGACGATCGCCGCCATAACGAAAGGAATGGCGTAGGTGAAGGCGAGCGTTGTCGCTGCGAACCGCGCGCCCATCCGCAGCGGCGCCAGCGCGACATAGGCGCCGAGAAGCCCGAGCGCGGCCGACGAGCCGCCGATCAGCTTCATTAGAGCGAAATAGAGCGGGCGGACGTCTTCGAGCGCGGCGGGCGGCACGGCGGCGGCATGGAACCACAACAGGTTCTGCACCGTCGCATAAAGGACGCCGAAAGCGATCAGAAAGGCGCTCAGCAATAGAAAAAGGGTGATGCTGATCCAGCGCAACGCCGTCCGCATGATTTCCTCCCGGTCTTGCCGAGGGAAGCTAGGGGAGGCGCGGTCTTGCAGACAATGCTGCGACGGTCATCAGATCAATGCGCTGAGCGTATGGCGCCGGACGCCAAGGGCCCGGCGCTCAGCTTTCATGAAAAATAACATGGTTGAACGAGTGCTCTTCCTTCTCCAGAAGGAAACGGTCGTCCTCCGGATAGTATTTGGCCTTCTCCGGCTCCTCACCCGCGAACCGCTTCACCGCTTCCAGGGAGTCCCAGACTGTGACGAGAAAGAAATGCGACACGTCGCCTTCGTCGCGCCGCGTGAAGTAGAATTTCCTGAAGCCTGCAACGGACGGATAATCCGAGCCCGCGCGCTCGACGGTGAATTTCTCGTATGCGTCGGCGTCTTCGCGTTTCGTGCGGCCGTGCCAGGTGCGAAGGATCATGCTGCCTCCTCTCATTTGAAAATTAAGCCGAGGCTAGCGCGCAAGCCGCCGCTGCGCTTTTGAAAAATTCTAAAGCGTCGCAACGAAACGCTAACGCCGCCGCATGGTGACGGTTTTGGTTTCGAGATAGGCGTTGAGCCCTTCGGCGCCCAGTTCGCGGCCGTAGCCGGACATTTTGAAGCCGCCGAACGGGGCGGCCGGATCGACGACGTTGTAGCAGTTCACCCAAACCGTGCCCGCTTTCAGCCCCGCGCTGACGCGCTCGGCCTTGTCGATGTCGCGGGTCCACACGGCGCCGGCGAGACCGAAAATCGACGCGTTGGCGCGCTTTATCGCTTCGTCGGCGTCCTTGAATTTGAGCACGCCGACCACGGGCCCGAAGATTTCATCGGTGGCGATCGCCATGTCGTCGCGCACGCCGGCGAAAACAGTCGGGGCGATGAAGAACCCTTTGTCGCCGACGCGCGCGCCGCCGGCGGCGCATTCAGCGCCCTGTTTGCGGCCCAGACCGATATATTTCATGATCTTGTCGAACTGCGCCTTGTCGATCTGCGGCCCCTGTTCCGTCTCGGTCTTGAACGGGTCGCCGAGACGGCGCTGCTCCGCCTTGGCGGCGAGTTTCTCGACGAACCTGTCGTAGATTTTCTCGTGCACGAACGCGCGGCTGCCGGCGCAGCAATTCTGGCCCTGATTGAGAAAGATCGCGCCGAACGCGCCGTCGACCGCCTCGTCGAGATCGGCGTCGTCGAAGACGATGTTGGCGCTCTTGCCGCCGAGCTCGAAGGAGAGGCGTTTCATCGTGCCCGCGGCGGCGCGCTTGATGATTTCCGCCGTCCTGTGCTCGCCGGTGAAGGCGATCTTGTCGACGCCCGCATGAGCGACGAGGGCTTCACCCGCGCCGCCGCCGCCGAAACCCGGAACGATATTGACGACGCCCGGGGGTATGCCGGCTTCGAGCGCCAGCTCGCCGGCGCGCAGCGCCGTCAGCGGCGTCTGCTCCGCCGGCTTCAAAACCGCCGTGCAGCCGGCGGCGAGCGCGGGGCCGAGCTTCCACGCCGCCATGGCCAGCGGAAAGTTCCACGGAATGATAAGACCGCAAACCCCCACCGGCTCGCGGCGCGTGTAGGTGAAATGCGGGCCGGCGGTCGGGATTGTCCGCCCCTCGATCTTGTCGGCCCAACCGGCGTAATAGCGGATGGTCGCGGCGGCGCTCGGTATGTCGTAGCCGAGAGCCTCGTTGATAGGCTTGCCGTTATCGAGCACTTCGAGCTTCGCCAGTTCCTCCGCATGCGCATCGATCAGGTCGGCCCACTTCATCATCAGCCGCCCGCGCTCGCGCGCGTCCATCGCCGCCCAGGGGCCGTCCTCCAGCGCCTTGCGCGCCGCCTTTACGGCGAGATCGACGTCTTCCGCGCCGCCTTCGGCGATCTCGGCGATGGTTTCTTCCGTCGACGGGTCGATGCTCGGGAAGGTTTTGCCGGACGCGCTGTCGCGGAAACTTCCGGCGATGAGAATTTTCGTCTGACGAATGTCGACGGCGCCTTGATGCGTGCGGGGAAGGCTGGCTGATCGTGCTATGGTTCTTCTCCATCGTGAATGAATATGGCGCGCTGCAATAGGCACGCGCTCACGGCCGCGACGGGCGGTCTCGACAGGGATGATCGGCGAGCCTTGCACTCCGCGCCTTGATCGTCAATATTCCTTATAAGGAGTATTAATGGAAATGAGGCCATCGGCCTTGCCCGGCGCGGCGAATGGCCTATGGTGTCGTCATGGCCGCGGCTCCTGAAAAGTCCGGCCGGAAGCGGCGTGCTGCGCGTCCTTTCGGGCCCGAAGAATACGCGGAGCGCCTCGCGCGCGTGCGCAAGTCGATCGCCGAGCGCGGTCTCGACGGCATGCTGATTTCCGGGCCGGAGAACATTTATTATCTCACCGGCCTCTCCTATCTCGGCTATTTCGCGTACCAGATACTCGTCGTGCCGCTCGACGGCGAGCCGTCGCTCATCACGCGGGCGATGGAGCACGCGACGATCCGCGACAAGGTGCCTAACGTCCGGCATGTGAAATATTCCGACGGCGTCGCGCCGCTGCCGCCGCCCAGCGAGAACGGCGAGGATCTGGCGCTCGCCGGCGACGGCGGCATCCGCCCCTGGTCGACAAGCCTCGGCGTCGCCATCCGCAACGCCGGACCGGGCGCGGCGATGTTCGAGGAGCCGGCGCGGGCCACCGTGCAGGCGATCGAGGACAGCGGCCTTGCGGAGGGCAGGATCGGCATCGAGAGTTCGAGTTCGCTTTTTCCATACGGGATCGGCAGCGCCATCATCGGCGCTCTGCCGAAAGCGACGTTCGAACACGCCTCGAATCTCGTCACCGACGTCAGGCTCATTCAGTCCCCCAATGAACTGAAGTTCACGCGGAAGGCGGCGGAGGTCACCGACTCGATGATCCTCGCCGGCATCGCCGCGGCGGGCGCCGGCGTGCCGCAGCCAGACGTGATGGCCGCCATCTATCAGACCATGTTCCATCGCCGCGGCACTTATCCGGGCTTCGTGCCGCTGGTGCGCGCCACGCATACGCTGGAACACGAGCACGGGTCGTGGGAGGACCAGCGGCTCGGCCGGAAGGACATCCTGTTTTTGGAGATGAGCGGCTGCATCGAACGCTATCACGCGCCGGCCGGGCGCCTCTGCTTCATCGGCGGCGCGGCGAAGTCCGCCTACGACATGCAGCGCGTCTGCGAGGAAGCGATCGAGGCGGCGGCGTCGCGCATCAGGCCGGGCGTCGCCGCCGAAGACGTGTACGCCGCCTGGCAGGGCGTCGTCGACAGGGCGGGCCTTGAAGGCTACCGCCGCCATCATTGCGGCTATGCGGTGGGCATCGGTTTTCCGCCGAGCTGGTCCGGCGGCGGCGTGCCGCTCGGCCTGCGCGCCGGCTCGAAAATGCAGCTTCGCGCCGGCATGGTGTTCCACCTCATGTCGTGGCTGCTGCGCACGCGCCGGGGCGACTATTTCCTTTCTGACACCGTGGTCGTCACGGAAACGGGCTGCGAACGGCTGACGAAAGCTTCCCGCGACGTCATCGTCCGCTAGCGATCATGGAAAGCGCTTTCAGGCTTGCCAAATTAGTTTCGTTATGCGTTAAATATTGCACGCAAACGAAAGGGAAAAATCCATGGCCGACATGATCCGCAACAGCCTCACCTCCGCCGTTTGCTACCGGGACGCCAAGGCGGCGCTGGACTGGCTGGAAAAGGCTTTCGGGTTCGAGCTTGCGATGCTGGTCACCGACGACAAGGGCGAGATCGGCCATTCCGAAATGCGTTTCGGCGAGAGCCTCATCATGATCGGCAACGAATGGGACGAGAACACGAGGAGTCCGGCGTCGCTCGGCGGCAAGACCACGCAGACCGTGCACGTTCACCTGAAAGAGGACATCGACAAGCACTGCGAGCGGGCCCGCAAGGCCGGCGCCGAAATCCTCATGGAGCCCGCCGACCAGTTCTACGGCGACCGCACCTATCGGGCGCGCGATCCTGAAGGGCATATCTGGACCTTCGGCCAGACGGTGCGCGACATGAGCCCGGAGGAAATGAGCGACGGTTCCGGATTTAAGGTCAAAGTGTTTCCATGAGAAAGACCGACGCCGCCTTTGCGGCGCTCGCCGATCCGCAGCGCCGCCGAGCGGTCGAACTTCTCAGCGAGCGCCCGCGGCGGGCCGGCGAACTGGCCGAAGCGCTGGGGCTTTCCGCGCCCGCCATGAGCCGTCACCTGAAAACCCTGAAGCAAAGCGGTCTTGTCGAGGAAACCCATCCCGAGTTCGACGCCCGCGTGCGAGTCTACGCGCTTAAGCGCGAGGGACTGGCGGCGCTCAAGACCTGGGTGGACCGCACCGAGGGGATGTGGGCGTCGCAGCTTTCCGCTTTCAAGGCGCATGTGGAGAAGCGGCGGTGACCTCGTCCGTGCTCGTCGCATTGCGCGTCAGGGCGAGCCCGGCGCGCGCCTTCGACGCGTTCACGCAGGAAATCGGCGCCTGGTGGCGCCCCGACCCGCTCTTCCAGATCACGCCGCGCGGCGACGGGGTCCTCGCTTTCGAAGGCGAGGAGGGAGGGCGGCTGGTGGCGCGCCTTCCGACGGGAAAAACCTACGAGATCGGCAATGTGACGCAATGGCGGCCGGGCGAGTTTCTGGCGTTCACTTGGCGGCACGCGACGTTCGCTCCCGAAATGTCGACGCGTGTCGAAGTGAAGTTCGAATCGGTGGGCGAAGAGACGCGCGTTACGGTTTCGCATTTCGGCTGGACGTCGATCCCGCGCGGCCATGCGGCCCGTCATGGTTTTCCCGACAGCGTCACCCAGCTGCGCGCCGGCGAATGGTGGCGGCGCTCGCTCGCTGCGCCGCAAAATAAGTTCGTATACGGTGATAATTGAAATAGACCGTTTGCGAACAATGTAACATCGCGCCATCTATTTCCTCGATTCTCCGTATTGCTGAAATCTATGGTGTATTCTCTTGCTCCGGTTGCTCGCGCATCCGTATACTTCGCTTCAACCGAAAAGTCGGGGATGGAGGCGCTATGCGGACTCAGTCACGCCGAACCGGCTCTCGTAAAAATTTACGGATTGCGGCTGGCGCAGCTGGGCTGATGGCGCTCGCAGCGTGCGGCGGCCGGGAAGAAGGCGCTGACGCGCAGCAGGCCGCACAAACAGCAGCCCCTTCCGCCGAGTCCGTTCCGGCTCCGGATGTTGAAGCGGCGTCGCCGGCGAGCCAACCTTCCGTCGCCGTAAATCTCGGGCCGCATGGCGCGCTCGCCATGGACGCGCAGATCGAACGGCTCGCGAAATTCATTCCCGATGGCGCGGCGGCGCCGGCCGGCGTCGATCCGATCGCATGGAGCGGTCTCTATGTGCCGGCGGATAACGCGCTTTCGCCGGACCGCATCGCCCTTGGCCGCAAACTGTATTTCGATCCGCGCCTGTCCGCGGACGGAACGGTCGCCTGCGCCACCTGCCACGACGTCAGCCGCGGCTTCACCGACCAGCGCCCGGTTTCGGAGGGCATCGGGGACCAGCTCGGCCGCCGCAACGCGCCGACCACGTTGAACGCCGCGCTGTTCCAGACGCAGTTTCTCGACGGTCGCGCGCCAACCCTCGAAGAGCAGGCGAAGCTGCCTGTCGTCAATCCGATCGAGATGGGGCACGGACGGCTCGAAGACGCCGTCGCCGCCATCGCCGACGACGCCGAATACCAGCAGATGTTTCGCGCCGCGTATGACTCGGCGCCCAACGGCGACGATCTGGCGAAGGCGATTGCTTCCTTCGAGCGCACGCTGATTTTCCTCGACGCGCCGTTCGACCGCTACGCGGCGGGTGACGAGAACGCCATGTCGGAACAGGCGAAGCGCGGCCTCGCGCTGTTCAACGGCAAGGCGCGCTGCGTTTCCTGCCACATGATCAACGCCTCCAACCCGCTCGGCACCGACAACCGATTCCACAATATCGGCATCGCTGCGCGCGTGAAGAATTTCGAAACGCTCGCGCGCCAAGCCCTTCATGCGCTCGCCGAGTCCGGCGGCGATATCGAAACCGTCGACCGGCTGGCGCTTGAAACCGACATGTCGGAACTCGGCCGCTTCATCGTCACCAAGGATCGCGGCGACATCGGCGCGTTCAAGACCTCGCAGCTCAGAAACCTCGCCGTCACCGCGCCCTACATGCACGACGGTTCGCTGACGACCTTGTGGGACGTGATGGACCACTACAACAAAGGCGGCGAGGCCAACCCGTTTCTCGACGGCGGCATCGAGCCGCTGGCGCTGACGGAGGCGGAGATCAGCGATCTCGTCGCCTTCATGTTCGCTCTCACCGATTACCGTTTCCAGGACGAGGCCGAGCAAGCGCTGGCGGCGCAGATGGAGAAGGCGCGCAAGCAGCGGCCTTTCCGCGATCGGGCGCTCGCCGACCGCGAGATCTTTCCCTTCGAGGCCCGCATCGGCCTCGCCGACACATCGAATGGCGGAGGCGGCAAATGAGCCGGCGGTGGCGCTTCAAGAGCGTTGAAACGAAATATTATGAGGAGCGGGACGCGGTTTTCCGGTCGTTGCCCCATCTCGACCGGCGTTCGTTCATGCACGTTTCGGCGGCCGCCGCGGCCGCCGCTGCGGCGAACGGCGTTTCGTTCAACTTTCACAGCTTTACGCCCGTCTCGGTCGCCAAGGCGCAGGACACCGGCGCCGGCGGTTTCACCTTCGCCTACATTTCCGATTCGCACCTTTACGAGCGCACGGTGAACGATCGCTTCGTGCGCTCGCTGATGCGCGCCGTCGATGACATCAACAACCTCGATCCGAAACCGGACTTCGTTCTTTATGGCGGCGATCTCGCGCAGCTCGGCGCGCCCGCCGAACTCGACCTCGGGGCGCAGATACTGAAAGCGGTGCACGCGCCGGTGCGGATGATGGTCGGCGAACACGACTGGTATCTCGACATGGGCGAGAAGTGGCGCGATCTGTTCGGCGCGCCGACCTATTCGTTCGACCACAAGGGCGTGCATTTCGTCGTGCTCAACTCCGTCGTCGAGAAGGATTTCTGGACCGAGCGCGGCATGTCGCCGGAAGAGCGCATGCACACGGTCGCCGGGCTCGACAATGGCGTGCAGAGCCGCTTCGAAGTCGGCGCAGAGCAGCGACAGTGGCTGCAGAACGATCTAGCTAATGTCAGCGCGTCGACGCCGGTGATCGTGTTCTCGCACTCTCCGCTTTATAAATATTACAAGCCGTGGAATTTCTGGACCGATGACGCCGACGAGGTGCAGGCGATCCTCGCGCGCTTCAACAAGGTGACGGTGATCCACGGCCACACCCACCAGATGCTCACCAACCGCATCGGGAACATTGATTTCCACGGCATGTTGTCGACCGCATGGCCGTGGCCATACGCGCCGGAAGGCCTGCCGCAACTGACGGTGCAGATGAGCCGGCCGAATCCGTTCGACGTCAATGACGGCCTCGGCGACGGACAGGCGTTCATCGACGCGAACGGGCTCGTGAACAAGCTCTACAATCTCTGGAACCGTAATCCGGTCGAAGTCTCCGCTTCCTACCTTCGCGGCGACAAGTCGGCGGCGCCGGCGAAGCCGAATCTGGTGAGCTACTGATGATCCGCATAGCGATGAACAGCCCCGTTCGAAGCGTCGCCTTTTCGGTCCTGTCGGCGGCGATGCTGATTTCCTGCGGCCAGCAGAAGGCCGAATCTCCTGCGCCCGCCGCCGACAGCGCCGCCGTCGAAGAGGCGCCCGCCGCCTCGACGCCCGCGCCCGAGGCGAACATGACGCCTGCGCCGGCCGCCAAGGGAGAGCTTGTCGAAGTTCTGCTCTGCGACAACGAAACCAAGACGACCGCCGTCGCCGACGGCACCCGCGAGAGCGGGCAGTCGATCGCCGACGAGCTGATGGCGCAGTGGAAGCGCAAGAACCCGGACGCCGAATGGATCGACAAGGAACTGGAGATGCATCAGGTGAAGCCACCGGCCGACAACAGGGATGTGGTCGGCAAGGGGCAGGGCTCGACCTATAGCCGCATCACCGAGACCGACGCGGCGCTGTGGGCGCAGGAGACCTACAAGCTCGCCGTCGAGGGCTCGACCATCTTCCATAGCGGCGACAAGCTCGGCAGCACTATCGCCGTCTCCTGCGACATGTGCCACCCGGACGCCTCCAACACCCACCCCGAGACCTATCCGAAGTTTCAGGAGCAGCTCGGCCAGGTGGCCATGCTGCGGGACATGATCAACTGGTGCATCGAGCATCCAGTGAGGGGCGAGCGCCTCGATCCGGACAGCGCCGAAATGCGGGCCCTCGAGGCCTATATCATCGCTCAGAGGCAGGGAACGCCGCTGCAATACGGCAAGCGCTGAGCCACCTGGCCGGCCCGCCCCCTAGGGACGCCCCCGCGACCATGCCGCCTTTGCCGCCGCCGCGGCGAGGCGATAAAAGGACCCCGGTTCGAGCCGTCAGAGGGGTCCCTCATGCGTCGCCTTTTCCTGTGCCTTCTCGCCGTCGCCGCCGTCGCCGAATCCGCCTGCGCCCAACCGGCGCCGCCGGCCGCCAGCAAGGCCCCGGCGCAGACCCCCGACTCCCTCGAAGGCGGCAAGATCGAATCCGCCCGCCGCGTCGCGCCGGAATCGATGGCGCAGGTGCACCTGTCGTTCGCGCCGATCGTCGAGCACGTGTCTCCGGCCGTGGTCAACGTCTTCACCAAACGCGTCGTCAACCGCTCGACCGGCGACCCCTTCTTCGACCGTTTCTTCGGCGCCGGCCCGCGCGAGCAGCAGTCGCTCGGCTCGGGCGTCATCGTTAGCCCCGACGGCGTCATCGTCACCAACAACCACGTCATCGAGGGCATGACGGAGATCAAGGTGGTGTTCGCCGACCGCCGCGAGTTCGAGGCGAAGCTTTTGCTCGCCGACCCGAAAACCGATCTCGCGGTGCTGAAGATCGACGCCAAGGAACCGCTGCCGTTCCTCGAATTCGCCAACTCCGACGCGGCGGAGGTCGGCGACGTCGTTCTCGCCATCGGCAACCCGTTCGGCGTCGGGCAGACGGTGACGAGCGGCATCATCTCGGCGCTTGCGCGCACCGCCGTTTCGATCTCCGACTACCAGTTCTTCATCCAGACCGACGCGGCCATCAATCCCGGCAACTCCGGCGGCGCGCTCGTCGACATCAACGGCAAGCTGATCGGCATCAACAGCGCCATCTATTCGCGGTCCGGCGGATCGAACGGCATCGGCTTCGCCATTCCAGCGGCGCTCGTTCAGCAGGTGATCCGCACGGCGGTGAACGGCGGCGACCTGACGCGCCCGTGGATCGGCGCGGCGACCGACACGGTCACCGCCGACGTGGCGAAAGCGCTGAAACTCGACCGCCCCGCCGGGGCCATCGTGACGGATGTGTGGCCTGGCGGTCCGGCGGCCCAGGCGGGCCTGAAAATCGGCGACGTCATCACGGCGATCAACAACGAGCCGGTCTACGATTCCCCCACCTTGCGCTATCGCGTCGGCGTCCGCTCCGACGGCGACCAGGCGACCATCGCCTATATGCGCAACGGAAAACCCGCGACGGCGACGGTCGGCCTGAAACTGCCGCCCGACGAGCCGGGACGCGACCCGACGACGTTCAGCGGCGCCAACCCGCTCGACGGCGTCACCGTCGACAACCTGTCGCCGCGTTTCAACGAGGAGGTGGGGCTCGACGCGTTCCGCACCGGCGTCGTCGTCACCGAGGTGACGCCGCGCTCCTTCGCCGCGCGGCGCGGGTTGCGCCGGGGCTTCCGCATCCTCTCCTATAACGGCGTCAAGATCACCAGCGCCGCGCAGCTCAAGCGCGAGATGGCGAAACCTGCGACACGCTGGGAATTCGATATCGACACCGGCGACCGCGTCGTGCCTTGGACGGTCGGGCGTTAATCAAGAAACGCTCGCTTCGTCTCCGTACGGATAAATCGGGCAGTCCGGGTCGATCCTTTCCGAGACCCGCCCAAGCCATGCCTGAACGGCGGGATAGTCCTCCAGCGCGAAGCCGGCGTCCGCCGCGAGATGACTGTAGGCGTAGACTGCAATGTCGGCGACGGTGAAAGCCTCGCCCGCCAGGAACTGCAGGGGCGCCAGCGTGCGCTCCATCGCGGCGAGGGCGCGTTCGCCGTTCTGGCGGCGGCTTTCGATCATCGGGCCGGCGTTGCGTTCAAGCCTTCCGGTGAGGGCCCAGAAACGCAGCGAGCCGATCGTGGGCTCGACATAGTATTGTTCGAAGAACAGCCACTGCATGACCTTGGCTCGGGCGAAGCGCTCGGCCGGCAGATACGGGGTTCCGTCTGCGAGGTAGGTCAGGATGGCGTTCGATTCCGCGATGGAGCGGCCGTCCCCGAGTTCGAGAACGGGAACGGCGCCGGCGGGGCTCATGTCGAGGAAGGCGCCGGTGCGGCTTTCGCCGCTGAAGATGGCGACCGGGCGGCGATCATACGCAAGCCCGAGCAGGCCCAGCAGGGCGCGGACTTTCCAGCCGTTCTGGGAGGGCGGATAGTCGTGGAGAGTTAACACGGCGGCCTCTTTCCTTGGCGTTTGCGGGCTCTATGCTCGATTTTCAGGGAGCCCGCATTCCGGTTCTGCGGCTCTGCAGAGGTGCCGAGTGAGCGATCTTTTTGAAACGGCCGGCTTCGACAGGGACGCGCCGCGTCCGCTGGCCGACAGGCTGCGCCCGCGCTCGCTCGACGAGGTCGTCGGGCAAGACCATCTTCTCGCCGAAGGGGCGCCGCTGCGGCGGATGCTGAAGGCGGGGAGGCTTTCCTCGATCATCCTCTGGGGCCCGCCTGGGGTCGGCAAGACGACCATCGCGCAACTGCTGGCGCGCGAGACCAAGCTCGAGTTCGAGCAGATTTCGGCGGTGTTCTCCGGCGTCGCCGATCTGCGCAAGGTGTTCGAAAAAGCCGCGGCGCGCCGCAAGATGGGCAAGGGAACGCTGCTCTTCGTCGATGAGATTCACCGTTTCAACCGCGCCCAGCAGGACGGCTTCCTGCCGAATGTCGAATCCGGCCTCATCACGCTTGTCGGCGCGACGACCGAGAATCCGTCCTTCGAACTCAACCCGGCGCTCCTGTCGCGGGCACAGGTGTTCGTGCTGCACCGTCTCGACGAAGAGGCGCTCGAGCAGCTTTTGCACCGCGCCGAGGACTCCGAGGGGCGAAAACTGCCGCTTACGGACGATGCGCGCGCGGCGCTGATCGCCATGGCCGACGGCGACGGCCGCTTCGCGCTCAATCTCGCCGAAGAAGTTTTCCTCGAACCGCAGGACCGCAAGCTTATAGCGCCGGAAGAACTCGCCCGCATCGTCCAGCGCCGCGCGCCGATCTACGACAAGGGACAGGAGTCGCACTACAACCTTGCGAGCGCCCTGCAGAAATCCATTCGCGGCTCCGATGTCGACGCGGCGCTTTACTGGGCGGCGCGGATGATCGTCGGGGGCGAGGATCCGCGCTTCGTGCTCCGGCGGCTGATCGTCATCGCCTCCGAAGACGTCGGCAACGCCGACCCACAGGCGCTGCCGCTCGCCATCGCCGCGCGCGACGCCTACGAATTTCTGGGCCAGCCGGAAGGCGAGATCGCCATCGGACAGCTCGTCGCCTATCTTGCGACCGCGCCAAAATCGAATCGCGCCCACATCGCCTTCGGCGCGGCTAAAGCGGCGGCGCGCCAGTCGGGGTCGCTGGCGCCGCCCGCCCACGCCATGAACGCGCCGACCAAGCTGATGAAGGAGCTCGGCTACTCCAAGGGCTACGAATACGATCACGATGCCGAGAACGCCTTCGCGGGGCTTGACTATTTTCCGCCCGACATGGAGCGAGTGAAATTCTACGAACCCCGCGAAACCGGGTTCGAGCGCGAGATCCTGAAGCGGCTCGAATATTGGGACGCGAAGCGAAGGCCCAGGAACGAGAAGTGATGGAAACGGTCGAATACGCTGTCGAGAACGATCTTTGGGCGGACGAATTCATCGACCTGCTGCTGCGCTCGACGCTCGCCGAGCGCCGGCCGGTCAAGGAGCGCGCGCGCATCGAGACGATGCTGAAGCACGCCAACCTCATCGTCACGGCGCGCGACGGCGAAGGCCGGCTGATCGGCGTTTCGCGCTGCGTCACCGATTTCTCTTTCTGCTGTTACTGCTCGGACCTGGCGGTGGATCAGGCCTGGCAGGGGAAGGGCGTCGGCCAGCGGCTTCTCGACGAAAGCGCGGCTGCGGCGGGGCCATACGCGCATTTTTTCCTTATCTCGGCGCCGAAAGCGGTGGGGTTCTACGAAAAGATCGGCATGCGGCGGCTCGGAACGGCCTTTGAGCGGGCGGACTGGAAGCGCTTCGCCGACCAATGACCAATCGGCCCGAAACCCTTGGAATGGCCGCGCTTTTGGGGCTATTGCTGGCGCCGTTTGAGAGGATGGGATCGAGATGACTTCCCTGCCTGTGTGGTTCGCTGTCGCCGGCGGCGGCGCGGTCGGCGCGGTGATGCGCTACGGCGTGTCGATCGCGGCGGCGCGTCTGCTGGGGCCGAATTTCCCATGGGGGACGCTGACGGCGAATATCGCCGGATCGTTCGCAATGGGCCTGCTGGTCGTCTGGCTGGCCGGGCGCGAGCCCAATCCGATGGCTCTGCGGGCTTTTCTCGCAGTCGGACTGCTCGGCGCGTTCACGACTTTCTCGACTTTTGCGCTGGATGTGGTGTCGCTCTACCGCGACAAGAGCGTCGCCATCGCGGGGGCCTATCTGCTGGCTTCCGTCATCCTTTCCGTAGTCGGCCTTCTGGCGGGGCTTGCGGCGGGGCGGGCGTTCGGATGACCGGCGTTCAGACAATAACGGTCGGCGAAGGCGAGGCGGGGATGCGTCTCGATCGCTGGTTCAAGGCGCGGTTCCCGTCCCTTCGTCACGGCGAACTCGAAAAGCTCCTGCGCACCGGCCAGATCCGCGTCGACGGCGGACGCGTCAAGGCGAGCCGGCGCCTAGAGAAGGGCGAGGCGGTGCGCGTGCCGCCGCTCTCCGCGCCGCAGGAGGCGCCGACCCGCCATGCGGGAGCATTGCGTCGCGAGGACGCCGACTTCATTCGCAAACTGATTATCTTCGAGGACAAGTCGGTCATTGCGCTCAACAAGCCCTTCGGCCTCGCCGTGCAGGGCGGCGCCAAGACGGCGCGTCATATCGACGGCATGCTGGCCGCGCTTGAAAAGAACGGCGAGCGGCCGCGGCTCGTTCACCGCCTCGACCGCGACACGGGCGGGCTGCTGATCCTCGCCAAGACCCGAGCCGCGGCGGCGAAGCTCGGGGGCTCGTTTCAGCGCCACGAAGTCGAGAAAACGTACTGGGCGCTCGTCGCCGGCGCGCCGTCGCCGCGTCAGGGAACCATCGATTTCAGGATCGCCAAGCGCATGGTGCGAAGCGGCGGCGCCGAGCGGGAAATGGTCGTGCCGGCGGAGGGTGAAGACGCCAAGAAAGCCATCACCGATTTCCAGACTATCGAAGACGCGGGCGGCAGCGCCGCCTTTCTGGCCTTGCGCCCTCGCACCGGCCGCACCCACCAGCTTCGCGTTCACTGCGCGGCGATGGGAACGCCGATCGTCGGAGACGGCAAATATGGCGGGCCGCTTTCCAAACTCGAGGGCGTCACGCCGAAGCTGCATCTGTTCTGCCGTTCTATGACCTTTCCGCACCCGGACACAGGCAAGCCGATGACGCAGCAGGCGAAGCTGACGGGGCATATGCTCGACACCTGGAAATTCTTCAGCTTCGATACGAACGCGAAAGTCGAGTGGCCGGAGGATCTCTGATGGTCGAGATCGCGGCGCCGAAACCGAGGCTCATCAAGAAATTCTACAAGAGCGTTTCAGTGGTCGAAACGCCCGGCCGGTTCGCCGTCCAGCTTGACGGAAAGTCCGCCCGAACGCCGGCGCGCGCGCCGCTCGGCGCGCCGAACCGGGGGCTGGCCGAGGCGATCGCCGCCGAATGGAGCGGCGAGGGCGAGGCGGTCGATTTCGATGCGATGCGCCTGACCCGCCTCGCGGCGACCGTCATCGACCTTGCAGACGCGCAACGCGATCAGTGGGCGGAAGAAATCGCTTCCTACGCCCGTTCCGACCTCCTCTGCTATCGCGCCGAGACGCCGGCGTCGCTGGCGCGGCGGCAAGCCGTTGATTGGGCGCCCTATCTCGACTGGGCGGCGGAACGGCTCGGCGCGCGGCTGACGGTCACCGCGGGGGTCGTCGCCGTCGAGCAGCCGCGGGAGGCCGTAGCGGCGATCAGGTCCGCCGCCGCCGCGCTCGACGACTGGCGGCTGATCGGCGCCAAGCAGGCGACGGTGCTTGCAGGATCGGCGGTGCTCGGGATGGCGCTGGAAGCCGGCGCCTTTGAGCCGGAAGCGTTGTTTGCGGCCTCAAGGCTTGACGAACGCTTTCAGACCGAACGGTGGGGCGTCGACGCGGAAGCCGCGGCGAGAGAAGCGCGCCTTCAGGCGGACTTCATGGCTGCGGCGGCGTGGCTGGCGCTTCTGCGCTAGCGCGGGGCTCAAGGCGTTCGCCCCTGTTCAGCGCCCGGAACATCACAAGCTGTTCGCCGCGCAGAATGGAATCTCCGTCCGCATCCATCGAGTCGAAGTCGAGGAGGTACTCCCGGATATAGTCTTCGCGGGAGATCACCGGCGATGCGCCGGCCATGAAGGCGAATTTGCGGCTGGCCTGCTCAGCGCTGTTCTGCGCAGCCGCCTGAGGGTTCAGCTCCTCGATGAAGGCGCGATACTGACGCTCCCGCGCCGTCTCTTCATCGTCTGGTTCGGCTTTCCTTGCTGCATTCCTGCGCCAGTTTTCGACGAGGCCGATGAACTCGTCACGCGACATGAACTCGTCCCGATCGACATCGGCGATGACGAAATCGAGCTTGGCTTCCTCGAAGGCTTCGGCGCGCGTCAGGACTTCATTATTGAAGGCGGAGATCAGCTGTTCGACGACGGAGGCGCCCGCTTCGCTGGGGCGCGCCGGGTCGTCCCGAGAGTAAGTCACGGTGCGCTTGTCGGTTTCAACCACCTCGCCGTTGATGGTGCGGGTGATGGTGAAAGTCTGCTTGATCTGCTGTCGGGCGTTCAGTTCGGCCGCCATCTCGTCGGGATTGGGCTCGGCCGGGGCGGCCTGTTCGGGCGCCGCCGTTTGTTCGCCGGCCGGTTCCGGGGACGGCTGCTGAGCGTCCTGCGCCGCCATCGCGCTCGAGCCCAACAATACCAACGCCGCCGCGCCCAAGCCGAAACCGCTCGCCGCCATCCTTCATCCTCCTTGCACCGTCTCGCCCACGAGGAAGATAGGCTGTCGCGATAGAATAACCAAATCTCTAATTACCGTTTGTTCACCCTGCGGCCTGACGGACTACAGCGGCGCCGGCGCGTCTCTGGTCGGCCCGAAAATTTCTTCGAAGGCTTCGCGCAGAGCGGCGTCGGCGTCCTGCATCGTCACCGGAAGGCCGAGATCGACAAGGCTGGTTACGCCGAGCGCCGGATCGACCACGCCGCAGGGAACGATGCCGTCAAAGTGCGACAGGTCGGGTTCGACGTTCAAGGAGACGCCGTGGAAGCTCACCCAGCGACGGATGCGCACGCCGATGGCGGCGATCTTGTCCTCTCGCGGCGCGCCGGGGAGCGACCTGTCCACCCACACGCCGACGCGCCCTTCGCGCGTCTCGCCCCTGACATTGAATGCAGAGAGCCCCGCGACGATCCAGGCCTCGAGCGCGCCGACGAACGCGCGCACGTCGCGGCCGCGCTGATTGAGATCGAGCATCACGTAAGCGACGCGCTGGCCGGGGCCATGGTAGGTGAACTGTCCGCCGCGTGCCGACTTGAACACGGGAAAACGCTCAGCAGACAGAAGATCGCCCTGCTTGGCGCTCGTGCCGGCCGTATAGAGCGGGGGATGCTCAAGCAACCAGACGAGCTCGTCGGCTTCGCCCTTCGAGATCGCCTCGGCCCGCGCCTCCATGGCGGCGACGGCCTCGGGATAAGGGACGAGGCCCTTCGATACCGCCCATCCGGCGGGTTTCGCTCCCGTCGCTTTTCTTAACGGCGCCCTAACCAAAGTCCTGCATTCTCCGCCGGTGCGAGTTGTCGAAGGGTAGATATGGCGCCGCGGCCGGAAATCACCATGTCGAAAATCGAGGTCGAGCTGATGGTGCTGATCGGCAGCGCCGAGATGCCCTTGGCGAGGCTGCTGCGGCTCTCCCGCGGGGCCGTCATTCCGCTGGGGGGCGACCCCGCCGAACCCTTGCAAATCCTCGCCAACGGCCGCCCCGTGGCCCGCGGCCGCGTGCATCTCGACGGAGAGCGGGTGACGGTCGAAGTGACCGAGGCGTCGCGCGCCGTTTAGGTCCCCCGGCCAGTGATTTTTCAGGTTTTCCGGGTCTTCACAGGGAAGGGGGCATTTGCTATGCCCGCCCCTCGCTCGGGACCGTACCTCACATCTGGGTCCCGGGTTTCCAGCGTGCGGTCGTGGCGGAACTGGTAGACGCGCAGCGTTGAGGTCGCTGTGGAGCAATCCGTGGAGGTTCGAGTCCTCTCGACCGCACCAATCTGGCTCCAGGGAGCCGCTCTCAGGGAATTCTTCGCCTGCTATTCCGGCGACGCTTCTTAACGCCTTGAACGAAAGGGCGCGATGATGTAGGTTTATCAGAAGTGACACCGGTAGCATTAAATGACACCGGTGTCAAAAAGAGGGCTTAGGCCACGAACAATACGGCTCTAGGGAAGCACGGGAGGGAACCGATGATACACGCCACCAAGAAGACTCAGTCCTATTTCGCGAGCGTTTCGCTCGCCGCTTTCGCCGCGTCTCTCGGCCTGGCCGCTAGTCCGGCTGTCGCCCAGCCGGAGGAGACTGGCGACGAAGTTCTGGTGACGGGATTCAGGGGAAGCCTGGGGCAAGCCCTGAACGTAAAGAAAAACGAAGTCGGCGCCGTCGACGCCATTCTCGCAGAAGATATCGCGGATTTTCCGGATCTGAATCTCGCTGAAGCGATCCAACGCGTTCCGGGCGTATCGATTGACCGCGACGCCGGCGAAGGCCGTCAGATCACGGTGCGCGGCCTTAACCCGGACTTCACCCGCGTTCGCATCAACGGCATGGAGACTCTGTCGACGACGGGCGGCACCGACTCGTCCGGCGGCACCAATCGCGGCCGCGGGTTCGACTTCAATATTTTTGCGTCCGAGCTTTTCAAAAGCATCACGGTGCGCAAAACCTCGATGGCGGAGATAGAAGAAGGGTCGCTGGGGGCTACAGTCGATCTCGCCACGGCGCGGCCGTTCGACTTTGACGATTTTACTTTCGCGCTGTCCGGTCAGGCATCGTACAATACGCTCTCGGAAAAGGCCGGCCCAAGAGTCGCCGCCCTCTTGTCGAAAAGCTGGAACGACGAGACGTTCGGCATTCTCGTTTCCGCGGCTTATTCAGATCGCAGTCTTCTTGAGGAAGGCTTCTCCACGGTGCGATGGGATAACGCGGGCGCGTTTTCGAATGAGGGCGCCTTTCCCGGTTCGGCCGATGCCTTCCATCCGCGCATTCCGCGGTACGGCAAGTTGATCCACGATCAGGAAAGGCTTGGGGTTACGGGCGCGATTCAGTGGCGGCCGTCAGAGTCGACTTTGTTCAACATCGACGTGCTTTACTCGAAATTCGACGCAACGCGTTCGGAGCAATTCCTGGAAGCGATTTCGTTCAGCCGAAACAACGCCGCCGGCAAATCTGCCACCGATATCGTCGATCTGGAAATCGATTCCGACAATAATATCGTTTATGGGGTTTTTAACGATGTCGATGTCCGCATCGAGAACAGGTTCGACGAGCTGACCACGAAATTCATGCAGGCCGGCCTAACGGGCGCGCATGAGTTTTCCGACAAATTCCGCGCAAACTTTCTCATCGGGCTGTCGGAGTCAAACTTCGACAACCCTGTCCAGACCACGATCATCGCCGACGCCCTCGACGTGGACGGCTACTCCTGGGATTTCCGCGACAACAACAAGACGCCGATGATCGACTATAATATAGATGTCACGGATCCTTCCGGCTTTGTCGTCAACGAGGCGCGGGACAGGCCGAACGACGTTCTCAATCAGTTCTGGACCGGCCAGGTCAACGCTTCGTTTGATCTGAACGAAGAACTGCAGTTCGCCGCTGGCTTCTCATACAAGCAATTCGACTATGAGACGCTGGAGTACCGTCGCGACTGCGTTTTCGGTTCGGCGGCCTGCGCGACCACGGCGACCTTTTTCCTGAACGCGAACAACTCCCTGCAAACCTCGATCGATCCAAGCGTCGGGGCGCCGAATGGGACCGATCTGGATTGGGTTATTCCGAATATCGGTTTGATCGCCGACCAGATTGGCCTTTACACCAACGCTTTCCCGTTCGCGCTTCAGAACGGCGCTTTTAATGACGTCACCGAAAAGGACCTCGGGGGCTTCTTCCAAGCCAACCTGAATACGGATCTCGGTGCGATGCCGTTGAGAGGATCGGCGGGCGTGAGGGTCGTTCAGACCGAAACCGCGTCGTCAGGGGTTCTCAGCAACGTCTATACTACGGTGGAAAACACCTATACGGACGTTTTGCCGAGCGTGACGGCGGTGCTCGAACCGGTGGAGGATTTTCTGATCCGGGCGAGCGTCGCAAAAGTGATGGCGCGTCCGACATTGCCGAGCCTGACGCCGGGAGGAAACCTCAACGCTTTCTCGCGCACGCTGAGCTTCGGAAACCCGCAGCTCGATCCGTTCCGCGCGTGGTCTTATGATCTCTCGCTGGAGTGGTATTTTACAGATGAGGCTGTCGTCGCCTTCGCCTTTTTCTATAAGGACATCGCCTCTTTCGTAACGCGTCAGACGGACGAGGTCATGTTCAGCGATCTTGGTCTCGATCCGTCGCTGCTGATCGGTTCGCCTTCTTCTCCGTCGGACATTTTTGATGTGACGCGCAACGTGAATGGGGAAGGCGGCAAGCTTCATGGCTTTGAGGTGCAGTATCAGCAACCCTTCGTCTTCCTTCCGGGCTTCCTCTCCAACACCGGCTTTACGGGCAACTACACCTACGTCGACTCGGAGGTGAACTATGGCACTCAGGACAGCCCCAATCTCAATCAACTGACCGGGCTTTCCCAGCACGCATTCAACGCGACAGTATACTATGAAGACGACAGGCTTAGCGCGCGTGTCGCAACTTCTTACCGCAGCCCGTATCTGACGACGTATCCAGGCCGGAACGGCAATGACGAAGAAGGCAAGAACAAGGTGTTCAGCGTCGACGCCTCGGTTTCCTATGCGATCACCGATCGCCTTAAACTGACGCTCGAGGGCGTCAACCTTACGGACGCCTTCAACTACCAGTATGTCGATACGTCAAATCGCGTGTCCGTTTATCACCACACTGGCCGCGAACTGCTGTTCGGCGTTCGCTGGGCGATGTAGGAAAGTTGTTGCGAGAAGCGTTTTCCTCCCGACGCTTCAAAGGCCCGAAGCGACATTCGCAAGTCGCTTCGGGCTTTTTGTTTTGGGGTAAACCCCTTCATCTAAATCTCTGAGCGCACCATCGCGGGCGCTTGCTGAGGCCAGGAAATTTCATCTCTGTGGCCGATGGCCCGATTGGGTCTGAATTTCAGTTCCGAAATAATGTTTTCTACAATTTGGGAGAAAAGCCTTTAGGGGCTAGTGGACCCATTCTTCGGTCAGGAATTCCGCAGTTCCGTTTTCCGCCTTGACCTCGGCTTTTTCCAAACCGCCTTCTGCGGTTTCCCGGTAAAACTCATAGATAATCACGACGCCGTCGCCCTGATCGCTCTCGATGATCCGTTTGATATTGAAATCCGGCTTGTGCGCGCGAAGAGCGGCGAGCACATAGCCGGGCGCCTGGCTTTCGGCGATGTCGCGCTGAATTTCGACCACCGTCCAGACGCCGTCGATCTTCGTCAGATCCAGCTCGATTTCTTCGCCGCCGCCGACCGTCCCTGCGACGTCATAATACTCCGCGCCATTGCGCGTTTCGTATTCGGCGCCGGTGATCTTCAGGTCCGGTTTGACGGCGGCCGCTGCCGCGAGAACCTCGGTTGGAATTTCGTCGACGAGCGCTTCAGTTTTTCCTGAGGAAATGACGGCGGCTCCGGCCGCTTGCGCGGCGTCCTCCTTCGCGCAACCGCTAATAGACGCAGTAAAAAGCAGGATTGCCAACCCGCCGCATAATGATGGTTGCATTCAGATCCTCCATTTATAGCTCTTCTTTTTGTCCGGCATCGCTTCTGGCCGTTGCGCGGCACGATATGGCGCCAGTCTCATCGAAGCTGATGCAGCCTGTCTCGCCTGGCCTTATGTCGTGGACGCCTGTTACGGCACCCGATGAGACAAGGTCGCCGGCGCGCAGCGGACGACCGCGGGCGCCGTTGAGTTCGAGAAGAAACCGGAGAGATTCGAAGGGGCCGCCAGGAAGCGCCGATGCGTCGCCCGCGCCGACGGCGACGCCCTCGATCCGCGTTTCGCACCGCCACTGATTTATCGGGCGCGTGCGCCAGCCTTGATAGCTTGGTCCAAGAATCAGTCCCGCATTATTGCCGAAATCGGAAACGACCACTGTCGGACCCAGGTCGTTGATGGCGGCGAGGGGACTCCCCGCGAGCTCCACGCCGATCCGTACGTCATCGACCATGGCTTGCGCTTCCTCAATGGACCAGCGCGTTTTTCCATCCGGGGCGTTTGCGCCAACCACAAGCACGAACTCGGCTTCTATGGCGGCGAAACCGTCCGTATAGACAGGAAAGGAAACCGTTTCTCCCGCCGAGGCGTGCAGGAGTGAACCGCGAAAGATAGGGCCGGCAATGCGATTGGAGCCGAGCGAAGCCGCCAGATGATCCGACACCCGCCCAATTTTCCAGCCGGCGACTTCATCCGCCCACATATCGATGGCGGCGTCCTGGCAGGCGTAGCTTTCGGCAAGGCTGGCCGGAATTTCTCCGGGAAAGCGGCGGAGCGGCCTGTCCGACAGCCGGGCTTCAACGAATCGAGTCGCGATCTCCTGCTGCGGCGAGGCCCCGGGATTGTTCTTTTTCAGCGTGGTCACGCGCGCTTGTCCTGCGGTTCGCCAGAGGTAGTGAAAAAATATAGGAAACCGGTGTCATTTTCAATCGGCATAAGCATATACTCTGGTTCCGGCCCGCTAGGTCGTAGAAGAACAGACGCAGGGAAGGGAACCATGATCGCAAATATGTTGCGCCGCAATATAATTCTGGCGGCAGGCTGCTCCATTATCGTCCTCGCCGGGTGCGCCCGGCCGGAACAAGGGGCGTCGCCTGTAACGGCCGAAACAGCAGAGCGGTTGGCGTTCGACGGCGCGCTCGGGTGGGCGGCGGCGACTCCGGGAGGGCGCGGCGGCGAGATTATCAGGGTGACCACGCTCGCGGGCGAAGGGCCGGGATCGTTACGCGAAGCGATCGCTGCGAAGGGGCCGCGCATCATCGTCTTCGAGGTCGGAGGCGTGATCGATCTAAATCTCACAACGCTGGACGTGAAAGAACCGTTCCTCACCATCGCCGGGCAGACGGCGCCATCCCCGGGCGTCACGCTGATCCGGGGCGGAATGGATATCCGCACGCATGACGTCATCGTGCAGCATATTCGAATCCGAACCGGGCAGGCGGGCCAGGAGCCGGGCGGCGGATGGGAGGCGGATGCTCTTTCGACTCAGGCCGGCGCCTATAACGTCATTGTCGATCATTGCTCGTTGACCTGGGGGGTGGATGAAAATCTGTCCGCTTCCGGGCCGCGCTTCTCCGGCGACGGTCCCGACGCCTGGCGGGCGGGCGCATCGCACGACATCACCTTCAGCAATAATATCGTCGCCGAAGGGCTGGCCCATTCGACCCATCCGAAGTTCGAGCATTCAAAAGGATCGCTCATACACGACAACAGCTCGAACATTCTCATCTATGGCAATCTGTATGCGCATAATTTCGAGCGCAATCCCCTATTCAAGGGCGGCGTGCGCGGCGCCATCGTCAACAACCTGATTTACAATCCGGGCCAGCGCGCCCTGCATTACAATCTTCAGGAACTCGAATGGGGCGACGTCGAACCTCTTAACGGGCGCATGACAGTGGTCGGCAACGTGCTGCGAGGAGGGATGTCGACGGCGCCCAATCTGCCGTTTCTCATGATCGGCGGGGACGGAGATCTCGATTTTTACGGGGAAGATAATCTCGCCGTCGACAGGTTCGGCGAAACGCTGCCCATGTTCGGCCGTTATACGACCACCGCGGCGCGGATCGTGGAACATGAAACGCCGCTGGACTGGCCGGAGGGGCTTGAAGCTTTTAAGGCGGAAGAGGTTCAGGCCCGCGTCCTTGCCGACGTCGGGGCCCGGCCCTGGGACCGCGACGGCCATGACGTGCGTATTCTCGCCGACACGGCGGAAGGACGCGGCAAGATCATCGACAATGAAAACGAGGTGGGCGGTTATCCTGTTCAGCATGAGACCCGCCGCGCATTCGATCCGTCCTTGTGGGATATGGAAACCATGCAGCCGGTTTCGCCCGACGCCCTCGACAGCGGTGCAAAGGCTAGGGGGACCTAGATTTTCCCGGTATGGCGCGCTCGCCCCAAGCAGGCTAAGCACGGCGATCCGGAGGAGCAGGGAATGGCGAAAACGCCCGGTAAGCCTCAGAAAAAGGACGGCGGTCAGGCTGCGGCGGGGCGGGCGCCGCGCGAGCGCTCGCGAGTGACGATCAACGATATCGCCCGTCTGGCGCAGGTATCGAAGAAGACCGTTTCCAGAGTCATCAACGATTCTCCTTTGGTTCGCGAGAATACGCGAGAGAAGGTGAAGGCGATTATCGCTGAGCACGGCTTTGCGCCGGATCCCCAGGCGCGGGCGCTTGCTTTCCGGCGATCTTTTCTGATCGGACTCATCTACGACAATCCGAGTCCCCAATATGTGGTCAACATGCAGCGCGGCATTCTGGATACGCTCGAAGATACGAGCTACCAGCTTGTCGTTCGTCCCTGCGATCGGGCGACGCCCGATTTCCATCGCAAAATAAGGGATTTCGTCGAGCAACAAAAATTGTTCGGCGTCATCCTGCCGCCGTCTGTTTCGGAAGACGATCAGCTTGCGGAGATTCTTGCCGAAGTCGGCTGTCTTTACGTACGCATCGCATCCGTGGAGCTCGACGCTCCGGATAACATGATCCGCACCCACGACAGCGACGGGGCGCGGCAGGCCGCCCGTCATCTGGCGAGGCTTGGACACGCGCGCATCGCTCATCTGCGCGGACCATCTTCATTCCGCTCCTCCCACGAGAGACTTGCTGGTTTTCGCCAGGGATTGGCCGATTTCGGGGTGGATCTTGAAGACGGGCTGGTGCTGGAAGGCGCCTACACTTTCGATTCCGGAGTGGCCTGTGCGCAGAAAATACTGTCCATGCCTGACGAAAAACGTCCGACGGCCGTGTTCTGCGGGAACGATGAAATGGCCGTCGGCGTTTATCAGGCTGTGCGCCGGGCGGGTCTGGATGTGCCGGGAGACTTGTCGATCGTCGGCTATGACGACACGCCAATGGCGTCGAGGATCTGGCCGCCGCTGACGACCGTACGGCTGCCGATCCGCGAAATGGGCAAGGCCGCCGCCAGGCTTTTGATAGCCAAGCGGGGCGACAAGCTCGAGCACAAGCTTACCGCCTTTACCCCGGAACTTGTGGAGCGAGGCTCGACGGCCCCGATTGGGAAATCGTAGGCGCGGCATTGAAAGAATGAGGCCGGGCGGCTACTATGACACCGGTTACCTTATTTGAAACGTTTTTCGTCCGCACGGGCGAGCGAGGGCGCGGATAAGGATGCAGGCGGAGGAGCGTATGTTCGAAAGAACTTATCAGGCGACCCATCCGGACATGATGGAAGGCGCGGACAATCAGGCCCTGCGCGACCGGTATCTGGTGACCGGGCTCTTTCGCGACGGACGCGTCGTTCTCAATTATTCGCATAACGAGCGCTTCGTAATCGGCGGCGCGGCGCCGAGGGGCGCCGCCGTGCGTCTTCCGGACCAGACCGAACCGGCGTCGTCGGCGGGCAGACCGTTTCTCGAACGGCGGGAAATGGGGGTGGTCAATGTGGGCGCCGGCGTGGGACGCGTCCAGGCGGACGGCGAGACATATGAGCTTCATCCGAAAGACGGTCTTTACATTCCGATGGGTACGGAAAAAGTCGTCTTTGAATCGGAATCCGCTGAGCGCCCTGCTGATTTCTATATTGTCTCAACGCCGGCCCACGCCCGTCACGAGGCCGTCAAGATCTCGGTGGACGAAGCCGTTCCGCTCGAGCGCGGGGCGCTCGAAACCTCCAATGAGCGCGTGATTTATCAGTATGTCGTCCCGGCGACGTGCAAATCTTGCCAGCTTCTTCTCGGCGTGACCGTGCTTAAACCCGGAAGCGTCTGGAACACCATGCCGCCGCACCTGCACGATCGCCGCTCTGAAGTGTATTTCTATTTCGACCTGCCTGAAACGGAACGGGTTTTTCATTTTATGGGAGAGCCCGACAAAGCCCGGCACATCGTCGTCGCAGACAAGGAGGCCGTGATTTCGCCTCCTTGGTCCATCCATATGGGCTCGGGCACGCGCGCCTATTCTTTCATCTGGGCGATGGGCGGAGAAAATCTCGACTACACCGACATGCATGTTCTCGATATCTGCCAGCTGAAATAAGCCTTATGCGGAACGCCTCGCCTTTCAGCCTGAACGGCAAAGTCGCCGTCGTAACGGGCGCCAACACGGGCCTCGGTCAGGGGCTCGCCGTGGCGCTGGCCGAAGCCGGCGCCGATATCGTCGCGGTCGGACGGTCCGATGCGCCCGAAACAGAAAAGGCGGTGATCGCCGCCGGCCGGCGCTTCCATTTCGTCAGGGCTGATCTAGGAGACGCCGGCGCCAGCGAAAACGTCATCGCGTCCGCAGAAAAGGCGGGCGGCGCCGTCGATATTCTGGTCAACAATGCCGGAATCATTCGCCGCTGCGACGCTATCGATTTCACGGAGACGGATTGGGACGAGGTGATGGACGTAAACCTCAAGTCCGTATTTTTCCTGTCCCAGGCTGCGGCGCGGCGCATGATGCGCAAAGGCTCGGGAAAGATCATCAACATCGCCTCCATGCTGTCGTTTCAGGGCGGCGTTCGCGTCGCTTCCTACACCGCTTCGAAAAGCGGTGTGGCGGGACTGACGAAGCTGCTCGCGAACGAGTGGGCGGGCAAAGGCGTAAACGTCAACGCCATAGCGCCGGGCTATTTCGCCACCAACAACACGGCCGCCCTTCGCGCCGATGAAAAGCGCAACAACGAAATTCTGGCGCGAATCCCCGCCGGCCGCTGGGGGGCGCCGGAGGACCTTGGAGGAGCGGCGGTGTTTCTCGCTTCCGCCGCCGCAAATTACGTGCACGGAACGATTATCGCCGTCGACGGAGGCTGGCTGGCCAGATAGGGCCCACGCCAGGCAAGCGCATGTCCACTCCTTCATTTGCATGTTTCGGCGAAATCCTGATCCGTCTCGCCGCGCCCGGGCGCGAGCTGCTGCTGCAGACGCCTCGCCTTGAGGCTCATATCGGCGGCGCGGAGGCGAACGTAGCGGTCGGCCTCGCCATGCTCGGTATGCGCGCGCGGATGATCAGCGTCGTCGCCGACAATCCGCTCGGAGAGGCTGCGCTCGGCGAGCTGCGCCGGCGGAATGTCGATGCGGCTGCAGTCGGACGGGCGCCGGGACGCATGGGCCTTTACTTCCTGACGACCGGCGCGGTGCGCCGGCCTTCGGAAGTTCTCTATGATCGTCATGGTTCGGCATTCGCCGAGTCCGATCCAGAAGGATATGACTGGTCTTCGCTCCTGAAAGGCGCCGACTGGCTGCATCTGTCCGGCGTCACGCCGGCCATAGGCCAGAAAGCCGCCGCTGCGGCTGTCGCCGCCGCGAGAACCGCAAACGACATCGGCGTCAGGGTTTCATTCGACGGCAACTACCGGGCGCAACTTTGGAAGCGCTGGAAGGGCGACGGGCCGTCTACGCTCCGGAACATTCTCGATTGCGCGGAAATCGCCTTCATCAATGAGCGTGACGTCGAGCTTATTCTGGGAATGTCTTTTGAAGGAGCCGATATTTCCGAGCGGCGGGAGCGCGCTTACGAAGCCGCATTCGCCGCTTTTCCGAGACTGAAGCTGATAGCCGCAACCAACCGCATCCAGCACGGCGTCGATCACCATGAAATATCCGGCGTGCTGGCCTCGCGGGTCGGAAAAACGGAATTGCGCGCCTGCGATCTTCCGGGCGTCGTCGACAGGATCGGAGCCGGCGATGCGTTCGCCGCTGGCGTTCATTACGGTCTTGCTTCGGGAAAGGGCGATCAGTATGCGATCGACTTCGGCGTCGCTGCGGCGGCGCTGAAACACTCGATTCCCGGCGACATGAATCTCGCAAGCGTGCAGCAGATTGAAGCTGCGATGGAAGGCGGCGCTCTCGACGTCAGGCGCTGACGCTCGAAACGAGCGTCGCATAGTTCATTAGGGGCGCGCGCGCTCAAGACCAATGGCGCCGCAAGGGGTGGAAACAATGAGGGGCTGCGGGAGGAACAGGCGACACGCGCCGGGCGCTGCGCCGCCGTTATTATCCCGACGGAAATTGATGGCGACCGCTGGCGCGCTCGCCGTAGCGGCCTGCGGTTCCGCCAAGTCCAAGGCTTTGTTCGCGGCGGACACGCATCCTCTGGACTATCCGACCGTTCAGGGTGTTCTGGAGATGGGCCGAATCCTTGCGGAGCGTTCCGGCGGACGCCTCGTCGTCAAGATGTTCGCAGGCGGCCAGCTCGGCGCCGAGCGCGACACGCTTGAAATCACTGCTTTCGGCGGCCTCGACCTTAACCGCATCAACCTGGCGCCCCTCAATTCGATCGAGCCGCTGACGATCGTCCCCGGATTGCCTTTTCTTTTCCGCTCCACGGCGCATATGCGACGGTCGCTCGACGGCGCGCCTGGGGAGGAAATTCTCGCTTCATTGACGAAGCATAACCTTATCGGCCTGTGCTTTTACGATTCCGGAGAACGGTCGATCTACAACACGCGCAGTCCAATCCGTACGCCTTCGGATTTGAGGGGCAAGAAAATCCGCGTGCCGAATTCAGATCTTTATGTTGCGATGATCAAGGCGCTGGGGGCGGACGCGACGCCGATGGATATCGGCGAAGTGTATCAGGCGCTGGTGCAGGGCGTGATCGACGGCGCCGAGAACAACTGGCCATCCTACGAATCCGGGCGGCACTTTGAGGCGGCGCGTTACTACAGTCTTACGCGCCACCTTATCGCCCCGGAAGTTCTCGTCATGTCGAAGCGCCGGTGGGACAAGCTAGACGAGCCGGACCGCGTTCTCGTTCGCGAGGCTGCGAAAGCCTCCGTGCCCCATATGCGAAGGCTCTGGGACGCCCGCGTGGCTGAATCAGAACGCCGCGTCCGCGCCGCCGGGGTGGAAGTAAACGAGGTGGACGATCCGAACGCATTCGTCGAACTGATGCGGCCGGTCTGGGAGCGCTTCGTTGTGAGCGACGAGCAAAAAAAACTGGTGCGGACGATAGAAGAAACAGGAGCCGACAATGCTTGAACGGCTCGCCAAGATCGCCAGGGCGGCGAGTCAGGCGCTGCTGTATGCGGGCGCCGGCGGCCTGGTGTTGATGACGGCGATAATCGGTTGGCAGGTGTTCGGCCGCTATGTGTTGAATTCAAGCCCATCCTGGTCCGAACAGGCGTCGCTGACATTGATGATCTGGTACGTCTCCTTTGCGGCGGCGGCCGGCGTTCGCGAAGGGTTTCATATCCGCATCGTCGCGCTTGAGAATGCGGCGCCGGCCGGGGTTCGCAAAGTCATGCGCATCACAGCGTCGGCTGTCGTCGCCTTGTGCGGGCTGGCGCTGGCGGTCTGGGGCGGCAAGCTGGTGGCGGCGACCTGGGAGCATGTCATTCCGACGCTCGGGCTGCCGCGCGGCGTCGCCTATCTATGCCTTCCGGTTTCGGGCGCGCTGATCTTTCTGTTCTCGATCGAAAAGGCGGTGGAAGGAATCCTCGACCGCGCAGGCGTCGCAGGCGGAGAATAGAATGGAGCTTGCGATCCTTATCGGCGTTCTCATTTTTCTTCTCGCCCTGGGCGCGCCTGTCGCTTTCGCGGTGCTCGGGGCGACCATCGCGGCCTTCATCGCGCTCGACTTGCCGCTGATCGTCGTCTTTCAGCGTATGGCGGCGGGCATGAGCGTGTTCTCGCTGATGGCGATTCCGTTTTTCGTCTTCGCAGGCGATCTGATGTACCGCGCCGGGATCGCTGAGCGGCTCGTCCGGGTGGCGGAGGCGGCTTTCGGCCGCGCGCGAGGCGGTCTCGGACAGGTGAATGTCGGGGCCAACATGCTGTTCGGCGCCGTGTCGGGTTCGGCGATCGCAAGCGCGTCTGCGCTCGGCTCGTCGCTGATGCCGCTTATGAAGGAGAAAGGATACGATCCCGACTATGCGGTCAACGTCACGGTTACGGCGGCGATCGTCGGCATTCTGATCCCGCCCTCCCACAACATGATTATCTATTCGGCCGCGTCTGGCGTCGGCGTCTCCGTCAGCGACCTGTTTCTCGCGGGCGTCGTTCCAGGCCTCTTGACTGGCGCGCTTTTGATGCTCGTCGCTTGGATCGTTGCGGTGAAACGGGGATATCCGCGCGGCGTATTTCCCGGCTGGAAAACTTTCCTTCGCGCGTTTCTCGCCGCCGCGCCGGGGTTGATGACCGCTCTTATAATCATGGGCGGTATTCTCAGCGGCGTGTTCACAGCGACGGAGTCATCCGCCATCGCCGTCATCTATACGATTATCGTAGGCGCTCTGGTTTATCGCACGCTGGATTTCCAGCGGTTCATCGAGGCGGCGCTGCAGTCGGTCCGGACCACGGCGATGGTTCTTCTCATCATCGGCGCGGCGACGGGGTTCGGCTACGTGCTTGCAATCCTCGAAGCGCCTGCGCAGCTCGCGCAGGCGATTACGTCCATTACCGACAACCCCGTTCTTATTCTGCTGATTATCAACCTGTCCCTTCTTCTTCTCGGCACGTTCATGGACATGGCGCCGCTGATCGTCATCACCACGCCGATATTCCTGCCCATAGTCCAGAAGCTGGGCATGGATCCGGTGCAATTCGGGATCGTGATGATGCTCAATCTCGGCATCGGGCTTGTGACGCCGCCGGTCGGGTCTGTTCTTTTCGTGGGTTCGGCGGTCGGCGGCGTGCCGGTGGAAACGGCGGTGAAGACCATCTGGCCGTTCTACGCCGCCCTGGTTATCGCACTCTTGCTGATCACCTATATCCCTGCGCTGTCTCTGACGTTGCCGGCGATGTTCAGATGAGACGCGGTTTCTGAAAGCCTACGCCAGCAAGCGCCATTTCTCTTCGCCGTAGACGAACCAGGCGTCGACTTCCTCGCCGGTCCAGCGATAGGCGAGGTGGCGGGTCTGGTTAGGAATCCCGACGACGTCCGGCCAGAAAGCGGCGAGAGCATAGCCCTTCGGCCAGCGCACGCTGCGATAGACGACGCCGTTGCTTTCGTGTTTGGCGCGCAAGGCCGAGCCGAGGCGCTGGGCGGGGGCGTAATCGTCCGGGTCGAGACAGCCGGCGAACGCCTCGTCGCGGCGAATATCGTGCACGCTCGCGCGGACCGTTCCGACCAGTTCGCGAAAGTCGGCGGTCATCGGCTCTTCGTTCGTCGCGCGCATGAAGCGGCTGAAATGATACACCGTCTCGCGAAGCGCCACTTCGAACCGGTCGCCGCAATAATAGACGCCGAAGGTTCCGTCGCTGAAGCGGGTGGGGCGCTCGGGCGAGACATGGGTGAACGGCGCCATCACCCAGGAAGCGCCGGGCCCCGACACGCGCCGCGCCGGCGGCACGAGGCTGATCTTGCCGACGGCGTCGCGCACGCGTGGATTGGTCTTGGCTTCAGCGCTGGCGATCAGCTCCCAGTCCGCCGGGTCTGCGATGTCCTCGAACAGGTCGATCGGCGGGTAGACCGAGCGGATGATGCGGGTCGCGCGGCTCCAGCCGATGCGGGCGAGAGGCGGAACGGGCGTATCGTCTCTGGCGGTCACCACCCGCCGCGCTCGGCGTCGAGATAGGCGCGCACGGCCGCGAGATCGACAAGCTCTCCGGCGAGCATCCGCGCCAGCGCCGACTGCCCGCCGAACGCGGCGTTGCTCTTGCGCAGCCATGCATAGGCCCGTTCCGGCTCCTTGAAGAGCATGCGCAGCGCCTTGTGGATTCCCATGAGGTGCGAAAGCCGGCTGGCGGTGTCGTAGGAAATTGCGCCGAGTTCGTTCTTTTTCCAGCGCGCAAAGGTGCGCGGCGACGGCGCGCCGAGAAGAGTGCGCGCCTCGGCGTCGCTGAGTTTCCAGAGCGCGAACAGGTTCATGGCCGCCCGCATCATGGCGGCGGCTTCTTCCGGAGTGATCTGGGCGCTTCGGGCCGTCGCTTCCGGCGGGTCGGCGAGCAAGAGTTCGGGCATGTAGACTCCTTCAATGTGGCATAATATAGTATAAGAAATGCCAAAAGGCAATAATGATCGCGCATTAACCCGCACGGTTGCCGGAGGCGCTATGCTCGGAGGGAGCACGATTATTGCAGGTTCGGCGGGCATGAAGCGGAAGACGGCGTTCATTCTGGCCATTGCGGCGGGCTTTGCGGGGGCGGCCGCGGCCGAGGTCATCAAGATCGGGCCGGATCCGTGCCCCGTTCCCGCCAATGCGCAGCCCTATGTCGCGCCGCCGGACGTCGCCGCCGAAGATCTCAGCCCCTGGCGCGAGCTCTCGGAAGGTCCGCCGCTGATTTTCGATGTGACTCTCGGAAGAGAAGGCGACGAACGGCTGTTCCAGCGCCTGGCGATCAATCCCGAGACGGGCGAGATTATCGGCGTCAGGCCGCGCTATGCCGATTGCCCGCAGTCGACCTCCGCTCCCTGAAACCTGACGCCGCTCACAATTATTGTGTCGCAACAAGGCGCAGCGTACGCTTGCGTGCAGAGAGGCTGCGCGCAACAGGCGCGCGGTTCAGCGAATGGCGGGGCGGGGGCCTTGATCGACGATTGCGTTGATGCGGTCATCCGGCGCCCGCAGCGTTGGAGGCGGAGCGGAAATGCAAGGCGGCCGGCTTGACGGGACGCGCATCGGCAAGGCGCTCGCTGAAATCGCTTTTTGCATGGACGCGAGAGAAGTGATCGGCGTCCTCTCCCGCTATGCCGAGCGGTTCGGCTTCGCCACCGTCGGCCTCGGCCATATCGTCAACCCGCAGCTCAGCGCCGTCCGGCGCGAAAACCTTTTCCAGCTCAGCACCTGGCGTAAGGAGTGGACGGATTACTGGGCGGGAAACAATCTCATCATGCGCGATCCGGTCGCCCGCTACTCTCTGTACAAGCACAAGCCGTTCCGCTGGAGCGAGGCGTTCGCGAACGATCTCACCGAGGACAAGAAAGTCGAACGGGTGATGCGAGATTTCGGTTTCAGGGACGGAATTTCATTTCCGATGCATACGGACGGGCTGCCGCCGGGAGCGGTGTCGCTCGGCGCCGACCGTTTCGAGCTGAGCGAAACCGAATTAGGCGAACTGCATCTCGTGTGCGTGCATGCTTATGCGAAGATCGAGGAGCTGTATGGATCCTTTCCCTATCAGTCGCCGGTGAAACTGACGGTGCGAGAGCGTGAAATCCTGCACTATGTCGCCGGCGGAAAAACCAATTGGGAGATCGGCGCTATTCTGGAGATCAGCCAGCATTCGGTGCGCGATCATCTGAAAGCGGCCTGCGAAAAACTCGACGCGGTCGGCCGCGCCCACGCCGTCGCTATCGCGCTGCGCCTTGGGTTGATCCTGCCGTAACGGGTATTTTTACGCCGCCAGGACGTGCGACCTTATCTCGGACTGGATGCGGCGCGTCAGCGGCAGATGATCCGGGGCGAGTCGCGTAACAAGATGCGGCTCCTCGGGCCGAAGACCGTAGCCCGCACGCAGTTTCTGCAAGCCTTGCGGAACCATGTCGCAGAGGGCGGCGATATAGGGCGCTTCGTCGTCATCGTAATATGTCGGCAGACCGAGGGGACGGGTCGGCCAGACGCTCAACGACCGCGCGTAGCTGCTCATATAGGTCAGGATCGCGAGCGACCTGATGCCGGCGGCGAGACAGAAAAGGTTGACCGCGGCGGACATGCGCGCCCTGACGGCGATCGCCGTCTCCTTCGACATGGCATGGGCGTCGACGACATAGCGCGACAGCTCGAAGACGGCGGGGTCGCACGGAACGTCCTGAAACTGGCACTGATGAGGAAAGACGTCTCGAAGCAGGGTTGCGCCGGTTGTCGGATTCAGTCTGCTGCAGGCGAGCACTTTTGACCCGGTCGGATCGAGGCTGACGAAGTAGATCGTCTCGTCCGTGTCGAAGTCGTCCTTGTCAAATCCGCGCTCGACGCCGGGAATGCGCCAGCCCCATTCCCCGACCGCGACGCGGTAGCGCATTCGATGCATGTCATCGAGCGCGTCGGCGTAGAGATAAGCGTTCTCCTTGGAAATCACGTCGACCATTTCGGCAGTCTCCCCAGGCTGCCGGAAATCATGCGTTCGCCGTTCTCGTTTGGGCGCCCCTGCAAATGTAGGGGTCCCATCCTGCGCCGATTTAGGCCGAAGTCTTCGCTCAACGCTGTCGAGCAACGGAGGGGGAGTATGACGACTTTTCACCTGAGCCAGCTTGGCGACATCCGTTCGCTGCACGCCTTGCCAGAGCCTCAGCGCGAAACGCTTCGCGCCGCGCTGTCGCCGGACGATGACGAAGCAATCGACGAAGCCGCGCTGGATGCGGCCATAAGGCGCTACGAGTCGGGCGAATACAGCTTCGATCGTCTGGTCGTAGACGGTTCGTCGCAGCAGCTGAGCTTCAACGTCATGCCTGACAAAAATATCGAGGAACGGATTACGCCGCGTTGCTATTTCGTCGGCGTCAACATCGCCCGCGCCATTTTCGACCGCCGTTATGAAACGGCGATGGAGAAAAGCCCCTCGCACGTCATCTTCCTGTCAGCGCTCGTGCAGTGGCAGAAGCTGCTTTATCTCATCATGTGCCACCGGGCGGGGGCGGAATACCGCCCGGAAGGTCCCGAGAGGTTCAAGATCTGGCCGACCGAGGTGCGCTGCCGGATGCCCGTCATGGTCCGGGAGGAAAGCCACATCAAACAGGACGCCTTCCTCAGCAGCATCGAAAAGACCGGCCCTGAAAGCTGGACGGTCGAAGGCTTCGCCGTCGTCAACCGCCAGATCGGGCTGGTCGGCCGCGCTGTCGTGCAGCGGATCGGCTAGAACCTTAACGGGCGAGCCGCGGAGACGCTCGCCTCGCAATGGACAAGGCGCGCAAGGGTTTCTAGAAGGCGTGGTCGAGTTCACGCCAACGGAATCCCCAATGCGCCTGTCCCGCTATTACCTGCCGCTCCTCAAAGAGACGCCTTCCGAGGCGCAGATCGTTTCCCACCAGTTGATGCTCCGCGCCGGCATGATCCGTCAGGAAGGGGCGGGGATTTACGCCTGGCTGCCGCTCGGCTTCCGGGTGCTGAAGAAAATCGAGCGGATCGTCCGGGAGGAGCAGGACCGCGCCGGCGCCGTCGAAATGCTGATGCCGACCATCCAGCAGGCGGAGTTGTGGCGCGAGAGCGGCCGCTACGAAGCCTACGGCAAGGAGATGCTGCGCATCATCGACCGCGGCGACCGGGAGATGCTGTTCGGGCCGACCAACGAGGAAATGATCACCGAGATCTTCCGCGCCGGGGTGCGTTCGTACAAGGATCTTCCGAAAATCCTCTATCATATCCAGTGGAAGTTCCGCGACGAGATCCGTCCGCGTTTCGGCGTCATGCGCGGCCGCGAGTTCCTGATGAAGGACAGCTACTCGTTCGACTTCGACCGCGACGGCGGAAAGAAAAGCTACAACCGCATGTTCATCGCCTATCTGCGCACCTTCGCGCGCATGGGCCTCAAATCGATTCCGATGCGCGCTGATTCAGGGCCTATCGGCGGAGACAGCCACGAATTCATCGTTCTCGCCGAGACGGGCGAGAGCGCCGTGTTCTGCGACAGGCGGCTTGTCGATATGGAGACGCCCGCCGCCGACGTCGATTTCGACGGCGACCTCCAGCCGATCATCGATCAGCGGACGTCGCTCTACGCCGCCACGGAAGAAAAGCACGATCAGGCCGAGTTCGAGAAAGCCGTCGCCGCCGGCGATCGCATCGCCGCGCGCGGCATCGAGGTCGGACACATCTTCTTCTTCTCGACCAAGTATTCCGAACCGATGAAAGCGGTGATCGCCGGTCCTGACGGCAAGGAACGTCCTGTTGAAATGGGTTCTTACGGTATCGGCGTCTCGCGGCTCGCCGGCGCGCTGATCGAGGCGCACCATGACGACGCCGGCTGCAAGTGGCCTGTCGCGGTCGCGCCGTTTCATGTGGGTCTCGTCAATCTCAAGGCGGGGGATGCGGCGACGGATGCGGCTTGCGAGAAAGCCTATAAGGCGCTCGAAGAGGCCGGCGTCGAAGTGCTTTACGACGACACCGGGGCGCGGCCCGGCGAGAAGTTCGCGCGCATGGATCTCATCGGCCTTCCCTACCAGCTTATCATCGGCCCGCGCGGTCTCGAGGCCGGCAAGGTCGAGATAAAACGCCGGGCTGACGGCCATCGCGACGAACTGGCGCTCGACGCCGCGCTGACAATGCTGGCGGGCGACGTGAAGCGGGCGCTTTCCAACATCTGAACACGGTGCGCGACGCCGCCCTATGACATCCAGCGCTTCAGTTTTGTCTGCGCGCCGCAGCGCATACGCTTTCTGGGCGGGGTCGCTGATCGTCGCGGTCGGCGTGCTGATGCATCTGCCGATGTTCTGGATGGCGCGCGACATGCACTTCATGATGGCCGGCATGGCCATGGACGCCGCCATGATGTGGGGCATGGCGTTGATCGTCGCCGGTCTTGCCCTGACCTGTTACGGGCTGCTGCCGAAAACCGAAGCGATAGTTCATCCGGCTGGGCCCGTGGAAATTTTCTCGCCGCCGGAAGAAGCGCCGCTCACCCGCGCCCACTGGACGGTGATGGCTATCCTCGCCCTGGCGCTCGTCATCGACATCATGAAGCCGGCGAGTCTCGGCTTCGTCACGCCTGGGATGCGGACGGAATATGGCGTCGGCGGCGCGACCGTGGCGTGGCTGCCGTTCGCGGCGCTCGCCGGCACGGCGCTCGGCTCGTTCGCCTGGGGCGTTCTCGCCGACATTTACGGGCGCCGCGCAACCATTCTCCTGTCGTCGATCATGTTCGTGGGCACGGCGATCTGCGGGGCGATGCCGTCCTTCTGGTGGAATGTCGGCATGTGCTTCCTGATGGGCGCGGCGGCGGGCGGCATGCTGCCGGTCGCTTACGCGCTGCTCGCCGAGATCATGCCGACCAGGCATCGCGGCTGGAGCCTGGTTCTGGTCGGCGGCGCGGGAGCGGTCGGCGGCTATTTCGCCGCGAGCTTCCTGTCGGCGCAGCTTCAGCCGATGTTCGGCTGGCGGATAATGTGGTTCCTGAACCTGCCGACCGGGCTGATCGTCATCGCCCTGTCGGCGTGGATTCCGGAGTCGGCGCGGTTTCTCCAGCATATGGGCCGCACCGAAGAGGCGCGCGCAGTGCTCAAGCGGTTCGGCGCGGTGGTGGTCGCGACGGAAGAGCCCGCCGAAGGGCATGACCGGCACGCGCCGTTGCCGCCTGTCGACCGCCGCTTTCTCGGCGTCACCGCGGCGCTGACCGTCATGGCCCTGGTCTGGGGCCTGGCGAATTTCGGTCTGCTGCTGTGGCTGCCGGGCGCGCTCGTCGATGAAGGCTTCAGCTTCGGCGCGGCGAGCGCGCTGATCGCCAAATCCTCCATGCTCGCCGCGCCCGTCATCGTCGCGGCGACGCTCATGTACAGCCGCTGGAGCACCAAGTGGTCCCTCGTCGCGATGGCGGGCGTCATGGGGCTGGGGCTTGCGACGCTGCTGCTGCGCGGGTCCGGCGCTCCGGCGGTCGCCGACCCGACAGTGTCCGTGGCGCTGCTCATCGTCGGATCGACAGGCGCGATCTCGATCCTGCTTCCCTATACGGCTGAGGTTTATCCGCTGCACATCCGCGGCAGGGCGACGGGGTGGATCGCCGGCTGCAGCAAGCTGGGCGGCCTCTTCGCGCAAGGGCTGAGCCTGCTGATCGGCTCGCCGCCCCTTGGGCTCGCGGCCCTCGCCATCGGCGTTCCCGCAATGGCGGCGATGGCGATGATCGCCGTTTTCGGGCCTGAGACGCGCGGCCGGGATCTGCGGCAGGTCGACGCCGAGGGATCAGGCGCTCTCTGAGGCGCCGGCGATTACGCCGTCAGCATCATCGTCATCAGCACGACGGTTGTGAAAACCATAGCCCCGACAATCAGATAGTTCGCAAGAAGTCTCATCTCTCTCATCCCCCGAGGCCGTCGCTATTGCGTTTGAGTCGGCCCCGTCTTTCTCCGGGCGGACATATGCTGACTTCCCCGCGATCCGTCACGTCCCGGATTGCCGGGACGGGCCGGATCGAATGACGGCTGCGACGAGCCGAAGGGAGCTGCTTTGATTTTGCCAAATTACTGAACTGGGGTAGGAGGCCTCACCGTGTCAGCCGCCCACCGGAGCCCGATGGCCTCGACCCCAGCCGCGCCTGTTTCTACGCCGCCCTTCTCGTTTTTCGAATGGATGGTCGCCCGCCGCTATCTCGCGGCGACGCGCAAGGGGACGGGCGTTTCGCTGATCTCGATCATCGCCTTCGTCGGCATCATGCTGGCGGTGGCGACGCTGATCATCGTCATGTCGGTGATGCAGGGATTTCGCGCCAAGCTTCTCGACCAGCTTCTCGGCGTCAACGGCCACATGTTCGTGCAGTCGGCGGAGCCGATCGGCGACTATGCGGCGCTCGCCGAGCGTCTGTTGAAGGTTCCGGGCGTCGTCGAGGCGACGCCGGTCGTGCAGGCGCCGGTCTATGCGAGCGCCAACGGCGAGACCGGCATTTATATCCGCGCCATGCCGAAGAAAGACCTTCTCGCTATTCCTTATGTGACGGGGAGGGACCATGTGCTGTCCGGGTCGTTCGACACGTTCGGCATGGGCAGGAACGGCGGCGACGAGATCTCCATAGGCAGCCGCATCGCCTATTCGCTCGGCGTCGGCGTCGGCGATCCGGTGACGCTGATCTCGGGCCGCGGCGCCGACACGCCGTTCGGCCCGACGCTGCGCAAAAAGACTTATCGCGTCGGCGCCATTTTCGAGGTCGGCAATTCCGAGTTCGACGGGTTCATCGGCTTCATGCCGCTCGAACAGGCGCAACTGTTCTTCAACATCGGCGACGCCGTGAATCAGATAGAACTGAAAGTCGCGGAGCCCGACAAGGTGAAAAGCTATCGCGACGCCGTGCAGCAGGCGGCGAGAGGGTACGACGTTCGCGACTGGCAGCAGCAGAACCAGAGCTACTTCAACGCGCTGCAGACCGAGCGCAGCGTCATGCGCCTCATTCTTCTTCTGATCGTCGCCGTCGCCGCCCTGAACATCATCACCGGCCTCATCATGCTGGTGAAGGACAAGACGGGCGATATCGCCGTACTGCGCACGATGGGCGCGACGCAAGGCTCCATCATGCGCATCTTCTTCCTGTCCGGATCGCTGATCGGCGTGCTCGGAACGCTCGCCGGAGTGGTTCTCGGCGCAACCTTCGTGTGGAACATCGACGCCATAGAGCACTTTCTTTCCTGGGTGTTCCAGACCGACCTGTTCCCCGAGGACGTCTATTACTTCAAGGGCGTTCCCGCCGAGATGCAGGCGAGCGAAGTGACGGTGATCGTCGGCTGGTCGCTGTTCATGTCGTTCGTCTCGACCATCTATCCCGCCTGGCGCGCCGCGCGGCTCGATCCTGTGGAGGCGCTGCGCTATGAGTGAGCCCGTCCTCCGTCTCGAAAAGATCGAACGCCGCTACGGCTCTCTCGTCGTTCTTCAGCCTTCGGACTTTACGCTGGTCAAGGGAGAGACCGTAGCGCTGCTCGGCCCTTCCGGTTCCGGCAAGTCGTCGCTGCTTCACATCGCCGGGTTGCTCGAGGCGCCCTCCGCCGGCGAAGTGTGGATCGACGGCGTCGCCGCCTCGAAACTCTCGGACGCCGAGCGCACGCGCATCCGCCGCGACAAGCTCGGCTTCGTCTACCAGTTTCATCACCTGCTTCCCGAGTTCACGGCGCTCGGAAACGTCGCGCTGCCGCAGCTCATCGCCGGCAGGAAAAAACCGGCGGCCGAAAAGGCGGCGGCGCGGCTGCTCTCGGTGCTCGGCCTCGGCGAACGGCTGCACCATCAGCCCGGCCAGCTCTCGGGCGGCGAACAGCAGCGCACCGCCATCGCCCGCGCGCTCGCCAACCGGCCGAAAATCCTTCTCGCCGACGAGCCGACCGGCAACCTCGATCCGAAGACTTCGGAAAAAGTGTTCGACGAGCTTCTCGGCCTTGTCCGCTCCGAAGGTCTCGCGACCCTCGTCGCCACCCACGATCATCGCCTCGCCGCGCGCATGGACAGGGTGATCGTCATCGAAGACCAGCGCCTCGCGCCGAAAGGCCTGATCCAGCCGCCCGCATAGCTGCCGGTTTTGCTTTTCCTTCGCTGCTCCTGCCTGCATAGTCGCATCAAAACGACATAAGACGCATGGAGGAAGGATTGGCCACGAACGCGCAGGCGCGATTCATTTCGCCGCCCGTCATCGCCGATGTCGTCCGCGAGCAGGCGCGCCGGATTCCCGACCGTCTCGCGCTGCGGTTCGAGGGCCGGGACTTCACCTACGCGGACATCAACGCGCGCTCCTGCCGGGCGGCGCAGGCGTTCATGGAGCTCGGCCTCAAGGCCGGAGACCGCATCGCCTGGATCGCCCGCAACGTCGCAGAGTTCTGGCCGGCTTTCTACGGCGCGGCCAAGACCGGCATGGTGATGACGCCGATCAACTGGCGCCTCGCCCCGGCGGAGATCGCCGCCATCCTCGCCGACAGTCAGGCGAAACTGCTCGTGTGCGAGCAGATGTTCCTCGACGCTCTGAAGAAGGAGGAAGGTTTCGCGCCGCCCCGCACGCTGGTGCTGGAGACCGCCGGCGAAGCCTCTTACGAAAAGCTGCTCGACGGGCAGGCGGAGAACGAGTCGACCTACCGGCCGCAAGCGGACGATGTGGTCGTGCAGCTCTATACGAGCGGCACGACCGGCCTGCCGAAAGGCGTGCTCCTCACCAACCGCAACTACGATACGGTCGGCCGCGCCGGCGTCGAGTGCGAGGTTCTGTTTCCGGGTGCGGACGATGAGGCGCTGCTGCACGCTCTGCCGCACTTCCATGTCGCCGGCGTGAATTTCGGAATCATGGGCATGACGCGCGCCATGCCGATCATACAGCACCGGGTGTTCGATCCGGCGGCGATCGTCAGGGAAGCGCAAGGGGCGACGCCGCTCGCCGCGTTCCTGGTGCCCGCGATGATCCTGATGATCCTTGAGGCGGCGAAGGCGATGAGCGCGCCGCTCGATAAGTTTACATGGATCGGCTACGGCGCAGCGCCGATGCCGGAACCGCTGCTCGACGCGGCGATCAAGGCGATGCCTCGCGCCGAATTCTGCCAGTTTTACGGCATGACGGAATCGACCGGCGGCGCGACCCTGCTGCAGCCGAAGGATCACGCCCCGGGCCTGCCGCAGCGGGTCGCCGCCGGCAAGCCGCTGCCGTTTTCGGAGCTGAAAGTCTGCGACCCGCAAACCGGCGAGGAAGTCCCGCAAGGCGAGGTCGGCGAAATCGTCACCCGCTCGCCCTACATCATGGCCGGCTACTGGAATCGTCCCGACGCCACCGCAGAGGTCATTCGCGACGGCTGGTACTGGACGGGCGACGCCGGCAGGCTCGACGAGAACGGCTATCTCTACGTTGTCGACCGGGTGAAGGACATGATCATCTCCGGCGGCGAGAACATCTATCCCGCAGAGCTTGAGAACATCCTCGCCGCTCACCCGGCGATTCTCGAGTCGGCGGTCATCGGCATTCCGAACGCGAAGTGGGGGGAATGCGTCAAGGCGGTGGTCGCGCTGCGGCCCGGCGCGACGCTCGACGCGGCGGGGGTCATCGATTTCCTCCGCCCAAGGATCGCCTCGTTCAAGCTGCCCAAGGAAGTCGAGTTCGTCGAGCGTCTGCCGCGCAATCCGTCCGGAAAGATCCTGAAAACCGCGCTGCGGAAGAAATAGGCCGAATCAGCAGACGCCGCGTTCGACGGCGACCGGGGCGCACGGCGTCATCGAGCGCGACAGCGCGCGCCACTCGCCGTCGGTCTTGACTAAGGTCGCCATGAATTTCATCGGCGGAAGCTTGCCCATCGGCTGCATTGCGCCATCGATGTCGAGCTTTCCGACAATCACGGCGGCGTCGCCCTGAAAAATCACCTGCTCGTTGGAAATTTCCATGCCCGCGACGTCGAGGGCGTCGGCGCCGGCGACCGCCTGCGCCTTGGTCTCGACGCGCCCGCCCGGCGCGATGACGAGATACTGGTCGAGCGCGGCCTTCTGGAGCGGCGCGGGGTCGTTTTCGAGCATAAGCGCTTCGATGATCTCGCGGTTGAGTTGCTTGATCATTTCCGCGTCATCGTCGCGCCCCGCCTGCGCCGGCTGCGCGGCGCTCGTGAAAATCAAAAGGACCGTCGTCGCCGCGGCCGCCAGAGTCGGTTTATTCACGACGCTCCCCTCCTGTTCGGAGAGTTGAGGCTAGCAACATAGCCGGCGAAAACCAACGAGGCGGTCAAATTCCCGTCTTGCGCGCCGCGAGGTCGAGCATGATCTCTTCCGAGCCGCCGCCGATGGCCATGACGCGCACCTCGCGATAGATGCGCTCCACCCGCTGGCCGCGGATGAAGCCGGCGCCGCCGAGGATCTGCATCGCCTCGCGGGCGCAGAACTCCATCGTGCGCGTCGCCTCCACCTTGAGCAGCGACAGCTCGGCGACCGGCGTTTCGCCGTTCTTCACGCGCCAGGCGCAATTGTCGAGCAGGGCCTGCGCGGCGAGAACCCGCCGCAGCATCTCGGCGAGCTTGTGGCGGATCACCTGATGCTTCGCCAGAGGCTTGCCGAAAGTCTGGCGGTCGCGCGCCCAGTCTGCGGCGTCTTCGATGCAGACCCGCGCGAAAGCGATCGCCTGCGTCGCCATCGACAATCGTTCCATGTTGAAATTGGCGACGATGCCGGCGAAGCCGCCGTTCTCGACGCCGATGAGATTGTCCGCCGGAACCTCGACATCCTCGAAATGGATCGAGGCGGTGTCGGACATCCACCAGCCCATCTTGTCGAGCTTCGAGCGGGAGATCCCCTTGCGGTCGGCTTCGACGAGCAGAAACGAAAGCCCGCGGGCCCCTTCGCCGCCTGTTCTGACCGCGACCGTCAGATAGTCGGCGCGCATGCCCGTTGTGATAAGCGTCTTTTCTCCGTTCACGATATAATTGTCGCCGCGCCGCACGGCGCGGGTTCTGAGGTTCGCCACGTCCGATCCGCCGGAAGGTTCGGTGACGCACAGCGCGATCAGCTTCTCGCCGGCGAGCACCGGCGGCGCGATGCGCGCCTTGAGTTTGTCGGAACCGAGCGCCAGCACCGGCGGCAGCCCGATGCCGTGAGTCATCAATCCGGCGATCAGTCCGCCGGCGCCGGCGCGCGCCAGTTCTTCCGAAGCGATCAGCGAATGGAAGAGATCGGTTCCTTCGCGCACCCCGCCATAGTCTTCCGGATAGCCGAGGCCGATAAGCCCGATGGCGGCGGCTTTCCGGTGAAGCTCGCGGGGAAAACCGCCCGCCTCGTCCCATTCGTTGACATAAGGCGCGATTTCCCTGTCGACGAACGCGCGCACGGTTTTGCGCCATGCTTCGTGGCTTTCCGCCAGGTGCGGCGAGGGCAGGCGGGTCTGGTCGAAATCGAGCGGCGGCATGCGCAGACTATGCTGCGCAGCCTGAAAAGCAGCAAGCGCGGTCGTCAGTATCGCAGCGCAACGTGACACAGACGGGCGCCAAGCGTAGGGTCCCGCGACTCACGGGGAGCGACGCATGCGATTTCTGCTCGAATCGATCGCCGCCGCGTGTTGCGTATCGGCGGTATTTTTTTCGACCGTATCGGCGCAGGATTCTCCGGCGCCGGCCGACGCTCAGTGTAAGGACAAGCCCGAGCTGACCGACGTGACGGCCGCCCTCGCCCGGCTCGACTACATGGCGGGTCTCGAAACCGGCAAGGTTTCCGACGACGTCATGATGATCGACTTCACCGTCTCGGTGCGCAACGCCGGCGCCGTAGGCGCCGGCCGCACGAGGCTGAAATACAGCGTGGACATTCGCGCGCCCGGCGGCGCCGGCGTTCAGTCTATGGAAGACACGATGGACATTTACTCGGTGCGGGCCGGCGCGACCGAGGAAAATCTCGTCACGATCATGGTCAGCGCCCTCGGGCCGCTGCTGCAGCCGGATGGGACGGTCGCCGGAACCGCCATCCTCCGCGTTGAGGTCGATGTCGACAACGAAGTCGCCGAATGCAACGAAGCCGACAACAGGGCGGAAGTCGAGACGCCCTTCAGCACCGAAAAAGTGGTCGGCTAGCTTCTGCGCGACGGCGTTGCGCGCCCGCGCCGGATCGGCGAGAAATTCCGCGTCCGCCGCGCGGGAGAACGCCATGAAGCTCTATCACTGCCAGAACTCGCGCTCGATGCGCGCGCTGTGGGCGTTGGAGGAGATGAAGCTCGACTATGAGCTTGTGACTCTGCAATTTCCGCCGCGCGTCTTTCACAAGGACTACAAGGAGGTCAATCCGCTCGGCACCGTGCCGGCGTTTATCGACGGCGACGTGACGCTCACCGAGAGCTCGGGCGTCTGCCACTACCTCGCCGAGAAATACGGGCCGACGCCGCTCGCCGTGCGGCCGGACGAGAAGGACTACGGCCTTTACGTCAACTGGCTGTTCCGCTCCGACGCGACGCTGACCTTCCCGCAGACGATCTATTTCCGGTACACGGCGCTCGAACCAGACGAAAGAAAGAGCCCGCAGGTCGCCGCCGATTACCGGACGTGGTTCCTCGCCCGCTGGCGATCGGTCGAGGCCGGACTCGAGGGACGCGATTATCTCTGTGCGGATCGCTTCACCATGGCCGACATCGCCGTCGCCTTCGCCGCGCATTTCGCCAAGACGCTGGGGATAGAGGAGGCGTTCACGCCGAACGTCGTGCGATGGTGGGAAAGGGTGACGGCGCGGGAGGGATACAGGAAGGCGGCGGCGTAGCGTTGCAAGCCCCCTCAGTCCGCTTCGCGGACAGCTCCCCCGTAAACGGGGGAGCGAAGCGTTACTTTTCCCTGCCCCGCATTAGCGGGGGAGGTGTCGCCGAAGGCGACGGAGGGGGTCACTTCGGCCACAGCACCATCTGGGTGCAGCGGAAGAGCGCGATCGTCTTGCCCGTTTCGCGGTGTTTCACTTCCGCGTCCCAGAGCTGCGTCGTGCGCCCGAGGTGCCGCGCTTCGGCGCGCGCCTCGACGGTTCCTTCGCGGGCGGTGCCGAGGAAGTTGGTCTTGATCTCCACCGTGGTGAAGCCGCTCGCCCCTTCGGGAAGCGAACGCACGCAGGCGTAGCCGCATAAAGTGTCGGCGAGGGCGACGACGCTCGCCGCGTGGAGGAAGGTGTTCGGGGCGATCACCGCCTTGCGGACGGGAAGCTCGCCTTCGAGCCATCCGTCGCCGGCGGCGGTGATCCTCACCCCGGCGAGGCCGGGCAGGTACTCGGCGCCGAACTCGTTGAGCTGTTCCGGCGTGATCGGATTGGTGGTTTTGGACATTGTTTTTCTCTGCGTTGGCTGCGCCGGGAAAAATACGCCGCTTGAGCCCGCCGGCAATCGGCCTTGGCAGTTACGCCGTCACTCGGCGCCGACGATCATCAGCCACTCGTCGATCACCATGTCCATGCGCGCCTGCTCGTTCAGCAGCCCGTCGTGAACGAGAAGCCCGGTCATCATGCAGCGGGAGATGGTGAGCACCGCCTCGATCTCGCGGCGGTCGACGCTCTCCGGCAAGAGGCCCGCCAGCTCGGAATCGATCGAATCGCGCCAGTGGGCCAGCGCCGGTTTCAGCCGCTCGCGCAGATCGGCGTCGGTGCGGGCCGCGACGAGGATTTCGAGCAGCGCCCCGTATTCCTCCGTCTGGAACTGCTCGCGCCACGACCGGCGGATGACTTTCGTGAACGCCTTGCGGCCGCTCGCCAGATCGCCCTTGGCGCGCGCGAACCATTTCACCGAGCGGTTGAGCAGGTGCTCGGCCGTCGCGATCACGAGATCGAGCTTCGTGGGGAAGTGGTGCTGAAGCGCCCCGAGACTTATCCCCGCCCTTTTGACCACGGTTATAATGCTGGTTCGGTGGTAGCCCGCCTCTGAGAGCTGCGCCGCCGCCGCCTCGCAGATGCGCCGCCGCATGGCGTCGCTTTTCGCCTGCCGGCGGCTTTCCGGGGGCGGCTCTGCGGCCGGCGCTTGACGTAAGGAAGAAGGAGACATACCAATAAAACAATATAATCATATTGTTTTGTCAATGGAGCAAAACTTAAAAACGGCGCGCACGCGGGAGGCGAAACGCCGACAAGAGAGAAAGGGCGGCGATGCCGGTCTTTGAGAGCCAGGTCGATACGCGCTCCGAAGCGTTCGCGGCGAACCGCGCCGCGCATCTCGCGCTGATCGAGGAGTTCCGCGCGCTGGAGCGGCGCATCGTCGAGACGTCGGCGCGCGCCAGGAAGAAATTCGACGCGCGGGGCCAGTTGCTGCCGCGCGAACGGCTGGCGCTGGTTCTCGACCGCGGCGCGCCGTTCCTCGAAATATCGACGCTGTGCGGCTACAAGATGCATGACGACGACGGCGAGGCGAACATCGCCGGCGGCGGCGGAATTTCCGGGATCGGATTCGTCTCGGGCGTGCGCTGCATGATCGGCGCGTCGGACTCAGGCATCAAGGGCGGCGCGGCGACGCCGATGGGCGTGCACAAGGCGCTGAGGGCGCAAGAGATCGCGCTCGCCCAGAAGCTTCCCTACGTGCAGCTCATCGAGAGCGCTGGCGCGAACCTGTTTCGGCAGGCGGAGATGTTCGTTCCCGGCGGCCAGACCTTCGCCAATCTGGCGCGGCTTTCGGCGGCCGGCTGTCCGGTGATTTCCGTGGTGCACGGATCGTCGACGGCGGGCGGCGCCTATCAGACGGGGCTGTCGGACTATGTCGTCGCGGTGCGCGGGCGTACAAAAGTTTTTCTCGCCGGCCCGCCGCTCCTGAAGGCCGCCACCGGCGAGATCGCCACGGATGAAGAACTTGGCGGCGCCGAGATGCACTATCACGTCTCGGGCGTCGCCGATTACATGGCGGAGAACGACGCGGACGGAATTCGCCTCGCCCGCGAGATCGTCGCGCGCCTCGGCGGCGGGTTTCGCGCGAAAGCCGCCGCAACGCCTTACAGCGAGCCGAAATATGCGGGCGAAGAAGTGCTCGGCGTCGTGCCGGTCGACTACCGCGTTCCTTACGAGGCGCGCGAGGTGATCGCCCGGCTCGTCGACGGTTCGGACTTTCTCGGCTTCAAGGACGGCTACGGCGCGGCGACGGTCTGCGTAGAGGCGGAAGTCGCCGGTCATGGCGTCGGCATGATCGCCAACAACGGCCCCATCGACGCCGACGGCGCGGCGAAGGCGGCGCAGTTCATCCAGCTGATGTGCCAGGCGGGCAATCCCGTCGTCTTCCTCCAGAACACCACAGGCTATCTCGTCGGGACGGACGCGGAGCAGCGCGGCATCGTCAAGCACGGATCGAAGATGATCCAGGCGGTGACCAACATGACCGTCCCGAAAATCACGCTGCATATCGGCGCCTCGTTCGGGGCGGGCAATTACGGCATGTGCGGGCGCGCCTTCGGGCCGGACTTCATTTTCGCCTGGCCCAACAACCGCATCGCCGTCATGGGGGGCGAGCAGGCGGCGAAGACCATGCGCATCGTCGCCGAGGAAGGCGCGCGCAAGAAAGGCGAGGAGCCGAACGCGGCGTTTCTCGACGGCATGACCAAGCATGTGGTCGACACCTACGACGCCGAAAGCCGCGCCCTGTTCGCGACGGCGCGCCTTTGGGACGACGGGCTGATCGATCCGCGCGATTCAAGGAAAGTGCTGGCGTTCTGCCTCGATACGGTCGCCGAGGGGCGGGCGCGGGAGTTAAGGCCGAACACGTTCGGCGTGGCGAGGATGTAGGAGAAAGATATGAAACTCACCCCCGAACACGAGCAGCTCCGCGAAACGCTCAAGCGCTTCATCGACGCCGAGATCAATCCGTATGTGGATGAATGGGAGGAGAAGGAAATCTTCCCCGCGCATCAGGTGTTCAAGGGGCTCGGAAACCTAGGGCTTCTCGGCGTGACGAAGCCCGTCGAATATGGCGGGCTCGGGCTCGACTGGTCCTACGGCGCGGTCGTCGCTGAAACGCTGGGGCATATCAAATGCGGCGGCGTGCCGATGGCGATCGGCGTTCAGACCGACATGGCGACGCCGGCGCTGGCGCGTTTCGGCTCAGACGCGGCGAAGGAGGATTTCCTCAGGCCCTCGATCAGCGGCGATTACGTCGCCTGCCTCGGCGTCTCCGAGGTTGGGGCGGGCTCCGATGTGGCCGCGATCAAGACCACGGCGCGAAAGGACGGCGACGACTACGTCATCAACGGCGGAAAAATGTGGACCACCAGCGGAACCCAGGCCGACTGGATGTGTTTGCTGGCAAACACGTCGGACGACGGCGCGCATCGCAACAAGACGCTGATGTGCCTGCCGCTGCGCGACGACAAGGGGAATTTGCGCAAGGGGATCGAGATTGCGCGCAAATTGAAGAAGCTCGGCATGCGCTCGTCTGACACGGCGCAGTTCTTCTTCGAGGAGGTGCGGGTGCCGCAGCGCTATCGCATCGGAGAGGAGGGCGCGGGCTTCACCTACCAGATGCTGCAATTTCAGGAAGAACGGCTGTGGGGCGCGCTCTCGGGGCTCGTCGCGATGGACGAGACCATCGACGAAACCATCGCCTACACGCGCGAGCGCAAGATTTTCGGCAAACCGATCCTCGACAACCAGGTCGTGCACTTCCGCCTCGCCGAACTCAGAAGCGAGGTGCAGGCGCTGCGCTCGCTTACCTGGGATGCGGTCGACAAGATGATGAATGGAGAAGATGTAACCTTGCTCGCCTCTATGGCGAAATTGAAGGCGGGCCGCCTTGTGCGCGAGGTCAACGATTCCTGCCTGCAATACTGGGGCGGCATGGGATTCATGGAGGAGACTCCGGTTTCGCGCGCCTATCGCGACTCCCGTCTCGCCTCCATTGGCGCCGGCGCGGATGAGGTTATGCTGTCGATCATCTGCAAGTATATGGGGACGCTCCCCGGCAAGGCGAGCCGGAGTTGATGACGCAGCGATTTTCGCCAGCATTGCGATTCTCGACGGGAGCATTCGTCCGTAAAGGGAATGTTTCACGTGGAACGGCCGTTGTTTCACGTGAAACGAAAAGGAGGCAACGATGAACGCGCTCCCGAAGCTGAATCAGGTCCTGCTCGACCGCCGCAAATCGACGGTCGTCGCCACGCTCAACCGGCCCGAAGCGAAAAACGCGCTTTCCGCGGCCATGATCGCCGATCTCTTCGCCCTGTGCGACTGGCTCAACGCCAATCAGGACGTGCGCGCGCTGGTGTTGCGGGGCGCCGGCGGCACGTTCTGCGCCGGCGGCGACATCAAGGACTTCTCCGCGCAGCTCGCGGCGCCGGCGCCCAGCAATGGCGGCGAGGATCCGGTCGCGGCCGGCAACCGGCGTTTCGGCGACCTTCTCCTGCAGCTGGATTCGCTGCCGCAGGCGTTTATCGTCGTGGTGGAGGGCGCGGCGTTCGGCGGCGCGCTCGGCCTGATCGCCGTCAGCGACGTCGCCATCGCCGACGAGGAGACGCAGTTCTCCCTGTCGGAGACGACGCTCGGCCTGCCGCCCGCGCAGATCGCGCCGTTCCTGGTGCGTCGCATCGGCCTCGCTCATGCGCGGCGCCTTTCCATGATGGGCGCGCGCTTCGGCGCCGAGAAGGCCTGGAATATCGGCCTCGTCTCCTATCTCGAGGACGCCGACGGGCTCGACGACGTGCTGTCGGCGACTCTCAACCAGATCGGCCGTTGCGAGCCGGGCGCCAACGCCGTCACCAAGCAGCTTCTTACCGCCGCGGCGGCGAGCGGCGTCGATCCGAAACTGCTCGACGACGGGGCGCGGGCGTTTGCGCGCTGCCTGCGCGGCAAGGGCAAGGAAGGCGCCGAGGCTTTCGCCGAGAAGCGGCAGCCAGACTGGGTGGAGACGTATACGGAGCGCCCGAACGCATGACGGCGGAGCCGGTTGTCAGTTGCTGCGAAATCGAGATCGGCTCGCCGCTCTTCGAAGGCGAGTTGCGGCTGCGCGACGAGGTGTTGCGCAAGCCTCTCGGCCGTCCGTCCAGCGCCGGCGAGCGGGAGCGCGACCTGCTCGGCCGTCATTTCGTCGCGCTGGCGTCGAACGAGGTGATCGGCTGCATCGGGCTCTATCCGGAAGGTGCCGCCGCGCGCTTGCGCCACCTCGCCGTCGCGCCGCGCGTCAGGCGCAAGGGCGTCGGCCGGCGGCTGGTGGCGTTCGCTGAATCCAGCGGCGCCGAAGCCCGCGTCGCTCGCCTCGAGGTCGAGGCGCGAACGGATGCGCTGCCTTTCTATGAAGCCTGCGGTTATGTCGCTGAAGGCGATGTTTTCATCCGCCACGGCGTTCCCCACCGCTTGATGCGCAAGTCGCTGACGCAAGGAGAAGGCGCATGAGCGCCGCCTCGCGCATCGGCAAAGCGCTCGTCGCCAACCGCGGCGAAATCGCCGTGCGCGTCATGCGCACCGCGAAGGCGCGCGGCGTCCGCACCGTCGCCGTCTACTCCGACGCCGACGCGGACTCGTTCCATGTAAAACAGGCCGACGAGGCGATCCGCATCGGCGCGCCGGAAGCCTCGCTCAGCTATCTGAAGATCGACTCGATCATCGACGCCGCGAAACGCGCCGGCGCCGACGCGATCCATCCGGGCTACGGTTTTCTCGCCGAGCGCGCCGCCTTCGCCGAAGCCTGCGCGGCGGCGGGGATAATCTTCATCGGCCCGCCTGCTTCCGCCATCGCCGCCATGGGCGACAAGGCGGAATCGAAACGGCGGATGATCGCCGCCGGCGTGCCCTGCATTCCCGGCTATCAGGACGAGGATCAGTCGGACGCGCGGCTGATCGCCGAGGCGAAGCGCATCGGCTTTCCGCTGATGCTGAAAGCATCTGCCGGCGGCGGCGGGCGCGGCCAGCGCATCGTTCATCGCGCCGAAGAACTTGAAGAGGCGATCGCCTCGGCGCGGCGCGAAGCGAACAGCTCCTTCGGCGACAGCCGCCTCATCATCGAGCGCGCCATCGTCGGCGCCCGTCATGTCGAGATTCAGGTGCTCGCCGACGCGCACGGAAACATCGTCCACCTAGGCGAACGCGACTGCTCGCTGCAGCGACGCCGCCAGAAGGTGATCGAGGAGGCGCCGTCGCCGGTCATTTCGGCGGAGACGCGGGCCGCGATGGGCGCGGCGGCGGTCGAGGCGGCGCGCGCCGTCGGGTACAGGAGCGCCGGCACCGTCGAGTTTCTCTACGATCCGGCGAAGCGCGACTTTTACTTCCTTGAAATGAACACCCGCATTCAGGTCGAGCATCCGGTCACCGAGGCGGTGACGGGTCTCGACCTTGTGGCGCTCCAGTTCGACATCGCCGAAGGACGCGCCCTGCCGGTCGCGCAAGGCGATGTCCGCCTAGACGGCTGGGCGATGGAGGCGCGACTCTACGCGGAAGACCCGTCGAACGGCTTCATGCCGCAGACGGGGCGGATAAGCGCCTTGAAATTTCCCGCCGGCGTGCGCGTCGATGCGGGCGTCGAGGCCGGCGATGCAGTGACGAGCTTCTACGATCCGATGATCGCCAAGATCGTCGCGCACGGCCATACGCGCGATGCGGCGCGCCTGAAGCTGGCGGCGGCGCTTGAGGAAACGGTCATTCTCGGCCTGACCACGAACGCGCCGTTCCTGATCTCGCTGCTGCGCGACGAAGCGTTCGCGCGCGGGGAAGCGCATACCGGCTATATAGAAGCCAATCTCGAAACGCTGTCGGAAGCCGCCCCGCCGGGCGCGCGCGAGGTCGCGCTCACCGCCGCAGCGCTCGTCGACGCGCCCTTCGACGGGCTGCTGACCGGATGGTCGTCGCGCGGCGGCCAATGGTTTCCGCTGAAGCTCGCCTGCGGCGACGCGCTTCTCGATGCGCGCGCCCTTGTGGAAAGCGGCGGCCGCGTCAGCGCGACGTTCGGCGGCGAGACAACGACAATTGAGATTATCGAACGCGGCGCCGGCGGCATACGCTTCCGCGAGAACGGCGCGGTCGCGAGCGCCGCGTTTTCGCGCGACGGCCATGCTGCGGACATCCAGCTCGGCGCGCGCGCGCGTCGCTTCGTCGACATGACATTCGCGCCGGTCGGGGAAGCGGGCGGCGGCGGCGACACTGTCAAGGCGCCGATGGCCGGCGTCGTCACCGGCGTGTTCGCGGAACAGGGCGCGCGCGTCGTCAAGGGGCAGCCGCTCGCCGCCATCGAGGCGATGAAAATGGAGCACCGGCTGGCGGCGCCGCGAAACGGCGTCGTCGCGGAAGTGCGCGCCCGCCCCGGCGATCAGGTGGCGATCCGCTCGGTGCTCGTGGTTCTCGAGGAAGCGGAGCGCGCATGAAGCGGCGGCCCATTACAATTTCGAAAACCGGCGCTGCGACGGGCGCGTCTTGCGCCGCATCAGGGGAACTCAGTGTAAGGAAGGCTGTTTCATGGTCATAGAAGCAACTCAGAGAGGCACCTATGTCCATGATGAAGAATTCATTTTTGGCGACCACGGCGTTCGCTCTCTGCGCTCCCTTTTTGATTGCGCAGGCGGCCGCCCAGGACGAACCGACCGCGGCGGAGCTCAATGCGCGCCAGCTTGAAAATTTCCGCGCCGAAGCGGACGCCGGCTATGTGGGCGAAGGCGATGTTTCGTATGAGAACGAGACGGATGTCGACGTGTCGACCGGCGACGCGATGGACGACGCCTCGGATGAATTCGACGACGCCGCCGACGATGCGGAAGACGCTGTCGATGACGCCGCCGATGCGACCGACGACGCCGCCGACGATACGGGCGATTATATCGACGACACGCTCGACGATTCCGGCGACTGGGCGGACGACGCTTCCGATGACGCCACTGAGGCGCTTGAGGAAAGCATCGACGCCGGCGATGACGCCATCGACGACGCGGCGGAGGACTTCGACAATCCGCTCGACAATGACGACGCGCAGGACGCGATCGACGATCTCACCGATCCGACGGTCGGACAGCCTGTCGAAGAACCGGTCGATCCGAATCTCTAAGTCTCTCTCCCGGGTTGACCGCGGGGCGGCGCCGCTCGCTGGCGCCGCCCTTTTTTGCGCGTGCGCGCGCCGGGGGAGGGCGCCAAGGGTTCAATTCGAGAAGAAGGGATCCGCATGAGCGGCGACAAGGCGATCATCACCTGCGCCCTGACGGGCGTTCTCACCAATCCCGAGCAGCATCCGGTGCCGGTGACGCCCGTGCAGATGGCGGCGGAGGCGAAGCGCGCCTTCGACGCCGGCGCCTCGATCATGCATGTGCATTACCGAAGCCAGGAAAAAGGCAAGGGGCATCTGCCGACCTGGGATCCGGCGATCTGCAACGAGATCAACGAGGCGATCCGCGCCGCCTGTCCCGGCGTCGTCATTAACATGACCACCGGCGTCGTCGGGTCCGAGTATAAATATGTCCTCGACTATCTGCGCGCCTGCAGGCCGGAAATGGCCGCCTGCAACGCCGGGACGCTCAACTACCTGAAGACCCGCGCCAACGGCGACTGGGCGTGGCCGCCGATGGTGTTCGACAATCCCGTGTCGAAGGTGAAGGATTTCATCGGCGTCATGAAAGAGGTCGGCATTATTCCGGAATTCGAATGTTTCGATCTCGGCATCGTTCGCTCGGTCGGGCTTTATATCGAGAACGGCATGACCGATCACGCCGACTACAATTTCGTAATGGGGGTCGCGTCTGGAATGCCGGCGGATCCGGACCTGCTTCCCATACTGATCAAGTACAAGAAGCAGGGCATGCCATGGCAGGCGACGGTGATCGGCCGCGAGGAAGTCTGGCGTGTCCACCGGCGCGCGGCGGAACTCGGCGGCAATCTGAGAACCGGGCTCGAAGACAGCTTCTATCTGCCGGACGGCGCGAAAGCCTCGTCCAACGGCCCGATGATCGAGAAGCTCGCCGACTATGCGCGCGCCGCCGGCCGCGCCGTGGCCTCGCCCGCCGAGGCCCGCGCCATGATGGGGCTCGCCGCCTGACGTAATGTCTTTTTATCGGCCGCGCTTGACTCCGGGCCTGTTATCTCCAATATTCACCCATAAGGTTGAATATTGGAGATACGAAGGATGCAGGCGGCGCGGCTCGACGACACCATGCTGGCGCTCGCCGATCCGACGCGCCGGGCGATCATCGCCAGGCTGGAGGCCGGGGAGGCGCGCGTCACCGACCTCGCCGCGCCGTTTGCGATGTCGCTCAACTCGGTGTCGAAGCACATCAAACTGCTGGAGCGGGCCGATCTCGTCCGTAGGCGGAAGGTCGGGCGCGAACACTTCCTGTCGTTCAATCCCGCGCCGCTAGACGCGGCTGCGCGCTGGATCGAAGAAAAGCGGGCGTTCTGGTCGAGCCGCCTCGACGCTCTTGAGCAGGCTCTGTTGGAGGATGACGCGAAGCAGAAAAGGAAAAGAAAATGAGCGTTCACGGCCAGCGCATCGACAACATGACCATTCGCTTCGAGCGATTGCTGCCCGGTCCGATTGAGCGCGTATGGGCCTATTTGACTGAGCCCGAGAAGAGGGCGGAGTGGTTTGCTGGCGGAGTCACGGAACTAAAGGCGGGCGGGCGCGCCGAGTTCATTTTCAATCACAGCACGCTGACGCCGCCGGACGACAAGCCCCCAAAAAAGTTCGAAGCGTTCAACAAAGGAATGCGGTTCGAAGGCGAGGTGCTGGAAGTCGATCCGCCGCGGCTGCTCGTCTGGGGTGGCGATGATGGCGATGATTATATAGAAACGCGGTTTGAGCTCGAATCCCGCGGCGACAAGGTGCTCCTGACGCTGACGGAAGCAAAACTGTCGAGCCTCACGCGCGTCATCGGCAACGCTGTTGGCTGGCATGCGCATCTCGAACTGCTTTCAGCGAAGCTCGCCGGCGAAACGCCGCCTCCGTTCTGGGCGACGCACGCGCGCCTTGAAGAAGAATATGAGGCGCGTTGGGGAGCTGCATAAACCTGAGCGAAATGACGAAAGGATCCTCCGCATGAACGACTATGGAAAGCGCGTCGACAAGACGACCGTCCGCTTCGAGCGCGACCTGCCGGGGCCGATCGAGCGCGTCTGGGCCTATCTCGTGGAGCCGGAAAAGCGGATGAAATGGTTCTGCGCCGGCGAGACGGAACTGAAGCCCGGCGGCAAAGCGGAATTTCATTTCGATCATCGCCGGATCACCGACGACAAGCCGCCGAAAAAGTACGAACAGCATGGCGGCGAAATCAAGTTCGAGGGGACCGTCGTCGAGGCCGATCCGCCGCGCCTTTTCGTTTTCGATTGGCCGGAGGAAACAGGCGAGTCGACGCGAGTTAGAATTGAACTGAAGCCGGTCGGCGAGAAAGTCCGCCTGACGCTGACGCATTCGATGCTTGAGAAGCGCGAGACGATGATCAGCGTTTCCGGCGGCTGGCATATCCATCTCGACCTGCTTGAGGCGATCCTCGCCGGGAAACAGAAGCCGAAATTCTGGGAGTCGATCGTTCGCTTCGAAGAGGAATACGAAAAGCGTCACGGCGCCTGAGAGGCCGCTGCAAGGAGCGACGGATGAAAGAAGAAAAGCTCAGCCTTGTCATTCGCAAGGCCTACAAGCAAAGCGCGGAGCGCGTTTTCGACGCCTGGCTCGACCCGGCTCTCGTCCGGCGGTTCCTGTTCGCGACCCTCGACGGGGAGATGCTTCAGGTCGATGTCGATCCGAAAGTCGGCGGCGGCTTCAAGATCGTCGAGCGCCGGCGCCAGGGCGATGCGGCGCATTACGGCGTGTTTCTGGAGCTGAAGCGGCCGGAGCGCATCGTCTTCGCCTTTTCGCTCGAAGGACCCGATCCCGACGCCGACCGAGTGACGGTCGACATCGCGCCGAAAGGCGAGGGCTGCGAACTCACCCTGACGCACGAGATGGATGCGAAGTGGGCTGACTACAAGGGCCGTACAATCGACGGCTGGACGATGATCCTCGAGTCATTGCGCCGCGCGCTGACCGCCTAGACAGTCCGCGACCTCGATCAGATATCGTTCCTGAGCGCCGCCGCCATCGCGCTTTCGTCGATGGCGCCCGCCGCGTCGAGCTGGTCGATGGCGTAGCGGCGGAAAGGCGCCTTCTGCGATTCCGTCAGGTTGCGGAAAGTCGGCCGCTTGACGCCTCTCAGCGCATGGCGCTGCGACTCGTTCATCTCGTTCCATGAGCTGCGGCGCTGCTCACGGAAGCGCGCCCGCTCGGCGGGCGTCGCATGAACATAGAGTTCGCTGGTGTGCGCCTCGATCTGGCTCGACTGGGCGTAGCGCAGGGATTCCTCATAAAATTGCGCGGCGAGACGGTCGATGATCGCCCGCTCGCTTTTCGACAGCACCTCCCAGCGCATGTCGACGCCGGTCTGGGCGTCGGCGGGCGGGGCGAGGGAGAGGAACAGCGTCATGCCGAGGGCGACGCCGAAGGTGATGGGTCTACGCAACTGATCGGTCCCGGGAACGACGGATTCGGGGCGACCCTAGCGGGGGCGGCTTGACCCGGCCTGAAACGGGCCGTTCAAATTTGCCGCCAATTTGAGGCGAATTGCCCTGTCTGGCCACGATCCCGCCCGCCGGCCCTTGCCTGAGGCTTCCAGTTCGGCTAAAGGGCCCGCTCCGCCGCGGGGCCAGGCTCCGACGGCTCCAGAATCATTGAAGCAAGGGGCCTCGCGCCATGGCCGTTCCGAAGAAGAAAACCTCCTCGTCCCGCCGCAACATGCGCCGTTCGCATGACGGACTGTCGGGCGCCGCCTATATCGAGGACAAGGATTCGGGCGAGCTTCGCCGCCCGCATCATATCGACCTCAAGACCGGCAAGTATCGCGGCCGGCAGGTGCTCGAACCGCGCGAAGACTAAGCGCCGCTTCGCCTTTATTTCGCCATCATTGCACCGCCTCCGGACGATCTCCGGGGGCGGTTTGCTTTATGCCCGCCATTCAGGGTAAAACCGTTTCGGGCGTGGGGCCTTTTGCATCGTTCTCGACGGCGTCGTCAGCGTATCGGTCATGTGAGAGCGGGCAGGGCCGCGGGTTCCCAGGCGGAAACGCGGCTCCATGGGAGCAGGGGATCCATGAGCCTTCATTTGAAATTGCTCGTCGCCGCGATCGGCGTTGCATCGCTCGCCGGCTGCGTCACCACTTATCCATACGCATCGAGCTTCACCGCTTGCGATAACAGGGCGGGCGCTTGTTACCGCGACTGCGAGGTCTATGCGAGCGACGCCGGCTACGGCGCCTGTCATGCCGCCTGCGAAGCGGAAGCCAACCAGTGCTTCAATTCCGCCTACGCGCCGTACAGCTATGGCGGACCGTATTACGCTTACGGTTACGGCTCGCCCTGGTACGGCAGTTACGGCCAGTGGTATCCGCAACGAGGCTATTCGTTTTCGCTGACTTTCATCGAGCGCTACGGTTATTCGCGCCCGCCTTATTACGGCTACAACAAGCGCAGTTATTCCAATCGCTATCGCTACGACAATAATCGTCGCAACGATCATCGCCGCGACGGCGACCGCTGGCGCGACAATGACCGCCGCCGCGGCGACGGCGACCATCGTCGCAACGATAATTATCGCAGCGGCGACTATCGTCGGAACGACAACTATCGCAGCGGCGACCGCAACAGGAACGATTCGTGGCGCAACCGGCCGAATAATGGCGGCGGGTCGCCTTATAGCGGAACCGGCAGGCAGCCCCGCAGCGGCGGCTATCAGGGCGGCCAGCAGCCAAGCGCCGGTTCGCCGCCGCGCCGTCCGCCAAGGGCCGCTCCCAGCCAGCCAGCGCCGAGCCAGCCGCAGGCCGCGCCGTCCAGCCCGTCCTCGACTCCATCGACGCCGCCTCCGCAGCGCTCTACAGGCGGCCGGGGACGCGGCGGCCCGCCGGAATGGAAGAAGCAGGGCGGCGATAACGGCCCGCGCGAGCGTCGCGACTGATCGCGCAGTTGCGCCGGCAGCCGTCCGGTCCTAGAGGCTCCCTGCATCAGCTTTTTGCGGAGAGCCTCCATGACCGCCATCGTCGACATTATCGGCCGCGAAATCCTCGACAGCCGGGGCAACCCCACGGTCGAGGTCGACGTGGTGCTCGAAGACGGATCAATGGGACGGGCGGGCGTTCCATCCGGCGCCTCGACCGGCGCTCACGAAGCGCACGAGCTTCGGGACGGCGGCGCGCGCTATTCCGGCAAGGGGGTTCTGAAAGCGGTCGAGGCCGTCAACGGCGAGATTTTCGACGCGCTTTCCGGTATGGAAGCCGAGGAGCAGATCGAGATCGACGGCGCTCTCATCGCGCTCGACGGAACGGAGAACAAGTCGCGCCTCGGCGCCAACGCCATTCTCGGCGTATCGCTGGCGGTCGCCAAGGCGGCGGCGGAAGCGGCGAATCTGCCGCTCTACCGGTATGTCGGCGGCGTCAGCGCGCGCGTGCTGCCCGCCCCGATGATGAACATCATCAACGGCGGCGCGCACGCCGACAATCCGATCGACATACAGGAATTCATGATCATGCCGCTCGGCGCGGAAAGTTTCGCCGAGGCCCTGCGGGCCGGCGCGGAGATATTCCATGCGCTGAAGAAGGGCCTGAAGGACGCCGGGCACAACACCAATGTCGGCGACGAGGGCGGCTTCGCGCCGAATCTTCAGTCGACGGACGAGGCGCTCGGCTTCATCATGAAGGCCATCGAGAAAGCCGGCCGGAAACCGGGCGACGATGTCTATATCGCGCTCGACGCCGCCTCCACCGAGTTTTTCAAGGACGGCCGTTATCATCTCGACGGCGAGGGGAAGAAACTCGACTCCGGCGCGATGGTCGATTACCTCGCCGATCTCGTTGCGCGCTACCCGATCGTCTCCATCGAGGACGGCATGGCGGAAGACGATTGGGAAGGCTGGCGAGCGCTGACCGCGAAGATCGGCTCGAAGTGCCAGCTCGTCGGCGACGACCTGTTTGTCACCAATGAAAAGCGTCTCATCAAAGGCATCGAGAAGGGCTGCGCCAACTCCATTCTTGTCAAGGTCAACCAGATCGGCACCCTGACCGAGACGCTCGCCGCGGTCGATCGGGCGCAACGGGCAAGCTATACGGCGGTGATGTCGCATCGCTCCGGCGAGACCGAGGATGCGACCATCGCCGACCTCGCGGTCGCCGCGAATTGCGGACAGATCAAGACCGGCTCGCTGGCGCGCTCGGACCGCACCGCGAAGTACAACCAACTTCTGAGAATTGAAGAAGAACTCGGCGACGCCGCGCGCTATGCCGGAAAGTCGATGCTGGCGCGCTGATCGAAGCGGCGGCTGAGCGCGTTAACGCTTCCTTAACCGTATGCGATTCTGCTGAGTCGCGTCGGAAGGGGCAAAAATAAAGTGCGTAGTCTAGGGCGATTCTTGCGGGACGTAGCCGCACCGGTATTGCTGGCGTGTTGGGTGGCGTATCTCGCTTACGGCGCCGTCGCCGGCGCCGCCGGCTATCGCAGTCTGCACGAGTTACGCGCCGAACGAGACGCCAAAGCCGCCGAAGTCGCGGCTATAAAAGAACGGCGCAAGACGCTTGAACTTAGAGCCGATCTGCTCAATCCGAAATCCCTGGATCCCGACATGGTCGACGAGCGCGTTCGGGCGGTTCTCGGTTACGCCAACAAGGACGACATCGTCATTCCCAGGGCTGAGCTCGACCGCGTCCTCAAGTCTAAAAAAACGCCGGCCGAATAAGGCTTTAGGCGCTCGCCGGCGGCCCCGGCCTTGTCTCCCGCCGCGCCGCCGCGTAGACAGGCGCGACGCCCCACGGAGACCAGTTGATGCCCGCCGACGCCTCGAACGGCAAGAAAGCCGCCGCCAAATCCAACCTGACCGCGACCGGCGAGGAGCTGCTCAAATATTATGAGGACATGCTGTTGATCCGGCGCTTCGAGGAGCGCGCCGGCCAGCTTTACGGCATGGGCCACATCGGCGGCTTCTGTCACCTTTATATCGGCCAGGAAGCGGTGGTCGTCGGCGTCGAGGCGGTGAAGAAAAAGGGCGACCAGACCATCACCGGCTATCGCGACCACGGTCATATGCTCGCCTGCGGCATGGACCCGAAAGGCGTCATGGCGGAGCTTACCGGCCGCGTCGGCGGATACTCCAAGGGCAAGGGCGGCTCGATGCACATGTTCTCGAAAGAGAAGGAATTCTACGGCGGGCACGGCATCGTCGGCGCGCAGATTCCGCTCGGCGCCGGGCTCGCCTTCGCCAACCGTTATCGCGGCAACGACAGCGTCAGTCTGACATACTTCGGCGACGGCGCTTCAAACCAGGGGCAGGTCTTCGAGGCGATGAACATGGCGCAGCTCTGGAAGCTGCCTGTCGTCTTCATCATCGAAAACAATCAGTATGCGATGGGAACGAGCGTCAAGCGCTCTCATTCCGATACGCATCTATATCGGCGCGGCGCGGCTTTTGGCATTCCCGGCATGGAAGTCGACGGCATGGATGTGCTCGCCGTTCGCGAGGCGGCGCGGGAAGCGGTGACCCATGCGCGCGAAGGCAAGGGGCCGTACGTGCTTGAAATGAAGACCTACCGGTACCGCGGGCATTCGATGTCCGACCCGGCGAAATACCGCACGCGTGAGGAAGTCGACGACGTTCGCGAGCACAACGATCCGATCAAGCGTTGCGAGCAAAGGATACTGGACGGGGGGCACGCCGACGAAGCGGCTCTGAAGAAACTCGACGCCGACATCAAGGCGGTCGTCAAGGCGGCGGCGGACTTCTCTCTCGAGAGCCCGGAACCGGCGCCCGAGGAACTGTATGCCGACATTTTAGCTTGAGCCCTGTCTCCGATAAAAACGTTGCGTTCGACAATAAAATTTGAATTTTCGTCAAAGCTTCGTCGTTGGCAACCATATTTCCGACCCGCGAATTAACGACGTTTTGTCCTTTGATAATGCGGCTCCGCCGCGAAAAATGCGGGACTTGAGCCCGGTTCGCCAGCGCTGGTCCCGCTAGGCGCTTAACCATCATTCCTTACACCGCGTTAATGCAGAGTGCTTTAAATAGCGCCTGTTCAGCGTGCGCGTGTTGCGCTTCGTGAGGGTGCTTATATGGCGCGTTTTGCCGGTTGTGTGACGCTACGCCGCTTCGGCTCTGAGCGAAGCGGCAACATAGCGATCATGTTCGTGTTCATGCTCGGTCTGCTGATGCTCTTCGTCGGCGGAGCGGTGGACTTCACGCGTTACAACACGATCCGGGCTGATCTGATCGAATCGATGGACGCGGCGGGACTGGCGATGGCGCAGATCGATGCGCTGAACGGGCCCGAAATTCGCGACTTGAGTCCCAGCGCGCGGGAAGAATATCTGAAAGAACAGGGCCGCAAGTTCTTCTATGAAAACTTCAAGCATGCGTCTCTGGTGAACGATCTCAATATCGACTTCGACTTGAGCGCATCGACGATTATTCCCAAGGCGACGGGCAGCGTCAAAACCTTGTTCCTTGGGATCGGCCAGATGCTTCAGGTCGGCTCTTCGACAAATAACGGCAGCCTTTCCAAGCTCAACCTGTCAAGCGAAACCGAAATCGTTCGCCGCGACGACGGCAACATTGAAGTCGCCATGGTGATGGACCTTACCGGCTCCATGGGAGGCTCCAAGATCGCCGACCTCCGAACGGCGGCGAAAGAAATGGTCGACATCGTTGTGCGCGACGACCAGTCGGAATGGTATTCAAAGGTCGCGCTCGTTCCGTACTCGATCGGCGTCAATGTCGGCTCCTACGCGAATTCTGTTCGCGGTGCGATACCGGGACCAAAAGCGATCACCAACGCCGTATGGAAAGTAGGAACGGCGAAAGACATCACCAACGTAGAAAAGCTCAACCCGGTCAAGATTACGACATCGGGGAGCCACGGTTTTTCCAACGGCGACACGGTCTGGATCGACGGCGTGCAAAGATCAGGCGGCTCCGGGTCATGCAAATTCGACTGCCAGATCAACAGTAAAGTCTATACGGTGTCGAACGCCACGAGCACCACCTTCACCCTTCAGGGTGTGAACGGGACATCCTGGTCCGGCAATTACTCCAGTTCCAGCAGCGACTTCGCGACGAAGTGCGTGGCCGCAAACTGCGAAGTACGCGTCACCGCGGCCTCTCACGGTTTTTCGACGAACGACTACGTGCACATCAACGGCGTCGTCGGAATGACGGAGATCAACAATAGCGTCACCAACGGAAGCACCTCCGACGACTTCTGGCGGATAACGAAGGTCGACAACGACAACTTTACGCTGAACGGTTCTGTCGGACCTACTTACAGCGCTTATTCATCCGGCGGATCGACATGGTGTTCGAACCTCGGCTGCGAATATTATCGCGTCACTGACGCCGGCGGCACGGTGCGCGGCCTGAAGTCAAGCACGTGCGTGAGCGAGAGGCTCGGGACTGACAAGTACACCGACACGGCGCCGAGCACGTCGAAAGTGGGCTGGAACTATCCGTTCTCCACGAGTTCGGGTTCGAACAGCTCATGCACGGCGAGCCAGATCGTGCCGCTTTCGACGAACAAGGTCGCGCTGAAAACCTCGATCGACGGGTACAATGCGGTTGGTTATACCGCCGGCCATATCGGCGTGGCCTGGGGCTGGTACATGCTTTCGCCGAACTTCGGTTACCTCTGGCCGGCGGAGAGCGCGCCGGGCGCATATGACGACGACGAACTCACCAAGGTCGCCGTCATCATGACCGACGGCGAGTTCAACACGCAATATTGCAAAGGCGCAGTCTCGAAAGATTCTTCTGGTCCCGGAAGCACGGCCAGAATCAATTGCAATTCCGAGAACGGGAACGGTTTCGATCAGGCCGAAGACATGTGCGACGCGATGAAGGACGCCGGCGTTCTGATTTATACGATCGGCTTCGACGTCGGCAGCAACACCAACGTTCAGGACTTGATGACGAATTGCGCCTCCGGTCCGGACTATGTGTATTTCGCCGCGACGGGCGAAGAGTTGAAAGACATCTACCGCGCCATCGGCAGCGAAATCAGCAAGCTGCATATCAGCAAGTAGGGGCGGCTCATGCGTAAACACAGGCTGGGCATTCGCGGGAAGGCGCGCGTCGGGCTCCGTTTTACGGGCGTCAGGCGCCGCTTTATCGGAGACCGGCGGGGCGCGTCTGCGGTCGAATTTGCGATCGTCGCCCCGGTGTTCCTGATGCTCATGTTTTCCACTTTCGAGGTCGGCTGGTTCTATTTCGTCGAATCGACAGTGGACGGAGCGGCGACGAACGCCGCCAGGATGCTCCGCACCGGCCAGGTGCAGCAGGCGGATCTCAGCAGCGGCGAATTCTTTCACAGCATCGTTTGCCCGAAGATCGAAGTCGTGGCGGACTGTCCCTCACGCCTGACGGTAGAAGTCAAGAATTACGCCACCTTCGCGGCGCTCGCCGCCGACAACAGCTCGCCGTTTATATGCCGCGATGAGGATACGACCGCGATTAACGCCATCCCGTATGAGCCGGGCGGCGATCGGGCGATCATTCGCGTCAGGCTGTGTCTGATCTATGACACGCTCAATCCTGCGATTGGTTTGAATCTCGCCCAGAACGATCTTGGGCAGAGAAAGATCACCGCGACTTACGTTTTGAGAGCCGAACCGTACGCCAAGAGCTCCACGAGCGCTGAGGAAACCGGAGCATAGGCGGGTGTTTGTCAGGCGGGTAATTATGAGAGAGACGTCGGTTACGATCCGTTTGATGCGAATGGTTGCAGAAGCCAGGCGGCGCCGCATCTTCCGCCGCGCATTTGCGAACCGCGACGGCATGGCGGCGACCGAGTTCGCGCTTATTCTTCCGATCATGGCCCTGCTGTTCTTCGGCATGCTGGAGACGTCGGAAGCAATGATGGCGAACCGGCGCGTCACGAACGCCGTCAACGCGCTTGTCGACCTTGTCGGGCAGGAGAAACAGGTGACGACCAGCGACGTCACCGAAATCTTCACCGGCGTCACGAATATGCTTGAGCCGACGCAGGCGTCCAACCTGACCATGCGTCTGGCGAGCGTTTCCATCGATCCGGACGATTCAACCAGGGTGCGGGTCGAATGGAGCCGCGACAATCAGGGCGCAACTCCTTATGCGGCAAACGCCACGTACACGAAGCTTGAAGATATAACGATTTTGCAGGCGGGCGTGTCGCTGGTCGTCGCGGAAATAGATTACGAATATGACTCGGGCCTGACCAACATGGTCATCGGATCCCCGATCGACTTTCGCAGAACCGCGACGAGATGGCCTCGGCGTTCGACCCGCGTGAAGCTGTGCACGCCCAACTATTCGACGTGCTGGTAGCCTTCGGTTCGGCGTGAGCCCGGCGGTTATCCTGTCGCCGTCCAGGTTATTTAGATCCTTTTCCCGAGCGCCGGTCTGGGGCATGACTGATGCGCGCTGCAGGAAGGGCGGACGTGACAGGCGATAGCGGGCGAAGACTGCGCGCGGACCGGGCCGCCGGGACGCAGCCATGATCGAGACAGCGGTCACTCCCCTTACCGACGTTGCACGCTTTCTTGACGACTGGCGTTCGCTTTACGCCGCGCGGGAGCGGCGATCCTTTTTTCTGAGCCCCGCCTGGATAGACGCCTGGCTCGCAGGCAGACCCTCTGACGGCGGCCTCTATGAGGCGCGCGGGCTGCAGAACGGACGTCTGGTGCTCCTTGGAGCAGTCGGTACGCCTGCGAGCGTATCGCCGCCAGTTCTCGGCGCCCGGCGGGCGCATCTCCATGAGTATGGGGTGGACGCTCTCGATTCGATATACATCGAGGATAACGACTTTCTTCTGGCTCCGGACGTTGGCGATGAGGCGCGGGCGCAAGCTATCGCCGCAATAACGGAAGCAACGGGAGCGGAAGAAATAGTTTTCAGAAACTGCGCCAGTCCTCTGGTTGACGAGACGACGCGATTTGCGGCGACCGAAGGCTGGCGCTGCTCCACGCTGAACGTCCAGCCGGGTTTTGCTGTCGATCTCGCTGCGGCGCGCGCTGACGGCGCCGGGGCGCTCGGTAAAACAAGCAGCGCATTGAGAGCGAAGATAAACCGCGCGCTGCGCCGATATCAGGAGCGAGGCGCAGTCGATCTCCGCGTGGCGCAGACCGATGAAGATTGGACAGACTTCTGGGATAAACTGATCGGATTGCACGGGAAAGGATGGGCGCGACGCGGCGCAAAAGGCGCATTCGCGAATCCTGCATTCATCGCATTTCACAAAAGGCTGCGCGCGTGCGCGCCGGATTCCGTGCAGCTTCTTGAATTACGCGCGGGTGAACAGACGATCGGCTGCCTGTATAATTTTCTGCATCAGGGCCGCGTTCTCAATTATCAGAGCGGGTTTCTGTATGAGAACGACAACCAGTTGACGCCGGGACTTCTCGCTCACGCGCTGGCGATGCAGCATTATCTGGAGGCCGGTTTCGATTCCTACGATCTTCTCGCGGGCGATGCGGGTTACAAGCGGCGGCTGGCCGGACAAACGGCGGGCGTGTCGACTCTCGTGCTTGAGAAACGCAGCGTTCGGTCAAGCCTCAGAAACAGTTTTAGACGGCTTGTCCGCGGCGCGCAGCGTTCATAAGGAAGGCATCGAACATCAGCACCGTCCAAAGCTCCTGCGAGCAATCGCTGCGGCCTCGCTTGTGTTCGTCGGCGAGGCGGAGAACGGATTTCTCGTCGAGAACGCCTGAATCGCGCCACGCTGACGAAACAGAAAGACGCGCCAGCGGTCCGTTTTCGTCGCGCAGCCAGTCGGCGAGCGGCAGGGCGAATCCCTGTTTCGGGCGGTAAAGGATTTCCTCGGGAAGACGCTCTTCCAGCGCCGATTTAAGTATCCGCTTTCCATTCCCTTCGAAAAGCTTGAAGGCCGGCGGCAGCTCCGACGCCCATTCGACGAGTTTGTGATCCAGAAAGGGCGCGCGCGCTTCAAGAGAATGCGCCATGGAGGCTCGGTCGAGCTTCGTCAGCATGCGTCCGGGCAGCCATGTCGCCAGATCGACTTGCTGGGCCTTCAGAAGGGGATGAGCGTCAGCGTTCATCACGGCCTGGACGACGCTCTCGGGCTCGTAGCCGGCGAGAACGCGCTTCAACTCTGGCGACAGCATGCGCTGCATCCGGTCGGGCAGATTTGCGGCCATGGCGTGCGCATAGGCGTTGGCGCTGTTCCGCGCCAGCGCCTCAAATGTGGTCTTCATGCGCAACGGCTGCGGCGCCCAGTCAAGCTTCGGATAGGCGCCGCCCAGCGCGCTGAAAACAGGCTTGCGGAGCGATTGCGGGGCGGCCGACCGCAACGTCTCCTCCCGCAGGAAAAACGGATAGCGACGGTAGCCTGCGAAAATTTCGTCGCTGCCGTCGCCGGAAAGAGCGACGGCTACATGCTGACGGGTAAGCTGCGATACAAGATATGTCGGCAGGGCGGAGCTGTCGGCGAAAGGCTCGCCATAGACGCGAGCGATCTCGTCAATCAGCGCGACGGCATCGAGGCTTGCGACTTCTTCCGCATGTTCTGCGCCGTAAGCCGCCGCCACGGCGCGCGCAAACGGCCGTTCGTCGTGGCTTTCTTCCATGAATCCGATGGCGCAGGTTTTTATGCGCCCGCCTGTCTGAGCCATGGAAGCGACGATTGCTGAAGAGTCGACGCCGCCCGACAAGAATGCGCCAAGCGGCACGTCGGCGAGCATCTGCAATCGGACGGCCTCGTCCAGCAGCGGCAGCAGTTCGTCGCGGGCTTCTTCGAAATAGACCCGCTCCGGAATTTCGAAGGAAGCACGCCAATATGTTTCGAGGCGCGGCTGCGCGCCCCGTTCGGCGATCAGCATCGTTGCGGGGGGCAGTTTGCGGATCGCCTTATAGACGGACTTTGGATCGGGCACGAACCCATAGAGGAAATAATCCGCCAGCGCTTGCGGATCGAGATCGAGAGGCGCGAGACCGGAAGCGGCGAGGGCGCCGATTTCGGAAGCGAAGATCAGGAAGTTGTCGTCGGTGATCGCGTAATAGAGCGGCTTTTCGCCGAGCCGGTCGCGGCAGAGAAGCAAAGTCTCGCTGGTGATGTTCCAGTAGCCGAATGCGAACATCCCGCGCGTCTCGGCGACGAAAGCCGGGCCGTGAAGAGCGAGACCTTCCGCAAGCGTTTCCGCGTCGGAGCGGGTGGATAGCGCGACGCCCTGGGCGGCCAGATCCTGCGCCAGGGAAAGATAGTTATAGATTTCGCCGTTGTAGGTGAGCACGCCCTTGCGGCTCGCCACATGGAAGGGCTGGGCGCCGCCTTTGCGGTCGATGATGGCGAGGCGGCGATGGCTGAATCCGACGCCCGGCGCGATGAATACGCCTTCGCCGTCCGGACCGCGATGGCGCAGCGCATCGGTCATCCTCTGCAAGGCGTCGCGGTCGATGTCGCGCGTCGCCTCAAGGTCGACGATGCCTGCGACGCCGCACATGCTTTAATCGCTCACGAGCGCTGCGCTGCGCGGCATGGCCATCCATCTTCCGATGGAGACGAGCGCGAACAGCATGACGGCGTAGAAGGCCCAGCCGAAGAAGATGTGGTCAGAGCCGATGGAATAGGCGTCGCCGGTCAACTCGGCGGCGCCTATGACGACCGTCACCCTGGCGATGTTGGCGATCACGGCGGCGGCGATCGCCAATCCGACGAACGCCGCGCGCCGTCCCCAATCGGCGAAAGCGACGGCGGCGAAGAATGACGACACCATCAGTGACGCCAGCAGAAAATTCAGGCCCGAACAGGCCTCGGCGATTTCAAAAGCGCCGGCGCTCGTCGTGATGACGAGGCCATGCCGCACGGCGTCCAAGCCCGCGAGGTTCAGAAGCGCATTGCTTGCGACGGCCGCCGCTTCCTGCAAGGCGGGTTGCAGGGAAACGCCGAAAGGAACCAGGAAAAACAGGAAGGCGAGAGGGAAGGCCCAGTTTCTCGCATTTCTCGCGCCGAAGAAAAATGCGGCGCCGGCGATCAGCAGGCTGACGAGCGCCAGATGCTCGACGATGCTCGCGCCGACCACGCGGCCGGCGAACCAGACGCCAGCGATGACCGCTATCGCAAAAAGCGCCGGCGCAAACGGGCGGGGCGGAACGGAGTTGTTACGCTCGCGAAGGATCAGCCACAATGCCAAAGGCGCGGCCAGCGGCGCATGGTGAAAACTTGAGGAAGAAAGCCATTGATGCGTAATCGACGCGACGCTGGGCCAGAGCAGCGTCAGAAGTGCCAGCATATAGGCTGAATAACCAAGGAGCCCGCGACGCCATTCGGGCGCCAGCCCTCGCCAGCGGGAAAGAGCCGTCTGCAGGCCCTTCTGGGTCCGCGCGGTTAATGCCATCCCTCGGTCCTCAACGCCCGGCGCATGCCGCCGAGATTCCAGATGCATGCGTCGGACCACAGGCGCGTTAACGATTAAGACGCCCCTCGATCAGCGAATCGACAACCGAAGGATCGGCCAGAGTCGAAGTGTCGCCAAGCGCCCCGAAATCGTTTTCGGCGATTTTTCGCAGAATACGGCGCATGATCTTGCCGGAGCGCGTCTTGGGCAGGCTTGGCGTGAAGTGGATGAGGTCGGGCCGGGCGATCGGGCCGATTTCTTCGCGGACGGTGTCTAGGAGTTCTTTCTTGAGCGCGTCCGAAGGCTTTTCACCCTGCATCAGCGTCACATAGGCGTAGACGCCCTGTCCCTTGATGTCGTGCGGATAGCCGACCACGGCGGCTTCGGCGACTTTCGGATGCGCGACGAGGGCGCTTTCGATCTCGGCCGTTCCGAGCCGGTGCCCCGAAACATTGAGCACGTCGTCGACCCGTCCGGTGACCCAGTAATAACCGTCGGCGTCGCGACGCGCTCCGTCGCCGGTGAAATACCTGCCGGGGTAGGTTTTGAAATAGGTGTCGATGAAGCGCTGATGATCGCCGTAGACGGTGCGCATCTGACCCGGCCACGAGCCGAGCAGGACGAGATTGCCCTGCGCCTCTCCTTCGAGAACGGTTCCGTCCGCATCGACGATGGCCGCCTCGACGCCGGGCAGCGGCTTCGTCGCCGAACCGGGCTTGAGGTCGGTCGCGCCGGGAAGCGGGGAAATGATGACGCCGCCCGTCTCCGTCTGCCACCAGGTGTCGACGATCGGGCAGCGTCCGTCGCCCACGACCCGGTGATACCAGAGCCATGCTTCAGGGTTGATCGGTTCGCCGACCGTACCGAGAAGGCGCAGCGTTTTGCGGCTCGTCGCTTTCACCGGCTCGTCGCCTTCGCGCATCAGCGAGCGCAGCGCCGTGGGCGCCGTGTAGAAGATGTTGACCTTGTGCTTGTCGATCACGCGCCAGAACCGGGACGGGTCGGGCCAGGTCGGCACGCCCTCGAACATCAGCGTCGTCGCCTTCGAGGCGAGAGGGCCGTAGACGATATAGGTGTGGCCGGTGACCCAGCCGACATCCGCCGTGCACCAGTAGATATCGCCGGGGCGGTAATCGAAGACAGACTGGAAGGTGAAGGCGGCCCAGGCGAGGTAGCCGCCGGTGGTGTGAAGAACGCCCTTCGGCTTGCCGGTCGATCCGGATGTGTAGAGGATGAACAGCGGATCTTCCGCATTCATCGTTTCCGCCGGACAGATGGGGGAAACATCGTCCCGCGCCTCGCCGTACCAGAAGAGGTCGCGTCCCGCCGTCATGGCGACTTTCGCTTTGGTGCGTTCTACGACCAGCACGAGCCGGACGCCTTTGGCGTGCGACAGGGCCTTGTTGACGTTCTCCTTCAGAGGCACGTGCTTGCCGCCGCGCACGCCCTCGTCGGCGGTGATTACGGCGACGGCGCCGCAGTCGGCGATGCGGCTGGCGAGCGCTTCCGGCGAAAAGCCGCCGAACACCACCGAATGCACGGCGCCGATGCGGGCGCAGGCGAGCATGGCGAACGCCGCCTCGGGAATCATCGGCATATAGATGACAACCCTGTCGCCCTTCTTGACGCCGCGCGCTTTCAGCAGGTTCGCCATTCGGCAGGTTTCGTCGAACGCTTCCGCATAGGTATAGGTTTTCTGCTCCGACGGATCGTCGCCTTCCCAGAGGATGGCGATATCGTCGGCATGTTCGGGAAGGTGACGGTCGAGGCAGTTGACGCAGGCGTTGAGCGCGCCGTCCTCGAACCAGCGGATGCGGAAATCGTCGGCGTGGAACGAGACGTCCGAGACCCTGGTGAACGGCTTGATCCAGTCGAGGCGGCGGCCGATCTCCGCCCAGTAGGCGTCAGGATCTTCCTTGGCCTGACGGCGCATGGCGGCTTCGGCGGCCGCGTCGATCCGGGCCCGGCCCGCGAACTCAGACGGAACCTTGAACAGCCGGTTGTCTGCCGACATGGCGCTTCCACTCCCTTGAATTGGTATTGAATCTTACTGCGAACTGCCCGCCCGAGCTTAGGGCAACGTGGCCCTTATCGCAAAAGCCCGCCGCAAAAAGGCTGGCCGCGTCGGGCCGGGGGTTCGTCAGCGGGCCGTCGGCTCGGAGATGACGATGCAACTGCGGTTCTTGGTCCTCAGAGCGCTGCATATTTCAGCGGCGTCGTCGGCGCTCAGCGAAATAAACCGGGCGCGGAACAGCGCCTCGCCGCTGGCTCCTTCGATGGGCTGCACCGTCCGGGGCCTGTCGAGGAAGCCGCCGGCAAGCGCCGCGGCTTCGAGTTCCTGTTGCGCTTTCGCTTTGCTGGAATAGGCCCCGATCTGGACGTTCCAGGCGGGCGAGCCGGGAAAAGCGCCGTCGGTGTCGCCTTCGCCCCAGTTGCCGTCGATGGGCGTCAGGGAGGCGAGGCGGGCGCGTTCGTATTCGTTGAGGTCGTCGGGCACCGAGGAGGCAACGGCGATAAGCGCGCCCATGGCGTCGACCTCGGCTTCGCTCGCATCGGCGTTGAAGGTCGTCGCGGCGGCGGCGATCTGGTTGCGCAACCCTTCGTCGCCAACGACGGTCGGAACGTTGCGCTGGAGTTCAAGCTGGGCGAGCAGCGTCGGCTTCAGGCGGGGAGACGGCGTGTCCCGGTGCAGCGACGCGATCAGGGAAGGGTGGTTATCGATTTCCGCAAAGGCGTTATCGAGGATCTCGCGCATGTGCGCGTCGCGCGTCCGGACCGAGCGTCCGCCCAATACGATGCCGATCAGCCGGTTGCCGTCGTGGCTGGCGCTGGTTGCAAGGTTGAAGCCCGAGACGCGTGTATAGCCGGTCTTGAGCCCTTCGGCGCCGGGATAAGTCTTCGCGACGCTATTGTGGGTGAGATAGCTGCGGCCGTTCCAGTCGAATTTGTCCGTCGAGAAATAGTGATAGTACTCGGGAAAATCCTGGATCAGCCGGCGGGCGAGGGTTGCAAGATCGCGCGCCGTGGTGCGCTGCTTCGTGTTGGGCAGGCCTGAGGCGTTGCGGAACGTCGTCCGCGACATGCCGAGAGCGTGCGCTTTTTCGGTCATTTTCTGGGCGAAACGCCATTCCGAACCGGAAATCGATTCCGCGACCACCACGGCTACGTCATTGGCGGACTTCACAACGAGCGCCTTGATCGCCGTCTCGACGTCGATCGTGTCGCCGGACGTCAGGCCGAGCTTGGAGGGCGGCTGCCCTGCCGCCTGGGCCGATACAGTGAGATCGGAAGAGAGATTGAGACGCCCGGCGTCGAGCTCCTCGAAAAGGAGGTAGAGCGTCATCATTTTGGTCAGGGAGGCGGGGTAACGGTACTCGTTCGAATAGCGGTCGAACAGCACATCGCCGGAATCGGCGTGAATTACGTAAGCCGCGTATTTGGAATTGGCGGAAGCCGGCGCTGCGACGAGGCCTGAGGCGATTAAACTTAACAGTAAAAACGCAATACTACGCAGCACAGCAATCATTGCCGAAGCCTCGCTTAATCATGCGCGCTTTGCAAGATGCTAGGTTGCGCCGCCCCTACTCAACGTCGCCCATGCGCGCCGGTCGGCCTTATCGCCGACTTTCAGCAAGTCCTGGAGCAAACGCCGTGCCGCGCCCGAGCGGCCGGTTCCGATCATCCTGAACGACAGTTAACCAGCCGTTAACGTTCCCATTTGAGCCATGCGAAAATGGCATTGTGCGTCGCACAAAATTCGCTTGACGGGTTTTGAGGCGCCACCTATGTTGCGGCGCACAACAGGACCCGATTCTCCCCCGGAATCGGTCATCGGGAAGGAGCATAAAAATGGCGACAGCGAAGAAAACCGCTGCGGCGAACGACGTCCTCGAGACCCTCGCGGGCGTCAACACGGGAGCCTTCAAAGAAGGCTACGAAAAATTCGCCCAGAGCCTGACCACGTTTGCGGATTTCCAGAAAGGCTCGCTTGAAGCGTTCATGGCCTCGGCCGGCACGCTCGCCAAAGGCGTCGAGAAAGCCGCCTCGGAGCAATCCGCGTTTCTGAAGTCGTCCTACGAGGAAGGCGTCGCCGCCGCCAAGGCCGCCGCCACCTCGAAAAGCGCCCAGGAAGCGCTCGACATCCAGAGCGACTATTTCCGCACGGCGTTCGAGAAGAATCTCGGCCAGATCAACAAGATGGCCGATCATTGGCTCGCGACGACCAAGGAAGTCGCCGAGCCGATCACCGAGCGCTATGGCGAACTCGTCGAAATGATCCAGTCCTACCGTCCGTAAGACGCAGATCTTCGAGATAATTTTAGTTGCGTTGCGTAGAGTAGCAGGGCCTGGCCGCGCGCCGGGCCCTTACTTTTATGTGAAGCGGCCCGACGTAAATTCGCTGCTACCCATAGATTTGCGTCTTTTCAACCATACCCGGATACATATCTAATAGCGGCGCCGCAGCGAAAATCGCAGCGGCGGTAGAGTGAAGCGCTGTATCGAGCCATGTCGGACGACCAGGAAAGCAACAATCAGGGACCGGGGGTCGGAATCGGAGTCGTCACCAAGACGGCGCCGAAGACGAAGCGGCCGTCCATGTACAAGGTCCTCCTGCTCAACGACGATTATACGCCGCAGGAATTTGTGGTCTGGCTGCTTCAGGCGGTTTTCAAGAAACCGCCTGAAGAGGCGATCCGCATCATGCTGCACGTGCATCAGAACGGCGTCGGCGTTTGCGGGGTGTATACTTATGAAGTTGCGGAGACGAAGGTTGCGCAGGTGATGGAGCTATCCCGGCGCAATCAGCATCCCCTGCAATGCACGATGGAACGGGAGTAGCGACGTGGCGTCATTCAGCAGAAATCTCGATCAGGCGCTGCACCGGGCGATCGCTCTCGCCACCGAGCGCGAACACGAACTCGCCACTCTCGAACACCTTCTGCTCGCCCTGACCGAAGATCAGGACGCGGCGGCGGTGATGCGCGCCTGCAATGTCGATATCGACCTGCTGCGCCGCAATCTCCATGAATTCGTCGAAAACGATCTCGCAAACCTGAAACTAGAGAACGGCGAGCAGGCGAAGCCCACGGCGTCCTTCCAGCGCGTCATTCAGCGCGCCGTCATCCATGTGCAATCGTCAGGCCGCGAGGAAGTGACCGGCGCCAACGTGCTCGTCGCGTTGTTCGCCGAGCGCGAATCGCACGCCGCGCATTTCCTGCAGCAGCAGGACATGACGCGTTTCGATGCGGTGAATTACATCTCCCACGGCCTCGCCAAACGTCCCGGCGAGCAGGCCGCGCGTCCGCCGCGCGGCGTCAGCGAGGAGCAGGAGCCGGGGGGCAAGCAATCGGAAAGCGCCCTCAGCGCCTATTGCGTCGACCTCAACGAAAAGGCGCGGCTTGGCAAGATCGATCCGCTGATCGGCCGGGAGGCTGAAGTCGAACGCTCGATCCAGGTGCTATGCCGCCGCCGCAAGAACAATCCGCTGCTGGTCGGGGACCCCGGCGTCGGCAAGACGGCCATCGCCGAAGGCCTCGCCCGCAAGATCGTCGATGAGGAAGTGCCCGAAGTGCTGGCCGACGCGACCATCTTCGCGCTCGACATGGGCGCGCTGCTCGCCGGCACGCGCTATCGCGGCGACTTCGAAGAGCGCATCAAGTCAGTGCTCAAGGAACTCGAAGATCATGACGACGCGATCCTGTTCATCGACGAAATTCACACGGTGATCGGCGCCGGCGCGACATCGGGCGGGGCGATGGATGCGTCGAATCTCCTGAAACCGGCTCTGCAGTCGGGAACGCTCCGCTGCATGGGCTCGACGACGTACAAGGAATATCGCCAGCACTTCGAAAAGGACCGGGCGTTGGCCCGCCGCTTCCAGAAGATTGACGTGACCGAACCGAGCGTAGACGACACGGTGAAGATCCTGATGGGCCTCAAGCCCTATTTCGAGGATCATCATAACGTCGAATACACGCCGGAAGGCATCAAGGCGGCGGCCGACCTGTCGGCGAAATACATGACCGACCGCAAGTTGCCGGACAAGGCGATCGACGTCATCGACGAAGCGGGGGCGCGCCAGATGCTGTTCGCGCCGGCCCTTCGCAAGCAGGTCATCGGCGTCGAGGAAATCGAAGAGGTTGTCGCCAAGATGGCGCGCATTCCGGCGAAATCGGTGTCGACCACCGACACCGAACGCCTGCGCAATCTCGGCGAGGATCTGCGCCGCGTGGTGTTCGGTCAGGACGCCGCCATCGAGCAGCTCGCCGCCGCGATCAAGCTTTCGCGCGCTGGCCTGCGCGAACCGAACAAGCCTATCGGCTCGTACCTGTTCGCCGGGCCGACGGGCGTCGGCAAGACAGAAGTCGCCAAGCAGCTCGCCTTCGCGCTCGGCGTGGAGCTGATCCGCTTCGACATGTCGGAATATATGGAGCGCCACACCGTGTCGCGCCTGATCGGCGCGCCTCCGGGCTATGTCGGCTACGATCAGGGCGGCCTCCTCACGGACGCCATCGACCAGCATCCGCATAGCGTTCTGCTGCTCGACGAGATCGAGAAAGCCCATCCCGAGATATTCAACATCCTTCTCCAGGTGATGGACAACGGGACGCTGACCGACACCAACGGCAAGAAGATCGACTTCCGCAACGTCATCATGATCATGACGACGAACGCCGGCGCGCAGGATGCGGCGAAATTCGCCATCGGCTTTGCGGGCGGCAAGAAAGGCGATGAAACCGACGCCGCGATCCGCCGGATGTTCACGCCGGAGTTCCGCAACAGGCTCGACGCCACGGTGCACTTCGCCGGTCTTTCGCCGGCGATCATCGACCGCATCGTCGAGAAGTTCGTTCTTCAGCTCGAAGCGCAGCTCGCCGACCGCAGCGTCACGTTCGAACTGTCGCAGGAGGCGACGCGCTGGCTCGCGGAACGGGGCTTCGACGACGAAATGGGCGCCCGCCCGCTCGGCCGCATCATTCAGGAGCACGTCAAGAAGCCGATCGCCGACGAGATCCTTTTCGGCAGTCTGCGGAACGGCGGCGTCGTGAAAGTCTCCGTCGACAAGGACGACCCGACGAAGCTCGCCTTCGAGTTCGTGCCGGACGAGCCGAAGCCCGAGGAAGGCGCGGGCGTGCCGGCGCTGGTCGAAAAGTCCTAGTCGAGATCCAATGACATCAGGCGCAGCGGCTCCCGCCGCGCGCCTTCGGTATCTGAGCCGTCGTCATTGTAAGCGGGCCAGTTGCTGGTCGCGACATAGATCAGTTTATCGCCGATGATCGCGCCGTTCGTCGGCTCGTTCCACTCGGCGAGGTTCTGTTGCAATACGTCGAGTTGATCGACGGCGTCGCCTGCGCCGCTGAGACGCAAACGAACAATGCGTTGCGGCGTGGTTCCGTTCTGGATGCCGATGAGGTCGCCCTTATAGGCGTATAGCCCATCGACGCCGCCGAGATGCGCGTCGGCGTCGTTGGCGAGCAAGGTCCCTGCGCCGGATTTCATATCGACGCTGAATACGCCCGCCAGATAATCCGCGACGAACAGCTTCCCTCGGGTCTCGTCATAGGCGACGCCCTGAAGGTTCACATATCGCGGATCTGTCGAAAAGATTTCGAGCCTCTCGCCCTCTTTGCGCAGGATGAATAACCGGGGAGCGCCGCTGTCGCTCGCGACGAGACCGAACGGCGTCGCCGCAAGGGCCCCAAGCACCGCCCCCGCGTCGTCGACGACATACCGGTTCGCAAGCACGCCGTCTCTGAGCCCATAGGCGTAGACGGCCGCTGAGGTTGGCGCCGATGCGCGTTCGAAAGGCGCTCCCGTGTTCGCCGCCGCCCACACGACCTTGCCGGAGACCGCCAGGGCGTAAACGCCGCCCGGCGCAAAAGCGAACCCTTCAGGTGCTTCTTTGTCTTCACTGAAACGCAAAATCTTGCCGGTGCGAACCGAGCCGACAAAAGCCTCACGGCCTCTGGCGCCGAACGCGATTGTTTCGGGCAGGAGCGCATCGTCTTTATACTCGCGCCACAGAAAAGCGTTTCCGCTCGGCGTCAGGTTCGCCGCCATGCGTTCGGCGACGCCGGCGAACTCCGGCCGCGACGCCAGGGCGTTGAAGCCCGCATGGCCCGTCAGCGACAGGGAAAGGCCGCGATCCGCAATCGTGCGGGCGAGGGCGGCGGCTTCTTCATACTCGCCGAGCAGGCTGCGCGCGAGTATGCGGTTGCGGGTGAGGTAGAGCGAGAATGGCCTGATCGCCTGCGCCGCGTCCAGGCGCTCCGCCAGCATCGCCCAATCCTCCGCTTCGAAAGCAGCCTGCGCGTCCGCCATGATCGCCGGATAGTCGGACGGCGGTTGCGCAAGCGCGCCGCCGCAGAAGGCGAGGGCGGCGCCCAGAAACAGCGCTTTCAGGCCCCTTTTCACTGCAGAGCCTTGCGGATGCGCCCGGCCAACGCCTCCAGATCCAGCGGGTCGGCCTTGCGGCCGGCTGCGGCGTGGAGACCTTCGGGGCGTCCCTCGTAGACGGGGATGATGTGGAAGTGAATGTGAAAGATCGTTTGTCCCGCGGCCGCGCCGTTAAACTGGGTGATGCGAAGCCCATCGGGATTGAGCGCCTTCTCGACCGCTCTGGCGACTTTCTGGGTTCCGACGATCAGGGCGGCGAGAACCGTGGGCTCTACATCGAAGAAATTCGTCGCCGATCCTTTTTTAGGGATGACGAGCGTATGGCCTTCAGCCTGCGGGAACAGATCCATGAAGGAGAGAACGCTTTCATCCTCGTAGACCTTGAAGCAGGGAAGCTCCCCGCGAAGGATCTTTCCGAACGTGTTGTTGCGATCGTAGGCCTGCTTCAGCGTCATGGTCTCCGTCACCCCTTTCTGAATGGCGTCATGGCCGCCAGCGCGGCGATTTCCGTTCCTGTCTGCGCGCGTTCGCTTTCAAGGTACCGCTCGATGGCCGTCCTGAAACCGGGATCGGCGATCCAGTGCGCCGATAGCGTAACGACGGGTTCATAGCCTCTCGCGATCTTGTGCTCGCCCTGCGCTCCCGCTTCAACGCGCGAGAGACCGTGAGCGATGGCGTACTCGACCGCTTGATGATAGCAGAGTTCGAAATGCAGGAAGGGGTAATCTTCCGTACAGCCCCAATAACGTCCGTAAAGCGCATCGCCGCCGATGAAGTTGAGGGCGCCGGCGACCGGCGCGTCGTTTCGCTCGGCGAAGATCAGCAGGCAGCGGTCCGCCATGCTTTCGCCGATGAGACGGAAAAAGCTGCGCGTCAGGTATGGCCGCCCCCATTTGCGCGAACCGGTGTCCTGGTAGAAGGCCCACATGGCGTCCCAGTGACGCTCTTCGATGGCGTCGCCCTGCAAACGTTTGATGACGAGACCGGCCTCGACTGCTTCGCGCCTTTCGCGGCGGATCGCCTTGCGCTTTCTCGATGCTAGCGTCGAGAGGAAATCGTCGAATGAACCGAATCCGCGATTGAACCAGTGATATTGCACGCCGGTGCGAGGCAGGGCGCCGGCGAGCAGGAAGGCGTCTTGGTCCTCGACCCTCAGGAAATTCGCATGAACAGAGGAAGCGCCGGTGCGTCTGGCGACTTCGACGGCGGCGGCGGCGAGGGCGGCGCGGTTGTCGCTATCGGCCGCCAGCAGCCGCGGCCCCGGAACCGGCGTGAACGGAACCGCCGCGACGAACTTCGGATAGTAGCGCCCGCCGGCCCGCTCATAGGCGTCTGCCCAGTGGTGATCGAAGACATATTCGCCCTGGCTATGCGCCTTGGCGTAAAGGGGCGCGACGCCGGTCAGCGCGCCGCTCTGCTCGAGCGCGATATGGCCCGGCAACCAGCCCGATTCGCCGCCTACCGATTTGGATGCTTCGAGCGCATGGAGGAAATCGTAGGCGACGAAAGGATTGAAGTTATTCGGATCGGGGTTGGCGAGGCGATCCCAGCGGTCCCGGCCGATCTCCTCGATCGAGGAAACGGTTCGCGCCGAAAATGCGTCGCCGCCATCGGCCATCAGGCGATCTCGAACACGCCGTCGATTTCGACGGCGGCGCCAAGCGGCAGGCTCGGGGCGCCGACAGCGGCGCGCGAATGGCGACCGGCGTCTCCGAAAACAGAGACCATCAGATCAGAGGCGCCGTTGATGACTTTCGGCTGGTCAGTGAAATCCGGCGCGCAGTTGACGAACCCGCCGAGCTTGACGACGCGCCGGACGCGGTCGAGATCGCCGCCGGTTGCGACCTTCAGTTGGGCCAGCAGATTGATCGCGCATACCCGCGCCGCCCCGACGCCTTCGTCGAGCGTCAGCTCGCCGCCGAGCTTTCCCTTGATGAGTCCCTGCGGGCCCGTCGAGATCTGCCCGGAGACGAACACCAGGTTTCCGCTGATGACATAGGGGACATAATTCGCAACAGGCGGCGTCGGCGTCGGCAGGTCGATTTTCAGTTCGGCGAGCTTGGCGTCGATCCGGCCCATGGCGAAACTCCTGTCTTGCGTCCCGGTTGAAATGACGTTTCGTCCCCGCCTCGTCAATGTCGATGCGGCTTTAGGAGGCGCCCGGCCTTGATCGATTCGTCCCCGAATTTCGCCCTGATTTCGTCGATGGCGCGTTCCTGGCTCGCCAGGCGCGCTTCGGGATGCTCGAACAGCTCCGCCTGGGCGCTCGCGCCCGCCTCTTCGAGATCGCTATAGCCGACGCCGATCAGCCGCCAGGCTCGTCCCTTCGCCGCTTCGAGAAGAAGAGGGCGCGCCACGGAGAACGCCGTGCGGGCGAGGTTCGAGGGGAAGTCGAGGGTCTGGCGGCGCGTGATGCTCTTGAAATTCGTATCCTTGAGTTTCAGCGTAACGACGCGGCCGGCGAGCCCGGCGGCTTTCATCCGTCCAGAGACTTTTTCGCAGAGCCGCCACAGAATATCCTCAAGCTGGGCGACGCTCCGAATGTCTTCGTTGAACGTGGTTTCAGCGGAAACGCTTTTGGATTCGCGTTCCGGACTGACGCGGCGAGAATCCTCCCCCCGCGACAGGCGCGCCAGCCTTAATCCCGTTTCGCCATAGCGTTTGGCGAGCACCGCTTCGTCCATTTCCTGAAGCTGGCCGATTGTCTTCAGTCCGTCGCGCTCGAAACGCGCAGTCATAGCGGCGCCGATTCCCCATATCAGGGAGATGGGTTGGCGGGCCAGAAACGAGCGTGTTTCGGCTTTGCCGATCACAGCAAAACCGCGCGGCTTGTCGAGATCCGAAGCGATCTTGGCGAGAAACTTGTTATGGCTGAGACCGATGGAGACCGTCACGCCGATGTCACGTTCGATCTCGTTCTGAAGCCGCGCCAGAACTTTCGCCGGCGGCGCGCCATGCACGCGTTCGGTGCCGGTGAGATCGAGGAAAGCTTCGTCGATCGACAATGGCTCGACGAGCGGCGTCAGCGCTTCCATGCGCCGGCGCACTTCTTTTCCGACGGGGGCGTATTTTTTCATGTCGGGTTTTATCACAACTGCGTCCGGACACGCCTTCAGCGCCTTGAACATCGGCATCGCCGAGCGGACGCCGTATGTGCGCGCCACATAGCAGGCTGTCGATACGACGCCGCGCTTGCCGCCGCCGACAATCACCGGCTTGTCGACAAGGGAAGGGTCGTCGCGCTTTTCGATGGACGCATAGAACGCGTCGCAGTCGAGATGCGCGATCGTCAGGCCGAACAGTTCGGGGTGGCTCGCGAATCGAGTCGCGCCGCAGGCCGGGCAGGCCTTCACTCCATCGGGAAGGCTCGCCAGGCATCCGCGACAGAAGGAAAAATAATTAACCATATCAGTTAGTTATCGGCATATTTTGAAGAAAATTCGATCTGTCGGAGGCCATCCGGCGGGCCGGATAAACAATCGATTAATACCTTTGGGGCGAAATAAGCGGAAGCGTTCACCAATCTGACTCGGCGGCCGGCAAAGGCTTAGTATGACTGCAATGAAAAAGCTCGACATGTCAGCACTGCCCAAGACCGTGCTCATTGTCGAGGACAACGAGCTGAACATGAAGCTGTTTCATGATCTGCTCGAAGCGCACGGCTATCGCACGCTTCAGGCCCGCACCGGTCCGGAAGCGCTGGCGCTCGCCGCACAGCACAAGCCGGACCTGATTTTGATGGATATCCAGCTTCCGGAAATTTCCGGGCTGCAGGTGACGCAACAGTTAAAGAATAATGACCGGCTTTCTTCAATTCCCGTGATCGCCGTCACCGCCTTCGCCATGAAAGGCGACGAAGAGCGCATCAGGGCGGGCGGCTGCGAGGACTATATTGCCAAGCCGATTTCAGTGGCCGGATTTCTTGAGAAAGTAAAAAGGTATTTGGACTAGCTTCAGTTCGATTCAAGTTGGACCTCAGACCCTGCTATTGGGGGGAGCATGACGGCGCGCGTATTGGTCGTCGATGACCTCGAACCGAATGTGAAACTGCTCGAGGCCAAGCTTCGCGCGGAATACTTCGATGTAATCGGCGCCTTCTCCGGACAAGAAGCGATTAACAAGGCCAAGGAAGAGCAGCCGGACATCATTCTTCTCGATGTCATGATGCCGGGCATGGACGGCTTCGAGGCCTGCCGGATCGTCAAGAAATCCCCCGAAACGGCTCACATTCCGGTCGTCATGGTCACCGCGCTTGATCAGCAGGCGGATCGGGTGGCCGGCCTCGAGGCCGGCGCCGACGACTTTCTGACCAAGCCGGTCGAAGACGTGGCCTTGTTCGCGCGCGTGCGAAGCCTGACGCGCCTCAAGATGATGACCGACGAGCTGCGGATGCGCTACGCGACCGGGCAGGGCATGGGCGTCGTCGATAAGATAGATTTCGACAGCATCGACAAACCGGACGAGCAGGCGCGGATTTTCGTCATCGACGATCAGCAGGAGCAGGCAGACCGCTTGCGCGCGCATCTCGGGCAGAATTACCAGATTGCGATCGAGGCCGACCCGAACGTTGCGCTGACCCGCGTGCGTTCGAGCGATTTCGATCTCGTTGTCATCAACATGGCGATCGAGGCGACCGATCCGCTGAGGCTCTGCTCCTCGATCCGCTCGTTCGAGGAAACCCGCCTGACTCCGTTGCTCGCCATCGTCCGTCAGGGCGACACGCGCAAGCTGGTCCGCGCGCTCGATATCGGCGTCAACGATTATCTCACGCGACCGGTGGACAAGAACGAACTGATCGCGCGCGTGACGACGCAGGTGCGCCGCAAGCGCTATGTCGACCAGCTTCGTTCGTCGTTCCAGGCGAGCCTCGAAATGGCGGTGACCGACCAGCTCACCGGCCTCTACAACCGGCGTTATCTGGCGAGCCATCTGGCGGCGATGTTCGACCGCGCCTATTGGACCGGACGGCCGCTGTCGGTGATGATTCTCGATATCGACCATTTCAAGTCGGTCAACGACACGCACGGTCACGACGCCGGCGACAAGGTGATTCAGCAATTCGCCGAGCGCATCAGATCGTCCGTGCGCGGCATGGATCTCGCCTGCCGCTACGGCGGCGAGGAGTTTCTGATCGCCATGCCGGACACGGATAAGGTGACGGCCGGCAATGTCGCCGAGCGCATCCGCGACGATGTCGCTTCGCAGCGCGTTGTGTTGAACAGCGGACGCGACGAACTGCAGGTGACGGTGTCGATCGGCATTGCGTCGACCGAAGACGGGCCCAAAGAAGACTCCGCCCAGAAACTCATCAAACGCGCCGACGAAGCGCTCTACAAAGCCAAGACCGGCGGCAGGAACCGGGTGTTCGCCAGCGCCGCCTGAGCGCCGCGCCGGTTCGGCGACAAAACAAAAGCCGCCCGAAGGGCGGCTTTTTTGCGTTCAGGCGGCTTGCTGAAGGCTACTTGATCTTGCCTTCCTTGAACTCGACATGCTTGCGCGCGATCGGGTCGTACTTCTTCAGCACGAGCTTCTCGGTCATGGTGCGCGTGTTTTTCTTGGTTACGTAGAAAAACCCGGTGTCGGCCGTGGAGTTCAGCCTGATCTTGACGGTGGTCGGCTTGGCCATGGCCAGGCTCCTGTCGGGGCCGCAGGGGGCGGCGATTGATGCGAGGGCGGGAACATACAAGCCGGCGTCCGCCTGTCAAGCCGCGCCCTTCCGGCCCGCCGCGCCCAGAAAACCGAGCAGCAGCAGGAATGAGCCCGCAAGGCTCAGGGAGAGCGCCTCGGGCCCCGCGACGTCCATGAGGGACCCCGCCAGAGCGGGACCGACCAGCGCCCCGCCATTGTAGGCGAAAGCGATGCCCGAGTTCGCCGCCGCCAGCTCCTTGCCGGTGAATCGCGAGCCCGCGTAGGTAAGCACGCAGGTGGCGATGCCGACGATGGCCCCGCCCCACACGAAAACAAGCGGGTAGAGAACCAGCGGATTGGGCGCGGCGAGGGGCAGAAGAAGCGCCCCCGCAAGCCCCGCCGCCGCGCAGCTGAAAAGCACCCGGCGCGCCGAGAAGCGGTCAACCGTCCTGCCGATCAGATATTGCAGGGCCAGCGATCCGATGGCGTATGAAAGCACTATTCGCCCGGCCGCCGCCTCCTGCAGGCCGATGCGCAGCCCATAAACCGGCGCGAGACTCATCAGCGCGGCCTCGGCGAGCGAAAACACCGCCATCGCAAGAAAGATCGTGGGCGCGCGGCGCGTTATCTCGCCGAGGGAAACGGTGCGTTCCTCGGCGCTGAAAGCGGGCGGCCTGGCCGCGAACATCGCCGGACCGGCGAGGAGCAGGAAAGCGGCGCCCGCCATGAACGGGACTGCGCCCGAATAGCCCGTGAACTCGAGAGCGAAGGGGCCGGCCGCGAAGCCGGCGGCGAGAAAAGTCGCGTACATGCCGATCGCCGCGCCGCGTCGCTCCGGCCGGGCCACGAGATTGATCCAGAGCTCGCTCGCCACGAAGATCGCCGTGGCGCCGGCGCCGATGAGAAGGCGCGCGACATGCCAGAGAAGAAATGTTTCGCCGCTCGCATAGGCGACGGCGTACCCCGCCAGAGTGACGGCGAAGGCGATGGCGAGGCTGAGGCGGATGCCGATTCGGCCGATGACGCCGGGCAGGAAGGGAGTCAGCAGCAGGCCGGCGGCGGCTGAGAGCGCGACGTTGAAACCGATAAACGCATCGCCGGCCCCAAGATGCGTCAGACGCACGGCGAAAAACGGGAGGCTGTGGCCGAGACAGGCGGCGAACACGGAAACGCCGGCGATGGCGGCGATCATGCCGCGCCGGCGTTGTTTTTCGGTGAGCTCCGCAGAAGCCGTCATCGGCCCTGTTTATCTGCGCAAGGGCCTCGGCGCTATCAGCGGAGGCGGATATCTATCCCCGGTCGGCGACGGCGGGGGTCGCCCCGGCGAATCCGTGCATGCGGTTCGCCCACTGGAGCCCGATCAGACCGCCCTTGACCGCCGGCAGCAGCCAGGCGGTCATCGCCAGCATGAGCGGCATCCAGACGGCGAATTGCAGCGTCAGCGGCGGATCGAAAATCTGCTTGGCGGCGAGCGCCAGCGGGATCGCCAGATGCCCGACGATCATGATGGTGATGTAGGGCGGAGCATCGTCCGCGGCGTGACCGGAGATGTTCAGCCCGCAATGATCGCAGATGGCCTGCGTGCGCACATAGCCGTCGAAGATGCGGCCGACGCCGCATTCGGGGCATTTTTTTCGAAAGCCGCGCGCCATGGCGCGCAGCCACGATCTTTTGCCGGGATCGCTCCCGCCGAAGACGCGCGGCTGCGCCGCAGTTTCACCGTTCACGATCGTCGGTCGCTTTCTATTTGTACTCGACTTTAAGGATCTCGTAGGTGCGCGCGCCGCCGGGCGCCGCCACCTCGATCACGTCGCCTTTCGACTTGCCGATGAGGGCGCGGGCGATCGGCGACGAGATCGAAATCTTGCCGGCCTTCACGTCGGCTTCGAAGTCGCCGACGATCTGCCACGACTTTTTCTCCTCGGTGTCGTCGTCGATCAATGTGACAGTTGCGCCGAACTTCACTTCCTTGCCGTTGAGTTTGGAAACGTCGATCACCTGCGCGCGCGAGTAGCGATCCTCGAATTCGAGGATCTGGCCTTCGATCCAGCCCTGCCGCTCCTTGGCGGCGTGGTACTCGGCGTTCTCGGAAAGGTCGCCGTGAGCGCGCGCCTCGGTAATCGCCTGGATGACCGCCGGCCGTTCTTCATTCTTGAGCCGCCGGAGTTCCTCCTCCAGCCACTGATAACCGGCCATCGTCATCGGGACTTTTTCCATCTCCCGGCCTTTCTCTTGAAAAAAGCGAAAAGAAAACAACGGCCGCGCGCAGAACGAGCGGCCATTGCTTCCTTCAGGACGCCAAAAATAAGGCCGATGGCCGGCGGCTTCAAGCCGAACCGGGGGAGGGTGACGGCGATTTTAGGACAGTTAACGGTCCCAATCGTGGGAATCGGCCCCTCAGTAAAACGACTGCAACGGTGCGACGTCCAGCGCCCCGGCCCGCATCGCCTCGATGGCCCGGACGGTCGACCGGGCCCCTGTGGCGGTGGTGATGCAGGGGATCTTCTGGGCGAGGGCGGTGGTGCGGATCGAGCGCGAGTCCTTGATCGACTGCGCCCCCTCGGTGGTGTTGAAGACGAGATGGACTTCGCCGTTCTTGAGGGCGTCGACGATGTGGGGGCGGCCTTCGAGGACCTTGTTGACCCTGGTGACGTTGAGACCCTGCGACTTGAAGTAATCGGCGGTGCCCCCGGTGGCGATGATCTCGAAGCCCATGTCGAGCAGCTTGCGGGCGGCGTTCACCATCAGCGGCTTGTCGCCGTCGCGCAACGAGATGAAGACGCGGCCCTCGAGAGGAATCCGAGCGCCGATGCCGAGCAGGCTCTTGGCGCGGGCCCGGTCGAAATTGATGTCGATGCCCATGACCTCGCCCGTGGAGCGCATCTCGGGACCGAGCACCGTATCGACGCCGGGAAACCGCGAGAACGGGAACACGACTTCCTTCACCGCCATGTGCGGGAATTTCGGCGGCGACAGTTTCAGGTCGCGCAGTTTAGCGCCGGCCATCACCTTGGCGCCGATGCGGGCGATGGCGACACCTGTCGTCTTGGCGACGAACGGCGCCGTGCGCGAGGCGCGCGGGTTGACTTCGAGCACGTTGATCTCGCCGTCCTTGATCGCATACTGAACGTTCATCAGGCCGATTACGCCGAGTTCCAGCGCCATGCGGCGGGTCTGCTCCTCGAGCGCGGCGATGGTCGCTTCGGAAAGCGTGTAGGGCGGCAGCGAGCAGGCGCTGTCGCCGGAATGGATGCCCGCTTCCTCGATATGCTCCATGACGCCGGCGATGTAGACCTCTTCGCCGTCGCAGATGGCGTCGACGTCGACCTCGACCGCGTTCTGCAGGTACTGGTCGAGGAGCAGCGGCTCGTCCTCGTTGATCTCGATCTGCGCCGTGGCGAGGTAGTGGCGCAGCCCTTCCTCGTCGCGGACGATTTCCATGGCCCGCCCGCCGAGGACGTAGGACGGCCGGGTGACCAGCGGGTAGCCGACTTCGGCCGCGACTTGCGGCGCAGCTTCGCGCGAGCTGGCGGTGGCGTTGTTCGGCTGCTTGAGGCGCAGCCTTCCGATCAGCTTCTGGAAGCGCTCGCGGTCCTCGGCGAGGTCGATGGCGTCGTAGGGCGTGCCGAGTATCGGGATGCCTTCCCGGTCGAGCGTCGCGGCGAGCTTCAGGGGCGTCTGGCCGCCATACTGCACGATGACGCCGAGCAGTTCGCCCGCAGACCGCTCCTTGTCGACGATTTCGAGCACGTCTTCCGCCGTCAGCGGCTCGAAGTAGAGACGGTCGGACGTGTCGTAGTCGGTCGAGACCGTTTCCGGGTTGCAGTTCACCATGATCGATTCGACGCCGATGTCGGCGAGCGCGAACGCCGCGTGGCAGCAGCAATAGTCGAACTCGATGCCCTGGCCGATACGGTTCGGCCCGCCGCCGAGGATGATGACTTTCTTGCGCGAGGAAGGCTTTGATTCGCAGTTCTCGACGCCGTCCGAGAACGGTTCGTAAGCGGAATACATATAGGGCGTCTTCGCCGCGAACTCCGCCGCACAGGTGTCGATGCGCTTGAAGACCGGGCGAACGCCCTTCTCGCGGCGCAGGGCGCGCACCTCCGCCTCGGTTCCGCCGGCGAGGGCGGCGAGGCGCTTGTCGGAAAAGCCCATTCCCTTGAGGGCGCGCAGACGGTCGGGATCGGCGGGCAGGCCTTCGCGCTCCACCGTGCGCTCGGCCGCGATGATCCCTTCGATCTGTTCGAGGAACCACGGATCGTAATGGGTGATGGCGCGCACCTGCTCGATGGGCAGGCCGTGGCGGATGGCTTCGGCCGCGACGCGCAGCCTGTCCGGGGTCGGAGCGGCGAGCGCCGCGCGGAAGGCGTTGATGTCGTCGTCCTCGCCGAGACCCGTGATGGCGATGGGATCAAGGCCCGAAAGGCCGGTTTCGAGGGAGCGCAGGGCTTTTTGCAGCGCTTCCTGAAAATTCCTGCCGATGGCCATCGCTTCGCCGACCGACTTCATCGCCGTCGTCAGCATCGGTTCGGCGCCCGGAAATTTCTCGAAGGCGAAGCGCGGAATTTTCACGACGGCGTAGTCGATGGTCGGCTCGAACGCGGCCGGAGTCGCGCCGGTGATGTCGTTGTCGAGTTCGTCGAGCGTGTAGCCGACGGCAAGTTTCGCCGCGATCTTGGCGATGGGGAAGCCTGTGGCTTTCGAGGCGAGCGCCGACGAGCGGGAGACGCGGGGGTTCATCTCGATGACGACGAGCCGCCCGTTTTCAGGATTGACCGCGAACTGCACGTTGGAGCCGCCGGTCTCGACGCCGATCTCGCGCATCACCGCGATCGAGGCGTTGCGCATGAGCTGGTATTCTTTGTCGGTGAGCGTCATCGCCGGGGCGACGGTGATGGAATCGCCGGTGTGCACGCCCATCGGGTCGATATTCTCGATGGAGCAGACGATGATGCAGTTGTCCGCCTTGTCGCGGACGACTTCCATCTCGAACTCCTTCCATCCGAGAAGGCTTTCGTCGATCAGCACCTGGCCTACCGGCGAAGCGTCGATCCCGCTACGGACGATCTGCTCGTACTCTTCCCGGTTATAGGCGACGCCGCCGCCGGTGCCGCCCAGCGTGAAGGCGGGCCGGATGATGGCGGGCAGGCCGATCTCGTCTAGAGCGCGCAGGGCTTCGAGCACGCCGGCCGCCCGGTCGTAACCGACGATCTTGCCGGCTTCGTTGCGGATGGGCGGGGAGGCGGCGATGGCGGCGCGCGGGTTTTCCAGGCCGATCTTGTCCATGGCGGCGCGGAACAGCTTCCTGTCTTCCGCCTTCTCAATGACGTCGGCGCGGGCGCCGATCATCTCGACGCCGTACTTTTCAAGAATCCCCGCCCGTTCGAGATCGAGCGCGCAGTTGAGCGCGGTCTGGCCGCCCATGGTGGGGAGGAGGGCGTCGGGCCGCTCGCGGGCGATCACCTTTTCCACGAACTCGACGGTGATCGGCTCGATATAGGTGGCGTCGGCGAGTTCCGGATCGGTCATGATCGTCGCCGGGTTGGAGTTGACGAGGATCACCCGGTAGCCCTCTGCCTTGAGGGCCTTCACCGCCTGAACGCCGGAATAGTCGAACTCGCAAGCCTGGCCGATGACGATCGGCCCCGCGCCGATAATGAGAATGGAGGAAATATCGGTGCGTTTGGGCATTCATCACTCGCGCGCATAATCGCGCGGGGGAGGTCCCCGCGTCGAATGAAACAACTTGTCGATTAAAGCGGCTTCTTAGGTCATGCCGGCGCGCGGGGGAAGCCGCCGCGGGAAACTATTTCCCGCGCGATTGTCGCGCTTGACGCGAAACCGTTTGGTTCTATAAAAGAGAAACCAAAAGGTTTTATATGCAGCAGCCAGCCGCTTTCGACGCCCAGCCCGTGTTTCGCGCGCTCGCCGATCCGACGCGGCGGGCGATCATTGAAATGCTCGCCGAGAAGCCCCGCTCCATCGGCGAGATCGCGGCGCGTTTCGACGTCACCCGGCCGGCCATCGCCAAACACCTCAGGATACTCGAAGAGGGCGACGTGATCGCCGTGGAAGCGAAAGGGCGTGAACGGATCAATTCGCTCAGTCCGGCGGCGCTGAAGACCGCTTTCGACTGGCTCGGCTATTTCGACCGGTTCTGGGACGAGCGCCTCGCCCTGCTGAAGGATCTGGTGGAGGACAAGAGATGACAAGCATGAAGATCGTGAAGACCGTCTACCTGAAGGCCCCGGCGCATCATGTCTGGCGGTTTCTCACCGAGGCCGATCTCCTCGCCCTGTGGTTTCACAAAGGAGAAAGCGACGTGAAAGCCGGCGGCGACTGGGCGGTGGTGACCAACACGCTCGGCAAGGAAGGCGAGCGGCTGTGCTACGGAAAGGTGCTGGAAGCAAGGCCGCACGAGAAGCTCGTGCATACGTTCACGCACCAGTGGCTGAACGGCGTCGAGACGGTCTGCACCTGGCGGCTCGAAGACGTTCCGGGCGGCACAATCCTGACTCTGACCCATGAAGGGTTCGAGAAGCTCGACGAGGAAGGCTTCAGGCACGCCGCCGATCACGACGCGGGCTGGGACGAGCACTTCATCCGCCTGCGGCGCGTTACGGCCTAGCCTTAAGCGAACGCCCGTTCGGCGAAATGGGATCGGGCGATGGCGTCGAGATCGCCGAACACTGAACCCGCCGTCGGCTCGCGGCCGGCGCCCTTGCCGTGAAGGACGACCGGCGCGCCGAATTCGCGCTCGATGACAAGACAGTTCTCCTCCCGCACCGGCTTGGCGAGCGGGCTTTCCGCCGCCGCCCGCCGCAGCCGCACTTCAAGCGCGACGCCGCCGGCTGTGCGCCAGGCGGAAGCGATCTGCTTGTAGGGCGTTCCTGCGGCGTGCGCGGCGGCGATCGCCGCCGGCGACACCGAAACAAGACAGTCGCGCGGCGCGACTTCCGGATCGACGCCGACGCCGAAGGCGCGGCGGGCCAGCAGCGAGATTTTCTCGGCGGCGTCGACACCGTCAATATCCGCCGACGGATCGGCTTCGGCGAAGCCCGCTTCCTGCGCAAGCCTGATCGCGTCGGCGAGCGAGAGGCCCGCGCCAATGCGGTCGAGCACGAAATTGGTGGTGCCGTTGAGCACCGCGTCGATGCGCGAGACGGCGCCGTCGCGGGTCGCAGCCTCGACGGCTTCGAGCATAGGCACGCCGCCGCCGACCGCCGCTGAGTAGCGCAGCTCGGCGCGGGCTTTCGCCGCCGCCGCGTGCAACTCGTCGAAGCGGCGCGCCACCAGCGTCTTGTTCGCCGAGACGACGCTGGCGCCGCGCGACAGGGCGTCGAGAACGAATTCCCGCGCCGGCGAGACGCCGCCGATGGCCTCGACGAGAATGTCGTACGGCGGAAGGCTCGCCGCGTCGCGGGTGAGGAGCGCCGCGGGCGCTCCGCGCGCGATATGCCGTTCCGGATCGCGGCACGCGACGCCGACGATCTGGAAGCGCGCCTGATCGGCCAGCAGCAGGTCGTAGACGCCCTGTCCGACAGTGCCGAAGCCCAGCAGGGCGACGCGCAGCGGCTTGTCGGCAGACTGATGATACGAACTCACAAAACTACTCCCCCAGAAAGACGCGTAATTGAGCTGAATATTTGTCGGGCTCGCACAGGAAGGCGTCGTGCCCGACCGGGCTGTCGATCTCCAGATAATGCGCGCGTCCGGCGACGGCCTGCGCGGTCTCTTTCGTGTCCTGCGCCGGCACCAGCCGGTCGCTCGATACGCCGACGAAGAAGCAGTCGGCTTTCACCGTCGCGGGATCGACGTTCGACCGGTCGAGGGAATCCGACAGGGTGATGTAGCGCGCCGCCGGCATGGCGCGCGCATAGGAGCGTCCCCGCGACGTCAGGTACTCGCAGACGTCGTAATTGTCGCCGGCGTTCGGTCCTTGCGGCGCCGAGGCGAAGCGGGTGCGGAATTCGTCCGCCGTCCGGTAGGTGGTCATGGCGAGCTGGCGGGCGAGGGCGACGCCTTCCTCCGGTTTGCCGTTCTCGATCGCGAAGGCGATGATCCGCCGCTGCACGCCTCTGAGCGCCGTGGTCATCGGATCGGGACGGGCGGAAGCGGAGATCACCGCCAGCCTTTCGATCCGATCGGGGAACAGCGAGGCGAAGGCGAGGCCGATAAAGCCGCCATAGGAGGCGCCGACATAGGCGCGGATTTTGGCGACGCCGAGCGCGTCGAGGGCGAGCGCCAGAGCGCGGGCCTGATCGTTCGGCGTGATGGTTTTCACTTCCGTCTCGGCGCCGGGCAGGAAATCGAAGCCGAGCACCTGCTGCGTTTCTATATCGACGGCGCCGCCGTCCCTGACGATCTCGCGCCACCAGCCGGTGTCGTGGCCGGCGTCGGCGACCTTGCGCCCCGCCGAAATGCCGCCCGCGGCGACGATTACCGGCGCGCCCTCGGGGCCGTGCAGGCGCACCCTCAAGATCGTGTCCTCGAGCGCTTCGCCGCTGTCGAGCCTGAAGTCCGGTCCGAGATTGACGTCGATGTCGCGGAACGGCGTCGGCGAAAACCGCCAGCCGCTCAGCGGCGCGCGCGCCGTACAGTCGCCCGCATCGACATTCGCAATCGCCAACGCACTCATTCAGCTCGCCTCCGCGCAGCACCAAACAAAGACCGTCTCCGGCCGCTCGCTCGTCAGGCAATTCACGGAAGACCCGAGCAGACACGCTTGAGGCGTTGTCTCTCTCATCTCCCGGCATGGCGCTTTGGGCGCGATACCGAAGGAATTGGCACCTTTCCGAATGTCCGGGTCGCGGAAATCCGGTGGTTGCCCCGGCTTCAAAGGGCCTGTCCCTCAGCCGGTCTTGATGAGCTGGCTTGGAATCTAGCCGTTGTGCGGCGCCGAAGTCAACGGAAAACTGCGCGAAAGCGCATGATTGGGCCAATATCGCGCCGATTCTTGGCGGTTATGACCGGCCGGCCGCCGCGCCTAAAGATAGCGCTTCGGGACCGACATCGACCATGCCGGCTCCGATTTCGCCGCGCCGGCGTAGCCGGTGACGCTGTCGGCGACGAAGGGGTTGGTCTTGCGCTCGCGACCGAAGGTCGACATCGGACCGTGGCCGGGCACGAACTGCATGTCGTCGCCGAGCGGCCAGAGCTTGCCGGTGATCGAGTCGATGAGCGTCTGATGATCCCCGCGCGGAAAATCCGTGCGCCCGATGGAGCCGGCGAAAATCACGTCGCCGACGAAAGCGAGACGCGCTTCCCTGTTGAAGATCACCACATGGCCTGGCGTATGGCCGGGCGTATAGACGACGCCGAATTTAATTCCGTCCAGCTCCAGGGTGTCGCCGTCTTCGAGCCAGCGGTCGGGCGCGCAGTCCTCGCCGTCCTCGACGCCGAATTTGCGCCAGGACTCGCGGATCTGGGTCAGCCAGAAGACTTCCTCCTTCTGCGGACCTTCGATCGGCGCGCCGGTGCGCCGCTTGATTTCCTCGGCGGCGCCGGCGTGATCGAGATGACCGTGGGTCAGCCAGATCTTTTCGATCTTCGCGCCCATCTTCTCAGCCGCCGCCATGATCTTGTCGGGTTCGCCGCCGGGATCGATGACGGCGGCCTTGCCCGACGGGGCGCGCACGATCGAGCAGTTCTGCTGGAACGGCGTGACGGGAACGATCTGGACGGTGAACGGCGCGTCGGTCATCCGTTTTAGGTAGGGCGCCTCTCTCAACGGCGCAATGCGTCCTTACTCTGCGTGATCCCGGGCGATTTCCTCCTCGCTGAGACGCAGGAACCGGGCGGCGTTGTTATAGAAAATGTCGCGTTTCTGGCTCTCCGACAGGAACGGCGCCTCTTCGACGGCGCGGATGGCTTCGCCGATCGCCTGCGGCCAGACCATCTGGTCGGAGCCGAACAGGATGCGCTTCTCCATGCCGGCGTCGATCATCCGCTTCAGCTCGTCATAGAACTGCGCACGCGGAAACGCCCAGTTATTGCAGGAAATGTCCACATAGAGGTTGGGATAGGTGAACAGCATCGCGATCATTTCGTCGACCAGCGGCGATGCGTAGTGCATGGCGTAGACGCGCAGCTTCGGATGCTTCTGCAGCACTTTTTCGAGCTGGAAGGGCGAGGTCAGGGCGACGCGATAGGTCTCGTACCCCGGAAACCGCGCAGCGGCGGGCGGTCCCTGGCCGAAATGAATGCCGATCGGGATGTCGAGCTCCTCGGCGAGGGCGTAGTAAGGCTCCCAGACCGGATCGTCGGCGGGCACGCCGCGATACTGCGCGGTGATCTCAGCGAATACCTGAAACGCGTCTTCCTCGTAGAGCCGCTGGAACTCCTTCGCCTTCCGGCGCGTCTCGCCGGCGAAGTTCAGCGCCGGGATTATTCTTTCCGGCGCAGCGGCGCGCCACGCCGAGACTTCTTTCAGGGCGCCCGACGTGACCGCATGGCGCACATTGTAGCGCTCAAGCGCCTCGATGGTTTCTCTGAGCAACGCCTCGTCGCTTTCGGATGCGAAAAACGGGTCGGCGCACGTTCCCAAAATCGAGTAATCGAACTCTTCCTGCGGATCGAGCGGCAGCACCAGCACTTCCTGATCGCCGGGACAGCCAGGCGCGCCGGCGGCGAACTCTACCGGAAAGGCGTGCAGGTGCATGTCGATCACCGGCTTGCCGGGCCCTTGCGCGGACGCGCCGCCCGAGGCGACCGCGGCGGCCGCCGCCAGAATGCAAATGCGCATGATGTCTCCCCTCGCGCCCGGTTCTCCGGCGCTTCTTAAGTCCCGTTTAGCAGCCGCCGGGCTGAGAGGCGAGAGGCCGGATTAAGCCGCCGGGGCGTTCCGTCCCTTCAGCGCAAACGGCTTGCCGACGATCAGGTAGCGATAGACGCCGAAAATGTTGATCGCCGTCAGGACGACGTTCTGTACGACCAGCCCGTGCTGGTCCTCGATGGCGCCGAAGGCGACCCACGACACGGAAGATACGATGAAAATCAGGAAGCCGATTCCCGTGACGCGCGCGCCGGCGTGAACGGCGACAAGAATAGCGGCGACGACGCCTGTCGCCGTCGCCGTCCATTGCAGCGTATCGGTCACGCGCTCAGGCCGCCTTGAAATCAGCGTCAGCCATCGGCTTGATGGCGGCGAGGACGACTTTCTTCCTGGCGTCGAAACGCTCGCCCATCAGCCTGGCGATGTCGGCGCTGAGGAGTTTCCGGGCTTTCTTGAAAAACTCTTCTTCTTCTTCCGTCATGTGATGATCGGCGATTTCGGAGAGCGCGCCGAACTTGACGCCCCATTCCTCGCTGTCGACCGGGAAAGTGTCGAGCTCCTCAATCAGGCCGTTGGCCACATGATGCTCGTTGAGCGCCTCGTAGGCGTCCTTGCTCATTTCCGTGTCGTCGCGAAGGTAGGCGTAGAACACCGCTTCCTCGACCTTGTGATGCGCCCACAGGTCGAGTTTGAATTTGTCGAACAGCTCGCGGCGCTTCTTGAAAGCGCGCGGCGTGCTCTCCTTCAGTTCGGCGATGATCTCGCGCGCTTCGTCATGGTCCTGCTTGATGCGGTCGTAAATGTTCACGGGGGAACCCTCCACTGCGTGAAGGGAGAACACGCCGGACGCCCGCCGGTTCCGCGGACGGCCTAGCCGTCTATCGCTTTCAGGGAGACGAGCGCCGTCGCGACCATGGTCCGTCCGCCGTCCTTTTCGGCGTACACGTCGGAGCGGATAACGCCGATGGAGCTCCCGCGCGACAGGGCAGTCGCCTCGGCGACCAGCATGTCGCCCTGCGCCGGCTTCATGAAATTGATCTTCAGCTCGATGGTGAGGCAGAGCCGGCCCTCGGGCAGCACCGAAGCGTAGCAGGCGCCCGCGGCATGGTCCGCGAGCCCCGTGACGACGCCGGCGTGAACGTAGCCCATGAACTGCACAAGCGATTCCTTGGGCTTCATTTCGAGGGCGACGAAGCCTTCCTTGAACGTGCGCACATGGAAGCCCGACTCCTTGGTGAAGCCGCGGGCTGTCGTCAGCTGTTCAAAGGTTTCGGCGAGGTCTGCTCTCATGCGGGCGAGCCTATGGCGGCCGCCCGGAGCGCGCTACGGCGTTCAGCAGTTGGAACTGCTCACGCCTTTTCGGCCCGCTCCACATATTCGCGGTCTGCGATGCGGACCACGATCTTGTCGCCCTGCGAGATGTAGGGCGGGACCATGACGCGGGCGCCGTTTTCGAGCACCGCCGGCTTGTAGGACGACGAGGCGGTCTGTCCCTTCACCGTCGGCTCGGTCTCGGCGATCGCCATGATCGCCGTTTCGGGCATGGTGATGCCGAGCGGGCGGCCTTCGTAGCTTTCGATCTCGACTTCCATGTTGGCTTCGAGGAAGTCGATCTGGTCGCCGACCAGCGACTTCTGTACGCCGACCTGCTCGTAGTTCTCGGAGTCCATGAAGATCAGCACTTCGCCCTCTTCATAGAGGTACTGATACTTCTTCTGTTCGAGGCGCACGCGCTCGACGGTCTCGGTCGAGGCGAAACGGTCCTGATACTTGGTGCCGGTGACCACGTCCTGCATTTCGACCTGGTTGAAGGCGCGCAGGTTGCCGGGAGTGCGGAGCTCGATCTTCGTCACCAGGACGAGCTTGTCCTTGTATTGAAGGACCATGCCGGGACGGATGGCGTTGCCGAGAACTTTCATGAAACTGCTCTGTTCGGGGATTTCGGTTCGGGCGGCTCTATAACGCCGCTTCGCCGGTTTGGCGAGGGGGCGCTATTTGCGCGGTTCGGAAGCCGCTTTCAGCCGTTCGATGAACGACGCGCCGTAGGTGAAGGCGCCGACATGGCCGATGGAAGCCGCGCCGTAGCCCCAGATGTCGAAGCCGGCCTCCCGCGCCCGCCGGCAGAAGGAGAAATCCTCCGAAACCCGCGCCCCGTCCGGGCCGGCCGTTTCCGAGAAGAAGTCGTAAATGTCGGGGCCGAGCCCGTGGCGGGCGAGTTTTCCGGCCGGCGTTTTCTTCGCAAGGCCGCGCTCAGCCAGGGCGGTGAAAACGCTGCGCTCGATCAGCACGCAGCCGAACCCCAGCGCCTCGACCTTGCAGAAGCCGTTCGTCACTTCGATGCGGCCGGGCGCCGCCATGACGGCGAAATTCGAAGCGACGGCGAGGGCGCGCTCTTTCGAGGCGCCGCCCCTTATCTCCTCGACGAAGCGGTCGAGATCGAGCGAGCGTTCCGTGCAGACCGGTCCGGCGAGAGGCTTGCCCCACTGAATAAGCCGCGCGAACACCTCGATGTCGACGGCCATGTCGCTGTCGACGAACAGAAGATGCGTGCAACCTTCGTCAGCGAGCAGGATGTTGGCGAAAGCGTTCCTCGCCATGGCCACGTCGGCGCCGTCGAAGAACGCCTGCCGGTACTGGAAGCCGGCTTTCGAGAACGCCGTCGCGGCGGCGAGCAGGGTCTGCGCGAAAGAGGTCGTAACCTTGCCCTCGGCGGTCGGCGTGGCGATCAGGACTTTCTTCGTCCCGGCGCTTTCCGGCCGCGTCTGGCTCACGCCGCCCTCAGTCCGTCCACGAACTTCTTGAACACGCCGAATGAATCCTGCGGGCCGGGCGAGGCTTCCGGATGGTGCTGCACAGAGAAGGCCGGGGCGTCGGTGAGGCGGATGCCGCTGTTGGTGCCGTCGAACAGCGACACGAAAGTCGGCTTGACGTTGGCGGGCAGGGTCGCTTCGTCGACCGTGAATCCGTGGTTCATCGAGACGATCTCGACTTTGCCGTTCTCGAGGTCCTTCACCGGATGGTTGGCGCCGTGATGGCCCTGCGCCATCTTCTTGGTCTTGGCGCCGGCGGCGAGCGCCAGCATTTGGTGGCCGAGACAGATGCCAAGCGTCGGCGTTCTGGTTTCGATCAGTTTGCGGATCGTAACCAGCGAATATTCGCCGGTGGCGGCCGGGTCGCCGGGGCCGTTCGAAAGCACGACGCCGTCCGGCTTCTTCGCCATGATGTCGTCGTAGGTCGCAGTCGCCGGCACCACCGTCACCTTCGCGCCCTGTTCGGCAAGGAGGCGCAGGATGTTGCGCTTCACGCCGTAGTCGACGACCACCACATGCGGGCCCTTGCCGTCGCTCCGGCCGTAGCCTTTGCCCCATTTCCACGCCGTTTCGTCATGGCCGTAGGATTGAAGCGTCGTCACGTCCTTCGCGAGATCGCGGCCTTCGAGGCCCTTCCAGTCGCGCGCGCGTTTCGCCAGCGCCTCGATGTCGAACTGTCCGGCGGGATTATGGGCGATGACGCCGTGCGGCATGCCCTTGTCGCGGATCAGCGCGGTGAGGGCGCGGGTGTCGACGCCGGAAAGGCCGATGACGCCGCGGCGCTTCATCCACGCCGAAAGATCGAGCTGGGCCCGGTAGTTGGATGGACTGGTCGCCGGCATCCTGAGGATCGCGCCGCGCGCCGCCGTCGCCGCCGCCGGCGAGGCGTTCTCGATGTCCTCGGCGTTGACCCCGACATTGCCGATATGGGGGAAAGTGAAGGTGATGATCTGGCCGGCGTAGGAGGGGTCGGTCAGGATCTCCTGATAGCCGGTCATCGCCGTGTTGAAGCACACCTCGCCGACCGCTTCGCCGGTCGCCCCGAGCCCCTGGCCTCTTAAAACAAGGCCGTCCGCGAGAACGAGGACGGCCGTGGGGCGGGGGGATGGCGCTTGACTTAATTTCATTGCGGCATATCTCTTTCGCGTCGAAACGGACCATTATGTTGCAGCGCGGGACAAACCCGTCTGGCGCGCAAATTGCCGGGAAGCTAGGCGAAAGCCACAGGGTGGTCAACAACGGAAACGCTTGTAGTTTTCGAACGGAATCAATGACTTAGAAGACGGCTATCGGGCGCTGAGGCGCTGAAGGAGCCGTCAGGCTACAAGCCTTAGGAGAATCGCATGCTGCGAGAGAAGATCGACGCCGCTCTGAAGGCGTCCATGAAAGCCCGCAACGAGCCCACGCGGGTGACGACGCTGAGGCTCATCAACGCCGCCATCAAGGACCGCGACATCGCCGCCCGCGCCGAGGACCGGTGCGACGGGGTCACCGACGAGGAGATCCTCACCATCCTCACCAAGATGGTGAAACAGCGCGAGGATTCCTCGGACGCCTTCGAAAAGGGCGGCCGCCCCGAACTCGCCGAGCAGGAACGGGCGGAAATCGCCGTGATCCGCGAGTTCATGCCCCGCCAGATGGGCGAGGAGGAGATCGAGAAGGCGGTTCGCGACGTTATCGTCGAACTCGACGCCCACGGCCTCAAGGACATGGGCCGGTCGATGGCGGCGCTGAAAGAGCGCTATTCCGGCGCCATGGACTTCGGCCGCGCCGGCGCGCTGATGAAGAAGGCGCTGGCCTAGAAAGAACCAGCAACCGGAAGCCTGAAATCCGCAGGCCTGTGGGGAGATTTATCGTGCGCCGCGGCGGCGCACGATTTAGTTCTGGCTCCTGGCTTCTGCTATTCCGGTTTCTCTCTGATGCCCCGTTTCACGCCCGACTTCCTCGATGAACTGAAGGCTCGCCTGAAGCCGTCGGAAGTCATCGGGCGTTACGTCAAGCTCAGGAAGCAAGGCAATGAATGGGCTGGGCTCTCTCCCTTCACCAAGGAGAAAACCCCGTCCTTTTTCGTCAACGACCAGAAGCGCTTCTACCACTGCTTCTCGTCGGGCAAGCATGGCGACATCATCACCTTCCTGACGGAGACGCAGGGGCTCTCTTTCCACGAAGCTGTCGCGCGGCTCGCAGAGGAGGCGGGGATGCAGCTTCCCGCCGACGATCCGCGCGAGGAGGAGCAGGCGCGAAAGCGCAAGGGGCTCGCCGAGGCCTGCGAGGCGGCGGAGGTGTTTTTCTCCAAGCAACTTCACCGCGCGCAGGGGCGCGAAGCGCTCGCCTATCTTCACGGGCGCGGCGTCAGCGACAAACAGATCGACGCATTCAACATCGGTTACGCGCCCGACTCGCGCACGGCGCTCAAAGACTACCTCATCAACAAGGGGTATGCGGAGGAAACGCTCGTCGAGGCCGGCCTGCTCATCAAACCCGAAGACGGCGGCCCGACCTACGACCGTTTCCGGAATCGCGTGATGTTTCCGATCCTCGGCGTCACCGAACAGGTGATCGCCTTCGGCGGCCGCGCGCTCGATAAGGAGGCGCGGGCGAAATATCTGAACTCGCCGGAAACCCCGCTCTTCCACAAGGGCAACGTGCTCTACAATTTCGCCGGCGCCAGGAAAGCCTCGCCCGACGCGGGTCCGCTGATCGTCTGCGAAGGCTATATGGACGTCATCGCCCTGTGGGGCGCCGGCTTCACGCGCGCCGTCGCGCCGCTCGGTACGGCGCTGACGGAGAACCAGCTGGCGCTGTTGTGGCGTTCCGCCGACGAGCCGGTCATGTGTCTCGACGGCGACAAGGCGGGCGTCGCCGCCGCCTATCGCGCTATCGATCGCGCCATGCCGATGCTGAAGCCGGGCAAATCGCTGTCGTTCGTCTTCCTGCCGGACGGTCAGGACCCGGACGATCTCGTCCGCAGCGCCGGCGCCGGCGCGTTCCGCAGCGCGCTTGGCGCGGCCGAACCTCTTGTCGACGTTCTGTGGCGGCGCGAGACCGAAGCCCGCCCGCTCGACACGCCCGAGCGCCGCGCGGCGCTGCGGGCGCATCTTCGCGAGATGGTGAAGACCGTCGCCGACAAGGACGTGCGCAAGGCCTATGGCGACGAACTCGCCCGCCGGCTCGAGGAAACATTCTCGCCGCCGCCGCGCGCCTCGGCGCAACGGCCTCCTTTGGGCGCCGCTGCGCGCCGGGGCGGGCCGGGACGCGGCGGGAGCCGCTTTCCGGGACCGACCCCCGAGGCGCGGGCCACCTCAGCCCTGAAGCGCCACGGCGCGCCCTCGTCCTTCGCAAGGGAGGCGACCCTGGTGCTGGCGGCGATCAACCACCCCTACCTCGTGGAACGGCACGAATCGGCCTTTTTGAACCTCCACTTGGAAAATCGTGATCTGGCGGGGCTTCTGGGCGAGGTTTTATCGGCGATTTTAACCGATCCGGCCCTTGACAGCGCTGGGCTCAAGCGTCATCTGCAGTCCACCAAGGCGGCGGACATATTGGAGCGCGTCCTTAAGGACGATACGCTCAAAAGACAGCGGTTCCTCCTGCCATTGGCTGAGATAGACGAGGTCGAGTGGGGCTGGAGCGACGCCCTGCGCCATCACTTGTTCGCCACGAACGCGCAAGCCGAGGTGGCCGCGTCAGCGTCTCAGACATTCATCAGCGGAGAAGACGGTTGGAAGGCCGCCGTGACGGCGCGCGAGGAATTGGTCAATGCGGGCGAGCCCCCCTTATCCGTCGCCGATGACGGAGACGTGCCGCCCGCCAAGGTCACCAGCGCTCTCGAGGACATGCGGCGAAGCGTCGAGGAAAAGCGGAAGCGCCGGCATTGAAGCCGCGCATTCAACTGACGGGATTTGCGAATGACGAAGAAAGCGGCGGCGAAAGAAGCGACGCCTGAAACCGAAGCGCCGGACGGCCCGATCCTCGACCTCACGGATGCGGACGTCAAAAAGCTCATCAAGACGGCGAAGGCGCGCGGCTACGTCACCTATGACGAGCTGAATTCCATTCTGCCGTCGGAGGAATTCTCGACCGATCAGATCGAGGACGTGATGGCCCAGCTCTCGGAGATGGGCATCAACGTCGTCGAGCACGAGGAGGACGAGGAAGAAGCCGCCGCCGAACCCGCGGCCGATGAAGACGAGGCCGAAGAGGCCCCGACCAAGGCGGTCGCCAAACGCGCCGACGGGGCCGTCGCCACCAACACCTCGTCGTCGAGCGACCGCACCGACGATCCCGTTCGCATGTATCTGCGCGAGATGGGCACCGTCGAGCTGCTGTCGCGCGAGGGCGAGATCGCCATCGCCAAGCGCATCGAGGCCGGGCGCGAGACCATGATCCGCGCGCTGTGCGAGTCGTCGCTGACTTTCGAGGCCATCACCGTGTGGCGCGACGAGCTCAACGAGGGCCGGGTGCTGCTGCGCGACATCATCGACCTCGACGCCACCTATGGCGGCGGGCCGGAAGCGCGCCCCGACATGACGCAGCCGGAAATCGCCGAGCGCGTCAACAAGGAAGAGGCCGAGCGTCTCGAAGCCGGCAGCGGCGAGGACGACGAGGACGAATTCGACGAAGGCGCGATGTCGCTGTCGGCGATGGAAGCCGAGTTGCGCGACGGCGTGATGAAAACGTTCGAGGAAATCTCGGGCGACTATAAAAAGCTGCGCCGGCTTCAGGACATCATGATCGAGGAGCAGCTGAAAGGCGACGACCTTTCAGCCTCGCAGACGCGTCGCTTCAAGAAGCTGCAGAAAGACATCGTCGAGCGCGTCCGTTCGGTGCGTCTCAACAACCAGCGCATCGAGGCGCTGGTCGAGCAGCTCTACGACATCAACCGCCGCCTCATGGCGCTCGAAGGCAAGCTGGTGCGCCTCGCCGACACGCACGGCGTCAACCGCCGCGAGTTCCTCAACGAATATATCGGCTCCGAGCTCGACCCCGAATGGTTCGACCGCATCAAGGCCAAGAAAGGCAAGGGCTGGCAGAATTTCGTCACCAAGGCGGAAGCGCAGATCAACGCCCTGCGCGAGGAGATCGGCCTTCTGGCGCAGGAGACCGGCCTGACCGTCGCCGACTTCCGCCGCATCGTTTCGACCGTGCAGAAGGGCGAGCGCGAAGCGCGCATCGCCAAGAAGGAAATGGTCGAAGCGAACCTCCGCCTCGTCATCTCCATCGCCAAGAAATACACGAACCGCGGCCTGCAGTTCCTCGACCTCATCCAGGAAGGCAATATCGGCCTGATGAAGGCGGTCGACAAATTCGAATACCGCCGCGGCTACAAGTTCTCGACCTACGCCACTTGGTGGATCCGGCAGGCGATCACCCGCTCGATCGCCGACCAGGCGCGCACGATCCGCATTCCGGTCCACATGATCGAGACGATCAACAAGCTGGTCCGCACCTCGCGCCAGTTCCTCCACGAGGAAGGGCGTGAGCCGACTCCGGAGGAAATGGCCGCGCGTCTTTCCATGCCGCTGGAAAAGGTCCGCAAGGTGATGAAGATCGCCAAGGAGCCGATCTCCCTCGAAACCCCGATCGGGGACGAGGAAGATTCGCATCTTGGCGATTTCATCGAGGACAAGAACGCGATCATCCCCGTCGATGCCGCGATCCAGGCGAATCTCAAGGAAACGGTCACCCGCGTCCTCGCCTCGCTCACGCCGCGTGAAGAGCGCGTGCTGCGGATGCGCTTCGGGATAGGGATGAACACCGATCACACGCTGGAAGAGGTCGGGCAGCAATTCTCGGTCACTCGCGAGCGTATCCGCCAGATCGAGGCCAAGGCATTGAGGAAGCTCAAGCATCCGAGCCGCAGCCGCAAGATGCGAATCTTCCTCGACCAGTAGCCGAACAAAAAGGGCTGGAGATCGAGTGATCTCCGGCCCTTTTTATACCTATGCCCCGTCTGGCAGGCGCCGCTCGCCATTTGATCCCATTGGC
>JAYZEQ010000002.1:0-1017500 GCA_036337175.1 Pseudomonadota bacterium
GTGATCCGCATCGCGCTGGGAGGCGCGTAAGATGGCTGAATCGACTCAACCCGCCTACAAGATCATCGACCACACCTATGACACCGTCGTCGTCGGCGCCGGCGGTTCGGGCCTGCGCGCCACGATGGGCAGCGCCGAGGCCGGCCTGCGCACCGCCTGCATCACCAAGGTGTTCCCGACGCGCAGCCACACCGTCGCGGCGCAGGGCGGCATCGCCGCCAGCTTGGGCAATAATTCGCCCGACCATTGGCAATGGCATATGTACGACACCGTCAAGGGCTCCGACTGGCTGGGCGACCAGGACGCGATCGAATATATGGTGCGCGAGGCGCCTGCCGCGGTCTACGAACTCGAACATGCGGGCGTGCCCTTTTCGCGCAACGCCAATGGCACCATCTATCAGCGCCCGTTCGGCGGCCATATGCAGAATATGGGCGAAGGCCCTCCGGTCCAGCGCACCTGCGCCGCCGCCGACCGCACCGGCCACGCCATGCTGCACACGCTGTACGGCCAGTCGGTGAAACAGAACGCCAAATTCTTCATCGAATATTTCGCCCTCGATCTCTTGATGTCGGAAGACGGCGAATGCCGGGGGCTGATGGCGTGGAAGCTCGACGACGGCACCATTCACCGCTTCAACGCCAAGATGACCATTCTCGCGACCGGCGGCTATGGGCGCGCTTATTTCTCCTGCACGTCGGCGCACACCTGCACCGGCGACGGCAACGCCATGGTGCTGCGCGCCGGGCTGCCGCTTCAGGACATGGAGTTCGTTCAGTTCCACCCGACCGGCATCTACGGCGCCGGCGTCCTCATCACCGAAGGGGCGCGCGGCGAGGGCGGCTATCTCACCAACTCCGAAGGCGAGCGCTTCATGGAGCGCTACGCGCCGTCGGCCAAAGACCTCGCCTCGCGCGACGTCGTCTCGCGCTCCATGACCATTGAGATCCGCGAGGGGCGCGGCGTCGGTCCGCACAAGGACCATATCTATCTCAACCTCAACCATCTCGATCCGAAGATCCTGCACGAACGCCTGCCTGGCATTTCGGAGTCCGCGAAGATCTTTTCCGGCGTCGACGTGACGAAAGAGCCGATCCCGGTGCTGCCGACCGTGCACTACAATATGGGCGGCATCCCGACCAACTATCACGGCGAAGTCGTGACGAAGCGCGGCGAAGATTCCGACGTGGTCGTGCCGGGCCTGATGGCCATCGGCGAGGCGGCGTGCGTTTCGGTGCACGGCGCCAACCGCCTCGGCTCCAACTCGCTGATCGACCTCGTTGTGTTCGGACGCGCCGCCGGGCTTCGCTGCGGCGAAGTCGTAAAAGCCGGCGGCGCCGTGCCGAAAGCGCCGGACGGCGCCGGCGACGAGGCTCTTGCGCGCCTAGACCGCTTCCGCCATGCGGCGGGCAAGACCCCGACCGCCGAGCTGCGCCTCCGGATGCAGAAGGTGATGCAGAACAATTGCGCCGTGTTCCGCACCGGCGAGGTGCTGGAGGAAGGGCGCGGCAAGATCCGGGAAGTCTATGACGGGCTTCCCGACATCGGCGTCACCGACCGCACCATGATCTGGAACACCGACCTCGTCGAAACGCTCGAATTCGACAATCTCATCGCGCAGGCGGTGGTGACGATGGAGTCCGCCGCCAACCGTAAGGAAAGCCGCGGCGCTCATGCGCGCGAGGACTTCCCCGAGCGCGACGACGCCAACTGGATGAAGCACACCGCCGCCTGGTTCTCCAACGGCAAGGCGACCATCGACTACCGCCCGGTGCACGCCTACACGATGTCCGACGAGATCGAATACATTCAGCCGAAGAAGCGGGTGTACTGAGAAACCGCTCAGCCCCGCAGGGCGGCTTCGGCCCGCCTTTCAGCCAACCGACCCGCGCAAGATTAAGATGGCGGGCCAGACCCCGCGTCTGCGGCCGTCCGGCACGGCTGATGCATCGCTTTTCACAGGTGGCGAAAAGGAACTGACCAGCAGAGGGTTAACCTTTATGCGCGCCTTAGACCGCACTGCCGCTTGTCCCGCACCCCTCCCCTTTATTTTCGGCCATCACGAACGCCGCCGTCTCAGAGCCGCGCTGACGCGCCGCCTGCAGGAAAAAGCCGAGCGCTACCACCGCGAGGCGGCGCGGTTGCGCAGCCGCGGCGATTTCACCGGCGCGACGACGCTCGAATGCGCCGCCGCCCGGCTCGGCGCCCTTGTGCTGGGGGAAGCCGGAATTAACCAGACCGCCTGACTTCCGCCTACGCCGCCTCGAAAATCCCGCGATACTTTTCGCGCAGCACCTTCTTGTCGATCTTGCCTGTGGCGGTGAGCGGCACTGCGTCGAACAGGATCGCGTCCGGCATCCACCATTTGACGATGCGCGGCGCGAGATAGTCGCGCATCTCCTGTTCGCAAAGGGGCGCGCCGGGATGCGTCTCGATCACCAGCACCGGGCGCTCCTCCCATTTCGGATGCGCCGCGCCGATCACCGCGGCGATCTTCACGCCAGGGCAGGCGACGGCGATGTTCTCGAGATCGATCGACGAAATCCATTCGCCGCCGGACTTGATGACGTCCTTCTTGCGGTCGGTGATGCGCATGAAGCCGAACCGGTCGATCGCTGCGATGTCGCCGGTGTCGAACCAGCCTTCGGCGTCGGCCGCGTCCTTCTCCGCCTTGAAGTAACGCCGCACTGTCCACGGCCCGCGCACCTTGAGGGCGCCGGAGCTTTCGCCGTCGCGCGGCAGCTCGCGTCCATCCTCGTCCGTCACCTTGAGCTCGATGCCGAACTGCAATCGCCCCTGCCGCGTCCAGATCGCCTCGTCCACCGCCGCCTCGCCCTGCGCTACAAGCTCCGGCGTCGGCGTCGCGACGACGCCGAGCGGACAGGTCTCCGTCATCCCCCAGATCTGCAGGACGCGCACGCCGTAGCGGGTCTTGAACGTCTCGGCCATGGCGCGCGGCACGGCGGAGCCGCCGATCACCACGCGCTCGAGCGCCCCCGCCGTATCGCCCGTCCGGTCGAGATGCGCCAGATACATCGTCCAGATTGTCGGCACGCCGCAGGAAAAGGTGACGCCTTCCCCGGCGATCAGCTCCTGCAGGCTCGCCCCGTCCATGCGCTCGCAGGGAAAGACAAGCTTCGCGCCGTTGATCGGCGCGGCGAAAGGCAGGCCCCAGGCGGTCGCGTGATACATGGAGGAGCATGGCATCACCGTGTCGAGCGCGCTGAACCCGAACGCGCCGTTGAGCCCCGCCGCCATCGCATGCAGCACCACGGCGCGATGGCTGTAGAGCACGCCCTTCGGCTCGCCGGTGGTGCCGGACGTGTAGCAGAGAAAGGCGCCGGCGTTCTCATCGACCGTCGGCCAGGCGTCGAGCGGCGCCTCTCCGCCGATCAGGGTTTCGTAGCACTGCGCGCCGACGACGCCGGGCTGAAGCCGTTCCTCATCGGACAGCATCACGAAAGTCTTCACCGACCGTATCTGCGGCGCGAGCCGTTCGACCAGCGGCAGGAAGCAGCGGTCGAAGAACAAAATGCTGCTTTCGGCGTGCTCGATCGTGTAGACGATCTGCTCGTCGAACAGGCGGGGGTTGACGGTGTGCAGCACCGCGCCGAGACCGGGAACCGCGTAGAAAAGCTCAAAATGACGATGCGTGTTCCAGGCGAGCGTGGCGACCCGGTCGCCGGATTTGACGCCGAGCCGTCTCAGCGCTGCGGCGCAGCGCCCGGCGCGCTCATAGGCCGCTGCATAACCGTAGCGCCAGACCGGCTCGTCGACGAGGCGGGAGACGATCTCGCGGCGCGGATGCGCGGTCGCGGCGAATCTCAGTATATCGATGATCTGCAACGGCGCGGGCTGCATCAGTCCGGCGATCATTCTTTCCTCCCTGTCCCTGTGCGGATGGTTCGCCAGCAGCGCCCCAAGGTCAAGCTGGCCGTAAGTCGAAGGGTGTCGTTCGATGGCCGATGAAGAGACGCGCCTCGTCTATGGCGACTGGGAGGCCGGCTTCGCGCCGGCGCTCGGCGGGGCGCTGCTGTATCTGCGCCGGCGCGGCGTCGACATGCTGCGGCCCGCCCCGTCGTTGGAGGCGGCGCGCCAGGACCCGCGCAACGCCGCCTGCTTTCCCTGCGTTCCTTATTTCGGGCGCCTTGCGCGCGGGCTCGACTTCGCCGGCCGGCATTTCGATCTCGCGCCGACACTGCCCGCCTGCGATCCGGACAACGCGCTTCACGGCGAGGGCTGGGTGTCGCCGTGGCGGATTGTCGAAACGACGCCCGCGTCGCTGACCGCGCGGTTCGACTACGTTCCGCAACGCGGCCGCTTTCCCTTTCCCTACAGGGCCGAGCAGAGACTGGCGCTCGACGCCTCGGGGCTTGCAGCGACGCTCAGCATAGAGAATGTCGGGCCGGCGCCGATGCCGGCGGGGCTCGGGCTGCACCCCTATTTCCGCCGCACGCCGAAAACCCGCCTCGCCTTCTCCGCGGAAACTTTCTGGGCGCCGCCGGACGGGCCGCTCGCGCCGCCGCCCGACGCGCTGGGGACCGAGGCCGCGACGCTTCCCGCCGCGACCCGCGACGACACCTACGCCGGCTTCGGCGGGCGGGCGACGGTCGAGGACGGGACGCGGCGCGTCGTCCTCGCCAGCGATGCGCCGGCGCTGCATCTCTTCGCGCCGGCGGGCGAGAATTTTTTCTGCCTCGAACCCGTTACGCATCTCCCCGGCGCCTTCGCGCAAGGCGCGAACGGGCCCGGCGCGCGTTCGCTCAGTCCGGGAGAGCGGCTGTCGCTAGACATGGTCATCGGCGGCGATTGAATTCGCGCCGACGGCACGAGGATGGAAGGATATTGCCTCCCCGGCTCAGACCGATAGTCTTTCTGCGAACCATCCGCTGACGCCGCAACGCCTGTGGAGGCATCGTGACCGATAAGTCCAGCGTCGCCAGCCTTGAACGGCTTCGACCGGCGACCGGCGCGGCCTCCGCCGACTGGCCGCTCACTGTCGTCGTGGTTTCCGAATTCGAGGCGAGCGAAGAAAAATCATGGCGCAACGAGCTGCGCCTTCTCGAAGCCCTCGCCGGACAGGACATCGAGGTTCCGTTCAACGTCCTGATAGTCGAAAGCGAAACGCAGAAGCAGTCGCCGCCACCGCCCGGACTGTTCGAGCTTTTTCCAGCGACGCGGCTCGTCTATTGCCCCGCCGATCATTCCGCGGCCATGAAGAATTTCGCGGTCGGCCTGTGCGGCGCTCCGTTGATCGCCCTCATCGAATCCGACGTCACGCCCGATCCCGGCTGGCTGCGCCGGCTCTATGCGCGGGCGATCTCCATGCCGGAATATTCGGTGTTCACGGCGCGAACGGACTACGGACTCGATACAAGCTGGCGCCGCGTCTGCAGTCTGCTCGACAGGAGTTTTGACGACTACGGGCGCTCGTGCGAAAGCCGCCACATCTCGAGCCACGCGGCTCTCTACCGGGCGAGCGTTCTGAAAGACTTCCCCTTTCCGGAAGGATCTCCGTTCGTCGCCTCGCGACGGCGCGACATCGCCATCCGCAAGGCGGGACACCGCTGCTTCTTCGAGTATGACAGCGTCTGCCGCCACGATCTCGGCGGCTTCGGCTTCGTCATGGACTTTCGCCGCAACGGCGGCCACTCGAGCATGATGATGAACGCCCACCGGTCGTGGAGACATATTCCGAGAAAGCTTTTCAACGTCATGCGGTCGGATGTCGGCAGCCTGCTGCGCGTCGGCCGGCGTTATCTGCGCTGGCGCGATCTGCCGCTTTACGCGGCGATGTTCCTGTGGGCGCGCGTTCCTGAAACCATCGGAATGATCGATGCGCTGAAGGGCGCAGACCGCGTGCCGGGATCGTCGCACCGCTAGGCCGCGCAAGCCCTAACGCGGCGTTAACGCCGGCGGGGCTAGCCTCGCGGCCCATGGCGAACCCTTTCCGGTCAGGCGACTTCATCGATGCGGCGCGCGTCAGGCGCGTGTGCATCGTCATCCTCGTGGCGGCGCTCGCCGGCGTGACGGCGCTGTTCGCCTACTCCGACGGGATGCGCGACTATCAGGGCCGTCCGCTCGGCTCCGACTTCTCCAATGTCTATGCCGCCGGCCGCATGGCCCTCGAAGGCCGCGCGCCGCTCGCCTACGACTGGCCGGCGCACTACGCCGAACAACAGCTTGTATTCGATGATCCGGACATCCCCTTCTATGGCTGGCACTATCCGCCCTTCTTCCTGCTCGTCGCCGCCCTGCTCGCCGTTCTTCCGTACACGGCTGCGTGGCTCGCCTGGATGGCGGCGAGCCTGCCGCTCTATCTCGCCTCGATCCGCGCCATCGTCCCGCAGAAAGGCGCGTTGCTCGCCGCCGCCGCCTTCCCGGCCGTCTTCGTCAACTTCATTCACGGCCAGAACGGCTTTCTCACCGCGGCGCTGATCGGCGCGGGACTGTTGTTTCTGGACCGCCGGCCCCTCGTCGCCGGCCTACTGATCGGTCTTCTCGCCTACAAGCCGCAGTTCGGCGTTCTCATCCCCCTCGTGCTCATGGCGACGGGGCGCTGGCGCGCCTTCGCGGCGGCGGCGGCGACCGTCCTTATGCTGAGCGCCGCCTCGACGCTGGCTTTCGGGCCCGACATCTGGCGCGCCTTTGCGGAGAGCGGGCAGCTGACGCGCGCCGTCGTGCTCGAAAGCGGCAACACCGGCTGGGAAAAAATCCAGAGCCTGTTCTCGGCGCTGCGGGCGCTCGGCGCGCCCGTCGGCCTCGCCTACGCCGGACAGGGCGTCCTGTTCATCGCCGTCGCCGCAAGCATCGTCCGGCTGTGGCGGTCGGACGCGGCCCATGAAATGAAAGCGGCGGGACTGATCGTCGCCTCGCTGCTCGCGACGCCCTACATTCTCGACTACGACCTGACGGCGCTGGCGCCAGCGATCGCCTTTCTCGCCGCGCGCGGCCTCAGGGACGGATTTCGTCCTTACCAAAAGGCGCTTCTCGCGCTCGCGTTCTTCGTCCCCATCGCAGCGAGGCCCGTCGCCGCCGCGACCTTCGTTCCGCTCGGCCTTATCGCGCTGCTGGCGCTTTACCTTTTCATCCTCGCCGGAGCGCGGCGACAGACGCGCGCCGCCGCGCCGGCGCCCGCCTAGGACTGCGCCCGCCTATGGCGCCGCGACGGCCCGCGCGGCTATGGTCGGCCAAACGCGAGGACCGCCATGACCTACGCCTGCTTCACCGTCGACATCGCCGACCGGATCGCGCATCTGAGATTTAACCGGCCCGAAAAGGCCAATTCGATGATCCCGGAATTCTGGCGCGAGTTCCCCGAGGCCATCGGGGAAATATCTAGCGGCGCGAAGGCGCGCGTCATCGTCATATCGTCCGAGGGCAAACATTTTACCGCCGGCATGGACATTTCGGTGTTCATGCAGGGCGCGCTCGACGGCGACGCCGCCAATCCCGAAATCGACGCCGAGGCGTTCCGCTACAAGGTCGCCGAACTGCAGCGCACCTTCTCGATTCTCGAAGCGGCGCGCCAGCCGGTGCTGGCGGCGATCCAGGGCGGCGCCATCGGGGCCGGCGTCGATCTCGCCACCGCCTGCGACTGCCGCTACGCCTCCGCCGACGCCTTTTTCTGCGTGCAGGAGACCGCTATCGGCATGACCGCCGACGTCGGCACCTTCCCGCGGCTCGCGAAAGTCATTCCGGAAGGCTGGGCGCGGCAGATGGCCTACACCGCCGAGCGCGTGCCCGCCGACAAGGCGAAAGAGATCGGCCTCGTCAACGAAGTGTTCGCGACGCCGGAAGCCCTGCTCGACGGCGTCATGGAGATCGCCGGGCGCATCGCCGCCCACTCCCCGCTGGCGGTGACGGGCTGCAAGGCCGTCATCAACCACGCCCGCGACCACTCGACCGCATCGAGCCTCGACTATATCGCGGTGTGGAACGCTGCGATGCTGCGCGCCGAAGACATCAAGGAAAGCTATATCGCCAAGAGCGAGAAACGCGCGCCCGTCTTCGCGGATCTGAAGCCCGTCAAGAAAGCTTTGTAGGCTAGTCGGCGCGGTCCTGGTTCCAGTTCGCCTGAAAGCTGGGCGTCCGTTTGCCGCCGGTCAGCTCCCACGTTCCCTGCTCGCCCCAGACCCCGCCGCCGTAATCGACGAAGGCCTGGCCGTTTAGCGGCGCGCCGCGCTCGCCGACATTGACGACCCCCCATCCCTGATAGCCCGGCTGCCCGCCCTTGCCGTTGCTCCATGTGAACCATCGGTGCTCGGGAAGGCTGGTGCAGTTGGGCCCGCCGGCCTCGTATGCGAAGGACGCCGAGTCGCATTCGGTCTGCGAGGGATAGCTCGCATGGCTGCCGTCGGCGACCCACGCCTCGACATGCTTTCCGGTCCATACCAGCCGCCCCGGCGCGCGGAACGTGTCGCAGGCGCCGTGCAGGCAGAAATAAACGCCATCGATGCTGCGGTCCGCCCTGAGACGCACCATCAGCGATTCCCAATCCGACTCATGATTGATCGGGCCGCCATTGTCATTATACGGATAAAAGAACCAGTATTGGAGATTGACCCCGCCGATCGAATTCGGAAAGGCGTGCCCGTAGACTTTCCAGTCGGCGGGGTTGTCCGAACCTTTGTGAACCGCGTCGTCAGGCGGCTGAAGGAAGAAATGCTCGTCCTCGCTCCACGGCCCGGCGCCGCTCGAGATCGACGCCGAGCCGTGCCGGCACAGGCCCGACAGACCCTTCTTAGCCTTGTGTCGGAAGCTCAGCAGGTTCGCCTGGCTGACGGCGCCGACGCCCGCTATGGCGTCGTCGCTGCAATTATTGTGATGGAAGCGCATATGCGTGCGCGCCAGGTACCAGTCCACATTGGCGGGGCGTATCCAGTCGTAGAGAAACGGCATGTGCAGGAGCGGCGCATGGTCGTTGAGCAGGCGGCCCTCGCAGCCGTCATCGAGGCCGTCGCCGTCCCTGTCGCTGTTCGACTCGCAGCCCGGATCGACTTCCGTCGCGAAAGGCGCGACGGCGCCGGTAACGCCGGGACGTTTCTGCAGCCGGGTCTGGCCGGAAGCCGCGGAAAAGCCGCCGGCGAACACAAGCCCCGCCAGAATGACGATAAACGGAATCGCAGCGCGCATGGCCGATCTCCCCCCGCAACAACCATCCCATCGCGCCGAACGCCGGTCAATCGCGCGCGAGGGCCTCGACTGCGGCGTTCGATGCCCTTTCGCCATTCTCTCACGCTGCTATATTCGCCGCGCAAATCAGTCCCTTAGGCGCCCTGCGTCGTTTTTCGAAAGACCCGGCTCTCATGGTCCAGCTCACCCTTCCGAAGAATTCAAAGGTCAACGGCAAGGGCAGGACGCATAAGGCCAAGGCGCCGGCGAGCGGTCACGCGCCGCAGTACCGCAACTTCAAGGTCTACCGCTACGACCCGGATAGCAGCGACAACCCGCGCGTCGACACTTACGAAGTCGACGTGACGGGCGTGTCGATGGTCCTCGACGCGCTCATCAAGATCAAGAACGAGACAGACGCCTCGCTCGCCTTCCGCCGTTCCTGTCGCGAGGGCGTGTGCGGCTCCTGCGCCATGAACATCAACGGCGCCAACACGCTGGCCTGCACCAAGGGCATGGACGAGTGCGGGTCCGGCGACATCGCCATCTATCCGCTGCCGCACCAGCCGGTGGTCAAGGACCTCGTCACCGACCTCTCGAAATTCTACGAGCAGCACGCCTACATCCAGCCTTATCTGCAGGCGAAAGACGCCGAACCGAAAAAGGAGTGGCTGCAGAGCGAGGAGGATCGCGCCAAACTCGACGGGCTTTACGAGTGCATTCTCTGCGCCTGCTGCTCGACCTCCTGCCCTTCCTACTGGTGGAACGGCGACAAGAGCGCCGCAGGAGGCGATCCGTCGACGGAATATCTCGGACCGGCGGCGCTGCTCCAGGCCTATCGCTGGATCGCCGACAGCCGCGACCAGCTGACTAACGAACGCCTCGACCGTCTCGAGGACGAGTTCAAGCTCTACCGTTGCCACACGATCATGAACTGCGCGCAGGTCTGCCCGAAGCACCTCAACCCGGCGAAAGCCATCGCCGAGATCAAGAAGCTGATGGTGACGAGACCGGAGGACCGCGGCTCGGACGCCGCCGACCGGCAGGCGCCGAAACAGACCGAGGCGCAGCCGGAAGCCGCCGTCTCGAAATAGACGGTTACGGACCGGGAACCGCGAACGCCTCGAAAATTTCCGCGCCGACGCGCCGCGGCTTGCGCGTCGCCGCATCGAGCATGCACCAGGTGGATCTGACGCTCGCCGATGCGCGCGCCGCGCCCGGTTTCCTCACATCGACGAAGCGGTCGTAGCGCGGCCCCGCCGCCAGTCCGAGCCAGGTGCGCGCCTCGACGGCGTCGCCCGGCAGGATCGGGTCGCGATAGTCGATCTCGTGACGCAGCACGACCCAGAGATATTTCTCTTTCAGTATCTGCGGCGCGACGGCGCCCCAGTGCGCCACGGCGATATGCTGCGCCCACCGCAGATACACGGCGTTGTTCACATGCCCCAGCTCGTCGAAGTCGGCAGGCGCCGGCTCGATGGGCAGTCGGAAGGCTGTCTCGAACGAGACGGCGCCCAGTCCGGCGTTCGCGCTGTCATCGGCGTCAGCGTTCATGGCCCGAGCTTAGGGCGCAAGCGCTTGCGGATGGAAGCCGCCCGCGCATGCCCCGCGCCGCGACACTCCGCCATGGGAAATTTGCTTGCGAAACGGCGCCGCCGCGGAGCACATCTTGGGCTGCGGGGGCGCATTTTCCCCGCCATGCCTGATCCGGGGGCGCGCTGATGACAGCCGATGTCGCGCCGACGCGGGACCGCTCCGCGCCGACCATTACTTTCGCCGAGCAGTTCACGCCGAAGCTCTTCACGGTGCTTCGCGAGGGCTACGGCGCGAAAGAATTCCGCGCCGACGCTTTCGCAGGGGCGACCGTCGCCATCGTCGCCCTGCCGCTCTCCATGGCCATCGCCATCGCGTCCGGGGTCGGGCCCGAACGCGGGCTCTACGCGGCGATCATCGGCGGCTTTCTGGTCTCGCTGCTGGGCGGCAGCCGCTTCCAGATCGGCGGCCCCGCCGGCGCCTTCATCATTCTTGTCGCCGCCACGGTGGAACGCCACGGACTTGACGGCATGCTGCTGGCGACGCTGCTTTCCGGTCTGATGCTGATGCTCGCCGGTTTCCTGCGGCTCGGCGCCTATATCCGTCTCATCCCCTATCCGGTGACTGTCGGCTTCACCGCCGGCATCGCCGTCATCATCTTCGCCAGCCAAATCCGGGACCTCCTTGGGCTGACGATCGCGGGAGAAACCGGGCACGGGCTCGCCGGCACGCTCGAGACGGCGGCGGGCGGCGTCGGCACGACCAATCCCTACGCCGTCGCCATCTCGCTGGGGACCGTCGCGCTGATCGTGCTGCTCAGGCGCTGGCGGCCGAGCCTCCCCGGCATCCTCATCGCCGTGACGCTCGCCGGCGCTGCGGCGGCGCTGTTCGGCCTGCCCGTGGAAACCATCGGCACGCGTTTCGGCGGCATCCCGTCGGGCCTGCCCGCGCCGGCCCTGCCGGCTTTCAGTCTAGAAAAGCTCGCCGCCGTCTTTCCCGACGCCTTCTCCTTCACGCTGCTCGGCGCCATCGAGTCGCTTCTCTCGGCCACCGTCGCCGACGGCATGACCGGCCGGCGCCACCGCTCCAATTCGGAACTAGTGGCGCAAGGGGCGGCGAACGTCGGGGCCGCTTTCTTCGGCGCCATGGTGGTGACCGGCACCATCGCCCGCACCGCGACGAACATCCGGGCCGGCGCGCATGGTCCCGTCTCCGGCATGCTGCACTCGCTGTTCCTGCTCCTATTCATGCTCGTCGCCGCGCCGCTCGCCGCCTATGCGCCGCTCGCCGCGCTCGCCGGAGTTCTCGCCGTCGTCGCCTGGAACATGATCGAGCGCGAGGCCATCGCCTCGCTCGTCAAAACCTCGAAAGGCGATGCGGCGGCGCTCGCCGCCACCTTTTTCCTCACCGTCTTTCGCGACCTCACAGAGGCGATCGTCGCCGGCGTCGCCATCGGCGCCCTCGCCTTCATCAGCCGCATGGCCGGCACGGCGGCGCTGAAAAGCGGCGACGGGCTCGTGGTCCCCGACCGGCCCGACGGCGCGCCGTCGAGCCGCCCCGCCTACGATCCGGACCGGGTGCCCGAAGGCGTCGCCGTCTACCGGGTCTCCGGGGCGCTGTTTTTCGGATCGGCGGCGAGTCTCGCCATCGCTCTCGACAAGATCCTCGCCGGCCAGCGGGCGCTGGTGCTCGATTTCTCCGAGGCCGCTTTCGTCGATTCGACCGGCGCGCAGGCGATCCGCGCCTTCGCCGAAAAAGCCCGCCGCCAGGGCGTGGCCGTGGTGGTGGCGGGCGCCGGCGCTGAGACCTGCCGTGCCCTGTCCGCCGCCGGGCTTTCAGCGAAATCGGCCCGCTACGCGCCGAGTTTATCCGCGGCCCTCGAAGATTTTTCAGCGGCGCCCGCTGAATCGGCCTTGATTTAAGTTATATATTTCTATAATTATGGAAATATGGAATCGAATGACGCTCTCGCCGCCTTCTCGGCGCTGTCGCAGGAAACACGCCTCGATGCGCTCCGGCTTTTGGTGAAAAGCGGCCCCGCCGGCCTTCCCGCCGGCGAACTGGCCGGACAGCTCGCCGTGGCGGCCCCCACCCTTTCCTTCCACCTCAAGGAACTCGCCAACGCGGGGCTCGTCCTCGCCCGCAAGGAAGGGCGCAGCGTCATCTATCGCGCCAACTACGCCGGCATCCGCGACCTCGTCGATTTCCTGATGGCCGACTGCTGCCAGGGCGATCCGCGCCTGTGCGGCCCCTACATCGTCAAACAGAAGGAGACGGCGGCATGAAACGCCTGCATGTGCATCTGAAAGTCGGGAACCTCGACGACTCCATCGCCTTTTACACGGCCCTGTTCGGGCGCGCCCCGGACAAGATCGAGAGCGATTATGCGAAATGGCTGCTTGACGATCCGCGGGCGAATGTTTCGATCTCGACACGGCCCGGCCAGGGCGGGGTCGATCATGTGGGCGTCCAGCTCGACAATGACGGCGATCTCGAAGAAATCGCCGCGCGCCTTACCGCTGCGGACGCCTCCATAGCCCCGGAATCCAACGCCACCTGCTGCTACGCCAAAAGCAACAAATACTGGGCGCGCTCGCCGGAAGGCGCGGTCTGGGAGCTGTTCCACACGTTCGGCGACAGCGCCACCTATGGCGCCGATCCGAAGGCCGTAACCGCCCCGGCGCAAACAGCAGCCTGCTGCGCGCCAGCGCAGTAAGCCGCCGCGCCAGGGGGCGGGCAGATGAAGAACATATTGTTCCTGTGCACCGGCAATTCGGCCCGGTCGATTATGGCTGAGGCCTATCTGAACCACGCCGGCAAACATCGCTTCAGGGCTTACTCCGCCGGCTCGCACCCGGCGGAGCGGCCCAATCCGTTCGCCCTCGAAATCCTGTCGGCGCACGGCGTGAAAGCGGACGCGCCCCGCTCGAAAAGCTGGGACGAATTCGCGCGGGACGGCGCCCCCGTCATGGATGTGATCGTAACGGTCTGCGACAACGCGGCGAGGGAAGTCTGTCCCGTCTGGCCAACACGGGACGGGGCGGCGCCGAAAAAACTTCACTGGAGCTTTCCCGACCCCGCCGCTGTCGCCGGCACGAACGCGGACAAACGCCGGGCCTTCGAAACTGTCTTCGCCGACATACGCGCCCGCATCGACGCCTTTTTGAAAGAACAAGCGCCGTGAGCTTCTCTCTCGCCCAGAAACTCGCCGCCGAAGCGATCGGAACCATGCTTCTGGTTGCTGTCGTCGTCGGCTCTGGAATCATGGGCGAGACGCTCGCCGAAGGGAACGACGCCGTCGCGCTGATCGCCAACACGCTGGCGACCGGCGCCGGCCTGATCGTTCTTATCCTGATATTCGGGCCGGTGTCGGGCGCGCATTTCAACCCCGCCGTGACGCTCGCCTTTCTCATCCGTCGCGAGATCCCGCCCGCCCTCGGCGCTCTCTACGCCGCCACACAGATCGTCGGGGGGATCGCAGGGACGGCGTTGGCGCACGCCATGTTCTCGCTCGACCTTCTGCAGCTCAGCGCGCACGCCCGCCCCGGCGCACCGATCCTGCTCGGCGAAGCGGTCGCCACCGCAGGCCTCATCCTGACGATCCTCGCGACGCTTCGTTTTCGTCCCCAGACGACTCCTTACGCCGTCGGGCTTTTCATCTCCGCGGGTTACTGGTTCACCTCCTCAACCTCCTTCGCCAATCCGGCGGTGACCATAGCCCGCAGCTTCTCCGACACGTTCGCCGGCATTCGTCCCGCGGACGCGCCGGGCTTCATCCTGGTCGAACTGGCCGCAGCGGCGGGCGCGACCTTGCTGGCCCGCTGGCTTTTCGCTCCCGCCGCGCCCGGCTATAGAGCGGTCGATGCGGGGCCCTCTCCTGAGATATCGCGCGCTCGTTGAGCAAGGCGCGCTCGACGCCGACCCGGCGCAGGAAGCCGCCGCCGCGCGGCTGCAGGACCTGCATGACGCGCTGACCGGGCGCGGCTCCCTCCTCGGCAAGATCGTCAACGGCAACAGGAGTCCGAAGGGCGTCTATCTCTGGGGCGGCGTCGGGCGCGGCAAGTCGCTGCTGATGGATCTGTTTTTCAACAATACAGACGTCAGCCCCAAACGGCGCGCTCACTTTCATGAATTCATGGCCGACGCCCATGAACGCATCGCGGCCTTCCGGGCGCTCGGGGAACGCGATCGCCGCAAGCGGCCGGGGCTCAATAAAAAAGCTCCTGACGACCCGATCGCGCCGGTCGCGCATGATCTCGCCCGCGAAGCGCGGCTTTTGTGCTTCGACGAGTTTCAGGTGACGGACATCGCCGACGCATCGATCCTTGGACGCCTGTTTGAAGCGCTGTTCGCAGAAGGCGTGACGGTTGTCGCCACGTCGAACCGCCATCCCGACGATCTCTACAAGGACGGTCTCAACCGGCAGCGCTTCCTGCCGTTCATCGACATGCTGAAATCGCGGCTCGACATTGTCGAGCTGGAGGCGGCGCGAGACTACCGTCTGGCGCGGCTGACGGGCGCGCCGGTCTATTATGCGCCGCTCGGACCCGAAGCCGACGCGGCGATGGACGCCGCCTGGGCGCGGATGATTTGCGGCGCGACAGAACGCGAAGAGCATGTCGAGATCAAGGGCCGCATCCTGACGGTTTCCCGCGCGGCGCGCGGCGCGGCGCGCTTCGCGTTTGACGAGCTTTGCGCCCGGCCGCTCGGCGCCGCCGACTACATCGCCCTCAACCGGCGCTACGGCACATTATTCATAGACCGGATTCCGGCGATGGACCCGGCCATGCGCAACGAGGCCGCGCGGTTCATGACGCTTGTCGATGCGATATACGAGGCGAAGACCAAGCTCGTCTGCTCGGCTGACGCGGAGCCGGACGCACTCTACCCTCAAGGCGACGGCTCGTTCGAGTTCTCCCGCGCCGCGTCGCGCCTGATGGAAATGCGCTCCGCCGGCTATCTCGGCGCCGAACATGTCGCGCCGCTTGCTGCGGAATTGGGTGAAAGCGCGCGCCGCTTGCGTTTCGCGCAAATACCACGGCTAAATAAAGCGCGCCGCGAACCGCGCCTGAGAATCGGACGCGGCCGAGGGAGGACGACGCATGGCGCAGAAAAACGCGCTGCACCCGATTCCAAATCCGGCCGGTCAGCCGATCGTCGGCAACGCCTTTTCGGTGGACGCCTCGACGCCTCTGCAAAGCCTGATGGAGATCGCGCGCGAACAAGGGCCGATTTTCTGGCTCGACATGATGGGCCGGCCCGTCATCTTCGTCTCGGGCGCCGAACTCGTCAAAGAACTGTGCGACGAGAAGCGCTTCGACAAGGCGGTCAGGGGCGCGCTCCGCCGCGTGCGCGTCATCGCCGGCGACGGGCTGTTCACCGGCGACACGCAGGAGCCCAACTGGTCAAAGGCGCACAACATCCTGCTGCCGACCTTCGCTCAGCGCGCCATGAACGACTACATGCCGATGATGGTCGACGTCGCGACCCAGCTCTGCCTGAAATGGGAGCGCCTCAACGCCGACGACGAGATCGACGTCGTGCGCGACATGACCGGCCTCGCGCTGGATACGATCGGCCTGTGCGGCTTCGACTACCGTTTCAATTCCTTCTACCGCAGCGACTTCCATCCCTTCATCGACGCGCTGACGAGGACCCTCGAGACCTGCATGATGCGGCGCGGCCTGCCGTTCGAGGACGTCGTGCTCAAGAAGCGCCTCGACCAGCTCAAGGACGACGCCGCCTTCATGAACAAGCTGGTCGACGACATCGTCCGCGAACGGCGGCGCGGCGGCGGCGACAAGAGCCAGAAGGACCTTCTCAACTATATGCTCGCCGGCGTCGACAAGGTGACGGGCGAGAGCCTTTCCGATGAAAACATTCGCTATCAGATAAACACTTTTCTGATCGCCGGCCACGAAACGACCTCCGGCCTCCTCTCCTTCACGCTCTATTTCCTTCTCAATCATCCCGACGTGCTCGCGCGGGCCTATGAGGAAGTCGATCGCGTGCTCGGACGAGACGTGGCGACGGCTCCGACCATCTCCCAGGTCAATCAGCTCGACTATATCCGCGCCATTCTTCTAGAATCGCTGCGTCTATGGCCGACGGCGCCCGCCTTCAGCGTCTATCCGTATAAAGACGAAATGATCGGCGGCGACTACAAATTGAAGAAAGGCGCCTTCGTCAACGTACTGACGCTGATGCTCCACCGCGACAAGTCGGTCTGGGGCGAGGACGCCGAACGCTTCAACCCGGAAAATTTCTCGCGCGAAGCGGAAGCGACGCGGCCGACCTACGCCTACAAGCCGTTCGGCAACGGCCAGCGCGCCTGCATCGGACGGCAGTTCGCGATGCAGGAGGCGACGCTGGTGATCGGCATGATCCTGCAGCGCTTTCAGCTGTTCGATCACCGGCACTACAAGCTGAAGATCAAGGAATCGCTGTCGATCAAGCCCGACGGCTTCCGGATCAAAGCGCGCCTGCGCCCCGACGTCACCCGCTCGCGGCTCGTCGCCGCGGCGGCTCCGGTGAAAGCCGAAGCCTCTCCCGCCATTGCTCAGCGCCCGAAACACGGCGCGCCGCTCTACGTGCTTTACGGGTCCAATCTCGGCGCGACCGAAGCGATCGCCCGCGAAATCGCGCAATCGGGCGAGATCAACGGCTTCAAAACCGTCCTGGCGCCGCTCGACGATTACGCCGGCAATCTTCCCACGGACGGCGCAGTTATCATCGCTTCCGCTTCCTATAATGGCGCGCCGCCGGACAACGCGGCGAAATTCCTCGCATGGCTTGGCGCTGCGAGAGAGGACGCGGCGGCGGGCGTTTCCTACGCCGTATTCGGCTGCGGCAACCGCGACTGGGCTTCGACCTTTCAGGCCGTTCCGCGGCGGATCGACGAACGGCTCGAAGCCCTCGGCGCGCGTCGCATCGCTGCGCGCGGCGAAGGCGATGCGCGCGAAGATATCGACGGACAGTTCCAGAGCTGGTTCGAAGCGCTGTGGCCGCAACTCGGCGAGGCGATGGGACTGAAGATCGATTTCACCGCGCCGGTGGAAGCCGAGCCGCTTTACAAGGTCGAATTCGTGGAGCGCATCGCCGCCAACCCGGTCGCCAACCAGACCGGCGCGCGTCCGATGCGCGTGCTCGCCAATCGCGAGCTCCAAAATGTCGTCCTGTCGGGGCGCTCGACCCGGCATATCGAGATCGAGCTGCCGGAGGGCGCAATCTACCGGCCGGGCGATCACCTCTGCGTCGTACCGACGAATTGTCCGGAAACCGTGGCGCGGGCCATGGCGCGCTTCGGCTTCTCCGACGAGGATCACGTCAAGATCGCTGCGACGGGCGGACGGCGCAGCCCGTTTCCAGCAAACAGCGCCGTCTCGATTCGCCGCATCGCCGAGGCGTACGGCGAATTGCAGACGGTCGCGAGCCGCAAGGATGTGGCGACCATCGCCCGGCACACGCGCTGTCCCGTCACCAGGGCGAAGCTCGATGCGCTCGCCGCCCCGGCCCGGGGCGCAAGCGATCTCTCTCGCAGCGAGGTTTTCCTGAAACGCAAATCGGCGCTCGACCTGCTGGAAGAGTTTCCGGCGGCCGAACTCCCCTTCAACGTGTTCCTCGAAATGATTCCGTGGATGGCGCCGCGCTATTATTCGATCTCGTCTTCGCCGAAAGCCGATCCGAGGCGCTGCTCGATCACCGTCGGCGTCGTCGAGGGTCCTGCACGCTCCGGTCACGGACAATATAAGGGCGTCTGCTCGACTCATCTCGCCTCCTTACGCGAAGGCGACGCGATTCAAGCCGTCATCAAGAAAACCAAGGCCGGTTTTCGCCTGCCCGACGATCCCGCCCGCCCGATCGTCATGATCGGACCGGGCACGGGCCTTGCGCCGTTCCGCGCCTTCCTGCTGGAGCGCGCCGCGATGCGCGCCGAAGGAACGCGGCTCGGACCGGCTCTCCTGTTCTTCGGTTGCCGCCATCCCGATCAGGACTATCTCTATCGCGAGGAGCTTGAGGCGGCGGCGAGCGAAGGGCTGGCCGAGGTTTACGCCGCCTTTTCCCGGGCCGGGAGCGACCGCGTCTACGTCCAGGACCTCATCCGCCGCGAGCGCGATGCGGTATGGCGTCTGATCGAAGACGGCGCCGTGATCTATGTTTGCGGCGACGGCGCACGCATGGAGCCTGACGTCAAGCGGGCCCTGACGACGCTCTACGCCGAAGAGAAGGACGAGGACGCCGCCGCCGCAGACGCATGGATGGAAGGGTTGATCAAGGAAAACCGCTACGTTCTCGACGTCTGGGCCGGCGGCTAAATCATGCGTTGCCAAGCGGCCGTCCGGGTACTACGTCCGGCCGCATGAAACCCAGCAATGCCGATTATCTCGGCGACGGCCCGCTCGACACGAGCGTCGCGCCAAAAGTCCCCTTCGTCGAACTGGTCGCGCTCGTCGCGGCGGTGTTCGCGCTGAATGCGCTCGCCATCGACATGATGCTGCCGGCGCTCGGCGTTATCGGCGACGAACTCGGCGCCGCGCAGGATAATGACCGCCAGCTGATCATTGCGGTCTATCTTCTCGGCAACGGCGTCGCCCAGCTCTTCTTCGGCCCGCTGGTCGACCGGTTCGGTCGTCGCCGGGTGCTGCTGCTGGCGCTCTGCGGATACATCGCAGGCTCCTTTTTATCGATCGTGGCGTCGAGTTTCACGCTGCTGCTGGCGGCGCGCGCCTTTCAGGGCGTCGCCACCGCGGCGACCCGCGTCGCCATCGTTGCTGTGGTGCGCGATCAGATGTCGGGCCGGCGCATGGCGGAAGCGATGTCTATCGCCATCACCATTTTCATGGCGGCGCCTATTCTCGCTCCGAGCTTCGGCCAGCTTGTTCTGTTTGCGGCGCCGTCATGGCGCGGTATTTTTGTCGCGCTGCTTCTCTATGGGATCGTCATATCCCTGTGGATCGCCTGGCGCCTGCCCGAAACGCTGACGCCCGAAAATCGCAGGGCGCTGGCGCCGGGAAGAATCGCCGCCGCCTACCTCGAATTCATCCGCAACCGGACCGCCATCGGCTACACCGTGGTGTCGGCGCTCGTTTTCGGCGCGCTGTTCGGCTATATCAGCGCCTCCGAACAGATCTTCGTCGAGACCTTCGACCTCGGCGCGAAATTTCCCGTCGCCTTCGCCGTCGTCGCCGCCGCGCTCGCCCTCGCCAACATCGTCAACGCCCGCGTCGTCGGCCGCGTCGGCATGCGCCGGCTGTGCCACGGAGCGTTGCTGATTTTCGTCGTCGGCAACCTCATTCATCTCGCTGTCGTTTCAGCGGGCGGCGAAAATCTCGCGCTGTTTCTGATATTCACGTCGCTTTCCTTTTTCTGCCTCGGGCTTATCGGTCCCAATTGCGGGGCCCTCGCCATGGAGCCGATGGGACACATCGCGGGCGCGGCGGCGGCGATGAACGGATTCGCGGGCACCACTCTTGCGGGTTTTCTCGGCGCGGTGATCGGCAGGTTTTACGACGGCACGACGCAGCCGATCGTCATGGGATTTGCTATCCTCGGCTGCGTCGCCCTCGCCGTCGCGCTCTGGACGGAGAAGGGGCGGCTATTCGAAACGAGGAGCGCTGCGTCTCCATGACGACCCGTGAAAAGCTCGTCTGCCTCGCCGCCTTCGCTGGGGCGCACGGCGTCAAAGGCGAATTCAGGCTGAAGACCTTTACTGCCGCCGAGGAAGACGCCGGCGCCTACGGACCGGTTTCGACGGAGGACGGCGCACGCCGCTTCACTCTTAAAATCATCCGTGTGCTGAAACCGGGCCTCGCTCTCGCCCGGGCGCCCGAGATCAAGTCCCGCGAAGAAGCGCAGGCGCTCGCCGGAACCCGGCTTTACGCGCCGCGCTCCGCCCTTCCCGCCATCGAGGATGAAGACGAATTCTATCATGAGGATCTGATCGGCCTTGAAGCCGTCGACGAACATGGAGCGCCGCAAGGGAGGGTTGCGGCGGTTCACAATTTCGGCGCCGGCGACATTCTCGAACTGAAGGACCGGCCGGGCGGGAAGCCGTCAGTGATGGTTCCCTTCACCAAAATCGCCGTACCTGCGGTCGATCTCGGCGCAGGCCGTCTGACCTTATCGGCGGATGCGCTATCCGGCGCCGGAGGTCCGGCCCTCTCCGACGAAACGGGCGAAATCGTCAGCATTGATCTCGATGTCGACCTCGACGCCATGCGCGAGGAAGACGCGTAGCGATTCGCTCTTCCCCAGCGGGACGGCCGCAGTATAGGCTGACAAAAAAGGGGGCTTCTACGTGACAATCGCTTCGCCGACCGCCCGCAACGCCGGGCGCAGCGCTAGGTCAGCGTTTTTTCCGGCCATGGCCGTCTTCATCGTAGTTATCGCTTTTATCGGCTTTTCCAAGACTTTCTTTCTGCCTCTGCTCGGGCGCACTTTCACGGCGCCGGTAATCATCTGGGTTCACGCCGGCCTGATGTTCAGCTGGGTTTTTCTGTTCCTTACCCAGGCCCTGTTCATCAGCACCGGGAATTTCAACTGGCATCGCCGTGCAGGTATTGTCGGTGCAATCCTCGCGACGCTGATTGTCCCGTTCACTATCGCAACAGGCGTCGCCATTTTGCCGCGCGATATCGCGAATATGGGCGAGGCGGCCTATTCGGCGTTTCTGCCGACGATTATCGAGGCGCTTCTATTCGGCTCGCTGGTGGCCGCCGCGATAACCCTTCGTTCGCGACCCGATTACCACAAGCGCCTGATGCTGCTGGCGACCCTTTCCGCTCTCGGCCCCGCCTGGTTCCGGTTCCGCCATTTCTTTCCACAGGTCGATAATCCCATCGTCGTCTTCGCATTCTGGCTCGCCATCGTGCCGATGCTTTTCGCGGCGCTGTGGGACGGCTGGCGAAACGGCCGCATGCACCCCGTCTTTCTCACAGTTCTCCCTGCGATGCTTGCGATCTACGTCGTTGAGGTATGGGGAAGCGGCCATCCGTGGTTCCTCGCAACGGCCAAGTATGCGGCGGGGCTGCTGAATTAGCGCCAGCTGCGTTATCTGGATTTCTTCAGTCGGCTCGACGCTTGATCCGCACCCAAGCGCTTCCGACGACGAAACTCGGCGACCTTAGCTTTGTTGCCGCATCCCGACATCGAACACCATCTGCGGTCGCCTGCGCGCGAAGTATCCAGAAACAGGAGCGCGCACGTTTCAAACTCACACTGCCTGATGCGGCGGCGGCGATCGTCGCTGAACAGTCTGATCGCCTCGTGAGCCAGCAGCGTAATGAAGCCCTGCGCCGGGCCGCTCAGGCGCATTTTGCCGCTGCTTTCGAGATACGGGATCGCCAGCGGCGCGCCGGCCGCGATGCGATTGAGCGCCGCGCGAGCGCCGACCGGCGCTTTGCTCCCGTTTATATGCGCCATCGCGAGGGAATAGATCGCTTCTCTTAGTCGCCGCATCTCGACCACATCTTCCATCTCGGTGACAGGAAGCTTTCGCGCCAGTCCGGCGGCCACGAGCCAGCGGCCCGCATCTTCCGGCGCCGCCAGCAAGTCGCGCTGCGCCGGCTTCAATCGGCCCGTCAGAGTCGCCGGCAGGTCGAGCGCGACATTGCCGGCTCGAAATCTGAATCCGTCTCGGCTGTCGGTCATTCCATCACCTGTTGAACTTTATGTGAGCCGCCGCGGAACACCATTGCCCTTCGCCGTCTCTCCGCTTACCGTCGATGAGTAACCTATTTAAGGAGTTATCAATCATGAAACACCGCCAGCATCTGTTCTTACGCTCCACCCGGAGCGCCGCGGCCGGCGGCGCCGCGCTGATGCTTTCGGCGCTGAGCGCGAGCGATGCGGCGGAACGGGGACAAAACTTATCGATGGAAGGAACATGGATCATGGCCTCCGCGTATGAGATTCTGGCGGACGGAACGCGCGTGACCCATTACGGGGAGCATCCGAAAGGGTTGCTGATGGTCGATGAGGCAGGGCGTTATTCTCTCCAGATCTTTCGACCGGACAGACCGAACTTCGCCTCCGGGGTGAAAAGACAGGGCACCCCGGAAGAGTATCGTGAAGCCGTGATCGGTTCGAGCACGCACACCGGGCGCGTCAGCCTTAACCCTGAAAGCCGCCAACTCATCTTCGATATCGAAACGGCGTCTTACCCGAACTGGGAGGGAAAACGTCAGGTTAGAGACTTTACGTACAAGGATGGCGTTCTCACTTACGCGGTCCCCGCGAAAGCTTCGGGCGACGATACGATCGCCTATTCGGCCTGGCGCAAGGCGGAAAAAGAGCTCCCATAATGAAGCGCCCACACTGACCCGCTCCGCCTGGGCCGTATTCTCAGACGCTCCTTCCCTTGCCCGCGCGCGGCGCCCATGCCATCTGACCGCCATGTGGCGCGCAACCGTCCTCACCCTTTTCCCGGAACTCTTCCCGGGCCCGCTCGATGCTTCGGTGCTCGGCCGGGGACGGGGAGAAGGGCTGTGGGCGCTCGAAACGGTCAATATCCGCGACTTTTCGGACAACGCCTACGGCTCCGTCGACGATACGCCGGCCGGCGGCGGCGCCGGTCTTGTGATGCGAGCCGACATTCTCGCCAAGGCGATCGACTCCGTCGATCGAAACGGCCGGCCGCTCGTCTGTCTTTCCCCGAAAGGCGCCCCCCTCTCCCAGTCCCGGGCGCGCGCGCTCGCCGCAGGGCCCGGCCTCATCGCCCTCTGCGGACGGTTCGAGGGGGTTGACCAGCGGCTGATCGAGGCCCGTGGGATCGAGGAAGTCTCGATCGGGGACTTTGTCCTTGCCGGGGGCGAAATCGCCGCCATGGCCCTGATCGAGGCTTGCGTCCGCCTGATCCCCGGGGTATTGGGCTCGGCTTCATCGCTGGGCGAGGAGAGTTTCGAGGCGGATTTGCTTGAATATCCGCACTATACTCGCCCCCGCGAATTTGAAGGATTGGCTATCCCTGCCGTTCTTATGTCCGGCGATCACAAGAAGATCGCGGCGTGGCGGCGCGAAAGGGCTGAAGAAATAACGCGGACGCGACGACCGGACCTCTTCGAGAGGTATTTGGAAAACGGTCCTATCCGGCGCGGCAAGAAGAAGGATCAGGACCAATGAATATCATCGAGCAGCTCGAAAAAGAGCATATCGAGGAACTCGGCAAGGCGCTTCCCGATTTCGCCCCCGGCGACACGGTGAAGGTCAACGTCAAGGTCAAGGAAGGCGACCGCGAACGGATTCAGGCCTATGAGGGCGTGTGCATCGCCCGCGCCGGCGGCGGCCTCAACGAGAATTTCACGGTCAGGAAGATTTCGTTCGGCGAAGGCGTCGAACGGGTGTTCCCGATCTATTCGCCGCTGGTCGACTCGGTCGAGGTCGTGCGCCGCGGCAAGGTCCGCCGGGCGAAGCTCTATTACCTGCGCGACCGTCGCGGCAAGTCGGCCCGCATCACCGAGAAAGCAGACAAGAAAACCAGCGACGGCGAGTAACGCGTCGACGCCTGGAGAATTCAAAAACGCCCGGCGAAAGCCGGGCGTTTTCATTTGGTTTAAACAAGCCTGATCCCCAGCCGCTCGATCAGGGCCGCATCGCGACCCTCTCCCGGATTGTCCGTTGTCAGCAGACGCTCGCCGACAAAGATCGAATTGGCGCCGGCGAGAAAACATAAAGCCTGCGTCTCCTCGCTCATCGCCTCGCGACCGGCGGAAAGCCGCACCATCGATTGAGGCATCATGATCCGCGCGGCGGCCACGATGCGGGCGAACTCGACGCCGGCGACAGGCTCGCTGTCGCCGAGCGGCGCGCCTTTTATACCGACCAGCGCGTTGATCGGGACTGATTCCGGCGGCGGCTCCATGTTGGCGAGGGCGAGGAGCAGACCGACCCTGTCTTCAGCCGCCTCGCCCATGCCGACAATGCCGCCGCAGCAGACCTTCATGCCGGAGGCGCGCACGCGCGTCAGCGTCTCAAGGCGGTCCTCGAACGTCCGGGTCGAGACGACGCGTTCATAATATTCCGGCGACGTGTCGATGTTATGGTTGTAATAGTCGAGCCCGGCGCCGGCCAGCGTCCTGGCCTGAACATCCGTCAGCATGCCGAGCGTCATGCAGGTCTCAAGGCCGAGCGCCTTGACTTCCTCGATCATGGCGCAAAGCGCGGGCAAATCCTTGTCTTTCGGCGATCGCCACGCCGCGCCCATGCAGAACCGCGATGCGCCTTCCGCCTTCGCGCGCCGCGCTTCTGCGACGACAGCTTCCGCTTCCATCATCTTGGAAGCCTTGAGCCCGGTGTCGAAATGCGCCGACTGGCTGCAATAGCCGCAATCTTCCGGGCAGCCGCCGGTCTTGATGGAGAGCAGGCGCGAAGCCTGCACGTCGTTGGCTGGGAAATGCGCCCGGTGAACCGTCTGGGCGCGAAAAATCAGATCGGCGAACGGCAGAGCGAACAAGCCTTCCGCCGCCTCGCGCGTCCAGCGCATCGTCGGAGCCGTCCCGCCGTCCACCTTGCCTCCTCATCGAGCAGGCAAGACACCCTGCCTTCAGAGACTTTATCGCCGAAGGAAAAGGCGGCGTCAAAGATCATTCCGCGTTAATGACGCCAGTCATGGTCGGATGAAACGCACAGGCATAATCGACTGCGCCGGCCTCATCGATTGAGAGCGACCATTCGTCTCCGGCCTCCAGAGAGCCTGAGTCCCAGGACCCGTCATCAGACGTCGCCGTGTGCGGCATGACGTCTGTGTTTCTCCAGACAACCGTATCGCCCACTCTGACATTCAGGACAGCGGGGGTGAATTCAAGCCCGCGCATTTCCACATAATGGACTTCCGCCGCGCTCGGCTGTAATCCGCAGGCCGTCACAAACAAGATCAGCGACGGCGCCGCAAAGCGACGCGCCATGCGAGCCGCCCGCATCATTGGATTGTCTCCACCAGATGTTCGGCGTGCCCCTGATGCGTCTTGAATGTTTTTAGCGCCACGCCCAGCAGGGCCCTGAACTCATCGTTATCCGCCGCAGGAATGAACGTTTCCTCGATGGTTTTGTTGACGAACCTGTGATAGGCGAGCTCATTGGTCGCATACGCCTTATCGAACGCAGCGCCTGTGAGCTGTTTCAGCTCCGCCCGCTTGGCCGCCGCTTGTTCTGCAATGGTCTGGCTTGTCGCATTATCAGTCGGCGTAACGTTCAGCTTTTGAAGCAGTTTTAGCGCCGCATCGTTCACAGCCGTATGATCGCGGACCATGGTCGCCGCAAAATCCCGGACTTCGGGATTGTCTGAAATCGCCAGCGCCAAGTGCGCGTACCGAATGTCGATCTGACCGGCTGTGTACGCGATATGAGCGATTTCAGAGTCGTTCGGCCCTTTATCTGCCCCATGATCATGACCTGCGGCGGTCCCCAGCATAGAAACGGCGCCGGCCGCAGCGAGCATTGTTCTTCGTAGCATGTGGGAATCCTTTTCGAATGATATTGTCAAAGTCGTCGCCTCACGGAGACCGACCCGTCAGAACAGACGCTTGGCTTGAAGATCCGTTATAACAGTTTTATATGTCATAACTGACTATAGTGGCAAGCCGTAAAAAGGCCGGTTAGGCTGTCGTCGCGAAAAGTTGAACTAAACTATGGCCGCCTTAATGGATGACCTTGCGGGGTTCGGAAGAACGCAAAACGCCCTTCTTCACCTGTTGTTGCGCAACAAGTCAGGCCTGACCGTAGACCGGATTGCAGAAGGGCTCGGCGTCACGCGGACCGCCGTCAATCAGCACCTATCTTCTCTTGAACGCGACGGTTACGTGCGGCGGAGCGACGACGCTGTCATGACAGGAGGGCGCCCGAGCCGCCTTTACGCTCTCAGCGAGCGCGGCGTGCACTTATTTCCCAAGAACTACGATCTGTTTTCGCTCAAAACTCTCGAAGCGCTGATCGATGCGATCGGTACTGACAAGGCGGGCAAAGTGCTCGACAGGCTGGGACGGAGGCTCGGCTCGGCGCTGTCGGCTCAGCTCCATACGCGAAAACTGAGGGACAAAATTCCGGCGATAACCGCAGCCCTGCAGGAACTGGGATTTGACGCCGAAATCGCAGAAGACGCGCCGAAACAAGGCCCCGCTATCCGCGCATACAATTGCGTTTATCATTCCCTCGCCCGTGCAAATCCGGAAGTATGCAGAGTCGATCTGGCGTTCCTGCGCGAAGCGTCAGGAGCAGAAATCGATCATACGGCCTGCATGGCGAAAGGCGACAATGAGTGCACTTTCCATTTTCGCCAGCCGCGAAATCCGAACGCAAAACCCGTCTGAAGACTTCAGTTCGCCGCTTCAGGCGTTTGCGGATCGCGCAGGCTGCCGTCCATTTCGGATATCAGCCAGATCGTCGCCGCCCACACGGCGACATTCTGCTTGAGATCGGCGGGATCGACCTTGTCTAGCGTGTCGTCCGGCGTGTGGTGGAGATCGAAATACTTGGTGCCGTCCTGGACGAGGCTGGCGGTCGGCACGCCGGCCTGCGCGAGCGCGCCGACATCGGCGCCGCCGTCGCCCTCATTGTCGCCGGGGCCGACGCCGAGCGGGCGCAATACTTCCGAAATCGCCCGCGCCGCCGGCAGCGCCGACTCGCCGAAATTGGTGCGGAACTGCCAGATGCGGCCGGCGCCGAAATCCGATTCCGCCGCGAAAGCGTGCCGGCCGATTTCGTCCTTGTGAGCTTCCGCATAGGCGCGTCCGCCATAAACGCCGACTTCCTCGGCGCCCCACATGACGACCCGGATAGTGCGCTTCGGCTTGCCCGGAAGATCGCCGACGAGTTTTGCGGCCGCAGTTGCGATGGCGATGCCGGCGCCGTCATCGATCGCGCCGGTGCCGAGGTCCCAGCTGTCGAGATGGCCGCCGACGGCGATGATTTCGTCCGTCTGCCCCGGAATCTCGCCGATGACGTTGCCAGAGATGGCCTTCTCCTTGGTTTCCGTCGCGATGTCGAGCCGGACCGTCACGGGTCTGGCGCCGGCGTGTTTCAGCGCCCGCGCGAGCTGGTCGGCGTCGGGGGCGGAGAGCGCCGCCGCCGGGATCGTCTCCGCGCCGTTGCGGCCCATGCCGCCGGTGTGCGGCATGCGGTGGCTGTCGGTGCCGACGGAACGGATCAGCGCGGCGACCGCGCCGCGCTTCTTGCCTTCGAGCGCCGCGCCGCCGCGTTTGGCGACGGCGACGCCGTAGCCGGATCCGTCCTGGGTGCGGGTCATTTTTTCATCGACGAAGACGATTTTGCCCTCGAGCCCGGTCATCGGCGCGTCGCGCAGCGCCTTGAGCGAGGAAAAGCGCACGACCTCGGCGGTGACGCCGCCTTCCGGCGTCGACGGCGAGTTGCCGAGCGCGGTGACCGTCAGAGGCTGTGGGAAAGGCGAAACGATTTCCGCCTTCTCATGCAGGCGCCCCCAATAGGGCATCTCGTATGTCTCTATGCGGACGTTCTTGAAGCCGAGCTGTTTCAGCTTGGCGGCGCCCCATTCGCGGGCGCGCGCCTCGGCCTCGGAGGCGGCGAGGCGGGGGCCGACTTCGGTCGTCACGCTTTCGAGGATGCTCCAGGCCGTGTCGTCAGCAAGGGCCTGATCGATCAGCCTGTTGGCGGTCCTGATCTGGGCCTCGGCGAAAATCGGCGCCTCGGCGCGCTCGGGCGCCGGCTGGGCCGAGGCGGCGGTTGCAGCGAGAGCGAGAACGGGCAGGAAGCGGACGGTCATCGGCGAGTCTCCGGTTGCGGCGCGCCGAAGGTGTCGCCTCTGGCGCCGGCGGGGTCAAGCGCGGGCTGGACGGCTCCTCGAATAATCACGCCTCGCGCGGAAGACGCTCGCAGGATTTTGAGTTGACGGCGCCGCGCTCAGCCGTTCTCCGCGATGCGGTCCGCGTGGTTCGGCAGCAACTCGTAATCCTTGAAGAAGTCTGCGTAGTTGCAGGTCAGCTCCTCGCCGGCGGCGATGTCGCGCAGCGCCGTCGCGCCGCCCGAGTCGGAAAAGTCCGTATTCGGCGTTTCCGAGTGGTTCATGAATCGGCCGTTATCGACTTCGTAGACGATGAAGCCAGGCCTGTCCGGGCTCGGATAAGCATAGCGATCGAGCAAGTCCTTGAGGTGGGGCGGCGCCGACTCGTACTTGTCGACCGGAATGAGGCGGTCGAAATTCGGTTCGAGACGCCAGATCAGCGCCCCCTTTTTGATAGGCTCCGCCGCGAAGACGCCGATGCCCTCGATCTTGCTCGGCGCCACATAGGTGCTGACCAGCAGCATGTCGTTCCTCTTTCGCCGGATAGGACAAGCGGCCGGCCCCCTCGCGCGCCACGACGGCGCGCAAGGAAAATCAAATCGATAAACGGGCGGCAATTGCAAGAGCGCGAGGACAGCTTTCGCAAAATTTATCCGAACCGCTGCAGCCATGCGCCGCGATCGGCGGACCAGACGTCGAGCGTCAGATCCCACAGCCGAAACGTCTCGGCGCTCTTCTGCTCGCCGATTTTGCGCGCCACCGCCTGGCTGTTGGCGTTGCCGGGATCGATCAGCGAAATGATCCGGTCAAGATCCGGGAACCGGTCGAAGGTCCAGCGCACGGCGGCGACAGCAGCCTCCGGGGCGTATCCCTTGCCCCAGTGGGCGCGGGCGATCCCCCAGCCGCATTCGAGCGACGGCCAGCCTTCGGGTTTCCACGGGCCGACGCGGCCGACAAACGCGCCGCTCTGCTTCTCGATGACGGTGAAGAAGTTGAAGCCGCGAATCTGCTGATGGCCAAGCACCATGGCGAAGGCGCGCCAGGCGTCGGCGCGGCTTTGCGGCTTGCCGTCCGGGGTCAGGAAGCGGGCGATGTCCGGCTCCGCCATAAGGGCGATGTACGATTCCGCGTCTCCCGGCTCCATCGACCGCAGGATCAGTCTTTCTGTTTCCAGTCTCACAGTCATCGGCGACGTTCCAACAAGCCTTGCGCAAGCCGCTCGACCCTCGCGGCGTTGCCGGCCCACGTCAAATCCCGTTTGATGAGCGTTTGTTTCGCCGTCGCGCCGAGCCTTGCACGCAGGCCGGCATCCGAAACCAGCGAGGCCAGCGCCGCGTGCAGAGCCGCCTCATCTTCCGGCGGAACCAACAGCGCATTTTCGCCGTCCGCCAGTATTTCGCGGATGTTGTCGCTCGCCGGCGCGACGAGGGCGCGCGCCAGCGCCATATACTCGAAGAGCTTCAGCGGCGAAGCGTAGGGCGTCACGGCCGGCTGCAGGGCGATGTCGAAAGCGGCGACATGAGCGGGCATGTCTTCCCTCTGCATCACGCCGGTGACCGTGAAGCGGCTTTCCACACCGAGCGCCCGGGCTTCCTTTTCGAGCGCGGCGCGCGTTGAACCGTCGCCGACGAGCAGCAGGTGAAGGTCGTCGCGGCCGCTCGCCGCGAGAAACCGCAACACCCGGTCGACGCCGTGCCAGTCGCGCACAAAGCCGGCGAAACCGAGCACCAGCCTGTCATCCAGACCGTAGCGGGCGCGCACGGGCCGCGGATCAGCATCGACGAGGAACGCGCCGTCCACGCCGTTCTGGACCACATGGATGCGCTCGTCGGGAACGCCGGCCGCCGCGACGATTTTTCCGAGCGCCTCCGTCACCGGCAGAACGATATCCGCCGCCCGCCACAATGACGTCTCGCTGGCGCGCGCCAGCCCCTTCCAGGCAAGCCCCCCATGAGCGGCGCGTTCGGCGGCCAGCGGCGCATTCACCTCCAGCATGAATGGCAGACGCCGCGCGCGAGCGAGACGAACGCCGGCATGGTGAAACAGACTGTACCGCTCATAAAGAATATCAGGCGCAAACCCGCGGGCGGCGCGGGCGAGCTTCGCATAGGCGGGCGCCGAATAGGCGAGCTCCGCCAGCTCATGCAGCGGTCTCGGCAGAAAGCGGCGCATGCCCCCTTCCCCCGCCGCCGCGTCGAGCGGGCGCGGGCGGGCGGCGCCGTAGTCGTCCGGACCCGCCATAAATACGTCGACACCCCGCGCCAATAGGGCCTCGCTCAAGGCGCGGATATGGACATGCTGTCCGTCGGCGGAGCGGGTGCGATGGGAGTAAAGAATGCGCATGGCGCGCCGACCTTGCCGTCGTTTGCGGAAGCCTGGCAATCGCCGTCGCTCGCCTCGTTCGCTACTCACAGGTTGGGCTTTCGCCCGCCGCGCGAGATAGCTCTCAATAAAAGCGTCAGCGGACCGTAAACCGCCGTCCTCGGCATTGTTCGCGAGGCTTTCCGGGATCATCATCGGCGCGGGAAATGGTGGAGTCGCTTATGGCCAGAAAGGCTTTTCTTATGGCGGTCGGCGCGCTTGCGGGCGCCTTGCTTCTCACGCCGGCGCACGCGCAGTCGTCGTCGGTCCGTCTGCAGCTCGGGGGCGAGGCGGCGAAATCCGCAGCGACCTCGTCGTCGCAGGCAGGCGTTCGCGTCTGGCGCGGCGCGGCTGCGCCCGCCGAATTGCCGCTGCTCGGCGCCGAGCCCAAACAGGCTTCGGTCTGCGAACAGCGAGTCGTCGTCGAAGTCGTGCACCGGCGCGCCAACCGCCTCAGGACGCAGGGCTTCTATTCAGGGCTCGAGCGCAAGGGCTGGAAGTTCACGCAGGGTTTCTACAGCGGTCAGAAAACCTATCGCTGAGCGGCCGCCGCGGCGGCTCAGTCCCGCGGTTTCACAGAGATCGTTTCGAGGCGGTCGTAGACGGAGCTTTCCCGCGCGGCCTGACGCGGCGACGGCTCGTGATGCTGTTCCAGCGGATCGCCGTCGATACGCTCCATTGACGCCTGCCGGGACACGGGCATGCCGAGACGCATCAGATCGATCTCCATTTTCAGCCGGGCGATCTCAAGCTCGTAAAGCCTGGTGCAGTCGACCCGTTTCGGGCGCTCGCCGATGGGAATGACGACACGGCCGTAAAGCGCGGCTGTCTCCCGATTGAAAACATCCTGCGAGCCGATCACGCCGAGATCGAGATAGGGCCCGCCGCTGCCCACCGACGACTGACAGCTCGCGCCCGATACGCCGCGCACCACATCCTGTCCGTTCGGCATGGGCGGCGCCGGCAGGTTGACCGCGTTCTGATTATAGATCGAGCTCTGCGACGGGATGATGATCGGCACGCCGTCCGCAGTGGTCTGCGCCAGGGCGGCCGGCGCGGCGAATGTCAGAGCCGCCGCTGCAAGATGCGATAGCGTCCGCATACCTCTCCCCTGATGGAAGCGCCGCCTTCGCCGACGAAAGGCGCGGACCTGATGCAGACATGGATGGCGCGCGCCTCGCGTTCGTCTGTATCCCCGGCGACGAGAAAAGAAACTGTCTCGTTGGGCGCAATGGTGAGAACCGGGGCCAGCGCCCGCGCGGCCGAAATGCGCCAGTCTTCTTCATACACGGTCACGGAAAAGCGCTGCGCCGTCGGATAAGGATTGCGCGCCGTGAGGCGAATCGCGAACTGGTCGGCATACGTTGCAAAGTCCTGCCGCATGGGCGCGAGACCCTGCGTATTTCCCTGCATCGGCAGCGCGATCAGGGCGAGGATCAAAGCAGGGAGTCGCATGTGACCGTCACCGGCATCTGATATTCCCCCGGCGGAAAAACGCCCGAGGCCCGGTCGGCGCTGGCGTGAATGGTGAGATTGGTCGTTCCAAGTCCGAGCACGGACAGGAGGCCGGCGAGAACGTTGTTGAGGATGGTGGCGCCGGTCGCCGAATAGGAAGCGGAATAGGCGACGCCGGTCCCGCCGCCCGCCGGCTCCAGGGTGAAAGCGGTCGGCGGATCGACGTCGACCCGATAGCCTATCGAAGTCGTAACGATCGTCGCCGTCGCCGGCGCGCCGCCTGGATTCTGGCTCGAAAGCTGGTTTCCGTCTCCGTCGAGTTCGAGCGTTCCGGCTGCGCCGACGGTCACCGTGCACGAGCCGAGGATAAAGCCGTTGAAAAGCACGTCGCCCGAGGTCTGGGCGGCGGCCGGCGCGGCGAGTAGCAGCAAGGCGGCGGAAACGGTGAGAAAACGCGCCGTCATGAACACAACTCCCTGCGAATGCGGAATAATTTCCACAACCACAGGTAGCATTTCATGACAGAGTTAATGGACGCTCAACAGACAGGCTAAAATCGCCGGCCGTTCAAATCCTGCGGGCGGCGGCGAGACCGGCCGCGGCGAGTATCAGCACGCCGCCGGTGACGCGGTTGGTCCAGCGCCCCGCCCGGACCAGGAGCGGGCGCGCCCGCGAGGCCGTCATCGCCCAGCCGCAGTCGAGCGCGCAGGCGATGACGAGGAATGTCGCCGAGAGAAGCGCAAGCTGAGGCACGATCGCCCGGTCGGGCGAGATGAAGAGCGGAAAGAAGGCTGCGTAGAAAAGCAGCGTTTTCGGATTGGTGAGCGCCACGAGGAAGGCTTCGACGAGCGTTCTGTTCACAGATTTTCCAGCCCCCTCGGGCGCTGAAATATCCTTCGGCTTCGATCTCAGGGCGCGCACGCCGAGATAGAACAGATAGGCGGCGCCCGCCCATTTCAGCCAGAAGAAGGCGGAGCCCATCGCAGCGAGCAGCGTTGCAAGCCCGGCGCATACGCCGATCAGATGGACAAACATCGCCGCGCCCGACCCGGCGACGGTCAACAGCCCGGTTTTGAGCCCATGATTGACGCTGTTCGACACGATCAGCGCGACCATCGGGCCGGGCATCAGGATGAGCGCGGCGGAGGCGGCGGCGAAGCCGAGATAAAGATCAAGCGGCATGGCTGTAATCCGGGAATGGAGCGGCGACAAACCGTCCTTTTACAGCCTTCCTTTCTCCTTCGCCATGGTCACAACGACGCCGCTGAGGAGCAGAATGGCGATAAGGTTCGGAAATGCCATCGCCGCATTGGCGATGTCGCCGAAGCGCCAGATGAAATCGATCGGCTGCAAGGCGCCGACGAAAACCATCGCCACCCAGAGATAGCGAACTGGCTTGGCGACCTTGTCGCCCAGCAGGTAGGTCACCGCCTGCTCCATGTAATAGGACCAGCCAATGATCGTGGTGAAGGCGAAGAGAGCCAGCGCCAGAGCGATGAAGATGCCGCCGGGCGAGATCACGCTCCCGAACACCGTCATGTCGGGAAGAGCGTGACCGAACACTTCAGTGGTCACCTGCGCGCCCTGCAGCGTCGTCGACTGCCATGCGTATTCGACGAAGCCGTCGCCTGACGCAAAGTGGCCCGGCACAGCCAGAATGACCAGCGCCGTCATGGTGCAGATAACGATAGTGTCTATGAACGCGCCCAGCATGGCGATTTCGCCCTGAAACACCGGGTCGTCGGTCTTCGAAGCGGCGTGCGCGATGGCCGTCGACCCCTGCCCCGCCTCGTTGGAGAAAAGTCCCCGCGCTACGCCGAAACGAACAGCCTGCAACACGGCGTAACCAGCTACGCCGCCCGCCGCCGGTTCAAGGCCGAACGCATAGGTGAAGATCTCCGCGAACGCGCCCGGCACATATTCCGCATGCATCACGAGCATGACGATGCAGAGCAGAATGTAGCTGAGCGCCATGGCCGGCACGATCTTGCCCGCGACGGAGCCGATGGATTTGATGCCGCCGATAATGACGATGAACGTCAAAACGGCGATGACCAGGCCCGAAACCCATGTCGGCACCGGCAATTGCGCCTCGATCGCCGTCGCGACCGAATTCGCCTGCGTCATGTTGCCGGTGACGACCGCCGAAAAGATCGTGCCAAGAGCGAAGAAAACGGCGAGCCAGAGCCAGCCTTTCCCGAGCCCGTTCTTGATGTAATACATCGGCCCGCCGTGAATGTGGCCGTCTGGATGCTGCTCGCGATATTTCACCGCGAGGCTCGATTCGGCGAAGGCGGCCGCCATACCGACCACCGCCGTCACCCACATCCAGAAAATCGCTCCCGGCCCGCCAAGCGTGATCGCCGTCGCCACGCCGGCGAGGTTGCCTGTGCCAACCTGGCCGGAGAGCGCCGTCGACAGCGCATTCCACGGAGAGATGTCGCCGCCGGCGCCTTGATCGACATGGCTTCCGCGGCCGCGCCAGAGATTGCCGAAAGCGGGGAAGAGCCGCCGCAACGGCAGGAATTTCAGCCGGATCATGAAGAACAGACCGGTCCCCAGAAGCGTGAGGACCATGGGCGCAAGCGGAAGGACCGTCTGCCCGTTCCACGTTCCGCCCCAGATGAACCCGCTTACATTGTCGACGGCGGCGTAGAAGGCTTCCATTCCAGACATACCCCGATTGCGGCCTGCGTCGCGCTCCCCTCGATACGCGCGGCGGTGAAGACGATTCGGTCAAGCTTAGTGGTTTTTGCGCCGATGTGGACCCCGCGGCGCGAACCGACGGTCAATTCGTCCCGGACGCGATGCGTCCGGGACACGACTTTCGGAGCGCGGATTATCCTGCGACGACTTTCAGCCGCGAACGGGCGCCGGCTTTGAGATCGTGCTTGCGGATGAATTCCTGAATTTTCGGCTGGATCTCGGCGCGCCAGCGCGAACCGTTGAAAACGCCGTAATGGCCGACGTTCGGCTGCACATAGTCATGCTGCAGATGCGAGGGCAGATTGACGCACAGATCGTGCGCCGCCTGCGTCTGGCCGATCCCCGAAATATCGTCGTTCTCGCCTTCGATGGTCAGCAGCGCGACATCAGTGATCGATTCCGGCTTCACGCGCCGGCCGCGATGCATGAACTTGCCTTCGGGAAGCGAGTGCTCCTGAAACACTTCGCGTATGGTCTGCAGGTAGAATTCTTCCGTCATGTCGAGCACGGAGAGATATTCGTCATAGAACTGACGATGCTTCTCGGCGCTGTCGCCGTCCTCCTTCACGAGATTCTGGAAATACTCGTAATGGGCGTTGAGGTGCCGGTCGGAGTTCATGGTCAAGAACGAATAGAGCTGCACGAAGCCGGGATAGACGCGCCGCAGCACGCCAGGATACGGGGCCGGGACCGTAAAAATCATGTTGCGCTCAAACCATTCGTAGGAGCGCTCTTTCGAAAGCAGGTTCGGGACTGTCGGCGAACGGCGCGTATCGATCGGGCTGCCCATGATGGTCATCGAGGCGGGACGCGCCGGGTCATCGTCCTCTGCCAGTACGGAAGCCGCCGCGAGCAGCGCCGGTCCCGGCTGGCACACGGCCATGGCGTGCGCGCGAGGCCCGACGACACGCAGAAAGTCGATGAGATAGTCGACGTAATCGTTGAGATCGAAACGGCCGGCGGAGATTGGCACGAAGCGCGCGTCGGCCCAGTCGGTGATATAGACGTCGTGCGCCGGCAGCATCGCTTCGACAGTGCCGCGCAACAAAGTCGCATAATGACCCGACAGCGGCGCGACGATCAGCACTTTAGGGTCGCTGGCTGAAGCGCCCTCGCCGCGCTTGAAATGCAGCAGAGACGCGAAGTCTTTCTTCACGACGGTCTCTACCGTCACCGGCACGCTGCCGCCGTCGATGACGGTCTCCATGGGACCCCATTCCGGCTTCGGATAGCGACGGGTGACGTTTTCGAAGACGTCGAGCGCCGCGGCGCTGGTGCGCGCCAGCCAGGTGTCGGCGATCGGATTAAACGGCGAGCGCCAGAAACGGGCGCCGATTCCGGCCGCCATGCGCGCGGGCGCGACGGCGGCGTGACCTAATTCATACGCGGTATAAAGCATGCGCCCCCTAGCACTCCTACAACAAAGACCAGGCGCAACAGGCTGTTAACGCTTTTTATGCTCAACGCCGGCCGACAAGGTTCGAGACTTTGCACGGGTTTTCTCGCAACCGCAAACTTTTGTGACGGCGCGGTAACAAAGCGCTGGAGCCAACCCCGCCGCCATTATTTCGCACTTGCAGAATGCGCGCCGAACTTTTACGCAATATCAATAAGTTAGGTTAATCGGCCTTTGAGGCTCTTGCGCAGGATGGCGGCGAGCTCCTGCGGCGTCACAGTGTCGTGAATGGCGAGCTGCGGTCGTCCTTTGCGATCGACCAGATAAAACAGGCTGGTGTGGTCCATAGTGTAACCGAGCGCCGACTCCGGCAGCTTCTGCTTCCGCGCATAGACCTTGAACGACGTGCGCGCATGTTCCGCCGCTTCCGGCGAGCCGGTGAGGCCGATGATGCCGTCGTTGAAGGCCAGGTAATCCTTCAGCGCCTGCGGCGTATCTCGTTCTGGATCGACAGTGATGAACAGCGGGGCGACTTGGGCGCGCTCCTTCGGGCTCAGTTCATTAAGCGCGGCCGACAACGTGCCCAGGGCCAGCGGACAAACGTCCGGACACGTCGCAAAGCCGAAGTAGACCAGCGCCACCTTGCCGTGAAAATCCTCGTCCGTTCGCGGCTGGCCGTTCTGGTCGACCAGGGCGAAGTCGCTGGAAAACTGATCGGACAGCCTGATGAGCGCATCGCCCGGGACTGTAGCTGTTTCATTCGCTGCGCCGCACCCGGCTAGACCGAGCGCAATCGCCGCGCCCACCGCTTTCGCCAAGGACGGCGAGGTTTTCAGCAGTATATTCCGCATAGCGACGCTCCTATGACGGCGAGCCGGAATGTAAAGGTTGGCGCCGGACCGCCGCACCGTTCTATAGACCGCGAAACGCAGAAATATAACCAGCCGGACCCCCGACGTGACGCCGCACATGGAATCTGACGCGGAAAGCGCTCTGCAAAGCCTCCGAGGCCCCGTGCGTCTCAGAACCCTGACGACGCTGCGTTGGCTCGCCGTGGCGGGCCAGACTGCCGCGATTTTTCTTGTGCATTTCGGGTTGGGGTTTCCGGCCCCTCTCGGGTTGTGCCTTGGAGCCATCGCCGCCAGCGCCTGGCTCAATCTTTTCGCCACCCTGCGCTTCTCTCCGCAGCGTTTTCTCGCCGACCGAGAGGCCGCCGCCTATATTGCTTTCGACATCGTACAGCTTTGCGCGCTGCTGTTTTTGACCGGCGGTTTGAAAAATCCATTCGCCGCCCTGATCCTCGCGCCCGTCACCATCGCCGCGAGCGTTTTGCCGCTGCGGCTGACCATCCTCATCGGCGCGCTCGCCATCGCCGGCATCAGTCTGATCGGCGTCGAGAGTTTTCCTCTGCCGTGGCGGCCGGGCGAAACGCTCGATGTGCCGGGGATCTATATTTTCGGCGTCTGGGTGGCGCTCAGTTTCGCGGTCGTATTCTTCGCCGCCTATGCGCACCGCGTCGCCGCGGAAGCCGAGCAGATCAAGACGGCGCTCGCCGCCACGCAGCTGGTCCTCGCCCGGGAAGAACGCCTCGCGGCGCTCGGAGGGCTCGCCGCCGCCGCCGCGCACGAACTCGGCACGCCGCTTGCGACCATCCAGGTGACGGCGAAAGAGATGGCGGACGACCTCGCGGGCCAGGGGCTGCTCGAGGAGGACGCCAGGCTGCTCGTCAGTCAGGCGCAGCGCTGCCGGGATATTCTCAGCCGGCTTTCAAGCCGCGGTGAGGAGGGCGACGCGGTGCACGACCGCATCGCCGTAGACGCGCTTATCAGAGAAGCGGCCGAGCCCTTCCTCTACCGGCCGAACGAACCGGCTGTGATATTCGAGATGATCGGCGAAGGCGCTGCGCCCGTGCTGCGCCGGCGGCCGGAGATCGTTTACGGTCTCAGGAACTTCATCGAAAACGCCTGCGCCTTCGCCGTTTCGAAAGTGCTGGTCACGGCGCAATGGAACGACCACGACCTCTCCATCTCGATCCATGACGACGGGCCGGGTTTCGCGCCGGAGGTTCTCGCCCGGCTCGGAGAACCCTATGTCAGCATGCGGGCGCGCTCCAGAAGCGCGGCGGGGCGCAAGGGAGGGCTCGGGCTCGGCTTTTTCATCGCCAAGACCCTGCTGGAACGCTCCGGCGCGAAAATCACCTTCGACAATCTGGAATGGCGCGAGGCCAACGCGGTGAGCGGCGCCTGGGTGAACGCCGCTTGGCCGCTCGCCGGACTTGCCGCAGAATCAGGCGCCTAGCAATGCTGGCCGCACCCGCCGGAGGCGCCTATATTGACCCCGACCCGATCTCAAGGCCCTTGGCCGCCAACGGACGAACGATCATGACCGAAGCAGAAGAAGACATCGACCTTTCTCTCGCCGGAATAGACGATGCGAGCCTGCTTATCGTCGATGACGATGAAGCGTTCCGCCTGCGCCTCGGGCGCGCCATGGAAAAGCGCGGCTTCGCGCCGACGCTGGCGGGGACAGTCAAGGAGGCGATCGAGCTTGCGCGCAAGGCGCCGCCGGCGTTCGCCGTCGTCGATCTGCGTCTCGACGACGGTGACGGGCTCGAAGTCGTCAACGCCATTCATGAGGCGCGCGAAGGCGCGCGCGTCGTCATGCTGACAGGCTACGGCAACATCGCTACAGCCGTCGCGGCGGTGAAGGCCGGCGCCGTCGACTATCTCTCGAAGCCCGCCGACGCCGACGATGTCGAGAAGGCCTTGCTCGCCCGCGCCGGAGAGCGTCCCGAGCCGCCAGAAAACCCCATGTCCGCCGACCGGGTGCGCTGGGAGCATATCCAGCGCGTCTACGAACTCTGCGACCACAACGTTTCCGAGACCGCCAGACGTCTCGGCATGCACCGGCGCACGCTGCAACGCATACTGGCCAAACGCGCGCCGAAATAACCGATTAATGCCGATCGGCGGGGTCGGCCCTGCGTCGAACCGAAGCCGTCGCGCGACAGGCCGATCAGCCCCGAGTTGACCCTGCCCGCCCCTACGGCGAAGGTGCCGGACAGTGGAAACTCGCCAGTTCCGTTTCGCTGAAGGGGTCAATCATGCGCCATTTAAAAGCCGCCGCGTTCGCCGCGGCCGCATCGGCCGTCGCGCCATTCGCCATTTCGCAGCAGGCTTCGGCCGCCGCTCCGGAGATCAGTCTGCCTTACGAGCAGTTCGAACTCGACAACGGTCTCAGAGTGATCGTGCACGAGGACCGCAAGGCGCCGGTGGTCGCCGTGTCGATCTGGTATCATGTCGGCTCGAAGGACGAACCTCCCGGCAAGACCGGCTTCGCTCACCTGTTCGAACACATCATGTTCAACGGGTCGGAGAACTTCAATAACGACTGGTTCGGTCCGCTCGAGGAAGTCGGTGCGACGGGCCTAAACGGCACCACCTGGTTCGATCGCACCAACTACTTCGAAACGGTGCCGACGCCGGCGCTCGATCTCGTGTTGTGGATGGAATCCGACCGCATGGGCCATCTCCTCGGCGCCTTGACTCAGGACAAGCTCGACGAGCAGCGCGGCGTCGTTCAGAACGAAAAGCGTCAGGGCGACAACCAGCCTTACGGCCGGATGGAATACCCGACGCTTGAGGGCCTTCTTCCCGCCGGTCATCCTTACCGCCATTCGACCATCGGTTCGATGGAGGATCTCGACGCAGCTTCGCTCGAAACCACCAAGCAGTGGTTCAAAGACTATTACGGCGCGGCCAACGCGGTGCTGGTTCTCGCCGGCGACATCGACGCTGCGACGGCGAAGCCGCTGGTCGAGAAATATTTCGGCGACATTCCCGCCGGACCGCCCGTAACGCAAACCAAGGCCAATGCGCCGAAACTCGACGTCAACAAGCGCGAAGTCATGCTCGACCGCGTGCCGCAGCCGCGTCTCGACCGCAACTGGGTCGCGCCCGGCCGCTCTACGCGCGAAGCGGCGTTGCTCGAGCTTGCAGCCGAGGTTTTGGGCGGCGGAAAAACGTCCCGTCTCTACAAAAAACTTGTCTACGATCTTGAAATCGCCACTTCGGCGACGGCGCAGATCCAAGAGCACGAGCTGATGAGCTTCTACTCTGTCACCGTCGACGCCAAAGCCGACGCCGACCGCGCCCGGGTCGAACGCGAAATGGAAGCGGTGCTTTCTGATTTTCTCGTAAAGGGGCCGACAGCCGCCGAGCTAGAACGCGCCAAGACATCGATTATCGCCGACATCGTGCGCGGACTGGAGGAAGTCGGCGGCTTCAGCGGCAAGGCGTCTATCCTCGCCGAAGGCGCTCTCTATGCGGACGATCCGGGCTTCATCCAGAAGCGCGCCGAGTGGATCAAATCAGCGACGCCGCAGCAGGTGCTCGCGGCGGCGCGTTCGGTGATGAACGCCGGCTATTATCAGATCGACGTGCTGCCCTTCCCTGAATACAAGACGGCGGCGTCGACCGTCGATCGTTCGACTGGCCTGCCGAAAGTGCCAGCGACGCCGGATCTGACTTTCCCGGCGGTCGAGGAAGCAACCCTGAAAAACGGCGTGAAGGTCGTTCTTGCGACTCGCAGCACAATCCCCGTCATTGAGATCTCAGTACAGTTCGACGCCGGTTACGCCGCCGACAGCGCCGACGGCGGCAAGCTCGGCGTCGCCTCCTTCGCCGGCGCCATGCTCGACGAAGGCACCAAGCGCCGCAATGCGACGCAGATCGCCGAGGAACTCGAGGGCCTGGGCGCGACGCTGGCCGCGGGCTCGACCCTCGACACGACCAGCGTGCAGATGTCGGCCCTGAAGTCGAACCTGCGTCCGTCTCTCGATATCCTCGCTGACGTTGTCCGGAATCCGGCATTCGCCGATAGCGAAATCGAAAAACTCCGCTCGCGCTGGATCGCGGGCATCGCGCAGGAAAAAGCCAACCCGGTGCAGCTTGCGCTGCGCCTTCTGCCGCCGCAGCTTTACGGCGAGGGGCACGCCTACGCCGTGCCGTTCACCGGCTCCGGCACGGTGGAATCGATCACATCGCTGACGCGCGACGACCTCGCGAAGTTTCAGGCCAATTGGCTTCGGCCCGATAACGCCACGATCTTCGTGGTGGGCGACGCCGCCATGGCGGAAATGAAGCCGCTGCTCGAAGCGGCCTTCGGCGACTGGCGCGCCAGCGGCGCCAAACCGGCCAAGAACATCGCGACCGTGTCGCGTCCCGCCAAGGGCAAGGTCATCCTCGTTGACAAGCCGGGTTCTCCACAGTCGCTCATCCTCGCCGGCGAGATCGCGCCGCCGACCAACGCCCCGAACAACATCGCCATCACCGCGATGAACGACATTATCGGCGGCCAGTTCTCCGCGCGCGTGAACATGAACCTGCGCGAAGACAAGGGCTGGGCCTACGGCGCCTACACCTTCATGCAGGGAGCAAAAGGCCAGCGGCCCTGGCTCGTCTATGCGCCGGTTCAGACCGACAAGACGAAAGAGTCCATCCAGGAGCTGATGAAAGAGCTGACGTCGTTCAAGTCTACAAAGCCGGCGACGGCGGCGGAACTGGAGCGCACCATCCTCAACAACGTCCGCTCCCTGCCCGGATCTTTTGAAACCTCCAACGACGTTCTCGGCAGCCTGACCTCGAGCGCCCGTTACAGCCGCCCGTGGAATTACCCGGCGACGCTGAAGGACCAGTATGAAGCGCTGAAGATCGGCGACATCACGGCCGCGGCGAGCGAAGTCATCCACCCGGAAAGCCTGATCTGGGTGATCGTCGGGGACCGCGAACAGATTGAGGCGGGCGTGCGTTCACTCAATCTCGGCCCCATCGAAGTGATGAAGGCGAGCGACCTCTAAGAGCCGGAAAAACCGGAAGAAACAAACGGCCGTCCCCTCGGGACGGCCGTTTTTTACTATAGGGGCGAAGTTTTTCGCCGCATTCTCTCCCCAGACTTTCCCAACCCTCGCCGCGAAAGCGCCATGCGCTGCGGTTCTGCTGAAGGAGGAGAACGGGGAGATGAAAGATGCCTTCAGCCAACAGATTATTGCGTAAAAGCGCCGCCCAACTGGCGCTCGATCCGCTTGAGATCGTCTCGCTCGCCAACGACAACACGCTCGACGGCGCCTGGCGCTCTTTCGACAAGCGCCTCAAAAAGGCCGGGTTTCCAAGCTGCGGCTTTCTTGTCAGCGACCGCTCCGTCGAGGCGCCGCTCAGCCACTCGCAGTCGCGGCTTTTCGGATCGGTCGTGTCCGAAGAATACCTTAGCGCGGCGCGCGAGAATAAGGCGCTGCAGGCGAAAGCCCGCCCATACCGGATGATCCGCCGCTCGGCGCGCCCCGTCACCTATATGAGCGAAGCCGATGTCGCCAACGGTTCGCCCGCCGAGCGGGCGCTGGCGCAGGAAGTCAACCGCACATTCGGCCTTCAGGCGTGGGCGCTCGTTCCGGTGCACGCCAGCGAAGGCGGCCGAATGTTCACGCTGGGCTGGTGGGATCTTCATTCGCAGAAAAATGCGCGCGCCTTATGGGAGGCGGAAGGCCGCACCTTCGCGCTCGCCGCAAATTATTTTTGCGAATCGATCCGCACGCTCGTCGACAGCGAACTCGGCCCGGATGCGCCGACCCTGTCGCCGCGTGAAATCGAGTGCCTGCTGTGGGCCGGCGCCGGCAAGACCACGATGGAAATCGCCGACATTCTCGGCGTCGCCGACGGCACGGTCGAAGAGTATTTCAACCGCGCGTCAAACAAGCTGGGCGCCACGACGCGCGCGCAGGCCTGCGTCAAGGCAGTCCTGCGCGGCCTCATTCGTCCGTAGCGGCCGGTCAGGCCCGATTGTCGACCTGCGAACGCACGGCAAGGCGGCCTTCCCGCGTGATGCGATAAGGGCCGCCCGTCTGCGAGGCGATCAGCCTGCGTTTCTTCAGCTTCTTGAAGACGGGGATCGTACAGTCTTCCAGCGTCCAGCCTTCTCTTGTGGCGCAGTTGACGGCGACGATCTTCGCTTTCTCGTCCTTTTCGACGATGATCGCCCCGCCGCGAGCGAGCGCGTGCAGCGTGCGCTGCTCCGCTTTCGAGATATTCATGGGAATGTCCGATGCTGAATCCGGAGGAAACGCGCCGGTAACCGGCGCGCGGCTCAAAACGGTTCAGCTGGAAGCAATCTCGGACATAGTCTCCTCTTCGCGACGCTAAATAACGGCCAACGTTTCAGCTCGCAAGAGGGAACGAAAAAATAACGACGCTTCTTATTCTTCACTCGCCCATGTCTTCATGAACGAAGGCGATCCGCGCCGCCGCCTGACGCGCATAGCGCAAGGTCAGCGCCTTGCGCCGGGCGGCGGCGAGCGGGCGCTCCGGTCCTTCGCGCATGACCGCACCGCCGAAAGCGTCGGCGATGATGAGGCCTTCCTCCGTCGGCAGAAGGTCGAGCGGAAAATCCCGCCCCACCGCGAAATAGAAGATGTCGCAGAACGGCAGATAGTCCGTCCACTTGCTGTCGGCCTCGAAATCCGCCTGGCACGATTTCACCTCGGCGATGGCGACCCGCCCTTTCTGGTCGAGGCCGACAATGTCGGCGCGGCGTCCGTTCGGCAGACGAAACTCGGCCATCGGCGCGAACCCGAGATCCCAGAACAGCCGCGTCGCCCCGCGCGTAAGCGCCAGAGTGACGTCAGGACGAGCGGGCGCCGGCAAGGGACCGGGATCGAGATAAAGGTTCTGCATTTGTTCATGGAAGCGCGGGAGAGCGCCGAGGTCAAGCCGTCGATGCGACGTTCTCAGAAAGTGCGGCCGATCTGGAGATAGGCTGCGCTGTCGCCTCCCTCGGTGTAGCCGACGCCGAGAAACACCGGACCTATCGGCGTCGGCGCGCCGAGAAACACCGAGCCGCCATAAAGCAGCGCCGAAAAGCTGATTTCGTCCGTGCGGGTGAAAACGTTGCCCGCCTCGAGGGTCGCGCCGACATAGACCGGTCGCCCGAAGATCTCGGTTCCTCCGGCGATGTTGCGGTAATAGGCGAGCGAAACAAGCGTCTTGTGGCGGCCGCGCAGGGAGTCCTGCGGCAGCCCCGAAAGCCGCAGAGGCCCGCCCAGCGTTTCAAAACCGATAACGCTGATCGGCAGCGCCGGATCGACAGAGACGAACGCCGGATCGAGCGCGAAACCGAATTCCGCCGCCGGCACGAACACGCCGCCCGCCAAGGGCGCCGCGAAACGGACCGATCCGCCGACGCGCGAGCGGTTGAAAGGGGAGTCGTCCGCGCCGAGACTTTCCCTGTATTCCACGCCGGCCAGCGCCCCGCGCGTCGGAAAGAAGGCGTTGTCGAAACTGTCCGCCGAAACGCGCGCAACGAAACTGAGATCCTCATATTCGAACGGCGAAGCGAACTCGAAACCGACGCTATTTGCGATCCGTCCCCATTCCTGCGCAAGGCCGGCGCGAACCTCGACAACCCGGTCGAAAACACGGCCTGCGGCGATATCGAACCGCGCCGCATCGACACGAAACTCGCCGAACGCCTGCGTGTCGGAATCGAATTGCCGAACCAAATCGCGGGAGACATCCGCAGATGCCGACAGAAACCAGGTCTGGCGAGCATCTGTCGGCTGGTAGAATTCAGCGAACAGACGCGGGTCATCCCCGATTCTCAACAGGCCGCGCGCCTCGCCGCCGCGCCGGTTGAGATTGCGGCGTACGACGCCGGCGAGAATGTTGAATTCGGCGTCGGACTGGAAATCCGTCGCCAACGTAAGCCCGAAGCGCGCATAGGTGTCGCCGATGTCTTTCGGGCTGAGCTGAATGACGAGGTCGGCGCCGCCTGCGGCGTTCGCCTCCAGCCGGTAGGACACGTTGCTGAACGAATCGGAGCCGTAGAGATCGTCGAGATCCCGCTCGAGTTTCGCATAGTCCAGCGGCGCGCCCATCGGCTGCGAGATCGCGCCGGCGACGAAGCGGTCCGGATAGTCCGTATTGTTCTCTATGCGGATCGATGCGATGACGGCTGGCTCCGGAGCGGACGCCGGCGGCGGCGCGGGATGGCCCTGAAGATCCGCAATACGCTCAAAAGCAGCTGATCGCCGCTGCGCGGCGAGCCGCCCGCGTTCCATAAGAGCCCGGCCCTTGTCGAAATCGGTGGCGGAAAAGCCTTTAAGATCGGGCGCGAGCAAAACGTCCTTGTCGGCGAGCGTCGCCATTTCGGCCTTGGCCTTCTCGAGCGTCAGGTAAGCAGCAATCTGGCCGACCACGCCGATGACGTCCTTGATGTCTTCGGCGCGTTTCGGCTCGGTCGAGAGATTGACGACGATCAGCAGGTCCGCCCCGAGAGAGCGCGCCACATGGATCGGCACGTTCGACGAAAGGCCGCCGTCGATCAGCGTCTTGTCGCCGATCTTCTGCGGCGGCAGCAGGCCGGGCACCGCCATGCTGGCGAACACCGCAGAGGCGAGATCGCCGTCGCCGAGGACCACCGGCTCGAAGGTTTCGATGTCGGTCGCCACGGCGCGGAAGCGACGCGGCAGATCGTCGAAATCGCTGGCGAGCGTTCGCGCCGACGCGAGATCGACGATCATCTGCTGAAGACGCCGGCCCTGAATCAGCCCGCGCGGCAGTTTCAGCCTGCCGTTCGCAATGCCGAACCGATAGGTCGTCGGGAAAACAAGTTCCTCTTCCTTGCGGCGGAAGGCGAGGCGGCCGCGCGCCGACCCGTCTCGAAACAGCGACGCCCAATCTGCCGAAGAGACGATTTTTTCCAGCTCTTCCGCCGTATACCCGGCGGCGTACAGCGAGCCGATGACGGCGCCCATGCTGGTGCCGACGACGATGTCCGGTTCGACGCCGGCTTTTTCAAGCTCGGCGATGACGCCGACATGCGCAAGGCCAAGAGCGCCCCCGCCGCCCAGCACAAGGCCGATGACCGGCCGCTCGCTACGTTCGGCCTGCGGTTCCTGCGCCTGCGCGACAGCAAGAAAGCACAGCGCCGCAGCCATGGAGAGAAAGTGCAGGACGATACGAATGCCAAGCTCCCCCGCTGACGGCCGGATGGCGGACCCTATCGCGCTCCGCCCTCACGGCAAACGACGGCGCTGATGAAGAACGGGACAGAAACCGGTCAGCCCTGAAATTCCGGCAGACGCACCACGAGGCCGTCGAGATCGGCGGTCACCGTAATCTGGCAGGAGAGACGGGAATTCTCTTTCGGCTCGTATGCAAAATCGAGCATCGACTCTTCCATCGCCTGCGGTTTGCCGGTCTTCTCGCGCCACGCCTCGTCGACATAGACATGGCAGGTGGCGCAGGCGCAGGCGCCGCCGCAATCGGCGTCGATGCCGGGCACCATGTTGCGGATCGCCGCTTCCATGACGGAAAGGCCGATATCGGCCTCTACGACATGTTCGGTCCCGTTCTGTTCGATATAGGTGATCTTGGGCATCGGCAGTTCGAAAGTCCTTGTTGCGCCGCTCAGGCGAGGAGGGATTTAAGGTCTGAGGCCGGATCGGCAAGCGTTTTCGGGTCCGGCGCGGCTTTTGCGGCGATCAGCCGCTTGCCGACAGCAAAAGCCGGAATGTCATTGATGGCGTCCACCGCCAGCAGTCGCCCCCCCTTCAGATGCCAGACGGAAAGCTTCAGCGCCCCCGGCTCGCCGCGCATCACGACTGTATCGGCGCCCTCGCCCAGTCCTGCAGTTTGCAGCTTCACCTCGTATTGATCTGACCAGAACCAGGGAACCGTATCGTAAACGGCTCGTTTCCCGGCCATTCCCGCCGCTGCTGTTTTCGCCTGGTCGATGGCGTTGGGGACGGATTCAAGGCGCATCCGCCGCCCGTAAAGCGGCGAGGGAAAATTCGTGCAATCGCCCGCCGCCCAGATCGCCGGATCGTCGGTGCGCGCGCTTTCATCGACCCAGACGCCGTTGTCGACCCTGAGACCGGCGGCCTCCGCAAGGCTTGTCGCCGGCGCGGCGCCGACGCCGACCAGCGCCGTGTCGCAGCTGATCGTTTCGCCGCCTTCAAGCCGCGCGGCCTCGACTTTGTCCACGCCTTCGAACCCGGCAAGACGGGCGTCCAACCTGAGATCGACGCCCCGGCTGCGATGCAGCGCCTCGTAGAACTGCGAGACGGGCGGGCATGCGACCCGTTTCAGAACCCTGTCCATCGCCTCGATGACAGTCACCTCGAGTCCCGCCTTGCGGGCGACGGCGGCGACTTCAAGACCGATATAGCCGGCGCCGACGACCACGAGGCGCCGTCCGGCCGCAAGAACCGGACGCAACGCCTTGCTGTCCGCGGCCGTACGCAGATAATGAACGCCCGAAAGCTCCGTACCCGGACAGGAAAGACGGCGGGGCGGCGCGCCGGTCGCCAGCAGCAGCTTGTCGTAAGCGAGGCTCTCGCCGCTGGAGAGCGCGACTTCGCGCGCGGCGCGGTCGATAGCAACCACGCTAACGCCTGTGCGCAGATCGATGGCGCCTTTCTCATAGAAGGCGGGCGGCTTCAGATAGAGCCGATCCTCGACGAGATCGCCCTGCAGAAACGCTTTCGACAGGGGCGGACGCTGATAGGGCGGGAGCGCCTCTTCGCCGAGCATGGTTATGGCGCCCGCAAACCCTTCCTGCCGCAGGCTCGCGGCCGCCTGCAGGCCGGCCTGGCCGGCGCCGATAATGACGATGCGCTCTGTCAGAAGTCGCTCCTTCCGCTGGTTCGGTAGCGGGCCGGAAGCTTTGGCGTCAACCGGCGCAGGCGGCGATGCGGGCCTTGCCGGATCGCCCCGCCCCTCTATTTTGGCGGCCCATGGCCGACCTGACCTTTACTCTCGCCGACGAGACGGCGACCGCTTCCTTGGGTGAAAAACTGGCTCCCCTGCTCAGAACCGGCGACGTGGTCGGCCTTTCGGGCCCGCTCGGCGCCGGCAAGACAACCCTCGCCCGGGGGCTCATCGCCGCCCTGACTGGCGCCGTCGAGGCGCCGAGCCCGACATTTACGCTTGTGGAGGCGTATGAAACGAAAGCGTTCGTCCTGTGGCACTTCGACCTTTATCGCCTTGAACGCCCGGAAGACGTCTGGGAGCTTGGTTTGGAAGAAGCGCTCGCCTCAGGCGTCGCGCTCATCGAGTGGCCGGAGCGCATCGCCGCCATACTGCCCCCTGAGTCTTTGGTGGTCCGGCTCAATCCCTCAGGCTCTGGCCGCGCCGCGCGAGTAAGAGGCGGCGGCGACTGGCCGGCGCGCCTCGCGGCTTCGGCCTTTGTTAACCCGAGAATCGCCTAAAAGACCTGCTCAGAAGGATTTCGATGACCGCTCCAGCCGAGTTGCGCCGCCAGGATCGCGCCGCCTTTCTAGCCGCCGCCGGATGGGCGGGAGCGGAGACGCGCGCTGTGATCGGCGACGCCTCGACGCGCAGCTACGAGCGGCTCGCCATGGACGGCCGGACCGCTCTCCTGATGAACGCCCCGCCGGCCGCGGAAAGCGCCGCCTGCCCGCCCGGCGCGGACGCCGCCGAACGCCGGCGTCTCGGATACAATGCGCTCGCTCGCCTCGCTGGCCCCAACATGCACGCCTTCCTTGAAGTCGACGCGGCGCTGAGGGCGGCGGGGCTTTCCGCGCCGGAAGTGTACGCGGCCGATGCAGCGAAGGGCTTCGCGCTGATCGAGGATCTCGGCGATGCTCTTTTCGCGAAAGCGATTCCGGCCGGGGCCGACGAACGAACGCTCTATGCGGCGGCGATTGACGCCCTCCTCGCGCTGCGCGCCGCCAACCCGCCGGCGCCGAAAACCCCTCAGTACGCGATGTTGTCCTACGATCGGCTTGCGATGGAGGCGGAGGTCGCTCTTGTCACTGAATGGTATTGGCCGTTCCGCAAGGACAAGCCGCCGCCGTCCAGCGTCGAAGCCGATTATTTCGCCGCTTGGGCGGGCGTTCTCGATTCGCTTTCCGCCCCTGCGACGATGGTTCTGCGCGACTACCATGCGGAGAACCTTCTGTGGCTGCCGCAGCGCCAAGGACATGCCCGTGTCGGCGTCATCGACTTTCAGGACGGGCTTATCGGCTGCGCCGCATACGATCTCGTGTCGCTGCTCGAAGACGCGCGCCGCGATGTCGATCCGACGCTGGCCGAAGAAATGATCGCGCGCTATTGCGGCGGCGCAGCGGACAGCTTCGACGAAACCGCTTTCCGCCGCGATTACGCCATTCTCGCCGCGCAGAGAAACGCCAAGATTCTCGGCATTTTCGCGCGTCTCATCCGTCGGGACAACAAGCCCCGCTATCATGACTTCCTGCCGAGAGTCGAAACTCATTTCCGCCGAGATCTCGGCCGCCCGGCGCTCGCTCCCGTGAAAACTTTCTTCCAGCGGCATTTTCCCGAGCTGACGCCATGATCGCCATGCCCGCCTCAGCAATGATACTCGCCGCCGGACTCGGCACCCGCATGCGTCCGCTTACGGATGACCGCCCGAAGCCGCTGATCGACGTCGCCGGCAAACCGCTCATCGATTGGACGCTCGACCGCTTCGAAGCCGCCGGCGTAAAAAACGCCGTCGTCAACGTCCACTATTTCGCTGACATGATGGAAGCGCATGTCGCTAACAGGCGCGCGCCGAAGGTTTCGATTTCCGACGAGCGCGCCCTGCTTCTGGAGACCGGCGGGGGGCTGGCGAAGGCGCGCCCTCTGCTCGGCGACGGGCCCGTTTTCTGCACCAACACCGATGCGATCCTGATCGACGGCGCCGGTCCTGAACCCTGCGCCCGCCTCGCGGCCGCCTGGGACCCGGCGCAGATGGACGCCCTTCTCCTGCTCGCGCCGAAGGCGGCGGCGAGCGGCTACGACGGCGCCGGCGATTTCGACCTCCGCGCCGACGGCCGCCTTGCTTGGCGGGGCGGCGAGAGCGCCGACTACATCTACACCGGCCTGCAAATCATCTCGCTTTCGCTCCTCGACGGCGCGCCCGAAGGACCTTTCTCGGCGCGCCTGCTGTGGGACAACGCCGCGGCGAAGGGCAGGTTCCGGGGCGTCGTCCACGACGGCGCATGGATGCATGTCGGCGATCCGGCGGGGCTCGCGGAAGCCGAGCGACGACTCGCCGCGATGCGCAGAGCGGCGCAGTGACAGCGCAACAGGGCGACGGTCTCTTCGCCCATAAGACCCCGAGGGTCTTCTCCATCGAGGCTGGCCGACCATTTCTCCGCGACCTCGCAAGCGCCCTGACCGGCGCGGTCCCGCCGGACGATCCGCTAGCCCTCGCCGAAATCGAAATTCTCTTGCCGACGCGCCGCTCCGCGCGCGCGCTTAGCGAAGCGTTTGTTGCGGTCGCGCCGGGAACCGCCAGTCTGCTTCCTCGCATCCGGCCTCTTGGCGACATCGACGAGGATGAAATCTTTCTCGAAACCGGCGCGGATGCCGATGGCGGCGAGCTGCCGCCGGCGATCTCGCCGCTTGAGCGCCGGCTGGTTCTCGCCCGCCTTGTCGCCGCCGCCGATAGAAATTTCTTCGCCGGACAGAAGAACTGGCCGGCTGCGATCGCCGCAGCGCAGGAGCTCGGCGGACTGCTCGATTCTTTCTATGCGGAAGAAATCGACTTCTCTCGGCTCGACACGCTCGTTCCCGCTGAGCACGCCGGGCACTGGGAACGCACGCTCGACTTTCTCCGTATCGTGACAGAGGCCTGGCCCGCCTATCTCGCCGAGCGCGGCATGATGGATCCTGCCGACCGGCGCGCCAGACTGATCGACATCGAGACGAAACGCTTCTCCCAATCGCCCCCCGATCATCCGGTCATCATCGCCGGCACGACGGGCAGCGCGCCCGCCGTGGCGCGGCTGATGCTGACCGTGGCGCATCTTCCCAGGGGCGCTGTCGTTTTGCCTGGACTCGATGCGGCATTGACGCGCGATGCAAAAGCCTGGTGCGCCATCGAAGATCCGCACCCGCAGGCAGGCCTAAAGGCGCTCCTCGAAAAGCTGGGGCTCGAACCAGACCGCATCTCTCCATGGCCGGGCGGCGAGAAAAGAATTGAAGGCTCAGCGCGCACGCGCTTGTTGTCCCTGGCCCTGCGACCGGCGGAAGCGACCGACGACTGGCGGGAGGAAGTTGCGACCGCTTGCGCCGCCGATCCGAGCCTCGCGCGCGCCTGCGACGGCCTGACCCTTATCGAAGCCGCCGATGAGGAAGCGGAAGCGACAGCGGTCGCCATCCTGATGCGCGAGACGCTCGAGACGCCGGACAAGACGGCGATGCTGGTGACGCCGGACCGTAATCTCTCGCGCAGGGTCGCCGCCAGGGTGCGCCGCTGGAACGTCGCCGTCGATGATTCCGCCGGCGTGCCTTTCGCCAACAGTCCGTGCGGAACCTATCTGCGACTCCTTGCACAGTGGCTGTCGGCACCATCCGATCCGCATGCGGTTTTGTCGCTGGCGAAATCGCCGCTCGCCGGTTTCGGCCTTGGCGATGCAGAAAGGCGCCGCGCCACCGGCGCGCTCGACGAAGGGCTGCGCGGGCTGGCGCCGTCGCCCGGCGCGAGCGGGCTCGCCGACAAGCTCGCCGCCAGCGCCGAAAGAACGCCCCGCCTCGACGCCCAAGCCGCGCCGATCGTCGCGCAACTTGACGCCGCCGCGCGTCTGTGGCCCCGGTCAGGACCGGCTGCTTTCACAACCTTTCTCGACGCGCACATAGCCGCCGCCGAGCTGCTCGCCGCCAGCGACAGCGAGACCGGCGACAAACGACTTTGGCGCGGCGAAGACGGCGAGGCCGGCGCGCTTTTGCTCTCAAGCCTGCGTGAAACCGCCGGCGCGCTTGGCGACATCAAGGCGAGCGACTACGCGCCCGCCTTCGCGCAGCTTCTTTCCGGAGCCAACGTGCGGCGGCGCTCGCCGGCGCATCCTCGGCTTTCGATACTCGGGCCGCTAGAAGCGCGCCTGCAATCGGCCGACCTCGTCATCCTCGGCGGGCTGAACGAAGGCGTCTGGCCCGGCGACACCGGGACCGATCCCTTTCTGTCGCGGCGCATGCGCGTCGATCTCGGCCTGCCATCGCCGGAACGGCGCGTCGGCCTCGCCGCGCACGACTTCGCGCAAGGCGCAGCTGCGCCGCAGGTCGCGCTTACGCGCGCGCAGCGGTCAGGCGGAGCGCCTGCGAAACCATCCCGATGGGTTGTCCGGCTCAGGAACATTCTCGCCGGGGCCGGGGCGCTCGACACCGTCGAAGCCAGCGCGCGTTTCGCGGCCTGGAGCGCGGCGCTCGACGAGGCAGGACCGCCGAGGCGGATTCCGCCGCCGCGCCCGACGCCGCCCGTCGAGGCGAGACCGCGTAAGCTTTCAGTGACGCGCATCGAGAAATGGCTGCGCGATCCCTACTCGATCTACGCCCAAAATATTCTCGGCCTGCGAAAGCTCGATCCGCTCGGCGAACCTTTCGGCGCGCGACATCTCGGGTCGCTGCTGCACAAAGTTTTCGAGCGCACGGCTCGGGAAAACGCGGCGAAGGATGCGCTTGTGGCGATTCTTGAGAGCGAGGCGCCCCGATACGGGCTCGACGAAGTTGAAAAAGCGCTGTGGCTCCCGGCGCTGAAGGCCTCACTCGAATGGTTTTCGCGCTTTCATGCCGACCGCATGACGAAAGGCGCGCCGGCGGTGATCGAACAGAAAGGCGCAGGCGTTTTCGACGCCGCGGCAGGGCCTTTCACTATCGAGGCGCGGGCTGACCGCATTGACCTTCTTGAGAACGGGACTGCATTCCTGATCGACTACAAATCCGGGAAAATTCCGTCCGCCAAGGAATTGCGGACCTTCAACATCCAGCTGCCTCTGACGGCGTCTATCGTCGTCAAAGGCGGCTTCGAAGAACTGGGCATGCGCAAGGTGGCCGCCTTCTGGTACGTCAAGAGTCTAGGCAGAAAGGAGGATGGGAAAAGCGACGCAACCGGCGCCGAAGGCGAGGAAGCGGCGCTGCTGTCGGCACAGGTTCTGGACGGGCTGATGCAATGGATCGCCGCATTCGATAACCAAGCGACGCCGTATCTCTCGCAGCCGCGTCCGCAATTCACCGATGTATTCGGCGATTACGATCATCTTGCGCGGCGGCGCGAATGGAGCGTCGGGAGCGAAGAATGACGCCGCTCGAAGAAACCGCGAACGCCCAGCGGGCCGCCGCCGACCCGGATGTCTCGGCTTTCGTCGCCGCCAACGCCGGCGCCGGCAAGACGCGCGTCCTCACCGACCGGGTCGCGCGGTTGCTTCTCGCGGGCGCGCGACCCGACCGCGTTCTGTGCATCACTTTCACCAAGGCCGCCGCCGCCGAAATGGCGACGCGCCTGTTCAAGCTGCTCGGCGAATGGGCGCTCGCCGACGATGCAAAGCTTGCAGAAAAGCTTGCCAAACTCGAAGGCGGCGAAAGGCGGCGCGAAGCGCGGGACTTCGCCGAGGCGCGCCGTCTGTTCGCCCGCGCGCTCGAAACGCCGGGCGGCCTAAAAATCCAGACCATTCATTCGTTCTGCGAAGGCGTTCTGAAGCGCTTCCCGTTGGAAGCGGGCGTAGCGCCAGGCTTTTCGGTGATCGAAGACGCGGAAGCGGCGGCGCTAGCGAGCGCGGCGATCGATCAGACCGCCCGTCGTTCTCTGACCGACGATGGCCTCGGCGACGCCATGCGCCGCCTCGCCGAACGCAAGGGGCCTGGGCTAGTTCGCGAAATGCTGCTTTCAAAAATTACCGGTCGGCAAAGTCTCGACGCAGCGCTCGCCGCGACGGGCGGCTGGGCGGAAATGATTTCGCAAACGGCGCGTGCGCTGGGCGTCGGCGAAAAAGTCGACGAGGCGGCGATTTTCCGCGAAGCGGCCAGCCTTGTCGACGATAATGATATGCGTCGGCTACAGGAGGCGCTGCTCGCCGGCGGCATAAAGGCGCGGGAAGCCGCCGTCGGACCGGCGGCGGCGTATCTGAACGCCGCGAGCGACGAGGGCCGTTACGAAGCGCTGCGCTCTCTGTTCCTGACTCAGGGGGGAACGCCCCGGGCCTCGGTCGTCGACAAGCCGGCGAAGAAAGCCGCGCCGTGGGCGGAGGAATTCTGCCGCGACCGCCAAGAATCATTCGCGCGGCTTGCGGACGAGTTGAAGGCGGCGCGGATTTTTGCAGACACGAGAGCTTTTCTCACACTGCTGGAAGCCGCGCACGCCGCTTACGAAGCGCTGAAAGCGTCCCGCGCGCGGCTGGATTACGACGATCTTATCGTCTATGCGCGGCGCCTGTTTTCGACGAGAGAGGCGGCGGCATGGGCGCTCTACAAGCTCGATCAGGGCCTTGAGCATATCCTCCTCGACGAGGCGCAGGACACGAGTCCGGCGCAGTGGGCGGTCGTCGAAGGTCCGCTCGGTGAATTCTTCGCCGGCGAAGGCGCGCGCGAACGACGGCGCACGTTCTTCGCCGTCGGCGACCAGAAGCAGTCGATCTATTCATTTCAGGGAGCAGACGCGACGCTGTTCAAGGCGAAACGCGCCGATCTCGGTAAGAAGATCGCCGCCGTCGCGCCGTTCGTCGAAAAGCCGCTGCATCTCTCCTTCCGGACGACGGCCCCGGTTCTGGCTTTCGTCGACGCGCTCTTTGAAGACGCCGATGCGCGCGAGGGGCTCGGCGAGGATGGGCCGGTCGAGCACAAAATTATCCGCGAAGGCGAGGCGGGGCTCGTGGAGCTGTGGCCGTTGACGCCGCGGCCCGAGCGCAAGGAAGCGACGCCCTGGGACGCGCCGCTAAATCTCGTCACCGAAGACAATCCGGTGCGTCTTCTGGCGGGCGCAGTCGCCGCAACCATTCGCGAATGGCTCGATAAAAGGGAGCCGCTCCGTTCGGCGGGAAGGCCGGTCGCGCCCGGTGACGTGCTCATTCTCGTCCAGAGCCGGGGAGCGCTTTTCCACGAAATCATCCGCGCCCTCGGCGAGACAGGCATTCCGGTCGCCGGCGCCGACCGCCTCAAGCTGCTGGAAGACGCCGCCGCCGAGGATATTCTTTCCTACGCTGAAACCGTCCTTCTCGATACGGACGATCTGTCTCTGGCCGAAACCCTAAAAAGCCCCTTCTTCGGGCTGACGGACGACGACCTTTTCACCCTGACTCGGGAGCGGACCGGGTCGCTCTGGCGCAGGCTCGTCGCCCGCGCCGACGAGAGGCCGGAATGGGCGAAAGCGCGGGATGAAATCCGGATGGCCCGGCGCGTCGCCCTCAAGGAAGGCGCTTACGCTTTTCTCAACCACATTCTAGATACGGGCGCGCCCTCGGGCCGGCGGCGGCTCTACGCCCGTCTCGGCGCATCGAGTCGCGAGACCATCGACGAGCTGCTGCGGCAGGCGCTCGATTACGAGCTGAAGAATCCGAGGAGCCTGCAGGGTTTTCTCGGCTGGGCGCGGAAGAATGCCGGCGAGATCAAACGAGAAATGGATCAGGCTTCCGGCTCGGCGCGTGTGATGACTGTTCACGGCGCGAAGGGACTCGAAGCGCCGATTGTATTTCTTCTCGATGCGCACAAACAGCCTGTTACTTCCAAGATTGGTCCCGCGCTGGAACTCCCCCCGCCGGCCGGCGGCGGCCCGCCTGGCCTATTCGCTATCGCCGGCGTGAAATCGGAAGACAGCGTCGTAACGGCCGCCGCCCGTGAGCGAGAGACGCGCCTTCACTACGAGGAGTACCGCCGCAAACTCTATGTCGGCGCGACGCGCGCCCGGGACCGGCTCTATATCTGCGGCATCGAAAGCGGCAATGTGCGCGATCCGTCCGCGAAGGAAACTTCCGTCAAGACATGGCACGCGCTTTCCGTTGACGCTTTCAACCGGCTCGGAGACGTGAATCGCTTTCCGCATCCCTGCGGATGGGGAGACGTTCTGCGCATCGAAACACCACAGACGGCTACGCCGAAGCACGATGATCGAGCCCCGATTGCGGCGATGCCGCCGGCTCCGGCGTTTCTTTTTTCAACTCCGCCTTCCGAAACGCCGCCCTTACGCCTTGCGCCGTCCCGCCTCGCCGACGATGCGGAAGCCGCCGCCGAGCCCGCCGCTTTTTCGCCGCTTCGCGCCAGGGACCGCTTCCTCCGCGGGCGCGCGCTTCACAGGCTTCTGGAACTGCTGCCCGCCGTTGAGCCGGAGAAACGCGCCGCGGTCGCCGACAGACTACTTCAGCGCCTCGCCGCCGATGTCGACGGCACGGAACGCGAGCGCTGGCGCGACGAAGTCCTCGCCGTGCTCCGCGACCCCTCATTCGCGCCGGTCTTTACGCCTCGCAGCCGCGCCGAAGTCGCCATCGCCGGCGCGCCGAAGGGCGCGCGTCCTGGAATCGTGATTAACGGCGCGATCGATCGCCTCGCGGTCGAAAACGGCAAAGTGCTGATTGTCGACTACAAGACCAACCGGCCGCCGCCGGCGCGCGTCGAGGAGGCGAGCCCCGCCTATATCGCGCAGCTCGCCGCTTATCGCGCCCTGCTTCAGGAAATCTATCCCGGCCATCAGATTGATTGTGCCCTTTTATGGACTTATGAGGCGCGGCTGATGCGCATTCCTCCAGCGCTACTGGATCACGCTTTCAAGAGCGCCCTCGCATGACCGCTTGATATCGGAAACGAGCGGCCTATCTTTTCGCAAGCCTGCCGGTTCTAGCGTAGATGCCGGCCTCATCTTTCCGGCGTTTCCGGACCGGCACAGGAGTTCTAAAGCATATGGCCACCAAAAAAGTCAGCGACGCCTCGTTCGAACAGGACGTGCTCGGAGCATCGGAGCCGGTGCTGGTGGATTTCTGGGCGGAATGGTGCGGGCCCTGTCGCCAGATTGGCCCGGCGCTTGAAGAGCTCGCGGACGAGTTCAAGGGCAAGCTGACGGTCGCCAAGATCAATATTGACGAGAGCCCGGAAACACCCGGCCGTTACGGCGTCAGGGGCATCCCGACGCTGATGATCTTCAAGAACGGCGAACTCGCCGCCACCAAGGTCGGCGCCGCGCCGAAATCCGCCATCGCCGCCTGGATCAAGTCCGAGCTTGGCAAAGGCGCCGCGGTCGCCTGATTCCGCGTCTAGCCGTTTTCTTTCAGCACTTCGCCCGCAAGATACAACGACCCGCATATGAGTATGCGGGTCGGCGTGCGACCGTTGCCGACAGCCCGCTCGAGCGCCTCTTCGATTGAAGCGCAGGGATAGGCGGGAATGCCGCCGCGCTCAGCCGCGGCAGCTATGTCGGAAGCCGGCGCAGCCCCTTCATGTTCGGCCTGCACTGTGAAAGCCGAAGCGGCGATGCCGGCGAACGCGGCGTAAAAGCCTTCCGCATCCTTTGTCGCCTGCATACCGGTGATGAGCACCAGCGGGCGCGGCGCCTTTTCTTCAATATCGGCGAGCGTCGCGGCGACAGCGCGCCCCGCATGCGGGTTGTGACCGCCGTCCAGCCAGATGTCCGGTTCGCCGGACATATTAGCGCGCACGTAATCGACGATAGGTCCGCTCTTTAGCCGCTGCATGCGGGCCGGCCATTGCGCATTTTGAAGTCCGGCCGACAGGGCTACGTCGTCGATGTCGAGTCCCGCCGCCTTCACTGCCGCAATAGCGAGGCCAGCGTTCAGCACTTGATGCGCGCCGAGAAGGCGCGGCGGATCGAGATCATTCAGACCGTCGTCGTCCTGATAGACGAGACGGCCATGTTCAAGAAACACGCTCCACGATGTTCCGTAGGCATACAAATTGGCGCCGACCTCCGTGGCGCGCGCTTCGAGGACGGCCATGGCGGTCGGCGATTGCGCGCCGACGGCGGCCGGAACGCCGCGCTTGAAAATGCCCGCCTTTTCCAGGGCGATGCCGGCGAGATCCTCGCCAAGAAATTGTTGATGGTCGAGCGCCACCGGCGCGACGATGCTGGCGAGCGGGCGTTCGACGACGTTGGTGGCGTCGAGCCTGCCGCCAAGACCGACCTCAAGCACCAGAAAATCGGCGGGACGTTCCGCGAAAGCAAGAAAGGCGGCGCAGGTCGTCGCCTCGAAAAAGGTCAGAGATTTTGGCCCTACGCCGCGATCGCAGCGCGTCAGCACCTCGATCAGATAGTCGTCGTCGATCTCTTCACCGGCCAGAACAATGCGTTCATTGAATCGCACGAGATGCGGCGACGTAAAAACGTGAACGGTCTTGCCGGAAGCTTCGAGAATCGAGCGGATAAACTGGCAGGTCGATCCCTTGCCGTTTGTGCCGGCGACATGGAAAACAGGCGGCAACCTATCCTGTGGACGCCCCAGCCGCTCCAGCGCCGCCTGCATGCGTTCAAGCCCGAGATCGATAAGAACGGGCCGCGTCTCAGCGATGCGCGCGAGCACCGCGCCTGGATCAGCCACAGCGGTTCGCCTTACTCAGCAGCCTTGTCGAGCGGTGCAGGGGCGACCTCTTTGCGGGGTTGGGGCGCGGGTTTTTTCGGCGCCTCGAGCGCGACGACATCCGCAACCGGCTTCACTGAAACCGCGCCGCTCTTTGTCAGCACCCGGAGAAGTTTAGAAAGCGCGGCGCGCATGTCCCGACGATGCACCACCTGATCGACCATGCCCTTCCCTTGCAGAAACTCCGCGCGCTGGAAGCCTTCGGGAAGCGTTTCGCGAATCGTCTGTTCGATGACGCGCGGGCCAGCGAAGCCGATCAGGGCGCCAGGCTCTGCGAAATTGACGTCGCCCAGCATGGCGAATGACGCGGTGACGCCGCCCGTGGTCGGATGGGTGAGCACCACCACATAGGGAAGCCCGGCCTCGCGCATCATCTGAACGGCGATGGTCGAGCGCGGCATCTGCATCAGGGAGAGAATGCCCTCCTGCATGCGCGCGCCGCCTGACGCCGTGAAAACCACGAACGGCCGGCGTCTCGCGACGGCTTCCTCCGCGCCTCTGATGAGCGCCTCGCCGAGGGCCATGCCCATCGACCCGCCCATGAATTCAAAATCCTGCACGGCGACGACGACAGGCGTCTCGTTGATAGACCCGGCGGCGACTTCGATCGCGTCATTGCGCCCGGTCTTCTTGCGATACTCGCGAAGCCGGTCGACATATTTCTTTTCGTCGCGGAATTTCAGCGGATCCATCGCCGGTTCGGGAAGCGCGATCGTTTCGTAGACGCCGTTGTCGAACAGCGTCTTCAGGCGTTCGGCGGCCGAAAGCTTCATGTGATAGTTGCAAGATGGGCAAACCTGGAGGTTCGCCTCAAGGTCGCGATGGAAGATCATCTCGCCGCAGCCGGCGCATTTGGTCCAAAGCGTGTCCGTACCCGAATCCTGTTTCTTGAAGATATTCTTGATGCCGGGGGGCGTCAGGTTCGAGAGCCAGCTCATGCCTTACCTACTCCTCGCGCAGCGCGGACCGCTCCCCCAAGCTCGCGCGCCAGGCTCAATACCGGGTTAATCACATTATCCGCCCCGTTGGAGGCGGCGTCTACCGCACTTGCAAGACGCTCGACAAGCGCCGATCCGACAACGACTGCGTCGGCCATTTTCGCGGTCTCCGCTGCTTTTTCAGGCGTTTTGATCCCGAAACCAACCGCCACGGGCAAGCCGGATGCCCCCTTGAACCGCCTTACCGCCTCGCCAACCGCGTGCGCTTCACCGCTTTTCGCCCCGGTAATGCCTGTGACCGACACATAATATAGGAAGCCGGAGGCGTTATTCAAAACCGCCGGCATCCGGGCGACGTCGGTCGTCGGGGTCGCCAAGCGGATAAAATCGAGCCCGGCAGCCCGCGCCGGAAGGCACAATTCCGCATCCTCTTCGGGCGGCAAATCAACCACGATCAGGCCGTCCACCCCCGCCTCCCGGGCGTCCTGCAGGAAGGCTTGGACGCCGTAGGCGTAAACCGGATTGAAATAACCCATCAGAATGACCGGCGTCTGATCGTCTTCGACCCGGAATGATCTAACGATTTCAAGAGTTTTTCGGAGAGTCTGGCCAGATCTAAGGGCGCGCGCCCCCGCCGCCTGGATTGCCGGCCCGTCGGCCATCGGATCGGTGAAACAGACGCCGAGCTCAATCAAATCGGCCCCGGCGCCGGGCAGCGCCTTCACCAGTTTGAGGGAGGTCGCATAGTCAGGGTCACCCGCCATCACGAACGGGATGAAGGCGGCTCGCCCTTCGCGGGCGAGAGCGTCGAACCGTCGAGCGATGCGGGAGGATGTCAAACGGCGACCCAGCAAAAACCAAGGCTTCTGCCTAACGCGCGCCGCCGCGATTGCAAGACCGCCGCAAAGCGACCGCGCAACGAAAACGCCCCGGCTATAGGGCGCATGGCAGGGGCGCTTGTCGCGCGCGGCGGCCCGTCGCCTCAGGCGCGAAGGAATCCTGACGCCATTTCAGCCGCAGGATTACAGCCCGACATGGCGGTCATTAAGTGAAGCGCAGCTTCAGGGGATGCTCGGTGCGGGCAACTCGTCACTCCGCGCGCTGAGCCAGTGCAACATTCTCGCGCCAGACAGACGCTCGCTTGAGAAGTCCGTATGCGATACACGATATCGCCGCCGGCCTCGGCGTCAGCCGCCTAAGCGAACGAAAGTCCCGCCTCGTCATTGTCCTGCCAGCGCACGTCGCAGACTTTCTTGAATCCCAGCTCGCCAATGACCAGTAGGATTTTCGGCGGCAGCGGATAGGCGCCTTGCAGCTTCACTTTTGCGCCAGTCGCGCTCATGTCCTGGACGACGCAGGCGAGATCGCCGCCTCCGTCATAGCGCACCTTGCCGACTTTGTAAGTGGAGCGGCGTTCGGCGTTGCGTTGAATGCGTTTCTTAGCGGAAGGCGCCGTGGCGGCGCCCGCGCTCGACGCCTTGCTCAAGGCGCTTAGTCTCGCGTCCAACTTTTGGCCGAAGGCCATGATGTTCGCCAACTCCTCGAGGCCCAGCGTCACGCAGGCTGGCTAACCGAACGTGAAGAAGCGCTTCCCCCGAGTGCACGCGGTCCCATATTAGCCGCGCAAGCATTAACTTCCAGTTGCGGTTAATACAGGGTAACGCCGATCCTAAAGCCGCAGTCGTTAACGGCGTGATGGACGGCGGTGACGGAGTCAAGGACGCCTGCTCAGGCTTTAGCTGCGAGAAGCTCCATCACGGTAAAAATATCCTTATCTCCGCGTCCGCACATATTGAGCAGCAGAATCTGATCGCGCCCCATTTCCGCAGCCTTGTCTATGGCGCGGGCGAGCGCATGGGAGGGCTCAAGCGCCGGAATGATGCCTTCCAGCCCGGCGCAAAGCTGAAAGGCGGCGAGCGCCTCCTCGTCGGTGGCGGAGACATATGTCGCGCGGCCCTCATCATGCAGCCAGGCATGCTCGGGACCGATGCCTGGATAGTCCAGTCCCGCCGAAATCGAGTGGGCGTCCAGAATCTGGCCGTCCTCGTCCTGCAAGAGGTAGGTGCGGTTGCCGTGCAGCACGCCTGGCCGTCCGCCCGAAAGCGAAGCGGCGTGTTTATCAGTATGCAGACCCAAACCCGCAGCCTCGACGCCTATGATTTCGACATCGAGATCATCGAGAAACGGATGAAAAAGGCCGATCGCATTCGAGCCGCCTCCGATGCACGCCATTATCGTATCGGGAAGCCGGCCTTCCGCCTCCAGCATCTGCGCCTTCGCCTCGTTACCGATTATCGACTGAAAATCGCGCACCAGCATCGGATACGGGTGGGGCCCGGCCGCCGTGCCGATGATGTAGAACGTATCGGCGACATTGGTGACCCAGTCGCGCAGCGCTTCGTTCATCGCATCCTTGAGCGTCGCCGCGCCCGACGTGACCGGCCGAACTTCCGCGCCGAGGAGCTGCATGCGGAAGACATTCGGTTTCTGACGCTCCACATCCACGGCGCCCATGTAGACGACGCAGGGCAGGCCGAAACGCGCGCACGCCGTCGCCGTCGCCACGCCGTGCTGGCCGGCGCCGGTTTCAGCGATGATGCGCGTCTTCCCCATGCGCCGGGCGAGAAGGATCTGGCCCATGCAATTATTGATCTTGTGCGCGCCGGTATGATTGAGTTCGTCGCGCTTGAAATAGATCTTCGCGCCCTTGCCCGTCTTGGCCCTACCGCGGACATACTCGGTTAACCGCTCGGCGTAATAGAGCGGCGAAGGTCTGCCGACATAGTGCTTCAGGTAGTAGTCGAGTTCGCGGTGAAACTCAGGATCCTTCTTCGCCCGGTCATACTCGTCTGCGAGCGCCAGCACGAGCGGCGTCAACGTCTCGGCGACGAAGCGGCCGCCATATTTTCCGAACCGGCCGTCTCCGTCGGGGCCGGCGCGATATGTGTTTGGAGTAGGCACGGTATGACCCTGCTGTTCTGCGATACTGCAGGTCATACCCCGTCAACGCGCCATAAACAAAGCACGCATTCGGCGCTCAAGCCTAAAACGCCGCCTTCGCCGCCCTGATGAAAGCTGCGACCTTCGCGGCGTCCTTGACGCCCGGCTGCGTCTCGACGCCGGACGAGACGTCGACGCCGGCGAAGGCGGGCATGTCTTTCACCGTCGAGACAGCCGCAGCGACTGTCTCGGACGTCAATCCGCCTGCGACGAGAAACGGCGTTTCGTGCGCGTAGGCTCGCAAGATCGACCAGTCGAACGCCTCGCCGTTGCCGCCCGGCCGTTCGGCGTTTTTCGGCGGCTTGCCGTCGAACAGAAGCATGTCGGCGGCTTCGGCGAGCTCGGCGAGAGCAGCGGCGTCTTCCGGCCCGCCGACCGACACCGCCTTGATCACATCGATGCCGAACTCGGCGCGCACGGCTGCGCAGCGGTCGGGACTTTCGTGGCCGTGAAACTGGAAATGAGTGAGGAAAGGGGCTGCTTCCGCGAGCGCGCTTTCTCCCCCGTCGACATAGAGGCCAACGAATCCCGGAACCTCAAAGCCCAAGTCGTAAGACGCCTGTTTCACTTCCGTCACGATATCTTCGGCGGCGGCGGCGTCGATGAAGCGCGGGCTTTTCTTGAAGAATACGAAACCAAGATGCGTTGCGCCGGCGGCGGCGGCGTTTATCGCAATGTCCGCACTTTTCACGCCGCAGATTTTGATGAGGGGAGGCATCTTGTACCTAGGAGGCCTTCAATGTCGGAAGCGTATCAGCGTCTTTATTGCCCGCCGCGTCGGCGAGCTGACGTTTTAAAAGTTTGAGCTCGCGATGCTCGGCGCGCGCTTTCTGGCGACTTTCACGGCCTGACAGCCACATCCCGCCGGCGCCCGCGAAAAATCCGATGAGAAGCGACAGCACGAGCCAGATCCACAGCGGCAAGGCGGGCGTCGCGATCGCGGGATCGGTCGTCGAGATGGGGTCGAGACTCACGGCCACGCTTTGACGGTTTGCAGCCAGAAAGACGGCGACGACGAAAACAAGCGGCAGCCAGACCAGCCAGGCCAGAAGCTTCTTCATGACGCGAGAAATGACACGGTTTATGGGCTCTGCGCAATTGCGCCGCGCTTATCCTCCCTTAACGGCGGGCGCCGGGGGTAAACCGGCCCTCGTCATTCAGCCGGTCGCGAAGCTCCTTTCCGGCCTTAAAGAAGGGGGAATACTTCTCCTCGATACGCACCGGCTCGCCGGAGCGAGGGTTGCGGCCGACCCGCGCGGGCCGATGTTTCACCGAAAAGGCCCCGAAGCCGCGTAGCTCCACGCGTTCGCCGCGCGACAGCGAATCGGTAATTTCCTGAAACACGATCGAAACGATCCGCTCGATGTCGCGATGAAAAAGATTGGGGTTTTCTTCCGCGAGCTTTTGCACCAGTTCCGACTTGATCATGTGATTTCCCCGCCCCTTTTCGGGGCCGATTCCGGCCGCCGCTGACGCAGCACCAAGTGCGCTGCGGAATACCCCCGCAAATTCAGAGACTTAATGCTCGCAAAGGAGGCGTGCGGCGTCAAGGCGCTTCTATAGACGCAAGGCCAAGGCTAAAGCTCGGCCATGGCAGCGGACGATAAAGGGAGGGAAGATTTCGGCTTTCGCTCCGTTCCGGCGGGCGAAAAAGCCCGGCTTGTGCGCGGCGTCTTCTCTTCCGTCGCAGGTCGCTACGACCTCATGAACGATTTGATGTCGGCGGGCGTTCACCGCCTATGGAAAATGGCGCTGCTCGACCGCCTTGCGCCGCAACCCGGCCAGCGACTCATAGACGTCGCGGGCGGCACCGGCGACATTGCGCTCGGTTTCCTGCATCGCGCCGCCGGACGCCTGAGGGCGGCCCGAAGCCGGCCGGCAAGCGCCGTCATCTGTGACATCAACGCCGACATGCTGAATGCCGGCGCCGCCCGGCCGGAGGCGGCGGCCTACGGCGACCGTCTCGAGCGCGTGTGCGGCGACGCCGAGCGGCTGCCGTTTCCCGACGGGTCATTCGACGCCTATACGATCGGTTTCGGCATCAGGAACGTCACCGACAGAAGCGCGGCGCTGCAAGAGGCGTTCCGCGTCCTGAGACCCGGCGGCCGCTTCATTTGCCTCGAATTCTCTCATCCGATTACGGACGGCATGCAGAAAGCCTACGATCTCTATTCCTTCAACATCATCCCTAAGCTCGGCGAACTCGTTGCCGGCGACCGAGAGAGCTATCAGTATCTTATCGAGTCGATCCGCAAGTTTCCGGCGCAAGATGCGTTCGCCGACCAGATAACGCGCGCCGGCTTCTCGCGCGTGAAGTATGAGAATCTGACCGGCGGCGTCGCGGCCCTGCATATGGGCTGGCGGGTGTAACGGGACGGCGGGAACGATGCTCAGCGCCATAGCCGACTTTCTGCGGCTCGGCCGCGCCGGGTTTACGCTGGCTCGACATGACGCGCTCGCGCCGAAGGAATTCGCCCATCTCACGCCCGGACCGGTCAGGCTTTTCGGCGCCGTATCCCGGGTCGGCGCAAAGCGGACGAAAGACGGGCGCCTGCTGCGGCCGGGCGAGCGGCTGGCGTTCGCTTTCGAAAAGCTCGGGCCCGCCTATGTCAAGCTCGGCCAGTTCATGGCGACACGCCCCGACATTATCGGCTTCGACATGGCCGCCGATCTCGGGCGGCTGCAGGACAAGATGCCGCCATTTCCGCGCGCCGAGGCGGCGCGCGAAATCGAGGCGTCGTTCGGCCAGCCGCTCGACACGCTGTTTCAGAACTTTTCCGAGCCGATCGCTGCGGCTTCGATCGCGCAGGTGCACCGCGCCCGCCTCAAATCCGGAGAGGAAGTCGCCGTCAAGGTTCTCCGCCCTCGGATCGAGCAGGTCGCGGCGGCGGAATTCCGCGCCTTCGCCCGCGCCGCACGCATACTACAGGCAATCAGCCAGACGGCGCGCCGGCTGGAGCCTGTGAAGTTCGTCGAAACGCTGAAAGCCGCCGCCGCCATCGAGCTTGACCTTCGTATGGAGGCCGGCGCCGCCTCGACGCTCGCCGAGGACCTGAAAGACAATCCCGGCGTCGCCGTGCCGGCGGTTATCTGGCCGCTGACGGCGCGGCGCGTTCTCACCGTTGAGTGGGTTGGCGCCATTCCAATAGGCGACATCGCGGCGCTCGACGCCGCTGGCGTCGACAGGGCGGCGCTGGCGCGCACCGTCATACAGACCTTCCTCACGCAGGCGCTGCACAAGGGCTTCTTTCACGCCGACATGCACCAGGGCAACATGATGGTGGACGGAGCGGGCCGGCTGGTGCTCATCGATTTCGGCATTATGGGGAGGTTAGACGAAGCGGCGCGGCGCACCTTCGCCGAGATAATTCACGGCTTCATCACCCGGAACTATCAGCGCACGGCGGAAGTACATTTCGAAGCAGGCTACGTGCCGCCCGGCCATTCGGTCGACGCCTTCGCACAGGCGCTGCGTTCTGTAGGCGAGCCGCTTTTTGGGAAGACCGCCGACAAGGTCGACATGAGCCGAGTGCTGCAGCAGCTTTTCGACGTGACGGCCCTGTTCGACATGCATTTGCGCCCGGAACTTGTCCTCCTTCAGCGCACTATGGTGACTGTGGAAGGAGTCGCGCGGGCGCTCGATGCGTCCATCAACATGTGGGAAACGGCGACACCGGTCGTCAAAAGCTACATCGCCAACGAGATTGGCCCACGGCGGCAGGCGCGCCGGCTGCGCGAGGCGACCCTGAAGGCGCTGGAGCTCGCTCCGAAGCTTCCCCAATATGTCGAGCGGCTCGGAGAAGCCGCGGCCCGCGTGTCCGACGACCGCATCGGCCTTTCCCACGAATCGACGGAAGACCTCGCCCGGGCGCTATCACGCGAAGGGCGGCTGACGCGCAGCGCCCTCATCTTCGCCGGCCTCGCCGTACTCGCCCTCGCACTAGTCGTCTACCTTTCGTGACCGCCTGGCGACCCCTATCTGAGACGGCGACGGCGTGGCGCAGCGCGGCCTTCTGGAGTAAAATGCCTATATGAATGATCGGTCCATCCTTCTCGTCATCGGCGGCGGCATAGCAGCCTACAAGTCTCTGGAGCTGATCCGCGAACTCTCCCGGCGCGGGGTGAAAAGTCGCGCGATACTGACCAGGGCGGGCGCTGAATTCATCACGCCGCTGTCGGTTTCGAGCCTCTCAGGCGAGAAATGCTTCACGGAGCTTTTCGACCTGACCGACGAAACAGAGATGGGCCATATCGAACTTTCGCGCTCCGCCGACCTTCTGGTCGTCGCCCCCGCCACCGCCGATCTGATGGCGAAAGCGGCGAACGGTCTGGCCAACGACCTCGCCTCGACGACGCTGCTGGCTACCGACAAGCCTGTGATGATGGCCCCGGCGATGAACGTGCGCATGTGGGAGCACAAGGCGACGCAGCGCAATCTCCGTACCCTGAGGGACGACGGCGTTCTCATCGTAGGCCCGGACGAGGGCGAGATGGCTTGCGGCGAATACGGGCCGGGACGCATGGCTGAGCCGGTCGCCATCGCCGACGCGGTAGAAGCATGGTTCGCCGCCGAGCGCACGGGGCCGCTCACCGGCAAGCGCATTCTTCTCACCGCCGGACCGACGCAAGAGCCGCTCGATCCGGTCCGCTTTATCGCCAACCGCTCGTCCGGCAAGCAGGGCTACGCCATCGCGGCGGCTCTCCGAAATCTCGGCGCCGAAGTCATCATGGTCTCAGGCCCGACAGGCATTCCCTGCCCCGCCGGCGTCAAGACAATCAGAGTCGTCACCGCGCGTCAGATGATGACGGCGGTCGAGAAGGAGTTGCCGGCGGACTGCGCCATCTTCTGCGCCGCCGTCGCCGACTATCGGCCGGAGTTCGAGACCGACCACAAGATCAAGAAAGAACGCGGCGGCCTCACCAATATTCCGCTGGCGGAAAATCCGGACATTTTGAAAACCGTCGCAAGCCTCAAGACTGGCCGCCCGCGCCTCGTCATCGGCTTCGCCGCCGAGACCGACGACGTCATCGCGCACGCCGAAGCAAAACGCCTCAGAAAGGGCTGCGACTGGATCGTCGCTAACGATGTCTCGATGGGCGAGCATTGCGCCATGGGCGGCGACCTTAACGCTGTGACCATCCTCTCCGACGCCGGCGAGGAAAGCTGGCCGGAAATGCCCAAGGACGAAGTGGCGCGCAAACTTGCACAGAAAATCGCCGCCGCCCTGACAGGTCCCACTCTGGTGAAGGCGGCTGAATGACGCCGGCATTGCGCCTGTCATGGCGTCTTGCAACCGAAGCGGACGAAACGGCGATCCGCGACTTGATGAAGCTCGCCATCGAGGAGTTGCAGAAGGATTTTCTGAGCCCTACCCAGATCGCCGCCTCCCATGCGGTGATGGGGCTCGACAAGCAGCTCATCGCCGACCGGACCTATTTCATTATCGAGGTTGGCGGCGAAATGGCCGGGTGCGGCGGCTGGGGCAAGCGTGCGACTCTCTATGGCGGTGACCACAGCCAGGGACGCAGCGATTCCCTTCTCGATCCGGCGCGTGATCCGGCGCGCATCCGCGCCATGTACACGCATCCCGCGTTCGCCCGTCGCGGGATCGGGCGGCTGGTCCTGGCGCTGGGCGAACGCGCCGCAGCGGACGCCGGCTTCACCCGACTGACGCTTGGGGCCACAAAGGCGGGGGAACCCCTTTACGCCGCGTACGGCTTCAAGGTCGTGGCGCGGACCGAAGACAAAACGCCCTCCGGCGTCGCCGTGCCGGTCGCGACGATGGAGAAAATGATCGACCGGGCCGCGGCGGACAGATTCATCGCCGCCATGAGCCCCGCTCAGGACCGCGTCGGCTGATTCGCGACGGATCGCGTGACGTCGTCGCACATGGGGTCTAGAATCACGGCAGATTGACTTGCGTCGGCTCGCCGCCGTCGCGCCCGGAGAGCCTGATGGAAGTAGCGATTATCGTTCCCCTCATCGTCTTCGCCAGCATCGTGCTGGTGGTGGCGACGCCGTTCTATTTCCGCTACCGCAACCGCCGCATCATCTACGAAGCGATCAAAACCAGCGTCGAAAAAACGGGCGAAGCCGACCCGAAGCTGATCGCCGCGATCACTCATGACAGCATCGGACCTAACGCCGATCTGCGTCGGGGCGTCCTGCTTCTGGCGCTCGCCGCCGCATTTGCGCTCGGCGAGATCCTGTTCGCGCCGGATATCGGCTTCTCGCTGTTATGGCTGTCACTGTTTCCAGGACTGATCGGCGCAGCCTACATCGCCTTCCATTTTTTCATCCCGCGCGAGACGACGGTCTGATCCAAAGGAACGATCCATGTTCGACGACAAGCTGCCCGCCGCGCCGACGATCCGCATCAAACGCCTCCCGCACGGCGAGGGACTCGCTCTGCCCGCCTACGAGACGGCGCTCGCCGCCGGCTGCGACGTGCGCGCGGCGATTCCCGAGGGCGAGACGCTGGTCCTGAAGCCCGGCGAGCGTTTCATGACGCCGACGGGCATCGCCATAGCTTTGCCCCCCGGCTGGGAAGCGCAGATGCGTCCCCGCTCGGGGCTCGCCGCCAAGCACGGCGTCACCTGCGTCAATTCTCCCGGCACGATCGACGCCGACTATCGCGGTGAACTGAAGATCATCCTCATCAATCACGGCGCCGAGGATTTTACTGTTCGCCGCGGGGACCGCATCGGCCAGATGGTGATCGCACCGGTTTTTCAGGCGCGCTTTGAAGAAACGGAGGAGCTCGACGAAACCGCGCGCGGCGCGGGAGGATTCGGCTCTACCGGCGTATGACGCTGCAGGAAGCCTTCATCATTGTCGGCGCTTTCTGCATCGTGGCTGGTCTGTTTTTCCGCGACCGCGGCGTATCCAATCGAGGCTTGTCTCTCGCCCTGATCGTGGTCGGCGCGCTTTGCGCCATAGCCGGACCGGCGGGACGCAGACTGGGCGTCTGGTGAAGGCGGAACCCGCGGAGGCGACAAGATGACGCCCGAGCAGCGCGAACGCTATCTCCGGCATATTCTTCTGAAAGAGGTCGGCGGCCAGGGTCAGCAGAAACTGCTGGCGGCGCGAGTGCTGGTGGTCGGCGCCGGCGGGCTCGGCGCGCCGCTGATCCAGTACCTTGCAGCCGCGGGCGTCGGAACCATCGGCGTCGCCGACGACGATGTCGTCGCCCTCTCTAACTTGCAGCGGCAAGTAATTTACGGAATCGCCGATATCGGCGCACCGAAAACCGAACGTGCGAGCAGGGCGGTCGCCAAGCTTAATCCTGACGCGCGCGTGATCGAGCACCGAACGAGAATTGACGAAGCGAACGCCTGCGCGCTGATCGCTGATTACGATCTCGCGGTTGAAGGCGTCGACTCTTTCGCCAGCCGCTACGCCATCAATCGCGCCTGCATTGAGAAGAAAAAGATCCTCATTTCCGCCGCCGTCGGGCGTTTCGAAGGCCAGCTCGCCACCTTCAAACCGTGGGCGGAAGACAGGCTGCCCTGCTATCGCTGCCTTGTGCCCGAAGAGCCGCCGCGCGAGGCGCAGGTCAACTGCGCAGAAGAGGGCGTCCTCGGCCCCGTCACCGGTGTTGTCGGCGCGCTGGCGGCGATGGAAGTCCTGAAGGAATTGCTCGCCATAGGCGATAGCCTCGCTGGCAGGCTGCTAATCTACGACGGACTTTCGGCCAATACGCGCACCATTCGCCTGTCGGCGGACCCCCAGTGTCCGGACTGCAGCGGCGTCAAGCGACACGCATAACCGGGCGACGCTCAGCGGCGTTCCGCGGGCAGGCAGTCGACCGTCTCCCCGTAGCTCGTGAACTCGGCCTTTCCGCCTGCGATACGCAGCGTGTAGTCGCCGGTCACCCAGATTTCGCCTTCTCCCGCTGCGGGGAGCGCCTCAACAAAGTCGCCCGTCGATAGATGCAGAATCTTGCGACCGGTGTCACGTTCGATGAGAGAGACGATCAGCCCGCCCTCGCAGACGAAAACCGCGTAAGGAGTGCCCAGCGAACAGAACGACAGTCCGTTTCCATCGGTCGTCGCCGATCCCCCGGCTTCCGCGCATTCGTCTGGATTGACGCCATAAAATCCGCCCGGAATGTAGTCAGCAGGCAGTTGAATTGTTTTCAGCGGCTCAGCGCCCGCCTTAGAAGCAACATCTTGCGGCGCTTCCGTCCGTTGTCCGCACGCGGCCAGTGAAAACCCCAAGCTCAAAGCGACAGCGGCGCAACGCATTGCTCACTCCTTCAGGGCCGCCTCGTCCGGCATGCCGACGATATGGAAACCGGCGTCCACATGAAGCGTCTCGCCGGTGCAGGACAGGCCGAGATCGGAGAGCAGGTAGAGCGCCGCGCCCGCGACGCCGGCCGGATCCGTGTCGTCGCGCAGGGGGCTCGCCTTGCGATTGAACGAGAACATGTGGCGGCCGGAGGAAATTCCCGCCGCCGCCAGCGTCCGGATCGGCCCCGCCGAAATCGCGTTGACGCGGATGTTCGCCGGCCCGAGATCGCGCGCGATGTACCGCATCGACGCTTCGAGCGCCGCTTTCGCGACACCCATGACGTTGTAGTTAGGGATCGTACGTTCGCTGCCGAGATACGTCAGAGTCACCATCGAACCGCCGTTCGTCATCAGCCTTGCAGAGCGCTTCGCTGCGTCGACAAAGGAAAACGCGGAGACGTCCATCGTATCCTTGAAGTTCTGCCGCGTCGTATTCTCGACAAACGACCCCTCAAGGGCTTCCTTGTCAGTGAAGGCGATGGCGTGCACGAGGAAGTCGATAGTCGGCCATTTGGCGGCGACGGCCGCAAAAGTTGAATCCATCGAGGCGTCCGACATCACGTCGCATTCGAGAATGAGCGGCGCATCGAGGCTTTCGGCGAGCGGCCTGACCCGCCGCTCCATGGCTTCGTTCACATAGGTAAAAGCGATCTCCGCGCCCTGCGCATGCAATTGCTGGGCGATCGACCAGGCGATCGAATTCTTGTTAGCGACGCCCATGACAAGCCCGCGCTTGCCTTTCATCAGTTCGCCCTTTGGATATGCCTGCGCTTCGCTCATCGTGTGGACCTCTTTCAGGCGCCTGCGCCGGTCCGGCGCGCGGCTAGAATCATAATGAGCACGAAATAGGCGAGCCAGATCAAGGCGTAAATGCCATATCGGGTCGCCTTGGGCAGCCTGCGCACATCCTTGAGAATAAACTGGAACCACCACAAGCCGAGGGTGGCGATCACCGCCGCTACTCCGGCCGCCGCAAAGTTGAATCCGTCCATCATGGCCCGGCGGTCACAAGTCAGCCGTCGCAACGGGCGACGATCAGGCAGCCATTGGTTCCGCCGAAACCGAAACTGTTCGTGAGGAAGCAGTCGATCTTCGCATTATCGATGCGTTCGCGGACGATCGGCAGTCCCTCGAATTCTGGATCCAGCGTTTCAATATGAGCGGAAGCCGCGATGAAGCGATGCTTCATCATCAGCAGGCAATAGACTGTTTCTTGCGCGCCAACCGCGCCCAGAGAATGGCCGGTCAGGGACTTGGTCGAGGAAAAAGGAGGTGTTTTCGCGCCGAAGACTTCGCGGATCGCCGCCGTCTCTTTGGAATCGCCAATGGGCGTCGATGTGCCGTGCGTATTCACGTAATCGACCGGCTGCTTCACCGTTTCAAGCGCGCCTTTCATGCAGCGCACGGCGCCTTCGCCTGAGAGCTGCACCATGTCATAGCCGTCGGAATTGGCGTAATAACCAACGATCTCGCCATAGATCGTCGCGCCGCGCGCCTTGGCGCGCTCCATTTCCTCGAGCACGACCACCGCTGCGCCGCCTGCGATGACGAAACCGTCCCGGTCCTTGTCGTAGGCGCGGCTCGCAACGGACGGACGATCATTGAAGTTCGTCGACATGGCGCCCATCGCGTCGAACAGATTCGACATCGTCCAGTCGAGTTCTTCGCCGCCGCCGGCGAACATCACGTCCTGCTTGCCCCACATGATCTGCTCGGCGGCGGCGCCGATACAATGCACCGACGTGGCGCATGCTGACGAAATCGAATAGTTGATCCCGAGAATTTCATACGGCACCGCCAGCGTCGCGGAGTTGGTCGATGACATCGCCTTCGGTACGGCCGTCGGGCTGATTTTCTTGGTGCTGCCGGTCTCGCGCGTTTTGTCGGCGGCCTCGACGATGATGCGCGTCGAAGGTCCGCCAGACCCCATGATGAGCCCGGTCATCGGATGGCTGATCTCGCCGCCTTCGAGTTTAGCGTCAGCGATCGCCTCCTGCATGGCGATGTAATTCCACGCCGCGCCTTCGCCCATGAAGCGGCGGGTGCGCCGGTCGAGAACCTGTTCATAGTCGAGCTTGGGCCGCGCCGACACCTGGCAACGAAATCCGTGATCGGCGAAATCCTGGGCGAAAGCGACCCCCGAGCGTCCTTCGCGCAGCGCTTCCGTCACCTCGGCAACATTCGACCCGATAGAGGAAACGACGCCAAGACCCGTGACCGCCACTCGTCTCATAGACTTATTCCGTGTGCTGTTTGAGCGAACCTAAACCGCGCCGCCCGACAATTGCTTTTCCGAGAAAAGCCCGACCCTGAGATCGTGCGCCTCGTAAATTTTGCGGTCATCGGCGAAGAGCGCGCCATCGCCGATGCCGAGCACGAGATTGCCCTTCATCACGCGGCGTATGTCAATCTCATAGCGCACTAGCTGTACGGTCGGCACCACCATGCCGGAAAATTTAACCTCTTTGGCGCCTAGCGCGCGCCCTTTCCCCGGCAGACCGGTCCAGGTGAGATAAAAGCCCACGAGCTGCCACAGCGCATCAAGGCCGAGACAACCCGGCATTACAGGATCGCCCGGGAAATGGCAGGCGAAGAACCATAGGTCGGGATGGATATCGAGTTCCGCAACCACCCGCCCCTTGCCGTAGGAGCCGCCGCTGGCGCGGATTTCGCTGATGCGATCGAACATGAGCATCGGCGGCACGGGTAGTTGCGCGGAACCGGGGCCGCGCAGCCCATGGTACCCGCATTCGAGAAGCTCTTCACGCGTAAAGCTTGATTTGTCTGTCATTTTCCGGAAATCGACGAAATGTTGAACGCTTGGTAGTCGGGCTGCGTCCGGCGGTCAATTGTGCGGGGCAATATGACCTTGGACGCCCCATAAACGGCGCGTTTCGGCCCATCCTGCGCTGCCATCGGCAGAGATTTTCGTCCAACCGCCATCGATACGGTCGATATGCGCCATTACGCCGGGGGCGAGACGCGCTTTTATCGCGGACGTGACATCCGGGCGGGCATAAAGCAGCGTTTCCTGAATGGCGATAACATGGCTTGACGCCCGCAACGTCGTCTGGTGCGCCCAGCATTCAGCGCCATCGATGTCACGGACCTTGCGCCAGTGATCAATGGTCTCCGCAACGACAAGCAGCGGCGTCCCAGCTTTCAAATAGGTTATGACCACCGGGTGATCGAAGGATGGGCCCGCCCGACAGAAGGTGCGGGCGTTTTTCAGCCCCACAAACCGCGGCACAGGATAGCCTGAAGGAGTATCGGTGCGGATTCCCGCCGAGCCCGTCTGCGCCTCCGGCGCTTGCGCGCGCGCCGGCGGCGCCATCAAATACAGCGAACCGAGCAGGCTGAGGGCGAGGGCCGTTTTCAGGCGGCGCATGACGGTGACTCGACGGATTGTGGCGGACCCGGTTAACAAACCGTCTGCATCTCAAACAGCCGTTAACGCGCAGTTAACCCAGAATGCTCGCCAGCATCAGATAAGTGGCCGGACCCGGATGACCGCACGACTGAAAGTGACCCTGACGCGTAAGCTTCCCTCGGCGGTCGAGGCGCGTCTCAGCGCCTTGTTCGACGCAAAATTGAGATCAGAAGACACGCCAATGAGCCCGACGGCGCTGCTCGAAGCAGCCCGCACGACCGATGTTCTGGCTCCGACCCTGGGCGACAGGCTCGATGCAGCCTTTTTCGAAGCCGCCGGTGACCGTCTAAAGCTCGTCGCGAACTTTGGGGCGGGCGTCGATCATATCGATGTGGCGGCGGCTAACGCGCGCGGCGTCACCGTGACCAACACGCCGTCGGTTCTCGCCGAAGACGCGGCCGACATGGTGATGGCTCTCATCCTCGCCGTGCCACGGCGCCTCGTCGAAGGAGTGAGAGCGCTGGAGGAGGGATCTTTTCACGGCTGGTCCCCGACATGGATGCTTGGGCGGCGCGTGCGGGGCAAGAAACTCGGCATTATCGGCCTCGGACGCGTCGGTCAGGCGGTCGCGCGCCGCGCTCGCGCGTTCGGCATTTCGATTCATTATCATAACCGCGCTCCGATCAATCCGCATGTCGAGGAAGAACTTGAGGCGACGTACTGGGAGAGCCTCGACCAGATGCTCGCGCATATGGATATCGTCTCCGTGAATTGTCCGCACACGCCGGCCACGTTTCATCTTCTGTCGCGTCGCCGGCTCGAACTTTTACAGTCGCACGCTTATGTGGTGAACGTCTCACGCGGAGAGATCATCGACGAGGAAGCGCTCGCCGACATGATCGCCGCCGGACGACTCGGCGGGGCCGGCCTCGACGTATTCGAACGCGAGCCAAGACCCAACGCAAAGCTGATGGCGGCTCCTAATGTCGTGCTTCTGCCGCACATGGCTTCGGCGACGGTCGAAAGCCGCATCGAGATGGGCGAACGGGTAATCATCAACATCAAGATGTTCGCCGACGGCCACAAGCCGCCTGATCGCGTCATCCTCGGCCTGGAATAAGCTGTCAGAGCGCCGTCTGGCGAGCCTCTTGAGTATTGCCGCGCACGCGCGGACAGCGCGCCGCCTCCATGACGACATCCCTGACGACCCGCGGCCTGACCGCGTCGCGCGGGTCGAACGCGGCAAGAAGATCCCGGTCCGCCCAGAAGGAGCCGAGCGAAGTGTGATCGCCAGTCCTGTCGCGACCCGGAATATCGATGACGCCGATCTTGGGTGACGTAATGCGATAAAAAGGCCTTGCGCGCCGCCAGTTGACGAAAAGGTCGGGCAGAACGTCAGCCGCCGGGCCCTTGTATACTTCACGGGACCGCACGACGCTCTCCACGATCGGCTCGCCGCTATCGGCGTCTCGAATCTCTTCGAGATCTGCGATCAGCCCATGCAGAACGCGATCATACTCTTCCCCTGGCGACACAGTCCCGTTGCGTTCGCGTCCCTTGAGGTTTATCCGAATGCAGCCCGACTGATCCGAATGCAGGACGGCGAAAAAACGCCGATTGCGAAACTCCGGGTGCTGCGGCTCGCGCAGCATAAATCTTTTGATCGGCGACAGCGCGCGACGCAGGCTCAGAGGGACCGCGGAACGATACGCAGTCCGCGCGCTCTCGACGGGAGAGCGTTCGGCTTCGACGCCAAGATCGAGGCGGCGCGCTATCTGCTCCATGACAGCATTGGCCGTCACCAGCGTCGTCACGCCGGGACCGCTCAGCATCATGATCTTGCTGTCTTGCGTAGCCTCAACCAGCCGAGCGACCGCACGGTCGACCGCCAATCCTATTGCACGCAGAGGATGTCCGACAAATTCCGCGATCTCACGCTCATACTTCGGATGATCCGGGTCGCACAAATGATAGAAATAATGCGCTATATCGTGCGGCTCGGTGAACGCCAGCGCGAACACGTCCCAGTGCTCTCTCTTCAACTGATCGAGGCAATATTTCGTTTTGATTTCGACCCTGGAAACGCACGCCTCCAAAGTCGATCGAAACTCTTCTTTTGTTTTTGGAACATGCGCGAACATGCCGACGCCGAAAGGATCAGCGCCGTATTGTTCGATCACGGCTCGCGAAAGATTTTCCGGATAGCTGCGCGTTCGCGAGGACGGATCATGCTGCAGCCAATTATCGAGCACGACGCCGTTCTTCACCCTTCGAAACGGACCACGCGGCCAGTCGACGACGCTTACCTTCCGTCCTTCGGCGTCGAGACTGTCCCAGAACGCCTCGCGATAGAAATCCGCGGCCTCATCGAATGAGCGGTTTTCGTAGGTCTGAGGATCGAAATGCAGGTGAAAGTAGCGGCCGTGCTCGCTCGGGCCGCCGCCTGTCGCCGCCGACGGCCAGAAAGAGCCGTCCCCCAGGCCTGGATCGTTCTCGACGGTGAGCCGCGACAGACGTCTGTCGAGCGCCGCCATGGCGGGCGTCGATCCGTCCTTTATCTGGGCGTCGATGACGGCGTTATCCTGTCCGTCGACGCCGATGAATAAAACGTCAGCCCCCACAAGGCCCCCTGACCGCCTTTTAACGATTGAAACCCTCTCAGGCCGTAAAGCAAGATCTTTACCAACGGCCGGACGGTTTACGGCAACAGCGAGCCGCCCTGCACGGGCTCGCCGCCCCTCTGAATGCCTACCGCGGCATATCAGGGCAGACATAAGGGGAAACCGCGACCCTGTACCGCTCCACCTTTTCCTCCGATCGGAGACGCAGCCGCAGGGTCAGCGCATTGGCGGAAAGGGTGTCGATTTTCGCCTCTATCTCCACGCCGTCTTCGCTCCAGGCGAGCGCATTCTCGCCTGTCCGGCGCCAGTCGGACAGGCGATAGGTTTCCCAGCAGGAATCCTGGATAAGCACGCCGTCAGACAGGAAAACACGCATGACCCCCGGCCGGCCGTCGTCGTCGGCGAGGATCCAGACCTTGTTCATCAGCGCGTCTTCGGCAACCCTGCCATGCGACGGCGATGCATCGGCGGCCGTTGCGGCCGCCGGGGCGTCAGCTGCCTTTCCACAGGCGGCGCAAAGCATGGCGGCGATGAGAGGAGCGAGCTGGCGCACGACGTGTCTCCTGATTTATTGCAGAGGCCGAAGCAGGGACGAATTTCGCGGATGATCACCGCGCGGCGTGGGCCATCATGACGGCGGGGAGGCGTTAGGGTCAATGAGCGCAACGATTTGGCGCGCCGGCGTGGCGGCTGTCGGCTGGTTCGCCCTCAGCCTTCAGTTTTATCTCATGATTTCCAACCCCGCCCCTCCCGGCGCGGCCCTGTCCGCGCTGAACTTCTTCAGTTACTTCACAATTCTCACCAACATCCTTGTCGCCCTGTCGATGACCTTCGCCGCCGCGCCGGGCGCATCCGGCGTCGCAGGCTTCTTCAAGCGGGCGACTGTTCGAACGGCGCTGACGCTCTACATTTCCGTGGTCGGCGCGGTCTATTTCCTGATCCTTCGCCATACATGGGATCCGCAAGGGTGGCAGCGCGTCGCCGACCAGTTGCTGCACTACGCGATCCCCACCCTCTGCCTCATCGATTGGACGGCGTTTACGGCCAAGGAGGGATTGAAGGCGAGACACGCAGCGCGCTGGCTTCTCTATCCCGCCGCCTACGGAGCATACGCTCTAATCCGTGGCGCAGTAGACGGGTTTTACCCCTATCCGTTTCTCGATGTAACGAACATCGGTTATGGCCGGGTGCTGATCAATCTCGGCGTTCTGCTCGCGCTGTTTGCAGGCGGCGGGCTTGCATTCATCGGCGTTGCAAAATTGCTCGTACGCCGGCGAAAGCCGCCTGCCGTTCCGGTTTAATCGGAAAGCGATCCGCCTTAGATTGAACGGCCAGTCGGAGAATCCGCCATGGGATTTTACGCCGATCACCTCGAGCCGATGATTGTCGATTTCGCCTGCGGCATGAAGGCGGTCAGCCGCGAGCGCGCCGCCGTTGTTCCGAAAGCCAGCGGCGACGTTCTCGAAATAGGCTTCGGCTCCGCCCGCAACGCGCCTTTCTACGACGCCGGCGCGATCAGGCGCCTCTACGCCCTTGAACCCTCTCCGGCGATGCGCCGCAGGGCTGCGCGGCGGGTGGCAGGCCTTTCGTTTCCGGTCGAGTGGCTGGAACTTCCTGGCGAGGAAATCCCGCTCGACGCGGCGTCCGTGGACACCGTGCTCGTCACCTTCACCCTTTGCACGATCCCGGATGTCGCGCGGGCCCTCGCCGGCATGAGGCGGGTCCTGAAGCCAGGCGGGAGGTTGATCTTCCTCGAGCACGGCCGCGCCCCGGATCCGGGCGTCGCCAAATGGCAGGACCAGCTTAACGGCGTCTGGGGGCGGATCGCAGGCGGGTGCCATTTGAACCGGGACCCCGCGCAACTAATTGAAAAAGCTGGCTTTTCTATAAAAACCCTTGAGCGCCATTACGCTTGGGGCGCGCCTAAGTTCGCTGGTTTCATGAGCGCTGGCGTGGCCCTTCCGTAACACTCCTTGGCATGATCACGCATCGGTCACCAGAAAATGACCACTTTTAAGTTGAATCAATGATTTGAAGCGTAATCTAAGAGCCTCGCAGAAAGCGGCGCCAGACCGCAGGTTAATGTCATGTTGCATAGAGCACTCGCCTTCGCCTCAGGGCTAGTCGCGATCGCCGCCGGAGCCGCGCTTGCGGATAGCGTTTCCGCGCCGGACGCGTTCGCGCGTTATGCGGATCCAGAAGGGGTCGTGCTGGCTGTGTCGGCTGGTTTTGCAAAGCCGGGCGGCGCTGTCCGTCTCTCCGTATACGATGACGAAGCCGCCTTCCTCGAACACGCCGCCGCAAAACACGAAGCGCATATCGGCGAAGACGGCGTGGCGGTGGTCCCTCTGAGGGATCTGCAGCCCGGTTCTTATGCATTCGTCGCCTATTACGACGAAAACGGCGATGGCCGCCTCAACCGCGGCGGCATCCTCGGCAAGCCGAAGGAGCCTTACGCCTTTTCCAACGGCGTCAAGCCGAAGCTGAGAAAGCCCCGGTTCGACGAAGCCAAGGTCGAAGTCGACAAGGGAACCGTTGTTGTTTTGACCCTCGATAATTGACGCAACGGCCTCGCGGCGTTTCAATCGACGTCAGCGCCTCGAAAATAAAAAAGCCCCGACCGGAGTCGGGGCTTTTGCGTTTGTTGATCGCGTGCGTGCCTATTCAGCGGCCTTTTCGAGTTCCTTGCCGGTTTGCTGGTCGACGATTTTCATCGACAGACGCACCTTGCCGCGGTCGTCGAAACCAAGAAGCTTGACATAAACTTCGTCGCCTTCCTTGACCACGTCGGTCGTCTTTTCGGGGCGCCCATTCGACAGCTGCGAAATGTGGACAAGTCCGTCGCGCGCGCCGAAGAAATTGACGAAAGCGCCGAAGTCCATCGTCTTGACGACCTTGCCCTTGTAGATCTGCCCCACTTCCGGCTCGGCGACGATCGAATGAATCCACTTGTGCGCGGCTTCGATCTTGGCCTTGTCGGAAGACGCGATCTTGATCAGGCCGTCATCGTTGATATCGACCTTAGCGCCTGTCTTCTCGACGATTTCACGAATCACCTTGCCGCCAGACCCAATGACTTCGCGGATCTTGTCGGTTGGGATCTGCATCGTCTCGATGCGCGGCGCATACTCGCCGAGTTCGCCGCGCGCATGATCGAGAGCTTTCGACATCTCCCCGAGAATGTGCATGCGACCGTCTTTCGCCTGTGCGAGCGCGACCTTCATAATTTCTTCGGTGATGCCGGCGACCTTGATGTCCATCTGCAGCGACGTGACGCCCTGGTCGGTGCCCGCGACCTTGAAGTCCATGTCGCCGAGGTGATCCTCGTCGCCGAGAATATCAGACAGAACCTGAAACTTCCCGCCTTCAAGGATGAGGCCCATCGCGATGCCCGCGACGGGGCGCGTCACGGGCACGCCTGCATCCATCAGCGCCAGCGACGATCCGCAGACGGTCGCCATCGACGACGAGCCGTTTGATTCGGTGATTTCCGAAACGAGGCGGATAACATAAGGGAAGGACTCCTGCGAGGGAATCACCGCTTTCAGCGCGCGCCAGGCGAGCTTGCCATGGCCGATTTCGCGGCGGCCGGCCCCGCCCATGCGGCCCGTCTCCCCGACCGAATAGGGCGGAAAGTTGTAATGCAGCATGAACGTTTCTTTGTAAGTGCCGGCGAGCGAGTCGATATACTGCTCGTCTTCGCCCGTACCAAGCGTAGCGACGACCAGCGCCTGAGTTTCGCCGCGGGTGAACAGCGCCGAACCGTGCGTACGCGGAAGCACTCCCGCCTGCGCGACGATGGGACGGACCGTTTTGGTGTCGCGCCCGTCGATGCGCTTGCCAGTGTCGATGATGTCGCCGCGAACGATGTCCGCCTCGACTTCCTTGAAGAGAGAGCCAACGACGACTTTCGACGGCGAGGTCTCGTCGCCCTCCTTGCAGAAAGCCTCGACCGCTTTCGCTTTGGCGGCGGCGATCTTCTCCTGGCGCGCCTGCTTCTTCTGCTCCTGATAGGCCGCGCGAAGATCATCCTGCACCAGCGCGCGAAGTTCCTTGGCGAGCGCCGAATGATCCGGGGTCTCGAAACTCCAAGGCTCCTTGGCGCTCTCCTCGGCGAAGTCGATGATGAAGTTGATGGCTTCCTTGGCGGCGTTATGACCGAACACAACGGCGCCCAGCATGACGTCTTCCGAAAGTTCCTTGGCTTCCGATTCCACCATCATCACCGCCGTCGCCGTGCCCGCCATGACGAGATCCAGCTTCGTCTCGGGCATCTGGTCGAGCGTCGGATTGAGCACGTACTGACCATCGATATAGCCGACCCGCGCCGCGCCAATCGGTCCGAGGAACGGGATGCCGGAAATGGTGAGCGCCGCAGAAGTGGCGATCATCGCCACGACGTCAGGGTCGTTTTCGAGATCGTGCGACAGTACCGTCGCGATCACCTGCACTTCGTTTTTGAAGCCCTTGGCGAACAGCGGACGGATCGGACGATCGATAAGCCGCGAAGTCAGCGTCTCCTTTTCTGTCGGACGGCCTTCGCGTTTGAAATAGCCGCCGGGAACGCGGCCTGAGGCGTAGAATTTTTCCTGATAATGAACCGTAAGCGGAAAGAAATCGAACTTCGGATCGGCTTCCTTGGCGCCTACGACCGCCGCAAGCACTGTCGTGTCGCCATAGGTAGCAAGCACGGCGCCGTCCGCCTGACGCGCCACGCGCCCGGTTTCGAGGGTGAGCGTGCGCCCGCCCCATTCGATCGATTTTTTAGTGATTTGAAACATCGTTTCTTCTTTCTTCGTAAGGCGCGGAGCGGCGGATTCCGCAACGCGCGTCGGACAGCAGCCGAAAAACTTGCGCCGCCCTTTGGGCGGCGCGAAAAATTATCGCGGCTGCATTCTGATGGCACCGTCGAGTCTTATGACGGCGCCGTTGAGCATCACGTTTCGGCAAATTTCCAATGCCATAGACGCGAATTCTTCGGGTTTGCCGAGCCTTTTCGGAAAAGGCACCATGGCGGCGAGCGCATCCTGAACCTTCTGGTCCATCCCGGCCATCATCGGCGTCCAGAAAATCCCCGGCGCGATCGTGTTGCACCTGATTCCGGCGTTCATCAGATCGCGGGCGATCGGCAGCGTCATGGCGACCACCCCGCCTTTTGACGCCGAATAAGCCGCCTGGCCGATCTGACCTTCAAAAGCCGCCACGGACGCCGTGTTGATGATGACGCCACGCTCTCCGTCCGTAAACGGATCGAGTTTGTCCATCTGTTCGGCGACGAGGCGGATGCAATTGAAGGTGCCGACGAGATTGACGTCGATTACTTTCTTGTACAGATCGAGTTTGTGTGCGCCTTCCTTGCCGACGGTTTTCGCGGCGACGCCGATGCCGGCGCAGTTGACGAGGATGCGCGGCGCGCCGTTGGCGTCGATGGTCGCTCCGAGCGCCGCCTTGACGCTCGCTTCGTCGGCGACGTTGACCGTCGAGAAAACCCCGCCGATTTTCGCCGCCAACGCCTCGCCCTTCTCGCTGTTCATGTCCCAGACGGCGACATGCGCGCCTTCGGCGCTCAACGCTTCGGCAGTCGCTGCGCCGAGACCCGATGCGCCGCCGGTGACCACCGCAGATACGCCGGAAAATTTCATTTCAGTTGCTCCCTGCAACGTCGCTCTGCGGAACCGCCGACCAGAGGGCGGCGCCCCGCAAAACGAAACGCCGATTAACGGCGCAGGCCAAGCCGCTCGATCAGCGTCTGATAGCGCGCTTCGTCGCTGTTCTTCACATAGTCGAGCAGGCGACGGCGCTGCGACACCAGCTTCAGCAACCCACGACGTGAATGGTTGTCTTTCTTATGGTCCTTGAAATGCTCGGTGAGGTTGGCGATGCGCTCTGAAAGAATCGCGACCTGCACTTCTGGCGAACCGGTGTCGCCAGCTTTTGTCGCGTATTCCTTGATGAGCTTGGCCTTACGCTCTTGCGTAATCGACATATCTTCGTCTCCGCGGCGTCGGGAATATGCCGGCCCTGCCGGGACGCCGTCCAGCAGGGTCGAAAGATCGCGTCTTATGGCGGATCGTCAGAGCCGGCGCAAGCCGAGCCTTCAGGCCGGCCTGCGCCCAATCCGCGCGGCTAAAGATTAAATACTCTCAAGGGCTTAAGCTTCAGCCCGTCGAGCTCGCAAATGGCCACTGCCTCACCGTGCATGGAAGCCAGCACCGCGGGCACCGTTCCCGCTCCGCCGCCGCGCACGCCCTTGGCGGCGGCCGGGGAAATGATCGCCGGCTGGCCGCGGCGGAGCTTTTCCGCTTCGGGGCCAGCAACTGTGGTTTGCGGCAGACCAGAAAGCGCCGCATCGACCGGCAGGAGCGCGGCGTCCCGCTGTTCGGGCGTCTCGACCGCTTCAAGGCTGGCGATGGTGACGCCGTCCTCGGCGCGGAAAGGACCGACGGCGAGCCGGCGCAGAGCGGAAACATGGCCTTCGGTCCCTAGCGCCTTCGCCATGTCGCGAACGAGGGCGCGCACATACGCGCCCTTGCCGGTGACCGCTTCAAGCACGGCGTGGTCGCGATCAGGCGTTTCGATAAGGCGCAGTTCATGAATATCGATGAGGCGCGGCGCGAGATCGACCGTCTGCCCTTCCCTGGCGAGATCGTAGGCCCTCTCGCCGCCGACTTTGACGGCGGAAAACTGCGGCGGCATCTGCTCGATTTCGCCTGTGAAACGGTCGAGAACCGCCTCGATTTCCGCCGCCGCCGGACGATGATCCGAGGTTGCGATCACAGAACCTTCCGTATCGTCCGTCGTCGTCGACGCACCCCAACGCGCGGTGAACCGATAGCGCTTCTCAGCAGCCATGATGTAGGGGACGGTCTTGGTCGCCTCGCCGAAAGCGATCGGCAGCACTCCGGTCGCCAAGGGATCGAGCGTGCCGGCATGGCCCGCCTTCTGCGCCTGAAACAACCATTTCGCCTTCGAGACGGCCTCAGTAGAACCTACATCATACGCCTTGTCGAGGATTAGCCAGCCGGACACGGGCCGGCCTTTCAGTTTGCGCTTTCCCATGATCGCCTGTGGTGACGGCCGGGCCCGGCTCGAACGGGCGGAGGCCAGTTGCAAAGAAGCGCCTTCAATCAGTCTCGGGCGGCCGCGTCAAGCAGGTCGGTCTAGGCGCATAACAAGACAATCGTCCCGCCCGAACCATCGCCGTTCGACCGGACGGAAGCCGATACGTTCGTAGAACCGAACAGCCCGGAGATTAGAGGCGAGCGGGTCGATGATCGCCGCCTTGATGGCGGGCTCGGCGAAAGCGCGGGCCAGCGCGAGGCGCATCATCTCTGTCCCGACCCCGCGGCCGCGATCTCTCGCCTCGCCGATCCAGATGTCGAACGCCCTAAGGCCCTCTTCGCACTTTCCCCAGTAATGGCTTTCCTCAAGCGCCGGATCGATATCGCAGATGACGCCGACCGGCCGTCCTTCTTCTTCGAAAATCAGAATGTCCTGATACGGCGAATTGAGCGCGATCTCTGCCGCCCAGTCGGTGCGGCCAGCATCGTTGGGGTTGGACGCGATGACTGCAGGGTCGGAGTCCCACCGCGAGAGAATAGCCGCATCTTCCCCGCGCGCCTTGCGCCATGCGATCAAGCCCGGCATTCAGTCGTCTTTACCAAGATCGCGCGCCACCGCCGGGCTCGCCAGCAACTCGTCAATTCGCCGCGCTTCAGCGAAGCTATCGTCGCCGAGAAATTTCAGCGCAGGCGTGAATTTCATATCTATCCTGCGCCCCAGCAGATGGCGCAGATGCGGCGCGCAACGATTGAGCGCCGCAACGACCTCCGTCTGATGACCGCCCCCGAGGGGCGTGATGAACGCCGTCGCCTGTTTGAGATCAGGACTCGCACGCACCTCGCTGACCGTGACCGACACGCCGGCGAGAGCCGGATCGCGCAGGTCTTCCCGCTGGAAGATCTCGACGAGGGCGTGGCGGATCAGCTCGCCGGCGCGGAGCTGACGTTGCGAGGGACCCTTGTTTTGGGAAATTCGTTTAGCCATGGTCAGCAATCTAGGCCGCGCAAGCGGCGAATTAAAGCGTCGCAACAGCACTGAGGCGAAGTGAAACACAATAGGCGGTCACAAGCTCCGCATAGCGCCACCCGCCGCAACATTCTGAAAGCGGCGGGAGCGGCGGGGTTCGGGGCGGCGCTCGGCGCGCCGGTCGTCTTTGCGCAATCCGCGCCAGCGGGCTTCGTCCCCGTCCTGTTACTGCAAGGTTCCGCCGGAGTTCCCGGCAAGACGGGGCTGACGCTCCTGGGCGACCGGCCTCTCAATATGGAAACGCCGCCGCATCTTCTCGATGACGACGCGACGCCGGCGGAGCGGTTCTTTGTACGCAACAACGGTCTGCCGCCCGACATCGGCGACGTCGCGGATGAGGACTGGCGGCTTAAGATCGACGGCGAGGTCGCGCACCCGTTCGATCTGTCCATTGCGGACCTGAAACATGACTTCGAAACCGTAACGCTTCATCTGCCGGTCGAATGCGGCGGGAACGGACGAAAATTCTACCGACCGGCCGCGTCCGGCAATCAGTGGACGTTCGGCGCCGTCGGTTTCGGCGTCTGGACGGGAGTCCGGCTTGCAGACGTCCTTGACGCCGCCGGCGTCAAGCCGGGCGCCGTTTACACAGGCCATTACGGCGCCGACCGCCATCTGTCGGGCGATCCGGCCAAACACCCGATTTCGCGCGGCGTTCCCATAGAAAAAGCCCTGGAGCCGCACACCCTGATCGCTTGGGCTCTCAACGGCGCGCCTTTGCCGCCGCAGAACGGCTATCCCCTGCGGCTTGTCGTTCCCGGCTGGCCGGGCTCATGCTCGCAGAAATGGCTGACCCGCATCTGGGTGCGCGACCGCGTCCATGACGGTGAAAAAATGGGCGGAGACGCCTATCGCATGCCGACACACCCCGTGCCTCCGGGCGCGAAGGTTTCAGATTCCGACATGGAAATCATCACGTCCATGCCGGTGAAGTCTCTCATTACGTTTCCCGCGACCGGCGCCGAGAGGAAAAGCAGGGCGCCGTTCGAGGTTCGCGGCCACGCCTGGTCAGGCGAGACGCCGGTCGCAGCGATGCATATCTCAGCGGATTTCGGCGCTACATGGCAAGAAGTCGCGCTTGATTCGCCTACGAACAAATACGCCTCGCAGCGCTGGCGCGCGACGCTGACCTCGCCCGAGAAAGGCTATTACGAGATCTGGGCGCGGGCGACGGACGCGGCGGGCGTCATGCAGCCGCCTACGCCGCCGGGATGGAATCCGAAGGGCTACCTCAACAACATGCAGCACCGGATCGGGATTTTCGCCGTCTGATGCGCCCGCCCGCCGTCTCCGTTCTGCTCTTCGCGTCGGTTCCGGCGTTGCTTGCCGCCGGGTTCTTTTCCGTCCGCGCGCCGCGTCCCGCCACAACCGAGCCCGCACAACATGTTGCGCCGTCGCCAATCGACGCGCCTCCTGAAGTAGATTTCTATCCGACCTACTTTGCGCTCGATCCCGCTGCGTCTTTTGACGCCGCCGGCACGGGAGTCTCCTTTAACCCTGCGGACCCTTTCGGCGGACTTCCGCAAACGGATGGATACGATCTTGTGGCCGCCTATTGTTCGGCGTGCCACAGCCTGCGCATCGTCATGCAGCAGCGCCCGACGCCGGAACGCTGGGACGAACTGCTCGACTGGATGGTCCAAAAACAGGGCATGGCCGAGCCGGACGCGGAAATCCGCGCGCAGATCCGCGCTTATCTCGTGCGCCACTTTTCAACTGAGGCGGAATAGACCTGTGTTTTGCGCCTACCATCTCCAGACGCGAGGATCATCGAAAAATCCGTTCAGGCGCTACAGCGTCCGCGTCACCTTCTCCACCGAGAAACACTCGATGACGTCGCCGGCCTTGAGGTCGTCATAGTTGGCGAAGCTCATGCCGCATTCCTGACCGACCGGAACTTCCTGCACGTCGTCCTTGAAGCGCTTGAGCTGCGAGAGCTCGCCTTCGTGAATGACGGTGTTGTCGCGGATCAAGCGCACTTTCGCGCCGCGCCGCACGGTGCCTTCGGTGACGCGACAGCCAGCAACCTTTCCGATCTTGGTGATGTTGAACACCTCGAGAACTTCCGCGTTGCCGAGGAAAGTCTCGCGAAGCTCCGGATCGAGCATGCCGGAGAGCACGCCCTTGATATCGTCGATGAGGTCGTAGATCACCGAATAATAGCGAATCTCAACGCCCTGCCGCTCCGCGGCTTCGCGCGCGTCCTTGTTGGCGCGCACATTAAAGCCGAGCACCGGCGCGCTGGAAGCGCCGGCGAGAATGACGTCGCTCTCCGATACGCCCCCGACTCCGGTGTGCAGTACGCGCACGCGCACTTCGTTCGTCGAGAGCTTTTCGAGCGCGCCAACGATAGCCTCGACGGAACCCTGCACATCGCCTTTGATGACGATCGGAAGCTCCTTGATCTCGGCGTCTCGCAACTGCGCCATCATCTGCTCGAGCGAAGAGCCGGCGGACTTCGCCGAAGCCTTCTCACGCTTCTTGCGAGCGCGGAAATCGGCCACCTCCCTGGCGCGCGCCTCGCTCTCGACGACGGCGAACTGGTCGCCCGGCTCCGGCACGCCATTGAGGCCGAGGACCTCGACCGGATCTGAGGGGGCGGCGGACTGCGCCTGCTGGCCGCGATCATCGGCGAGGGCGCGCACGCGGCCCCATTCCGAGCCGACGACGACGATGTCGCCTCGCTTCAGGGAGCCTTTTTGAACAAGGAAGGTCGCGACCGAACCGCGCCCCTTGTCGAGTCTCGCCTCAACGACGGACCCTTCCGCCGGGCGGTCCGGGTTGGCCTTGAGGTCGAGAAGCTCCGCCTGCAGAAGAATCGCCTCCAAAAGCCCGTCGAGGTTGGTTTTCTTCAGGGCCGAGACTTCGATGTCCTGCACGTCGCCGCCGAGCGATTCGACCTGAATCTCATGTTGCAGCAGATCTGTGCGGACCTTCGTCGGATTGGCTTGCGGCTTGTCGATCTTGTTGATGGCGATGATGATCGGCACGCCCGCCGCTTTCGCGTGATTAATCGCCTCGACGGTCTGCGGCATGATTGAATCGTCCGCAGCGACGACGATGATGACGATATCCGTCACCTTGGCCCCGCGGGCGCGCATCGCCGTAAACGCCGCATGCCCCGGCGTATCGAGGAAGGTCACCTTGCGGCCGCCGTCAAGTTCGACCTGATAGGCGCCGATATGCTGGGTGATGCCGCCGGCTTCGCCGGAGACCACATCCGTGTGGCGCAGCGCATCAAGAAGCGACGTCTTGCCGTGGTCGACGTGGCCCATGATCGTGACGACCGGCGGACGCGGCTTGAGATCTTCCGGCGCGTCAGCCGCCGAGAACAAACCTTCCTCGACATCGGATTCCGAAACGCGTTTCGGCGTGTGGCCGAGATCTTCGACGATGAGTTGAGCCGTGTCGGCGTCGAGCGTGGCGTTCGCCGTCACCATCTGACCCTGCTTCATCAGCTCTTTAACAAGATCGACGGCGCGCATCGACATGCGTTGGGCGAGTTCCTGCACAGTAATGGTTTCAGGGATGACGACTTCGCGCACGATCGCCTGGCCCGAGCCGCGCTGCTGGCGGGCGAGCTTCTCGCGTTCGCGGGCGCGCTTGACCGAGGCGAGCGAGCGTTGACGGTCGCCATCCTCCATCAGATTGGCGATTGTCAGCTTGCCGGTGCGCCGACGCGGTTCGTCCTTCTCTTTAGCCTTTACGGCGTCGCGGCGGTCGTCCGTAGGCTTCCTTTTCGCGCGCGCCGCTTCCTTGTCGTCATCCAGCTGGACACGCTTGGTCTTGAGGCGGCCGCCGAGCTGAGCCAGCGGATTGTCGGCGTCGGCGGTGATCTTCACCGCGGCCTCGCGATCTTGCTCGCCGCGGTTGCGGGCGTCGGCTTTTGCGCCCTGCCGGCGACGCCGCTCGGCCTCCTCGGCCTCAAGCGCGATGCGAGCTTCTTCCTCGGCGCGGCGACGCGCTTCAGCTTCTCGGGCGCGCCGTTCGTCTTCTTCAGCCGTACGCTGGCGGTCAGCTTCGAGCTTCTTCAGCTCCTCGGCCTCGCGCGCCTCGCGTTCGACGCGCTCGGTTTCTTCTCGCTTGCGGCGAACCTCTTCTTCCTTGCGCGCCTGCACGAGGGCGGCGGCGCGGGCCTGTTTTTCTTCTTCCGACAAGGTCCTGAGGACGGCGCCCTGACGCTTGTCCTCGGCTTCCTTGGACGGCGCTTCTTTCGCCTCAGGCTCCGGAGCGGCCGCGCTCTTCTTCTCGAGCGGCCTGGTTTCCGCATCCTTGCCGGGAACCGCGACGCGACGCTTCTTCGTCTCCACGACCACCGTCTTGGTGCGGCCATGCGAGAAGCTCTGCTTCACGGCGCCCGTCTCGGTCCGCCGCAGCGACAGAGGCTTGCGGCCGGGTTTCGAGCCGGAATCGGATTTCGTTTCGACGTCGTCGCTCATCAACTCTCCGTTTCGCCGCCTTGTGGCGGCGGACTTTTGGACCGGAACTCGCTCCGTCCCGCAAAAGCCGCCATGGACATACCGCCCAACACGGCTGTGGTCCACCGTTGCGCTTGCAACGATGCGCTTTATCCGCTCCCCGCTTCCATCGGGGCTGGCGCGCGTTCCTTGAACACCCGCCTAAAACCGTTAAGCCTGCGCGCCTCGCGCAAAACCCGGTCCGCCTCCGGACCGGCGATCAACACCGCGTGCACGACGCCTTCCTTGCCGAGCGCCGCCGACTGCGCAGCAACGCTGAAAGCTTCGATCACCAGCGCCTCCCCGGCGAGGCTCTGCAGTTTGCCGGCGCCGTCGGCGCCCGCCTCAAGGGCGGTCAGCAACGCTGCAGCGCGCCGGCTTTTCAGCGCATCGCGCGCCTGGTCGAAACCGGCGACCGCCTTGCCCGCCCGCCGCGCAAGCCCGAGCGCCGCCAACGCACGCGCCTCAAGCCCGGCCTCCACGACGTCGGCGAACCCCTCGGGTCCAACGGCGTCAGGAAGCTTCGCCGGCGCCTTGAAAGCGCGGGCGAAAAGCCCCTTCGCCGCCGCCTTCTCCACCGCATCCCGGCTGGCCGCAACCCAAGCGCCGCGACCGGGCAGTTTCGCCGCAAGATCCGGCGTCACCCTGCCTTCGGGATCGAGCACAAACCGTACGAGCGTCTCCGGCGTTCCTTCTACGCCGGTGGCGATGCAAGTCCGCGCGGGATGGCGCCCGGAAAGATCATGCGCTCGGTTCAGCCGCGACCTCCCCTTCCGCCGGCTCCTCGGCCGCGACGAGATCCTCCTCGTTGACCCAACCCGCCATGACGCGCGCGCGCATGATCAGGTTTTCTGCGTCTTCGGGCGAAATCTTGTATCGCTCAAGGATGCCGTCATAGTGCTTTCTCTCGCCGTCGACCCGCTCGGTCCAGCCGGTCAGATCGTCGGTGGCGCAACCCGCGAGATCCTCAACGGATTTGATTTCATTCTCGCCGAGCGTGACGATCATCTTGAGATCGAGGCCTTCCATTTCGGTCAGCGCGTCCTCGACGCCAAGTTCGATGCGGCGCGCGTCGAGTTTCTTGGCTTCTTCAGCGAGGTAATCGTTGGCGCGCGCCTGAAGTTCCTGCGCGGTCTCCTCGTCGAGGCCTTCGATGTCAGTCAGCTCGTCGAGATCGACAAAGGCGATCTCCTCGATCTTGCCGAAACCCTCGGACACCAGCAGGCCGGCCATCATGTCGTCGACGTCGAGGGCCTGCATAAACAGTTCCGAACGCACGCGGAATTCTTCCTGCCGCTTCTTCGACTCTTCTTCTTCGGTCATGATGTCGATCTCGAAGCCGGTGAGCTGCGAGGCGAGGCGCACATTCTGGCCGCGCCGGCCGATGGCGAGCGACAGCTGTTCTTCCGGCACCACGACCTCGATGCGGTCGGTTTCCTCGTCGAGCACGACCTTGGAGACTTCGGCCGGAGCAAGCGCGTTGACGACGAAAGTCGCCTGGTTCTCGTTCCACGGCACGATGTCGATCTTCTCGCCGCCGAGTTCGTTGACGACCGCCTGGACGCGGCTGCCGCGCATGCCGACGCAGGCGCCGACCGGATCGATAGCGCTGTCTTTCGACCACACGCCGATCTTGGCGCGACTGCCCGGATCGCGGGCGACGGCCTTGATCTGGATGACGCCGTCGTAGACTTCCGGCACTTCCTGCTCGAACAGCTTGGCCATGAACTGCGGATGCGAGCGGGAGAGGAAAATCTGCGGCCCGCGCGGCTCGCGACGGACATCCATGATGAAGGCCCGCACCCGGTCGCCGTTGCGATAGGCCTCGCGCGGCAACTGCTGGTCGCGCCGGATCACCGCCTCGGCCTTGCCGAGATCGACGATCACATGGCCGTATTCGACGCGCTTGACGATACCGTTGACGATCTCGCCCATGCGATCCTTGAAGTCTTCATACTGACGATCACGCTCGGCCTCGCGCACTTTCTGAGTGATGACTTGCTTCGCCGCCATCGCCGAAACGCGCCCGTAATCGAAAGGCGGCAGCGGCTCGGAAATAAAGTCGCCGATCTTCGCCGCCGGATTCTTGTGCTGGGCTTCCTTCAGCGAAATATGGGTGTGGTCGTCCTCGACCGTCTCCACGACTTCGAGAAGACGCCACAATCGCGTTTCGCCGGTTTTCGGATTGATCTCCGCCTTGACGTTGGTCTCATGGCCGTAACGCGAGCGCGCAGCGCGGGCGAGCGCGTCCTCCATCGCCTCGATTACGAGCGAGCGGTCGATCGATTTCTCCCGCGCCACCGCATCGGCGATCTGGATGAGCTCCAGCCTGTTCGCGCTAACCGCGTTCATTGCATGTCTCCATTGACGTTTTCATGTTCGTTCTCCTTTGCGGCCTGCTTGGCCGCGTTCAAACTTTCGCGGATAAGCGCGTCGGTGAGGACAAGCTTGGCGTTGGCGATCCATTCGAAAGGTATGAGAGCGGTTTCTTCCTCGCCATCAATGTCGAGGCAGACCTTGTCGCCCTCGACCCCGGCGAGAACGCCAGCGAACCGCTTCCTGTTCTCGACCATGCGATCGAGTTCGAGCTTCGCCTCATAGCCCTGCCAGTCTTCGAAATCCTTCAGCCGCGTCAGCGGGCGGTCGATGCCCGGCGACGACACTTCCAGACGATAGGCGCCGGAAATCGGATCGGCTTCCTCAAGCACCGGCGACAGCGCCCGCGACAGCTGCGCGCAATCCTCCGCGCTCATCGTTTTGTCCGGACGCTCCGCCATCACCTGCAATGTCAGCTCCTTGCGGCCGGTGAGGCGCACGCGCACCATTTCGAAGCCCGTCGCGGCGACGACGGGCTCGATGAGGTCGGCGATCTTTTTCTCGATCGGCTGCAGAAGGGGCTCCGTAACGAAAAAGCGGGCCCCGCGGGGCCCGCTTTCGAAAAGCTCGATAGCGTTTGGAACGGAATATAGGGCGCCGAGGGGGGCTTGTCAGCCCCCCAGGCGGTTGCGCAGTTAACAAATCCCTAATTCGCGGCGCGAAATTTGAAGAATACCCCGGCGAAGCTTCCTGCGTTTGCCGAAATGCCCCGCCAACGGCTCTCCATCGCCCTGATAGTGTTTCTTTTTGCGACGGTTTTCGGCGCGCTCATGGCGTTTCTGATGGGGCTCTCCGACGGGGCCCGCGCCGGATATTCGCCTCCTGACCACAGGGTCGCCGCCTCGTCTATTGATCTTAATCATGCCGACCCGGTCTGGGCGTGCGATTTTGCGGGCGGGGGGCCGGGCGAAAAGGCCGAAGCGCCCTGCGAGAAAAAGCCGGCGCGACGCGGCCGACTGTGCACGCCGCTGCGTCAGGCGATGGTTCGGGCCATCGCCGACGAAGCCTTGGCCGGCGGCGAAGCGCCGTCTAGGGCGCCAGACTTTTTCGCTCCGGCGCCGGAGGATGACGCGCCGGAACTCGCCGCGCACGGCGGCGACGGCCTCGGAGCGCCGACCGTCCCAGGCGGCTCCGCGCTCGGATCCTATCTGCTGCTCGGGGGACCCGGCTTCCTCGGCCCCGATTCGGGCGACCCCACCGGTCCCGGTGATCCCGGCGACCCGCCGTTTTATCCGCCTGTCGACCCGCCTGCCGAAGTGCCGCTTCCCGGCGCCTTGCCGTTCATGCTGACAGGCGTCGCCGCCTTCTTCCTCGCCCGACGGCGCAGTCGCCCCCGCCCGTAAGAGAACCGTCGCCTGCCCCCGCGCTGGATTTTCCAGCCTCGTTAGGCGATGCTCCGGTCGGGGTTGTTTTGCTCGCGCAAAGCGGGCGAACCATGGGGATGGCGACATGATCGGGCGATTTCTCGCAGTGGTTCTCGGCCTTGCCGGCGCCGGCCTCGGGTCGCAGGCGCCGGGCTTTACCCTTCAATATATGCAGAACCTCGCAGGGCGCGTCGACGAGTTGAAACCGATCGTCGAGCAGTTCGACGCCGACGTCGGACGCTACGGCTACACGCGCGAAAGCGCGCTTGCGGAATGCGCGTCGGCGACGGGCCTTCTCGACGCGCTGTGCGGCGGTTATGCGACGACCATCGAACGCTACGAGATCCTGCTCGCGCATCTCGGCGAGCTGAAAGCCGCAGGCCCTTATGTTAGGCCGCTTCTGGTGGCGCGCGGCGCGGCGGACAATCCGGTCATTCGCGACATCGCCGAATCTGTCGCGACGGAATTCAGGCCGGCGGTTCCGGCGACTTTGGACGGCGCGGCATATGCGGGCGGAGGTTTCGCCGTCATATGGGGCGCGCTGTCTTTCGTATTCGGACTGCTGGGCGCGATGACGGGCGGCGGGCGGCGTTACGCCTGAGCGGCGGTGTCAGCTTTCGCCGCGCCCGAAATGCGCGTCGAGAAATTCGAGAAACGCCGGCCAGTCTTCCTTGACGACGCCGTGCGTGCCAGGGCGTATCCAGAAGGAAAGATCCGCTTGCGGATTGAACTTGTCGAGCCGCTGCTGGTCCAGACCTTTCGACCCATAGAGTTCATAGGCTGCGCTCGCCGCTTCCGCCGCGCGGAATGCGCCGTTAGGGTCCGACCAGACATCGCGGCGAGCGTTGCCGAGCAGCACCGGACGCGGCGCGATCAGCGCCAGAAGCTCGTGCTGATCGACGGAAAGCGCCTCTTCCCGGCCCGCCATCTCGGCATACCGAGCCGAAAACCAGTGTGGATATTCCCGAGTGATATCGCCGACACTCTCGCCCTTCTTGTGGCGGTTTAACGAGGCGCCGCCAGTGCCGGATTGGTGTGCGACTACCGCATCGATGCGCGGATCCCACGCCGCAGCGACCAAGGCAGCCTTGCCGTAGCGCGAATGACCCCAGGTGATGAGTCCGGCCTGATCGACGCGATCGTCTGTCTCCAGAACGTCGACGACCCGCGAGAAAAGCCACCCCCACGCGCCGATCGCCCCCCAGCGCGTCTTCTGATCTTCGTGACCGGCGGCGAGGTCGGCGAGCGCCTTGAGCCCGTCCTCCTTCGAATCTGGCACGGCTTCACCTGGAAAAATCGCGACGACGCCGTAGCCGCTCGCCAGAATCATCTCGATGGGCGGGGTCGCAATATAGCGGCCAAACACGTAGTGCATGACGCCCGACATCATGCCGTCGCCATTGCAGGAATAGGCGTTTTCGCCCCGCGTCACGCCAGCGACCGGGATCGTGTCCCAGCGCGGACAGAAGGTTTCCATGAGGATGACCGGCGAAGGCCTGCCTGCATCCTTCGGCAGCAGGACATCAACATAGAACGGCTTGGTCGTCCGCGTGACGCCGTCGAATGTCGCCGACGCGGCGATACGGTATTCTTCGAGCACGCCTTTGCCGCCGAACGCCGCCGCATCGACGACGCGATGATCCAGCACTTCGGTCGAAGAGCCGTCGGGCATGGCGCCGTAGACATCTTTTTCGAAGGCGACGCGCAGGGCCGGCTTCTCCTGCGTCTCCCATTCCTGAATGCTGGGCAAGGCGGCGGCGAACAACGGCGGCGAGGCGGAGGGCCCATCGCCGCTGAGGTCCGCCCAGGCCAAGGTCATCTTAGCGCAGCCGCCTGCGGCCAGCAGCAGCGCCGAAGCGAAAATCGTTTTTACTGCTCGCATGATGACATCCCGCTGCGGGCGCGACCCTCGCTGACGCATGTGGAAGAGACAAGTAACAACCCGGTTAGACGCTTCATCTCCGCAGGAACCGAAGATAAGCCGGCGGGCGGCCATGATCCCGGCCTTTCGCCTCATAGCGGGTTTTCGGCCAGTCGGGCGGCGGGGCGCGCCAGTCGGCGGCGGTTTTCGCCATCCACTCGAAGCCGCGCGCGTTTTGCGCGTGCATCAGCGTCCAACGCACATAGTCGGGCACATCGGAGGCGATGCGCAGCTCGCCTCCCGGCTTCAACAGGCGCGCTGCTTCCCCAAAAAACCATGGCGAAATCATCCGCCGCTTGAAATGCCGCTTCTTCGGCCACGGATCGGGATGCAACACGTAGAGGCGAGTAAGCGAAACGTCCGGCAAGGCTTCCATCAGCGGACGGGCATCGCCGAAATGAATGCGGACGTTCTCCAGTCCTTGCTCGTCGATTTTGACGAGAAGCTTGGCGACTCCGTTTATGAACGGCTCCGCGCCGATGAAGCCAGTTCCTGGCCTCGCCGCCGCCTGCCAGGCGAGATGTTCGCCGCCGCCGAACCCAATTTCGAGTTCTATTTGTTCTGTACCGGGAAAGACTCTACTAAGATCGATCATCCCTAGCGAGGGATCAGGCGCCGCCACGCGTGGCAAAAGCTCGCGCATCAGCCGCTCCTGGCGCGGCTTCAGCGGCTTGTCCTGCCGGCGGCCGTAAACTTTCGGAATGTAGGCCGGCGCGGCCTTTGCAACGAACATCAAACGCCACGCTTTTTCACGAAAGTCTTTCCTTGAAAAATCCGATGGCCCGCTCCCAGGCGAGATCGGGCGCTTGGGGGAACCTTGTTCGTCATGCGAAGACCTCCTGTCACAGCGTTATAATAAACTATCGCTGCTTCTCCATGAACCGGGCGGCGGATCAGTATAGCGCGAGCCGACAACCCTTTTCGCCATCGGGAGAAGACCCCGTCCAAGCTGACTTTTCCGGAATCGCAGAAAGACTCTTCGCATGCGCCTTGTATCGAACGCCCCGATTGCGGTCCTCGGGCAGGCAGGATGAGCGACGACCTCGTCCGACCTGAAACAGGCGATTTTGGCGCGCTCCGGCACCGTGTCGCAAACGGCCTGTTGCCCCATCGCGCCGGAAGAGTTGAAGAGAAGAATCGAGGCTGAAGAAACCGTTTTAAGCCTTAACCGCCGTCAACAAGGCATCGACTAGATCGGTGCTCTCCCACGAGAATGAACCGTCAGCGCCGGGCTCGCGGCCGAAATGTCCGTAAGCGGCGGTTTTCGCATAAATCGGGCGGTTGAGCTTCAGATGCGTGCGGATTCCGCGAGGCGTCAGGTCCATCACCTCGCGGAGAGCCGTCTCCAGTTTCGCCTCGTCGACTTCGCCCGTGCCGAACAGGTCGACATACACAGACAGGGGCTTTGAGACTCCTATGGCGTAGGCAAGCTGAATCAGACAGCGTTCGGCGAGCCCCGCCTTGACCACGTTCTTGGCGAGATATCGCGCGGCGTAGGCGGCGGAACGATCGACCTTGGTGGGGTCTTTGCCTGAGAACGCGCCACCGCCATGCGGGGCCGCCCCGCCATAAGTATCGACGATGATCTTGCGGCCCGTCAGCCCGGCGTCGCCGTCCGGTCCGCCGACCACGAAATTGCCGGTCGGATTGACGTAGAATTCTTCTTCGGGGGGCATGCCGAGAGCGCCGAGGATTTCTTCCACGATCGGACGCACCAGGACCTTCACGTCGGCCGGCGCAAGCCCTTCCTTGTGCTGCGTCGAGACGACGACGGAAGTGACCGCGACAGGCTTTCCGTTTTCGTAGCGCAGCGTGACCTGGCTCTTGGCGTCCGGCTCGAACTCCGGCCGTTTGCCGGATTTCCTCAGCGCCGCCATGGTTTTGAGAATCTGGTGCGAATACATGATCGGCGCCGGCATCAGCTCGGGCGTTTCATTGACCGCGTATCCGAACATGATGCCCTGGTCGCCCGCGCCTTCATCCTTGTTGCCAACTGCGTCGACGCCCATCGCAATATCGGCGGATTGTCCGTGCAGGAAATTCTGGAAAGTGGCTGTCTTCCAGTGAAAGCCGGCCTGCTCGTAGCCGATATCTTTCACCGCGCCGCGCGCCGCCGCTTCAATCTCTTCAGCCGAAATTTCCCCGCCGCACCGCACTTCGCCTGCCAGAACGATCTGATTAGTGGTCGTCAGGGTTTCGCAGGCGACGCGAGACACCGGGTCCTTCGCCAGAAACAGATCGACCACCGCGTCGGAAATACGGTCGCAAACTTTGTCCGGGTGACCTTCCGAAACGCTTTCGCTGGTGAAGAGATAATTCTGGCGCGCCATTGCTGCTTGGGCCCTCATATAAGGAAAAGTTTATGCGGCGGGCTTGTAGCGAAGGCCCCAGCCGTTGTCTATCCGGCCACCGCCCACAAAAGCAGACGGCTCGCCTTAATTTCGGGCGCTTTCCTTTTCACCGTCCGCAAGCGTTTTGACGAGATCGAGAACGCGGCGCCGGACTTTCGGATCCTTGATGTCGGCAAAGTGCCGGCAGAGCTGAACGCCCTCAGGCGAATGCAGGAGCTGCATGAACGAATCATCTTCTGGCGCGCTTTCCGCTAGCCCGTAGGAAGGGCTCGTTCCGTCAAAATCGTCGAACAAAAATTGAATGGGCACGTCCAGCACCCGGGAAATCTCGAAAATCCGGCTCGCGCCGATGCGATTGACGCCTTTCTCATATTTCTGGATCTGCTGGAAGGTGAGACCAAGCGCGTCTCCCAGCTTATCCTGGCTCATCCCGATCAGCATGCGCCGTAGGCGTACGCGACCGCCGACGTGAACATCAATCGGATGCGGTGACTTCTTCCCCATATTTCCACCCTTTCGGCGCGCCCCGGAGCAGTTAATCCCGGTGCAAACCCGTCCGCCACCAACGCTGCACAACCACCTAAGTCCCGGCGACCAGAGGCGGTTCACTCTCTAGTCCCTTGAAAATACTATAAGTGAAACAACTCGGCTCGCAAAGGTTGCGAATCAAGACCTTGTTCGCGCTCGGCGGAGAGGTACAAAACCGCACACGGTGCACAGAAACATCATTAACAAGAATAAACTATCGCCAGTTCGCGCATAGATCGTGGGGGCTGCGGCGCGGGGCAGCGCCGCGTCAAAAACGCCCGTACGGTAAAGGGGTATGCGCTCCGCATACCGGCCGCGCGAGTCGATCAATGCGGAAATGCCGGTATTCGCCGACCGCGCCATCGGCAGACCGGTTTCGATTGATCGGAGCCGGGCCTGATCGAGATGCTGACGTGGCCCGGACGTATCGCCGAACCACGCGTCGTTGGTGACCGCCACAAGCCATTCGGGACGTTCGCCTTCAGGATAAATCTCGCCCGGAAAGATCGCCTCGTAACAAATGAGCGGAGCGAAAGACGGACCGCCGGCGTTCATTGTTCTCGGCCCTGCTCCGAACGAGAAGCCGTCGTCATATGGCGCGAGCTGCGCCAGCCCTACAGCTCGCAGGAACGCCGCAAACGGAAGATATTCGCCGAATGGTACGAGATGGTGCTTGTCGTAATAGGCGATGACGATCCTGCCCGGTCGAGCATCGGGAATCACCGCGACGGAATTATAATAGCGCTCTGTTCCCGCGGCGTCGGTTTCACGCCGCACAGATCCGGCGACAAGCGTCGATTGCGGCGGCAGTTCCTTAGTCAGATACGCCATTGCGCCGTCCACTTCAGTGACGAGCGAAGCGGCGTTCTCCGGCCACAAAATGAATAGTTTCGCGTCCTTCGGCGCCGCGCCCTTAGACAATTCCACATGCTTGGCGAAATTGCGTCCCCACAGGTCCCAGTCGATCTTTTCCCGTTGCGGAATGTTCGGCTGCACGACCCGCACGACCACATCGTCATGGACGCCGGGTCCGGGCATGGCGAGACGCGCCGCGCCGCCCGCAAATAACAACGCCGACGCCCCGGCCGCCAGAGCCAGCCCTTTCAACGCGCCGTCCTTCCACAGCGCCGGCGCCGCGGCGACAAGCATCGCGACAAGACTTAGTCCGTAGACGCCATAAATCGCCGCGCTCTGCGCGCCCGCTGCAGTGCCGGCGAGCGCCTGGCCGGGCAGATTCCAAGGAAGGCCGGTCAGAATGTGTCCGCGCGCATACTCGAACGCCATCAACGAAACAGTAAAAATCAGCACGCGCGCTGGACCCGGCCGCCAGAGCGAAACCGCCAATGCTGACGCACCCCCGAAAAACAGCGCCAGAAAGGCCGGCATCCCCGTCACGGCGAAGGGAGCCATCCAGGCGAACTCCTCCGCCTGCACGAAGAACGAAAACGCCATCCAGTAAAGGCCGACAAGAAAAAAGCCGAAGCCGAAAAACCATCCTGTTACGAACGCGGCGAAGCGTTTGCGGCGCTCCGCCGCCGCGCCGTCGAGCAGAAAGATCAACGCCGAATAGCCAGCCGCCATCAACGGCAGGAAATAAAAGGGCGCAAAAGCAAGCGCCGTCGCTGCGCCAGCCGCCAGCGCAAGAAGTAACCGGCGCCAGCCGCGCGCTCGGGCGAGATGCGCGCTCGCCCTGTCGAGCGGCGCCGACAGGCGCGATGCCAGTGTTTGCGTGGCGAAGGCGGCGCGCACGTTGTACCGGCCTCCCTTTAATTCAGATGGCAGCGTCGGACTTGTCGGCGCCGGTTCGGCGGCGGATGCGCAGGCGACGAACCTTGCGGGCGTCGGCTTCCATCACCTCGAAGTCGAGCCCCGCCGCTTCGTCAGCGATAACTTCGCCCCGTTGCGGCACCCGCCCGGCGAGCGAAAAAACCACGCCCCCGAGCGTGTTGACCTCTTCATCTTCCGTTTCAAGTTTGACGCCGGTCGCAGCTTCAAACTCATCCAGTTCGACGCGCGCATCCGCGTCCCAGCCGCCGCCCGCGCGCGGTGTGATAATCGGCGCCGCGTCCTCGTCATGTTCATCATTGATGTCGCCGACAATCTCTTCGACGAGATCCTCGATGGTCAACAGACCGTCGGTGCCGCCATATTCGTCGATGACCAACGCCATATGGATCCGCGAGGCCTGCATCTTCAGCAAAAGATCAGTAATGCGCATCGACGGCGGTACATACAAAACATCGCGGCGGATTTTTTTAAGTACAGGCCCGTCCGCCGTCTTAGCCGCATCCGGATCGGCGATCAGGCCGACGACATCCTTGATGTGCACCATGCCAATTGGGTCGTCGAGATCGCCGCGATAGATCGGCATGCGTGAATGGCCGGCTTCGGCGAAGGACCGTATGAGCTCATCGAGCGGCGTGTCGACATCGACCGCGACAATGTCGGCGCGCGGCGCCATGACGTCGTAGACGCGCTTTTCGCCGAACGCCATCACGCGTTCGATCATCTCGCGGCGACCGCGCGGGCGACTCGCTTCCGCTTCGCCTTCTCCCCGTTCGGCTCCATTTTCGCCGTCGCCCTCGGGGCCGGAGCGGAGCAGGCTAAAAATCCTGGAAAAGAACCCGGATTGCGGCCCGTCTTCTATCTCGTCCAGATCCGTCTTGGACAGCGGCGTCTCGGCGGACGGCGCAGAAGCAGGCGAAGGATCATCGTTGCGTGCGCCCGCCTCGCGCCCGGGACTGGAGCCTTCGCCGTCCATCACTTCACCCGTTTCTCGGATGAATAAGGATTTGAAACGCCTATTGCGTCAAGGATGTCGACTTCCAGCGCTTCCATCACTTCAGCTTCCGCGTCTTCTTCATGATCGTGGCCGGCGAGATGCAGCAGGCCGTGGACGATGAGATGGGCGGCGTGATCCGCGAGCGCAATGGATTTTTCCGCCGCTTCTTTCTCGCAGGTTTCAAAAGCGAGGGCGATGTCGCCGATAAAGCCTGGGGGCGTTTCGCCTGAAGGAAAGGACAGCACATTGGTCGGCTTGTCCCTGCCGCGAAATCGCGCGTTAAGTTTACTGAGCGTCGCATCATCGGCGAGGAGCAACGCCACCTCGCCCGCAAGTTCCGGCCGCCCCTGTCGCGCCGCATCGAAACAGCACGTGGCGAGCGCTTGCGCGTCGCCGAGCGCCTCTGTCCAGCGAGCATCCTCTATCACCGTCTCTATGCCGGCCGCTGTTTCGATCATTGTCCCGCGCCGCGCGCCTTCGCATCGCGCCGATCGTAGGCGTCGACGATGCGCGATACCAGCGGGTGGCGAACGACATCGGCTGCCGTAAACGTCGTCACCGCGACGCCTTCGACCCCCGTAAGGAGCGACAGAGCATCAGCGAGCCCCGACGGCTCGCCGCGCGGCAGATCCGACTGCGAAGGATCGCCGGTAACCGCCATGTGAGAACCTTCGCCGAGGCGAGTTAGAAACATTTTCATCTGAGCGACCGTGGCGTTCTGCGCTTCGTCGAGAATAACGGCGGCGCGCGTCAGCGTGCGACCGCGCATGAAGGCGAGCGGCGCGATTTCGATGTCGCCGACAGCGATGCGCCGCTCGACATAGTCCGCATGCATCATATCGTGCAGCGAATCGTAAAGTGGGCGCAGATACGGATCGACCTTCTCCTTCATATCACCCGGTAGAAAACCGATGCGCTCGCCCGCCTCAACGGCGGGGCGGGAAAGGACGATGCGCTCAACCGAGCCGGCGAGCAGCAGCGAAACGGCATGGGCGACTGCGAGGTACGTCTTGCCGGTGCCGGCAGGGCCGACGCCGAAAACGAGATCGGATGAAGCGAGGGCTTCGAGATAGGCGCGTTGGTTGGCGGAGCGGGGACTGATCTGGCGTTTGGGCGTACGTATGGACGGTCCGGCTCCTACCTGCTCCATAGCCGCCACATTGGCGTCGGCGAGTTTTGCGGCGGCGCGCACTTCGCCTGGACCGATGGCCTCGCCCAGCTCCAACCGGCGATAAAGATCTCCCAGCACTTTCAAGGCGCGGGCGCGCGACTGCGGTTTGCCGGAGATGCTGAGGCGGTTGCCGCGCGGGTCGATCCTGACCCCCAGAATTTCTTCGAGGATCATCAGATGCGCGTCATGCTCGCCTGACAGGTCCGCCACCAAGCGGTTGTCGTTGAAGCTTACTTGCTCGACGGCGTCGACGGTCTTCTGTTCGCTCAAGCCGGTCTCGTTTCCCCGGATATCTCGTCTGCGCCGACGAGAACGCCGGCGAGCGCATTCGGAGTAACCCCCTTAATGCGGACCGGCGCGATCGATCCTATCATGGATGATGGCGCTGTCGCGTGAACGCTTTGCAAATACGGCGAACGACCGATGATCTGGCCGGGGTTGCGGCCCGGTTTTTCGAACAGCACTGGCAGCACCTTGCCGATTTGCGCAGAATTAAAGGCTTGGCGCTGGCTCTCCAGGACGCCGTTCAGCGCCTTGAGCCGCGCTTCTTTCTCTTGTTCAGCCACCTGCTTGGGCATCGCCGCGCCCGGCGTGCCGGGGCGCCTGGAATATTTGAACGAGAAGGCTGAGCCGTAGCCCACTTCTTCAACCAGAGCCAGTGTCGCTTCGAAATCCTCGATCGTTTCGCCAGGGAAACCAACGATGAAGTCGCTTGAGAGAGATATATCGGGACGCGACGCACGAATGCGTCCGATCAGGCCGACATAGTCCGCGGCGGTATGACCGCGGTTCATCGCCTTGAGAATCCTGTCAGATCCTGACTGCACAGGCAGATGCAGATACGGCATAAGCCTCGGCTCTTCGCCGAGCGCCGCGATGAGAGCGTCGTCCATATCGCGAGGATGCGAGGTGGTGAACCGGATGCGGTCGAGGCCATCGATCCGCGCCAGATGCCGGCAGAGCTGTCCCAGTCCCCAAAGACCTTCCGAATCGGCTCTTATTTCGGCTTCGATATGATTGGCGGGCGGAGCTGACCGCCAGGCATTCACATTCTGGCCGAGCAAGGTGATTTCCCGGACTCCCTTGGCGGCGAGATCGCGGGCCTCGGCGACAATGGCGTCGACCGGCCGGGAAACTTCGGCCCCTCGCGTATAGGGAACGACGCAAAAAGTGCAGAACTTATCGCAGCCTTCCTGAATGGTCAGATAGGCGGAAGGTCCGGAAACCGCACGCGACCCGATAAGACGATCGAACTTCTCTTCCACGGCGAAGTCTGTTTCCAGCACCTCGCCTCGACCACGGGCGGCGCGGGCGATCATTTCCGGCAGACGATGATAGGCCTGCGGCCCGAAGACCATATCGACCTGAGGCGCGCGGGCGGAAATCTCGGCGCCTTCGGCTTGCGCCACGCAGCCCGCAACCGCGATCATTAGTTCGCGCCCTTCAGCGGCTCGCTCCTCGCGCACTGCTTTCAGACGTCCTAGATCCGAATAGAGCTTTTCCGATGCTTTCTCACGAATATGGCACGTATTGACGATGACGAGATCGGCGTCCTCGGCGCGGGCGGCCTCGCCGTAGCCGAGCGGTTTCAGGAGCCCGGCCATGCGCTCGGAATCATAGACGTTCATCTGACAGCCATAGGTGCGTATGAACACGGACTTGGGCGGCCGCGTCGTCTCATCCGATAGTGATTTCGTCGCCGTTTCCTGCATGTCGCCAAGGGGTTCTAACGGGCCGGCATCTATGCTCGACGGTTCCGCCCTTTGCAAGGCGGACCTGGAATCTTGAGGAAACCAGCCCTTATCCGTCTCGCAGACTTGTGAGAGGGCGTGCATTGATTGCGCAGCGCTTTTCTGGAAACTGTTAGCGGGGCGTGCATGGGCCGGCCGCGCTCGACTATCGGCCCAAGGGACAGGTATTCGCGTTGCGTTTTCCGATTTTACTGCTGGCCCCGGCTTTTGCCGGCGGGTTGTGTTTGGGCGCACCGTTCCAGGCGGCGTTCGCGGCCGATTCGCATCCGGTGCTTGTCGAGCTGTTTCTATCTCAATCCTGCAAAGCATCGCCGCCAGCGGCCGAACTGGCGACGCAGCTCAGCACCCGCGACGACGTGGTCGCGCTCGCCTACCATGTGGGCTATTGGGATATGCTGGCCGGCCGCGAAGGGGAAGCTTGGCGCGATCCGTTTTCCAAACCGGTTTTCGCTGACCGCCATCGGGCCTACAATAAACGCCTCCGCGGGAAAAATCGCGGAATGACGCCGCAAGCGGTGATCGACGGAGCAATGGCGGTTTCGGCGGCGAAGACGGAAGATGTCACGCGCCTCATCCACGATGCGGAATTTAACGCACACGGAGAGAGACCGAAAATCTCGTTTGCAAAACAGGAAAGTTCTCTCGATATCGTTGTCGAGGAAGGCGTCGGCGAGGTGATGCTCGTTCGCTTTCTCAAGGAAGCCGTCACCGACATCGAAGGCGGCGACAATGACGGGCTTGTCTTTCGTGAAGCTAACGTCGTCACCGACGTCGCTACGCTTGGTTCGCTGACACGGCAAAGCGCCAAGTTTAAGGCTGTCGTCCCGGAAGACGGAGCCGGATGCGCGGTCATCGTGCAGGAGCCCGGCCAGGGGGCGGTGATCGCAGCGCAATATTGCCCATAGCAGAAACGGGCAGCGCGGGAACGGCGAAATATTTCTGAAGTTTTCCCCAGATTCGAGCGTTTGGCCCCAGCGCAAAACGGCGAGACGGCGCGCCCATTGCGCCGTCGGGCAAGATCATATTAGGCTTGCTTAAAACGAGACTAAATATAGGGAGGCGGCGTTGGACGGCACTTCAAGGCTCAGCTTTTTCCTGGTCGTGACCGGCTTTGCGCTGGCCGTTACCGCCGCTGCGGGCGGCGCGCTTTATCTCGCCGCCCGCTTTATTTTCTAACCGCGATATTCGTGATTGTCAGCACACGGTCGGCTGATCGACTCGCCGTCACCTATTCCGCCGCCACGCCAGAAGCGCCGACAGCGGCCACTTCCTCGATATAAGCCTTGCGCTTCTGCTTGTTGCGCTCGTCCATTTCATCGGCGCGCGCATTATCGTTTTGCACCAGCGCCCCGTAGTCGGTGTCGGCGAAGCCGATGACGCCCATTTCGGCGTAAGCGGCCTGTATTTTATCAGACCATAGACCGATGTCGCGAACGATCGGCACGATGCGCTGGAAAAGCATGGTGCGGAACGTTTTCATATATTGGGACTCATTCTGCGCGGCGATGCACTCTTCGACCGGCATGCCGAGTATCTGATATGTTTCGCGCTGATCGAAGCGATCGCGCATATGGTAGCAGGCCTCGACGAGAAACTCCTCGCGTTCGTCGCGCTCCGCCTGCGTCAGGTGAGGATAATAGTCCTTGAGCGTGAGGCGGCCGAACGCCACATGGCGCGACTCATCCTGCATCACGTAGGCGTTAACCTGCTGGGCGAGGCTGTTTTTGGCGATATCGCGAATCGAAGAGAAGGCCGCGAGCGCCAGCCCCTCGATGACCACCTGCATGGCGAGATAGGTCATGTCCCAGCGCGAGTCGCGCAGCGCCTGATCGACCAGCGTTTGCAGCGGCTGGGTCATTGGATAGGCGACGCCGAATTTCTCGAGCAGCTTCTTGTACGTTTCCACATGACGCGCCTCATCCATAACCTGCGTCGAGGCGTAGAATTTCGCGTCGAGATCCGGAACTTGTTGCACGATCTTCGCCGCGCATATCAGCGCCGCCTGTTCGCCTTGCATGAACTGCGAGATTGACCAGGACTGGAAATGACGCCGCGCCTGGGCGCGCTCCTTATCGTTCATTTTCGCCCAGACGGGCGTGTAATAGATGCCTGACAGCTCGTCGGGCATCTCCATGGGATTGTCGGCGTCCAGCTCTTCTGACCAGTCGACGCGGGCGAGCGCGTCCCACTGCATGTCCTTGCCCTTCTGGTAGAGGTGCATCATGTGCTTGCGACCGTCGTCGTAATCCCAGTCGAACACGGCGTCGAAACCTTGCGGCACGCTCCAGCAGGGGTCGATGTCAGGAATGGGATACAGTTCGCGCAGGGACATCAGCCGACCTCCTTCTCGCTTTCGGCGCGGGCGGCGCCAAGGCTGGGAAATACGCTGGAACAACAGCTTGTACGCGCGCCGCTCGAGGCGAGCGACGTCAGTATACTGGTTAGTTTACCGATGCGAGTCAACCGTGCCGGAGCGACGCCTAGGGTCTGAAATTGACCTTCCAGCGCACCGACACGCGCCAGCCGCCCGGATAGGAATCGGCGGGACGGTCATAGGGATGTGCGAACTCCAGTTCGAGCGTCGCCCTGTCCCTCATCGCCGCCCTGATCCCGAAACCGGCCGACCCGAGATCTGTAGTCTGCATCGTCGCAGCGCCGCGAGGAAGAATGCTCGCCTGCGCATAGTCCGCGAAGGCGTAAAGCTCGCTTTTCGCCAAAGGTCCCGTGCGAAACGGGCGGACGGCGGGCTCAGCAAGCACGGCAAAGCCGCGATCGGCGCTTACGAGTCCCGTTTCGAAAGCGCGACCGAAGTTCGCTCCGCCTACGGAAAACCGTTCATTCGCAGGCAGCGTGTCCTGCGTCCACTGACCTGCAGCGCTAAGACGTAAAAGACCGCGTCCGCTGATTTTTCGGGCGATGGAGACTTCGCCTCGCGCCTTCAGATAGCCAGGGCGGCCGAGCGGTTCGGTCACCCTGGCGCCGAAAACCTCGAAGCCGCGGGACAGACCCGCCGTGAGCGCTGCCGAGTGTCTCGGGCCGCTCTGGGCGTATCGGGCGGCAAAGCGCAGCGACCGCGTGCGCTCTTCTGCAAGCAACGAACCGAAAGCGGCATTGTCGCTGTTGAGCGCTTCCGCAGACGCTCTGAGATTCAGGCTGCGGCGATAAGACAGAAAAACAGGATAGCTCGCCCCGACCGAGTAAATCTGGGCGTCGCCGACGATCGGAACATCGCGCGGCCGTGATTTAAGGGCGGCGACCCCTATATCAAGCCTCGCCCCATCCCGAAGCGCCGGCGTCGAATGCTGAAGCCCCGCGTAGAGGGAGTCCTCGAAATTCACAGCTGCGGAGAAATTGAGCCTGGTCTCGTCCCCTTCGCGCAACAGTCCGAAGACCTTCCCTTCGGCGCTGAATTGGCCGTCTTCGACGAACCTAGACGTGCGGTTGTCGAATCCGAACGACGCGGTGGGACGCTTGTAGTCGAGATCGAGGACCAGCCGCACCGCTCCTTTCCGCGAACCGGTCTGCAGTTTCGCTTCCGCCTTGAGACCGGGTATTTGGTTTATCAGGGATAAATAACGCTCCAGAGTCGCGCGACTCGTCGGCCGCTCCGCAGCGATGCGAGCAGCATAGGCCTTCACTAGCGCCATGTCACGCCCCTTCGTCTCGCCGGTGAGAATTGCGGATTCCACATAACCTTCGGCCACCAGCACGCGAACGACGCCCTCCGCGAAATTCTGCTCTGGCACGACGATCGTGAACAACGCCACTGTCGACCGTCCGTATGCGGCGGACATCGCCGTGGTGAGCGCCTGAAGCGTTTCTATCGCAATCGGCTTTCCGACGAACGGTTCGGCCGCGCGGGCGACGGCGGCCGGCACGGCTGCGCCCTCGAACCTGATAAGCGTTATCGGCGCGCCGGACAGTTGCGGCGCGGCGATATCGGCGCTGATAGCCGGAAGCTGAGCGGGGGCGGAAAGAGGGGGCGGCTCGTCGCGGGCGGCAGGATCCATCCGCTCGACATTCTCGCCCGGCGGCGTCTGCGCGCTCGCCTGTAAGAAAACTGAAAACGCAACTGCGCAGCCGCCAACGCAGACCGCAAGGAGGTATTTCAAGAGATGGCTCCGCAGAGGATCGGCGAGCGGACGCGCATGAGCGCCCGCTCGCCGCGCTCATTACTCGCCGCCCAGCAATCCGCCGATCTTGCCGGTGACCTTATTCGCCGCATTCCCAAGGGCGCCGTCGTTCGACGAGCCCGGATGAGCGACGGCGTCGATAATGTCCGTGACCGGCTCAACGATCGGCGTCAGCGCGCCGCCTTGCCCCCCGCCGCCAGTCACGCCCCCGACCAATCCGGTCGCAGACTGCAGCAGCGGCGCCAACGAGCCGCCGATCGCCGGATCGTTGAGGGTCACCAACTGGCCGTCGCTGCCGATGCCGACCGTCAGCAGGCTGCCGATCTGCTGATCCGGAGACAGGAGGCTGGCGCCGATCAGCGGCTGCGCTTCCGGACTGCCGAGCGGATAGGCCTGCCCGATAGTCGCCGTAATGAGCTGCCCCGGCGCCGAGGTCAGACCGTCAATCAAATATTCCTCGCCCTCGCCGGTCCTGACGAGCGTCTGGCCGGTCGTCTGAACGACGCCGACCACGGAACCTGTGATCGGCGCCGCTCCGGGCGCTTTCTTATCGACGACGCGGGCGACTTTCATGGTTTTGCCGCCGACGATATTCACGAGCTTACCGGATTTGACCTCGACGCCCGCCAGCACCGGCAGAGCGCTGTCAGGATCGCCGGTTCCGGCAAGAAGTCCGGTGCCCGCGATTCCATGCGGCCCGACCAGACCGCCGACGGCGAGCGCGCCAGCCTGCCCAAGATTAAAATTGCCGTCGGCGCCGGCTTCGCCTTGAGGACCTTGAGGACCCTGTTCCCCCTGAGGACCTTGAGCGCCATGCGGTCCCTCCGGTCCCTGGGGACCTTGCGGGCCTTGCGGTCCCGGCTCGCCCTGGGCGGAGCCGCCGGCGGTTCCGACGGCTGAAATTCGTTGGCCTCCCTGCGATTCGCAGGCGCTCAGTATCAAGGACACTCCCGCTCCGAGAAGGAATATCCGGGCAGGGTTACGCATACGCATAGTGCTCTCCTGGCTTGCTTCACACTCTCCCTGACTCGGCGAGCAAGCCCCTCAAACTCGCGCGCAAGTTGTATATGACCGGCTTTTCCTTAACGCCGTCTTAGCCGCAAGCATCAACCCACTCCGCAGCCTGTAAGAATGGCCGGAGTTCCGAGGAGGGCGTCAGGGGCTGGAGGAAAGGGAACGCAATGAAAGCGCCGGGGCGCGGAGGGGGGTGATCCGCTTCACCCCATCTGCACGGCGCAAGAGCCAGAAGACCGGCGCCAGCTGCCATAACAGCCTGGTTGGGGCGCTGGAGCGCCTATTCCCCTTTCTTCAAGGGCACGCCGTAGAGCTCAAGCCGGTGCGCCACAAGCTTGTACCCATGCTGCTCGGCGATTTTTTTTTGCAGCTTTTCGATCTCTTCGTTGACGAACTCGATCACCGCGCCGGATTTAAGGTCGATGAGATGGTCGTGGTGGGTTTCGGTCGCCTCCTCATAGCGCGACCGGCCATCCTGGAAGTCATGGCGCTCGACCACTCCTGACTCCTCAAACAGACGCATGGTGCGATAGACGGTGGCGATCGAGATTTTGCTGTCGATCTCTGCGGCGCGTCGGTGGATTTCCTCGACGTCGGGATGGTCGTGGGCGTCGGAGAGCACGCGAGCGATCACCCGACGCTGCTCGGTCATCCGCATGCCCTTGTCGATGCAGATCTTCTCGAGCCTGTGCATGACGGCGCCTCCAGAGAGTTGATTCTCATCGCCTTAGATCACGCGCCGCAGGCGGCCCGCAACCCGGAGTAGACTAGAGCAATATAGTCGCTCAAATCGCCCGGCGCAGCACCAGCGCGTCGGCGCCGTTGCGGTAATACCGGCGTCGACGCCCTACCTCTTCGAAATGCGCCTGGGCGTAAAGGGCAAGCGCCGGATCGTTGCCTGCATCGACCTCGAGAAACAACGCCGACAGTCGGAGCGCCTCGGCGGCGACGATAATTTCAGCGAGCAGCGCCTTGGCCATACCGTGCTGGCGAGCCCCATTATCGACGGCTAAACTGAGAATTTCTCCCTCATCGCCGAGCTGGCGCCACATGGCGAAGCCCTGAATCAGCCCATCAGGCCATTCCGCCACGAGCGTCGAAACGTAAGGCGCGGTCATACCGCTGCGGACTGCTTCGGAGCCCCAGCTCGCCCGTCCGAACGCGCGCGCCTCGATGGCGATGATCGCATCTGCGTCCCTCGCTTCGGCCCGCCGCACTACACAGTCGGTCATACGGACGGCCCGTCCACGAACAACCCTTCGAAGGGCGACGCCGCCGCAGGGGCTGCGTCCGGCGGACGCAAATAGAGCGGGGCCGGAGGCGAGGCAGGTTCCGGCGCCGTTTCGGCGAGACGAGCGACGATTTTCGCATCGATCGCCGTTCGGCCGAGCTCGAGACGCCATTCAGGCGGCGGACTACCCAAAAGCGTAAGACCGTCGCCGGCAGCCGCCACCTGCTGGCCTGCAGCGGCAAGTACAAGCTGTTGCAATGCCTCTTTCGGCTCCGCAACAAACGGCGCAAGCAAGACTTGCAGGCTCGCATCGTAGAGAGCGGCGTAAACCTGGCCGCGACGGGCGTCGATGACGGCGGCGCGCAAGCTATTATCCGGCAACGCGGCGGCGAGCGCCCCGAGACTGGTCACGCCGATCACCTTGGTTTTCGCGCCGATGGCGAGACCGCGCGCGAAAGCGAGCCCCACCCGCACTCCTGCGAAGCCGCCGGGACCGACAACGACGCCAATGCGGTCGAGATCGCGGGCCGAAACCCCGGCCTCCCTCAGGGTTGCGGCCACCATCGGCGCGAGGTGTTCAGCGTGGCCCTTTTCCATGGGGGCAAACTTATCCCCGGCCGTTCGCCCCTCCCTCAGGATAGCGGCGGCGCAGGATTTAAGCGCGGTGTCGAGGCCGAGAACGATCATCGCCTCTAGATCGCCCTTCGATCCCGCCGAAGCAATGCCGGAGATGAACTATGAGTATTCAACAAACCCTGCTGCGGGATCCTTGCAGCTTCCAGCTCGACCTGTCCCCCGACAGCCGCCCGCGTCGCAGTCCTCTCGCCGAGAAATGGAAACCGGGCCTCACGGAGGCTGCGCTCCTGGCCACTTCGCCGCGCCTTTACGACCCTGTTCTGGGCGTGCGGGCGATCGTGATCCATGCGACTGCGGGCGCCTCTTCCGACGGCGCCTGTTCGGTGATCTGCGAGGGACGGGCCAGTTTTCACTGGCTGGTTCCCGATGAAGACGAAGCCGCGCACGGCCGACACGTCTGGGCGACGGCTCCGGAACGCCGCGCCGCCTGGCATGTCAGGAATGATTGCTCGCATCCGGACGTGTGGGGCGGACGAAAGCGCATCAATCATTTTTCGCTGGGGATCGAGATCGTCAACGCCATGCGCGGCGACGACGCTTTTTCCGACTGGCAGGTGAGCGCCGCGGCGGCGATCGTTCGATACGCCTGGGCGAAATACCCGAACCTCGTTCACGTCGTCAGCCACGCCCGGCTCGATCCGTCGCGGCGCACCGACCCCGGCGCGCATTTTCCGTGGGAAGAGTTTCAGACGCGAGTGCTGAAAAGCTAGACTCGCTTCCTCGCGACGATCAGACCTTGGCCGAAGAAATCTTCGGGGCCTTCGACAATGTCGAATCCCGCCAGCAGATCTTCGCGCAGATAGCGCTCCGGATGATAGGCGGTGAAGGTGCGCCCACCCTCCTTGACGCCGCCGCGAATGACAAGTTCGCCCCGCTCGAACCGCATCCGCTCTTCCGGCAGGAGCTGGCCAGCCGCCGGAATCGTATGAAAGGCGCCGAGAAAGACGCCGCCCGGAGCGAGCACTCGAGCGATTTCCGCCATCCACGCCGCATGTCCCGCCGCCGACAGATGAGTGAATACGGAAAGCGCGTAGAGCGCATCGAACGCTCCATCCGCCGCCGGCAGAGGCGGCGTCAGGCCGTTCGCGCGAAACTCGGCGCCGGCGACATGCCCCCTGCACCAATTAATGGCGGCGCGATTATAGTCGAAGCCCGTTCGGACATAGCGCGAGGGCAAATGCCGCAGAACTCGCCCGAGGCCGCAGCCCCAGTCGGCGACGCGCGGCGCGCCAGCAGCGCAATGGCGGTCGATACGCGCCGCGATTCCCGCCGCCGTCTCCGCGCCCGATTGCATATACAGCGCGTAGGAGGCGTGACTGTACATGTCGTGCATCCACCACAGGGGCGGCGGCGCAAAGTCCGGATTGGCGGCGAGAAAGGCGCGATTTTCCTGCGCGCTCGCGGCGCGGGCGCGCAGATACTTGGCGCGCTCAAGCAACGGCAAGACGCCAGCCCAACGCGCCAGCGCCACCAGCCGCTGCTTCGTCGATGCGTTCAGACGATCTTGCACGCTTCGTCGAAAGTAAGGCGCGGCGAGCGCGGGAAGAGATTTTCGTCAGTACCGTAACCAACGGCGCAAAGGAAGTTCGACTTGATGTCGGTGCCAGCGAAGAATTCCTGGTCGACCCCGTCATTGTCGAAACCTGACATCGGGCCGCAATCGAGACCGAGGGCCCGCGCTGCGATGATGAAATACGCGCCCTGCAGTGAACCGTTGCGGAACGCGGTGCGCGCGATCAAATCTTCGTCGCCGACAAACCAGGCTTTTGCATCCGTATGCGGAAAGAGTTGCGGCAATTTTTCGTAGAACTTCATATCGTAACCGATGATAACGCAACACGGCGCCTTCATGGTCTTGGCGCGATTTCCTTCAGAAAGATGCGGCTCCAGGCGTTTTTTTCCCTCTTCCGACGTCACGAAAACGAAACGCGCCGGCGAGCAGTTGGCCGAAGTGGGGCCCATTTTCATCAGATCATACACGGCCTGGATAAGCGTCGGCGAGACGCTGCGGTCCCGCCAGCCGTTGCGAGTGCGCGCGTCGCGAAAAATGAGATCGAGCGCCTCGTCGTTGACCATCTTGTCCGACATGAAATCCTCGCGCCTTTCGCCGATTATTTCTTGTCGTAGCGGAAGCCGATCTCGATTGTCACCTGATACCACGCCACCTTGCCGCTCTCGATATAGCCGCGCGTTTCCTTGACCTCGAACCAGTCAAGATTCTTGAGCGACTCGGACGCCGTTTCCACAGCGTTCTCAATGGCGCTTTCTATGGATTTTTTCGAGGTCCCGACGACCTTGGTGACGGCATAGACTTTATCGGCCATGAGAGGCTCCCTTTCTGTCCGCTTGACGACAGCGAGAGTGCGCCAAACCGTTCGAAAAGGCTACGCCACCGCCTCGACCTTCACCACCTCCGGCACGTAATGCTTGAGCATGTTCTCGATGCCGGATTTCAATGTCATAGTCGAGGAGGGACACCCCGAACAGGAACCGTGAAGAGACAGAAATACAACGCCGGTGCGCGGCTCGTAGTGCTTGAAGACGATGTCGCCGCCGTCGGCCGCCACCGCAGGGCGCACGCGAGTGTCTATCAGTTCGATGATCTGTTCGACGACTTCCCGGTCTTCCCCTTCATATTCGTCGAGACTGGTCGCCGGTTTAACGGCGCTCATCGCCCCCTCGTCGACCACTGGCATGTCTGCGGTCAGGTAATCAGCGATGACGCCGAGCACCGCCGGTTTGATATGCATCCATTCAACCGCTTCCGCCTTGGTCACCGTAACGAAATCAGCGCCCAGATAGACGCCCATCACCCCGTCGATCTCGAACAGAAGCCGCGCAAGCGGCGAAACTGACGCGGATTCAAAAGTCGGAAAATCCATGCCGAGCGCCGGGCGGCCGTTCTCGTCGCTCCCCAACACTTTGCGGCCGGGCAAGAATTTCATCGATTGCGGGTTCGGAGTGTCTTCAGTCTGAATGAACATGAGCGGCCCTTTCGTCGCTCATATAGGCGCTAAAGCGTCGCTGGCAAAGTCGCCTGTTGGGGCCGAGAGAGCAAATCGGCGTGCGCAGGCCCTCAGGCGCCCGGCTTGCCCATCACGCAGTCATATTCGAGCACCGTCCCGTCCTTCTTGCGGCGGAGGAGGTGGAGGTCGATCAGCCGGAAGCCAAGACTCTCAAACAGCGAGAGCGCCTCAGTGTAGTGCGGCGCGCCTTCGTAAATATGGCCGACGGCGATCTCGGCCTGCAGCAGCTTTACCCTGTCCATCGTCTGCGCAGCGCCGCGCACGACATTGATGTCGTATCCTTGCGTGTCGGTCTTGAGGAGGATGCGCGGCTCTTTGGAGGAGAAAGGCAGGGAGGAATAAATTCCGTCGATCGTCCTGATCTCGACTTTCTCCTTCCGGGTCGCCTCCCCGATAGCGCCGCGCGCCGACAAGAAGGAGCTGAGCACCGTTTCCCGGTCGCGCGCCTCGACGATGTTGAACTCGCGCGTCTCTTCCTTGTCGCCAAGCGCGAAATTGAACGCCGTCCATTTCGGATCGTCCCTGGAGAGAGCGGCGATCGCCTGATGATCGGCCCCGATCGGCTCAAAGGAAAAGATGTCGCCGTCGAATCCGAGCGGTCTGAGGCTCGCGGAGAACCATCCCTTGTTGGCTCCGACGTCGAGCACACAGTTAATGCGATAGGCCCGCAGAAGATCGGCGAGCTGGGCCTTATCGATGAAGTTCCTGGCGAAATGCGGTAGCGGCAGGCGCAGTCCCGACCTGATAAGGCGATAGCCCAGCCTGCTTGCGAAATTTGACGCCATGAGACAGTCCCCCCATTCGCCGTCCGGCGGCACGTTGCTTAGCGCGCGCGGCCCTTGTAAATCAATGAACTGATTTCAAAGGCTTTTCCCTTTAACCACGATTCAGCGGGCGGCATGGACGACTCCTCGACGAAATTCACCGATGAAGAAGCGCTGGGCTTTCACAGCCGCGGTAAGCCAGGCAAGCTCGAAATCACGCCGACCAAGCCGATGGCGACGCAGCGCGACCTCTCGCTCGCCTATTCACCGGGCGTGGCGGTCCCCGTCAGGGAAATCGCCCGGGACCCGGATCTCGCCTACGACTACACCTCGAAAGGCAACATGGTCGCCGTGATCTCCAACGGCACCGCCATTCTCGGTCTTGGCGATCTAGGGCCGCTCGCCTCCAAGCCGGTGATGGAAGGCAAGTCGGTGCTGTTCAAGCGCTTCGCCGACATCGATTCCATCGACCTCGAAATCGACACCAAGGATCCCGAAGCCTTTATCAACTGCGTGCGCTATCTGGGCCCCGCCTTCGGCGGCATCAACCTTGAGGATATCGCCGCGCCCGACAGCTTCATCATCGAGCAGCGGCTCAAGGAGCTGATGGATATCCCGGTCTTCCACGACGACCAACACGGCACGGCGATCATATCCGCCGCCGGCCTGCTCAACGCGCTCGACATCACCGGCAAATCGATACGAGAGATCAAGGTGGCCGTCGCCGGCGCTGGTTCGGCCGCCCTCGCCGTAGCCAGTCTCATCAAGGCGATGGGGGTGCCGCACGACAACGTTCTCGTTTGCGGGCGCAAGGGCGTCATCTACCTGAACCGTGAGGAGCCGATCGATCAGTGGCGTTCGGCGCACGCCGTCGACACCGACAAGCGCACGCTCGCCGACGCCGTCGACGGCGTCGACGTGTGCATCGGACTTTCGGTCGGCGGCGCCGTCACCAAGGAGATGGTGAAGTCGATGGCGAAAAACCCGATCATCTTCGCCATGGCCAACCCGACGCCGGAGATCCTGCCGGAGGAGATTCGCGCGGTGCGGGACGACGCGATCATCGCCACCGGCCGCTCGGACTATCCGAACCAGGTCAACAATGTTCTCGGCTTCCCCTACATCTTCCGCGGCGCGCTCGACGCCCGCGCCCGCACCATCAACGAGGAAATGAAGATCGCCTGCGCGCAGGCGCTCGCCAAACTCGCCCGCGAAGACGTGCCGGATGAGGTCGCCGCCGCCTATGGCAAGCGCCTTAAATATGGGCCCGGCTACATTATACCGACGCCGTTCGACCCGCGCCTCATCTCCACCATTCCACCGGCCGTCGCCAAGGCCGCCGCCGACAGCGGCGTCGCCCGCAAACCCATCGAAGACCTTGTCGGATATGGCGAAAGACTCGCGGCGCGCACCGATCCGTCCGCGTCGTTCTTGCAGAAAATCTACTCGACCTTGCGCGCACAGAAACAGCCAAAGCGCATCGTTTTCGCTGAAGGCGAGTCCGAAGCGGTAATTCGCGCCGCCTACGCCTTCCAACAGGAAGGGCTCGGCAAGGCGGTTTTGATCGGCCGCGAAGAAGAGGTGAGACAGGGCCTGAAAAACGCCGGCCTGCCCGCCGAGTGCGAATTCGAGATTCATAACGCCCGGCTGTCGACGCACAACCCAGCGTATGCGGATTACCTTTACAACAGGCTGCAGCGCAAAGGGTATCTACATCGCGACGCGCAGCGCTTAGTCAACAATGACCGTAACGTTTTCGGCGCGTGCATGCTCGCGCATGGTCATGCGGACGGGATGGTGACAGGCGTCACACGCCACTACGACGTGGCGCTTGAGAATATCAAGTTGGCGCTGGGATCGCGCCCAGACGAACGGCTCATTGGGCTTTCCATAATTCTGGCGCGCGGGCGCACTCTCTATGTCGCCGACACGACAATCACTCAACTGCCGACTTCCGAGGATCTCGCAGAGATCGCCGTGCAGGTGGCGCACGCTGCGCGCCATCTTGGCTCCCCCCCGAAAGTGGCTTTCGTCTCCTATTCGAACTTCGGCAGTCCCGACACGGAGCATTCCCGCCGCGTCGCAGGGGCGGTCGAGATTCTTGATCGGCGCGGCGACGTCGATTTCGAGTACGAAGGCGAAATGACGCCGCGAATGGCGCTCAACGAGCAGGTGCGTGAAGCGGCTTACCCGTTCTCCCGCCTCACCGGCGAGGCTAACGTGCTGATTACGCCGGGGGTTCACTCTGCGGCGATCTCCACCAAGCTTCTCGGGGAGGTAGGGGGCGCGACCGTGCTCGGGCCGGTGCTGATCGGCCTCGAACGTCCAGTCCAGATCACGCAGGTCAACGCAAAAGTACCGGAAATCGTCACTTCAGCGGCGATGGCCGCCTACGACCTCGACACCGAACACAGAAGCTGGGCGGAGAAGGCGCTCTAAGCGGGTTATTCCTTCCGTCTGAACCTGGCAGACTGACGTCGCACCATCGCTGAGGCCCACGGGCGCGGCAGTGCTTTCGCCAACCACACCACGAATTTGTTCCACAGGCCGGGAACGTAGACCACATGCCCCGCCTCTACCGCGCGGAGGGCGCCGTCGACAACCGGCTCGGGCTGCATGAACATGTATTTCGGCAATTGCGAGACGAGACCGCGCGTCTTGTTCGCGTCATGAAACTCGGAATAGGTGAAGCCGGGGCAGACTGCGCTGACCTTGACGCCCGTTCCTTCGCATTCGGCGGCGAGCGATTGCGAGAAGCTCACCAGAAATGCTTTCGACGCGCCGTACATCGTATGCCCCGCAGAACCGGGAACAAGTCCGGCTACGGAGGAAACCTGAACGATCCTCCCCCAGCCGCGCTCGCGCATGCCCGGCAAGGCAAGGCGGATCAAATGAGCATAGCTCGTCACCATCAATTCGAGGAAAGCCCTGTGCTCGTCCCAGCCGCTTTGGTGGAAATAGCCCGGCAGGCCATAACCAGCGTTGTTGACGAGAATGTCCGTCGTCACACCTGCTTTTTCGATCTCCGCAAAGAGCGGCGCGGCAGCGTCGACCTTCGACAGGTCGGCGGCGAAAATACGCGCGTCGACGTCCTGCGCGCCTTTGATCTCAGCGGCGAGTGCTTCGAGTCTGTCATGGCGACGAGCGACCAGCGCAACGTTCGCGCCTAGCGCTGCGAGACGGCGGGCGAACACGGCGCCGATGCCTGACGACGCCCCCGTGACGAGCGCCCAGCGTCCGCGATAATTCATTTCATTGCTTCCTTTTAGGCCACTTTCTTCCGGATCATGCAGCGTTTCGCACGCGCCTCCAATTGCGCGCTGCAGGCGTTAACCGCCTTTGCAAAAGGAATAGTGTAAGGAAAGAATGGCGCGCGGAGGATTTCGCCATCGATACGATTCTATTTCTCATAGGTTTGGCGGCGGGCGGTTTTGTGATCGCCTGGTATGTGCTGAACGAATCGTCTGGCGCCGGCGGAAGCCGCGGCCTGCTTGCACTGCAGGACAGAGAGGAGGCCGCCGCTAAAGGCACCACATGGCGGCGACGAAAAGACCGCCCCACCTTGAGGAAAAAAGGCGGCGGCACCGTAGAGGCGACGAAGGCCGAACTCGAAGCAACCGAAACGACGTTCCGGGAAACTGGCGAAGGGGCCGCATATCGCACAAAAGACGAGGCCGCCTATAAACCTACGGACTACGAACCGCGATTCAGCGAGCGTCATAAAGACTGACCGCGCTTACCGAGCCGCAAGAGCCTCTTCGACATCACGCAGGCGATCCTTGCCGAACCACATCTCATCGCCGATGAAAAAGGTAGGCGCGCCGAACACGCCACGCGCCACCGCCTCTTCGGTGTTCGCCATAAGCTTGGCCTTCACTTCCGGGGCCTGCGTCTTCTCGAGAAGACGCGCGCCGTCGAGCCCGGCCGCATCGAGCACCGCGCGGATCGCACCCGGATCATCCATCTTTTTCGCGGCGCGCCACATGGCGTCGAACACAGCATCGACATAGCGGGCGAACGCCGCCTCGCCTTCCACCGCCACTGCGCCGCGCATGATGGTCAGCGTGTTGACCGGGAAATAGGGATTCATCGCAAAGGGGATATCGTGCCGGGCGATGAACCGCTGCATTTCCAGATTTTCGTATACGAGCTTCGCCGGGACGTTGGCGAAGGCGGCTATGGGCGACTGGTTGCCTGTGGCCTTGAATATGCCGCCCAAAAGGCACGGAACGTATCGAAAGCGGGCGCCGGTTCGCACCTCGACGCCATGAATGACCTTGTGCGCCAGATAGGCGTTCGGGCTGCCGAAATCGAAAATGAAGTCGACCGTTTTCATCGTCCTCACCATTTCTCCCGCCAGGGCCGCATGTCCATCTCATGGGTCCAGGCGGAACGATGCTGCCGGTGGAGAAATATATAGGCGTCGGCGATGGCGGCGGGATCGAGCAGCGCATCGTCTTTTTTCAATTCATCCGCATTCGTCAGAGTTTCCCGAATGAACGGAGAGTCTATCGCGCCGTCGATGACCACATGCGCGACGTGAATATTCTTGGGCCCGAGCTCGCGCGCCATCGACTGCGCCAACGCGCGCAGCGCATGTTTGGCTGAAGCGAAAGCGGAAAAGCCCGCCGAGCCTCGCACGCTCGCCGTCGCGCCGGTGAAGATGATGGTGCCGCGCTCGCGCGAAGTCATGCGCCTGGCCGCTTCGCGCCCAACGAGAAAACCAGCGAACGCCGCCATCTCCCACACCTTGCGCTCAACCCGCGCCGTCGTTTCCTCAATCCCAAAGCGCACATTTGCGCCGATGTTGAAAACGACGATCTCGATTGATCCGACCTCTCTTTCAATTCGGTCGAACAGCGCAATGATTTCATCTTCCTCGCGCGCGTCGACGCCGTACGCATGCGCTGACCCGCCAGCGCTGCGTATCTCGCCAGCAAGCTGTTCGAGCGCATCGAGATGGCGAGGCCGGCGCACGAGACACGCCGCGTAGCCTTCCCTTGCAAAAGCGCGCGCCACCGCCGCGCCTGTCGCGTCGCCGGCGCCGATAACGATGCAAGCGCCTTTGTGAGTCATCGGGGATTCGGTCATCAAGGCCTCGCTGATTTTAAGCGAGGATGCATGAGCGCTGAGGCGCGCTCAAGCGTGGCGCTCAGCGCGCCGGACGATCAACTGACCTTGCGCGCCGCATCGATCTCGCGTTCGTGATCGGCTTCAGTCTTTTCATCGATAACCGGCTCGGCGCTGACCGAAGTTTCCGGCGCAGGCGACTCTTCAGGCGACGGCTCGACGCTCGGCGGGGCCGTCAGTAGTTTCAGTTCGTGCTGAGCTATGCCCGGCGGCGCATCTTCGAGCGGCAGCGGCGCGAGCCGGCCGTGCTCCATATATTCGCGCACGATGCGCGCCCAGCCTTCGCGCGTGAAATGGAAGCTTCCCTCGGCGCCGGGCAGCGGATCGCGCGGGGCGGTCGCAGCCCGCTTCAGCCATGGGCGCGCCAACGCTTCGCCGCCTTCTTCGCCATACGCGCCGGCCACCGCCTCGGCCATGAGCGCGCAGTCGCGGGCCGTTGCGCGCTCGACAAGAAGCGGTTCGAGCGCTGCGATGGCGGCCGCATGATCGCCGAGAAGAATGGCGCGCTTAGCAAGGAGGACTTGCGCCTCGCGCGTTTCCGAACGTCGTTCTGCAAGGCGGCTCATCTGCTCGGCGCGCTTCTCGGCAGAATCTTCTGTATAGAGATCGTAGTGCGCTTCGGCGAGCGCCGGATGCGGGTCTTCAGCGAACGCTGTTTCCAGAATTCTGGCGGCTTTGCCTTTCTTGCCGGCCGCCGCATAAAGCCGCGCGGCGAGGGCTGCGGCGGGCGCGAATCCCGGCGCCAGTTTCAACGCGGCGTCCGCTTCGGACAGGGCCGCCGCCGTATCGCCGGCGGCTTCCGTCGCATAGGCGTCGGCGGCGAGCAAGGCCGCTTCGCCGCGCTTCGCTTTATCCTCGGCGACAAGGCCGTTTTTGCGGGCGATGCGGATCGCTTCTCGCGTCTCGCCCCAAGCGCCGCGCTCCAGCCCCAGTTCTACGACGGACTCGAAAGCCCAGGCGGCGTTCGAGCGCAACCGAAATGCACGCTCCGCATAGCTGCGCGCTAACCCCTTGTCGCCTGTGCGCATCGCCTGAGCATAAAGGCCCTTGAGGCCGAGAAATTCGGAGTCCGGCGCTTCCAGCATAGCGGTGAAAGCTTCGCGCGCAGTCTTTTCATCTCCGGAAAGCTGCGCCGCCTGCGCCAAGAGCAGACGCGTGTGCGACGGATCGTCAAGGCTGCGCGCTGCGATGCGCGCCTGATGCTGCACCCCAGACGCATCGCCCGCCGCAGCAGCCTCGAAGCCGCGTACCAGAGCCGCAACGCCGCGCGCCTGCCGGGCCGCCTCTGCACGCCGCTTCATCTTGGCCGGCACACCGTACAAATAAATGAGGAAACTGGTCGCGCCGACTATTATCGCAACGGAGAATAATACCAGTAGCGCCGCCGCGCCGTTCTGAATGTCGAATCGCTGCCCGAACGCGACGGCCTCAAGCCGTCCCGGCATGCTCAGAAAGTAGGTGAAGACGCTGGCGCCGATGATGGCGCTGACGATGAAGATCAGAATACGGAGCATTACGCGCGCGTTCCTACTCTGTAAAATCGGCGAGCAGCGCCGCATTCAGATCAGTGATCGCCTGATCGGCGGCCAGACGTGCTCGCGCATCTGCGACCCACGCGTTGAAAGCGTCAGCGGCTGGCGGCTGCAGCGACTCGAGCTCGACGATCGAGGCTTCAAGCATGTCCTTGTCCAGCCGGTCTTCGGCGCGCGAGATAATAGCCGCCGTGTTAGAGCCGGCGACAGGAATGGCCGGCCGGATGGAAACAAGGGCTTCCAGGCGGGCGAGAAACGCGGCGAAAGGGCCTTTGGCGTTGGCGCGGGCTGCGGCGGCGCGGGCGGCGCGGGCGGCGGCGGGAAAATCGGCTTTCAGGGCGAGCAATGTCGGCGCGCCAGTCTCGGCGCTAGCGCGCAACCGCTCGAGCGCCGGACGATCGGGTGCGAGCCGCGCCAGAACGTCGAGTTCCTTCTGATACGGTCCGCCGCTGTCGAGCACGCGCTGCAGGGCGACGAGCGCCAGCGAGGCGGCGGCTTCGCGGCCGCGCGGCGCCGATTGCGATTCGGACTGAATCTTGTCGAGCCGCTCGCTGAGATTGGCAATCGCTGCGCCCGCCTGACGATCGCGCTCCAGCAACGCCTGTTGAAAACTGTCGCGCATGGCGGCGATTTCATCCGCCTGCTGCGCGTTCCGGAGACGCGCTTCGGCGAGCGCCGACTTCACTTCATCGAGTTCGTTGGCGATCTTATCGGAGGCGGGAAGCGACGCCGGCGGCTCCGACGCGTATGCAGCTTCATTCTCATCGGAGGGCTCGGGCGCAGGAGCGATGTCTGCGGCCTCCGCACCAGGCTCTTCCGCCGGAGCAGGCGCGCCGAGATCGATGGCGTCGCCGGTGTCCGCGCCGGAGAGCATCTTCGCGGCGTTCTTCGCGGCGCTTTGCAAAGCCTCATTGCCTCCCGCGGAGGGAGGCGGCGCGGACGGCAGGCCGCGCGAGGATGGCGACGTCACTGCTGGATCGAGCCCCGCAGCCGCTCCCTTGGCGACGGACGCGCCTGTATTAGCGATCTTGTCCGGACCAGGCGCCTCGGGTTGGAGCGCCGATGCCGACGGTTCAGAGGAGGCCGACGCCGCAGGGGACTGAGAGGCAGGTGCAGGAGATGGCGGAGCTGTTTCAGCGGGAGCGGAAGCCGACGAAGTCGATTCGACCGGCGTCTCAGTCTTCGCGGGCGCGCCCGCCAGCCGCCAGATCGCTAACCCGATGACCAGAACGATGACGAGCACGACCAACAGCATCACGCCTGGAGAGAGGCCGAACGGACCTTTCAATGAAAAACCTGGCGCAGCCTTCGGCGGAACCTTGTCTGCAGCTTCTTCGGAATCTTTTTTGGTCTCGGAAGAGGAAGTCGGCGTCGAGGTCGTCGCTTGCGGTTGGCGATATCCGTCCTCGACGATTTCTGCGTCGACTTCAGGAGGAGCCGCCGGTTTCTTTTGCTGGTCGCTTTCCTGCGGTTCCGCCGCCGGCGCTTCAGGCGTATCGGCCATGCCTCATATTCTCCTCTCCGCCATGCAAGGCGGGTTCCCTCTTCTAGTTACGCAGCGCCCCCTAAACCCTCAAGAACGGGCCGGTATATTCGCCTCCAGCATCGCATCGATCATCGCCTCGGCGGAGGGCTCGGCCGCCACTTTCAGCCCCGCCCAGGAAACGTTAGCCGCGGCTTCCGCCACCGCCCCGCTCAGGCAGGCCGCCCGGAGGGAGCCAAGACCATCGGTAACCCCCGACGCCCGCGCCTGCTCGATGAACAGGCGGACTGTGCGCGGCGAGAAAAAAGTCGCCCAGTCCTTTGGCGACGGCGCGGCGAGCATCGCCTCAGCGGCGGCGGATAGTCTCGCAACCGGTTCGGTTACATATAGGGCGATCCGTCGCGCCTCGACCCCGGCGGCGGACAGAATCCCCGCGAGATCGCCTGCAAGATCGCGTCCCCCGACATGCAGCGCTGTTCCGCGCAAGCCGTAGCTCCCTATCAGCGCCGCGAGGGAGGCGACGTCTCCTTTGGCGGCGATCACCTCCCGAAATCCGGCGGCGCGCGCCGCTTCGGCGGACGCGGACCCGACCGCAAAGGCCGGGAGGGCCGGTATGGCCGCCGGTATGACCGCGCGTTGCAAGGCCCGCACGCCGTTCGCCGAGGTGAAAATCACCGCCCTGACCCCGTCAAAAGAGACAGGTTGAGGCTGAAAGACGATTTCCATCGCCGGAGAAAGCACCGGGACCATGCCGGCCGCCGCGACCATGTCCGCGAAAGTCGAAGCGTCGGACACCGGCCGCGTGACGATGACTCGCGGGCTCTCTCCCCTCAGCGCGCTTGAAAATCTCTGACGGTTGGCGTCCATGCGCTTATGTAACGGATTTTCCGGCGTTTTGGCGCCGCATAGGATATTCGGTGACCTTAGTCCTCGGCATAGAAACGAGTTGCGACGACACTGCGGCCGCCGTCGTGCTGCGAATGGCGGACGGCGGTTGTGAAATCCTGTCCAACGAGGTGTACACTCAGCACGACAGCCACCGCCCCTATGGCGGCGTGGTGCCGGAAATCGCCGCTCGCGGCCATGTGGAGCGGATCGACCATGTTATCCGCCGCGCGCTTGCAACGGCGGGCGTTGAAGCCAACGGGATCGACGCTGTCGCAGCCACCGCCGGACCCGGCCTGATCGGTGGCGTCATGGTCGGTCTCTCGGCCGCCAAGGCGATCGCCCTGGCCCACGACAAGCCGCTGATCCCCATCAACCACCTCGAAGGACACGCCCTGTCGGCGCGGCTGACCGAGGACGCGCCTTTTCCCTACCTCCTTCTGCTGATCTCCGGCGGCCATACCCAGCTCGTCGCCGTCGAGGGCGTTGGAAAGTATCGACGGCTCGGATCGACCATCGACGACGCCGCAGGAGAAGCCTTCGACAAAACGGCGAAGCTTCTGGGACTCGGCCAGCCGGGCGGACCACGCATCGAAAGCGCCGCGACCGGTGGACTCGCTAGCCGCTTCGCCTTCCCCGAGCCGCTCGCCCGCCGCGACGGCTGCGACTTTTCTCTTTCGGGACTGAAGACGGCCGTGCGCCTCGCCGCCGAAGGGCTCGAAAACCCGACCGGACAGGACATCGCCGATCTCGCCGCCAGTTTCCAACACGCACTCGCAAGGCATCTTGCTGAGCGAACCAGACGAGCAATGGAAGAAGTCGAGGGCGGTTTCGGACCGACGCCGCGCCTCGTTATTGCGGGAGGCGTCGCCGCCAACTGTGCTATCAAGGGCGCGCTACGCGCACTGGCCGATGGAAGAGACTGGCGGCTTATCGTTCCGCCGCCGAAATACTGCACCGACAATGGCGCGATGATCGCCTGGGCCGGCGCAGAGCGGTTTGCGGCTGGGCTGACGCCGCCTTTTAACGAAGCGCTCGCTTTTGCGCCGCGGGCGCGTTGGCCGCTCGCTGAGCCGCCCGCCGGTCGGGAGGTAGGAGGCGGCCGCAAGGGACCGAAAGCCTAAGCGGCCTTCTCCTCCTTGGCGTCGGCGGCTCCGGCCATCACGTCCTTCAGCGTCATACCCTCCAGCGCCTTGAAAAAGGCTTTCTCGGCCTTGCGGCAGGCGCGATTTATCGCCGGGGCCAGCGTTTGCTCGGCGCCATCTGCTCCCCCTTCAGGCGTCCCCCTTGATATCAGCGCGCCATTCTCGACGGCCGCATATACGGCGCGTAAGGAGATCCGTTTCGGCGCAAGGGCGAGCCGCGCGCCCCCATCCTTGCCGGCTTTTGCCTCTGTAAGGCCGGCGCGCGCTAGGCGCCCGAGCAGCCTTCTGACCACCACAGGATGGGCGCCGGCGCTTTCCGCCAACGCCGCAGATGTCATTGAATGAGGCCGGGCGCGCGCCAGCTCGGCGAGCAGCAGCAGAGATACCGCGAAGCGGGTCGACTGGCTCATGTCGCGTCCTCCTTCTGTAACCGAAGCGATAACAGAAAGAGGCGCCGCACCGGTTAATCACTTGAAACAGGCCCGGAAAAAAACAAATGCGCGGAAGCATTTCTGCTTCCGCGCATCAGGCTGTCCGGCAGGGGGGAGGGGCGTTCGTCTCGAGAGGGGGGCTCATGGAGACGAGGGACCGGACAGCTGGGGTCTCGACTGCGGCCTTAGACGATGAGGCCGCGCGTAGCGAATTCGGTGACTGCTACAAAGGCGATGGCGGCGAGGCCGGTCGCCAAAATGGTGATGCCCGCCTCCATGGCGAGCTTGGTCAAGGCGTTCATGGCTGTCTCTCTCGTGTTTTGCCGTTGCGAGCCGTGGCTTTGAGCCCTTTTTGCACCGCAACGTTGTTTATGGCGCCGATTTAGGAGCGGAAAAGCGCCCTGTCAATGAATATTTTCTGATATATTCATTCGTTATTGTATATCGCTTTATCGCGATAATCTGCCTCAGATTTTCGCCTGCTCTGAAATGAGGCTTCCCGCAGGATTTGACGGTCCCGCCGTAGATGAGATCTGAAAGGGGAGAGACAAGACTTTGGGAAAACGCTTAGGCGTGTTCCAGTTTCGCCTTGGCGGCGCGGCACGTCAGTGCGTCGAGCATGAACCCGATCAGGGCGTCGAGTTCGCCCGCTAACGCCTCGAAGTCGCCTTCATGGAAAACCGCCGGAGTGGTGAAGCGGAAGACAGCGTCCTGTATGAGTTTCGGAGCGCGGCGAGCCTCGTCCTTGGCGAAAGCTCCAGCTCGTTCTCCTTCCGAAATTATGTCGGCGATGACGGCCTCTTCCGCCTCTTCCCATTCGACGGCGACTTCGGGTCGCGCGACCAGCACCTCGGTGGCGAGTTCATAGGCCTTCGGACGGTCGTGGAAACGCTCGTAGGCGAGGCGGAACTTCGTCTGCAGCAACCTGCTCAGTTTCTCGGCCGGCGACAGGCCCGGACCGTCGATCGCCTGCTTCAGCAGCTCGATCTGTTCGCGGCGGAGGGTCCGCACGAAAGTCTCGGCGATATCTAATTTGGACGGAAAGTAACGGTACAGGTTGCCGGTCGACATGTTGCAGTCCCCGGCGATCTCCGACATGGTGGTTTTGCCATATCCATAGTGGAGAAACCGCTTGGCGGCGGCGTTCAGGATCAGCCGGGCTGTCTCGTCGAGAGTTTCAATCGGCATCGCCCGGCAGCTTGGCGCAGACTGACTACTTTGTAAACCGTTCACTGATCACAATTCAATCGACATGATCATGCCCAGCGGCGCGCCCTTCAGCGTAGTCTCGGTCATTGGCGGCGGCGCCTGGGGCACGGCGCTCGGACACCTTGCGGCGAGCAACGGCACGCCGACGATGATCTGGGCGCGCGAGCCGGAAGTCGCGGACTCAATCAACCAGTTTCACGAAAATCGTCCGTTCCTGCCCGGCGTAGCGCTCGATCCCGGTCTGCGGGCTAGTTCCGACATTGGGGAGGTGGCGGGCGCCGAGGCGTTCCTGTTCGTCGCCCCGGCGCAGTATTCGCGCGCCGTTATGCGGACCATCGCCACGCTCGCCCGCGAGGGCGCGCCAGTGGCGCTGTGCTCCAAGGGCATAGAGGAAACGACGGGCCTCCTCATCACCGACATTCTGGCTGAGGAATGGCCCGGCGCCGTTCCGGCCGTCCTTTCCGGGCCGAGCTTCGCCCGCGACGTCGCGACCGGCCTGCCGACTGCGGTGACGCTCGCCGTAACGGACCCGGCGCTCGGCGCCCGCTGGGCGTCGACGATCGGCGCGCCGCATTTCCGGCCCTACCTCAGCGACGATCTGCTCGGCGCCGAACTCGGAGGAGCGGTCAAGAATGTTCTCGCCATCGCCGCAGGCGCGGTCGAAGGGCGCGGTCTCGGGGAAAGCGCCACGGCGGCGGTCATCGCCCGCGGATTCGCCGAGTTCCAGCGTCTCGGCGTGGCGCTAGGCGCAAGGCGCGAGACCATGGCCGGGCTGTCGGGCCTCGGCGATCTCATTCTAACCGCCACATCCAGGCAGTCCCGCAACATGTCGCTGGGACTAGAGCTGGGGCAGGGTCGGTCGCTGCACGCCGTGCTGGCGGGCCGCAATTCGGTCAGCGAAGGCGTCGCCACGGCCGGCGCCGTCGTCGAACTCGGCCGCAAGGCGGGCGTCGACCTGCCGATCTGCGCGGCCGTCGCCGACCTTGTGGGCGGCGCGCGCTCCATCGACGACATCATCGTCGATCTGCTGGCCCGGCCGATCAAACAGGAAAACGGCTAGGCGGCGCGGCGCGAATATGACCGGCAGCTCGCCTCGAAAGGCTTGGCCGAAAGGCGCGCGTTCCAGCCCGCCGTCCAAGCGTCGCCGCCATTAACGCCAAGAATGGCGCGGCACTGCTCGAAGCCGGTGCGGTATTGCGACGAGGTGACGGCGACATTGCTGCCGGCGAGCTTGAACGCCTCGTTGTAGCATTGGCAGATCGCGTCTTCTTCGGCGATGAGGTCGAGATCGTCGGTCGGCCCCCCCGGCGTTCCCGGATCGACAACGCCGCCAGGACCGCCGATCTGCGTCGACACCAGCGCGTAGATGGCCACCGCCAGCACGAACAGGGCGAGAATGCCCCCGAAAATCGCTTCGATCTTCATTGCGTCTTCCCCTTACCCCAACGCCGCCGGAACCGACCGGGCGATGATAGCGCAAAGCCGACGGCGCGCGGAAGCGCGAATTTAGCGGCCAAGGCTCGCCCGAAGGCGGAAATCATCGGTTCTGGTTGCGCCGGGAAAGGAGTTTGAGCCGCAGCGCGTTGAGCTTGATGAAGCCCTCCGCGTCTTTCTGGTCGTACACCGCATCCTCCTCGAAGGTCACGTGCGCCATCGAATAGAGCGTGTTCGGCGAGGTGCGGGCGATGACGCCGGCGGAGCCCTTGTAGAGCTTCACCGTCACCGAGCCGGAAACGAATTCCTGGCTCTTGTCGATCAGCGCCTGCAGCATCTCCCGCTCCGGCGCGAACCAGAAGCCGTTGTAGATCATCTCGGCGTACCGCGGCATCAGTTCGTCCTTGAGGTGCGCGGCGCCGCGATCGAGCGTTATCGATTCGATGCCGCGATGCGCGGCGAGGAGAATCGTTCCGCCCGGCGTCTCGTAGACGCCCCTCGATTTCATGCCGACGAAACGGTTCTCAACAAGATCGAGCCGCCCGATCCCGTGCTTGCGGCCGTATTCGTTGAGTTTCGTCAGAAGCTTGGCTGGCGACAATTTTTCACCGTTTATTGAAACCGCATCGCCCTTTTCGAAGCCGATCTCGATAATCTCCGGCTTGTCGGGGGCGGCTTCCGGATCGACCGTGCGCTGATAAACATAGTCGGGCGCCACGTCAGCCGGATCTTCGAGCACTTTGCCCTCGGAGGAAGTGTGCAGAAGATTGGCGTCGACCGAGAACGGCGCCTCGCCACGCTTGTCCTTGGCGATCTCGATCTGGTGGGCTTCGGCGAAAGCGATGAGTTTCTGGCGGCTGTTCAGGTCCCATTCCCGCCACGGGGCGATAACGCGGATCGACGGGTTCAGCGCGTAGGCGTTGAGTTCGAAACGAACCTGATCGTTGCCCTTGCCGGTAGCGCCGTGCGCGACGGCGTCAGCTCCGGTTTCGTTGGCGATTTCGACGAGGCGCTTGGCGATCAGCGGACGCGCGATCGAGGTGCCGAGAAGATAGAGTCCCTCGTACTGCGCATTGGCGCGAAACATCGGAAACACGAAATCGCGGACGAATTCCTCTCGCAGATCTTCGATGTAGATTTCCTTGACTCCCGCGCGTTCGGCCTTGCGGCGCGCCGGTTCGAGCTCCTCTCCCTGGCCCAGGTCGGCGGTGAAGGTGACGACCTCGCAGCCATACTCGACCTGCAGCCACTTCAGGATCACCGACGTGTCGAGGCCTCCTGAATAGGCGAGCACGACTTTCTTGACGTCCTTGAATTTTGGCATGACGGGTTCCTTCGGCGCTGCGGCGCCTGCCATAGCGGAAGAGCGGCTTCTCGCGAAGATATTTTTCGCTAGAGAGCGTTGGGATCGCAGCCTGCTTCCGCCGCCATCGAGGCCACCACCGCGCCGGTCGCATCTTTCATGGCCGCGAACCCGGCGACCGCGTCCGCCCAAAGCGCGCACGCGGTCGCCACGTCCCCTCTGTATTTGGATATCTCAGCGGACGTCGCCCGCAAAAACGGCGTCAACGCCGTCAGACCGCTGCTTTCCGTGATCGTCAGCGCCCGATCGACATGCCTTTGCGCGGCTGCGGCGTCGCCGCGCTTCAACGCCAGATCGGCGAGATTGTTCAGATCTTCCGCTACAGACTGGCGAAGGCCGAGCCGCTCGCCGATCTCTATCGACTGTACAAGATACGCTTCCGCCAATTCGTACTGCTGCATTTCGATGGCGAAGGCGCCGAGATTGCCGAGCGTGGTCGCCTGCCGGCTGAGCTCGCCGCGCAGCTCATAAATAGCGTTGGCCGCCGTCATAAGCTCGATGGCCTTAGCCTGATCGCCGCGGCTGAACCCAACAAGCCCCAATGCGGCTAGCGCCCGCGCTTCATAGCCGCTCTCGCCTCCGGCGCGCGCCGCCGAAAGGCTCGCAGTCAGCAGACGGTCGGCCTCGTCCAGCCAGCCGCGTCGCCGCGCCAGCGCCCCGAGATTGTTGTAGACAACCGAGATGAGAGCATGGTCGCGTCTCGCCTCGGCGATCACCAGCGCTTCATTTAAAAGCGCGTCTCCCTCCTCAAAATCGCCCTGCGCAATGGCGAGCGCGCCAAGCCCTTCGAGAGCCCACCCTTCATCTGCCGATCCCGCCGCGGCGTTGCTGCGGACATGCGTGAACAGTTCCTGCGCCGCATCCAGTTCACCCATAGAGAGACGCAATGAAGCGAGCGCGCTCCATGTCTCAAGATTTGCAGAATCAAGACGCCGCGCGTTTTCAAACGCAAGGATGGCGGCGTTCGGATCGACATGCGCCTGCAGCGCGCCAGCTTCCAGCCAGCTTTCCGCCGCAGCCCGGGCCGCGCCCCCGGCGGCGTCCGCCTGCTGCCGCGCGACCGCGGCGATCGCTTCCGCCGCGTCTCGCACGTTCCCTTCTTCCAGCGCTTTGCGAGCCGAGGCCTTGCGCACATCGCCCGAAGTCAAAATCGCCTCAAGCGCCGCCTTGATCATTTCCTCCGATTGCGGATCGAGCGCGCCGCCGGAAAGTGCTGACTGCACCCGCATCAGCTTGAGCAGCTCGTCTATCTTGGCGTCAGCGCTGGCGACCGTGGTGCGCGTGTCGGCGACAAGTTCGCTCGTCTGGTCGGGAGCGAAAATATCGATCACCGCGTTCAGGTTGGCGATCGTTCCTATGACGCCGCCGAGCAGAGTTACGCCCGCGCCTATCCTTACGGACTGGCGCGACCACAGCTTTTTAAAGCTGATATTCTTCACCGAACGGAACAATACCGGCCTCCTCCCCGATAAGGCGGCCGGTTAGTAACGCCGGGCGCGGCGCTTGTCGACCGGGCGTCATCCGAGGTCGGGCCTAGTCAGATCTTATCTTGCGGAAGCAGCGAGTTGCGCGTCGATGGCTTTGAGATGCGGGCGCACCGCGTCACGGTCAGAGACGGGAGCGTTTTTGACCGTTTCCATCATCGCCATCGCGGTCTCGATCTGCACGCGCATCTCCGACGGAATCGAAGCCAGCATCGCGGGATCCATCGGTTGCGCGTGCCCCAGGCCGCCAGGATGCTCCTGCTCGGCCTTTTCGGCGATATAGGCGACAATGATGCGGTCGCCGGTCTCAGCCCATGTCTCGGCGGAAAATCCGTATGGCTTCACCGATGCGACGAGGCGGGCGTGGTCGGCGGGATATTTCTCTTTCAGGGCGGCGACGGCCTTCGCATAGGGCTTGAAATCTTCCCCGGCTTTCGGCGCTGTTTGGTCCATCAGCAGCTTCGTCTTGCCGGACGCTTCTAGTTCACGCCCGAGATCCTTGATCGCCTCCATCGAGGCGACGAAATTTCTGATCTTCTCGTCGGTTAGCGGCGCGCGATCTGCAGCTAAAGCCGGACCAACGAAAAGGACTATCGCAGCGACGGCGACGAATAATCTTTTCATGAACCTTCTCCCCATTTTGCGCCGTAGCGAGCGACGCCGAAGGAATCAGCCTAACGGTCTTCGCCGCTCTGTTGAACCGGGGTGAGATTGCGAATTGTTCAGCGGGGGCGTTCCGGGTCGGCCCGCCAGGCGAAATAGGAAACGCTGACGCCCACTGCTGCTGAAGCGACCGCGCCCGCGAAAAGTGCATAAAAACCAAGCTTTGCATCAAAGAGCCACGCTGCGGCGAGAGCGACAAGGCCGGTCAGCGCGAAGAGCCAGCCGCTGGCGCGGTTGGCGGCCATCCACGCGTGCTCGCTCGATAGCGTCCAAGGTGTTCTGAGGCCGATGAACCAGCTCGACCGGCTCTTCGCCATGAAGTTGCCGAGGACGAGGAAGAGCGCGGCGACGGCGGTGACAATGATGCGGGGGTCGGGTTCGCCGTTCGCCGCCGCGGCGAGGACAATGAGGGCGTGTATAAGCGCGAGCAAAGTGACTGCGCCGATCCACGCGCCGAGAAACAGGCCGCTGCTGCGCCGGACATTATCCCGGCGCGGATCGATGGACGGAATGGCCATGAAAAGCAGCGACAGCAGCGCTGCAAGCACAGGCGTACCGATCAGGACGTGGTTGCGCGGCGAAAATCCGTCGGCAGCACCTGAAAGATTCCAGTGGCGCGCGATCATCATTCCCTCGGGGATCGCCGCGAAGCCGTAGAGGGAAATCGCTGCCATTACGGCGATCAGAACGCCGCTGACAGCAGCTCCTTTTTTGATCATGATTTTCTCCCTGTCCGGACCGGCTCTGCATCCAACGGCGCCACGTCGCCAATCCTGAAAATATCCATCAGACCCGACAGCGCCTCTTCGGCGACAGAGAGGTTGATGCGGTAGATCAGGGTCGCGCCCTGCCGCTCAACGCTGATGAGGTCGGCGTTTCTCAGTACGCTGAAATGGCCGGAAAGCGTCGGTTTGGCCAGATCGAACGATTCGGCGATTTCGCCGGCGCTCATCGCTCGTTTTCTTAAAAGCGCGAGGATTTTGCGCCGCGCCGGATGCGCCAGCGCCTGATAGATATCCGACATGATTTGTTATTTAGGGAACTGACGAAATAATATCAAGGGCGGCTAGTCGTCCCGACCCGGCCGCAACCGCTGGGACTTGAGCTCGGAACGGTGTTTCTTGTTTTCGAAGCGGCGGCGCTTCTCGGCTTTCGGGACGGCGGTTTTCTTGCGCGGTTTCGGCGGCGTCGTCGCACGGGCGATAAGCTCGATTAGCCTGGCGCGCGCGTCCTCCCGGTTTCGCTCTCGGGAACGGAAACGCTGAGCCTCGATGACGATCTCGCCGTCCTTGGTCATTCGCTTGCCGGCGAGACGGACAAGGCGAATTTTCACATCATTGGGCAGCGACGGCGAGTTGAGAACATGAAAACGGAGCTGAACAGCCGTTTCGACCTTGTTGACGTTCTGGCCGCCTGGACCGGACGCACGAATGAAAGTTTCAGTCAGCTCCCAGTCTGCAAGAGACAATGCCGGCGTGACGACGATCACTGAATAGGAGCCTGCGATTTAAATCGTTCACTCGCCCGCGCCTTGACGCTTTCGGACTTCAGTTGCCCGCAGGCGGCGAGGATATCGCGGCCGCGCGGGGTTCTGATCGGCGAGGCGTAGCCGGCCCGGTTGACGATATCGGCGAAAGCTTCGATCCGCTCCCAGCTCGAACATTCATAAGGCGCGCCCGGCCAGGGATTAAAGGGAATGAGATTGATTTTGGCGGGAATATTCTTCAGCAGCCGCACCAGCTCGCGCGCTTCCGCGTCGGTGTCGTTGACGCCTTTCAGCATCACATACTCGAAGGTGATGCGCCGCGCGTTGCCGAGCCCCGGATAGGCGCGGCAAGCGTCGAGAAGCTCCGCAATCGGATACTTGCGGTTGATCGGCACTAATACGTCGCGCAAGGCGTCGTTGGTGGCGTGCAGGGAGATCGCCAGCATCGCCGCCGTCTCCTCACCCAGGCGATGCATCTGCGGTACGACGCCCGAGGTCGAAACGGTAATCCGCCGGCGCGAGATCGATATGCCGTCGCCGTCGGAGATAGACTCGATCGCAGCGGCGACGTTGTCGAGATTGTAGAGAGGTTCGCCCATGCCCATGAAGACAATGTTGGAGAGTTTCCTGTTCTCGCCGCCCGAGGGCCACTCGCCGAGATCATCCTTCACCGACAGCACTTGGCCGATGATTTCTTCCGCCGTCAGATTGCGGACAAGATTTTGCGTGCCGGTATGGCAGAAAGTGCAGTTCAGCGTGCAACCGACCTGGCTCGACACGCACAACGCCCCGGCGCGGCCCACATCGGGAATAAACACGCATTCGACTTCAACGCCCGGCGCCATGCGCAGAAGATATTTGCGCGTGCCGTCATTGGAAACCTGTCGCTCGACGACTTCCGGGCGCGGAATCACGAACCGATCGGCGAGATGGGCGCGCATCTCTTTGCCGATATCGGTCATCTTTTCGAAGTCGGTTATTCCGTAGTGATAGACCCATCGCCAGATCTGCGTCGCGCGCATTCGGGCCTTCTTTGCGTCTAGCCCCAAAGCCTCTTCCAGGGCGCGCGAAAGCCCCTCTCGCGTCAGCCCGACAAGGCTGGCGCGGCTATTGAGGGACGGCGCCGCGACGGCGGCGAGATCAAGTTCGGGCATGAGGCCTCCGGCCGGCGGGATATAGGGGATAGGCCATCGCCTATCAATCGCGCCGCCGGCGGGAGGAAAGGCGTCCTAAAGGCTCTGTACGCCGTAATAGGTATAGACGGCGTCGCGGAGCCCGTGACCATCATTCTCGGTCAATTCTTCCAGCGAGTCGCAGGGCGCCTGCTTCAGCTGATCCTTGCTGGCGTTGATGACGTACCCGCCCTTGTCTTTCTGGTAATCGAGCATCGCCCAGGGAACCGGGTGATATTTCTCGCCCATGCCGAGAAAACCGCCGAATCCAACCGCCGCAAACATGATGTTGTCGGTTGTCTTATCGAGAACCACGTCCTCGACCTTGCCGATTTCCTCTCCGCTCGGATCGTAGACTTTTGCGCCGATGACACGCGATGCGCGGATTGCGGTCGTGTGGCCGGAAGCTGTGGGCATGAAATCCTCCGTCGAGTATCAGGGAACACGCAATAGCAACCCCGCGCGGCGCGGTTGGTTCCATTCCCAGCCCCGACAATTGCGCGAACAGGCGGCGCGTGCTCTGAGAGGCTTCGCTCCCCCCGCCGTCTCCCGACTGTCGTCATGGCCATCGACCCCGTTCCCCTCCCACTCGACATGGAACCTGGCCGCCCGGCGTTGCCGCCGCGCGACCGGCGCATCGCTATCGCCGTGCTTCTCGCCGGCATCGTTTGCGTCGGCATGGGGCAAACAGTCGTGTTCTCCGTGTTGCCGCCGCTCGCCCGCCGCCTCGGTCTCGCCGACATTCAGGTCGCGGCGATTTTTGGCCTTTCAGCGCTTTTCTGGGTTCTGCTCGTGCCCTTTTGGGGTCGCCGGAGCGACAGCGCCGGGAGAAAGCCGCTGATCCTGCTCGGGCTATCCGGCTTCGTCGTCTCGATGGTGCTGTTCGCCTCGTCGATCGGCCTCGGTCTTTCGGGGGCGCTGGGCGGGCTAACGCTTTATGCCTTGATCCTCGCGACGCGCAGCATTTACGGGGTGGTGGGATCGGCGACGCCGGCCGCCGCGCAGGCCTATATCGCCGATCGCACGCCGCCGGCCCGCCGCACCGCCGGCCTTTCGAGCTTTTCGGCGGCGTTCGGCATCGGGGCGATGCTGGGTCCCGGCGTCGGTGGAGCCGTCGCCGTGCTGGGGCCGCTGGCGCCGCTCTATGCGGTGGCCGGACTCGCGACCGTCATGGTAGGCGCCATATGGCTGGTGCTGCCTGAACGCTCCAGTCCCATCCCGCGGGCGCCGCGCCCGAAACTTCGGCGTACGGATCGCCGTTTGCGGCCGTTTTTGATCTTTGCTCTGGCTTTCGGAATCATCAACGCAGTGCCGATCCAGACGACCGGTTTTTATTTCATCGACATTCTGCATCTTGGCCCGAAAGAGGCGCCGCAGTTTGTTGGCGTCGGTCTGATGGCGTCAGCTATGGCGTCGCTGTTTTCGCAGCTCATTCTCGTTCAGCGCTTCGGGTTGCAGCCGCGCTTGCTGTTGCGTCTCGCGCCGCTCTCCATACTTTGCGGCCACCTTCTGATTGTCTTCTCGAGAGACTTCGGGCCGCTGGTGTTCGGCCTGACGCTGTCTGGATTCGGCGCGGGCATGGCGATCCCGGGGTACACTTCAGCCGCCTCTCTCGCTGTAGGTCCCGACGAGCAGGGCGCGGCGGCGGGACTTTCAAATTCGGCCGGCGCTTTCGGCTTTGTGCTCGCGCCCGTCGTCGGGTTTTCGCTTTATGCCTTAGCGCCGCAGGCGCCGTTTGCGCTCACGACGACGATGGCGGCGATGCTTCTCGTCTATGCATGGACAAGCAAGGCGATAGGGCGGTCTGGCGCGCGCTCCGGATAGCCGGCTCAGTCAGACGTTATGATTCCATCGTCCTCGAAGAACAGAATGTCGCCCGGCTGACACTGAAGCTCCCGGCAGATCGCCTCAAGAGTCGAAAAGCGGATGGCTTTCGCCTTGCCGGTTTTCAGGATCGAAAGGTTGGCGATGGTGACGCCGACGCGATCGGAGAGCTCGGTCAGCGACATGCCGCGCTCCAGAAGCACCCGATCGAGTTTGACGGCGATGCTCATAGCTAGACCGTGAGATCCTGTTCTTCTTTCATCTTCGCGCCTTCATGGAAGACTTCCGCGAGGACGAAGACGGCGGCGATGCCGATCCAGGTGAACGGCTCGATGTCGAGCTCAATATCGGCGTCGAACACCGCCGAAAGGATGGCGAAGGCGATTTTTGCGATTTCACCGAAGAGCAGCGCGAATCCTACGCGCTGGAACCGCACGGCGTTCTCCTTCACGAAAGGCGAACCGAAGCGCAGGGTGCGCAGGATTTCGAGAAGGCGGTTGACGATGTAAAGCAGGACCCCGAACGTGACGAAGTAGTAGAAGACTTCGATCACGTCGCTCCACTCGAGTCCGCTCTCGATGTTGACGTGCTCGTTGCGTTCGGCGAGGCCTATCAGCAGCGGCAGGAACGGCGCCACCACGGCGGCGATCGAAAGCCCGATAAAAGCGATGAAGATGATCGCGCGCGCCACATGCAGTCCAGCGGCGAGAAGGCTGGCGATCGATCCTTTGCCCAACGCTTTCATTGACGTGATCCCTTCGATCTGCGCGGCTGCATGCGCCTAGAAGATCACGAAGGCGCAGTAGCTGTCGCAAGGCTTCTTGACGGCGAGCGCCTGCGGACCGTTCGCCGCCGAAGTTTCGACCGTCATCATCGTCAGGGCGAGCACGGCGACCGCCGCCAGGGCGGCCGCGGCTGCAAGGAATGCGGCGCCGGACATTACGCCGCCCCGGCGAACTGGCCGATGGCCGAGAAGTAGCCGAAACCGATCAGGGCCACTGCGGCGACCACCGCCGTAATATTGACAAATTGCCCGAAGGCGGTGATGGTTGCTTGAACGTGATTGCGGGACATTGCGGGCTTCCTTTCTGCTCTCTGTGTTTGCGCGAAGGCGTTTGGCTGTTTTTTCTTGAGCGGCATGGGCCTCGCCCTGCCGCTCTTTTTTTCGTCGTTTTGGTCGTTTGCTGTTTTCAGGTCTTTCAGGTTTCAGTCTCTTTCGGTGCGGCGGTTCGTCCGCCGTCTTGTTGAATATCGATATACACTTATCGAAAAACGATGCAAGGGTTTTTTGCCGAAAAACGATAAATTTTTTTTGGAATACGATATGGAGGGCCTCATGACCGCCCGCAGACTCGCTCCCGGCAAGCTCGTTATCGCCAGCCATAACGCCGGAAAAGTGCGCGAAATCAATGAATTAATGACTCCCCACAACATCCAGCCGGTTTCCGCCGGCGCGCTTGGGCTTCCCGAGCCGGAAGAGATCGAAAAAACCTTCGCCGGCAACGCAATCCTCAAGGCGAGGGCGGCTGCGGAGGCTTCGGGCCTTCCCGCCCTTGCCGACGATTCCGGCCTAGAGGTGCCGGCGATCGGGGGCGCGCCCGGGATATATTCTGCCCGCTGGGCGGGGCCGGGGAAGGACTTCGGGGCGGCCATGGAGCGGGTGCGGCTGGCTCTTGCGGAAGCGGGCGCCGATGATTTTTCGGCGCGTTTCGTCTGCGCCCTCGCGCTCGCCTGGCCTGACGGCCACAGGGAGGTGTTCGAGGGGACAGTGCTTGGAACGCTTGTTTTCCCGCCGCGGGGCGCGAAGGGCTTCGGTTACGATCCGATCTTCCTACCCGATGGCGAAACCGAAACTTTCGGGGAAATGGACCAGATCAAAAAACACGCCATGTCGCATCGCGCCGAGGCGTTCCGTAAACTGACGAAGGCCTGTCTCGTATGACGCTGAAGCTGGGCGTTTACGTTCACTGGCCCTATTGCGCGCGCATCTGCCCCTATTGCGATTTCAACGTCTACAAAAACCGGGCGATCGACGCCGAACGGTGGAACGCGGCGCTGACGCGCGACCTCGCCGGCTGGGCCGTGCGTGCGCCGAAGCGCAAGCTGACCAGCCTCTATTTCGGCGGCGGCACGCCGTCGCTCGCGCCGATCGACGTCATCGAAAGGGTCATCGAAGCCTGCGATTCCTTGTGGGGCTTTGAGGATGGCGCAGAGATCACAATCGAGGCCAATCCGACCGATGCGGAGCGATCGCTGTTCCGCGCCTTCGCCGAAGCCGGCGTCAACCGCCTGTCGATCGGCGTTCAGTCCTTCGACGACGCGGCGCTGAAATTTCTCGGCCGCGATCATGACGGCGCAAGCGCGCGGAGAGCCGTCGAGGCGGCGCTGTCTGCGGTCGAGCGGACGAGCTTCGATCTCATCTATGCCCTGCCCGCTCAGACGCGGCCGGCGTGGCGGGCCGCGCTGAACGAGGCCCTCAGGATCGGCGCGCCGCACCTTTCCCTCTATCAATTGACCATAGAATCCGGCACGGCGTTCGAAAGAGCAGTGGCGCGAGGCGTCTGGTCGCCGCCGTCCGAGGATATCGGCGCAGACCTCTACGACATCGCGCAGGAGGAGACTTCTCGCGCCGGGCTTCCGGCCTACGAAATATCCAATCACGCCGGACCGGGCGGCGAATCCCGCCACAATCTACTTTACTGGACGCATCAGGACTATATCGGCGTCGGCCCCGGCGCGCATGGGCGGCTTACCGAAGCCGGGAGACGCGTCGCCACCGAAACGCCGCTCGCCCCGGAAGCCTACCTCGCCGCCGTGGAAAACTCCGGATGCGGCGCAAGCCTGATCGAAACGCTGACGCCGGAAGCGACGCTGATCGAACGGCTGTCGATGGGCCTGCGACTGACCGGGGGCGTCGCTCTCCCCGGAGAAGACCTGGACAGACTTTCCGCACACATCGGAAAGCTGGAAAAAGACGGGCTGCTGGCGCTCGAAGGCGAGCGGCTTCGAGCGACGTCAGGCGGGCGACGGATTCTAAACGCCGTCCTTGCGCAGCTGCTCGCCTGAGCCGACGGATCAACCTTGACCGCGAAAGCAGTCCGCGCGAAGAGCATCGCATGCAAGACGCAGGCGCCTTCGCCGATATCGGCCACGTCATCCAGCTCTCTGTCGCCCCGGTGTTTCTGCTGGTGGCGATCGGCTCGATGCTGAACGTCATGACCGCGCGGCTCGGCCGCGTCGTCGACCGGGCGCGAAAAATTGAAGAAGACATCGGCCGCGACAAGACGGCGGAACTGCGCGCTCTTCGCGTTGATGAACTCCAGGCTCTCGACCGGCGCATGATCTATTCGAATTCGGCGATCAACTTCTGCGCCATATCGGCTTTGCTGGTGGCGTTTGTCGTGGTGCTTCTCTTCGTAGGCGACCTTGCAGCGTTCGACCTCTCGCTCGCCGTAGCCCTGCTGTTCGTGCTTGCCATGCTGGGGATTATCGGCGGGCTGTGCATGTTCCTGCTGGAGATAACCGTATCGATGCGGACAGTGCGGGTCCGGGCGGAGTTTCTGAAAAGCAAGTGAAGCGGGCGAGCTTGCGCGGCGCTGTCGTCATGCAGTTTGGCGCATACGTCGCCAAACGAACGCGACTGAGGTTCTGTCAGAACCCCGGCGCGAAGCTCTGCGGCGCCGGATCGACGAGCCGGATGCCGCCCGGCTGGATTTCGAGAATGGCGAGGCCGCGCTCGACCGATCCGTCCGCCTTCAGACGAAACAGACCGTCGGCTCCGAAGTAGCCGTTCGGGTCGGTGATCGCCTCTTCGTCGAACCGGCCGCGGCGGCGCGGCGCTTGCGCGAGGCGCGCGGAAAGCAGGGTCGCATCGTAGGCGAGCGACGCGAGCCGCGGCGGCTTCTGGCCGAAGGTCGCTGAGAAGCGCTGATCGAAGGCGTCGGTGACGGCGGGATCCGGCGCGGCGAACCACCCTCCACGGAGCGCAGGTTCGCGAGTGAGGCGCGGATTGTTCCAGCCGGAAACCCCGAGCAGTTTCACCTTGGTGATATCCACATTGTAGTAGGGAAGAAGCGGCGCGAGGGCGCGCAGCAGCGTCCCCTGCTCCGGCATCAGCACCGCCTGATAGCCGCGCGTATAGCCGCCCTCAGCCGCAGGGTCGGCCGGCGCACTCGAATCGCGGCGCGGGCCGTCGTAACCGTGGCGAAGCTGCAGCGGCACGATGTCTTTGGCGTATTCGGCGAGACGCTTGGCTGGCGCCAGCATCTTGTCCGGCTCCTGCTCGTATCTCTCTTCATGGACAAGCACGCCGCCGCGCACATAGATTTCTTCGGCGAACGCCGACGAGACGCGTTCCCCATAGTCGTTCGCCGGCGCGATCAGGCCGAACCGCGACATCCCCTGAAGGACGGCGTAATCGGTGACGCGGGCGATTTCGAGCTCAGGCGGGAAGCTCAGAAGATAAACCCCGTCGCCGCCCGTCTTGACGTCGGACGAGAAAGCGATCACCGGCGCGCGCGCCGCACGGGCCACTTCTGCGACCGCGACGACCTCTTCCGAGAACAACGGGCCCAACAAAATCTCGGCGCCGTCGGCGAGCGCCGAACGGGCCGCCGCCGCCGCGCCTTCGGCGTTGCCGCGCGTATCTTTCGGGATCAGCAGGAAACGCTGATCGCCCGCCTCGAACGTGGCGAGTTGCGCCGCATCGAACATGGCTGATGCGACCTTCTGCACCGCCTCGCTCGGAGCGGAGAAAGGAAGAAGCAATCCGACCCGAACCGGCTCGGCGCCGCGCATATGCAGCGGTTCGACAAAGCCCCGCCGGTCGTAACGGGTCAGCTCCTCGCCTTCAGCGGGCGCAACATCGGGGCGCGACACATCCGGGCGATCGTCGCGAGCCACCACGGGGCCTTGCGTGGACGGCGTCGACGAGCAAGCCGCAAGCAAGCCGCAGAAGGCGACGCCCAGAAGTCTGCACCGCCGCGCCAATGAATCCGCCATCACAACCGCCATGTCTTTTCCGCCTTCAGACCGCAGGCACCCTATCGCCGCCCGCCGGGCCAGTAAATCGCGCCCGCCTATCCGCCAGTCCCTGCGTTAACGGGCCGTTGACGGGCGGCGCGCGGCGGCCCAATCGTCGCATCATGACGCTGGAACCGGGCCTCTATGTGGCGGCGACACCGATCGGCAATCTGGGCGACGTCACCTTCCGCGTCATCGAGGCGCTGAAGGGCGCCGACATGATCCTCTGCGAAGACACGCGCCAGACCGCCAAGCTGTGCGCAGCCTACGGGATCGAAACGCGGCGGGCGCCCTATCACGAGCACAACGCCGAGGAAGTCCGCCCCGGCATCATCGCACGGCTCGCCGAGGGAGCGACGATCTGCCTTGTTTCCGACGCCGGCACGCCGCTGATCTCCGATCCCGGTTACAAGCTGGTGCGCGAAGCGCGTGACGCCGGCGTTAAGGTCATTCCCCTGCCCGGGCCGTCGGCGCTTATCGCCGCCCTCTCCGCGGCGGGCGCGCCCACCGACCGTTTCTTATTCGCCGGCTTTCCTCCGGCGAAAGCCGGCGCGCGTGAAACTTTCTTCAAAAACCTCGCGGGCGCGCCGGCGACGCTCGTGTTTTACGAAGCCCCGTCGCGGCTCGCGGAAAGCCTGGCGACGATGTCCTCTGCTCTCGGAAACCGCCGCGCTTGCGTGGCGCGGGAGATCACCAAGCTCCATGAGGAATTTCGGGAAGGAACTCTTTCGGACCTTGCGCTGCATTACGCCGAGCATTCGCCCAAAGGGGAGATTGTGGTCATCACCCATCCAGGCGCAGAGGCTTCTGACGATGTCGATGTTGAGGCGATGCTGTACGAAGCCTTGAAATCGATGTCGTTGAAGGACGCCGCCACGGTTGTCGCCGGCGCGAGCGGTCTGCCGCGCAAAGAAATCTACGCCTTGGCTCTGTCAATAAAGGGTTCACGGTGATGGACACGGCGCGGCGCACAAAAGCCGAGAAAGGGGGCCGTCGCGCCGAGCTGCTCGCCTCCCTGTTCCTGCAGATCAAGGGATTTCGCATTCTCGCCCGGCGGTTTCGCTCGCCCGCCGGGGAAATTGATATTGCAGCGCGGCGCGGGAACCTGGTGGTTCTGGCGGAAGTAAAGGCCCGGGCCCTGTTCGACGACGCCGTGCTCGCCGTGACGCCGCGGACCCGCAGGCGCATCGAAGCGGCGGCCCGGTCCTTTCTTTCCCGTCGGCATGGGCTGGCTGACTGCGCCCTGCGCTACGACATCATCGCGGTGTCAGGATTTCGGATCAAACACGTTCCCGACGCCTGGCGCGAAAGCGACCGCTAGGCCGGCGTCTTTTATTTCGCCGCAAAGCGCGGCAAGAAACAGGCGCCCGCCGCCGTCAGCGAAGGAGAGGCCCTATGCGCAGCCCCCTGATCCGCGCCGCCGCTATTTTCGGTCTCATGGCGTCGCTCGCCGCCTGCGCTTCCAGCCGCACCCTAGGCGGCAGCGTCGATGACCTTTCGGCGAATACGACGCTGAAGGGCGTGTTGTTTACCGACCGCAGCCACGATTATTCGGATGTCGATCTCACCATCTACGACGGACGGCTGATGCTCTCGGGCACGATGCGTTCCGAAGAAGGTCACCAGAAACTGCTCGAAAACGCCTGGAAAGCAGACAGTGTAAAACAGGTGATCGATGAGGTGATCATCGCTGACAAGACGTCGCTCGGCCAGGGCTTCGAAGACACCCGCATTGACCAGGCGCTTCGCGCCAAGCTTATCGCCGACCGCGGCGTCACCAGCGGCAATTACAAGTTTTCAGTGTCGCGCAGCGTCGTCTACATCATCGGCGTCGCTCGCGACGAGATGGAGCTCGACCGGGTCTTGAGCGCCGCGCGCGCCACCGCCGGCGTTGAAAAGGTCGTGAGCCACGTCGTTTATCGCAGCGCCGCTCAAGCGATACAGTAGAATCTCTGCATTGCGCGGCGGCTGGCGCCGGCGCATTTTTCGCGGCCCCGGAAAGCGTGTGTTTTCATGTCCCTCAAAATCGCCATCCAGATGGACCCTGTCGAGGCCGTCAACGTCAACGCCGACACGAGCTTCGATCTGGCGCTCGAAGCCCATGCGCGCGGCCACCAGATCTGGATTTACCAGCCGCACGCGCTGGCGCTGAACGGCGGACGCGTCTCGGCGACGGCGCGCAAGGTCAGGTCGTTGAAGCGCGAACAGGGAAGCCATGCCCAGCTCGAAGGGGCGGCGACGCTCGACCTGCACGGCGTCGACGTCGTGCTGATCCGTCAGGATCCGCCTTTCAACATGGCCTACATCACCGCCGCGCAGATTCTCGAACGGCTGCTGCCGGACGTCCTTGTGCTGAACAATCCGAGATCGATCCGCGACGCGCCGGAGAAACTTTTCGTCACCGATTTCCCTGACCTGACTCCGCCGACGCTGATCACCCGCGACATCGCGCAAATCAGGGCCTTCCGCGATGAGCATGGCGACATCATCCTGAAGCCGCTCTACGGCAATGGCGGCGCCGGCGTGTTCCGCGTCGCATCAGGAGATTCCAACTTCAACGCGCTGCTCGAGCTTTTTACACAGGCGTTCGCCGAGCCGTTCATCGCCCAGAAGTATCTTCCGGCGGTGAGGAAGGGCGACAAGCGCATCATCCTTCTCGACGGCGAGGCGGTAGGCGCCATCAACCGCGTGCCGGCGGCCAACGAGACGCGCTCCAACATGCATGTCGGCGGCAAGGCCGAGGAAACCGAAATGACCGAGCGCGATCAGGAGATCTGCGACCGCATCGGTCCGGCGCTTTCGGAGCGCGGCCTGGTGCTCGTCGGCATCGACGTCATCGGCGACTACCTCACCGAGATCAACGTCACCTCGCCCACAGGCGTTCAGGAGGTTCGCCGCTTCGGCGGCGCGGACATCTCGTCGCTTTTCTGGGATTGGGTCGAAGGCCGCCGCGAAGACTGATCCCCGCACGCTTTCGTTTTCGTTATTTTTCCCTTATGCGGGCTCTTCGCCCGGCGCGGCCGGCAGGAACGCCCCATGCCTGATATAAGTCCTCAGCGCCCTGACAACGCCTCGTCGACAACGGCGCAGCTTCGCGTCGCCCTGTTTTCCGGGAACTACAATTACGTCATGGACGGCCCGGTGCGGGCGCTGAATAAACTCGTCGGACATTTGCTGGCGCGCGGCCATGAAGCGCTTGTGTTCGCTCCGACTGTCGCGGCGCCGGCTTTCCAGCATGAAGGCGAACTCGTCTCGATCCCGTCGCTGGCGCTACCCGGCAATCGCGGCGAGTACCGGCTCGGGCTAGGCCTGCGCGGCGAACCTCTGAAAAGGCTCGAAGCGTTCAGGCCCGACCTTGTGCATATCGCCGCGCCGGACATCACCGGCTTCATGGCGCTGAAGTGGGCGGAAAAGCGGGGCGTGACGCCGGTCGCCTCCTTCCATACCCGCTTCGACACCTATCCTCGTTATTACGGCGCAAAATGGCTTGAGAAGCATGTCACGAACTACATGCGGAACTTTTACAGCCGCTGCGAGCATGTCTACGCGCCGTCCCGGTCAATGGCCGACGAACTCGCCCGCGACGGCATCGGCAAGGACATCCGCCTGTGGACGCGAGGCGTGGATCACGCGATTTTCAACGCCGGGCGTCGCGATCTCGCTTGGCGGCGCGCGCAGGGTTTCGACGACGACGACGTGGTGGTGGTCTTTGTCGGCCGCGTGGTGCTTGAAAAAGGTATCGACGTGTTCGCCGAGGCGATACTTGCGGCTTCGAAACGAAACCCAAAAATAAAAGCGCTTGTGGTCGGCGAAGGCCCAGAACGCGCACGCTTCGCCGAGCGGCTGCCGACCGGCGTCTTCACCGGCTATGCGCAGGGCGAGGAGCTGGCCCGCAACTACGCCTCGGCGGACATTTTCTTCAATCCGTCCATCACGGAAACCTTCGGGAACGTTACTCTTGAGGCCATGGCCTCGGGCCTCCCTTCGGTATGCGCCGCCGCTTCCGGCAGCCTGTCCCTGGTGGAGGATGGCGTGACCGGCCTTCTATCGCCGCCCGAGGCCGGCCCCGGCGGCTATGCGGAAAAGCTGCTAATTCTGGCTGAAAACAATGGGTTGCGAGCAGCCTACGCCGCCGAGGCCCTGAAGCGCGCCAACGCCTATAGCTGGCCCGTCATTCTCGACGGCCTCATCGGCGATTACCGAGAAGCCATTGCATCCCGCGGCGGATGAGACGTCATACGCTTGACGCAGACAGGCCGTTTGCCTTGTATCCCTTCGGTGGGGCGGCGATAGAGCATTGACCTTGCGAAAATGGGGCGGGTTCGCCACATAGCCCGCGGCGTTCGGCCGCCGGCTTCGCGAGGACTGCGGAGGCGGTCCACAGATTTGCAGAGGCGGCCTCTCGATGACTCCTAAGCGAAAGCAATCCTGGCTTCTCCTTGAATGGGTCGGAACCGTGTTGTTCGGCATCCTGCCGGACACCCGTTTCGTCAACAGGGCGCTGTCGCGCATCATCTTCATGTTCACCAACTGGTTCGACCAGCCGAACCTGAAGAACCCAACGCGCTTCAACGAAAAGCTGATGCTTCTCAAGCACTCCGACGAAGCGAGAACGCCCCTCAGAACACGGGTCACAGACAAAGAGTTCGTCAAGGCGTTCGTGACCGAAAAGGTCGGGCCCGGGCATGTGGTGCCGACCCTCGCCATCCTGAAAACGCCGAAAGAAGTCGATACGTTCCAGTTTCCCCTTCCGTGCGTTATCAAGCCGACTCATTCGAGCCAGGAAGTGATGATCTTCCGCGACCGCCAGCCGGACGCGAAAGACCGCAAACGGATGAAGTACTGGCTCTGGAAGAACTACTACTCCTCAAGCCGCGAACCCAATTACCGCGATCTCGACAAGAAGCTTATCGTCGAGAAGGTGATCGGCGGCGGCCTAGGCGTCGTCGAGGACGTGAAAGTGATGTGCTTTCACGGCAAGCCGAAATTCCTCTTTGTCATCCGCGACAAGTTCGGCGGCGCCTCCTCGCGCGACTTCCATACAGTGAAGGGCGAGTGGCTGCCCATCATCATGCGTCACGCGCCGTCTGGCCTGCCTTTTCCGCACCCTGACAAGCTTGCGGAACTTCTTGAGATTTCAAAAACACTGAGCGCCGGCTTCACTTTCATGCGCGTCGACTTTTACATCGCCGACGGCCAGGTGCTGGTCGGGGAACTGACGAGCTTCCCGACCAACTGCACCGTTCCGTTCAAGCCGGCCTCCGCCGATCTGACGCTGGCCCGGTTGTTCGACGAGCCGGATCTGGAACTGACGCCGGACATGTTCGAACCGCTTCCTGACGTTGCGCCGCATCCCGGACGCGTCGTCTCGCTGAAAGGCGCGCCGGCGAAAGGCCGCCTGCACGAGGCCGGCGGCGTCTCTTAAGGCGCGCAGCGCTGACGCCGGAAGCGCCGCGCCATCACCGCAAAACAGCCGATGCGCCAACAGCCGCAGCTTTTCAAGAACATGGCCGGGCGGTTCCAGCGCATCCGCGCGCATCCGGCGACGAAACGCGCCGTCGCCGCCGGCCAGTGGATTCTCCTTGCGCTGATCGTCGCCTACCTGTTGTGGCGGCTCACCCATATCGGCTGGAGCGCCGTTCTGGAAAATCTCCCGGCCTCGCCATGGTTTTACATCTTCCTTGCGTTGAAGTTTCTCAGCCTGCCGGTCGCTGAAACTTTCGTCTACCAGATCATCTGGGAGCGGCCGCTCCTGTCGCATTTTCCAGCTTTCATCAGGAAACGCGTCTACAATAACGCCGTCGCCGGTTATTCTGGCGAGGCTTTCCTGGCGCTGTGGGCCCGCCGCCGTCTCGGGCTTTCCGATCTCGACGCCATCGTCGCCGTCAAGGACAGCAACATCCTTTCCGCCTTCACCGCGAATATAATGACTGTCGCGCTCATCGTCTGGCTCGCTGCGAGCGGCGGGCTTGGGCGCGCCGTCGACGCGGTGCCCGCCGGCCCCGCGCTCTTCACCATCGCCTTCTTCATGGCCCTGTCAGTCGCCGTCGGGGTGCTTGCGCTGCGCCGCCGTCTCGTATCGCTGCCGTGGGGAAAATCACGGGCAATTCTCGGCGTGCACGCCGTCCGTCAAATCGCCCAAATCGCCATTTATTCGGCGCTCTACGCCGCCGCCCTTCCGGCGACCCCAATTGGCGTCTGGTTCTCATTTGTCGCGCTTCAATATGTCATCACCCGCATCCCCTTCCTTCCGAACCAGGAACTCGTCTATCTCACCGCCGCCCTGTCGCTCGGCTCGATCGTCGGCGCGCCCGAAGAGGCGGTCGCCGGCATGCTGCTCGCCGAGGCCGGGCTGCTGCAGGGCCTTTATTTCCTGCTTTTCTTCACCACCGCTCACCTGGCGCGCTCGGCGTCAAATAAGTCTATGACTTCCCCTTTGCCGCCTTTAAGCGACGAGCCGTAATGACCGCAGACGCCCGCCCTCTTCCGTTGTTTCTGTCGCGGCGCTTCTTCCCGCTATGGGTCGCCGTCTGCGAAAGCGCATTCACCGACAACATGTTGCGCCAGGCGCTGATCATCGCCATCGTTTACGGCGCGGTGTCGGCGGGCTTCTTCAAGGATCCGACCGACGCCATTCCGGTGATGGGCGCCCTGTTCAGCGCGGCCACATTGCTGTGCACCAGCGCGGCCGGCCAGGTGGCCGAAAAGTTCGAAACCGGCCGGCTTCTGAAGCGCATCAAGCTCGTCGAAGTCGCGCTGATGCTAGTCGCTGCGATCGGCTTCGCGCTGCAATCAGGCACGCTGCTGATGGCGGTGTTCATCGGCTTCAGCGCGCAGGTCGCCTTTTTCAATCCGGTGCGGATCGTCGCCTTGCCGAAATATCTGCACGCGGAAGAGCTCGTCCGCGGCAACGCCTTTTGCAGCGCCGGTCTGTTCGTTTCGGTGGTGCTGGGCCTTTACCTCGGCGGCGTCCTCATCGATACGCCGATGGGGCCGCTCATCGTATCGACTTGCCTTGTCGCGGCGGCTGCGACAGCGTTCGCAGCGGTCCTCGCCCTGCCCGAGGCGCCGCCGGACGCGCCGGCGCTGAAGATCGACTGGAACCCGGTCGGGCAGACCCTGCGCATCCTGCGCTTCGCTTTTTCCGAAACCGGCGTGTGGCGCCCGCTCGCTGGTGTCGCCTTTTTCTATGTGGTCTCGACCGTTACGACGATCCTGGTGCCGCTCTACGCCATCGAGGAACTGGGCGCCGACGGACCGGCCGCCACCTCTATTATGGGCGTATTCGCCATCGGGGCCGGCGTCGGAGCCATCGCCGCCGCGCTGATTTCGAAACACCGGAGCGGGCTCGGATTTTCCTTCGTCGGCGTCGTCGGCGCGAGCGCCATGACTGCGACTGTCTACTGGCTCACCGACATCGTCGCAGCGAGCGGCGCTAGCGCTACGGTGCCCCAACTCCTCAGCCATACGCCGGGAGCGCTTCTTTTGCTCGGCTTTTCGCTTTGCTCGGGCTTCATGGGACTTTATCTCGTGCCGCTGCAGGCGGCGGCCCAGCGGCGCGCGCCGCCCGGCAAGCGCGCCCGCATTCTGGCGGCGGGCAATATCCTCAACGCCATTTGCGCCATGATCGGGTCGCTCTGCGTTCTCGTGATCACCAACACCAAGCTGTCGCCCGCCGACGGGTTGCTCATGCTGGCGATCATGCAGCTGGCCGTCGGGCTTTACATGGCGCTGCGCTTTTTCGCCCTGCCTCAGGGCTTCCACGACGACATGCTATTGGCGCGCGGCGAGCCGGCGGCGTCAACCTACAGGGGCGCTTGAAACGCGCCCGGCCTTTTATTCCGGCATGGAGGGGCGCGCGCGCTTTCGCCGCGGCGCGGAATTCGCTACAGAGCCGGTTTCCAATAGCCGACCGGCGCAGGGGGCGCGCCGCGCGGCTTGCGAGGTTTGCCGCAGCCGTCCATGGGACTGATCGACAGATACATTCTGCGCGCCGTGCTGACGCCCTTGCTGCTGGCGCTCTGCATCGCCGGCATGCTGCTGCTGCTCGAGCAAATGCTGCGGCTGTTCGACTTCGTTCTGGCCGAACAGGGGCCGGTCGACGTCGTCTGGCGGATGCTGGCGAATCTCCTGCCCCACTATCTTGGTCTGGCCCTGCCGCTTGGAGCGTTTCTCGGGGTGCTGCTGGCCTTTCGCACGCTTTCGCTGTCGAGCGAGCTCGACGCCTTGAATTCGAGCGGCGCCTCGGCGGCGCGTCTGCTGCGCCCGGTCTATCTCCTGCTCATCCTTCTGATGATTTTCGACTTTCTGCTGGTCTCCTACATTCAACCGTTCGCGCAGTACAAATACGAACAGATCCGGTTCGACGTCACCGCCGGCGCCTTTGGCGTGAAGATACCGCAGGGCCAGTTCGTCGAGATCACCGACGATGTGACCATTCGCCTCGGCAAGGTGAACGCCGAAACCCGCGACGCGGAAGACATCTTCCTGGAACGTCGCGACAAGAGCGGCGGCGTGACGACGATTACAGCAGCCTACGGCGGCATATCAACGACGCCTGAAATCACACGGCTGCTGTTGAAGTTGCGCGAGGGCCGGCAGATCTATGTCGACGGGACCGGCGAGCGCGTCAATGCGCTCAGCTTCGACTCTTTCGACGTCGACGTCGATCTTCCCGCGATCGCCGTCTTCCGCACGCGCGGCGGCGACGAACGCGAAGCGACGTTCGACGAGCTTGTGCATCTCGTGCGGACGCAGTCGCGGCAAACCGATCCGCGCTGGCAAGAGTATCGCGCCGGCCTGCATTGGCGCCTCATTCATCCGCTGACGTTTTTGGTGATGCCGATTCTCGCCGTGGCCATGGGCGTTACGGGCCGCCGCCGCGCCTCGACGTTGAAGCCGGTGATCGGCGTCGCCATCCTCATCGTCTACCATGAGCTTCTGGAAGAATGGGGACAGGTCGTCGCCGCTGAAGGCAAGCTGTCGCCCTATATATCCATGTGGGGCATTTTCGTCGCCTTTCTTGTCATCAGCATCATTCTTTACCGCGGCTCGATCGACCAGGCGCGCACCGCTAAAGTGATGGCGCGACGCGACGAACAGACGGTGCGCGTCCTTAGCGGTTCGACTGAAGGCGAAGACGATGCGGGCGACAGACTCGCCGCCGCCGGCGGGCCGGCGCAATGAAACTTCTCGAGGGCGTCTTCACGGCTTATGTCGGGCGGCAGTTCCTGATGCGCTTTCTCGGGTTGCTCGCCTTTTTCGTGATCGTGCTGCAGATGCTCGATCTGCTGAACGAATCCGATGAAATTCTCTCTGTTGACGGTGCGAATGCGAGCTCGCTCCTGCATTACATTTGGCTGCGCGCCCCTCAAATCGCCAGCCAGTTCGCCCCCTTCGCCGCTTTGCTTGCAGTGGTGGCCACGCTGTCGCTGCTCAACATTCGAAGCGAGATCACAGTCATGCGGGCGGCGGGATTATCCGTGCACCGTGTTCTGTTTCCAATCGGCGTCGTCTGCGCGGGCGTCGCCGTAGCGCATTTCGCCTTTCACGAGACTCTCGTCGTGCGAGCGACCGAGAAGCTCGCCTACTGGAAGGCGAACGATTACGCCGTAAACCTTGAGCCCGACACGGGCACGCGCGCTGACATTCGCCTCGCATTCGACAACGAGCTCATTCACGCTGAGAGCGCCGCGAGGGTCGGCGACGACGTTCGCCTTAATCGCGTCACCATCAACGATCTCGGCCCCGACGGTCTGATCCGGGGCAAGACCGAGGCGCGCTCAGCGCTGTTCGAGAAAGGCGAATGGCGGCTGTTCGGGGTGAGGACCTATGATTTCGCCTCGCTGGCGGTTCAGCATCTTGACGCAGCGCCGTGGCGCACCAATCTCGATCCGGAGCTGCTGTTCGCTCTCTCTCTCAACCCCGATCGCACGCCGCTCCCCGAACTGCTCCGCAAAATTGGTCAGCTCCGCGCCGATGGAGCCGATACGCGGGCGGCGACCACCTCATTTCTCAGCCGGTTTTCAAAGCCGATGGCGACTCTCGTCATGCCTCTGCTCGGCGCTATCGCGGGTTTCGGCATTAGCCGCCAGGGCAACCAGCTCGCCCGCGCAGTGGTTGGCTCGGCGCTCGGCTTTTCGTATTTCGTCGGCGAAAACCTGATGCTGGCGCTCGGCAAACTCGGCGTCGCGCCGGCCATGCTCGGGGCGTTCTTTCCCTTCGCCCTCTTCATGGTCGTCGGCTTCGCCATCCTCCTCGCCATGGAAAACTGAGCGGTTCGACAAAGGCGGGTCCATTCCCTACATAGCGGCGATGCGCGACACGGAAATCATATCGCTGGGCTGCCGGCTCAACGCCTATGAGGGCGAGGCCATGCGTCGGCTGGCGGGAGACGCCGGCCTTAAAGGAGCGGTGGTGATCAATTCCTGCGCCGTCACCAACGAGGCGGTGCGCCAGACCCGCCAGACCATTCGCCGGGCGCGACGCGACAATCCAGCCGCGAAAATCATCGTCACCGGCTGCGCGGCGCAGGTTGAGCCGCAAACCTTCGCCGCCATGCCGGAAGTCGATGCGGTGCTCGGCAATCACGAAAAACTTCACCTTGGAGACTGGGAAGCCATCGCCGGCGCCGGAGAAAGAATTCGCGTCAACGACATCATGGCGGTGCGCGAAACCGCCGGCCATCTCATCGATGGCTATGGGGACAGGGCGCGAGCTTTCATGCAGGTGCAGAACGGCTGCGATCACCGCTGCACTTTCTGCATTATCCCTTTTGGTCGCGGCAACGCGCGATCGACGCCGATCGAGCGAGCAGTCGACGAGGCGCGCCGACTAACGGAAGCGGGCCACCGCGAGATTGTGCTGACCGGCGTCGACATCACCTCATACGGCGCCGATCTCGACGGCGCCCCCTCGCTCGGAACGCTTGTCGGCGCCATACTCGACAACGTTCCTGATCTCTACCGCCTGCGTCTTTCCTCTATCGACGGCGCTGAAGTCGACGACGTGCTCGTTGAACGCATCATCGCCGATGAACGCATCGCTCCGCACCTGCATCTGTCGCTGCAGGCCGGCGACGACATGATCCTGAAACGGATGAAACGACGGCATACGCGAATGCAGGCTATAGAGTTTTGCCTAAGCCTGCGCGCGCGTCGCCCCGGCATCGCTTTTGGCGCCGACATCATCGCCGGCTTTCCAACCGAGACTGAAGACATGTTCGAGCGCAGCCTCGCCCTGATCGATGAGGCCGGGCTTAATTACGTGCACGTCTTTCCGTTCTCCCCACGCGCCGGAACCCCCGCCGCCAGAATGCCGCAGATCGACCGGACCGTCATCCGCTCCCGCGCCGAACGGCTGCGCGCCAAGGGCGAAGAAGCACTTCATCGTTTTCTCGATGCGCAGGTCGGGCGCAACGAGATCGCCGTCGTCGAGAGCGGCGGAAGGGCGCGGTTAGGCAATTTCGCTCCCGTGCGGCTTACGAAGCCTGCGGGAGATGTTGGCGGGATCGCGGCGGTAAAAATCCTGTCGCGTGACGGCGGCATGCTGGTCGGCTCGCCGGTCTGAAAGTTCATTGATGAAAAGCAGGGCGCGCTGAAGCGAAATGTCGAAGAATTTTCTTTCAGGCCTGTTCGGCAAGAAGAAGGACGGGGCCCCGACAGCGGAGAACGCATCCTCGTCTGACGATCCTGCGACATCGCCCGAGCCGGTCGCCGCGACAACGTCCATTGATACGACCGCACCGGGAATGACTTCCCCTGGGGAGCAGCCGGCCAAAAGGGGATTCCTTTCGCGGCTGACGGCGGGACTTTCGAAAAGCTCCTCGAAGCTCGCTGACGGCGTCGCCGCCATCTTTACAAGAAAAAAGCTCGACGACGACACGATCGAGGAGCTGCAGGATCTTCTGATCAGCGCCGACCTTGGCGTCGGCGCCGCCGTGCGCGTCACCACCGCGCTCGCCAAGGACCGCTTCGACAAGGAGATCACCGACGCCGAGGTAAAGGCGGCGCTCGCGGGCGTCGTCGCTGAAAGTCTTGAACCTCTCGAGAAACCGTTGTGCATAGATGCGGCGCATAAGCCCCATGTCATTCTGATGACCGGCGTCAACGGGGCCGGCAAGACAACGACCATCGGCAAGCTGGCGGCGAAATTCCGCAATGACGGCCTGAAAGTCATGCTCGCGGCCGGCGACACATTCCGGGCCGCCGCCATCGAACAGTTGACGGTCTGGGGCGAGCGCGTCGGCGCTCCGGTCGTGGCTCGCGATGTCGGCGCCGACGCTGCGGGCCTCGCTTACGACGCCCTGCAACGCGCGAGGCGGGAGGAGATCGACGTTCTTCTCATCGACACCGCCGGACGCCTCCAGAACAGGCGCGAGCTGATGGATGAACTCGCCAAAATCGTCCGCGTCGTCAGGAAGCTCGACGAAAGCGCGCCGCACGACGTCATTCTCGTGCTAGATGCGACGGTCGGTCAGAACGCGATCTCGCAGGCGGAAATTTTTCGCGACATCGCCGGCGTCACCGGGCTTGTGATGACCAAGCTCGACGGCACGGCGCGCGGCGGCGTGCTGGTGGCGCTCGCCGACAAATTCTCATTGCCTATTCATTTCATCGGCGTCGGCGAAAGCGTCGACGATCTCCAGCCTTTCCGCGCAAAAAGCTTCGCCGAAGCGCTCGCCGGCCTTCAACCTACAGGAGCGATGCGATGAGGGACGCCACCGCTGCGCCGGCGCGCCTCAAAGGCCCCGCCAAGTTCGCGGTCGATTTCGGGCCGCTCGCCGTTTTCATGCTCAGCTTCTTTTTCGGTGCGAAGCTGGTGGCGCTGGCCGGGAATATCGCCGGACATGAATGGTGCTTGCGCGAAGGCGCAGAGATGTATCTTGCGGTAGGCCTGTTCATGCCGGCATTCGCGCTCGCTTTCGCCTACAGTTGGTGGAAAGAGCGCCGCGCGGCGCCGATGATGCTGCTCTCCGCGATCATCATCGGCGTGCTCGGCACGCTGACCCTGATCTTGCAGAACAAGACTTTCTTCTACATGAAGCCGACCTTGATCTACCTTCTGTTTGCTGGGCTGTTGTGGGCCGGGCTGACGACGGGACGCAACTTCCTGAAAACCCTGTTCGACGGCGCCCTGCATATGGACGATGCGCCGTGGCGCACGCTGACCAAACGCTACGCGGTATTTTTCGTCGCTCTCGCCGTGGCAAATGAAGTCGCGTGGCGTTGGCTGACTCGCGATTGCGCCGTGGTCGCCGACCCGACGATTGCGCAGGAAGCATGGGGATGGCTGCTGAAACAGTGCGGCGGAGCCAAAGCGGAAGCTTGCGCCGGCGAAGCGGCGTGGGTGAATCTTAAGGTTTTCGGCTTCACAGCGGTCAATATTCTCTTCGCCGCAGCGCACGCGCCGTTCTTCGCGAAGCATATGAAGGAAGCGCCGGGCGGAAAGGCCCAATAAACGCCGTCTAAAGCCCTTCGACAGGATTGGAGTAAGGTGGAAAATCCGCCCGGCCTCGACTCTCGCGATAGTGCCTGAGCGCCCAGCCAACGGTGGGAAAAGCGATGTCCGCCCACGGGATATCCTCCCAGCGCGCCAGCATCAGCGCCTCGCTTTCGACTCCGGGCGCGACATCGTCAGAGACGAGGCGGGCGCGAAACATGATCTGCACCTGGCCAATGCGGGGCACGGAATAAACCGCCAGCACGCGCTCGATCTCGAGATTGGCGCCGGCTTCCTCGCGCGCTTCCCGCCTGGCGCCAGCCTCTACGCTTTCTCCGAGTTCAAGAAAACCTGCCGGGAGCGTCCAATAGCCGCGCCTTGGTTCTATAGCACGGCGACAGAGAAGGATTCTGTCGTCGAAAACCGCCACCGACCCGACGACAATCTTCGGGTTCTGATAATCCACAAATCCGCAATGACCGCAAACGGAGCGTTCTCGATCGTCTCCGGACGGAATGGCCCGCACGAATTGCGGCTCAAATTTAGCCTTGCTGGACATAGTCCGACCCCATCGCATTGCGCCGCATCAGCGCCGTCTGCGGAATTTCCGTCCAGAGCGCATCTCCCACGGTTTTGTGATTCGGTGTGGCAATTTTGTCGATGACGGACGATCTGCAATACTTTATTAAGCGCCCCAGTACAAACGGTCCGCGTCGGGCGTATTTTAAGGAAGGGCCTCCCCGGCTATGCTTCCAGCGCTCGGGGAAAACAACAGCCGCTTCCAGATCCTCTGCGTGCGGCGGACATTTCAAGACGGAGATCACCAACATGGCTTTTTCGCTCAAGAGCTCTCCTGGCCACCTTCTGCGCCGGGCCCAGCAATACGCTCACGACCTCTACGCCAAGGAAGTCGGCGCGTCGGGACCCACGCCGCGCCAGTTCGAGGTTCTTCACACGGTCGCGCAGAACGAAGGGCTTTCCCAGACCGATCTGGTGCGCGCCACGGGCATCGACCGCTCGACGCTCGCTGACATGATCGCCCGCATGATCAAGAAAGGCCATCTGTCGCGTCAGCGCACCAAGGCTGACGCCCGCGCCAACGCCGTCTCCATCACCGCGGCCGGCAAGCGCGTGCTCTCCGGCGCGATGAACGCGGTCAACCGCGCTGAAGCCGGCGCCATCGGCGTTCTGCCGAAGAGCCAGCAGTCGGCCTTCATCAAGGCGCTGCAGACCTACGCCGAAGCGCTCGACAAGATGGAGGGCGGCGCCCCGGCCAAGAAAGCCGCCAAGAAGAAAGCCGCCCGCAAGGCTCCGGCCAAGAAGAAGAAAGCCAAGAAAGCCAAGCGCGGCCGCCGCTAAACGCGCAGCCCGCCCGATTTCCGACGCCGCTGGGGGACGCCTCCGGCGGCGTTTTCTTTTTGCGACGCACCATTGCGTCCTTACGGCAACCGCGTGTCTCTTCCGCCGGCGGACTTCGATGCTCCGCCAGCGGAGTGGCCGCGCGCCGGAAACCCGCCCAACGCCAGCGTCCTGTCGTACATGACGAGCGCCGCCGCGACGGACAGGTTGACGCAAAACCGGGTTGGTATTCTGACGAGATGCGCGCAGCGCGCCTTGGCGGCGTCGGAAAGATCGCCCTTTTCGGGTCCCAGAAGGTAAGCGGCGCACAACGGATGACGGAAGCGCGGCAGATCGACAGCGCGATCGTCCAGCTCGACCCCGACCAGCACGCAGCCTTTCGGCAACTGCATCTCGTCGAGCGAGTTCCATGCATACAGCGGCACATGGCTGTCGCTCTTCGATGTGTCGGACAGCGCCACTTCGCGGGCGCGGTGGTGGGCGTCGATGGTGAAGGCGAAACTGGCGCCGAAAGCGTGGGCGGTGCGCATCACCGCTCCGAGATTCATCGCTTTCGAAATCCGCTCGGCGCCGACGCCGAAATAGCCGCGCATCGCATTGCTCCGCCAATAGACGACCATTCGCGCTAACCCTTCTCGCCTCATAGGGTCAAGTAGACGCCGCCGGCCCTTTCAGGGCATTCTCCGCCGATGACTGACGAAAAGACAGGCGGCGCGGAAGCTGACTCGGCCGACGATTCCCGGCTGAAATTTCTGCTGATCGCCCACGACTGCCCCGAGGCGCGGCTGGCGGCCTATTTTGCGGCGCGGCGCGCACGCCACTCGAACGCACGCGTCATTCTGCTGCATGTGGTCGAGCCGCCCGAGTTCGGACACTGGGCGACGGTCGCCGAAACCATGCGCGAGGAAGCGCTCGAACAGGCGGAGGCGGCCATCGCCGAATTCGCTGCGATCATCGAAGCCGAATGGGGCGAGCGCCCTGAAACCGTGATACGCGAAGGCCGTGTCGTGGAAGAGATCAGGAAGCTGATCGAAGAAGACCCGCAGATCGCCATCCTGTTTCTCGGCGCGGCGACAGACGCTGCGGGCCCAGGACCACTGGTCGCTGCGCTCGCCCACAAGCCGACCTATCTCGGCTCCCGTCCCATTCCCGTGACTGTCGTTCCCGGCTCGGTGACGCGCGACGACCTGCGGCGTCTTTCGTAACCGGCTTCAAAGATCCAGCGTCAGCGTCACCGGCACGTGGTCGGAGCATTTCTCCCAGTCGCGGCAATAGTCGTGAATGGCGAACGCCCCGCGCCCTCGGGCTGTCGCCGCTTTCTTCAGCGCCGGACTGACCCAGATATGATCAAGCCGGCGACCGCGATTGGAGGCTCGCCAGTCCTGCGCCCGGTATGACCACCACGTATAAAGTTTTTCAGGCTCGGGGATCAGTTCGCGGGCGACGTCTATCCATCCGCCCGTCTCGATCGCGGCGTTCATCAGATCGACCTCGACCGGCGTGTGCGAAACCACCTTCAGAAGCTGCTTGTGCGACCAAACATCGTGTTCGCGCGGCGCGATATTGAGATCGCCGACGAGAACGGCCTTCTTCCTGCCTGACGCCGCCTCGCTGGAAAACCACGCCGTCATGTCGCGCATGAAATCGAGCTTGTGGGCGAACTTCTCGTTGATCCCGGGGTCAGGCTCGTCGCCCCCCGAAGGCACATAGAAATTATGCAGCCTGACGCCGCCCGGCAGAGTAGCCGCCACATGGCGGCAATCGTTCTTGCAGCAGAAACTTTTCTTGTCGATGTCCTTCAGCGGCAGACGCGAGACGATGGCGACGCCGTGATAAGCTTTCTGGCCCGACACCGCATGATGCTCATAACCCGCCGCCCGAAGCGCCTTCGCCGGAAACTGGTCGTCTAGGCATTTGATCTCCTGCAGGCAGAGAACGTCGGGGGCCTCTTGCTTCAGGAACTGCGTCACGAGACCGATGCGCAGGCGGACGGAGTTGATGTTCCAGGTGGCGATTTTCATGGGAATGAAGGTGCGGAAAGTGAGAGGAAGTAGTGGCGGGCGCATGCGCGCCGGTCAAGCGCGCCGGGCGCTTCCGCTGCGTCGCCGGCTCGCCAGCAGCGCCGAAACAGCGTAGCGCTCGCCAGCCATGGACATCCTCGCTTCCTTCACCCCAGAGGGAGTTTCGCCCCTCGCCGCCGCGCTTGTGGTGTTCGCGAGTTTTTTCACTTCTGCGCTCACCGCTTCCTTCGGACTTGGCGGGGGTCTCGCGCTGCTCGCGGTGATGTCGGCGCTGTTTCCAGCGATCGCGGTCATTCCGGTTCACGGCGTCGCGCAGCTCGGATCGAATCTGTCGCGCTTCACGCTTCAGCGAAAGGACGTGGCGTGGCCGATCGTCATGTGGTTCGCGCTTGGCGGCGTGCTTGGCACATTCATCGGCGGCAGGCTCTACGTGGCGCTGCCTGCGGCCCTGCTGCAGGCGGGGGTCGGCCTGTTCGTGCTCTACACGGTCTGGGGGCCGAAGCCGAAAGGCTTTGCGCCCGGCCCCAGAACTTTTTTCCTCACCGGCGCCGTCGGCGCCTTTCTGTCGATGTTTTTCGGCGCCACGGGGCCAATCGCCGCCTCCATGCTTGGAACCGCCAGGCTCGACAAACTGAAGACGGTCGCAACCCACGCCGGCTGCATGGTCGCCCATCACGCCCTGAAGACGCTCGCATTCGGCTTTCTCGGCTTCGCGTTCGCCGAGTGGGCGCTTCTCGTTACAGCCGTCGTAGCCGCAGGCTTTTTCGGCACATGGTCGGGCACGAAGCTCTTGCGGGCGATGCCAGAGGCGCAGTTCCGACAGGGATTTCGCGCAGTGCTGACTTTCTTCGGCGTCTATCTCGTCGCTGCAGCGCTTTTGTCAGCTCTCAGAACAAATTGAAAGACGAGCCGGTCACGCCGACGGGCCAGCGGCCGAATTCGAAAAGCTGGAATTTCGCCGCAAACGGATGGTTTTCCGCGTCGAGGTCGGGATCGGCCGCCGCCGCCGCAAGCACCAGCGCCGCCTGATGCGCCGCCTGCACCGCCGCGCCGACCGCAAGCCTGCGGGCTGCTTCATCCTCCACGTCCCAGATGAAACTCGCCTGCTCCATCGCCTCGCGCGCCGGCTCGGCGACACGGTCGGCGATCATCGTCATGGCGATGGCGAGCGCTTCTTCCGAAAGAAGGTCGAGCGCGCGCGCCGTAAGGTCCGCCCGCAATAGCTCTTCCGCCTCCCAGGCAGGGCTTTGCCAGTCGAGGCTTTCGGCGGCGTCAGCGGCGTCTTCCCAATCGACAAGGATGGCGACGCCGGCGTCAGGGAAGCCGAGCCCGCCAAGATAACGCATCGCTGCAGCGCGCGCGCCTGGCGTCAAAGGTTCGCCGAGATTGGCGAACCACGGAATATTGACGAGCGCGCGGGCGAAGCGGCTGACCCGCGAGAGGGCCGGCAGCTCGCGCTCAAGACGTCCTAGATCATCCTCGTTCATTCCCCATCTTTCTCATGAAGCGCCCCTCAACGACAGGCCGCAAAAAAGGCGCCCGATCCTGTCGGGACCGGGCGCCAAGCTGCGCTGTTGCGCCTACGCCGGGAGGGGATATTCCGGCGACGCGGACAACTTTCGGACCTGCTAGCGGGGGGGCAACGCCGGTCCGCCTAACCATCGTCCGCGTGGTGTAACATTAACGCACCACGTCTCCGCTTTTCAATAGCTAGTGGAAAAAAAAGCTTGCGTGTGGCGGTCAGACACGAGGCGATTTCTAATTTTTAAGGAAGGGAGACCCTGTTTCCGGAACGCGAAACAGGCGGTTGGCGATGTCCTTTCCGGCGATCACGTTTTCGAGGGCGACGACGGTCAGGCCCTCCTGCTCGTCGCGGATCGACCATTGCTTCAAAGCAAGGTCCGGCGCCGAAAGCACGAGGGTAATCTGACCCTCGGTCTCTTCGTCGGTCGACGCGAATGTTATAGCAAGATCGTCGGCGCCGCGGTCCACATTGACCAGTTTGGCGTCGCCGAGTTCGACTTTTTTCCTGAGCAGAAATTTGAGCGGCGTCCTGTTGACCGGATAGGAGTCCGTCGTTTCCAGCGCCTCGTCGCGAACATATACCAGACCCCCATTGGCGACGATCAGCAGCGGCGTCGGCGGATCGTACTCGAATCGCAACAGACCCGGACGACGCAAAAAGAACTTGCCGGTCGACACCGCTCCCGAAGGGGCGATCTGGGTGAAGTCGCCTTCGAGCGTGGTCACCCCTTCGAGCGCCGCGAGAACGCGCTCCACGACGTCGGCGTCGGGAACGCCTGCAAATGCGACCGCCGCATCGCTTGTCGCGGGAACGGACGCTTCGGACGCAGGCGCGCTCGCCTCGGCGACGACGGGCGCCTCCAGCGCCGCAAGAACGAGGGGGGCGGGCTCGCTAGGAGCGGCTTGAGGCGGCGGGACGATGGCGAGGCTCGGATCGCTGCAAGCGAGCGCCAGTACGGATAAAAGCGCGAAATCCATCAGAGGATCCTCCGGTGTTCTGTCGACCCCGAACGGGCGCCGCCGCTCCGTCGCGGCTTAGCTAGGGTCCGGATGCGGCGAAAGGGAGGCGGCATTCCGGCCGTCAGCCGCCCTGACGAAAATGTGAGCCGCATCGGCCTGTCGGGCTAGAGCCTTGCGGCTTCCCCGTCGCTCAGGGCGCGCGCCTCTTCCGGAAGCATGATCGGCACGCCGTCGCGGATAGGATAGGCGAGTAGCGCCTTCTTGCTCAGCAACTCGCCTTTCTCGCGATCGTAAACGAGGGGTCCTCTTGTCTGCGGGCAGACGAGGATTTCGAGAAGCTTCGGATCGATTTCTGCGGTCGGCGCAGTATTGGACATTCGTTCGCCTCTTATTGCAGGGTCGGATCGCCGCCGCTGTCGTCGGCGCTCGACATCTCCATCAAGGCGATCAGACACTCGGCGCGAGCGCTCGCGGTCTCGGCTTCGAGAAGCGCCTGTTTTTCGTTCGGCGCGAACGGACAGCCCATGGCGAGCGAAGCGACGAGCGCTTCGCTCGGCGCCTCGTCAACGACCTCCCAGTCAGTCTTCAATCCTTCCGCGCTCAGATAATGCCGCATGGCGTGGACAAGACGCTCCCGGTCTATAAACTCCGCAGACGGATCGGCGCCTTCGTCAGCCGCGAATGCGTTCCAGTCGACAGCCGCCTGTCGGTAAGGCGTGTCGATGTTCAACTCCTCGACAAGACGGAAGCGACGGCGCCCGCCGAGCGTGATCAGATAGCGGCCGTCGTCGGTTTCGGCGAACGAACGGATGCGTCCCGCGCAGCCGACGGCGTAGAGCGGCGGACGGCCTTCCATGACGCCGTCGCGCGGCTGGATCATGCCGATGATCCTGGCCCCGGCGAGCGCATCGTCCACCATTCTCAAATAACGCGGTTCGAAAATGTTGAGCGGCAATTGCCCGCCCGGCAGCAGCAGCGCTCCGGCGAGCGGAAACAGAGGTATTTGCCTGGGCAGAACCCGCCCTCTCGCCAGACGTTCGTCTTCGCTCATGCTGCCTCGCTACCAGCGGATCGGCGACATTACGAGAACAGGATCGACGAAAGCCGCCGGCGTCCGCGGGCCGCCAGCGGATGCGCCGGGCCCAACGCTTCGAACACGGTCAGCAACTTCTTTCTCGCCGCTTCTTCGTTCCACGCGCGGTCACGCTCGATGATGGCGAGCAGCTCGTCCAGTCCCGCCTCCATGTCACCAGCTGAAATATATGCGCCGGCCAACTCGAAGCGCGCTGCAAGATCCTTGGGATCGCGTTCGGCCCTGGCTTTCAGCCCCGCGAGATCGCCCGTCGGTTTTTCGCTCTTCGCCAGGTTCAACGCCGCCGCAACGCTTGTGAAGGCCGATTCCTTGCGACGGGCTTCCGGCACCATGTCGAGAATGGTCTGCGCGCGATCGAAATCGCCGAGCGCAATTTCACAGCGAGCAAGGCCCGAAAGCGCGCGAACATTTCCCTCGTCGGCTTCAGCGATGCGCCCGTAAAGGTCGGCGGCGCCGGCCACGTCGCCCTCGTTGAAAGCGACATCCGCCGCATCGAGCATGGCGCCGATATCGGCCTCGCCCTGATCAGGGCCGCCGAGGCCCGAAAGCCTTGCGACAAACTCCTTCACCTGGCTTTCCGGCACGGCGCCCTGAAACCCGTCAACCGGCCTGCCCTGATAGAAGGCGTAGACGGTTGGGATTGACTGGATGCGGAGCTGACTAGCCAGCATCTGGTTCTTGTCGACGTCGATTTTGACGAGCCGCACCTTGCCCTTGGCGGCGGCGACCGCCCGCTCGAGAGCGGGGGCGAGCTGTTTGCAGGGGCCGCACCACTCCGCCCAAAAATCCACGACGACCGGCGTCGTCATCGACGCGGCGAGCACGTCGGCCTCAAAGGTTTCGATCGAGCCGTCCTTGATCACGGCGTCAGCGGAAGGCGCGGACCCCTGTTTTCGGGCGGCGCCGATGATTTCGCTCATGGAGGTCTCCGAGTTTTCAACCCCCTAGATGAGGCGCGCGAGTAGCAAACGCAACCGTTTCGCCGCCTGTCCCGTCCGCCTCAGACGATCGCCGGCCCGCTCAAGGGCGCGGCCAGGTCCAGAACCAGCGGCTGCACCCCGACAGCGGCGAGAAACTTCATGAAATCCGGCGGCGAAATGGCTGTGGAGGCGGTGTTTTCCAGCGGATGGAACCACATCGGGTCATGCGCAAGGATAGCCGAATCAAGAACAACGCCGGCGAGCGTCCTTGCCGTATCGTTGACCAGGGCGAAAGGGGTCACCGCCCCGGGAATGACGCCGAGCGTCGCCGTCATAAGATCGGGGCGGCCGAACGACAGCCGTCCCTTCGCCCCCAGCCGCTTGCCGAGGCCGACGAGATCGACCCGCGTGTCGCCCAGAGCCACCGCCAGAAACAGCGCCCCGCCCTTGTCCTTCAGGAACAGGTTCTTCGAATGGCCGCCGGGCCACTGCTTCTTGAGGTCGCGTCCCTCGTCGACCGTGAATATCGCGGGATGCTCAACGGTGCGATGGCGGACCCCAAGTCTGTCGAGAAACGAAAAAAGCTCTGCTCTGTCAGCCGGCATGAGGTTTTGGCGCGCGTTAAAAGCTGTTGCTTGCAGCGGCAGACGGGTTGCGGCGCCTGCGCCATGAGCAACGCAAAGCCGGTTCCCCCGCTCGAGTCAAACCCGCCGGCGCCGCAGCTTCGCGACCGCAACGGCGCGCTTGCAAAGCCGAATACCCTCATGCATATAGCGGGTCCCGCGCGGGGCCCCGCCCTCGCGCAAAACGCCGGTGAGCGGGCGTAGCTCAGGGGTAGAGCATTACCTTGCCAAGGTAAGGGTCGTGAGTTCGAATCTCATCGCCCGCTCCATTTTTTAAATCAATTTATCGAGCCTGAAGCGCGGTTTTACTTCGCGCGCGACTGTTTCTCCATTGAAGAATCATTGATGCTTTCATGTCCGCGCGCCTCAGGCGTGGCCGGTAAGATTTGATAAGAATTTCGCGTTACTCGGCCTGACGCGCGGCATTCTTCGCATACCGGCGACCTGCGCCGCGCAGCAGCCGACCACAGCGAAAGAGCCTCGACCATGAAAATTCAGGCCGCCGGCGGTTTTCCGCTCATTCTTCTCGCCTCCGGCGCGCTGACGGCGCCCTGCTCTGCATCGGGTTTTCGCATCGAGGGCCAGGACGCCCGCGCTTGCGGCGCGGCGCACGCAGGACCGCCGGCGCGCGCCGCCGACGCCGGTTTCGCCGTCTACAACCCGGCGACGCTGGCCGGCGTCGATCGCTTCGATTTTTCTGGCACCTCGACAGGGCTCATTGTCGATTCCGCTTATACAAACGCGTCCGGCGTGCTGCTCGGCGTTTATCCGACGCCGGGCGAAACGTCGGGCGAAGGCCCGCTCGCCGACGCCTATTTTCCCTCCATGGGCCTTGGCGTGCGCCTTTCGAACCGGCTCGTCGTCGGCATGTCGCTGAACGCGCCGTTCGGCCTGAAATCTCAATATGGCCCAGAATCAGCGCTGCGCTATCACGCGCAGACAAGCGAACTTAAAACCATCGCCGCGACGCCGATGGCGGCGTTTTCCGTGACGCCGACCTTCGCCGTCGCCGCCGGCCTGCGCATTCAATATGCAGACCTTTCAATCACCGCGGCGAGCGACGCCTCCGGCATTGCGCTCGCCTCAAGCCTCGGCGCCTTCGAGCCGGGGACGGAGGATGTCTATGTCGACTTCAACGCCGACGATTTCGCCGTCGGGTTCGTCGCGGGCCTTCAGGCGCAGCTCATGCCCGGCCTGACGTTCGGCGTCAGCTACACCTCGAAAATCGATCATGATTTCGACGGCGAAGCGAAGTTCGACCTAGCGGGCTCGCTTGCCGGCGAGGCGCTCGCCGGTTTCGGACTTTTTCAGTCCGGTCCCGCCTTCGCGAGCCTTTCGACGCCTGCGCTTGTCGAGTTCGGCGCCGTCTACAGCCTCACCGAACGTCTCGACTTTCTCGCCAGCGCCTCGCTGTCGCGCTGGAGCTCGTTCGAAAGCATCGCCATTTCCTTCGAAAACCCCGCTCAACCGGACGACGTCCTCACCCAGAACTGGAAAGATTCCTGGGCCGTTTCGGTCGGCGCGGAGTATCGCGCCACGGCGAAGACGACCCTGCGCGCCGGGGTGATGCGCGATGATTCTCCGCTAAACGACGCTTTCGCCTCACCGCGGATCGCCGACGCCGACCGGTTGTGGCTGTCGGCCGGGGTCTCCCGGGACCTTACGGAACGATGGTCGGCGGACGTCGGCGGGGCTGTCCTGTTTTTTGAGGACAGACATTACGACCTGCCCGGAACATTACCTGAAACCTTGTTCCGGGGCTCCATCGAAGCAACCGGTTCGGCGACGGCTTTCATCCTGTCCGCCCGCGTGCGGCGAAGCTTCTAGGCGGCCGTCGCACAGACAGTCCGCCTCGCAGCGGGCTTTAAAAATTCCAAACAGAGACAAAAAAGCAACTGCCCGGATTCCCCGGGTTTTATTGAAACATTATTACGCAATACTTTTCGCCGCTCCGATCAAAAAACACGCCGGATGCAGGTTTTACGGTATTTCAACGAGGCGGATCGGCGGCGTCCATAGACCCGCTTTTTGGGGTTTTCGCCCTTGCAGCGAGCACTTGCCGGCCAGCACTCGCCAAAGAGGCGAAACCGTCGATTTTTAACCGTGAAAATCGTTCGCTGGCGCAAAAATTGGATGTCCTATTCGTTGACAGTAGCGGCTCGCGAGTGTTACCGAATCGTTAGCGGTTTATCTAAAAATTCGCCGCTTCTTTAAGTTTAGTTTTTTGGGGGTTCCTCATGAAGAAACTTCTCGCCTTCGCTGCGGCAGCCGCCGCTGCTTGCTTTGTAGCCCTGCCTGCGTCGGCGGGGATCGTGTCCGTCACCGTTCAAAACGTCCCGGGCGGCACGACGCCGGTCGCCAACCCGCTCGCCGATGCATCCACCGGCACCATCTTCGAAAACGTCATCGGCAGCGAACTTGACGGCATCCCGCCGGAGCGTCGCTCGCCTTGGGAAGGCACCGCCTTCGAAGCTACGGGCACTTATTCGTCCGTGCAGGCTCATTCGACCGCGCACTACACCACGATGTCCAGCACCGTGCTGACCCTGATCTGGGGCTCGCCGGACAACGGCAACAGCATCGTGTTCGACGGCGGTCTCGGCACCGTCGCCGGCACCACGATCGTCGCCGCGCTCGCCGGCCTCATTCCTCCGGGCACGAAAGGCTTCGGCGCCGTTCTCGTCACGATCGTCGTCGACGCGGCGTTCACCGGCTTCACGATGAAGACCAATCAGGACGCGTTCGAATATTCGAACATCGAAGTCCCGCTTCCGGGCGCTGCGCTTCTGCTGCTCAGCGGCGTCGCCGGTCTCGGCTTCGCATCGCGCCGCAAGAAAGCGATCTAAGCCAGATCCAAGGTCTTCGACCAGACAAAGAGAGCCGGCGGAGAAATCCGCCGGCTCTTTTCTTTTTTCTTTTGAGACGCTGTCCTGTGCGGCCCTGTCACGGCGACAAGCATTCGCCTTCAGGTCCGGGACAATCTTAAATCGCCAGCCTGTAGCCGCCGCCCTCGGTGACCAGCAACGCCGCATTCGACGGGTCCGGCTCGATCTTCTGGCGCAGGCGGTAGACGTGCGTTTCCAGCGTGTGCGTGGTGACGCCCGAGTTGTATCCCCAGACCTCGTCGAGCAGCACGTCGCGGGTCACCGGCCGGCCGCCGGCGCGATAGAGATATTTGAGGATCGAGGTTTCCTTCTCGGTCAGCCGGATCTTCTTGTCGGCCTCGCTGACCAGCATCTTCACCGACGGGCGGAACTCGTACGGCCCGATCTTGAAGACCGCGTCCTCGCTCTGCTCGTGGCTGCGCAGATGCGCGCGCACGCGGGCGAGCAGGACCGCGAACTTGAAGGGCTTGGTGACATAGTCGTTGGCGCCGGCGTTGAGGCCGAGAATGGCGTCGGCGTCGGTGTCCGCGCCCGTCAGCATGATGACCGGCGACTTGAAGCCGTTCTTGCGCATCAGCACGCAGGCGTCGCGCCCGTCCATGTCGGGAAGCCCGACATCGAGCAGCACGAGGTCTATGTGCGCTTCTTCTTTCACTTTCTCGATGGCGGCGGCGGCGGTCGGCAGCGCCTCCACGGCGAATTCGTCGTGCACGGCGAACTGGTCGAGCAGCGTCTCGGTGAGAAGCTCGTCGTCGTCGACGAGAAGGATGCGTTTGGCCCTGATCATACGTCTTCCATTCTGAGGCGTCGAAGGGAGCGGGCCGGCGGCTGTCCGTCCGCGAACGCCTGTTCTCGCAAATCTAGCGCATTTTGCGGAAAGCGGCGCCCTGCTCTCCCGGAATGCGCCAGCGCGCGGCGAACCGCGCCGCGCCGTGTCTAGCCGTGATCGAAAGAGAATAACACGGGGCTCACCTTATCGTTACGATGCGCGGGTTGCATGGGATGAAGGCCTGTCAGGCTCCCCCCGCCCGGGCGCCGAATATCCCCGCGCCTATCCTGACTTCGGAGGCGCCGAGCTGCGCGGCGATCTCATAGTCGCCGCTCATCCCCATGCTGAGGACCGCCAGCCCGTTTCTGGCGGCGATTTTGGCCAGCAGAGCGAAATGCGGCGCGGGCGGATCATCAAGGGGCGGAATGCACATCAGCCCGCTGACCGGAAGGCCCAGCCCCTGCCGGCAGTCGGCGATGAACGCGTCCGCCGCGTCCGGCGCGATCCCGGCCTTCTGCGGCTCCTCGCCCGTATTGACCTGTACGAGGAACCGCAGGGGCCGCGCCTGACGACGGGCCTCCTCGGCGAGAGCGCGGGCGATCTTCGGGCGGTCGACGGTCTCGATGACGTCGAACAGGCCGACCGCCTCTTTCGCCTTGTTCGACTGCAGAGGACCGATGAGATGCAGCTCGACGTCAGGAAAGCGCGCTTTCAGGGCCGGCCATTTCGCCAGAGCCTCCTGCACCCGGTTCTCCCCGAACCGGCGATGCCCCGCCTCGAGCAGAGGCAGGATCGCTTCCGGCCCGTGCGTTTTCGACACGGCGACGATCTCGATCGCCTCTGGATCGCGTCCCGCTTCTTCGGCCGCCGCCTTGAGACGGGCCTTGATCCCTGCGAGGTTCTGAACGGGGTCGGCGGGAACGGTCATGTCGGACGCTGAGACTGAAGGATTGCAGGCGCGGGCGGCGACGCTAGCAGCAGCGGCCCGCCGTCTCAATTCGGAGGGCGGCGAAAAGGCGGCGCGCGCGCCGTTTTTTCTCGCCTTCCTGACGGACCCGCGCGGGCCCGGTCCTCTGCTTGTCGCCTCGGTCCTGCCGCGGGGAACCGCCCTTGTTTTTCGCGACTATGACTCTCCGGAGCGTGCGGCGCGAGCCCGCGCGCTGTCGACGCTGTGCGCCGGTCGCGGCGTGCTGTTTCTCGTCGGCGCCGACGCCGGACTCGCCGCCGACGTCGGCGCGGCCGGCGTTCATCTGCGCTCGGATCAATTGCGGACGCCGCCCGCGACGGCGCGCGGGCTTGTCGTCACTGCCGCCTGCCACGACGCCGGCGAGCTGGCGCTCGCCGCCTCCATTGGCGCCGATGCGGCGTTCCTGTCGCCGGCGTTCGCGACGCAGAGCCACCCCGGCGCGAAAGCGCTGGGTGCGGATGAATTCAAGCGTCTCGCCATAGCGGCGGCCCTTCCCGTGCTGGCGCTCGGCGGCGTCGACGAAACCGGCGCGGCGCTGCTCGCCGGGCCCAACGTCGCGGGCTTCGGCGCCATAGGCGCGTTCGCGCCCCGTCGATGATCTGCATGCCGAAAAACGAAGGGGCGGACCTTTGGTCCGCCCCGGCTCGTTATCCCCTCTAGGTTTAGGCGCCTAGAATCTTATCGAGCTTTCGATGACGACGGTGGCTGCTTCTTCGGGGCCGCCCGCCGCCGCCGGTTTGTTGGAATCGACATATTGCGCGGCCGCGCCGATGGTGATGCCGCGGCCGATGAAATAGGTGACGCCCGCCTGCGCCGTCTGGGTGTCGCGGAAGAGAAGCGGGTTCATCGGATCCGGCGTTATGACGTTGGCTTCCGACTGGCCGTAGCCGAGCATGAAGCCCCAGTCGCCGCGATCCTCGCCGGTGCGGAAGGTGACGCCTGCGTCGAACGCCAGGTAACCGTCTTCGTCGAGACCGGCGAGACCGGCGTTGGTCGACTTCACCGAGCCGCCGACCGTGATGCCGCGGAAACCGAGATTGAGGCCGACCGAATAGGCGTGATAGTCGCCGAACGCGGTGGACAGCGATCGCGCATCCTCTTCGGCGGAAACGTAGCTGGCGCCGAGGCCGAGCACCGGGCTCGTGCGCGAGCCGCCGAGACGCTTCTGATAAAAGAACGCGCCTTCGAATACGTCTTGCCAGCGCGAATCCTGCAGCAACAGCGAGCCGTCCGGCGCGACCAGCGGCAACCCGGCCTCGGGCGCGCACAGGCGCTCGCCGCAATCGCGCAGCGACGGCGCGTAGGAAACGCCGAGCTGCAGTCCGCCAAGCACGCCGCCGAGCAGGTTGGCGGGCGGCATGTAAGTGATCTTCGTCGCCTGGCCGGAGAAATCGTTGACGGTGTGGATGTCGTTGAGGCCGGTGAGGTCGGTCTTCCAGTCGTTGATGTTGATCGCCCGGAAGATGGTCGGCGCCGTCACCGCGAGGGTGCGCGCCACGCCGTGGTCGCGGCCAACGATCAACTGGCCGAAGCCGCCGCGGGCGTAGGCGTAGGCGCCCTGCAGGTAGACGTCGCCGGTCGATGGGCCGACGCCGCGCGGGCCGCCGATAAGATAGCTCGAATAGCGCCCGCCGGCGTAAATCTGCGGGGGCTGCTGGCCGTCGGCGCGGCCTTCCAGCACGGCGCCAAGCTCGAGGCCGTTATCGAGAACGGTCGAGCCCTTGACCTTGAGTTCGGCGTCCGCGTCGGCCTTGCCGTCGCCGTCGCTGACCCCGGCGACGACGCTCGCCTCGCCGCTGACCTCGACCTTGATTGGATCGGCCGCCCAAGCGCCGGAGAACGCGCCGCCGACGGCCAAGGCCGCAGCGCTCATTCCCAGAGTGGCTCTCAAGGCGGGTTTCATCTTCAGCCGGATCTTCAGCGTTGTTGCGTACCAATCGCCGCCCGAGGGGCGGAAAGTCAGTCAGGCGGGCCTTCTGTCAGTCATCATCCCTAATGGAGGCGGGAAAAAGACCGTTTAAACCCCGTATACTCTACCGCCCCACCGTTAACGCCCGATTGGCGGAAACATTCCGCCAACCTTGTCGCCGACCTGCCCCAATCCAGATCGACCGACAACGCCGTCGCAGCATTCGCGCCAAACCTGCGCGCGTCCGGACCACAGGCGCCGCCCCCAAGCCGCAGCTCCCATAGCGTTCCGATTATTAGGGGGGTAGGGCCGGACCGGTCAAGGAACGGCGGGGCCGCCAGTTGTCTAATCGGCGGTTTGTGGTAGGAAAGCCACGTCATCTCCGGCTTCGGGCCGCGGGCCTTGCGGGGCGGGGGCCAAAACCGGGAATGACGGCTTTAGTTTCGCCGCTTTTGCGGCCTAGAAGCCGCGGAATCGGCAGGAGCGGCTTCGCCGCCCATACGCACAGGTACGACCAACAATGACGGCGGAAAAAGCCCGTTTTCTCAAAGTATTGCTTCTGGCCGGCGCCGCCGCGGTGCTGGCCGCCTGCGGCAGCTCCGGCGACAAGAACGGGCGCAACCTGCCGTTGCCGTCCTATGTGATCGGGGGCAAGGGCGGCAAGGAGGCGGCGACCGTCAACCGCTATCTGTGGGCGGCGTCGCTTGAGACCCTCGATTTCCTGCCGGTGTTTTCAGCAGATCCTATCGCCGGCCTGATTATCACCGACTGGTATCAAAACCCGGAAGCCCCGGACGAGAAGTTCAAGGTCAACGTCTACATCCTCGACAGCTCGCTGCGGGCCGACGCGCTGCGCGTATCGGTGTTCCGCCAGGAGCGCACCGAGACCGACGGCTGGCGCGACGCTGCGGTCAACCCGGCGACGGCCCGCGAGATCGAGAACGCCATCCTGACGCGCGCCCGCCAGCTTCGACTTAATCAGATCGACGGCTAGCCGCCTCAGAAGCCAGAATCCAGAAGCCGGAAACCAGAAAGCCTTCTGGTCAGCTCTCCCGATTTCTGGTTTCTAGATTTCTTCCTTCTGGTTTCTGATCGCTTATGTCCCGCTACAACCCCAAAGAAGTCGAACCGAAATGGCGCGCCCGCTGGGACGCCGCCGGCGCCTTCAGGACCTCAAACGACCGCAAGAAACCCAAGTATTTCGTGCTCGAAATGTTTCCTTACCCGTCGGGGCGGATCCATATCGGGCATGTCAGGAACTATGCGATGGGCGACGTGGTCGCCCGCTACAAGCGCGCCTGCGGCTTCAGCGTGCTGCATCCGATGGGTTGGGACGCGTTCGGGCTGCCGGCCGAGAACGCCGCGATGCAGACCGGAAAGCATCCGCGCGACTGGACCCTCGCCAACATCGAAACCATGAAGGAGCAGCTGAAGTCGATGGGCCTCGCCCTCGACTGGGACCGCGAGGTCGCCACCTGCAATCCCGATTATTACCGCTGGCAGCAGAAGCTGTTTCTCGATTTCTGGAAGGCCGGCTTCGTCGAGCGCCGCGAGAGCTACGTCAACTGGGACCCTGTCGACATGACCGTGCTCGCCAACGAGCAGGTGATCGACGGCAAGGGCTGGCGCTCCGGCGCGCCGGTCGAGCGCAAGAAGCTGTCGCAGTGGTTCTTCAAGATCACCGACAAGGCGGAAGACCTGCTCGCCGCCCTCGACGACGGCCGTCTCAAGGGCTGGCCAGAAAATGTCCGCCTCATGCAGCGAAACTGGATCGGCAAGTCAAAAGGCTTGCGGATGAAGTTTCCTTTCGCGGACGGAATGAAGGGGCCTAACGGCGAGGACGGGCTTGAAGTCTACACGACCCGGCCCGACACGCTGTTCGGCGCGAGCTTCGCCGCGGTGGCCATAGATCATCCGCTGGCGGCGCACTACGCGGCGAAAGACAAGGACCTCGCCGCTTTCATCGCCGACTGCCAGAAAGTCGGAACCTCGGAAGAGGCGATCGAGAAGGCCGAGAAGCGCGGTTACAAGCTGCCGCTGCGCATCGCGCATCCCTTCGTCGACGGCAGGGCGTTCCCCGTCTTCGTCGCGAACTTCGTTCTGATGAACTACGGAACGGGCGCCATTTTCGGCAGCGCGGGCCATGACCAGCGCGACCTCGACTTCGCGCGGAAGTATGGCCTCGAGGTCATACCGGTGGTCTTGCCGCCCGGCGCCGATCCCGCGACGTTCCGTGTTGAGGACGAGGCCTATGTCGGTCCCGGAACGCTGTTCAATTCCGGTTTCCTCAACGGACTGACGATCGATGAGGGGATCGCCGCCGCCATCGCGCGCATCGAGGAAATGGGCCTCGGGCGCGGCGCGACAAACTGGCGCCTCCGTGACTGGGGCGTGTCGCGCCAGCGCTACTGGGGCTGTCCGATCCCGGCGATCCACTGCGAGAAATGCGGCGTCGTGCCGGTGCAGGAGAAGGATCTGCCGGTCGAACTGCCAGAGGTCGAGGCCTCCGAATTCGCCATTCCCGGCAATCCGCTGACGCGCACGCCCGAATGGCTCAACGTTCCGTGCCCGGAATGCGGCGGGCCGGGGAAGCGCGAAACCGACACGATGGACACGTTCGTCGATTCGAGCTGGTACTTCGCGCGGTTCGCGACCCGCCCCGAAACGCGCCCCGAAGGGCCCGTAGACAGGAGCGACGCCGGTTACTGGCTGCCGGTCGACCAGTATATCGGCGGCATCGAGCACGCCATCCTGCACCTGCTCTACGCCCGCTGGTTCACCCGAGCCATGAAGGACACGGGGCATCTTTCGGTCGATGAGCCGTTCGAGAACCTGTTCACGCAGGGCATGGTGACCCATGCGACGTACAGGGACGAAAAGGGAAACTGGCTGCTTCCAGAAGACGTCGTTGTAGAAAATGGCGCGGCCCGTCACGCCGAAAGCGGCAAGCCGGTGGCGATCGGTCCCATCGAAAAGATGTCGAAGTCTAAGAAGAACGTCGTCTCGCCGGAAGGCATCGCCGACAAGTACGGAGCCGACGCGGCGCGCTGGTTCATGCTTTCCGACTCGCCGCCCGAACGCGACGTCGAATGGACGGATGCAGGCGTCGCCGGCGCCTGGAAGCTCGTGCAGCGCATCTGGGACGCCGTCGAGCCCGCGGAAGGCGCGCTGAAGCGACACGACTTCTCGAAGCCGCCCGCCGAAGCCGACACGCCGCTGCGCCGCGCCACCCATGAAACCATCGCCGGCGTCACCGACGACATCGAGAATTTCCGCTTCAACAAGGCCATCGCGCGCATCTACGCCTTTCTGAACGTGCTGAAGGACGCGCCGCCCGCCCGCCGCGAGGACGGATCGCCCGCCAACGGTCCGCGCGCCGAAGCCTATGCGCAGGCCGAAGCGCTCGGCGCGCTCGTCCGGCTCATCGCGCCGTTCATTCCGCATCTCGCCGAAGAATGCTGGGAGCGGCTCGGCGGCGAGGGTTTTGTCTGCGACGCCCCCTGGCCGAAGGCCGACCCCGCGCTGCTCGTCAGATCGACGCTGACGCTCGGCGTGCAGGTCAACGGCAAGCGCCGGGCGGAAATAGAAGTGCCGGCGAGCGCCGACAATGCGGCCGTGGAAAAGGCCGCCTTGTCGGACCCCGCCGTCGCGCGCCATATTGACGGTCTGACGCTGCGCAAAGTCGTGGTGGTGCCGGGCCGCGTCGTCAACATCGTGGCGAACTGAACCGGCGAATGAGAGGCGACCGATGACCCTCCGCATCCTGACCATCGCCGCCCTGGCGCTCGCCGCCCCGATCCTGACCGGCTGCGGGTTCACGCCTCTCTACGCGGTCGACAATCCGTCGGCGCGTCCGGTCCTGTCGCAGATCAATCTCGCCGGCGTCGACGCCGCCGACACGGTCGCGCCGGTGCTGGCGCGCGCTTTCGAGGCGCGCACCGCCCGCGCAGGCGACCTTGCGCTCTATGATCTCACCGTCGCGACGCGCGAGACCGCCAACGCTCTCGTGGTGCAGATCGACGCCTCTGTGACGCGCTACAATTACCGGCTGACCGCCGACTACGTTCTCTCCCGCCGCAGCGACGGCAAGGAGATCAAGGGCCGCGCCGAAGCGATTTCCTCGTTCAACGTCGTAGACTCGCAATATTCGACGCTGTTCGCCGAGGAGGCCGCCCGCGAAAAAGCGGCGCGCGTTCTCGTCGACGAAGTCGAACGCTCCATCCTCCTGAAAATGGAAGAGGCGCAGGAAACGCAAGCTCTCGCCTCGAGGAAAAAATGATGCGACGCGAGCGGCGGCCGTGACCGCGCTCAAGGGCCGCGAGATCGATGCTTTCCTGAAACGCCGCGACGCAGGGATCGCTGCGGTCCTGATCTACGGCCCCGACGCCGGGTTGGTGCGCGAACGCGCCGACAAGCTCGCGGCGTCGGTGGTTCCCGACTTCAAGGACCCGTTCAACTATATCGAATTTTCCGACGCCGATCTCAAAGGCGAGCCGGGCCGCCTCGCCGACGAGGCGCAGGCGCTGTCCTTCGCGGGCGGCGAAAGGGTCATCCGCATCAAGGGAGCGGGGGACGCCGCGGCGAAGGCCGCCGACACGCTGGTTTCGGGTCTCGACAAACGCCGCATCAAGTCCAACGCCTTCGTGGTCGTCGAGGCCGGCGATCTCGCCAAAAGCTCGGCGCTGCGCAAGCTGTTCGAGAAGGCGAAGAGCGCCGCGGCGCTGCCCTGCTACGCCGACGCGCCCGCCGACGTCCGCGCCCTCGCTGTCGATATGGCGAAGGCGGAGGATCTCTCCTTTGAAGCCGACGCACTCGATCTCGTCGTCTCGCTGCTCGGCGACGACCGCGGCGTCACCCGCTCCGAACTTGAAAAGCTCATTCTTTACAAGGGACCGAAATCACTGCGCGACGGCCCAGCGGCGATCACTCTCGAGGACGCCCGCGAATGCCTGGTCGACGGCGTCGGCGACGCGCTCGACGAAGCGGCGGCGGCGGCGGCGGACGGGGCGCGGACGGCGCTGTCGCGGGCCCTGTGGAAATCCTCCTCGGCCGGCGCCTCGCCAATCAGTCTCTTGCGCGCCCTGTCGCGCGCCTTCTCGCGTCTTCACGCCGCGCAGACCATGATCGCCGGCGGCATGAGCCCCGATATGGCGATGAAGCGATTGCGCCCTCCGGTGTTTTTCAAGGAAGAGCGCGCCTTCGCGCAGCGTCTGCGCAGATGGCCGCTCGCCGATCTCGACGCGGCGCTCGACCTCCTCATCGAAGCCGAGCTCGACGCCAAGACCACCGGCGCGCCGCAGAAGGAGATCGCCGAACGCGCAGCGATCATGCTGGCGCTGCGGGCGGCGCGGTAGTGGCGCAGCCCTATCCGCAGCCCTGCGACCGCGGCGTCATCGAAGCGCAGCCCTCTCCCAAGGCCGAAACGGAGGAAGCGGGGCCGGCGCAGAAGCGCCTCGCGCTCGCCGCCTCGATCCTCGCCTCGTCGATGGCTTTCATCGACGGCTCGGCGCTCACCGTGGCGCTGCCCGCACTGCGCGCCGATTTCGCCGCCGACCTCGCCGCCGTGCAGTGGGTGCTCAACGGCTATGTGCTTGCGCTCGCCGCGCTGACGCTGATCGGCGGGGCGCTGGCCGACGCCTATGGCAAACGCCGCATGCTGACGATCGGGGCCGGACTCTTCGGCCTCGCCTCCGCCTTCTGCGCGCTCGCCGGGAGTCCGGAAGCGCTCGTCGCGGCGCGCATCGCGCAAGGCGCCGCCGCCGCCATCCTGACCCCGGCGAGCCTCGCGCTGATCGGCGCGGTCTATCCGAAGGCGGAGCGCAGCACCGCCATCGGCGCCTGGGCCGCCGCTTCCGCCCTCGCCGGGGCCGGCGGGCCGATCCTCGGCGGCTGGCTCACCGAAAGCTTTGGCTGGCCGGCGGTGTTCTGGCTCAACCCGCCGCTCGCCCTGCTCGTCATCGCCGTCTTGTCGCGGCTGGGCGTCGAGGAGAGGCTCGAGCGGCGCGGCTTCGACTATGCCGGGGCCGCCATCCTCGCCGCGGCGCTGGCGGCGCTCGCCTATGCGCTGAGCGAGGCCGGCCCGAAGCAGGCTTCGGCGTCGTCCGCCTCCGGATGGATCGCCGCAGTGGGCGTCGCCGGCGCGGCGGGCCTTGTCGCCTACGCTTTCTGGGAGCGGCGCGCGCCGGCGCCCATGACCCCGCCGCGGCTGTTCGCCAACCGGCCGTTCGCCGGCCTCAACGCGGCGACGCTGGCGATCTATGCGGCGCTGTCGATCATGTTCTTCCTCGCCCCGTTCGATCTTGTCGACCGGCGCGGACTTTCGCCGACCGAAGCGGGGCTCGTCTTCCTGCCGTTCACGCTCGGCGTCGGCTTCCTGTCGCGCGCGTTCGGCGGCCTCGCCGACCAGATCGGGCCGCGCATGCCGATCGCCGGCGGCGCGCTGCTGGCGGGCCTCGCCTATCTTCTTCTCATCGCCGGCTACGACGCGCCCTTATGGCTCGGCGTCGTCGCGCCGATGGCGCTGCTCGGTCTCGGTTTCGCGATCCTCGTCGCGCCGCTCACGGCGAGCGTCATGTCGAGCGTCGACGACCGCGACGAAGGCCTCGCTTCGGGCGTGAACAACACGGCGAGCCGCATCGCGCAGTTCGTCGGCGTGGCGCTGGCGGCGGGGCTCGCCGGGTTCGCGGGCGGTTACGCCGTCGGCATGGGCGCCGCCGCCGCGCTTTCCTGCGTCGGCGCGGCCGTCGTGCTTGCAAGCGTTCCCGGCCGGGCCGCCTGACGTCCCGGCCTAGCGCGCCAGCGCCTTTTCGATCTCGCGCCAGTCGACGATCTTGAAGTTCTGCGCCGAGCCTTTCGGGTCGTTGAACCCGTCCTGCGCGATCAGCGCGCCCATCGGGAAATCGGGGCCGAGCGGAACGGCGACGGCCTCGATGCCGTCGGTTTCCTCGGCGCCGTCGATCGCCGCGCCGGGGCCGATGCGGAAACGGCCGACGAAACGGTTGTCGCCCTCGCGCTCATAGACCGCATACGAATTGTTTCCCTGCGAGGAGGCGACGAGATAGCCGCGCACGGCGTCGATCCTGTAAAGCGCCAGTCCCTCGACATCGTCCTTGAGGCCGCTCGCCTTGCCGACCTCGTCGACGAGGCGCGGGTTCGAAAGCCGGTCGCCCGCGAAGTCCGCCTTCCAGATCCCCCGGTCCTCCTCGCCGATATAGAGAACGCCGGCGTCGTCGTCGAACACGCAGCCCTCGAGCTGCGAGGCGAGCTTCAGGCGGGCGATCTCCTCGCCGGCGCCGGGTGCGATCAGCCGGAAGGCGACGACGTCGCCGGTCTTGTAGGTGACGAACACCAGCGTCTCGTCGCCGGCGCGGCCCATGCAGAGGCCGTAGGGCTCCTCCAGCGGCGACGGAAAGGCGCCCGAGACGGAGGCTTGTCTGTTTTCAAGCGCGAACAACGTCACGGTGTCGTCGCTGCGGTTGGTCGCCGCCGCGATGTCGCCGGACCAGCCGCCGAGCGAGACGTTCTGACGGAGGTCGACATTGTTGAGCTCGCCGGCCGGCAGGAACTGCACGACAGCCCCCTTGAGATCGTAGAGATAGAGGCCGGCGTTTTTATCCGTGCCGAGAATGAGACTCTGCTCCGGCGCCGCGTGATCGAGCCACACCGCCGGATCGTCCGCCGCGTCGTCGCTGGTGCCGACCGGCTCGGTCTCCGCGGCGGCGGTCACCGTCGGCAAGGCTTCAGGCTTCGGCGCGCAGGCGGCGGCGAACAACGCGAACAGGGCGGCTCTTCTCATTCATTTCCTCCAGCGATGACGGGCGTTTCATGGCGAAAAAGGCGGCGGCCGAATACGCGGCCCGCCGCCTTCCTTGGGACCGGCTGACGCCCGAACTCAGAACGTCGCTTTTACGCCGAACTTGCCCGTCCAAGAGTAGGTTTCGAACTGCAGCAAGCGGTCGCTGACCGGCCCTCGCTGAAACGCCGTATAGGGTTCGTTGTTGAGATTGACGAACTCCGCATAGACCTGGAACTGATCGGTCAGGCGGTACTTCGCCGAGAAGTCGATCTGCAGATGGTTCTTGACGTAGCGGTCCTCGTCGGCGTCGTCGCCGAGCTCGTCGAGATACTCGCCGCGGTAGGCCGCGGTGGCGCGCAGCGAGACCGGCCCTTTCTCGTAGCCTAGGCTTGCGTTGTAGTTATGGCGCGAGGCCGCCGGCAGCGGAATGACGCGGCCGTTCACTTCGCCTTCAGTGTCGGTGAAGGTGTAGTTGAAGCCGGCGAGCAGCCCGTCGAACGGTCCCGGCAGGAAGGTCATCGCCTGCTGGTAGTTGAACTCGACGCCCTTGATGGTCGCCCGCTCGCCGTTGAGCGGGATCACCGCCTCGTCGAAGGCGACGCCGTTATAGACGCCGAGATAAGGCTCGTCGTCGGCTTCGAATTCGACATCGACGATGAAATTGTTGACCCGCTTGTAGAAGCCGCCGACCTGGATGACGGCGTTCGGCGCGAAGTACCATTCGGCGCTGACGTCGAAGTTCCAGGCGCGATACGGCAGGAGGTCGGGATTGCCGAATTCGCCTTCGCGCTCGCCGTCGTCGCTTTCCTCGACGATGAAGCGCGGCGCGATCTTGCCGATGCCCGGCCGCACCACGCTCTTGAAGACGCCGGCGCGCAGCAGCACGTCCTTCGCCGCCTCGAAGCGCAGGCTGGCGCTCGGCAACCAGTCCGTATAGCTGTTCTTGAAGCCGGTCGGCGTCACGAAAACCGTGTCCTCGTCGAGAACCTCGCCGTCATGGGTGCCGCCTTCCTCGACCAGCTCGACGAAGTTGGCGCTGACGTCGTCCTTGGTGTGCTCCATGCGCACGCCGGCGACGAAGGTGGTGCGGCTGTCGGTCCAGCGGCCCATCAGGTAGCCCGCGTAAATGTCCTCGTCGACGGCGTAGTCGGCGACGTTCGACTCGAACGCCGTGTCGATGGAGTCGAGTTCGAACAGGTCGGCGTTAGCGGCGTAGAAGTCGCGGACCAGAGCGCGGTCCGGGAGCGGGGCGATGGCGAACAGGCCGTAGCTTTGCCCGCCCGCGACGTCGGCGAGCGTGTAATCGCCGTCGAAGCCGTCAAGAACGTCGAGCGCCAGATCGTAAGTCTTTTTACGCAGCCGCGCCTTGCCGCCCGCCTTGATCTGGAACTCGCCGCCGGCCAAGGCGAAATCGCGCGCCACGTCAAGCTGGAAGGTCCATTCCTTGTCGCGCGACAGGCCGTCGGTGACTTCAACCTTGTCGAATTCGTACTCTGACGGATCGAGGAAAGCGTCCTCGCCGGTCAGCACGGAGAAAGTCGGCCGGGTGAGCTTCGAGTAGTCGAACATCAGCGCCAGCTCGCCCGGATCCTCGAACTCGCGTTCGAAAGCGGTCGGGTCCTGGGTGCGAAACTCGTGCTCCTCAGCCTGCGAATAGGCGGCCTTGTAGTCGACCGTCCAGGCGCCCGTGGCGGTCTGGCCGCCGAGTTCGTAGGACTGGATTTTCTGGCTCTCGAAGCGATCCTTCAGGTCGCGCGTGATAGTGATCGAATCGTCGTCGGAGAGGAAGGTCGCGGTGATCGCGTCGCCGCTCGCCGGCTCCCCGTCCATCTCGATCTGCAGCCGGCCGCGCTGTTCGGTGTCGGCGAACAGACTGTAAAGACCGCGCGCATAAAGCGCCGTCGTGTCGCTCGCCTTGAAGTCGAGAGAGAGCGACCCGCCTATGCGTTTGCGTACCACGTCATAGTCGCGATACTCGAGCGTATCGGCGAACACGACGCCGTCGTCGGTCTCATCCCAGCCGTCCATCTCGATATTGTCCGTGGACGTCTTGCGGCGATTATAGGAGAAGCCGCCGGCGAAACCGAAGCGGTCGTTCACCGGATAGGCGAAGTCGACGCCGGCTTTCGGCGACACGAGATCGTTGAGATTGTTGAACGAACCTTCGCCCTTCACCGACACGAACGGCTTCTTGCGGTCGAAGCCCTTGGTGGTGTTGATCTCGATGGAGGCGCCGATCGTGTCGGCGTCCATATCGGGCGTCAGCGTCTTCTTGATCTCGATCGACTCGATCAGTTCCGAGGGAATGACGTCGAGCGCGACGGAGCGCGTATCGGCTTCCGGCGCCGGCAGGCGCGTGCCGTTGACCGAGGCGGCGTTGAGCGACGGATCGAGGCCGCGCACAGCGATGAAGCGGCCTTCCCCCTGGTCGTTGAGGATGTTGACGCCGGTCAGCCGGCGGGTCGCCTCGGCGACGTTCTGGTCGGGGAACTGGCCGATGGCGTCGCGGGTGACGACGCTTTCGATCGTGTCGGAGGCGCGCTGGCGCGAGATCGAACTCGCGAGAATGGCGCGCTGGCCGATAACCAGGACCTCGTCGGCGGCGCTGAGGGCGATTTTCAGGTCGAGAATTCCGGCGTCGGAGACTTCGACCTCGCTGTCGCTGGCCGCGCCGCCGGCGTAACGGGCGCGCAGCGTGTAGCGGCCGGCCGGCACGTCCGCGAAGCGGAACGAACCGTCGTCGCCGGTTCTCGCCACCCGGCCGATTTCGACGAGCTCGACTTCGGCGCCGGCCAGCGCCTTGACCCCTTGCGCGTCGCTGACAACGCCCGCGACGGTCGCGGCGAAGGCAGGCGCCGCGCAAAATCCGCCCATAAGCACGCTGGCGGCGAGAAGCCGCCGCCTGATCGATCCATTCATTGATGACCCCTCGCTATACCCGACGCAATGGGCCGGCGGTGCTCGCCGGCCCGTCATCGCAGCCAGCTAGAGGCGAATCGTGACGGTTTTGATTCTTGTCTGTGAACAGACGGTGACAGGCGAAAAGAGTCGCTTTTGCGCCGCGCTCGCGCTGTGCGCACGCGATGCGCCTGACGTGGCGACAAAGTCTGTAGACTGACCGTTTTGCCGCTGCGATGTTATAGTCTCTCATGCGTGGTTATGATGGCGTTCCGGCGGCGCGGGGTGTAAGCTCAAAGACCTCAGTGCTGCGTCCGCCGTAACCCGCACGGTGAACAGCAATGCCGACAGGCAGCGCCAGAAACGACGCGCCGTCGATTCGGGACGACGTGGTCGGCGCCTTCGCCATGAAGGAGCATCGCGCTTTCCGACGCGCGAATGATCAGGTTTACGCCATTGTCGGGGCCAATCCCGCCATGAAGATCGTTTCCGACACATGGTTCGGGCGCTACGACAGCCAGATCGAGTTCCAGCAGGTCCTGACCCACATCCTCGATCTGTTTCGCGGCGGCCGTTACAGCTACTGGCTCGCCGACATCCGCATGATGGCGACTGATTTCCGCGATTCCGAACGCTGGCTGGTCTCCTACCTGATGCCGGAAATGATCAAGGCGGGGCTAGTGCGCGAAGCGGTCGTCGTCCCCGACGAGACGGTGCAGGTCGAGGGCGAGGACGTGTTCCGCACGGCCTCGTCGGCGTTGAGGACCATCGCCGACGGGCGGGTGCGCGCTTTCAAGGACATCAAACTGGCGCGCCAGTGGCTGCTCGAAGGGGCGTTGCCGGGCTAGACCCCCGCCCCCATCAGACGCCGGCAGACATCGTCGAGCTGGTCGAGATTGAGATATTTGACGAGCATGACGCCGTGCCCTTTGGGGCTGTGCTCGATGGCGACTTCAAGACCGAGAGCGGCGGCGAGATCAGCTTCGAGGGCCCGCGTGTCGGCGTCCTTCTTTCCGCCTGCGGACTTTCCGGGTACGGAGGAAGAAGTCTTGCCTGCGGACTCGCCGCCGCCGATCCCCTTTTCCTTCGCGATCTGCTTGGCGTCGGCCACCAGCGCCTCGGTCTCTCGCACCGAAAGATTGTTCTTGAGGACTACGAGCAGCACCGCTTCCGGGCGCGGCGCCGTCAGCATGGCGCGGGCGTGGCCCATGGTGATCTCGCCCTTCAACAGCGCCGTCAGCGGCATGTCGGGCAGATCGAGCAGGCGCACGAGGTTGGCGATGTGGCTGCGCGACTTGCCGACCGCGCGCGCGATCTCTTCGTGGCTGCGCCCGTAGACGTCGGCGAGGCGCTTGTACGCGCGCGCCTCTTCGACCGGATTCAGGTCGACGCGCTGCACGTTCTCAATGAGGGCGATCTCGGAAGCCTGCTCGTCGGTCAGATCCTTGATGACCACCGGCACTTCGTGGAGCTGCGCCTTCTGCGCCGCTCGCCAGCGCCGTTCGCCGGCGACGATTTCGTAGTCGTCGCCGCCGAGCGGGCGCACCAGGATCGGCTGCAGCAGGCCGCGCATGCGGATCGAGTGGGCGAGCTCCTCGAGCGCGTCCTCGTTGAACACGCGGCGCGGCTGGTCAGGATTGGGCTTCAGGAACTCGATGGGCAGCGTCGTCTTCGGCCGCGCCGCCGCAGCGGCGACTTCCTCCGCCTGTTCGGTCGGCGAGGCGCCGAGCAATGCGTCGAGGCCGCGCCCCAGGCCCTTGGGTTTTTTCAGTGCGGACATGCCGGCTCCCTCTCGCGGCTCACGCCGCCTCCTTCTTGGCCCGCTCGCGCTGGATCACTTCGCTGGCGAGGCCGATATAGGCCTGGCTGCCGGGACATTTGAGATCGTAGAGCAGCGCCGGCTTGCCGTGGCTCGGCGCCTCCGAAATGCGCACGTTGCGCGGGATCACCGTGCGGTAGACCTTGTCTTTCAGGTGCGCGCGCACATCCGCCTCGACCTGCGCCGAGAGATTGTTGCGGCGGTCGTACATGGTGAGGACGACGCCCTGCAGCTCGATCCGCGGATTGATCCGGGCCCGGACCGTCTCCAGCGTCCTGAGAATCTGGGAGAGGCCTTCGAGGGCGAAAAACTCGGTCTGCAGCGGAATGATCATGGCGTCGGCGGCGGCCAGCGCGTTGACGGTCAGGAGCGACAGCGACGGCGGGCAGTCGATCAGGATGTAGCTCGCCGGTTCGGCGCTGCGCGCATATTCCCCGAGCGCGTCGGCGAGGCGGTAATGCCGCCGGTCGGCGTCGATCAGCTCGACCTCGGCGCCGGCGAGGTCGACCCCGGCGGGCGCGAGCTTCAGCCCCGGAATGCCGGTTTCGAGGATCGCCGCTTCAAGCCGGTACTCGCCCATCAGCACGTCGTAGGTGGTGACCGGCCGGTCGGCGGCGGACAGGCCGAGCCCGGTCGAGGCGTTGCCCTGGGGATCGAGGTCGATGAGGAGGACGCTTTCGCCGACAGCCGCGAGCGCCGTCGCCAGATTGATCGCCGTCGTGGTCTTGCCGACCCCGCCCTTCTGGTTGGCGATGGCCAGAACCCGCGTGGCGGTAGAGGGTTTGCGGCTCGTTTCGGTCACGGGTCGGCTCTCAGCGGGGCGAGACGGCGGATCGCCAGTATAGATGAGTCGGGGCTGGTGACGCTGGCCGTGCGTTCCACCTCCATATGCCAAGATTTAGCGGCTTCGGTCAATTCACCCTCAACATCTTGTCCCTTGAGGAAAAGGCAAAGGGTGTTTTTCCCCGCCAATCCATGGGCGTAGCCGAGGAGCTTCGCCAAAGGCGCCAAGGCGCGCGCGGTGACGACGTCCGGCCCTACCGAAAAGGTAGTGCTTTCAATGCGTTGCGGTATTACCGAGAGATTGCCGAGACGCATCTCTTTGGCGGCTTCGGCGAGGAAGGCGGCCTTCTTGCCGGTTGATTCGATCAGCGAAACCCTGAGCCCCCGCTCGGCCCCCATGGCCGCCAGCACGAGGCCTGGAAAGCCGGCGCCGGAGCCCATGTCGACAAGCGTTCTGGCGCTGTCCGGAAGGAGCGGGAAAAGCTGCGCGGAGTCGAGAAAATGCCGGCGCCAGCGGTCTTCGAGCGTCGACCGCGCCACGAGATTGTGCCGCGACGCCCAGTCGAGAAAAACCGCGTCATAGGCTTCAAGCCGCGCCATTGTTTCACGTGAAACGCGGGCGGCGGCGGCGAAATCGGCGGGAGAGAGAGGGGCGTCGGTCATTGAGAGCGCTGTTTCACGTGAAACACCCGCGCCGGCAAGAAAAGAAGACCTACCCAACCGCGCGCGCCCCATTCTTTTTCACCCAGGCGAGCAGAACGGCGAGCGAGGCCGGGGTGACGCCCTCGATCCGGCCGGCCTGACCGAGCGTCATCGGCCTTGCGGCTTCGAGCTTGCCGCGCACTTCGTGCGAAAGCCCCTTAATCTCCCCGTACGGAAGATCGGCGGGCAGGCGGAGCTGCTCGTCTTTGCGGAAGGCGAGAATGTCCGCCTCCTGACGGTGCAGATAGCCCGCGTAGAGCGCCTCGATTTCGAGCTGTTCGGCGATCGGCTTCGGAAGCGCGGCGAGCCGCGGCCAGATGCGGGCGAGATCGGCGAAGGCGATCCCCGGCATGGCGAGAAGGTCGAGCGCCGTACGCCGGCGGCCGTCCTGATTGAGGGAAAGCCCGTGTTTCGCCGCCTCGTTGGGGGTGAGCGAGGCCGCCTCAGCCCACGCCCGCGCCTCGGCGAGGGCCTTCTGTTTCACGTGAAACACCCGCGCCCGCTCCGCGCCGACGAGCCCCGCCGCCGCTCCGCGCGGCGTCAGCCGCTGGTCGGCGTTGTCGGCGCGCAAGGAAAGCCGGTACTCGGCGCGACTCGTGAACATCCGGTACGGTTCTGTAACACCCTTGGTTACAAGGTCGTCGATCAGCACGCCGATATAGGCTTCGGCCCTGTCAAACAGGATCTCCGCCGAGCCCGAGGCGCGCGCCGCCGCGTTGGCGCCGGCGACAAGGCCCTGCGCCGCCGCTTCTTCGTAGCCGGTGGTGCCGTTGATCTGGCCGGCGAGGAAAAGGCCGGGCAGCCGTTTCGTCTCCAGCGTCGGCAGCAGCTCGCGCGGGTCCACATAATCGTACTCGATGGCGTAGCCGTGGCGGATCACCTGCGCCTTTTCGAGCCCCGGAATGGTGGCGAGGAAGGCGTCCTGCACCTCCTCGGGCAATGAGCTGGAGATGCCATTGGGATAGACGGTCGGATCGTCGAGCCCTTCCGGTTCGAGGAAGATCTGGTGGCGGTCCTTCTCGGCGAAGCGCACCACCTTGTCCTCGATGGACGGGCAGTAGCGCGGTCCCCGGCCCGAGATCGAGCCTGAATAGACCGCCGACTTGCCGATATTCTCCTCGATGATCCGGTGCGTTTCACGTGAAGTGAAGGTGATGCCGCACTCGATCTGCGGGACCGTGATTTTCTCCGTCAGGAACGAGAAAGGGACCGGCTCGGCGTCGGCGGGCTGCATTTCGAGGCGCGCCCAGTCGATGGTCCGCCCGTCGAGGCGCGCCGGCGTCCCGGTCTTGAGACGACCGAGCTTAAGGCCGAGCCCGTACAGCCGGTCGGAAAGGCCGATGGCGGGGGCCTCGCCCACTCGGCCGGCCGGAATGCGTTTCGTCCCGATATGGATGACGCCCTTGAGGAAGGTGCCGGTGGTCAGCACCACCGCCCCGGCGCGGATCTCCGTCCCGTCGGCGAGGACAATCCCCGCGGCCCTGTCTGTTTCACGTGAAACGAGCAGGTCCTCCACCGCCCCTTCCAGCACGTCGAGATCGGGGGTCGCGGCGATGGCGGCCTGCATCTCCTGGCGATAGAGCTTGCGGTCCGCCTGAGAGCGGGGTCCCCGCACCGCCGGCCCTTTGGAGCGGTTGAGCATGCGGAACTGGATGCCGGCCTTGTCGGTCACCCAGCCCATCAGGCCGTCCAGCGCATCGACTTCCCGCACGAGGTGACCCTTGCCGAGGCCGCCGATGGCCGGATTGCACGACATTTCGCCGATCGTCGCCGCCTTGTGGGTGGCGAGGAGGGTTTTCGCGCCCATGCGCGCGGCCGCGGCGGCTGCTTCGCAGCCCGCGTGCCCGCCCCCAATAACAATGACGTCATAGATTTTCATTCAAAACGCCTCAGCGCGCGCCTCGCCGGGGCGGGCGCGCAAAATCATAACTTGCGCGCCTTCGCGCGCGTGACCTCCTCCGATGACGATGACGTCGTAGGTTTTCAATGCTTCCATCCTCTGCGGCGCGCTCATATAGAGCGCCTGCGGTCAAAATAATACCGGCCGGATAGGGGCGGAAAGTTATCCCCATCACGAATTGTTTCACGTGAAACGGCGGGCTTCTTTACAATTCCGAAAGGCTGACGAAACCGGCCCGCCAAGGCATGGGCGCTGCATGGCCATACCGGCCTATCGGGGGACGTTCGTTTCGGGAATTGTGGGGTCGCCAAATGAGCAATACGCCGCTGACCAGCCTGCGCCGCGCCCATAGCTTCGGCCGTTCGAGCCCCGCCGCTCTCGCCCACGAGACGGCGGCGGCGGCGAGCCTGCTGCAGCGCCGCCTGCAGGAAAAGATCGACTCCTATGAGCGCGAGGCGAGACGCCTGACCCTGCGCGGCCAGTTCGACGCCGCAAGGGTGCTGGAACGGGCCGCCCTGCGGCTCAAGACCATCCGCCGCGCCCCGGCGGAAGATATTGCGGTGTGAGGCGCGGCCGTTTCACGTGAAACGGCCAGCGCGTCCTTTTACTGACCTCTCTGCGCGACGCAATCGCCGGGAGCGCCCTTCCCGCCGCATCCATAGTCGTTCAGCAACTCGACGCCTTCGTCCTTATGAAAGGCGATCGCTATGCGATGGTAGGGCGCGATTTTCGCTACCCAGGCGGTCTGAAGAACCACGTAGACGGTGTTATGCTCATACGAAACCTGGATGGCGTTTGCGCCCTTCGGGACTTTTTCTAAGATTTCCGCCGGCGCTGCTCGTTCAACGCCCATAAACCGCACGATGAGACTTGAGACGGCCCCGTTTTTATTTCGCCGCCCCTCCACTTCGACAGGTCCGGAATCGCCGACTCCTGAAGAGGCGTAGCGAAATTCTTCGAATGCAAGCGCCCCTTCCTGCGATGCCGACGTTTCCGCCAGACCGGCGAACAGAAAGACAAGCGCCCACGCAATCAGCTTCGCCATGCGCACCCTCCGGACGTCATTTGCCGATACAGAAGCTCGAAAAAATCTCGCCAAGCACGTCCTCGACGTCAACCGCGCCGGTGATCTCGCCCAGCGCCCGGGCGGCGAGGCGGGCGTCCTCGGCGGCGAGTTCGGCGTCGGTTTCGACCCGAGCCCTCGCCCGCTCGAGGGCGGCGATGGCCTTTTCCACCGCCTGAACGTGGCGGAGACGAGTGAGCCCCGCCTCGCCCGAGGGGCCGAACCGCTCGCGGGCCGCCTCCGTCAGCGCGGCGATGAAGCCGTCGACGCCCTCGCCGGTCCTGGCGGATAAGGCGTGGACGAAAACGCCTTCCGGCGCCCCGGCGGGCGGCGCCGCGAGATCAATCTTGTTCCAGACCAGGAAGTCGCCGGCCTGCAGCAATGGCGGCGTTTCACGTGAAACGGAATCGGCGACGACGACGCGTATGGCCGCGTCTTCGGCGCGTTTCAGCGCCCGTTTCATGCCTTCGCTTTCGATCGCGTCGCCGGGCGCCTCGCGCAGGCCGGCCGTATCCGCCAGCACGACCGGCAGGCCGGCGAGGTCGAGGCGGACCTCGATGACGTCGCGGGTGGTCCCCGGCGTCTCCGAGACGATGGCGACGTCCGACCCGGCGAGCCGGTTGAGGAGCGACGACTTGCCGGCGTTGGGCGCCCCGACGATGGCGATATTGATCCCTGTACGGATTGTCCGTAAGCGGACAGAGGCCGAGCGGTATGACCGGAGCTCCCCGGCGAGCGCGTCGATGGCCGGGCCCGCCCTCGCCGCCACCGCCGCCGGCACCCCCTCCTCGTCGGGGAAATCGATGTCGGCCTCGAGGGGAGCGAGCACCTCGATCAGCCGCCTGCGCCAGCCTTCGGCGAGCGCCGAGAGGCGACCGTCGAGCTGCCCCCAAGCCTGGCGTCGCTGCTCGCTCGTTTCGGCATCGATAAGATCGGAAAGGGCTTCGACCTGGGCGAGATCGAGCTTGCCGTTCTCGAGCGCCCGGCGGGTGAACTCGCCGGCCTCCGCCGGCCGCGCCCCGGCGGCGGCGAGCGCCTCGATCAGCGCCGCCTCGACGGCGCGACTGCCGTGAACATGAAATTCAGCGACGTCCTCGCCAGTGAAAGAGGCCGGTCCCCTGAAAAGTATGACCAGGCCGCTGTCGATCGGCGACCCGTCCGCGTCGCGCAGGGTGCGGACGGCGGCGCGGCGGGCCCCGGGAAGTCCGCCGCAGAGCTTTTCCGCCACGGCGGAAACTTCCGGTCCCGACACGCGGAACACCGCGACGCCGGCTTTGCCGGCTCCGGAGGCGCGCGCGAAGATGGTGTCGTTGAGCGGAGCGTGACGGTCCATGGCGGCGGAAAGTCGCGATCCCGGCGACGGAGTCAATGGAAAGAGCGGGAGAGCGGAAGCCCTACTTTTTCTTCGCCGGGCCGCCGGAGCCCGCCATCGCCGCGCCCATCAGGTTCTGGAACTGCTCGATGCCTTTGCCGCCCATTTCCATCATCTGGGTGAAAAAGCGCTCCGGGTCGGCGAGCGTGTCGATGTTTTCCTTCGCTCGCCGGGTCATCTCATCGACGATCATCTCGTTCAGCGGCTCGACGTTCGGCATGCCGAAAAAGGCGCGGGCTTCCTCGGGCGTGCAGTCGATATTGATGGTGAGGCGCATCGTCGGGCTCCCTTTCGCACGGGTATAGGCCGGCGACGGCCCTTCCGGCAACGACGGCGGCGGTCAAATCGCCGCCGCGAGCGCTTTCTTGAAAGCTTTGATCGCCGGCTCGTCGCGCCGGTAGAAGGTCCAGCCCTTCTGACGCTTGGCGATGACAAGCCCCGCCTCGACCAGCAGCCGCATATGCTCGCTCGCGGTCGGCTGGCTGACCCCGAGCTTTTCGGCGATCCACACGCCGCACACCCCGTCCTTGACGAGGTCGCCGTCGACCTGGGGCGGGAAGTTCTTCACCGGCTCTTTCAGCCAGTCGAGCACCTGCACCCGCCGGTCGCTGGCGAGAGCCTTCAGCGCACGATTTAGTGAGGCCTCATTCCAGATTGTTGACATATAGCTAATTAGCTACTTAGCTAATCCAATGTCAAGCGGCGAGCCGGAACGCCGGCCGCTCTCGACGCAGGGAGAGAGACCATGCAGCGCGTTGTCGCCCGGGAAAAGATCGCCGAAACGGAACGGCTGATCCGTCCGCATATAAGACGCACGCCAGTCGTCGAAACGGCGGGGGAGGATTTCGGCGTCAAGGGCGTCGCGCTCGTCTTCAAGCTCGAACTCCTTCAGCATTCGGGCTCCTACAAGGCGCGCGGCGCTTTCGCCAACATGCTGCTGCGCGACGTTCCGAAAGCGGGCGTCGCGGCGGCGTCGGGCGGCAATCACGGGGCCGCCGTCGCCTATGCGGCGAACCGGCTCGGCGTCGCGGCGAAAATCTTCGTGCCGGAAATTTCCTCTCCGGCGAAAATCGCCCGCATCCGGTCGCTCGGCGCTGATCTCGTGATTGGCGGCGCGGTTTACGCCGACGCGCTCCGGGCCTGCGAAAAGCATCTCGAAACATCGGGCGCCATGAGTCTCCACGCCTTCGACGCGCCCGAGACCATGCTCGGGGCCGGCACGATGGCGCTGGAGCTGGAACAGCAAAGCCCCGGCCTCGACGCCATCCTGATCGCCGTCGGCGGCGGCGGGCTGATCGGCGGGAGCGCCGCCTGGCATGAGGACCGGACGCAGCTCGTCGGCGTCGAGCCGGAAAACGCCCCGACGCTGCATGAAGCCCTCAAGGCAGGCCGGCCTGTCGACGTGAAAGTTTCAGGCGTCGCCGCGGATTCGCTGGGCGCCTCGCGCATCGGGGCGCATAATTTCCCGATCATCAAGGATCGCGTGGCGGCGAGCGTGCTGGTCGCCGACGAGGCCATCGTCGCCGCGCAGAAAGCCCTCTGGGGACGGCTCCGCATCGCCGCCGAACCGGGCGGCGCCGCGGCCCTCGCGGCGCTCATGTCGGGCGCCTGGAAACCCGAGAAAGGCGCCCGCGTCGGCGTCGTCATCTGCGGCGGCAATACGAGCGCCGTCCGCTTCAATCAGTAAACGGAGAAAATAACATGCCGAGAACAGCCATAACCGCCGAAGGATTCGCGCCGAAGGGCCTGCCCTTCTCAGCCGCCGTCAGGGCCGGCGACTTCACCTATCTCAGCGGCCAGGTCGGCCTCGACCCGAAGACGGGCGAACTCGTCCCCGGCGGCGTCGGTCCGCAAACCGCTCAGGTGTTCAAAAACATCGCCAAGGTGCTCGCCGCCGGCGGCAAGAGCCTAGACGACGTGGTCAAGGTCAACGTCTATCTCGCCGACATCGGCGACTACGCCGAGATGAACGAGAATTACGCCAAGGCCTTCGCCGCGCCCTATCCCGCCCGCACCGCCTTCGCCGTCGCCGCCCTGCCGCTCGGGGCGCGCGTCGAGGTCGAAGTTATTGCGCGCTAGGAGGCCGCCATGAAAGCCATCGTCCTCAAGGAGCATGGCGGGCCGGAAGGGCTCGCCGTCGAGACCCGCGAAACGCCCGCGCCCAGTCCCGGGGAGATCGTCGTCGCCAACAGCGTCGCCGGCGTGAACTTTATCGACATCTACCAGCGGCGCGGTCTTTATCCGCTGTCGCTGCCGGCGGTGCTCGGCGGCGAAGGCGCGGGCGTCGTGAAATCCGTGGGCGCCGAGGTGACGGCTTTAAGGCCGGGCGACCGCGTCGCCTGGTACGGCGGCGGCGGCGGTTATGCGGAGGAAACGGTTCTGCCCGCTGGAATGGCCGCGAAAATTCCCGACGCGGTTTCCGACGAGATCGCCGCCGCGACCTTCCTCAAGGGCCTCACCGCCGAAATGCTGGCGCGGCAGGTTTATCCGCTGAAGAAAGGCGACAGGGCGCTGATCCACGCGGCGGCGGGCGGCGTCGGCACGCTGCTCGTCCAGTGGGCGAAGCATCTCGGCGCGGAGATCATCGCCGTCGTCGGCTCGAAGGCCAAGGAAGCAACCGCCCGGGACGCCGGCGCCCAGCACGTCATCGTCCGCGACGAGACGGCCGACATCGCCGCCGCCGTGCGGTCGTTGACCGGCGGCAAGGGCGTCGAGGTCGTCTACGACAGCGTCGGCGCGGCGACCTTCGCCGCCTCGCTCGACAGTCTCGCCATGCGCGGCGTGATGGTCTCCTACGGCAACGCCTCCGGCCCGGTTCCGGCCTTTGCGCCGCTCGAACTCGCCCGCCGCGGCTCCCTGTTCCTCACTCGCCCGACGCTCTTCCACTACGCGACGCCGGATCGCCTGCAGCAAATGGCCGCCGACCTCTTCGCCATGCTGGAGAAAGGGGTCCTGAGGCCCGCCGCGCCGACCGTCTTCCCCCTAGAAAAGGCCGGAGAGGCGCAGGCCCTGCTGGAGACGGGAGCGACCACGGGATCGATCGTGCTGAAGGTTTGAGCGCGCGCCCCACCTCTGAGAAGAAAGGACGCGACTTGCGATCGCCGTTGCGTCCCGGCAAAGTCCGCGCGTCGCCAACTAGGGCCGCCGCTTGTTTTTCCGTACGCTGACTGCTTCGCTTTTCGTCCTCGCCGCCTGTTCGAAGGCGCCGCCCGAGCCGGCGGCGCCTCCCTCGGGCTGGTCCCTCGATCCGGGCGGCGATCTCAACGCTTTCTTCGACTGCCTCGAAGCGGAAGGGATCGCCCTCGTCTCCGCCCATCGCGGCGGACCGGCGCCCAGCTATCCCGAGAACGCCGTCGAAACCTTCGCGCGCACCCTGTCGCTGATCCCGGCCGTCATCGAGATGGATGTGGCGCAGTCGGCGGACGGGGTTCTGTTCCTGATGCATGACGAGGGGTTGGAGAGGACGACGACCGGCGAAGGCGAGGCGGCGGCGCAGCGCTGGGGGCGGATCGAGAACCTGCGCCTCGAAGACGAAACCGGCCGGGCGACGACATATCGCCCGGCGCGATTTTCGGAGGCCCTCAGGCTGGTCGCGAACCGAACCGTCGCGCAGATCGATTTCAAGCGTTCCGCCCGCTACGAGGACGCCGTCGCCGAAATTCGCGCGGCGGGGGCCGGCCATCGCGTCATTCTCATCGCCTACACGCTGGCCCAAGCGCAAAAACTCCACCGCCTCGCGCCGGAGATGATGATCTCGCTCAACATGCAATCGATTTCCGACCTCAACGCGGCGGTGGCGTCGGGGATCCCCGCCGACAGGCTTCTCGGCTTCACCGGCGTCGACGAGCCGCGCCCGCGCGCTTTCCGGGCCTTGGGCGAACGGCGTGTGGAAGTGATCTTCGGCACGCTCGGCGGCGCCGGCTCCATCGACCGGCGCCTCGCGGCGTTGGGCGACGACGCTCTTTATGCGGATCTTGCGGAGGGCGGCGTCGACATCATCGCCACCGACCGGCCGCTCGAGGCGCAGAAGGCGCTCGACGCGGCGGGGCGGGGCGTCAGGGCCGGCGTCTGCGGCGCCGCGCGAAACTAGTCGCTTTCCGCGATGCGGTGCGCCAACTCGTCGTCGAGCGCCGCCTGCATGTAAATGTCATTGTAACGGTCGACCGTCAGGCCTTCCTGCTCGATCGCAGCGGCGACCTCAGCTTCCGCCTCGGCCTTGAACGCCGACAGGTCGCTGTCGCTCTCGGCGTGGCGGAACCTGCGGCTCCATTTGACGGCGATCTCTTCGACCTTGTCGTCGGCGCGCGCGAAACGGGCGATTTCCTCATCGCCCACCGGCTCGACCTCCTCGAGCACGGCGCGGGCGCTTCCTGCGAGCGCCGCTGACGCGGACAGAATACAGGCCGTCGCGGCGACGGCGCCAAGCATGATGCGCTTTACAGACATGGCTTCCTCCACCGTTACGTCGCGCCCTCGATGCGCGACGCCCTGCTTACGCTGCCCCACAATGCTTCGTTCCGGTTAAAAGACGCACCTTGCCGAAACATCACGCCCCGGCGCAGTTCGCGGCTCCGGCGGGGCGGAATTGCGGCGGTCGGGCGCCGTTTTCCCGGCGGCGCGGCGCCGTCTTCTCAGCGCCCGCCGTTTCGAGCACAATCCGCCCCATGGTCCGCACCATTCTTCTTTACGGCCTTGCGCTGGCGCTCGCCGCGAGCTTCCTGCAATGGATCGAGTACCAGTATGTGACGCGGGTCTTCACCGGCGAATTTTACATGGTGCTGATCGCCGTCGCCTTCACGGCGCTGGGCGGCTGGGCGGGGGCGAGGCTGACGGCGAGGACGCGCCCGCAGGGCTTTGAGAAAAACGAGAAGGCGCTCGCCTCGCTCGGCGTCACCGAGCGCGAGTACGAGGTCTTGTCGCTGCTCGCCGCCGGACGCTCGAACAAAGAGATCGCCCGCACCCTTTCGCTGTCGCCCAACACCGTCAAGACCCATCTGGCGCGGCTCTATGGAAAGCTGGAGGCGAGCCGCCGCACCGAGGCGGTCGACAAGGCGCGGACCCTGGCGCTCATTCCCTGAGGCTTGGCCCTAAGGCTCGGAAATTCGGGCGATTCCCCGAAAATCACCCTTTCGGGCGATAGCCCGGCGCGGCCTCCGGCGGCTATCCTGCGCCTCTCGAAGCCGCAAAGGAGAGACCCCGGTCATGGCCAAATCCGTCACGCCGTTCCTGATGTTCGCGCGCGGCGCGGAAGAGGCGATGAATTTCTATTGCGCTCAGTTCGAGGACGCGGAAATCCTGTCCATCGAGCGCTATGGCAAGGACGGGCCGGGGCCCGAAGGGTCGGTCTACAAGTCGATGCTCCGCATCCTCGGCCAGAAGGTGATGTGCTTCGACACGCCGGTGAAACACGCCTTCGATTTCACTCCGTCCTTTTCCTTTTTCGTCGAATGCGAAACCGAAGCCGAACTTGACCGGCTGTTCGTATCGCTCTCGGACGGCGGCGGCGTGATGATGCCGCCGGGCGACTACGGCTTCAGCTCGAAATTCGCCTGGCTCGCCGACCGCTGGGGTGTGTCCTGGCAGCTTAATCTCGCGGCATAAAGGGAGGAGAGACCCATGCTTCGCTACGCGGCAATTTACGGCGGCATCGCCGGCGCCATCGTCATCAGCGTAATGATCGCCGGCTTCATGATGTCCGAGGGCGCGCACGGCTCGGTATGGGTCGGCTACCTCACCATGCTGGTCGCCCTTTCGATGATCTTCGTCGCGGTCAAACGCTATCGCGACCGCGAGAGGGGCGGCGTCATCAAGTTCTGGCCGGCCTTCGGCTTGGGGCTCGCCACCGCGGCGGCGGCCGGGGTGATCTATGTGGCGGTGTGGGAGGTCTATCTCGCCGCCACCGACTACGCCTTCATCGACTCCTACACCGAGAGCGTCATCGAGAAGAAAAAGGAAGAGGGCCTGTCGGGCGAGGCGCTGGAGAAGGAGGCGGCGAACATGAAGGCGCTCGCCGACAATTACGGCAATCCGCTGTTCCGCCTGCCGATGACCTTTCTCGAAATATTTCCCGTCGGACTCATCGTGGCGCTGATCTCGGCGGCGATCCTGCGGAACCCGAAGGCCTTTCCGGCGAAGGCATAGCGCCTCTGCCGTCGCGATGCTCCGTACAGAGACCGTCGCTGCGCTCAGCCGCCGACGATCTCGCCGCCGTTCGGGTGCAACACCTGCCCGGTCATGTAGGAGGAATCCTCGCAGGCGAGGAACAGGTGGCAGGCGGCGACCTCGTTCGGCTCGCCCGCCCGTCCCAGCGGCTGATCGGCGCCGAACTTGGCGACCTCCTCCGCGTCGAACGAAGCCGGGATGAGCGGCGTCCAGATAGGCCCCGGCGCCACCGCGTTGACGCGGATCTTCTTCGGGGCGCAGTATTGCGACAGCGAGCGGGTGAACGCGACGACCGCGCCGCGCGTCGCGCTGTAGTCGATGAGATGCCTGCTGCCTCGATAGGCCGTGACCGAGGCGGTGTTGACGATGGCCGAGCCTTCCGCGAGATGCGGCAGCGCCGCCTGCGTCATGTAGAAATAGCCGAACACGTTGGTTTCGAAAGTTCGACGGATTTGCTCAGGCGGGATCGCCTCGAAATCGTCGGAAGGATGCTGCTCGGCGGCGTTGTTGAGCAGCACGTCGACGGCGCCGAAGGCCTTCAGGGTCTCGCTCACCGCGCGCTTGCAGAATGCCGGATCGCCGATGTCGCCGTCGATCAGCACCGCCGCGCGTCCTTCCTGTTCGACGAACGCCTTGGTTTCTTCGGCGTCAGCTTTCTCCTTGAGATAGACGATGGCGATGTCGGCGCCTTCGCGCGCGAACAGCGCCGAACAGGCGCGCCCGATGCCGCTGTCCCCGCCGGTGATCAGCGCCACCTTGTTTTTCAGGCGTCCCGCGCCCGGAAAGCGCGGACGCCAATCGGGGCGCGGATGCATCTTGCTTTCGACGCCGGGCTGGCGCGCCTGTTCCTGCGGCGGCTTGCCCTGGCCGTTTTTCTCCGTCTGTTTCGGCATGTCGCCGGTCTCCCGTTTCGTACAGGAGCACAACACGTTCGGTTCGGATTGGTTGCGGAGCCGGAGTCTTAACTGACGGCGAGCCGAACCGGCGCAGAGGGGCGCTTGCGATCGAGCCCGAAGGCGACGACCAGCATCAACCATTGCAGCATGGTGAGAAGGACGCCGTCCGCGTCGGTCGCGCCATGCGCCTCCCCCAACCGCAGCAGACAGAACTGGAGGGGCAGCAGCGCCAGCGCCAGGCCGAGCGCGATGCTGTTGGCGCGCGTCCATGCGAAACGGGGCGGCGTTTTGTCGTCGGAGATTTCAAGCATGAGCGCGGCCAGCGCCGCCGCAAGTCCCGCGACGAACAAGCCGGCGGCGGCGAGGCCGATGTTGATGCTGACAGCGAGCGTGTCGCCTTCGAGCACCATATCGGCCGGATCGGCGAGGTAACCCATTCCCCAGCTCACGGCGTTTGCGCCGTGCCACGCGAGAAGAAGAGTATAGCTCAGCGCCCCAGGCCGCCTCAGGCCGAGATAAACCAGGGCCAGCATCCACGTCGCCTGCGCGACGATGAGCCAGTAGTCGCCGTCGACGCCCGAGCCGCCGAACTGGCGTCCGAAATAGGCGAGGCCCCAGTGATAGCTCGCTCCGTCAAAAACCCCGCGGACCAGCGGCAGCCAGACGATGACGGCGGCGAAAGCGGCGAGATAGATGGAAAAGCAGCGCAGAAACGATCCTGCACGCGACGATAGCGCAGTCGACATAACGATCCCCGGCATGCGGCGCCCGCAAGCCTCGCCATCGTCAGCCGCCGGAAGGTTTCCGGCAATCCGGCTCGTCGCAAATCCGGCACGGCCCGCGTCAAATCCGCCCCTTCCTGCGCGTTAACCTCGCCTTTGCAAAAAACTCCTTGCAAATCGCCCGGTTAAAGTCCACATGCGCCGTCAAGCGGTTGCGGCGGGACAAAAGCAACAACTATCCGCCGCGGGCGCTGCTTCTCCCTTTCCCATCGGAAGGCGGCGAAGAGCCTGGACCAAAAGGGTCCGGGCGCGACAGCGCCAGGATGCGAGGGGCTTCTCCCCCGCCGCTTTGTCGTTTCAGTTATGAACCGCCGCCGTCCGAAGCGCTCGGATCGCCGCGAAATACGCCTTGCGCGAGCCCTGCTCCGCAGGCTGAAGGATTTTGTCTTGACCACCGTAACCGCGGCGCCGCGCGCCGACACCCAGCAGCGCCGCCGTAAACAGCGCCGCAACGATCATCACGGCCGCTATACCGGCGCCGTTCATGGCGAGGCGAGGCGCGCTCCGCGCGAAGAGCCGCGCCGCGAGACGCCGCATTCCGCGCAACAAGCGCCGGAAAAGACCTTCGAAAAATTGCGCAACGGTTTTTCCGATCTCGGCCTGTCGCCGGCGCTCGTCTACGCGCTCGCCCGCGCCGGCCTCAACGACCCCAAACCGATTCAGACCATGGCGATCCCGGCGCAGCTCGAAGGGGCCGACATTCTCGGCCTCGCCCAGACCGGTTCCGGCAAGACCGCCGCGTTCGGCCTGCCGATCATTCAGGGCATCTCGGCCCTGCGTTCGCGCCCCTCGCCCAAAACGACGCGCGCCCTCATCCTCGCGCCGACCCGCGAGCTCGCCGCGCAGATCGAAGACAATCTTCTGAAGTTCGCCGCCGGATCCCGCCTGTCGACGGCGCTGGTTCTCGGCGGCGCCTCGCGCGGCGGGCAGATTTCGAAACTGCGCCGCGGCGTCGACATCGTCATCGCCACGCCGGGCCGCCTGCTCGATCTCATCAATGACGGCCATCTCTCCCTCGACGAAACGCGCTGGTTCGTGCTCGACGAGGCCGACCGCATGCTCGACATGGGTTTCATCGAGCCGGTGCGCGAGATCGCCCGCCTGCTGCCGATCAAGCACCAGACCGCGTTCTTTTCGGCGACCATGCCGAAAGCCGTCGAGGGTCTCGCGGCGAGCCTCCTCAACGATCCGGTCACCGTCGAGGCCGACCGAAAGAATTCGCAGCCGGCGGTCATCGCCCAGTCGGTGCTGATCACGCCGACGTCGCAAAAACGCGCCAAGCTCGCAGAGATTCTCGGCCAGCCCGAGGTAACGCGCACGCTCGTCTTCGCGCGCACCAAGCACGGCGCCGACCGCATCGTCAAAGATCTCGGCCATGACGGCTTCCGCGCCGAGGCGATCCACGGCAACAAGAACCAGAACGCGCGCCAGCGCGCGCTGCAGGGCTTTCGCGACGGCAAGCTGAAAATTCTCGTCGCCACCGACATCGCGGCGCGCGGCATCGACGTGCCCTGCATCACCCATGTGGTGAATTTCGACCTCCCGGACGAGCCTGAAAACTATGTCCACCGCATCGGCCGCACGGGACGCAACGGCGAGACCGGCGTCGCCATTACGCTCTGCGACCATGCCGAGCGCGGCAAGCTTCGCGCGATCGAGCGCGCCGCGCGCGTCGCCTTCCGTCTCGAAGGCGCGTTCGATGAAAGCGTGCCGCTGATGGAGCGCGGCAAGAATCGCGGCAAGGGCCATAAGGGCGGCGGCGGCGGAAGCCGCGGCGGCGCCGAGGCCCGACCGCGACGCAAGAAGCCGTCGACCCATCGCAAGGGCCCCTCGCCCCGCGCCAAGGGGCGCTAGAAGACCTGGGCTGAGCTGGCGGCCGGAGGACCGGCCGCGCGCCGGCGACGTTAGGCTGATGCGCCGTCGTCGCCGCCGATGAAAGCCTGTGGCGCGACATCACCGTCAGGACGCTCGCCTCGGCGGCGAGCGTCGCCTGGGGCATCCTGGAGCCGCAGGGCAAGGTCAGCTTCATCCGCAAGCAGGACGGCGTTGCTCCGCCTGCGGATTGAGCGGCCGGCGCGGCGCCCGCGCTGTCACGCGCCCGCAAAAAAACGGTCACGATCCTGACACGTCCGCTGCGCAATTGTGCGCCGCACGCAGGCGAAGGGTCATTCGATGCTGTCAGCCATTCGGGGGCGCGTCAGCGCGCTTTATCCAGACGCGGCGCCGGCCTCACGCTGACGCACGGCGACGTCAGGGTCCGCTTTAAACGTCTCGCAGGGGGCGGGCGCGGACGCGGCCTTTGGAACAACCCTCCGTTTTCCAAAGGCCGTGTCCGCAAGGTTCCTTCACCCGCTCCCTTACCTGGCCGCCGCTGGAGCTATGCTCCGCGGCGGCCTTTTTTTCTTGCGCGGAACCAAAGCGCGGCGAGAGACGTTCCGGCGCGGGGGGCTTCATGCAAGGAGCCAGTCATGCCCGCGAAATCCAAAGCCCAGCAGCAAGCCGCCGGCGCCGCCCTCGCCGCCAAGCGCGGCGAGATGAAAAAGTCAGAACTTAAAGGCGCATCGAAACAGATGGCCGAGTCGATGAGCAAGAAAGAGCTCAAGGAGTTCGCCGAAACGAAACGCAAGGGATTGCCGAAGAAGAAGAATTAGGCCGTCGCCTTTTTCCACGCTGGCCTGTCGGCGAGGCGGTCGTAATAAGCGCGGGTTCTCTCGCCGATGATCGCCTTGCCTTCGCCGGAGAGGCGGATGAGGTGGAGGATGTAGCCGACTGAAATGTCGGCCAGCGAGAAGTCCTCCCCGAGCAGGAAGGATTTTCCTTCCAGGCTCGTCTCGATGAAGTTGCAGCAGTTCCTGCACTCGCCGATCGCCCATTGCTTCATCGCCTCGATGCGGTGTTCAGGGGGCAGAATTCTCGTCTGGCCGATCAGCATGCCGGCGTAGCCGCCCATGCCGCCTTCGCCGAAATGCAGCCATTGCAGGAATTGTCCGTAGTCGGAATCGGTCGGTCGCCGGGCCAGCCGGCCCTCGCCGTATTTCTCCGAGAGGTAGTGGATGATCGCCGTCGATTCGATGATGCGTTCGTCGCCGTCGAAGAACACGGGCAGCTTGCCGACCGGATTGATCGCCCGCCATTCCGGCGTGCGGAAATACGACCGGTCCATCGGCTGCACGACAAGCTCGTATGGGAGCCCCAGCTCCTCGAGGGTCCACAGGACCCGGATCGAGCGGGTGAGCGGCGTATGGTAAAGTTTAAGGGCCATTTGGCGTCTCCGGAGATCTGAGCGACGCGCGAGGCTGGCGCCGCAGCGGCGGCGGGGCAATGACCTCGCGCATAGGGGCGTCGCTCGCCGCATTGTCGCCCCATTACGCCTTACAAAATATCAAGGAAAGCGTGGTCTCGTCGCTGCGCAACGCGCGCCGCAAGGGGATGCGGCCCGGAAACAGAGAGGGGAGCGTCCTGACTCAGGCACTTCGTCCGCGCGCCACGCGCCATCCCGTTCCTTCAATCGTCGTTTTGGCGAGCACCGCGCCGATAGCCCTGGCAGAAAAGGTTCGCCCCTCATGACTCGCCTCCGCGCCGCCTCAGGCGGCCTTCTTGCGCTCGCCGTGCTCTCCGCCGCGCCCGCCGCCAGCGCCGACGAACTCGCCGCATACTGGCGCGAAGCGCGCGTCAAATGGAACGCGGTCGGAGACAAAGCCGCCGCCGGCGACGAGAACGCCAAACAGCAGCTCATCGACGCTGTCGGAGCCTGCGCGCCCGAAACGGACTGCTTCAAAAACCGCGGAGCGCCATCGGAAGCCGACCGGGCCCGGCTGCAGGCGGCGTGGGAGGCGTGCGCCAAGCCGCAAAGGCCCGGCCAGTACCTCCCGGACAGAGCGGTCGATCTCTGCCGCCGCAATCTGAACGGACTAACGCCGGCGCAGATCGACGCAGCGGCGGCGGCTGTCAATGTCGGCTGGCTGTTCGGCGACGGCAAGCTGGGCGAGCGCGACGACCGGCGGGCGTTCGACCATTATTTCTTCGCCGCGGAGTTCCAGCATCCGGTCGGCCATTACAATGTCGGCAGGCTGATCATGGACGGCAAGCTCGGCGCGCCCGACGTCAATGAAGCGGCGACACGCTTTCTCAAGGCCGGGCGGCTCGGCGTCGTCGACGGATGGATCGCCCTCGGCGACCTTCGCCAAAAACACGGATCGGAACGGCCGTTTACGGACATGTTCTTCGCGATGAGCGCCGCCGAAGGCTATACCGGCCCGGCGCGCTATGCCGACTCCGACTTTTTCTACCGCCGCGCCCTCGACGAAAACCCGAGCGACGCGCAGAAGAAAAAAATCGAAGAGAAGACCGCCGCCCTGCCCGGCGCGGCGCCAAAGCCAGCTGCAGCGCCCGCGCCGGTCGCTCCGCCCTCCGCGCCCGCCAGTCCGCAACTGCGAGAGGCGAACATGGCGGCGGCGCGCGAATGCATTCCGTTTGCGGATGAAATGCAGAACGCGCAACGAAAGCTCAGCGGCATGGACCGGCGCCTCGACAAGGCGGAGGAAGATCTCGCCGCCTACGACCAATATATGCCGAACGTCAATTACGATCCGGGCAGCCCAGCGGCGAACGCGCAGACCTGGAACCGGGACATGCGCGACGCCAAGGCCGAGTCTTTCAATCGCGCCGTCAGGGAGAGAAACGACTTCGCCCGGGAGGTCGACGATATCGTCGCTTCCTACAACGCGCGCTGCACGGTCGTCCGGCTGACGAAAGCCGAGCATGAGGCTGCGTGCGGCGGCAAACTCTCTAACCGCTTCTGCAAGGGCTTCGACTTCGAATGAGAGCTTTGCGCGCCTTCTTCCCCGCCGTTCTTTTTTTCGCCGCCGCGAACGGCGCGGGAGCGGCGGACATGTGCGGCCCGGCGGGCGCCGCCGCGCTCATCGCCAGCGACCCCGTCAATTTCAGGGACGCCTATTACGATTTCGACGTGCGCGCCCGCGCCTTTATCGGCGCGTTCGATCCTGAAGACGCCGCGCGCCTGGAAGGAGAAATGCGCGCCGAGCGCTACGGTTTTCTGCATGAGGGCGCCGAGGATTTGCTCGCCCGCCTCGCTGTGTTGCTTCCGATGAGCACGGGCGAAGGTGAGAAATCCCCCGCCGCCTTTCTCGAAGAGCAGCTTTATGCGGGCGAAGTCTGGGATCAGTCCGACGATCCGAAGGAAATCCAGCGAACCGCATTCGCGCGCGAACTGCTCGCCGTCGCGCCGGACGCAGGCAGGAAAGCCGGGCAGTTCGTCGTGCATCTCGACATGGCGCGCAGCCTCCTCGCCGCGCACGCGGCCGACGAGGAAAGCGAAACCGATCGCGGCGCGCTGGTCCAGCTCGCCCCGGCGCTTGAGAAAAGCTACAAGGAAGGTTTCCGCCCCGTCGTCAAGGAAGCGGTGTTCGCTTCGAGGCCCGCCCGTCTCGACGCCCGCCTCGCGGCGCGGATCGAGGCGATGTGCGAGGCGCGCCGCGCGGAAGGACAATAATGCAAATGACGATAAGATACGCGCGGGAGGAAGGGCGATGACCGGGCGCATCCTGAATACGCCGCTGGCGCGCGACGAGCCCTTGCAGGCGCTGCGCATCCCTGAAGGATGGACGGTTGATTACAACGCCTTCTGCGAAGTCGATGTCGGCCATCCCGACGCCTGGACGCTGCTGAAGGAATCGCTCCTGCAATTGCGGCATGAGCGCCGCAACCGCCTGCTCGACCTCGGCTGGTATCCGGAAGGCGAGCCGGACGGGCGTTTCGTGCTAAGAACATACGAAGGCGATTGCGCCGGCCGGCAGCTTCGCGAGGACGAAACGCGAAAGCGCGCCGACATCGTCCGCGTCATCGAGCGGACGCTCGCCGAGGTGACTCGCGGCGACCTCTGAGGAAGGTCTATGACTGAAAAGGATCCGGCGAGCGCCCGCGGACGGCTGTTGTCCGGAACGGCGCTCGAATATCTTCAGACGCTGCCTATCGCGCTCTCCCTCGACCCCCCGGACGATGTTGATGTAGAGGCGGTGTGCGTCGCTCTCTCCGCCCATTCCGATACCTATGTGCGTGGAAATGCGATCCTCGGCTTCGGCCACCTGTCGCGCACGCTTCGCGTGCTGGACGAAGCGACAGTGAAACCGATCGTCGAAGCCGCGCTCCACGACCCGGCGCGGTTCGTGCGCGGACAAGCCGACGCGGCGGCCGACGACATCGAACATTTTCTCGGCTGGAAAATCGACCGCGCGCGTCCGCGCGTCCTGCCGCCCGGCCCGAGGGAGATACGCACCGCGGCCGTCTACCGCGTTTACCTCATCATGGACGAAGACTCGAACATCCTTGTCGAGCGGGACGATCTCCCCGGCGCTGTCGCGCCATCGGACAGGTTCGCGCCGGACCCGCGCGGTCTTTCCTTCGGGTACGAATGGCGCCTGCCCGGCTTCAGCCTGATGCGCCCCCTGCCGCCGCGGGCCCAGACGCTCGAAGCGTTGTGGGAGGAGCGGCGCAAGAAGGTCTGGGTCAATGAATCCAGCGAGTTCGACGAAAGCGCCGTCGTCCGGGCGCTGACGCTCCAGGGCGCGCCGGATCACAAGTATCTCGACTGGCTCGAAATCAGGTGCCGCGCCTACCTGCTGGGGGCGCGCGGCGACAGCCCGTGGGCGCCCGAGGACGGCGTCGTCCAGCGCTGGCTCTCCGCGGAGCAGTTCATGGAAGGCTTTCCCGTCGGCGCGCACGACCGCTATGTCTATGCATTGTTCGGTGCCTTTATGGACCAGCGATAACGGGCGCTCCCGCGCATTATTCCGCTTGAAGGGAAAACACCCGCCGGGCGTTGCCGGCGAGGAACAGCGCCTGCGTCTCCGCGTCGAGCCCGAGGCGGGGGAGCCCTTTCAGGCATTGCGCATGCGTCAGCATCGGAAAGTTCGTGCCGAACATCGCGCGTTTCCTGCCTTCGCCTTTCATCCACTCGACGAACGCTGGCGGCAACCGGTGCAGCGCATAGGCGCTGGTGTCGACGTAGAAATTCTGGAACTTGCGCGCCAGGCTCGCCACCTCGTCGAGCCACGGAAAGCCCACATGGCCGCCGACCACCACGAGTTCCGGAAAATCCAGAAGGACGTCTTCGAGATAGGGAATGGGTCGTCCGGTCTCGGATGATTTCAACGGTCCCGTATGGCCGATCTGCGTGCAGAACGGCAGTCCGGCGTCGATGCAGGCGCCATAGACCGGATAGTAGCGCCGGTCGTTCGGCGGCAGGCCCCACAGCCACGGCACGATCCGTACGCCGACGAACCGCTTGTCCTTCGCGCGTGCGCGTATTTCCCGCACGGCCCCCATCGGGTCGCCGAGATCGACGCTCGCCAGACCGAAGAGTCGCCCCGGCGCCGCATCGAGGGCGGCGGCGACCTCGTCATTGGAGATGAGCGCGCCCTGCGGCCCGTGCCAGCCGGCGATCAGCGACGCCGACACGCGCGCCTCGTCCATCGCCGCGAGCATGTCGGCGGGCGTCGCTGGCGGCGAAGGAAACGGCTTGCCGGTCCAGCGCAGCAGGGTTTCGAGCCACTTTTCGGTCTGGAACCGTTCGGTCGGTAGTTGCGCCCAAGCGTCTACAATATCCATCGCGGCCTCCAGATCGAAGGCCGCAGGATCGGATTGCGGGGCGATGAAGGCAACCGCGCGGCGCAGTTACGCAGCGCCGCGCGGCTGTCGTTCGGAGCGGCGATCAATACCAGTAAGGCGTCGCGCCGTAATATTTGTAGACGCTTTCGCCGTAGGCGGGATCGGCGAGACGCCCATAGGCGCCGCGCTCGAACGTCGGGGCTTTTTCGAGCTGCTCCTTCGACAGGTTGACGACGTAGCCGTCCTGCTTCTCGTCGTATTTCAGCGTCGACCAGGGCAGCGGGTGCTGCTTTTCTCCCATACCCAGAAAGCCGCCGAACGACATGACGGCGTAGGCGACGTTGCCGCGCTGCTTGTCGAGCATGACGGCGTCGACATGGCCGAGCTTGTCGCCCTTGGCGTTATAGACTTTGGTGCCTTCGACCTTGTTGGCGGAAATCAGCGTGCCGGTTTCCTTGGTCGCGATATCGGTCATCGTAGGGTACTCCATGCATTACGTGACCCCCGCTGCATGGCGAACGCGCCAGCGCCGGTTCGGTTCCCGCCGGGCGATGGGCGCGGCGATAAAAATCGTGCTATAGCCGGACTTGGGAGAGCGTCTCTTATGCGCTCAAAGGGTGCCGATGATCCTGCGCCGCGTCGTCGCCAGCCTTAAAGCGGCCGGCCCAGCGCGGCGCCGATAAAATCGATCCGCAAGTCGACGGACATTTTCGGAACCTCGACGAGAACGTAGCCCAGCCCGCGATATGCGTCGCAGGTCGCAGTGAAGTCCTCGATAACTTCCTGCCAGCTTTTACGGCGCTCCGCGTCGTTGGCGTAGATTTCCCGCCATGGCGGGACGACGAAGACGGTCGGCGCGTAGCGGCGCGCCTCGGCCTCGCGCAACGTCTCTTCCGCCAGCGGCGATCCGATAAGCGTTGAATAGCCGATCGCTTCGGGAACGCCGCGATCGAAGAAGACCGGCGCGTCGCGTTCCTCGACGGCGTCGAAAAGCTCTATGGAGCGTGTCAGCAGAAGGTCGCGGAAGGCCGCGCGGTCGGCCCAGGGAAGGGCTTCGCCGCCAGCGTCGAGCTGCTCGCGCACGATGGCGCGGCCCGCTTCCTCGACGACGCGGAAGCCGCGGCGGCGCAGCGTCTCGACGAGCGTCGACTTGCCGCCGCCGGAAGCGCCCGTAATGACGAAGAAGTTGGCGCGCGCGAAAGGCGCTGCGATCATGTATTCATCGAGTCGAAGAAGTCGCCGTTGGTCTTGGTCTGCCGGAGCTTGTCGAGCAGGAACTCGATGGCGTCGGTGGTGCCCATGGGCGACAGGATGCGGCGCAGCACGTAGACCTTCTGCAGCTCGTTCTTCGGCACCAGCAGGTCTTCTTTCCGAGTGCCGGACTTGGCGATGTCGATGGCCGGATAGGTGCGCTTGTCGGCGACCTTCCGGTCAAGGACGATCTCCGAGTTGCCGGTGCCCTTGAATTCCTCGAAGATCACCTCGTCCATCTTCGAACCGGTGTCGATGAGGGCGGTGGCGATGATGGTCAGCGAGCCGCCCTCCTCGATGTTGCGCGCGGCGCCGAAAAAGCGCTTGGGACGCTGCAGGGCGTTGGCGTCGACGCCGCCGGTCAGCACCTTGCCCGACGACGGCACGACGGTGTTGTAGGCGCGGCCGAGACGGGTGATCGAGTCGAGCAGGATGACCACGTCGCGGCCATGTTCGACAAGACGCTTGGCTTTTTCGATCACCATTTCGGCGACGGCGACGTGCCGCGAAGCCGGCTCGTCGAAGGTCGAGGAGACGACTTCTCCGTTCACGGAGCGCTGCATGTCGGTCACTTCCTCGGGGCGTTCGTCGATGAGGAGGACGATCAGGTAGCACTCGGGATGGTTGGCGGAGATCGAGTGGGCGATGTTCTGCAGGATGACCGTCTTGCCGGTGCGCGGCTGGGCGACGATCAGCGAGCGTTGGCCCTTGCCGATCGGCGCGACGAGATCGATGACGCGCGCCGTCAGGTCCTTTTTTTTGCCTTCTTCGGTCGTCACTTCCATGCGCAGCCGCTCGTCCGGATAGAGCGGCGTCAGATTGTCGAAGTGCACCTTGTGGCGGACTTTCTCCGGGTCCTCGAAATTGATAGTGCCGACCTTGAGAAGCGCGAAGTAGCGCTCGCCGTCTTTCGGGCTCCTGATCTCGCCGATCACCGTGTCGCCGGTCTTCAGCGCGAAGCGGCGGATCTGCGAGGGCGAGACGTAGATATCGTCCGGACCGGGCAGATAGTTGGCTTCCGGCGAGCGCAAAAAGCCGAACCCGTCGGGAAGGACTTCCATCACGCCCCCGCCTTCGATCTCGACGTCGCGATCGGCGAGCTCCTTGAGGATCGCGAACAGCATGTCCTGCTTTCTCAAGGTCGAGGCGTTCTCGACCTCCAGATCCTCGGCGAAAGCGAGAAGCTCAGTCGGCGACTTCGCCTTCAGCTCCTCAAGGGACATTTTGGACGGAAGGGAGGTGATGACGGCGGACTCGGACATGGAAGCCTCGGTATGGATAAGGATAAGGGAACGCCCCGCTTGAGGGGCGGGTCCGGGGAAAGGTCAGCGATGAACTGGTGCGGCGCGGGGAACTTGGCCACCGCGCTCAAAAAGGTGGGTTCGGCTAGACATATAGGGAACAATGGCGCGGCGTCAATCGCCGCCCGGAAGCGATCGCGTCGCCGAAGGCAGGCGCCCGCCCCGGATGGAGCGGGCGCCCTTGGTTATCGCCGCTTCAGATCAGCAGCAGGAGCCGCCGTCACAGCAGGCCGCGAGGAAATCGCAGCAAGCCGCGATCGCGCCGGCGACCGTCTCCGGCGAGGCGGCGTAGGCGGTGGTCGCGCCGACCGCAGCGAGGGTCAGCGCCATCAATACGATGCGTTTCATCGTTTACTCCGTTGTTTGTTGAATGAGCGATTGTCGTCGTGAAGGATCAGCCGGCGCGCGGCGGCGGATCCGGCGGGACGACAGTGATCGCAAGGAGCGAGTTCTGCCGCCCGGCTCGCAATGCGGAGGAAACCCGCAAGATCCGAAAATCGGCCGCGGGCGCAAGGACGGCCCCGCCGCAGAGCTGAGCGCAAGCCGCGACAAGGAAGCATGCGGCGGCGCCGGTCTTACACCCGTTCAGGTCCTCGGCAGGGACGGCGGAATGATGACCGGCCCCCTCGCTGCAGCCCGTTGCCTGCTGCATGGCTAGGGGCGAGATCGCGCCCGCTCCGGCGGCGGGCCACACCCCGACCACCAGCGCCGCAAGAAGCAATTTAGGCCAGACCGCTTTCATAACCCCGACGATAGTACGCCCTCGCCGGCGCGACCATTCACAGCTTGATGAAGGAGCCTGTCATCAGAACGGCCGCACGATCACCATGACCACTGCGACGATCATCAGCAGGAACGGAACCTCGTTCATCGCCCGCCAGAAGCGCTCGGTGCGGGGGCGCTCGCCGGCGGCGAACCGGCGCTGGGCGCCAGCGTAAAGCCCGTGGATCGCCGAAATGCCGATGACCGCGGCGAACTTCAATTGAAACCAGTGTTGTTGCAGAAGCGAGGGGTTGGCATAGATCATGGTCAGCCCCAAGAGCCACACGAGCGTCATCGACGGGTTTATGATGCCCTTCAGCAACCGCCGCTCCATGCCGGCGAAATGCCGTTCCGCCTCGCCGCCTTTTTCCGATTGATGGTGGTAAACGAAGAGCCGCGGCAGATACATCATGCCGGCGATCCAGGCGATGACGAAGATCAGATGCGCCGCCTTGATCCACAGGTAATGGGCCAGCAGAAAATCGCGCATCATTGCCTCCAAACGCCCGAGCGGACGAACTCCACGAGCCGGGCGACATGCTCGGGCGGCGTTTCGGGCACGAAACCGTGTCCGAGGTTGAAGACGTATGGGGCATCGTGGAAGAGCCTCAGGAGGCTCGCAGCGGCTTTCTCCATCGCCGCGCCGCCTTCGACCACGAGCAGGGGATCAAGCCCGCCCTGAACCGTCCTGTGCGGACTGAGATGGGTTCTGGCCCAGCCGGGATCCATGGCGAAGTCGATTCCGATGGCGTCGCCGCCGGTCAGATGCACATATTCGGCGGCTTTCTCGCCGACCCCCTTGGGAAAGAAGATCACCGGGGTTCCGGGGCGCGCTTTTTTCACCACCCGGCCGATCCGGTCCATCGGCTCCACCGACACGGCGTCGAGGACAGGCCACGGCAGTCCCCCGGCCCAGGTGTCGAAGAGCTGCACCGCATCCGCGCCGGCGTCGATTTGCGCGACGAGGTAGGCGCTGGTGGCGTCGACGAGAATGTCGATGAGCGCCGATATGAACCCTCTGTCCCGATAGAACACGCGGCGGAGCGCCGCCGGATCGCCCGACGGGCCGCCGGCGAGCATGTAGGTCGCCACCGTCCATGGCGCTCCGGCGAAACCGATCAGCGCCTTCGAGGAATCGAGCTGCTGACGGGTGCGTTTCACCGTTTCGAACACGGGAGCCAGCGATTCAAGAATGTTTCGCTGACGGAATCCATCAATCATGGCCGGGGTTATCGCCGGGTTGAGCCGCGGGCCCTCGCCTTCGACGAAGCTGAGCTGCTGACCGAGCGCGTGAGGGATGAGGAGGATGTCCGCAAACAGGATGGCGGCGTCGAGGTCGAACCGCCGGACCGGCTGCAACGTGACTTCGGCGGCGAGCTCAGGGTTGAAACAGAGATCGAGAAACGACCCGGCCTTCGCCCGCAGTTCGCGATATTCGGGCAGGTATCGACCTGCTTGCCGCATGAACCACACGGGCGGTATGGCCGCCTGCTCACCGGCGAGCGCGCGTAGAAATTTCGATCCGGATGACGCTTTCGATCCCACCGCCGAGCCTTCTTTCTTAACCTTCTGTTTATCTTTCTTAATAAAGTATGAATCCAAGAGTAGGGCCGAATCCTGGGGAAAGATTCGCAGGCGCCTGTTTTTCCTGCGAGTCCGGCATGACTCCAGAAGAATTTTCCGGTCGGATAACTTTTTCCTGAGGGTGGGGAAAGAGGCGGCGGCGCCGCGCGACAACGACGTCTGTTTTCACCAGGCTTTCAGTCAGGGGATGATTTCCGCAGAGGCCGGGAAGCTGGCCGTACCGTCTTGCGCAGAACAGGTTTTCAACTTCCACTAGGCGCCGAGGGCGCATGGTTTGCGCAATCATCAACAGGTCGGGCCGGCGTGGGCCCGGTTGTCCCGATTTTGCACAGAAGGCGCCCAACGGCATGACAGGCGGGGAAATTGGCTTGCAGCAGACAAAACCGCCGCGGCGCGCCCCGCTAGCCCGATACTTCCATGTGCATCTCGTCTCCGATTCCACCGGCGAGACGCTGACCGCCATGCTGAAAGCGACGACCGCGCAATTCGCCGCCGCCAAGCCGTTGCAGCACATCTACGCGCTGATCCGGTCGCGCCCGCAGCTCGAAAAAGTGCTGGCCGAAATCGAGGCCTCGCCGGGCCTTGTCCTCTACACGGTGGTCAATCCAGACCTTCGCCGACTGCTCGAAGCGCGTTGCTCGGAACTGCAGGCCCCGGCGATTTCAGTTCTCGATCCCCTGTTCGACGCCTTCTCCGACTATCTCGGACTCGAACAGACGATGCGCGCCGGCGCCCAGCACGAGATGGACGACGCCTATTTCCGGCGCATCGCGGCGCTCGATTATACGCTCGCCCATGACGACGGGCAGATGACTTACGATCTTGAACCCGCCGACGTCGTGATCGTCGGGGTCAGCCGCACCTCGAAAACCCCGACCTCAATGTATCTCGCCAACCGCGGCGTTAAGGTCGCCAACATTCCGCTGGTGCCGCATGTCGATCTGCCGCAGGCGATCTTCGCCCTGAAGAAACCACTGATCGTCGGACTGATCGCTCAGCCGGAGCGGCTCGCCCAGATCCGCGCCAGCCGCATGGGGGCGATGAACGTCGAGACGGATTCGAGCTATGTCGATCTCGACTCAATCCGCGCAGAAGTGCTTGCCGCCAAGCGTCTGTTCGCCAAGCATCGCTGGCCGGTGATAGACGTCACCCGGAAATCGGTCGAAGAGACGGCGGCCTCTATTTTGTCGAAGATTTCCGAGCGGCAGAACCGGGCTTAAGGATCACCGCATGCACCGCGACATCGTTCTTGCTTCCGGCAGCGCCATCCGCGCCAGAATTCTGGAAGCGGCGGGGGTGCCGTTTCGCATCGTGAAACCGGATGTCGACGAGGCCGTCGTGAAGCGCGACTGCGCGGCGGCGGGTCTTGACCTTGAAGCGACGGCGCTGCGGCTGGCCGAGGAGAAGGCTCTCGCGGCGGACGCGCCGCCGGAGACGCTGGTCATAGGCTCCGACCAGATTCTCGAGTTCGAGGAGCGGCCGTTCGACAAGCCCGCCTCGCTCGAAGAAGCGCGCGCTCGGCTTCTCGACCTTCAGGGGCGCGTCCACACGCTCATCAACGCCGTCGTCGTCGTCCGGAGCGGCGAGATCGCGTTCAGCCATCTCGACCGGCCGCGGCTGCGCATGCGCGCCATGACGGCGGCGGAAGTCGACCGCTATCTCGCGGCGTCCGGCCCGGCTGTTCTCGCCAGCGTCGGCGCCTATCAGGTGGAGGCGCTCGGCGCGCGCCTGTTCGAGGCGGTCGAGGGAGACTATTTCGCGGTGCTCGGCCTGTCGCTGTTTCCGCTTCTCGCTTTCCTGCGGCGCGAGGGGGCGCTCGACTTCTGATGGCTGCGGATCCGATAACCCCGCGTCTTGCCGCCGTCATCGGCTGGCCGGTCAAGCATTCCCTGTCGCCGCTCCTGCACCGCACATGGGCGGCGCGCGAAGGCGTCAACGGGCATTACATTCCCGTCGCCGCCGAGCCGACCTACGAAGCGTTCGCGCGGGCCTGCGACGCGCTACGGACGCTCGGCTTCGCCGGCTGCAACGTCACTCTTCCGCACAAGGAGCATGCGCTGCGTTACGCGGCGTCGGCGACGCCGCGCGCCGAGAAAGCCGGCGCCGCCAACATGCTGACCTTCGCGCCGGACGGTCCGAAAGCGGACAATTCCGACATCGCCGGCTTCGCCGCCGCCCTGCGCGAGACGGCGTCCGAACTCGAACCCGGGCGGGCGATGGTGCTCGGCGCCGGCGGCGCGGCGCGGGCGGTGGTGCTGGCGCTTGCGGAGATGGGGTTCTCGCCGATCGTCGTCGCCAATCGCAGCCGCGACAAGGCGGACGCCGTCGCCGCGCTCGCCAAACGCGCCGCGGCGATCGACTGGGAGGCGCGCGAGGAGCCGCTCGCCGGCGCCGCCGTGCTCGTCAATGCGACAAGCCTTGGCATGACGGGCGCGCCGCCGCTTGAAATCTCGCTCGACCGGTTGCCGAAAAAGGCGGTGGTCGCCGAGATCATTTACGCGCCGCTTGAAACGCCGTTGCTCGACGCTGCGCGCGCACGCGGCAACCGCACCGCCGACGGGCTTTCCATGTTGCTGCATCAGGCCGCGTTCGGCTATCGCGCCTGGCTGGGCGAGAAGGCCGTCGTCGACGCTGACATCCGCCGGGTTCTCGAAGCGGAAATCGCGAGGCGGGCGGCGTGATCGTCGTCGGCCTCACTGGCTCCATCGGCATGGGCAAGTCGACCGTACTTGCCATGTTCGCCGACGCGGGCGCCGCCGTGTGGAGCGCCGATGCGGCGGTGCACCGGCTCTATGAGAAGGGCGGCGCGGCTGTCGCGCCGGTCGGGGCGGAATTTCCAGAGGCCGCGAAGGAGGGCGCGATCGAGAGGGGTCGCCTCGCGGCGCTGGTTCTCGGCGCGCCGGACCGCCTTAAAAAGCTCGAATCCATCGTGCATCCGCTGGTCGGCGCCGACCGCGCCGCGTTTCTGGATGCGGCGCGCGCTCGCGGCGAAAAGCTTGCGGTCCTCGACATACCGCTGCTGTTCGAGACCGGCGCCGCTAAAGCCTTCGACGCGGTGGCGGTCGTCTCCGCGCCTTACGAAACGCAGCGCGCCCGCGTGCTGGCGCGGCCCGGCATGACCGCGGAAAAGTTCGAGGCGATCCTCGCCCAACAGACGCCTGACGCCGAAAAACGCGCGCGGGCGGATTATGTCATCCGTACGGATCTTTCGCTCGACGCGACGCGGCGCGAGGTCGAGGCGGCGATCGCCGACATTTTGAAACGCTTCGCGCGCCGGTAGCCGCTAGGGCCGGCGTTCGGCGATCAGGATCACCGGCTCGATCTGGTGCGCGTCGAGCGCCTCGGCGTAGTTGGCGAATTTCTTTTCGGTGTTGAGACCGGTGAGGATCCTGAGACCGAGCCGCGGCGGGCCGCCCTCCTTTTGCGCCTTGGCGAACATTTCGCGGAAAAACGCCCGCGCGAACTCGCGAAGATTCTGTTCGGCCGAAATGGCGAAACCGGCGTCTTCAAGCAAAGACTTTGTTTCTTTCGACGACTTGAGAAAGCTCGTCATCTCGGTTTCAGCCCAGGGGACGGGATAGAGCATGCCCGGTTTAGGCCCCTTCATCACGTCGAACACGCACAGCGTTCCGCCGGGCCGCAGGACGCGCGCCAGCTCCGCATAGAATTTCTCCCGGTCGGCGATGTTCATGGCCACGTGAAAAGTAACGGCGCCGTCGAACGAACCATCTGTAAACGGAAGATCGAGAACGCTGCCCGTCTGGAATTCGCAAAGATCGTCAAGACCGACGCGCGCCGTCAGCTCTCTGGCGACGGCGGCGAAGTCCGGCGTCAGGTCGACGCCGGTGACATGGCAGCCGCGCTCCGAGGCGATGCAGCGCGCCGCGCCGCCGATGCCGCTGCCGGCGTCGAGGATGCGCATCCCCGCTCTGAACGGAGTCATGTGCAACGCTTTCAGCGTCGCCTTGCGGCCGGCGGTGTGGAACTCGTCGACCGGCGCGAGATCCTCGACGGTGAGATTGTCAGGATCGCCGCCGCCCGCCCTCACCGCCGCGAAGATCGCTTCGGCGAGGCCGTGCCGGGCGTAGTGCGCGGCGACCGCGGCTTCGAGACTGTCCGCCATGGCGAAACACCCTCCTTATCGCTCGGACCCCTGTCGCCGCTCAGACGGCGAGCGCGTGCACGCTGAACAGCCGGTCCGCATCCGTGTAGACGGCGCGGCGGGAAAAGCCCGCCGCGCGGGCCAGCGCCGAAAACTCCTCGACGCCGTATTTGTGCGAATTCTCTACATGGATACGCTCGCCGGCGGCGAAGCGGAAGAGCCGTCCGGCGGCCTGCGCCTTCTGCGCGCCGATGCTGGAAAGATGCATCTCGATGCGCCCGGCGGCAGGGCTCCAGCGCGCTTCGTAGCGGAAGCGGTCGAGGTCGAAGTCGCCGTCGAGTTCGCGGTTGGCGCGCGCCAAGATGTTCTTGATGAACGCCTCGGTGACCCCGGCCGAGTCGTTATAGGCGGCCTCGAGAATGCGCGGATCCTTCTTGAGATCGACCCCGACGATCATCATCCCGTCCGGCCCGAGCCGCCCCCGCCAGCTTTTGAGAAGCGCCAGCGCTTCTCCCGCGTCGAGATTGCCGATGGTCGAGCCCGGGAAGAAGCCGACGCGGCGGCCGGGACTCGGCGGCAGCTCGAACGCTGCGCCGTAATCGGCGCACACCGCTTCGACTTTCAAATGCGGATAGTCGGCGGCGATGTCCTGCGCGGCGGCGCGCAGATGTTCGCGGCTGACATCGACGGGCATGTAGGCGGCGGCGGATTTCATACGATCGAGAAGGATGCGCGTCTTGATGCTGGAGCCCGAACCGAGTTCGACCAACGCAGCGCCTGGCCCGATCAGCTCGGCGATCTCGCCGGCGCGCGCTTTCAGGATCTTCGTTTCGGTGCGGGTCGGGTAATATTCTGGAAGCTCGCAGATATCATCGAAAAGCTGCGAGCCTTGCGCGTCATAGAGAAAACGGCACGGCACGGCTTTTTCCCCGCCGGCCATGCCGGCGAGAAAGGCTTCTTCGAAACTCTGCGAGCGAGGCTCGAAATCGTGAAATCCGATTTCGGGCGTCGCCCGTTTGAGACGTTTTGCTTCAATCGTCATCGGCGAGCCTTATTCCTGAAAATGCCCACCGCGCTGCGGGCTGGAAAAAATTGCGGTAGCTGGCGCGCGCGTGCCCGGCGGGCGTGACGCAAGCGCCGCCCCGGAGCACGAACTGGTTGACCATGAATTTGCCGTTATATTCGCCGACCGCGCCGGCGGCCGGCTTGAAGCGCGGATAGGGCGTATACGGACTTTGAGTCCACTCCCACAGATCGCCGAACATCTGCCCCAGCCTCGCCGGATCGGCAGCGGGACGGGGGTGATAGGCGCCCGCGTCTGCGAAGTGGCCGTCCTGCGGCGCTGCGCGCGAAGCGACCTCCCATTCGGCTTCGGTCGAGAGGCGCTTTCCGGCCCAGCGCGCGAAGGCGTCAGCCTCATAATAACTGACATGGCTGACCGGCTCGACCGAATTGAGCGGACGCTCGCCGTGCAGGGTGAAGATGCGCCAGTCGCCGTCTTCGCGTCGCCAGTAAAGCGGCGCCGTCCAGCCTTCGGCCTGCGCCGTCGCCCAGCCGTCGGAAAGCCAGAATTCCGGGCGCTCGTAGCCGCCTTCTTCGATGAAGGAGAGATATTCGCCGACGGTCGATAGACGACAGGCGAGGCGGAACGGTTCAAGCCAGACCTTGTGGCGGGGCCCTTCATTGTCGAAAGCGAAGCCCGCGCCGTCATGGCCGATCTCGAACAGTCCGCCCCCGAACGATTTCCATTCGAGCGGAGAAGCGGCGTGCGCTTCGTGCGGAACGCGGCGCGCATAGGCGGGGCGCAGGGGATTGCGCGACAGAAGATGCTTGGCGTCCATCAGCATCAGTTCCTGATGCTGTTCTTCATGGTTGAAGCCGAGTTCGATCAGCGGCGAGGCGGCGGTCCACGCCGCCGGGCTCGCTTCCTCGATGAAGCGCAGCATCGCCTCGTCCGCATGAGCGCGGTAGCGGCGGACGTTTTCGAGCGACGGGCGCGAAAGCATGCCGCGTTCGGCGCGCGGATGGCGCGGCCCTTCCGCTTCGTAATAGGAATTGAAGAGATAGGCGAAGGAAGCATCGAACGCTTCGTAGCCGACGCTGTGAGGCGTCAGAATGAAAGTTTCGAAAAACCACGTCGTATGCGCCAGATGCCACTTCGTCGGACTCGCGTCCGGCATCGACTGGATGGTCTGATCCTCGGCGCTTAAGGGATGCGCCAGGGAAAGGCTTTGCTGACGCACGGCGCGATAGCGCGCCGCCCACGCGCTCCGGTCAGCGGCGCTGGTGCGGTCGGCGGCGCGGAGGCCGGTCTTCAGGTTCGGGGCGCTCGTCATCGCTCCTCCCAACAGTCGCGGGCTCTGGCCGTTCCGCGTGGCCGGGCATTAGAAGGGACGAGAAGGGAGGATGCAAATCTTTCTCCCGTGATCGCAGAAGAGCGGTCTCACGTTCGCGCGAGGCGGTTGTCATCTCGCTGTTACATAATCAGTGCGCGAAGCGCAGGGCGATTGTGCGCTGCGGTCACCAGCCGCACTGACGGTCCTGGTTCTGCTCTTTCAGATAATCCATCAGCGGCGCGAAATATTCGACAATCGCCGAACCGTCCATCTGGCGGGTCCCGGTGAAGGCCTCGAGCGCGTCCGGCCACGGCTTCGACGCGCCCATCTCCAGCATGGCGTTGAATTTCTCGCCGACTTCCTTCGAGCCGTAGAACGAGCAGCGATGCAGCGGGCCCTTCCAGCCGATCTGGTCGCACGCCGCCTTGTAGAACTGGAACTGCAGGATGCGCGCGAGGAAATAGCGCGTGTACGAAACATTGTTGGCGACGTGATATTTCGATCCCGCGTCGAAGCCGTCGGCGGGCCTGGGGCCGGGCGGGCGGATGCCCTGATACCGGGTGCGCAGCTCCCACCAGCCGTCATTGTAGGCGTCAGGCGCGATGTCGCCGGAGAAAATCTCCCAGCGGTACTTGTCGACGAGAAGCCCGAACGGCAGGAACGCCACCTTGTCCAGCGCCTGGCGCAGCAGCAGGCTGAGATCCTCCGAGGCGGGCGGAACGGTATCGATAAGCCCGATCTGTTTGAGATATTCCGGGGTGATCGACAGCGCGACCATGTCGCCGATGGCTTCGTGGAAACCGTCATTGGCGCTTCCCTGAAACAGCGTCGGCTGATCCTTGTAGGCGCGCTGGTAATAATTGTGGCCGAGTTCGTGATGAACGGTGGTGAAATCCTCTGCGCTCACCGTCGTGCACATCTTGATGCGGATGTCGTCGGCCGAGTCGAGATCCCAGGCGGAGGCGTGACAGACCACCTCCCTGTCGCGCGGCTTGGTTATCATCGAACGCTCCCAGAAGCTTTCCGGCAGCTTCTCGAAGCCGAGCGAGGAGAAGAAATTCTCGCCGGTCTTGACGATTTTCAGCGGATCGTAGCCCTTGTCAGCCAGCACCCTGTCAAGGTCGATGGCGGGACCGCCGCCGCCGACCGTGACGATGTCGCCGATCGCGCCCCACTCCTGCGCCCACATATTGCCGAGAAGATCGGCGCGGATCGGCTGGTCGAGGGGAACGACCGCGTCGCCGTACTTCTTGTTGAGTTCGGCGCGGACGAAACAGTGAAGCTGCTCGTAGAGCGGCTTCACCTGCCCCCACAGGCGGTCGGTCTCGGCGGCGAACTCTTCCGGCGTCATGTCGTAGCCGGAGCGCCACAGCTCGCCCATGTCCTTGTAGCCGAGATCGCGCGCGCCCTCGTTGGCGATTTCGACCATGCGCACATAGTCCGGCTTCATCTGCGCGGCGTAGTCGTTCCACTTGGTCCAGACTTCCGCGAGCTCGGCGGGATTGCGAAGCTGACGCATCAGGATTTCGGTCTCGTTCTGCCGTACGTTTCCACCGGAAAGGTCCGCATCAGGATTATCGCCTCTGGGATCGCGCACGCGTTTCAGCGCCGCCGCGAGGCTCTGCGGCGTGAAGGCGCCGTCGGCGAGATCGATATGGCCTGTCGAGTAAGTCGAGCTGAGCCGGGTGGTGAGGCCGGCGAGCTCTTCGGCGGCCCCCGGCTTTTGCGGCGCCGGCACCGATACGCCGAGCTTCAGGAAAGAGAGCTTCCGGCGCACCTCTGGATCGACGTCCACGTCGTCGTACCGCGCCGCCTTGCTGGCGAAATCGACCGCGAGCGTGGTCATTTCGGCGGCGTTTTTCGCCGCCAGCCAGTCGGTGTCGTAGCTAATGTAGGTGGCGTTGACCCACTGGATGCGCGCGGCCTCCTCGTTGGCGGCGCGCAGCGTCGCCTCGGCCTGCTCGACAAACGCGCGCGCGTCGGCCGCAGTCAACGGCGAGGAAGCGCCGTCCTTCAGGGCGTCGTCGCCGGCTCCCGGCGCGGGCGTCCCGTCTCGGCCGCCGCAGGCCGCGGCGAGGGCGAAAACGGAAACGGCGGCTAGCGCGCCGGCGCGGCGCTTGAGGGCGGCAAGGATCATGAATTTCCCCGGTTTGCTGGGACGGATGAGGTTGCAGGGAGACTAGGCCATGCGCCGCGCCGGCGCAAAGCCGCCCAGACGCAATAAAAAGCCCGCGGCGGAGCGCGGGCTTGTCGGGCCGGCCGAAACCGGCGTCAAAGGGGAATCCGACGTCAGTCCGCCATCGGGCCGCCGAACGTCTCGCCGAAGAAGTCGCCCTTTTTCCAGACCGGACGCTTGTCCATGTCGGCGATGTTGCGGGCGATTTCGTAATTGACCTGGCTGAAGCGGGCCAGCGCGCCGTAGTTGATGAGCGCGGCTTCATCCGAGGGCTGATGATAATGCTTGGCGCGGAACTCGTTCTGCGCCGCCTCGCCGTCGCCGGCGAACCCGGGCCGCAGATAGATCGCCGGGGCGCCCTGCTTGACGAAGCTGTACTGGTCGGAACGGGTGAAAAAACCCTGTTCCGGCTGCGGGTCTGGCGAAAGCGTGAGGCCCGCCTTTTTCACAGCCGCCGCGACCACCGGACCAAGCGACGAGCGTTCGGCGCCGAAGGCGACGACGTCCGAAAACTCGTAGGTCATGATCGGCATGTCGAGATTGACGTTGGCGGCGATGTTTTCCCTGGCGATCGTCGGGTTGCGGGCGAAATAGTCGGAGCCGACGAGGCCCTTCTCCTCCGCCGTAACGGCGAGGAACATCACCGGCCGTTTCGGCGGATTCTGCGAGAGCAGGCGGGCCACCTCCAGCATCGAGGCGATGCCGGTGGCGTTGTCCATGGCGCCGTTATAGATCTCGTCGTCGCCTTCTTCCGGCGTCGGCTTGATTCCCTCATGGTCGAGATGGCCGGTAAGGATGATATACTGGTCCTTGAGCGCGGGATCCGACCCCGGAAGAACGCCGAGAACGTTGGGGCTTTCTGTGTCGCGCGTCGCATAGTCGTAGCTGATGCGCGCCGTCACGGTGAGCGGGAAGCCCTTGACCTCGCCCGCCTCCTCTTCCGCCGCCGCTTCGAGCTCGGCCCATTTCACCGGCGCGCCGGCGAAAAGCTTTTCGGCGCCCGCCCGGCTCAGAAACGCGCCGCCCTTGAGGTTGGGGGCCTGCGTGAACGGAGCGCCCGACGGCGTCAGCCAGCTCATGCTGGTTTCATTCTCGACGATGTCGACGATCTGCTCGAAACTGATGACCCCGGCGAGCGTCGGCGTCATCAGCGTGATCGCCCCGACCGCGCCATGCTCGGAGGCGATCTTGCCGCGGATGGAGCTGAAATGCGCGCGCTCCTCGGTGTTGAGGAATTTCGGCGCCCCGGCGAAATAGGCGACGATCTTGCCCTCGACGTCGAGCCCCGCATAGTCGTCGCGGCCATGCTTGTCGGAAACGAAGCCGTAGCCGACGAACACGACCGGCGCCTCGATCGAACCCTTGGCGTCGGCGGCGCCGCGTCCGGCGAGATAATCTTCACCGGCGACGAGCGGGGCCGGCGCGCCGGCGCCCGTCAGTTCGAGCTTGCCGCCATAGCGCACGTTGCTGGTGTAGGCGCGCATCGGCACGGCCTGGAAATAGGTTCCGTTGTCGCCGGCCGGCTTGAAGCCGAGCGCACGGAAGCGTTCGGCCACATAGAGCGCGGCGATCTCATAGCCGCGAGTTCCCGCCTCCCGTCCTTCTAGAAGATCGTCGGCGAGGAAACGCACATCGGCCTCGAGACGCGAGGCTTCCGCCTCCGCCTGCGCCGCCGGAGCGCCGGAGGCGGCCTTGGGCGCGGTCTCCGCCGAGCAGGCGAAAAGCAGGACGGCGGCGGCGGGAACGATCATGAGACGCATGGCGGATTCTCCGTTTTCTGCGGCTAACTCCCGCATCCCCCTAGCAAAAATCTTGAACAGATGTGATCCGGCGCGACGGACCGAGCGTCAGGCGCGGCGAAGCGCCCGCGGCGTCGCGCCGGCCCGCGCCTTCATGTCCCGCGTCATGTGGCTCTGGTCGGCGTAGCCGGCGGCGAGCGCGGCGGCGGCCGGCTTCTCGCCCCGTCCGAGAAGCTCGGCGGCAAGGCGGAAGCGCATCTCACCGCGCAGCGCTGACGGCTCGACCCCGAGACGCTGCTTCATGCGCCGGGCGGCGTGTTCGCGGCTGACCCCCAACGAGACGGCGAGCGCTGCAATGCGGGCCTGCGGAGCGCGCCGCAGCGTCTCCGCAAAGCGGTCGAGCCAGTCGCCCGTTTCAGATTGGGGCGGGGCCGCCGCGCGCCGCTCCTCAAGAACCGCGCCTGCCGCCTGCCGGGGAGAGCGCCGCGCCAGCTTTTCGACCTCGACGATGTCGACGGCGATCAGCGCTGAGCCTGCCGCCGCGGTTGCGACGCCGCGCGGCAGGGAGATGTTGAGCACGAGGCCGCCGCCGGCGCCGAAACGGTCTGCGTGCGCATGCCACTCGCCGTGCAGCACCGCGACGCCGGGGGCGCAGGCGAAGCGGCCGTCGACGCTGCTCTCCTCGTAGGCCCCGTCGAGCGGCAGAGCGAGATAGGCGTCGCGGTGGCGATGCAGACCGAGCGCGTCGCCGCCCGCGTGGCGGGTTTCGGAGAGAGTGAAGGGCGCCTCGCTCACGTCGCCTCAGAGCTTTTCAGAGAGCCGGATAGCCAGCCGGCAGCCGGCGCCGATCAGGGCGCGCAACGCCGGGTAGCCGGGCGCTTCTTCCGCACCCTGATCATCGGCCGTCTGCTTGTGGCCGAGCTCGTCCTCTCGGAATTGCGCAACGGTCTTCGCGAGTTCCGGATCGACGCCGTCGAGTTCTTCGGCCTGCGCAGCGTAATGCCGCTCGATCACTTCCTCGACCGCTGACGTGCAAGCCATCGCCGCCTTCTCGCCCATCAGCGCCGTCGCCGCGCCGAGCGCGAAGCCGGCGGCGTTCCACACCGGCGCCAGCAGGGTCGGGCGCACGCCGCGCTCGGCGAGTAGGCGGTCGAAAGTGTCGAGATGCGCCTTTTCGCCGGCCTCCATGTCCGCGATGAGAGCCGCCGTTTCCTCCTTGCCCGACGCGGCCTCGAAGACCGCGCGCTGGCCCTTGTAGATCTGAACGGCGCCGTATTCGCCGGCGTGATCGACGCGCAGCATCTCGCCGATGCGCCGGGCGCGGGGGCCGGGACGCTCGCGGGCTATATTGATCCGTTCACTGACGGTCACGGCCGGGTCTCCGGATGGCTCGCCGCCGCCTCGCCGTTGACGGTCGGCCGACGCGCGTTTCGCGCCGTCCGCGCCGCCCCGAGGGCCGCCGCCGCGGTGAGCGCGAAGAGGCCCGCCGAGGCCATCAGATTATAGCCGGCCATGGAAATCCCGAAGAGCCGCCAGAATGCGTCCTCGCAGCTGGGGGCCGCCGGCTTCTGGCCGAGCGCCGCAGCCAGCCCGTCGGCCGCGTCGACGATCGCATGGCCGGAGCAGGTGGCGGGCCCCGGCCAATAGCCGAATTCGACGCCGGTGTGAAAGAAGGCGAGCCCGGCGCTCACCGCGTAGACGAGAGCCGCCGCCCCCGCGGCGGCGGCGGCGGCGAGCCGCGCCTTCAGCACGAGATGCGAGAAGAGGCCCGCGGCTGCGACGCCGAGCGCCGTCCAGTGCGCCTCGCGCTGGTCGAGACACAGCGCGCAGGGGGGAAGCTTGCCGAACGCCTCGAAAAGGTGCGCCCCCGCGAGAAGCGCGGCGCTTGCGAGCGCCGAAATCCACAGCGCCTGCTCGGTGAAGGGTCGTCGCCGGAAAGCTTCGATCATGGCCCGACCATAACCGAGCGCCTCGGCTCTCGCCGCCCGGCGCAGTGTCGCGGGGGGCGAAAGGCTAGAAATGCGCGGCGAGCCACGCCTTGATGAGCGACGCCGCCTCGAGCCCTAGGGTCAGCAGCAGCGCCACCCACAGGAAGCCGATTAGCAGCCCGAGAACCACCAGCACGCCGTCGCGCTCGATGAGGCCGAGCGCGGCGACAGCGACGCCGATCCCCGGGACGGTGTTGGTGCCGGGCAGCGGCACCATGATCGAAACGATGGGAACGAGCAGCACGAGCCCGACCAGCCGCGCGCCGCCATGGCCCGTGACTGGCTTGAGGCGCGGCGTCGCGAGCCGCTCCACCCAGCCGAGATACTTTTCGGCCCGTTCGACGACATGGCGAAAATCGGCGACCACGAAACTGCGCCTGCGCAGCCGGTTCGGCAGCCACGGGCTGCGCCGGCCGAGCGCCAGCTGGCCGGCGAGCGCCAGCATAGGCAGCGACACGATCTGCGGCAGCACGTAGATGAAAGGAAGGCAGCAGGGCAGCGCCAGCAGCAAAAGGAGGAGGCCGAAAGCCCTCTCGTCGAGCCGGTCGAGCACGTCGCCGAGGGTCGCCGTCGGGCCCTGCGCTTCAGGATCGGGCTGCGCGCTGCGGGCGCTCCCAGCCGCGGGGTCGGGCATGCGCCGCGCAGCGGCGTGGTCGAGTTCCGTCAGGATGTCCTTGAGAAGCTGGGTCGCGCCGCGCATCCTTGCGCGGGGCGCGCCGGATAGATCGCTCATCGGGGAGAGGTCCAAGGTTTCGCCGCCTCGTTGTTTAGCCGATTTCGCCGCCGAAACCACGATGCGCGCAAACATTTTCCGTATCCGGGCGCGCTTGACCCGGGAGGCGCGCCCCCTATCATGCGCGCCGCGCCGGATTGCTCAGCCCCAGTGGTGAAACTGGTAGACACGCTTGACTCAAAATCAAGTGCCGCAAGGCGTGCTGGTTCAAGTCCGGCCTGGGGCACCATTCACAGCGAAGCGCCGCCCGCCCGCATCGTCAGCCTACGGCCGAATTAGGGCGCGGTTTCTTCGCGGCGCGGTTTGCCGCATACATGGCGAGCAGCGCAGTGAGAAAGGCGAGCTGCAAGACCGCATCGTAGGAAGCCGCGAACGGGTCGCCGTTGCGCGCATGCGTGGCGACGGCGCCCAGCATGATCAGCGCAAGGCCGGCCGCGGCGAGCGGGCCTGTCTTAAGTTTCCAGTGCAGGAGCAGGCCCGCCGACCCGGCGATCTCCAGCGCCATGACGGCGTAGTGAAGCCACGCCGGATAGCCGGAGTCGATGAAGAACTGCTCCATCTCGACGGGGTGCAACGCCTTGCCGATCTCGAAGGAGACGAATTTTCCCGAGATGAGGATCGAAATACCGGCGACCGCCGCCGGCGCGAACGGCGCGCGCCGGCGCCAGGCGTCCGCAAGCAAGGCGCCGAGCCCTGCGGCCCAGCCATAGGCGAGCGCCGCCATGGCGGATCTCGCCGCTTCGAGCGGCAGACCGGTCGCCAGCCGCGTCAATTGCGCGCCGAGCTGCAGCGCGATGATCGTCACGGAGAGCGCCATAAATGCGCGGGCGAGCGCCGGCGAGACCGGGCGCCGCCTGAACAAGACAAACGCGCCGCCGCACAGAAGCGCCGCCGCCGTCGCAATCACCATGCCCGCCTCCCGGCCGGTCTTGCCGCCGCGCGGAGACGATGACATTTCTCTCCGCCTGTAGACAACGCCGCCGTCGGCTGCGGCATTCCATCGCCGCCGGCGTCCGCGAGCCGCAAGGAGGGTCGCATGAAGAGCGGCGATATTTTTGTGGGTGTTGGCGGCTGGAGCTTCGAGCCGTGGCGCGGCGTTTTCTATCCTGATAAACTTCCGCAAAAGCGCGAGCTCGAATATGCGAGCCGCCAGCTCACCTCTATCGAGATCAACGCCACCTACTATTCCGGTTTCAAGCCCGCGACCTTCGCCAAGTGGCGCGAGGAAACGCCCGACGGCTTCGTGTTCGCGGTGAAGGCCTCGCGCTTCTGCACCAACCGCAAGAAGCTCGCCGACGGCGCCGAGTCGATCGCCAAATTCATGGGCCAGGGCCTCGAACAGCTGGGCGACCGGCTGGGGCCGATCAACTGGCAATTCATGGCGACGAAAAAGTTCGACGCCGACGACATGGAAAGTTTCCTGAAACTACTGCCGCGAGAGCTTGGCGGCGCGCCGCTGCGCCACGCGCTCGAAGTGCGGCACGAGAGCTTCAGGGACAAGAAGTTTTACGACCTTGCGCGCAAATTCAACGCCGCCATCGTCTTCGCCGACGACGACGCGTTTCCCGAGATCGACGAGCCTACCGCCGACTTCGCCTATGCGCGGCTGATGCGGTCGCGCGAAGACGTCGAGACCGGTTATCCCGCTGCGGCGCTCACAAAATGGGCGAAACGGTCGCATAAATGGGCCGAGCGCGGGCCGGCTTTCGTCTACTTCATCTCCGGCGCGAAGGTTCGCAACCCGGCGGCGGCGCAGGCGCTCATCAAGAAGCTTTAACGGCTCCGCCGTGCGCGCAACGAAAAAGCGCCCCCGAAGGGGCGCTGTCCCGTTTTGTCCGGGCCAGAACGATCAGCGGCCTTTTTTCGGCCGCTTCCCGTCGCCCTTGTTGTTCTCGATGAAGTTGTTGGTGATCTTCGGCTCAAGCCCCTGCCGGACATAGATGGCGAGGCCGTCGTTGCCGACAATGTCGTTGTCCTCGATGATGCCGTTGGCGCCGAACGGCACGGCGACGCCGTCGCCGGCGTTCTTGACGATCTCATTGTACCGGACCAGCGCCAGCTTCGAGTATTTGTCGAGGATGATGCCGGCGCCCTTGTTGTTGCGGATCTTGTTGCCGATCAGGCTCGCTCCGCCGTAGCCGGAGGATTTGATGCCCGAGTCGAGATTGTCGTAGATCTCGTTGCCGGCGATGACGACATCGGCGCGGCTGCCGTTGGCGATATCGACGCCCACCTTGTTGCCGCCGATCTTGTTGTCGATGATGAAGCTTTGCGACAGGGTGTGATTCTGCTCGAGCATGACGCCTTCCGAGCCGGCGGAAATGCGATTCTTCTCCAGCATCACCGTGCCGCCGGAAATGCGGATTGCCGGCGCCGTCGTGGAGCCGAGCACGTCAGACTCTTTCATGGTGAAGACGCCGCTTTCGACTTCGACGCAGGCGTTGGAGCGAGTATTGACCTTCGCCTGGAACTGCACGTTGGCGATCACGGCATGAGCCGTGCCCTGCTTCGGCGAGAATTTGAGGCAGGGCTCGTTCATCGGCGCGACGATTTCGACGCCGGAGCCGGGACCGCGGTCGCCCTGAATGAACACCGATTTGTCGAGCTTGACGGTCTCGTTGTAGACGCCGTGCATGATGTAGACGATGCCGCCCTCGGCGACGTCGTCGACCGCCTTGGCGATCGACTTGTACGGGCCGGGGCCGTTGGCGTCGACGATGATCTGCATCGGGCCTTTCTGGCCGGGTTTGGTTCCCGGCGACCCGGAGCCTGGTCCGTGATGGCTGGCGCCCGGCTCGCGGATCGGAAAACCGCCGAGCGTCTGGGCGCTGGCGGCGCCGACGGCGAGGAGCCCAAGGCCGCCGATTGCGGCGACGGTCGCTGCGTAAACGCGTTTCATGAACACCCCTCCTGACTTATTCGACGTTTCGCGGCGCTTCGAATTCGAGCAGTTTCAGCGCGTCGCCGGCCGGCTTGTAACCGAGCGCGAAGGCGCGCGCGAAGTGACGGGCGGCGAGCGCCTTGTCGGGAGTCACTTCGTTCAGCCCCGTGGTTCCGTCGCGGTAGATGACGCCGAGCGCGTAATGCGCGATGGCGAGATCGGCGTTTGAGGCTTTCTTCAGCCATTCGACGGCTTCCTTGCCGTTCTGTTCGACGCCGATGCCGCGCACATGCATGACGCCATAGACATATTGCGACATCGGATGGTCGGCCTTCGCGGCGGCGCGGAACAGCTCCACCGTCTGGCGCGCCGACAGCACGCCCGTCCTGACTGCTTCCTTGTCCTCTTCGCTCATCTCGGAGTCCGAGGCGACGCGCGAATACTGGAAGCGGCGGATGGCGGCTCGGGTTTCCGGGCCCATGGCGTTGTCGATGGCGCCGTAATAGAAGCCGAGGGAACGCAGCGCGCGCTGGATCAGCTCCACGTCGATGTCGGAGACAGCCTTCAGCGCGTCTTCGAGCTTCAGCTCTTCAAGCTCTTTCTTCAGCCGCTCGAGTTCTTTTTGCTGGCTGGTCTGGCCGGTGTGCTCCTCGGGAAGCGGCGGCTGCCATACGGCGGCGGCTTCCTCGGCCGACTTGATTTCCTGCTTGGTCATCAGTTTTTCGAGCGTCTCGTAGGCGATCGAGGCTTCGCCGACGCCGCGCGCCTTGGCGAGCGCGAACATGGTCAGGGCCTTGGTGTTGTTCTTCGAAACGCCGGCCCCGCGCTGGTACATCTCGCCCAAGCGGTAGATGTCGTAAGGGCTGCCGCGCTCGAACGTGTCGGAAACGAGCCTTTCGGCCTTGTTCACGTCGGCGGTGCTCATCCGTGCGCGGATTTCCGGCAGACGGTGCTCGGCGAGGATGCGCGCGTTCACCTCTTCGGCGGTGGGGCGCTGATAGGCCGTGAAGTCATGGTAGGCGGCGAGCGTGTACCACTTCAGCGCCTCGACATTGTTGACCGGAATGGCTTCCAGCGGCACCGCGGCTTTCGGCGTGCCTTCGAGGATCTTCCCGGAGTAGACGTCGCCGAGAATGTTCTTAGAGCGCACGTCGCCGGCCACCGCGAAGCGTTTCCAGATGTCGATCGCCTGATCGAACTGTCCGTTCTGATAGGCCTTGAGGCCGGCTTCGTAGCTCGCCGAGGCCGGGCCCGCGAAAGCGAGCGTCAAGGCCGCGCCCGCCGCGACGCCGACCAGCGCGCGGCGCAATCCGCCAAATACTGTCACGAATTTTTCCCTCATGACCCCAAACTCCCCTCGCGCCGCCGTCCTCCGCCTCGGCTCGTCAGTGAGCCGGACAAAGACCCCAAATCCGGTCCGCCGCCGAACGATCCGCAAGGGAGTCCGGCAGGCGCGCGCAATCGGCATTTAAGCATGCCCCCGCGCGCGTCTCCAGATTAACCTTTACCACTTTATTAAGAAAGAGGGCGGGCGCGTGGCGGCCGGCGCGGGCGGCGGGGCCAGCCTCATTCCCCCGGATTTCCGCATCGCGTGACCAGAAAGACGCAAATCCCGCCGGCGGACGCCTCCTCGGCCGCGAGGCGCTCGGCGGCGTGGCCCGCCTGGCGCGCGTACAGCGGAATGTCGACGGCGGCGACAGGATCGTCGGCGATCACTTTCAGGCGCGCGCCGGGCGGCAGCTGCCGCAGAAGCGCCTCCATGCGGATCACCGGCATCGGGCACCTGAGGCCGGTGGCGTCCAGGGTCTCATCGGCTGGGACGGTCATCGGACGCTCCAAAGAAAAAGGCCGCGGGGCGCATATCCCCGCGGCCGGCCGTTTTCTCGGGTTCTGCAACCTTACAGATGAATTTGCAGTTCGACGCCGACCACCCGGCCCTTGTTGAGCGGCGCGAAGGTGCCGGTGCCGAGCGTCGAGGGAAGCTGCGTCTCGCCTCCATGGGTGACCTCGTTGAGGAGGTTCGTGCCGTAGATCGAGAGCTGCGCGTTGTCGAGAACGTCGAAGGAAAAATACGCGTCGACGATGTCGGCGCCCTGCAGGATGCCGAGATTGTTGTCCGTGTAGGCGTTGTCGTCGCGATGACCCCAGTTGAAGCGAGTGGTCAACGGCCCGTAGGTGTGAATGAACCCGGCGCCGTAGGTCCAGGGCGACAGGCGCGGGATTTCGAGGGCGAGGTCGGTGTCGTTGACGACGCCGTCGCTGTTGATGTCGAACAGCACCGAATCGTACTCGCCGTCGAGATGGCCGAGGTTGCCGGTCAGCATCAGGTTGTCCGTAAGGAACACCTGGCTCTCGATCTCGAAGCCCATGATGTGCGCGTCGGCAGTGTTGCGGATCAGCTGCACGACGCCGGCGATGGCGTCAGGCAGGTTGAGCTCGCGCTGCATGTCCTTGATTTCCTGATAGAAGAACGCAGCGTTGATGACCGCCCGGCCGCCGGCTGGTTGCGCCTTGAAGCCGACTTCGTAGCTGTTGACGGTCTCCTCGTCGAAGCGCTCGATCGGGAACAGCACCGACGTGTTGCGGAAGTTGTAGCCGCCGGACCGCACGCCCTGCGTCCAGTGACCGTACACGTTTAACTCGTCGGTCGCCTCCCAGCGGAAGCCGACTTTCGGCGTGAAGTTCTTCCAGGTGTTCTCGTCGGCGAAGTGGGTCGTGCAGGTGCCCTCGGCGATGCTGCATTCGACCGGGCTCAGCGTCAGGTTCGTGAGCGTGACTTCCTTCTTCTCGTTCGTCCAGCGGCCGCCGCCGATCAGGTGGAAAGTGTCGGTGATGTCGAAATCGACCTGGCCGAAAACGCCGTAGTTGCGGCTGTTCTGGATGCCGCCGCCGTAGAATTTGCGGAAACCGCCGAGGATGAAGCGGTTCTCCTGATACACTTTTTCATCGTCGTAATAGTAGAAGCCGAGCGTCACGTCGGCGCGGTCGAAGAAGCGGCCGGCGTAGCGGATTTCGTTGGATATCTGCTCATGCGTCGTGTCGGAGGTGGCGTGGAACAGCCAGAACGGCGTTCCGTCGATATCGCCCAGCGTGTCGCCGCCGACATCGCGCCAGCCGAAAATATTGGTGATGCGTCCGTCGCCGAAAGGCACGTCGATATTGATCTCGGCGGTCGCCGCATCCCATTCGGTGAAGTAACGGCCCGGTTCGTCAATGGCGAAGGTGAAGCTGTCCTTGTCGGCCGAGAAGAAGGGGTTCACGGTCGGCACCGGCGGCGGCGTGAACATGCCGTTGAACGGCGCCTGCGCCTGCCCCGGATGGTTCTGCGCGGACGGGCCGTCGCCTTCGCTGCGCCCATGCTCGTAGCGCAGAATGATCTCCATGGAATCGGTGGGCGTGAAGAGAACCTGCGGACGAATGATCCAGGTCTCAAACTGGCCGTGGTTGGAGAACTCGCCGGGCGCGTCCGTGGCGATCGGGTAACCGAGCGTATCGAGGCCGGAGACCTGGGCGAACGCCGGCGACAGCGTGCCGAGATAGTCGAGATACTCTTCAAGGTTCGGGCCGCCGTCGTAACGCTTCTGCCAGCCGCGATCGTTGTTGTAGTAGCCGGAAAGCTTGACGGCGAGGCGATCCTGGATCAGCGGGCCGCTGACAGTGGCCATCGCGTAATAGTTTCCGCCGGTGCCCCTGAGGCCGGTTTCGCCCGCCACCTTGGCCGACGCTTCGAATTCTTGGAGGTTCGGCTTTTTGGAGTTTATGAGGACCGCGCCGCCGGTGACGTTGCGGCCGAACAGGATGCCCTGCGGTCCGCGCAGCACCTCGATCGATTCGAGGTCGAAAACATCCAGCAGAACGCCTGCGGGGCTACCGAGATAAACGCCGTCGACGAATACGCCGACCGCCGGATCGATCGACGGGATCGAAGAGTTGATGCCGAGGCCGCGGATCGAAAAGTTGGCGTAGTTCGGGGCGGTGCCGATATCCTCGAACTGCACGTTAGGGACCGAGTAGCTGAGATCCTGAATGTCGCGAACCTTCAGGGCGTCGATCTGATCGGAGCCGTAGGCGGTGACGGCGAGCGGCACGTCCTGGACGTTTTCGGCTTCCGCCTTTTTCTGCGCCGTGACGAGGATTTCGTCACGGAAGGCGTCGATGGCGCCCTGCGCAGAAGCGGCCTGCGGAGCGGCCACGGCCGCCGCAAGCGCAATAAACGAGGCTTTCGCCAGAAGGCGACGATTCATTGGTATCCTCCCTCTCGAACCCGGCGATCCGTTGATCCGGACGCCGATAATTTCTTCGACCAGGGAGTATAAGGGCCGGGTTAAGGCCGGGCTATCGCCCGTAGCAGCGGGGAAAGCGCGTTTGGCGGTTCCCGACCGGATTTGGATTGCTTTCGCGCGGCGCTGTTGCCGTTTTTCAACACAGAATTACGACGCCGGCCGCGCCCAAGGCGTCGACGCAGCCAATCCTGGCGCCGGCCGGCGAAGCCAAGGGCGATTTCGGCGCCCCGCGCGTCAGGGCGGCGTGGTTTGCTTTTCCGCGTTAACCTTTTTATTGACCGCGCCATTGCTTGGCGATGTCGGTCAGCGACACCGGAAAAACGATGGTGTTGGTGCGGTCGCCGGCGATCTCCTGCAGCGAGTTGAGATAGCGCAGCTCCATCGCGCCCTGCGAGGTTGCGAGAATGGTCGCCGCTTCGGCGAGCTTCGCCGCCGCCTGCTGTTCGCCCTCGGCGATGATGATCTTCGAGCGCCGCTCGCGTTCGGCTTCGGCCTGCCGGGCGATGGCGCGGATCATCGACTGGTCGACGTCCACATGTTTGATTTCGACGTTCGAGACCTTGATGCCCCACGCTTCCGTCTGGGTGTCGAGAATGCTTTGGATGTCGCGGTTGAGCTTGTCGCGCTCCTGCAGCATCTCGTCGAGATCGTGCTTGCCGAGCACCGAGCGCAGGGTGGTCTGCGCAAGCTGGCTGGTCGCCGCCTGGTAATTCTCGACCTGGATGACCGCCCGCACCGCGTCGACGACGCGATAATAGATGACCGCATTGACCTTCACCGAAACGTTGTCGCGGCTGATCACGTCCTGCGTCGGCACGTCATGGACGAGCGTCCGCATGTCGACCTTGCGCATCTGCTGGATCGCCGGGATCAGAATGACGAGGCCCGGCCCTGCGGCGCGCTTGCCGACCCGGCCGAGGGTGAAGATCACGCCGCGCTCGTATTCGCGCAGGATCTTGATGACGTTCGTCAGTATGAAAAGCGCCACGAACGCCAGAAAGCCCAGAATACCGATGCCCTGCATGCCAGTCTCCTCGATTGCGCCGCTCGCGGATGAACGGCGGCGTTAAATCCTTCGCGCGCCCTAGCGCTCCCGTTCCTTGCGCACGTCGAGCACGAGCCCGTTCATGCGCGCGACCTTCACCCGGTCGCCGACGGCGAGCGCGTCCCTCGAACGGGCGCGCCACATTTCGCCGCCGGCCCGCACATAGCCTGTTTCGCCGGTCCATTCGACGACTTCGACGTGTTCGTCGCCCCAGCGCTCACCGACCCGGTGCTGCGGGGTCTGCGTCCATAGCGCCATGCCCCACAGAAGTTTCACCGCGGCGAGCGCGACGACCCCGGCCATGACGAGGGCGACGACGACCGCCTGCGGCGGCAATGCTGAAAACCCCGTGTGAACCGCCATGCGCGCTTACGCCTCGCTCGGCGCGAGGCCGGAAAGCAGCCCCGCCGCCTTCGCCTGCCGCACCACCAGCACCAGCCCGTCGATCTCGACGACGCGGATGCGGTCGCCTTTTTTCAGCGGCTTGTCGCAACGGGCTCGCCAGCGCTCGCCCTCGACAATGACATGGCCTTCCTTGCCGTCCCAGTCGTCGACGACGCCCTCGCGCCGCTTGATCGCCTCGGCGCCGATCAGAGGCCCGTGGCTGCGCGAGCCGACGACGGCGAAGAGAATGACGCCGAGCAACGCGCCGACGATCGCCACCATCGTGCCGATCACCGAGGTCGACACCCGGAAGCCTTCGGGAAACACCGCGAACAGCCCGAAGGCGAAGAGCCCGAGGCCGGCGAGGCCCACCAGGCCGAAGGTCGGCGTGTAGGCCTCGACGAGAATGAAAAGAAAGCCCGCGCCCATCAGCACCACGCCGAGCCATTCGAAGGGCAGCACCTGGAAGGCGTAAAGCCCGAGGATAAGGAAGGTGAGGCCGAGAATGCCGGGCAGGATCGAGCCCGGATTCCACATCTCGATGATGATGCCGGTGGTCGCCAGCGACATCAGGATGACGGCGACGTTGGGATCGGCGATGAAGCCGAGGATCTTCTCGAGCATGGTCGGCTCGACCCGTTCGAGCGCGATATCGGCGGTCTGAAGGGTTTTCTCGCCGCTCGCCGTCATCACCGTCTTGCCGTCGATCTGGCGCATCAGGTCGTCGATGTCGTCGGCCACGTAGTCGATGACGCCGAGTTTCAGCGCGTCGCGCGACGTGACGGAGACCGCCTCGCGCACGGCTTTCTCGGCCCAGTCGGCGTTGCGGCCGCGTTCTTCGGCGAGGGCGCGGATATAGGCGACGGCGTCGTTGATGACTTTGGCGCGCATCGCGTTGTCGCTCGACAGCGGCGCGACGGTTCGGTCCGCATCGCGAACGTCTGTAGGCGGATCGTTGCGAGTTTCTTCGGCGTCCTCGGCGGGCGCGCCGCCTTCGCTGTCGGCCGGGTTGACCGGCTTGCTCTTGTCTTCGGAAGGCGCGCCGCCGATCTCGACCGGTGTCGCCGCGCCCGTATTGGTCGAGGGCGCCATCGCCGAGATGTGAGCGGCGTACATGATGTAGAGGCCGGCCGAGGCCGAACGCGCGCCCTGCGGCGACACGTAGGTAGCGACCGGCGTATCGGAGGCGAGGATCGCCTTGATGATGGTCTTCATCGAGTCCATCAGGCCGCCTGGCGTGTCGACTTCGATGAGCACCAGCTCCTTGCCGCTCGCCGAGGCGGCTTCGATTTCACGGGCGAGATAACCTGCGTTGGCGGGCGTCACCGCTCCCTTGAGGGAAAGAATGACGCCGTTGCGCGGCGCCTTGGAAGCGGCTTCCTGCGCCAGCGCCGCGTAACCGGACAACGCCGCGCCCAGGGCGAACAGCGCGCCGAAAAGACCAATCCGGCCTCGCTTTCCCAAATGCGCCATATCCCGCCCCTTTCGATGCCTCACCCTTGAAAATAGGGGGGCTTTGCTGCGTTTCAACGACAATCGGCGTGCGCAGCCCCGGCGTGCGCGCCGTTTCCGCGCGGCTCGACGCGGACCTGCGGCGGGACGGGATTCACACGCCGGCGATCCGGGCGCGCTTATTTCACGGCAAGGATCGTTTCCAGCAGTTCCGGATCGTCAGGAAGGATATCCGACAGCGGCAGGCGGGCGACCAGTTCGCGCCACAGCGGCCAGGCGTCGAACGCCTGCTTGAAGAAGGGCAGCGACGCCTCGACCTCGCCCGCGGAAGCGAGCGTCACGGCGCGCCAGAAAATCATTTCGTGATTGTCGGGCGCGAGCGCCGACGCCGCCGAATAGGCCTTGTTCGCCGCATTCATGTCGCCGGCGGTGACCGCCGCGTCGCCGGCGTTCATCAGGTTGTAGGCGCGCCCCAGAACGATCAGCCGGCGGAGTTCCACAAGCGGCTCAGGGTTGTCCTCCACCCGGAGGTCGATGATGCGCCCTTCCCACGGATGCTTCTGTTTCTCGCCGGAGACGACGACCATCGCCGCCGACTGCCGGCCGCGAATGTCGCCGCCTTCGCCCTGCGCCGCTTCGAGCGCCAGCATCAGCCGTTCGGCGAGATCGCCCTCGCCGTCTTCGAACGCCGCCGCCATGGCGCTGCACACGGTCGGCTGCGCCATCAGGTTCGCCTGCACGGAATAGCCCTCGCCCTGCAGGTCGCAGGCTTCGACGATGGCTTTCGATCCGGTGTGCGCGGCGACGCGCCCTTTTGCGTCCACGAAGCCGACCTGCCGCACGGATTCATTCTCGTCCTTGGCGATGAGCGCGGCGAGCGCCTTCGCCGGATCGGCGCCTTTGCGCATGGCGTCGAGGCCTCTGGGGCCATAGGCCGGCTCGACAAAGGATTGAGTGGCCACGGCGCCGACCCCCGCTTCCGCCCATGGAACCGACGCGCCGACGGAAAACCAGTGCGACTGCACAGCCACGCCGATCTCGCCCGTCGCTGCATCGCGCGCCACGATCGAATAGGTCGACACCGGGCGCAAAGGCTTCACGGCGCCGAAATCGTCGGCCAGGGCCGGCGCTGACACGGCGGCGATCGCGATGATGGTTTTCAGCATGGCTCTTGATCCCCTATGGCTTGGAGCCGACGTTAGCGAAGGCCGCAAAGAGGGTCCATGCCAGACGCTCCATATCGCCCCGACCCAGCCTTCGCGCGTTTCGCGCAGGGCGCGCCGTTCTACGACGAGGTGGAGGCGGCGGCGTTCCCGCAGCGCGTTTTGCGCTACCGCAACCAGCGGTGGGCCGGGCGCGTCGGTCTCGGCGGGTTTTCCGACGCGGAATGGATCGAGCATTTCGGCCGCTTTCGTCCGCTCAAGGACAATATCGCCGCGCCGCTGGCGCTGCGCTATCACGGCCACCAGTTCCGCGCCTACAATCCCGACATCGGCGATGGGCGCGGTTTCCTGTTCGGCCAGCTTCGCGACGATCGGGGCAGGCTTCTCGATCTCGGCACCAAGGGTTCCGGCAAGACGCCCTATTCCCGCTTCGGCGACGGGCGCCTGACGCTCAAGGGCGGCGTGCGCGAAATTCTCGCGACCGAGATGCTGGAAGCGCTCGGCGTCTACACCTCGAAAACCTTCAGCCTGATCGAGACCGGCGAGGCGCTCGAGCGGCAGGACGAACCGTCGCCGACGCGCGCTTCGGTTCTGGTCCGGCTGTCGCACTCGCATGTGCGGTTCGGAACCTTCCAGCGCCTCGCCTTCGAGGGCGATGTTGAGGCGATCGCCCGCCTTATCGATTATTGCGTCGCCGAGTTCGATCCCGACCTCGCCGGCCTTCCGCAAGCGGAGAAAGCCGCCGCGTTCTACGGACGCGTTGTCGCTCGCACGGCCCGGCTCGCGGCGCAATGGATGGCGGCGGGGTTCGTGCACGGCGTGCTCAACACCGACAACATGAACGTGACGGGCGAAAGTTTCGACTACGGCCCCTGGCGCTTCGCGCCCGCCGCCGACCCGCAATTCACCGCCGCCTATTTCGACCAGACGGGACTCTATGCGTTCGGACGCCAGTCGGAGGCTGCGGCGTGGAACCTGTCGCGTCTCGGCGGAACGCTGATGCAGGTCGCCGAAGAGAAAAGTCTCAACGACGGCCTCAATCTCTTTCCCGCCGCTTTCGAGGAAGGCATGGCGGACGCCTTTTTCCGCCGTCTCGGGCTCACGCGTAAGGACGCGGCGGATTTCGATCTCGTCGTCGAATTGCTGCGCTGGATGGAGGCGAGCCGCGCGCCTTACGAACGGGTGTTTTTCGACTGGTTCGGCGGTCCGGCGTCGGAGACGCGCGCGATGAAAAGTCCGCTCGCCGCCGCCTATGGCGGCGACGATTTCTCGTCGCTGCGCCGGCGACTGCTCGACGAAACGCCGGACCGGCCGGAGCGCCTCGATCATCCCTATTTTGCGGACGAGGCGCCCTGCACCATGCTCATCGACGAGGTCGAGGCGATCTGGGCGCCCATCGACGAAAGCGACGACTGGTCGAGATTCGAGGCGAAGCTCGAAGACATCGGCCGGATGCGCGAGGCGTTCGGCTTCGACGCTTCCGCCTATCGACCTGTTTGACGGTCGGCCATTTATACGTATACGACCTATCAGCCGGGTCCGCTGCCCTCCGCAAGCGGCAGCTCCATGTAGACGTCGCAGCGGCTGTAGGCGCCGAGCAGCGCTTCCGGCAGGGGCGTTTCGACGAAGCCGAAGCGGCGATAAAGGCGAAGCGCCGTTTCCAGCTTCCGGCTCGACATCAGCACGACTTTCGACGCCGCATGGGAGCAGGCCCAGGCGAGGGCTGCATCGAGCAGCGCCGCGCCGATCCCCCGCCCTTGCGCGGTCGGATCGACGCCCATCTTGGCGAGTTCGTAAACGTTCGGCCCGTGCGGGATCAGCGCGCAGGTTCCGACGGCGCGTTCATCGTCGATCGCGAAGAATATTTCGCCGCCAGGCTTGAGGATCATCGCTTGGGGATCGCGGAAGAGTTTTTCGTCCGCTGGCTCCGGGCGGAAATACGTCTCAAGCCAGGCGCGGTTGAGGCGCTCGAAGTCGCTGCGGTAACGCGGATCGTAGGTAACGATTTGCATGAGACGACGGAGCTTGCCCTCGCATGCTCCTACAGGCGCGCAGCTCCCGCAAGGCCCTAGCCCGCCGCGTTGACGATCAGCGCCGCATCCGCGCGATCGAGTGCTGCGCCGACTCCGAGCAGATAGAGCGCGTTGACGCAGCGCTTGCCGCCGCGACGGATGATGCGCGTCCGGTCGCGCCACGGGCCGGTCTTCTGCGCATCGGCGGGAACGATCGTGACGCCGCGCCCGGCGGCGCAGCTCTCTATCGCCTCTTCCATTTCCGACATGTGATCGAGGATGCGAAGCGGCGCCGGCTGGCGCGCGAACGCCGCGTCGAACCAGCGCGCGAAGACATATTCGTACTCGTCGTAGGAAATGAACGGCGCACGTTCGAGAGCCTCGAAGCCTTTCGGGAGGCTCGCTGTCTTCGACGCGATCAGCGCCAGCTCTTCCTCGGCGATCTGCTGCGAGCGGACTGGCGTCGCCCACACCTCGCGATAGGTGACGCCGTAATCAGCGCGTCCCGACACCAGTGCTGCGAGCACGGTTTCATGAGCGCCAAAAATGAGTTCGACGGGCCGGTGCGGACCGGCTGCGGCGAGAAGGCGCGGCGCCAGACGATAGCGTCCGAACCCCGAAACGCAGGCGACGCGCAGCGGCGCGGCCGCTTCCGCCCCGGCCGCGATGCGCGAGCGCACGCGCGTGATCTCGTCGATGGCGCGGCCGATGGTTTCGAACAGCACGCGGCCTTCCGGCGTCAGCGTCAGTCGGCGCCCCGCGCGTTCAAGCAGCGGCGCCCCGACCTCTTTCTGAAACTGGGCGATGTCGTGATGCACCGCCGACGGCGACTTGTTGAGCGCCCGCGCCGCGGCGGCGACGCCGCCTTCCCGGGCGACGGCGTGAAAGGTGGTGGCGCGGCGTAGATTGAGATTTTCCATAATTCTATTTTTTCGAATGAAAAGGAATTTTCTTCGAAATTGTCGAAGCAATCAACATCGCCCAAACCATGCCGAACAGCTGTGGAGGAAGCATATGCGCATGATCGCCGCCGCCTTGACCGCCGCCCTCGTCAATTCCGTCCCGGCCGCGGTCGCCGGCGATGGCGGCGCGGCCCTGCTTTACGCCTACGAGATCGACCGAGGCGAAGGCGAGGCGTTCGAAGCCGGCTACCAGGCGCATCTCGACTGGCACAGAGGGCGGAACGACCGGCTCGTCTGGTACGGCTGGTACGTCGTCGCCGGGGCGCGAGTCGGCGCCTTCGTCGATGGAACCTTCGGCGCCGATTTCGCCGAGGTTGATGCACGCCCGGCGCTGAAGGAAGACGGCGCGCACTTCACGGAACATGTCGCGCCCTACGCCTCGCCGACGCGATACGCCGTCTACGAACTATGGCGCGGGCCCAGCACGGCGCTGACGCTGGAGGATCGCGACCCGAGCCGCTATCTCGACGCATATTTTCTGGAGGTCGCGCCGGCCGAGGCGGCGGCGTTCGAAAAGCGCCTCGCGTCGCTGCCGAAGTCGAACGCGCCGCTCGCCTGGTACAGGGCGGGTCCCGGCGCGCCGGCGCCGGGCTACATGCTGCTTGCGCCGCGGAGCGACTGGGCTTCGTTCGCCGGGCGCGGGATTTCTTTCGGGGATCTGATCAGGGCCGCCTACAAGGCTGACGACGCGGATGTCGCCGCCCTCGCCCGTTCGATCGGCAAGATCGACAGCGAGATCTGGGCCTACCGGCCAGACCTCAGCTACATCCCGACTTCACACTGAGCGCGTCAGCCGAGATCCGGCCTGCGCCGCGTGGCGCGGGCGACGCCGCACTGAACAAGAAAGGTGCCGGCGATCAGAACCATCGCGCCGACGAACCCCACCAGAATGACCGTGGCTGGCGTAACCAACATGGCGGCCTCCTTCTCCCTGCCGCCATTCCGCCGCAATTTCGGAAAAACTCTCTTAAGTTTTATGAGCTTGTGGTTAACGCGGTTCACCCGAGGCTGGGAAATCGCGACTCCTTGCGGCGTAACGCGGCGGCGGCCCGCGACAGCAGGAAAACGCCCGTGATCGCGGCGATGGAGACGATGAAGCCGATCAGCGTGACGGCGGCGGGTCCGAGTGTCATGGCGCGCTCCTGAGAGCCTCGATTCAACTTTCGAGCCGGCCCGAACGGTTCCGGGCGGGTCCGATTAAGGCGGGATTTAGGCGGCCGGCCGAAGCCGCGCCCGTCACCCTTTCATCGCGCCTGCGCACAGACGCGTGAGCAAAAACGGACCCTTCGCCGGTTTATTCCCACCGACCGGATTCGCGCCCGATCGCCGGCTTTCGCAGGCCCGCCCGAGGCCAGCGTTCCCAACCCCGGCTTTTGCCGTTAACATCCGCGCCGGGCGGCCGGCGCATTGGGGAGCCGGGCTGCCGGCGGGGTTTGGGGTCTTCCGGGATTGAGGGGCAGATGACGTCCGAAGTCGTGTTGATGAATCGCCAAGCGGTGGCGATGGCCGCGGACAGCGCCGTCACTATTTCCGGCCACCAGTACATCAAGACCTACAATTCGGTGGACAAGCTGTTCCCGCTGGTCGACGGCCAGCCGGTCGCGGTGATGATCTATAACAACGCCGAAATCATGTCGACGCCGTGGGAGACGGTGATCTCGCTCTACCGCGAAGCCTCGCGCGGGCGCTCGCTCGATACGCTTGAGGCCTACGCCGAAGACTTCATGGCGTTTCTCTCAGGCAACCCGGAGCTGTTTCCGCCGGACCATCAGGATACGGAATTCTTCAAGCATGTGGCGGTGGTGTTCACGGTCATCGCCGAGGACTTCGACTATCAGGTGAAGAAATACGCCGAGAGCAACGGCGCGCGCGTCAGGGAGCATCTGACGTCGATTTTCGAGTTTGTCGTCAACGAGCTGTTCGCCGACTACGGCCGTTATCCGGACGACGCGCCGCGCTCCGATCTCGCCTGTTTCCCGAAAGGCATGGGCGAGCAGGTGCGCCGCCGCTACAGGACCGAGATCGAGCAGCTCATCGAAAGCCTCATCGTCACCCTGAAATCCGACTACCCGGGACTGGCGGTGTCGGAAGCGACGCGCGAGCGGCTGCGCGAAATCGCCGTCCTCTCCGTCGTCAAGGATGCGTTTTTCGAGCATTATACGGGCGTCGTGTTCGCCGGCTTCGGGGCGCGCGACAAGTTTCCGTCGATGCGCTCCTATCTCACCTCGTCGGTGGTGCTCGGCATCCTGAAGCGCAAGCAGGACCGCGCCGCCGACATGACGTCGGACGGCGGGCCGGTGGTGCAGCCCTTCGCGCAGGACCGCATGATCCGCACCTTCCTCACCGGCATGGACCAGTATCTCCGGCACTTCATGTTCGGCGAGACCTTGAAGCTGTCGATGAACCTCGTCACCGACGTCATCCAGCGAGCGCCAATGACCGACACGCAACGCCAGGCGCTGTTCCGCGACTACAGTCAGAACAATATGGGCGCGGCGCTTCGCGAGTTTTTCAAATCCATCGACAGCTATCAGTACGCGGTGCATACGCGGCCGATTTATCGCGCCATCGGCTCGCTGCCGAAGCGCGAGCTCGGCGAGACGGCGGCGTCGCTCATCAAGCTCAATTCCTTCCAGCAGAAAGTCATGCACGCCATCGAGACAGTGGGCGGGCCGATCGACGTGGCGGTCATCACCCGCAACGGCGGGCTGGAAATGAAACGCGACAAACCGGATTTCTGAGGCGCATATGGGCGAACGCTTGAAACAGATCTGGGGCGGCTTCGAAGGCGCGACGACGCGCCGGCTGACCGGCGGCGGCGTCGACAACATCCCGACGCCCGGCCGTCCGGCGCGCGAAACGACAGACAGTCAGTTTCTGCCCGAGGGCTTTACGCCGCCGGCGGAGGCCGCTTTCGCGGCGCTGAAGGGCCGGCTATCCGCGCACGAACAAAAGCTGGCGCAGAAGCGGGCCCGCGGCGGCGCCGCCTACGCCCCCCCGGCGCCGCTCAGCCCGGAGGCGGAGGACGCCGGCGCGCCGGAAGCGGCGCGCGATCTCATCCGCGGGCTGAAGGCGACGGAAGCGCGGGTGTCGCGGCGCTTCGCCGACTATGGCGACGAGGACGGAACGCCGAAGCGCGGACGGAAAAAGAAGCTGTTCGGCCTTTTCTGAGCGCGATCCTCAACGGACGGCGGCGCGCAAAGACCTGCGCCGCCGGACGAGGCTCTCCCTCCCCATCCGGCGCCGCATTTCTCCCCCAGGTAGTCTGTCCCCGGCTAACTAGTCCGCGTTGCAAGGGGCGGTCTGCTCTCCCCGGGTATGGAAACCCTAGGAGCAGTCTGAGAACCGGATATAGGAAAAACTGGCCATCGCCGTCGTCGCGGCGGTGCGCTGTCAGAGCCTCGACAGCGGGCTGCGTCCGAGGTCGCGCCGCCCGGAGCGGATGGCGGCGGTCAGGGCCGCCTGGTTGCGGGCGTATTCGCCCGGCGTCGCGCCGATGAAGGTCTTGAATTCCTTGATGAAATGCGACTGATCGTAGAAGGCAGGGCCGGCCGCGTCGAGCCAGTTGGCGGCGTGGTCGAACTGGATGCGGTCGGCGGCCCTCAAGACCCGGTATTTGCGCTGCAGGATTTTCGGCGAGGCCCCGAAAAACTGCTTGGAGATACGGTCGATCTGCCGCCGCGACATGTCCATCATGTCGGTAAGAGCGTCGAGCCCGAGATCGTCGCTGTCGGTCAGCCAGCGCTCGAGGGCCCACGGATAGGCCCTGCGCCGCGCGCGGCGGCCAAGTTCGCGTGCGAAAAAGCGATCGGCGGCGGCGGCCATTTGCGGCAAGGTCGACGCGTTCCTGATCTCTTCGGCCGTTGCTCTCGCCGGCGCGCCGGCGATGGTCATGAAGTCGATGATCCGGTCGGCCAGTTCCTCGGCGGCAACGCCGAGAAGGATCCCCCAGCCGCGCGGCAGAATGCCGACGCCGAAGGCGCGCGTGCCCGGCTCGGCTTCCATAAGGTAGGCGCCCATGGTGGGGCCGAGCAGGGTCAGCGGCGAAAACGGCTCGCGCGATCCGTCAGGCATGTGAAAGCAGCCGCCGCCCGAGAGCAGGCAGCGGACATTGCCTATTTCGGCCGCGATCGGCTGCACCGTCCGCTCGTCGGTCTCGAACAGGTAATATGCCCGGACGAAATCGCGCAGATCCGCCCGCGGCAGATGATACCGCAGTCTCATACATCTGCGACGCAGGAGAGAGCGCCGCCCCTTGCGCGGCCGAGCATAGAGAAAGGGGGGCGGCTTGTCGCCCCCGCCATAGGGGAAAGGCCGCCCTGCTGCGCCTATCGCATCAGCGCTTCGATCTGGCGGCGCTTGTCGAACAGGGCGCGACGGCCCTCGGCGATGAACTCGTCGGCGCGGTCGAAGGCGTTGGGCATGGCGTGGCGGACGTCCGGCTCGAGCGTGACGTCAGGCGGCTCGGCGATGGCGCGGGCCCTTGAAAGCTGCATCTGGAAAATGTCGGCGGCGGCGTAGGCGGTTTCGAACAGTTTGGGGCGTGACAGGGATTTCTGCTTCGCCATGTCGATCTGCCGGTCGATGAGGCTGCGCGTGTCATTGATGAGTTTCGATACGGAAGGACCGAGACTGGGCTTGCCGTCCGCCCTGTGGGCGTCTTCCAGCGGCGGCGCCGAATCGAAAAGCTGCGAGTCGCTTGGCTGTTCCCGGCCGCCGGAAAACCGGTGCAGCACGCGCGGCACTGCGTTGAGATCGACGGAGATAACCACATCGGCGCCGAGATGACGGGCGAGCGACACGGGCGTCGGATTGGCGAGCGCGCCGTCGACCAGCCAGCGCCCCTCGCGCCGCACCGCGTGAAAGATCACCGGGATCGCCGAGGAGGCGCGCGTCGCCTCGATGACCGAGCCTTCGGTCAGCCACACTTCCTCGCCGGTGCCGAGATCGGCGGCGACGGCGCCGAATTTGACGCCGAGCGTCTCGATATTCCTGTCGTAGCCGGTGAACGCCATGAAGGCGGGCGCGGTGTTGACGAGGCCGCCGCGCGACACGCCGAACGTGAAGCTCTGCAAGGCCGACAGCGGCTTCAGTTCGCGCGCCCAGGCGCCGAACTCTTCCATGACGCCGAGAAGATAGGCGCCGCCGACCAGCGCGCCGACCGAACAGCCGGCGATCACGTCCGGCTTGAGGCCCATCTCCTCAAGCCCCTTGATGACGCCGAAATGGGCCCATCCGCGGGCCGCGCCCGATCCGAGCACGAGACCAAGTTTCTTTGCCAAGCGGACGATCCTCCGGGAGAACGGCGCCGGGCGCCGTGTAAGGATTTTTTAACCCGGCGGGGCCGCCGGCGCCAGTGCGCGCGTCCGTCAACGCGCGCTTAACCATGACGCAGGATGCTGCACGGCGAAGAGGAAGGCGCCGATGGACCCGACAAATTCGCCGCTGCTCGCCGGTCTCGCCCGGCGTCTCGAATTTCTCGCTGCGCGCTCCGGCGTGATTGCGGAGAATATCGCCAACGCCGATACGCCGGGCTACGCGGCGCGCGATCTCAAGCCGCAAAAGTTTGCAAACCATCTTGCGCCGGCCATGCGCGTCAGCGATCCCCGGCATATGACGCGCGCGAACGGCGCCGCCTCGCCGCCGCGCGCCGAAGCTTCGCCAGATCCCGACGTTTCCCTCAACGGAAACCGCGTGTCGATCGAAACCCAGATGATGAAGCTGTCGCAGACGCGCCAGGACTATCAGCTCGTCTCCTCCGTCTACAGGAAGGCGGTCGATATGATCCGGCTGGCGGCGCGCGGCGGAAGGTAGGAGTAAGCCATGGACGATCTATCGACGGCGATGCAGGTATCGGCTTCGGGCATGCGGGCGCAGTCGGGGCGCATCCGGGTCGTCGCGGAGAACCTCGCAAACGCCCAGTCGGCCGCCGAGGCTCCGGGGCTCGATCCTTACCGCCGCCAGACGCCGGTGTTCGCGAGCCGGCTCGACCGGACGAGCGGCGCCAATCTCGTGGAGATGACGCGCATCGCGCTCGATCCGTCGGCGTTCACGCTGAAATACGATCCGGGCCATCCGTCTGCGGACGAAGAAGGCTACGTGCAGCTGCCCAACGTCAACCCGCTGATCGAAATGATGGACTTGCGGGAAGCGCAGCGCAGCTACGAAGCCAATCTCGGCGCGCTCGACACGATCCGCACGATGAGCGCGGCGACCCTGAGAATACTGGAGTAAGGCGATGGCGGTCGACGCGCTGAAAGCAGCCGAGTTTTATCAGAACATCGCCCGCATAGGGGCGGAGGCGCCGCGCGTCGACGAGGCCGAGCGACCCAACTTTTCGGGACTGGTGACGCAGGCGATCGCCGAGACGGGGGCGACAATGAAAGCCGGCGAGGGCGCGGCGATGCAGGTCGCGGCGGGAAAGGCGAGCCTGGTCGACGTCGTCACCGCGATCTCGGCGGCGGAAGCGGCGCTTGAGACAGCCATAGCCGTCCGCAACCGCGTCATCGAGGCCTATCAGGAAATCATGCGGATGCCGATCTAGCCGGCGGTTGCGGATGAAAGTCCGGCCCTCCGGCGGAACGCGCCGGAAGGCCGGGGGGCGCGGCCAGCGGGGCGGCTGGCCGGGAGGGTTGTCGAAGCCTTACTGGGGCGTCGGGTTGAGCCAGGCGTCGAACTCGCTTTCGGAGAGTTCGCCCGAGCCGTCCGTGTCGTATTTCGTGAACTCGTCCTGCGTGGCGCTGGCGGAGATCGCCTGCACTTCCGAGAAAGACAGGCCGCCCGACTGGTCCGTGTCGACGCTGGCGAAATCGACCTGCTGCTGCGCGTTGGCGGCCGAAGCCGCGAAGACGAAAGCCGAGGCGGCGATAATGCGGGTGAGCATGGGGTTTCCTTTCTGCTACGCTTTACTGCGGCGCCTTGCGGCGCGCTTATGAAAAACATCGGATACGGAAGAACATCCGACATGCGCTGAAGCCTATGCACGTCCGGCGGGCGAGAAAAGCGGTATGCGGATTAAACAAATTTTAGAGTAACTTTCGGCAAGGCTATTCGGCGAAAAACCTTGCTCTCCGCCGGTTCGCGCGGTGCTGCTTTCGGAAGTTTAAGCCGTGAGCGGCGCGGCGGGCCTTCTCGCTTTGCCGCCTATGAATATTGGGGCGACTCCCACGACGAACCGTTGACATCAGGCGCCGAGCGCGGGCGGCGGCGCGGTTTTCAGTCTAGCGATGTCGCGCATGGGCGGCGCGCCGAAGGCGCGAGCGTATTCCCGGCTGAACTGCGAGGGGCTCTCGTAGCCGACGCGATGAGCGGCGCTCGCCGCGTCGACCGCTTCGAGCAGCAGCAGGCGGCGCGCCTCCTGCAGCCGGAGCTGCTTTTGATATTGCAGCGGGCTCATCGCCGTCACCGCCTTGAAATGCTGGTGCAGCGCCGACGGACTCATGCGCGCCTCGGCGGCGACCGTCTCTATGCGAAAAGGCTTCGCGTAATTGGCCTTGATCCAGCGGATGGCGCGGCTCACCTGCGCGAGTTTGGAATCGGCGACGGCGACCTGACGGATCTTGTCGGCCTGCTCGCCGGTCATCAGCCGGTAAAGGATCTCGCGTTCGGCGAGCGGCGACAGGGCGCGCGTGTCTTTCGGCGTGTCGAGGAGACTGATCAATCTCGCCGCCGAGTCGATCAGCTCCGGCGTCGCCGCGCTCAGGGCGAGCGCCGGCCCCGGCGCGTCGCCGCGGACGGGCTCGATGCCGAACTCCAGCATCATCGCGCCGAGCGCAGACAGGTCGAGATCGAGCCGCAGACAGAGATAGGGCGAGGCGCGGGATGCTTTCGTCACATGGCAGACGACCGGCACTTCGGCGGAGACGACGAGGTACTTGGCGGGGTCATAGCGAAGGATGGCGCCGCCGAGGATCGCCTTTTTCTCGCCCTGCGCGACAATGCACACCGCCGGCTCGTACGGAATGGGCATCGGTTCGGAAGGGGCGGAGGCGCGGATAAGCTGCAGGCGCGGGATCGCCGTTGCATGAACGCCATCAGTGGGCGCGTGTTTGTCAATCAAGGCGGCGAGCTTCTCATGGCCTGACATTGTCATCTCCTTGCGCACAAAGCCGGCATGGCAGGATTTATGGCTTCAGAATGCCAGTCGCGAAAGTAGGCGGGCGCTGCGCGCCGGGAAACAGAAATCAGCGAACTAAATAGGATCAGGCAATCATCTCGCAGCATCTGTCTACCGCTGCGCGGCCCCGCCGCCCCATCTTCCGCTCACGCCGGCGGCAACTAGAGCCGGCGCCGAAAGGAAGAGAGAAATGACCGATACAGCCAAAATCATCGCCGTCACCGGGGCCTCCAGCGGCATCGGCGAAGCGACCGCCAAGCGCCTCGCCGCCGGGGGCGCCAAACTCGTCGTGGGCGCCCGCCGCGCCGACCGTCTCGCCATGCTCGTCAGGGAAATCCGCGAAGCGGGCGGCGAAGCGGAGTTCCAGACGCTCGACGTGACCGACCGCGCGAGCGTCAAAGCCTTTGTCGACTTCGCCGTCGGGCGTTTCGGACGGCTCGACGTCATCGTCAACAATGCGGGCGTCATGCCGCTGTCGCCGGTCTCGGCCCTCAAGGCCGACGAGTGGGACCGCATGATCGACGTCAACATCAAGGGCGTGCTCAACGGCGTCGAGGCGGCCTTGCCCGTGTTCGAGCGTCAAGGCTCCGGGCATTTCGTGAACGTCTCGTCGGTCGCCGGGCATGTGGTGTTTCCGACCGGCGCGGTTTACTGCGCGACGAAATTCGCGGTGCGGGCGATCTCCGAAGGGTTGCGCCAGGAACTCAAGAATGTCCGTGTCACGACGATTTCCCCGGGCGCCATCGCCACCGAGCTCGGTCATGACATTTCGCACGGAGAAACGCGCGAATTCCTCGCCGGCCTGAGGGAGATCGCGCTGTCGCCGGACGCCATCGCGCGGGCCGTCGATTATGCGGTGTCGCAACCGGACGACGTCGATGTCAACGAAGTGATCGTGCGGCCGGTCCGCCAGGATCTGTAGCCGAAGAAGCGGCACGCACCTCGGGCGCGGGCCGCGCTTTCACAGGAGAACCCCAATGTCGCCGCTTCAAGGCAAGGTCGCCATCGTCACCGGCTCTTCGCGCGGCATCGGCGCGGCCATCGCCAAACGCCTCGCGAAAGACGGCGCTAAAGTCGTCGTCAATTACGCCGGCCGCAAGGACGCCGCCGACGCGGTGGTCGAAGCGATCGCCGCGAATGGCGGCGAGGCGGTCGCCGTCAGGGCCGACGTCGGCAAGGCGGCCGACGTGTCGGCGCTGTTCGACGCCGCCATCGACCGCTTCGGCCGCGCCGACATTCTCGTCAACAACGCCGGGATCATCCTTTACAGGCGCATCGATCAGACGACGGACGAAGAATTCGAGCGGCTTTTCGACATCAACGTCAAGGGCGTATTCTACGCCCTGCGCGAAGCCTCAAAACGCCTCGCCGACAATGGCCGCATCGTCAACTTCTCTTCGACGACGACGCGGCTTCTGCTGCCGACCTATGCGAGCTATTGCGCCAGCAAGGCGGCGGTCGAGCAGATGACCCGCATTTTCGCCAAGGAGGTCGGCGCGCGCGGCATCACCGTCAATGTCGTGTCGCCGGGGCCGACCAAGACAGAGTTGTTCATGGAAGGAAAAAGCGAGGCCGACCTTCAGCGCATGGCGTCGATGGCGTCGCTCGGCCGCCTCGGCGAACCGGAAGACATCGCCGGCGTCGTAGCGTTTCTGGCGAGCGACGAGGCGGGCTGGATATCGGCGCAGAATATCGGCGCCAATGGCGGCCTCGCCTGAGGCGGCTGTTCGTTTTCGCCGGCTGGTCTCTCTCCGGCGAAAGGCTCCGCCGGCCGCTCTCTCCCCCAGGGCCGGCGGGGCCGTTTTGTATTTATTTCTATACTGAAGAAACAGGCGGCGAGACGGCCGGACCTTTCAGTTCGACGACATTGCCGTCCGGATCGCGGACATAGACCGACGGGCCCTCGCCTTCCGCGCCGTAACGCATTCCGGATTCGGGAACCTCGATCCCGAGCCGTTCGAGATGGGCGCGCAGCGCCGCCTCGTCATAGGGCTCGATAGCGAGGGCGAAGTGATCGAGATTTCGCCCCTCGGCGCCCGGCGGCGCGCCGCCCATGCTTCCGAGCCTGCCGCTCACCGGCACGAGATCGATCAGCGACCTTCCGGCGCGGAGCTGGACGAGGCCGATCGCCTTCTGCTCCTTCTCCAGCGTGCAGCCGAGCGCGCCGATATAGAAGGCGAGCGAGCGCTCGAGGTCGGCGACACGCAGCACCACATGATCGAGACCTTTGAGACGAAACGGCGCTGCGTTCATCGTCCTGCTCCCAAGCGGCGGTTAACCTCCCGCTAACCTTCCCGACACCCCGCCTTAACCAGACGGGCGGCAAAATCTGCCGGGCTCACTCTATCGGGCCGGGAAAGGGATTCAATGAACGGCGGCGCGGAGATTCTGGAAATCGCGCGGGAGGCCTTCTGGGTGACCTTGCAGGTCGCCGGCCCCGCCATGCTCGCCGGCCTCGTCGTCGGCCTCGTCATCGCGCTGCTGCAAGCGCTGACGCAGGTGCAGGAGATGACGCTTGTTTTCGTGCCGCGCATCGTCGTCATGTTCATCGTCATCGCGCTGGCGCTGCCCTTCATGGGCGCGGCGCTCGGCGGGTTCGCCGTCAGGCTCTATGCGATGATCGCCGCAGGCGGCGTTTCATGACGCCGTCGGCGATGCTCGCGGCGCTGCCGGTCGATGTGTTCATCGTCTTCGCCGTGTTCTGCCGCGTCGGCGCGCTGTTTATGACGGCCCCCGCGTTCGGCGATTTTTCGCTGTCGCCGCGATTGAGGCTCGCCGCCGCGCTCGCCGTCGCTCTCGTTTTCGCGCCGGTCGCCGCCAAGCACTATCCCGCCTGGGCGGCGTCGGGCGATACGCTTTCAATGGCGGCGATCGTTTTCGGCGAGATTCTCGCCGGGGCGTTTCTCGGTCTCGCGGCGCGGGTGATGATGAGCGCCCTCAATGTCGCCGGCCAGATCATCGCCCTGCAGATGGGGTTGTCGCTGGCGCAGATCTTCGATCCGACCCAGCAATTGCAGGGCGCGATCGTCGGCGGCTTCCTTGCAGTGCTGGGCGCCACGATGATTTTCGCTTCAGACCTGCATCATCTGCTTCTCGCGGCGCTGTCCGATTCCTATGCGCTCATGGCGCCCGGCGTCCCGCCGTCGTTCGGCGACATGGCGGAGGCGATGATTTCGACGCTCTCGGCCGCCTTCTCGCTTGGCCTGCGTCTGGCCGCGCCGTTCGTGCTGTTCGGCCTCGTCTTCTATATCGGCGCCGGCGTTCTGAACCGGCTGATGCCGCAGGCGCAGGTGTTCTTCATGCTGATGCCGGCCAATCTCGCCATCGGCCTGATGCTCCTGATGCTGACGACTGGCCTGATGATGAGCGTTTTCCTCGGCGCTTTCGAAGAGTTCCTCGCGCAATTTCTGAGATGAGCCCATGGCCGACGACGCCGATCATCTGCAGCGCACAGAAGAGCCGACGCCGAAGCGGCTCGAAGAGGCGCGCAAGAAGGGCGACGCGCCGAAAAGCCAGGAGCTGATCGCCGGCGCCATGCTCGTCGCGGGAGCGTTGTCGCTTTGGCTTGTCGCGGGGCCAGCCGCGAGCGATCTCGCCAGGACCGGCGCGGCGTTTCTCGATCACCCCCATGAATTTGCCACCGACGGCGCGGCGCTGACCCGTCTGTTCGGCGCCGTCGCCATGCGGCTCGGCGCTATCGGGGCGGGGCTGGCGCTGATCTTCGTCGCCGCCGCGCTGCTCGGCAACATTGTCCAGGCGGGGCCGGTGTTCACCACGGCGCGCATCGAGCCGAAACTGTCGAAACTGTCCCCGCTCGCCGGCTTCAAGCGGATTTTCGGGCCGTCCGGCCTTTTCAACTTCACCAAGGGCGTCTTCAAGCTCGTCATCGTCGGCTCCATCCTCGTCTATGCGATGTGGCCGCAGCGCGACGTTCTGGTCGGGCTGCTCTACGCCAGCGAGCGCGAGCTGCTCGCCATCGCGCGCGGCGAGATGCTGAAGCTCCTTGCTCTGACGATCGCCGCCATGTCGGTGATCGCAGCGCTCGACTACGGTTTTCAGCGTCACAGCTGGCGCAAGCGCCTGCGGATGACCCGCGAGGAGGTGCGGCGCGAGATGAAAGAGACGGAGGGCGACCCGTTGATCCGCGGCCGCCTGCGCTCGCAGCGCGACGCGCGCGCGCGCCGGCGCATGCTGGTCGCTGTGAAGGATGCGACGGTGCTGGTCATGAACCCGACCCACTACGCCGTCGCGTTGAATTACGAGGAAGGCTCGGAGGGCGCGCCGGTGTGCGTCGCCAAGGGCGCCGACGAGACGGCGCTCCGCATGCGTCAGGTCGCCAACGACAACGGCGTGCCGGTGGTGGAGAATCCGCCGCTCGCCCGGGCGCTGTTCGCCGCCGCCGATCTCGACGCGGAAATTCCGGTCGAGCATTACGAGGCGGTCGCCAAGGTTATCGGCTACGTGCTGGGCAAGGCGCGCGAGGCGCGGCGCTAGGCGGAGCGGGCTTTCGCTTGCGCTTCGAGCCCGGCTCCAAACGTTCGCAGCACGCGGGCGCAATCGCCCGAAAACGACGACCCGTGCATGATCGCCAGGGTCTTCGGGGCAAGGTCGGCGAGCCTGTTCACGGTCGCGCCGAAAATCGGCGTCACGCTGACCGACTGGAACATGCTTTCGGCCGCGAGCGCCGCTTCGACGATTTCGTCGCCGCCGAGCGCCGGGCCGTCGCCCACCTGGCCGACGAGGTCGCTGCAGAACAGCACGCCGGTCTCTTCCTCGTGCAGCATGATCGCGTCCCAGCCGTGCGGCACGTGCGGCGTGGCGATGAGGCGGACGCGGCGGCCGCCAAGATCGAGAATCTCGCCGTCGGCGAGCGGACGCGGCGCGCGCTCGGCGAAATCGTTGAGGGAGACGTCGCAGCCGACTTCTCCGTGTACGATCTGCGCGTGGCCGGCGGCGGCGAACCATTGATTGCTGGCGCCGCACTCGTCCGCTTCGAAATGGCTGAACGATAGCCAGCGCAGTTTGTTCAGCGGCATGATCTTGGCGACCGCCGCTGAGATGGATGGAAACATCGACCGGTGGCCGCAGTGAAACAGCAGCGGTTCGTCGGCGTCGACGAGAAACTGGTTGAACGTGAAGCCGGCCGGCGGCGCGACGTCCGACGCGAAAGTCGAAAGCCGGTAGACGCGGTCGGCGATTTCCTGAACTCGGGTTTCCATAAAGCTCATCCTTTAGTTTTTTGCGGCCGGCGGGTCTCCGGCGGCGAGCCAGGCATTGATCATTTCCGCAACGACGGATGCGGCTTGTTGCGCCGAGAGACCTGCGCGCGCGAACGCGGTGAACACGCCGACATCGCACATCGCCGCGACATGACGGGTGCGCGCGTTTCGCCGCGACCCGAGCGCCAGGGCGGCGAGGCTCTGGCGCGTGTTTTCCTCTTCCTCGACGACCGCGGCGAGCAGCGGATCGACGTGGCTGTCGCGGCGCACCCAGTCGAAAGCGCCGATCTTTTCGTAGGCGTCGAAACAGGCGAGAACGAGCCGGGCGATCCGTTCCGCACGTCCGCTCGCGCCGTCGAACAGGGTTTCGTCCGGCAACGGAGCGAGCGACATGGAATAGGCGCCGCACGCCTTGATGGCGTCCGAGTAAGTCGGGAAATGGTGATAGACCGTGCCGACGCTCACATCCGCTCTTTCCGCAATGTCTTTCATGGTGGTGGCGGCGATGCCGCGCTCTCCGTGCAGCTCGAATGTCGCCCTGACGATGCGCCGGCGGGTTTCTTCCGCAGCCTCGGCGCGGCGTTTCTGCTTGTAAGGACGGCGGGCCAAGTCGGGCGTCTCCGAGGATTTATAATTGATTGAATACTTAATCAATTAAATTGTCAAGCTGGGCCGGCCATGAAAGCGGCGAATGCGGCCCCTCCATCGCAGTCATGCGCAAGCGGCATTGGGCGGTTCCGGCGCGTCCCGGCTATGGTTCGGCTGGAACGAACCGGACGCCTGCGTCGAAGGCGCGCCATGCCCTTTCCGCATCCACGCCATGCGGAAAAGTCATGGTGCTGCGCCGAGCCGCCGGCGAGATAGACCGGGCCGACTGGCCCGGTACAATGAGGCCGGCGGTTTTTTTGGAATGCTCGCCATGTCCGACAGCCAGCTCGTCGAGGAGCTTGAGAAAGCCTTCAGGGAGGCGGTCGCGCTCGACGCGCCGCTGAACGAACGAATGAAGGTGATCGCCGACCGGGTTCGCGCGCTGTCGGATGTTTTCGCCGACGCCGTCGACCGCATGGTCGACCGCCTGCAGGCGCAGGCCGCCGGCGCCGCCGCCCCAAAACCCGGCGAGATGCTGCCGTCATTCCTTCTGCCTGACGAAACGGGCCGTCTTCGCGCGCTCGTCGAATTTCTTGGCGAGGGCCCGGTCGCCGTTTCGTTCGTGCGCGGCCATTGGTGCCCTTATTGCCGGCTCAACGCGGTCGGGCTCGCCGAGATCGAGGACGAGGCGAGCTCGCTCGATGCTAAGATCGTCGTCATCGCCCCTGAACGCCGCCGATTCAACGCGGCGTTGAAAAGCGAAGCGGGAGCCGGGTTCCCGATCCTATCCGACATGGACAACGGCTACGCGCTGTCGCTGAATCTTGCGATCTGGGTGGGCGCCGAGATGGAGAGGCTGATCGACTCCGCCGGCTGGCATGTGCCGCACTATCAGGGCAACGGGGCCTGGATCATGCCGGTGCCGGCGACGTTCGTGCTCGACAGGGAAGGCGTCATCGTGACGCGATCGCTCGATCCCGACTATCGCCGGCGCATGGAGATAGACGACCTGCTGGCGGCGATCAGGCGGGCTCGCTGACGCCGAACTCCGACCAGTCGGTGGCGCGCAAGAGATTGAGCAGGGTCGTGGCGATCGAAGACCGCATTCGGCCAGCCGCGGCGTAGGCTTCGACCGTGCGCTCGAGGTCTAGATCCTTGACGCAAAGCCGCCGGATCTGCGGGGAGCTGGGGGCGCTTTTCGGCACGAAGCCGATGCCGGCGTTGGCCTCGAGCAAGGCCAGAAGATCCGTATCCGTTTCAACTTGATGCGCGGCTTCCGGAGCGAGCCCCCTGTCGCGCAGCTTTTCAGTGAGCGCTTCGGCGGTCTCCCATTCGACGCGGCTGAGCAGGGGCTCGCCGGCGAGGCTGGCGGCGTCGACCTCGCGGTCGTTTCGCGCGCCGAGCGGATGATCGGCGTTGACCACGAGCTCGATCTCTTCCGAAAACATCGGCCAGCGGTCGAGTCGCTCCCAGGCGTCGCCAAGCGGTCCCGCAATGGCGATCTCGGCCTCGCCGTCTTTCAGAAGGTCGACGATTTCGCGCGGGCTGCCGCGCCGGATTTTCAGCTGCGCGCCGGGATAGGCGCGGAACAGTTCGGAGAACGGCGACACCAGGAGCGAGATGTTGACGCTGTTGGAGATGGCGATGGAGAGCGGGGCGATGTCGCTTGACTGCACCGCCTTGGCCAGCGCTTTCGCCGACGTGGCGGCGTCGAAACATTGCTGCATCAGCGGCAGCATGCGCCGGCCTAGCTCGGTGAGGTGCGACTGACGCCCTTCGCGGCGGATGAGATCGCCGCCCAGTTCGGCCTCAAGGGCCTGAATGGCGCGCGTCAGGGCCGGCTGCGTAACATTGCATTCAGCCGCCGCGCGCGTGAAATTCAGCGTTTCCGACAGCGCCAGGAAATACCTGATCTGCTGCATTTCCATGGAACAAGGCCCCAGTGCGCCGGCTCGCCGCGACGGGCGGGTCGTTTGCGCCGTTCGACAATAGGCCAGTAAGCGGCGGCCGCCTAGCGGCCGGGCCGTCTGCGTTAACCAGACGTTAACGTCTCGGGCGCGTCTCGTAGGGGCGGCGTCTATGGCCGGCCTCCGCGAACCACCCCATAGTCGCTGGTTCTCGACTTCACCGGGAGACTTCCTTGGCGCGCGCAGCCGCAAACCGTAAGGCTCAGGACACGATGGACGGAGAAACCCCCTCGCCGCGTCCGGCGAGCCCCGCCGAGATCGCCCGCATGCTCGATGCGGCCGAACGCGAGGCAAGATCGAAGGCGCGCAGCAAGCGCCCCCCGGCGGACGCCGCGGCGGAAGGCGCGAAAAAGCCCGGCGCCGGCCCCTGGCAGATCGTCACCTTCGCGATCCTGTGGGGCGGCGTGCTCGCCGCCGTCGCCGCCGCCGTCATTTTCGCCTACACGCTGGGAGGCGCGCCGGGCGGCGCAGGAGTGATGCTGGCGGTCGGCGTCACTTTCATCGTCGCTCTCCTGCTCGGCGTGGCGCTGGCGAGGCTTTCCTCGCCGGTTCTTTTTACCGGCGTCATGCTGCGCCGCGCGTCGGGAAAGTCCGGCGCGGAAGCGGTGCAGCTCGCCGGCGCGGAAATGCTCACCGCGCTCGGCCTCGCCGAAAAGGTTCTCGACGTCGACCAGGACGCGCGGCTCATCACCCGCCGCGACGGCGTCGTCGCCTACGCCAACCCGGCCTATGTGAAGCTGGCGCAGGAAGCGGGCGTCGTCGGCCCCGCAGGTCTGCCACCCCGCATCGACCGGCTGTTCGCGCAGCAGGGCGCCGAGGCGACCAAGCTGTTCCGGCTTTGCCGGGCCGCTAAGTCGGCGGCTCCTGCAGACGAAATCATCTATCAGTTCATCGGACTGAAGGACGGCGGGCGCCGCCGCCGTTTCGAAGTATCGGTGCGCCCCATCGCCGGCGCCGACGAGCATGTCGCCTGGCGCCTCCACGAGCTGCCTGTCGAGGAAGAGGAGCATGACGCTCTCGCCGCTTCGTATGCGGACTATGTGCGCCCGGTTTTCGCTATCGAGCGCTCGGGGCAGATCGCCTGGGCGAACGCGGCGATGCGCGACTGTCTCGGCCGCGACCGCGCCAGCCTGCGCGCCATCGGCGACGTGGTGCTCGGCGAGACGGGCGAGCTGACCCGCCAGTTATGGCAAGTCGACGCCGCGCCGCATAAAGCGCGCATCCGGGGCCGCGACGGCGACCCGGCGGACGCCATATTCACCGCCTTCCGGCGCGGCGGCGTCGGCGAAGGGTTCGTCTGCGTCGAGATGGCGGTGGAGCAGGAGAAAGAGGAGGCCGAGACCATCTCCGTCTCAGGCGACATCGCCGAGGCTCCATTCGGAGTCGCGGTGGTCGAAGGCGAATTCGGCCGCGACGCCCGAATCATCGAGGCCAATAAGGCGTTTACGGAAGTTTTTGGCGGCGCAAAGAAAAACGCGCCGCTGTCGCGATCCTTCGCGCCTGAAGCGCTTGACGAACTCGCCGCAGAAATCCGCCGGAAGCAGGCGTCTGGCGGCTCGCCGCGCCCCGTTGAAGTGGTCGCCGGCGAAGGGAGCGGGGCGCACGCCTTCGCGCTTTATGCGCGGCCGGTGCGCCGTCGCCGCGGCGGCTACGGAGTGCGCCGCACGCTGCTCTATTCGGTGGACGTCACCGACCGGAAGCGCATGGAGGAAGACCATGCGCAGGACCAGAAACTGAAAGCCATCGGCCGGCTCGCCGGGGAAGTGGCGCACGACTTCAACAATCTGCTGCAGGTGGTCCTCGGCAATTGCGAGCGGCTGATGCTGCGTCATCCGGCGGGCGATCCCGCCTACCGCGACCTGGTGCTGATCCGCGAAAATTCCCAGCGCGCCGCCAACATGACGAAGCAGCTCCTCGCTTTTTCGAGGAAGCAGACCCTGAAGCGCGAGGTGATTTCGATCACCGAACTCCTGCGGGATTTCGCCCGCTTCCTCGACCGCGCGGTGGGCGAGAAGGTGAAGGTCGAGCTCGTCAACGGCCGCGGGTTGCCGTCGGTCAGGGTCGACAAGAATCAGCTTGAGACGGCGCTGATGAACCTCGCCGTCAACGCCCGCGACGCCATGGGCGCAGCCGGCGGCTCGCTCACCATCACGACGAGTTTCGTTCCTGCGGCGGAGATGGCCAAGCTCGCCGTCAACGGTCTTGCGGTGCAGGATCATTTGCTGATCGAGGTCGCCGACACCGGGCCGGGCGTGCCTCCCGATATCGCCGACAAGATATTCGATCCATTCTTCACGACGAAGGAAGTCGGCAAGGGCACGGGGCTCGGCCTGTCGACCGTTCACGGCATCATCGGCCAGATGGAAGGGGCCATCGTGCTCGGCGAGCGCGACGGCAAGGGCGCGGTGTTCCGCATTTTCCTGCCGGCCTATGTCGGCGAGGAGACGGCTGAAGAACCCGTCGCGGCCTTCGCCGGACCGGTCGATCTCACCGGCGCCGGGCGCATTCTCGTCGTCGAGGACGAGGACGCGGTCAGGAACTTCGTTGTCGCCGCGCTCGAAGACTGCGGCTACGAGGTGACGGCCGTCGGCGACGGCGAAGAGGCGCTCGAAACGCTCGAGGAAGACGGCGCAGGCTTCGATCTCATCATCACCGATGTGATGATGCCGGTGATCGACGGGCCGACGCTCGTCAAGCGGGCGCGCACCGAGCGCGCGCTCAAGTCCCGCGTCATTTTCATGTCGGCTTACGCCGAAACATCCGTGCGCGAACAGTTGGACGCGCTGGAAGGAGACGGTTACATACAAAAGCCGTTCACCCTGAAAGGGCTCGCCGCGAAGGTGAAGGAAATGCTGGCGGCGAAAGAGCTGGCGGACGCCTGACGGGCGGCGCGATCACGCAGATGCGAACTTGACAGCTGCGCCCTTCGAAGGCCCAATCCCGGCTTTCGAAAAAAGGGGCGGCCCACGATGACGGTTCGGCGTTTGTTGATTGCTTCCTGCGCGCTCGGCGCTTTTCTCCTTCCCGCCGCGGCGCTGCCGCAAACCGCATCCGCCCCTCCTCCCGCAACAGCGCCGTTTCCGCCTGCGGTTCCGCGTCCTGGCGAAGACTCCTACCCGGGCGTCATCTCTCTCGACATCGATGCGAGCGACGTCGAACGTCGCATCGTTTCGATCACGGAAACCATTCCGGTGGCGGCTGCGGGACCGCTCACCCTGCTCTATCCGCAGTGGCTTCCGGGCAACCACGCGCCGCGCGGGCCGATCGACAAATTCGCGGGCGTCAGCTTCACGGTCGCCGGCGAGCCGCTTCCCTGGCGGCGCGATCCGGTGAACGTCTATGCGTTCCATATCGACGTGCCGGAGGGCGCGAAGACGGTCGAGGTCAGGGCGCAATATCTGAGCTCGACGCTGCGCGCGCAGGGGCGCATCGAGGTGACCCGCGAGATGGCCAACCTGCAGTGGAACTCGATGCTTCTCTATCCCGCCGGGTACCCGGCGCGCGGCATCAGGATCAAACCGTCGATTAAGCTGCCGGAGGGCTGGTCGTTCGCCAGCGCCCTGACGCCGCAATCCGGCAAGGCGGGCGCCGCGCCAGTCGCCTTCGCCGAGACCGATCTCGAAACGCTCGTCGACAGTCCGATGTTCGCCGGCGCGCATTTCAGACGTTACGACCTCGATCCGGGCGGCAAACCCTCTGTGCACCTTAATGTGGTCGCCGATTCCGAAGACCTGATCGTCCCCACCGACGCGCAGCTTAAACTGCACCGCAATCTTGTCGAACAGGCCGACCGCTTGTTCGGCGCGCGTCACTACAAGCATTACGACTTCCTGCTCGCCCTTTCGGACGAGCTTGGCGGAATCGGCCTCGAACATCACCAGTCGAGCGAAAACGCGCCGGGCGCCAAATATTTCACCGACCAGAAAAACGTGCCCGGCGACTGGGACCTGCTGCCGCACGAATACACCCACTCATGGAACGGCAAGTTCCGCCGCGGCGCCGATCTTTATACGGATAATTATGACGTGCCGATGCGCGACTCCCTCTTGTGGGTCTATGAGGGCATGACGCAGTACTGGGGGCAGATTCTCGCCGCCCGGTCCGGCATGTGGTCGCGCGACACCGCCCTCGCCGCGCTCGCCTTGACGGCGGCGACGTACGAAAACCGCGTCGGCCGCGCCTGGCGCCCGCTGGTCGACACCACCAACGATCCGATCATTCTCGCACGGCGGCCGCAGGCCTGGCGCTCGTGGCAGCGCGGCGAGGACTATTATTCGGAAGGACTGCTGATCTGGCTCGACGCCGACACGCTGATCCGCGAACGCACCGGCGGGCGCAAATCGCTCGATGATTTCGCGCGGGCGTTTTTCGGCGTCGCTGATGGGCGTGTGACGCCGCTCACCTATACGGTCGAAGACGTCGTCGCTGGGCTTAACGCCGTCGCGCCCTACGACTGGGCGGCGTTTCTGAAAGAGCGGGTCGAGGAGAGCGGCCGCGCCGCGCCGCTCGACGGGTTCGAGCGCGGCGGATGGCGGCTCGTCTACGGAGACGAGGAAAACCCCTATCTCTCGCTCATCGAAAAAGAGAACAAGACTGCTTCGTTCTCCTATTCGCTCGGTTTCAGCGTCAACAAGGAGGACGCATTGAGCGACGTCGTATGGGACGGGCCCGCCTTCAACGCCGCCCTGAAAATCGGCGACAAGCTGATCGCTGTCGACGGCGAGGCGTACACCGCCGAGCGGCTGAAAAAAGCGATCCTCGCCGCCAAGGGCCGCAAGGAGCCGATCTCGGTGATCGTCAGAAGCGGCGACCAGATCCGGACCGTCGAGTTCGATTATCGCGACGGCCTGCGCATCCCCCGCCTCGAGCGCATCAAGAGCGCGCCGGACCGGCTCGGTCAGATTTTGGCGGCGAAATAGTCAGAGCGCCTCGGCGGGCGTGCGGGTCCGCCGCCATTGGCCGGGCGGCACGCCGACCTGTTTCTTGAAGGCGCGGTTGAAGGCCGCTTCCGAGCCGTAGCCGACATCGGCGGCGGCCTGCGCGATCGACACGTTCGGCCGTTCGAGAAGGCGCGCCGCGAGCTGCAGGCGCCACTGGCTGAGATACTGCATCGCCGGCGTGCCCATCACCTGCGCGAAACGGTCCGCGAACACCGAGCGCGACATGCCGACTTCGCGGGCGAGAGAATCGAGCGTCCAGTCTTCCGCGGGCCGCGAATGCATGCGCAGCAGCGCCTCGCCTACATGACGGTCGCGCAGTCCCGCCACCCAGCCGCGAGAGTCGGGCGGCATCTCGTCCATGTATTTTCTGATCGCCTGTAAAAAGATCAGCTCACTGAGCTTCGACAGGATGGTCTCGCCGCCCGGTTTCGGACTGGCGCTCTCGGTTATCGCGAGACGAATGAGATCGAGCGTCAGGACGCTCTCATTGTCAGAACGCCGGATGTGCATCAACCGCGGGAGCGCTTCGAGTATGGGATTGAACGGTTTGGCGTCGCAGCCGAGATAGCCGCACACGAATCGGGCCTTTTCTCCCTCGCCGCCGAGCTCTTTCAGGACGAACGGCAGCGCCCGGTCCCGCGGACGATAATAAAGGCTGAAATCGGGCTCGGCGTCGCGGTCCCGTTCCGTGCCCATCACATGGCTGTCGCCGGCCGGAAAGATGATGGCGTCGCCCGCTTCCAGCCGCACCACCGGTCCCGAGCCGTCTGTAAGCCGCGCCCAGCACCAACCGTCGAGCATGATGTGGAAAGCGATAACATGCTCGAAATCCGGCATGACTTCGCCGCAGATCGCCGACATTTCCGGCGTCGCCGCCATCCACGGCGCGCGGGCGTTCACGTCGAAATAGATCGCGCCGGTCAGGCGGATAGCGCGCATTACGTCAGACAATACGTCCAAGCCGGATCTCCCCTTTGCGGCCGCTGTGGATGGCAGGCCCGCGACGCGGGATCAAGCCTCGCGGACGGGTTGTCAACACGCCGGACGATCTGCCAATAGCGGCGGCGGGGGGATCATACTCTTTTCGGGGCGGCGGTTCTACTTACGGCGTGCTAGCTTGCTCCGAAGGCGGAGCGAGCGGGATGGGAGAGAGAAATGACAAGAACAGAATATTTTGCAGCCTTCGCCGACGCCTTCAGAGGAGAAATCATCCAGCCGTCCGACCCCGGCTATGATGAGACGCGCGCCCTTTACAACGCCATGATCGACAAGCGCCCGCGCCTCATCGCGCAATGCGTCGACGCCGCCGACGTCGTCGCGGCGGTGAACTTCGGCCGGGCTTCGGGCCTGCTCGTCGCGATACGCGGCGGCGGCCATAACGGCCCCGGGCTCGGCAGTTGCGACGACGGGCTGATGATCGATCTTTCACGCCTCAAGGGCGTGCGCGTCGATCCGAAGGCGCGCACGGTGCGCGCCGAACCGGGGTGCACGCAAAGCGATCTGCAGCATGCGACGGCCGCGTTCGGGCTCGCCGTTCCGGCCGGCATCGTCGGCACCACCGGCGTCGCCGGCCTGACACTTGGCGGCGGCCACGGGTATCTGTCGCGCGCTCACGGCCTCACCATCGACAATCTTCTCGAGGTCGACATGGTGCTGGCCGATGGTTCGTTCGTCACCGCCAGCGAGAACGAAAACGCCGACCTGTTCTGGGCGGTGCGCGGCGGCGGCGGCAACTTCGGCGTGGTCACCAGTTTCCTGTACCGAGCCCATCCGGTGTCCGACGTCTATGGCGGTCCGATCTTCTGGGATATCCGTCATGCGCGCGAGATCATGCAGGTGTATCGCGACTTCCTGCCCAACGCGCCTGAAAAACTCTGTCCGTTCCTCGGCCTCAAGACGGTTCCGTCAACCGCTCCGTTTCCTGAAGAAATCTGGGGCAAGCGGATATGCGCGGTGATTTCCTGCTATAATGGACCTGAGGCGGAAGGCGCGAAGGCGATGAAGCCGCTGCTCGACGCGCTGCCCGATCCGATCTTCGCGCATGTCGGCATGCTGCCCTTTTCGGCCATGCAGTCGCTATTCGACGGTCTGATGCCGAAGGGACTGCAATGGTACTGGAAAGGCGACTTCGTTCAGGAGCTCACCGACGAGGCGATCGACATACACATCGAGCATGCATCGCAATCGCCGAGCGAGCTGTCGCTGATGCACCTATATCCCATAGACGGCGCGGTGCGCCGCGTCGGCGAACGCGACACGGCGTGGAGCTGCCGCGACGCCACCTGGTCGATGGTCATCGCGGCCATCGATCCCGATCCGGCCAGGGCCGACGCGCTGAAACGCTGGGGCCGCGCCTACTGGAAGGCGGTGCACCCGCATAACCGGCCCGGCGGCTATGTGAACTTCATGATGGACGACGAAGGCGACGCCCGCATCGAGGCGACCTACGGTCCCAACTATCGACGCCTCGCCGAGGTCAAGAAAAAGTACGATCCGAAAAATCTTTTCCGGGTCAATCAGAACATCGCCCCGGCGGCGTAGCGGCGAGACTCGAGAGCCGCGCCAGCGTCGAGCGCCGGACCGCCCCTCCGCGGTCCGGCGTTTCGTTTGCGCGGCGGGGCGTGTGGACCTGCTTCGCCGGCTCGCCTAGATTCCCGTCGCGTTGCGACGGGGCGGGCATATGCGCACGGCGATTTTCATCATGGCGGCGCTGGCGTCCGGATCCGCCCTCGCCGACGAGGCCGGCTGGCCGGCCTATGGCGGCGATCAGGGCGCAACGCGCTATTCCGAGGCCGCCGAGATCACTCGCGACAATGTCGGCGCGCTGATCCCTGTGTGGACCTATCGCACCGGCCACGCCAAGGCGCCCGCCGAAGCGTTCGAGAATTCGAAGTTTCAGGCGACGCCGATTCTCGCCGAAGACCGTCTGGTCCTGTGCACGCCTTTCAACACGGTCATCGCCCTCGATCCGGAAACCGGAAACGAGCTGTGGCGCCATGATCCCGGCGTCGATTACGGGCAGAATCCCGCCAACGATTTCAATTGCCGGGGCGTGGCTTTCTGGCGGGACGCGAACGCGCCGGAGGGCGCGCCTTGCGCCGGTCGCATCCTGATGGGGACCAACGACCGCCGCCTCATAGCGGCGGACAAGGAGAATGGCGCTCCGTGTGCTGATTTCGGCGATGGAGGCGTCGTGGTCATCGATCCGGGCATGGCCCTCAGATGGCCGGGCGAAGTGCAGATTTCTTCCGCGCCTGCGATCGTCGGCGATGTCGTCGTCGTCGGGTCGGCGATCGCCGACAACAACCGCGTCGAAGCGCCGGTCGGCGTCGTGCGCGGGTTCGATGTGAGGAGCGGCCGCCAGCTCTGGGCCTGGGACCCGATTCCGCGCGACGAGACCGGGCCGGCGCTTGGCTGGAACGGCGGCGAGCCGCCGATCGAGGGCCACGCCAATGTCTGGGCGCCGATGTCGGTCGACGAGGCGCGCGGGCTCGTGTTCCTGCCCACCTCCTCTCCGTCCCCGGACTTTTTCGGCGGTTTGCGGCCGGGCGACAATCGCCACGCCAACTCGGTCGTGGCGCTCGAAGCGGCGACGGGCGCGGTGCGCTGGGCGTTCCAGACCGTGCACCACGACGTTTGGGACTACGATGTGCCGGCGGCGCCAGTTCTAGCGCGGGTCACGGTCGGCGGCGCCAGACGCGACGCGGTCATTCAGGTGACGAAAACCGGGCTCGTTTTCACCCTCGACCGCGACACCGGCGCGCCGCTCATTCCCGTCGAGGAGCGCCCCGTTCCGCAAGACGGCGTCGAAGGCGAGCATTTATCGCCCACTCAGCCTTTCCCCGTCGCGCCGCCGCCGCTGTCGCCCTCGGCGATCGGTCCGGAAGACGCCTGGGGACTGACGCCGATCATGCGGCGGGCCTGCGCCAAGGCCATCGGCGCGACGCGTCATGACGGGCTGTTCACGCCGCCGTCGATCGGGGGCACGGCGATTTTTCCATTCACGGGCGGCGGCGCCAACTGGGGCGGCGCGGCTTTCGATCCGACTACGGAGCGTCTTTATGTCGGCACGACCAGCGCGCTGCACCGGGTGGCGCTGGTGCCCCGCGGCGAGACGGACGAGGATTACCATGACATGCCGCACGGCGAGCAGGCGCCGATGCGCGGCGCGCCGTACGCGATGCAGCGGCAGGTGATGCTGTCGCCGGTGGGGCTGCCCTGCAACCCGCCCCCATGGGGCCAGCTCCACGCCGTCGACATGAGCGCGGGGACGGTTGCGTGGGAGGAAGTTCTGGGGACGACGGAGGATCTCGCCCCGCTCGGACTGTCGCTCAAAACCGGCACGCCGGTGCTTGGCGGACCCATCGTCACCGCTGGCGGGCTCGTCTTCATCGGCGCGGCGATGGACCGCTATCTGCGCGCCTTCGACGCGGCGACCGGCGAAGAACTCTGGCTTGGGCGTCTGCCCGCCGGCGGTCAGGCCACGCCCATGACCTACGAGTGGCGCGGACGGCAGTATGTGGTGATCGCCGCCGGCGGCCATTCGGAAGCGGGCACGAAAAAAGGCGACTATGTCGTCGCTTTCGCCTTGCCGCGGGCCGGCGACAAAAAGCCGAGCCTGGTTTCGCGCCTCCTCGACAAGCCTGGCCGGCGCTTTGCGGCGGCGATGAGCGGCGGCGGGTTGGCCGCGATCCTTCTTGTCGCGGCGCTGATGCGTCGGCGGCGCAAGCGCTGAGCCTCGTTTTCCACACCCGGCCCGTCTACATTGGCGGAACCGGCGAACCGCCCTAAAGCGCCTTTATGCGGCAAATCGTTTTCGACCTCGAAACCACCGGATTCCGGTTTAGCGACGGCGACCGCATCGTCGAGATCGGGGCCGTCGAGCTGGTCAACGGCGCCATCACCGGGCGCACCTTCCACACTTACGTGAATCCCGAGCGTGACATGCCGGAAGGCGCCTTTCAGGTGCACGGCCTGTCGTCGGCTTTTCTCGCCGACAAGCCGGTGTTCGCCGACGCCGGCGTCGCGCCGGCCTTTCTCGATTTCGCCGGCGACGCGCAGCTCATCGCTCATAACGGCAAGGCGTTCGACTTGCCGTTTCTCAACGCTGAACTCGCCCATGCGGGTCTGAGAACGCTCGACAACGATCTTTACGACACGATGCTGGTGGCGCGACGGAAATATCCCGGCGCGCCGGCGAGTCTCGACGCCCTGTGCGCCCGTTTCGGTATCGATACGACGAAGCGCGCGAAAGACGGCCACGGCGCGCTGCTCGATTCGCGCCTGCTCGCAGCCGTCTATATCGAACTTACCGGCGGGGCGCAGGCGGGGCTCGATTTCGCGCGGGGCGTCGGCGGAGACGCCGATACGGTCGTCGGCGCGCGGCGCGCCCGTCAGCGGCCGGTGGCGCTGCCTAGCCTAGTGACGGCGGCGGAGGAAGCAGCCCATGCGGCGTTCGTCGCCGAACTCGGTCCGGACAGTGTCTGGGCGAAGATCGGCGTCAAATCTCAGGCGTGAGCCGGCTGCTGCTCGGCGGCTTTCTGAGCGAGGGCGCGCTGGCGGTTCTGCTCGTAGATCGTGAAGAAATCGATCGGTTCGAGCATCAGCGGCGGGAAATTGCCGTTGCGCGTCGCGTCGGCGACGATCTGGCGCACGAAGGGGAACAGGATCCGCGGGCATTCGACAAGCATGATGAGTTCAAGCTGTTCGGGCGTCATGTTCTTGATTTCGAAAGCGCCGGCGTAAGCGGTCTCGACCACGAACGCGATGTCCTTGCCCTGCTTGGCGCGCGCCGAGACGGTGAGCTCGACTTCGTAACGGTCCTGGCCGATGCCGCGGGCGTTGACGTTGACGTCGACATCGATCTGCGGCTGGCTGCGCGACGGATCCGTGAAGCTCGCCGGCGCCTTGGGGTTCTCGAAGGAAAGGTCCTTCAGATACTGCGCCAGCACGACAAGGCTCGGCGGCTCGCCGCCCTGGGGGCCGCCCTGCGGACCGGAATTGGGGGTCGCTTCCGACATGTCGTCTCCGTCGCTTGAAGCCAGTTGAAGAGGGCGCGTCTTACACGCCCCGTCCAGCGCCTGCAACCGCTTGGGTCAAAAGCGCTGGATGTAGACGCGGGCCTCGCCGGTCTCCATTTTCGCCCTGAGCCGGGACAAGACCGCTCGGGCCATTGCGTGACGGGCCGCCGGGGCGAGCAGGATGAACCCGATGATGTCGGTGACGATGCCTGGGGTCATCAGCAGAGGCGCCGCGAGGGCCAGAAACACCCCGTCCACAGCCGCTTCGACCGGAACCTTGCCGTCGTGCATGTCCTTGCGGGCGCTGGCGAGGGCCGCCATGCCCTGCAGGCGCAGGATAAACCCGCCGATCACGGCGGTTGCAATGCAATAGGCGATGACCGGAATCGCGCCGAACGCCGCGCCCGCCTTGATCAGCAGGAACAGCTCAATCAGCGGGCCGAGCACCAGGGCGGCTAAAATCAACAGTATCATAAGGCGATGGTGTTTTCCTTGCCTGCGTCCCTATATAGGGGGCGGCGCACGGGAAAAAACCCGACGCCTGTCTGTTTCGCTGTTAAGTTTGCTCATGGACCCGACGCTCATCGTCTTTATCGGCCTCGCCGGTTTTGTCGCCTACAAGCTGTTTTCGGTGCTCGGTACGCGCACCGGCCACGAACAGCGTCACGACCTTGAGGCGGTCAAGGCGCCGCGCGGCCCCGAGACGCGCGCCGAACCGGCTCCGGCCCCCAAGCCCGTGAAGGCGCTCGGTCCCGTCACGCCGGCCGCCGAGCCGCTGCGCGCCGCCGATCCGGACTTCGACGAAAAGGCTTTCCTGGAGGGCGCGCGCGGAGCCTACGAGATGATCGTCGAAGCCTTCGCCTCGGGGGACCTGAAAAGCATCCGCCGTTATCTCGGACAGTCCGTCTACGATGCATTCAAGGCGGCGCTCATGCAGCGTGAAACGAACGAATTGACTCATGAACTCAAGTTTGTCGGCATCGACAGCGCCAGCATCGCGCGCGGCTCCGTCGAGAACGGCGAACTCGTGGCGGTGGTCGATTTCGCCTCGAACCAGGTGCGCGTGACGCGCGACAAGGACGGCAATGTGGTCGAGGGCGATCCCTCCCGCATCGATCTCGTCAAGGATCGCTGGACCTTCTCGCGTCGGGTTTCTTCAAGCGATCCGAACTGGATTCTTGTCGCCACAGGCGGGGCGGGCTAACCATCGGGGGCAGCCGGAAGATCCGAGCCCCGTGTCTTCATCCGCTTTTTCGCAGAACCCGCTTCCGCCGAGATCGTCGCTGATCGCGCTGGCGCTTGTCGCCGCCGTCGCCTTTGCCCTGCTCGCCGCCGCCTTCGTGTTCGGCGGCGCTTCGCCTGTTTTCGCCCCGCGCCCTGTCGCCGATGAGTACGGTCCCGCCGAATTCGCTTTCGAGCCAGCCTCATTCGACGGGTTGTCTGGATGGCGCGCCGACCATCAGGCGGAGGCGGTCGAGGCGTTTCTCGTTTCCTGCGCGCGCATGGCGGGCCAGCCCGACGAGGCCCCCGCCAATCCGCTTGAAGCGCTCGGCGAGCGTTCCGGCGCCGCGAGCATCGCCGGCACGGTCGGCGACTGGCGGCCCGCCTGCGCGGCGGCGGCCGACGCCATGGCCCCGCTCTACGCCGACGCCTACGCCAGGGACGCGGCGGCGCGCAGCTTTTTCGAGGCCAATTTCCGGCCCCTGAAGATTGTCGCCGTGCGGCCGCCGAAAGCCGGTGCGGCCGCGCAGAGGCGCAAGCCGCTGCGCGAAGCGAAAGGGTTGTTCACCGGCTACTACGAGCCGCGTTACGCCGCTTCGCGCGCCCCGACGCCGGATCATCCGGCGCCGCTGCTCGCCAGGCCCGACGACCTCGTGATGGTCGATCTCGGCCGCTTTCGGCCGGCGCTGGCCGGCCAGCGCATCGCCGGACGGGTGGAAGACGGCGCGCTCGTTCCGTACCCGGACCACAAGGCCATTAACGAGGGCGCGCTGGGCGCCCGCGCCCGGCCGCTCGCCTATCTCGATCCCGACGATCTCCTCGAACTGCAGATTCAGGGCTCCGGCCGCCTCGTCTTCGAAGACGGCTCGGAAATGCGCGTCGGATACGCCGGGCAGAACGGTCATCCCTACTACGCCGTCGGCAGGGCGCTGATCGAAAGCGGCGCGGTGGCGCGAGAGGACATGAGCATGCAGGCGATCCGCCGCTGGCTGGCCGGCGCAGGGCCGGAAGCGGCGCGGCGGCTTCGGGAAAAGAATCCCTCCTACGTGTTTTTCCGCCCCCTGACGGTCGAGAATCCGGCGCTCGGTCCGCTCGGCTCCGAGGGCGTGCAGCTGACGCCGCTGCGCAGCCTCGCCGTCGATCGGCGCTTCTATCCGATGGGCGCGCCCGTCTGGATCAATATCGAGGACGAGGACGGCGCGCCGAAGCTGCGCGGCCTGTTCATCGCGCAGGATTCAGGCGGCGCAATTTCGGGTCCGATCCGCGGCGACATCTTCTTCGGGGCGGGCGTCGGAGCCGGAAACAGGGCGGGCGGTTTCAACGAGCGGGGCGAGATGTTCGTGCTGCTCCCGGCTTCCCTGGCGGGCCGGCTGCTTCCTTCCTCATGAGGCGGCGCCGGCTTTCGCCCGACGAACGGGCGTTGTGGAAGCGGGCGACGCGGGACGTGCGGCGGGCTGCGGACGCGCCCGCGCTTCCGGAAGGCGGAACGCCGTCCGGCGGAACCGCTCCGCTTGCGCCGCATCCGGCGCGGCCTGTCGTCGGACGGGTCGCGGCGGCGGCGCCGTCACCGCCGCGCCGGATAAAAAAGACGCTCCCGCCGTCGCCTTTCGAAGCGGGCGATCCGGCGCTCGACAGACGCGTCAGGCGGGGGAGGCTCCGCCCCGAGCGCACGCTCGACCTGCACGGACTGACCCAGGCGGCGGCGCGCGTAAGGCTCGAGTCTTTCCTGGCGGCCGCTTTCCGAGACGGGCTTCGCTGCGTCCTCGTCATCACAGGCAAGGGCGCGCCTGGCGGCGCGGCGGAGCGTCATCCCGATACGGAGCAATCGCCGCGCGGCGTTCTGCGGAGGCGATTTCAGGAGTGGCTCGCCGAGGAGCCGCTGCGCGCGCTGGTGACCCGCGCCGCGCAGGCGGCGCCGGCCGACGGCGGGCGCGGCGCTTTCTACGTATTTCTGAAAGCGGAACGGCGCTAGGCGCGTCTACTGGCCGCCGGACCGCAAATAATACCAGTAGGCGAGCGCGCCGAGCATCACGGCCGGCAGCACATAAATGAGGAGCACGCGCGAAAACCGGATGAACTGCGTCTCGAAGAAGTCGGCGACCCACGCCTGAACCGCGTCGCCGTACCATGACCGGCGCTGGTGTTTCGGGAGCTGGAATTTGATCTCGTGACTGGCGTCGCGCTCGATCGGCATCGCCGCGAGAATGGTGACGCCGCGGTTCTTCCAGCGCTGGAAGGACTTTTTGAGCGCGCCGTTGACCACCGAACCGCGCAGCCGGCGCGTGAACATCGACACGAAATTGTGCTGGAAGTCGATCGGCTCGAATTCGACGTCGAGCATCAAGGGCGCCGGCTTGTCGCGCTCGCTGTCCTCGTCCATGCGCACGACTTGATGACGCACGCCGTAATTGCGCAGGAAATTCTCGACATCGCCGATCGCCGCCGCAGTGCCCTGCCGCTCGAATTTCAGCATCAGCCGTACGCCGTGCTCGGTCGGCGTCGACAGCAGCCGCACGACGACGCCGGTCAGCGCCAGCGCAAGGCCGCCGAGCAGCACGAACCAGTTGGTCATCGCCTCGCTGGCCGCCGAGGTCTGAACGATCGGCACGCCTTCCCAGCCGGCGAGACCCGCCGCGCCCACTCCGGAAAGCGCCAGGCCGCCGATCAGCAAGGCGGCCCCGATCATCTCTTTCCCGCCGCCGTCGATGGCTCCCTTGGCGACCGTCCGGAGGCGGTTCATCCAGTACCGCGTTTTCGCGTCAGTGGTCTTCAGCGCGTCTTCGAGAAGCGATTTGTCGAGCGAACTCTTGACCACGAAAAAGCGGGTCTTGGCGGTTTCGGAATCCTCAATGTCGTCGTCGATGATGGTGAAATCCTGCGCCATCATGGCGATCTGGAACGGAAGGATGACGCCGTAGAGTTTCGCCGTCTGCGGCTCGGCGTTCATCGTCGAAACGAAATGCGTCTTGCCGTCCCGCGGGTCGAAGAACGTGTTGGTCTGCCGGTTCGGGTTAAGGGTCGCGCGCGCCAGCTTGGCCATTTCACGGTGCGGCTCCAGCGAGCGCAGCGTTTCGGCGACTTCGACGCCGGCGGCCCTGAGCCCGTCAAGCCGGGATTTGCAACGCCGCGCGGCTTCGGGGCCGCAGAACACCATGTCGATCCGGTCACGGAGCATCAGCTGAGCTGATCGGTCGATCTCAAGGCCGGCGCGGAACTGCTCTCCGCTGTCGTGCACAGACGGATAGCGCGTGTCGGGACGCACGCTGTAATCGTTCCACAGTCGGCGGTCTTTTTTCAGGAGGCTGGAAAGACCCGAGCCCGGATGCGCCGACTGCACGAGGTCGAGGACCTGCGGCTCGTAAACGGCGAGGCAGAGCTTGTCGTAGGCTTCGTACTGTTCGACGGCCAGCAGCCCGAACTGGGTCGAAAGCGCGCGCAGCGTCTCGTAGTCGTACCCATAATAAGGCGAGTAGAAGGGCACCACGGCGTAGTCGGCGGTGCCCATCTTGACGGCGAGCAGCGCCTGCTCCTTGGCGCGAAGCGGTAGGCGCTGCGTCGAGGAGAAATCGTGCTCCTTGCCGGCGCGCTGGCCTTCGTTGCGGAATTCCTGGTCGAGCCGCTGGTGCGTCGCGCCGCCGTCGTTGACCCAGCCGCGCGTGCGCGCATGGGTGACGAATTGTTCGGCGGCCTCATAGCCGAAGCCGTACTCCTCGCCGGAATAGGCGATGCGCGGAGCGTTCTTCTTGTCCGGTGTCCTGCTCCCGTCCGCCATGACGCCATTCCCCTACGCTTCCCCGAGACGCCGGTCAGCGGCGTAGATTAACGCGCCTTTAACGAAACCGAAAGCCTGCGAAGCCCAGCGTTTACGCCGCGTCGCCGCCGCTCAACCCGTCAGCAGGTCCTTTTTCCGCCCCGCTGTGGCGAGTTTACGCCGGTGCGTCGCGGCGGCGGCGGAAAGGCGCTGCGAAATCGGCGCGCGTCCTGCCGCGCCGCCAAAGCTGCGGGCGGCTTCCAGATGCTGGCTCGCCCGCCAGTAGAGCAGGCGCGCCTCCTCAAGCATGCTGAACAGCCGGTTCGCCATCAGCCCCGCCAGGCTGAGAAAAACCAGCGTGGCGGCGAAAATCACAAGCTGAATGGTTCCGCCATGGGCGCCGATATCGGCCATCAGCGTCTGCAGCGCCGTCTGGTTATCCATAATCCCTTACCCCTCTTTCCCCGCCTCTCGCTGACGCCTGCGCCTTCCGCCGCCAAGCTCGCCCGGCGCGGGGATGCATACGTTCATGCCCGGCGGCCTTCGCAGTCGCCGAGATGATTTTGCGTCGCACCACATGAAAACGCGCCCTTATCCGCTTTTCAAGCAGGAATATGGCGCTTTTGATATCGTAGACGCTATTTAGTCACAACTTTGTAATTAATTTTGTTGCGTCGCAGCAGAGCCTGCGCAAGACTTGCTTCCCGTGTGCGGCGCGTAGGGGCGGCCAGTTCACGGTCGCCGCCGCGTCGATCGGTGGAAGGGGAACAAGAGGGGTTACCTGATGAAACGAGAGATAACGAGGCCTGTCATCGCGGTGTTGACGGGCGTTGTGCTGGCGGTCGCGGCGGGCGTCGGCGCCGCCGGCGCGCAGGAGGCGGAAGCGGCTGCGGAAGTCGTGGAAGCAGTCGCCACGGCGCCGGCTCCGGACACGGCCTTCATTTTCAACACGCTGCTGTTCCTGATCATGGGCATGGTGGTGATGTTCATGGCGGCCGGCTTCTGCATGCTCGAGGCCGGCTTCGTGCGGTCGAAAAACGCCGCCACGATCTGCCTGAAAAATATCGCTCTCTACGCCATCGCCACGGTGATGGTCTGGCTCGTCGGCTACAACCTTATTTATGGCGACAACCCGACCGGATGGATCGGGACGCTGTCGATGTGGGCGGCGGACGACTCCGCGCCGCTCGAAACCGGCTATTCGGCGGGCTCGGACTGGTTCTTCCAGATGGTGTTCGTGGCGACGGCGGCGTCGATCGTTTCTGGCACGCTGGCCGAGCGCATCCGGTTGTGGCCGTTCTTCGTGTTCACCATCGCGCTGACGGGGTTCATCTACCCGATCCAGGCGTCGTGGGAATGGGGCGGCGGCTGGCTCGACGCGCGCTACGGCTTTTCCGATTTCGCCGGCTCGACGCTGGTGCACTCGACGGGCGGCTGGGCGGCGCTCGCCGGCGCCCTGGCGCTCGGACCGCGGCGCGGCAAGTACAACCCTGACGGCACCATCAACCGCATCAACGGTTCGTCGATGCCGCTGGCGACGCTCGGCGTGTTCATTCTCTGGCTCGGCTGGTTCGGCTTCAACGGCGGTTCGCAGCTGGCGCTCGGCTCGCTCGCCGATGCGGTGTCGGTCTCGAACATTTTCGTCAACACCAACATGGCGGCGGCGACCGGCATTTTATCCGTGGTCGTCCTGTCGACGGTGCTGAAAGGCAAGGTCGATCTCGGCACGGCGCTCAACGGCGCCATTGGCGGGCTCGTGTCGATCACCGCCGAACCGCTGGCGCCTGTTCTGTGGCATGCGGCGTTGATCGGAGTCGTCGGCGGCGTCATCGTGTTCATCACCACGCCGTTGCTCGAAGCGCTCAGGATCGACGATGTGGTCGGGGCCATTCCGGCGCACCTTTTCTGCGGCATCTGGGGCACGATGATCGTGCCGTTCTCAAACCCTGATGCGACCTATGTCGGCCAGGCGGTCGGCGTCGGCGCTGTCGGCGCTTTCGTGTTCACGGTCAGTCTCGTTCTGTGGTTCTTCCTCAAGTTCACCATCGGCATCCGCGCCGGGGCGAAGCAGGAGGATGACGGGCTCGACGATTCCGAGATCGGCGCGCCCGCCTATCCGGATTTCGTGCGCGCCTCGGGCGTCGCGGTTCCGGCTGAGTAAAAGAATCGGCGGCCGTCTCTCGCCCCCGAGACGCGGCCGCCGCCGACCGACGCCGGCGGGCGATCAAGCCCCTGCCCGCCGGCGGCTCGCCGGGGCATTTTTCGTTTACAGAATATATTTGGAAAGATCCGCGTTGCGGGCGATGTCGCCTATCCGCGCTTCGACATAGGCGTGATCGATCGTCACCGTCTGCCCCGCCTTGTCGGCTGCGGTGAATGAAATTTCGTCGAGCACCGTCTCCATCACTGTCGCCAGACGCCGCGCGCCGATATTCTCGACGCTGGCGTTGACTGTCGCCGCCGCGTCTGCGAGCGCGTCAATGCCGGATTCGGCGAACTCGAGCGTCACGCCTTCCGTCGCCATCAACGCCGAATATTGCCGGATGAGGCTCGCCTCGGTGTCGACGAGGATGCGGCGGAAATCGTCGCGGGTGAGCGCTTCGAGCTCGACCCGGATCGGCAGGCGTCCCTGCAGCTCCGGCAGAAGGTCCGACGGCTTCGTCAGATGAAAAGCGCCCGAGGCGATGAACAGGATATGATCGGTCTTCACCGGTCCGTATTTCGTCGCAACCGTCGCGCCCTCGATCAGCGGCAGCAGGTCGCGCTGCACGCCCTCCCGCGACACGTCGGCGCCGGAGCGGCCGTCGCTTCCGCCGCGGGCGATCTTGTCGATCTCGTCGAGAAACACGATGCCGTCGCTTTCGGCGAGCGCCACCGCCTCGCGGGTCAGGGCCTCCTCATCGAGCAGCTTGTCGGATTCCTCGGCGATCAGCGGCTCATAGGCGTCGGCGACGCGAAACTTGCGCCGTTTGCGCGGGCCGCCGAACGATTTGCCGATGAGGTCGGTGAGATTGATCATGCCGACGCCGCCGCCCATCCCGGACAGATCGAAGCTCGGCAGGGCGGCGCTCTCCCGAACCTCGATTTCGACCTCGCGATCGTCGAGTTCGCCGCGCCGCAGCTTTTCGCGGAAACTGTCGCGGGTCTTTTCACTAGCCTCCCCGACCAGCGCGGCGAGCACCCGGTCCTCCGCCGCCGCCTGGGCCCGCGCCTTGACGTCCTCGCGCTTCTTCTCGCGGACGAGGCCGACGGAAATTTCGACGAGATCGCGCACGATGGAATCGACGTCGCGCCCGACATAGCCGACCTCGGTGAATTTCGTCGCTTCGACTTTCAGGAACGGGGCGCCGGCGAGCTTGGCGAGACGGCGCGAGATCTCGGTTTTGCCTACCCCGGTCGGCCCGATCATCAGGATGTTCTTCGGAGTGATTTCCTCGCGCATCGGGCCGTCGACCCGCCGCCGGCGCCAGCGGTTTCTGAGGGCGATGGCGACGGCTCGCTTGGCGGCTTTCTGGCCGACGATGAAACGGTCGAGTTCGGAAACGATTTCGCGGGGAGAAAAGTCGCTCATCTGCGCCTTCCAGCAATGACGGGGAGGGCTCGATGTAAGCGATGGGCCTTCCGGTTAAAAGGCCGGAGCCCGGAAAGCGAAAGGGCGGCCGTCGCCGGCCGCCCTCGCCCCACATTCCCCCATGCAACCTGTCAGGCGCGCGCCGCCTTGCGCCGGCGCGACATGAAGCCGACGCCCGCCGCGCCCGCCAGGAACAGCGGCAGCGCCGCCGGCAGCGGCACTTCCGGCAGTTTCGAGACGGTCAGGCCCTTGAGCTTGAAGGCGTCATATTTGCCGCTGGCGCCGATGCCGAAAATGTTGCCCTGCCAGATGTTGGCGAAGACATACAGGCCGGCGCCGGGGCTCAGATAGCTGCTGCCGGGAATGTCGATGCCGGAATAGAGATAGTTGAGGGCGGTGTCGGGATCGTCGTTGTCGGCGAAGAAGTCGAAATGGTCGTCGGAAAAGAAGTAGCCGAACAGGACGCTTTCGAGGATGACGTCTTCGCTGAAGCGCAGCAGCACGACCTCGTTGTACCCGTTGCCGTCGATCGTGTGCTCATCGCTCGAATTGTATTTGGAGCCGGTTCCGTAGCCGTTGTAGATGGTCGGCCGGGCGCCGTGCGCGCCTTCGGTGATGACGCCCGCATCAGTGTAATGGCCGATCGTCACCGTCAGGGTGATGCCGTCCACCGTCATCTGGTAGCCGTGAATGGAGCCGTTGGTGTAGCTGCTGGCCCCGGCGGACGAGGCGAGATTGAAGGTCGCTGCGCCAGCCGAGGTCGCGGCCGACAACGCGACAGCGCCCGCAAGCGCGCCGAAAAGTTTACGCATGATGGTTCCCCACACAAAACCCTGACAATGAACGGTTCTAACCGTTCCCATGCGTCATGGCGCAATTGAATCGAATGCGTCAATCGCCGGTTATGGTTAACATGAAAAAAAGTTCAGGTGTCGCATTTGAACACGCAGCCTTGCGTTGAAACCGACACGGGAAGACCGCTTTTCCGGTGTCAAATGGCGCGGTTTTCGGTTGATCGTCAGCGTGGGGACGAACCTGGTGCGCTTTCGCCGGAGGGGAGAATTCTCGCGGCGGCCTTCTACTTTTCGAGCGCAGGAACGGGAGCCGCTAGCCGTCCTTCAACGTCTCCAGCGTCAGCGAGGCGTTGGTGTAGACGCAAATGGAGGCGGCGACGGCCATCGCCTTCTTGACGATGGCTTCCGCGGAGAGCTCGGTTTCATCGTAAAGCGCCCGGGCGGCGGCGCGGGCGAAGTCGCCCCCCGAGCCGATGGCGGCGACGCCGTTTTCGGGTTCGAGCACGTCGCCCGATCCGGTGAGCACCAGCGTCGTCCGCCTGTCGGCGACGATCATCATCGCTTCCAGCCGGCGAAGATAGCGATCCGTACGCCAATCTTTGGCGAGCTCCACGGCGGCGCGGGTGAGCTGGGCGGGATACTGTTCAAGCTTGGCTTCGAGACGTTCCAGCAGCGTGAAGGCGTCGGCGGTGCCGCCGGCGAAGCCGGCGACGACCGTGCCGCCGGCGAGGCGCCGGATCTTTTTGGCGTCCCCCTTGACGATGGTCTGGCCGAGCGACACCTGGCCGTCGCCGCCGATCGCCACCTCGCCGCCGCGTCGGACGGCGAGGATGGTGGTGCCGTGCATGGTTTTGGGATCGCTCATGGGCGGGAAATGGGCCGCCCGCAGGGTCTCGTCAAGGCGGCCGTCGCTGCGCGCCGCGATTGTCGCCCGCCGCGCGCCGGGGATAGGCTCGGGCATGGCCGCCAGACATGAAACGCCGGACATGCCGGCGCATCTGAAGCTTTTCGCCGCCCTTGTCGCGGACCCGGCCGGCATGAAACGGCGCGCCGCCGCCGTGACCAGCGTCGACGCAGGCATCTATCTGTCCCCCGACAGGTTCGAGGCCGAGCGCCGGAAGCTGTTTCGCCGCTACCCCATTCTTGTCGCGCACGCGAGCGAGCTTCCCGAGCCGGGATGCATGCTCGCCCACGACCATCTCGGCGTTCCCATCCTGCTGGCGCGCGGGCGCGACGGGACGATCCGCGCCTTTCTCAACGCCTGCCGCCACCGCAACACCAAGCTGGTGAAGCCGGGCGAAGAGAAGAAACGCCCGTCGATCGTCTGTCCCTACCACTCATGGACATACGGGCTTGACGGTGCCCTGCTCAGTATTCCGTGCGAGGACCAGTTTCCGGGGGTCGAGAAGTCCGGGCGGGGGCTCGTTCCCCTGCCCTGCGCGGTCCGCAACGGTCTCGTCTTCGTCGTTCCGGATCCTGCAGGAAGCATAGACATCGACGGCTTTCTGGCTGGCCTCGATGTCGATTTCGAAGCGTTCGGCGTCGAAACCTCGGTGATGTTCCGCAAGGTCGAACAGGCGAAGCGGACCAACTGGAAACTGGTCGTCGACGCGTTTCAGGACGGCTATCACATTCAGCATTTGCACCGTCACACGATCGCGCCCTTCTTCAAGGACTGCGTTTCGATCAACGAACGGACCGGCGACCATTTAAGGGCCGTGGTGGCGCGCGATACGTTTGACGAGGCGATGGCGCTGCCGCCGGAGCTGTGGAGCATCCGCGAGCATGCGACCTACTCGCACTATGTGTTTCCGAATACGATTTTCATCATGCATCCCGACTACATTTCGATCATCGGGCTGTTTCCGGTCAGTCCCGGCGAGACCATGTATACGCACCGGCTGTTGACGCCGCACGCGCCGCGCAATGACAAGGAGCGCGATCACTACGAGCGCTCCTTCGATCTCATCGAGAACGGCGTCTTCCAGGCGGAGGACCTCGATGTTTCGGAACGCGCGCAAGGTGCGATGGAAGGCGGCGCAACATGGCCGATGACGCTCGGCGCCATGGAGACGGGCATTCGCATGTTCCACGACATTCTCGACGAGGCGCTGGCGCGGAACTAGGCGCTTATCCGGGCGTTCCGCGTTTTTCCGCCAGCAGCGCGCGATACTCGTTCATGGTTTTTGGTCCATAAGTGGCGAACAAATCCGTCTGCGGATCGAACCCGGCGTGTTTCTTGCGGCCGATGGCGTCGAGCGAAGCTTTCTTGACGAACGCCTCCGGATCGAGTCCGTAGACCTTGGCGCCGTTAAGGCCGAAGACTTTCTCCTTGAGGCGTTTGGTCAGCGCCGGATAACCGTGCGCTTCCTGCAGGCTTTCTGAAATCTCGAAACTGCGGAACGCCTGTATCTGGTCCTGCGGCGTGCCGAACCAGATCGCGTCGGTGCCCCAGATCAGCCGGTCTTCGCCCACATGCTTCAAGAGCTTGCCGAGCGAGTGCGCCGCCTGGTCGACGTCGCGCATCAAGATCCACCAGGTCGCGCCGAGATCGGCCCAGACATTGGAGTTCGGCGCCAGCTCGTTGTCGAGCATCGTCTTTACGAAACTGTCGATGCCGAAATCCGCCGTAGCCGGATGATAGACGCCTTCGCGCTTGCCCGGCATGAAGCCCGAATGATAGATGAGAAAATTGACGTCCGGAAAGAGCCGCGCGGCGCGGCCGACATCGGCGCAGGATGCGCCTTGCGGCTCCATGCCGGCGAACGGCAGACCCTTGTGGATGCAGATTGTCTTGACGCCGGTGGCGCGCGCCTGCTCGATGAACGGGATGCCGATTTCGGGATCGTCAAGCGCCCAGCCTTTCCCGTCCGGCCCCCATTGCGTGTAGACTTTCCACGCGGCGATCGGCCAGTTTTTCGCCGCCGCCCGCATCAGGTCGAGCTGCTTTTTCCGGGGTTCGAGGTTGGGCGTCACCATGGCGTGCAGCAGCAAGCGATGCTTGCTGTCGCCCATGCGGTCGACGAGGGTTTTTACGCGCGCCGCTTCTTCGGGGTCGAGCGGATTTCCCTCCGGCGTTTCTGGCACGAAGGAAAGCACCGAGGCGGCGGTGTCGCTCTTGAGGAAGACTTCCTCGATATAATAGTCCGCCGAGAAACAATCGACCGGGTCCGCCTCGCCGCAGCTTCCTTGCGGGAAACTGGCGAGGGCCCGCTCCCAGTATTTGCCGTGATTGGCCCGCCACTTGCCGGCGGGATTAACGAGGTGGGTGTGGACGTCGAAGATGAATTCGCTCCCGGCGAGCGAGTCCTCGGCGGCGGCGACGTCGAACGCGGCTTCGGGGCGGATGCGGAAGGTTCCGCCGTTCCGGCCCAGCGCCGCATGGGCGGCGTTGAAGGCGAGAAACGTAGTCGCCGCGCCGGACAGCGAGGCCAGGAAATCCCGCCGGGACCGTCCCGTCCGCTTCGCATTCTCGCCGATCGCCGTCGCGGCCTCGCGCTTTGCGGCGGCGAGCTCGGGCGGCGTCGGAAGCGGCGCGAACTCGCCATTGCTGGTGGTGTCGATCTTGACCGGCAGGATCGGATGATCGCTCGTCATCGCCTTTCTCCCTTGCGGCGCGGCGAAACGCGCCCCTCCCAAGTCGTGCATCGTTAAGCCTAGAGTGTATAAGCTAGGCGCGCGACGGCGGTTCGGTCCGTCGCGCCGGAGGACAGTTTTGACGATGCGCGCTGCCGCCCTCGACCGTAAGACCCGCGAGACCGAGATCTCCGTAACGCTCGACCTCGACGGGGCCGGCGCGCACGACATTGAAACCGGCGTCGGGTTTTTCGACCACATGCTGACCGCCTTCGCCAAGCACGCCTCGATCGACCTCAAGGTGCGGGCGAAGGGCGACCTTCACATCGATATGCATCACACCGTAGAGGACACCGGCATCGTGATCGGCCAGGCGCTGGCCAAGGCGCTCGGCGATTGCGCCGGCATCCGCCGCTTCGGCCACGCCTATGTGCCGATGGACGAGGCGATGTCGCGCGCCGCCGTCGACATTTCAAAGCGCCCCTACCTGATCTGGAAGGTCGCCTTCTCGCGCCCCAAGGTCGGCGACATGGACACCGAGCTGTTCAAGGAATGGTTCCACGCTCTCGCCATGAACGGCGGGCTGTGCCTGCACGTCGAGAATCTTTACGGCGACAACACCCATCACATCATCGAGTCGTCGTTCAAGGCGACGGCGCGCGCCATCCGAATGGCGGCCGAAATCGACCCGCGGGCCGGCGGGGCGAGTCCTTCCACAAAGGGAATGCTCGGCTCCTAGCCGGCGAACATCATCATCGCGCCGAACATGGCGACGACGACCGCGGCGAGCGATCCGAGCAGGATGTACCGGACATGATCGCCGGTATGACCCTGCCGGACCTGTTCGCAGGTCAGATCGACGGCCAGATGAGACTCTGTTTCCGACTCGCTGACATGGATGACGGGGCGGTTTGCGTCTTCTTCCGTATCGTCACGATAGCTTCCAGTAGCCATGGCGAATCTCCCTTTTTCGCGGCGCTGGATAGCTGATCATACCCCTATCCGGCCTCCGGTCATACCGGCGTATGGCCAAAGGGCTGACTAGAAAAAGATCATGTAGCCGAGCGTGAAAGCGATGACGACGCCGAGCACGGACAGTCCGAGAATGTAGCGCGCATGATCGCCGGTATGGCCTTGCCGCACCTCTTCGGCGGTGCGCTCCTCCTGACGCCCGGTTCCCGTATCCTCGGCGGGAACGCTGATTTCGGACGCCGTGTTCTCGTCTTCGGCGGCGACATCCGGCGGCGGCGAGACTTTATGTTCGCTCATCGGGAGCCTCCTTTTCGCTAACGCAGCTGCAGCAGGAGAACACCGGCCCTCCCCGCCCGTTCCGCCCTCCTCCGGTCCGGCTAAATTTTCACTCATGCGCAGTTGCGGGCGTTGACGGAGCGCGCGGCCTCGCGTCTCATCCCGCCGCATTGGGAGCCGCACGCCGCGCCCTGTCGCGTTCGAGGAAGCTTGCGCGGAGCTGCCGGACAAACGCACACAGAGAGGGTATGACCATGAGACTGACGGGATTCGCCGCCGCGGCCTTCGCCGCGACGACGGCCATTGCAGGCGCGAGCGCCTATGCGGGAGAACTCGCCGACGCCTGCGTCGCGCGCCTCGAGGCCGACGGCCGCGACACGTCCGGCTGCAGCTGCCTCGAAGACCAGGTGAAAGACAACCAGGATCTGGTCGACGAGCTCACTGCGCTCGCCGAGATCGACGATGCCGGCGAGCGCTACGAAGCCGCCTCCGACGAAGCCAAGGCGGCGATGAACGCCTGCACGCGCTGACCGTTCTGTTTTCAAAACAACCTGACCGCAAGGAAACTCTCATGAAGAAACTGATTGTCGCCGCGATTGTCGGCGCCGCTTTCGCCGCCCCTGCTTTCGCCAATGAAGTCGCCGAGCAGTGCGAGGCCTATATCGCCGAGAACGGCGGCGACGCCTCCGGCTGCGGCTGCCTTGGCGATGCGGCTGACGCCGATCCCTCTCTCGCCGACGCCATCATGGCGATCGCCACGCCCGCTGATCTGGAAGCCGCCGACGAGACGACGAAAGAAGCCATTCGCGCCTGCTTCCCGAGTTCCGACGTTTAAACGACGCCGCCGGGCGGCAATGAAGCGGCGCTCTGCGGAGCGCCGTTTTCTTTTGCCTGTCCCAGTGTTCAAGCGCGCGCTTCGCCCGTAAAAGCGGGCGCATGAGCGAAGTCGCGGCGATCATCGATTACGGTTCGGGCAATCTGCGCTCGGTCGAAAAGGCGTTGCAGCGCGCCGGCGCAGAGCGCGGCCTCGACGTAAGCGCCGTCGTCACCGATTCCGCCTCGGTGGTCGCCGGCGCCGACCGCATCGTGCTGCCGGGGGTGGGCGCTTTCGCCGCCTGCGCCGAGGCCCTCGCCTCTGTCCCCGGCATGATCGCGGCGCTTGAACATGCCGTTTTGGTTGAGAAACGACCCTTTCTCGGCATCTGCGTCGGCATGCAGCTTCTGGCCGAGAAGGGGCTGGAGTTCGGCGAAACGCCGGGGCTCGGCTGGATCCCGGGCTGCGTTCGGAAACTCGAGCCCGAGGACGCCTCACAGCGCGTGCCCCACACCGGCTGGAACACCGTGCGGGCCCGCGCGCCGCATCCGGTTTTGAGTGTGCTGGATCATCATCCGCAGGACTTCTACTTTGTGCATTCCTATCATTTCGTGGCCGAAAATGACTCGCATGTTCTGGGCGTCGCCGATTATGGCGGGCGTGTCGCCTCGGTCGTCGGGCGCGACAACATGATCGGCGTGCAATTCCACCCGGAGAAAAGCCAGGCGGCCGGCCTCGCCCTGCTCGGCGATTTTCTCGCCTGGCGGCCCTGACGTGGCGGAGCGGCTCACCCTGTATCCGGCCATCGATCTCAAGGCCGGCCAGTGCGTCCGTCTGGTGCATGGCGAGATGGCGAAGGCGACCGTCTACAACGAGGATCCGGCGGCGCAGGCGCGCGCCTTCGCGGCGGCGGGCTTCGACCGGCTCCACATCGTCGATCTCGACGGCGCCTTTTCCGGCAGGAGCGAGAACGCCGACGCCGTCGTTTCGATCCTGAAAGCGTCGAACGCCCGCGCGCAGCTTGGCGGCGGCGTACGCGACATGGCGGCGATCGAGTTCTGGCTGGCGAAAGGGCTCGCGCGGGTCATTCTCGGCACCGCCGCGGTGCGCGACCCGACGCTGGTGAAAGAGGCGTGCCGCCGGTTTCCGGACCGCATCGCCGTCGGCGTCGACGCCCGGGACGGGCGGGTGAAAACCGACGGCTGGGCCGGCGACAGCGAGCATTCCGCCGAGGAGATAGGGCGGCGTTTCGAAGGCGAGGGCGCGGCGGCGATCATCTATACCGACATCTCCCGCGACGGCGCGCTCGCCGGGGTCAATGTCGAGGCGACGGCGGCGCTGGCGGAGAGCCTGTCGATTCCAGTCATCGCCTCGGGCGGCGTTTCCGGGATCGAGGACGTCAGGCGCCTCGCCGAAGCCAGCCGGAAAATCGAGGGCGTCATCATCGGGCGGGCGCTTTACGACGGCCGCATCGACGCCAAAGCCGCGCTCGCCGCCGCGCGGCGCTGACCGGGCGCAAGCGTTGCGCTTTTGGAGCCGCGAGCCCGCAAGGGTATGCTCGGCCAGGTAGAGTAAGAGTATCGGGGGAATGCCGCCGCCATGGCGCATTCGGGGCAGGAACTGGAGATCAAACTGACCGGCGCGCCGGCGGACGTCGCCGCTCTGCGCCGCTCGCCGCTGTTCCGCGAGGGCGCGGCGAACGGCGGCGGCTGGGAGCGCCTCGTCACCACCTATTACGACAGCGGGGACGGGAGACTCGAGAAGGCCGGCGCCAGCCTGCGCCTGCGCGAAGAGGCGGGGCGGCGCATTCAGACCATGAAGCTTTCTTCATCCGGTGCCTTCGGCCGGCTGGAGGAGGAGAGGGCGCTCGCCGAAGACGAGGCGTTTCCATACATACCGTATACGGATGAATTCGCCGCCCTGCTGGCGCATGCGGGCCGCGATCTCGAACCGGCGGCGCGCACCGTCACCGATCGTTACAGCGTCGTGATCGTAACGGGCGGCGCGAAAATAGAAGCGGCGTTCGACATCGGGCGCGCCGAATGCTGGCGGGGCGGCACGCCGTTCGCCGCCGCGCCGCTCGCCGAAGCCGAGTTAGAGCTGCTGGCGGGCGATCCGAAGGCTCTGTTCAAGACGGCGCGCAAATGCCTCAAAGCGAATGACGGAAGGCTGCGCCTGTCGATCGCTTCGAAGGCCGAGCAGGCGCGCCGGCTTGCGGATCCGTTCGTGGCTGTCCGCCCGGAGGCGGGTTTGACGCTCGACGCCGCCGGAACGACCGGCGCAGCATTGGCGGCGAGCCTTACTCAGTGCGCCAAGCGGATGATCGACTGCGCTCCGGCGATCGTCGATTTGCGCGCGCCGGAAGGCGTTCACCAGATGCGCGTCGCGCTGCGGCGGTTCCGGGCGCTCGAGCGCATCTTCCGTAAGGCGGCGGACGATGCGCGTCTCGAAAAGCTCGCGGCCGACGCCCGCAAATGGGCGCGCCTCCTTGGCGCGGCGCGGGACTGGGACGTGTTTCTCGCCGAGACCCTGCCGGAGTCGCTTCCCGGCGGTTACGCCGCAGGCGGACTAAACGCGCTCCGCACTCGCGCCGAGGCGCTGCGGGCCGAAGCGTGGGATCGCGTGGCGCGAAAGGTCGCCGGCGCGAGATTCTCGCTGTTCGCGCTCGGTCTTCTCGAAGCCGCTCACAGGATAGGCGCGGCCCGCAGCCCGGAGCTCGACGAGAATATCCGCGCATTCGCCGCCCGCGCCCTCGACTGGCGGCTCGACAAGGCGCGTCTCGTCGCAGCCGGAATCGAAAGCGCCTCGCCGGCGGCCCGGCATCCGTTGCGGATAGAACTGAAGAAGCTGCGCTACGCCGCGCAGACCTTCCGTTCGCTCTATGACAAGGGCGGGCGCAAGGCTTATATGGGCGCCATGTCGCGCATGCAGGACGCCTTCGGCGCGCTCAACGACGCGGTGATGGCGCAGGAGCTTGCGAATGAGGCGGCGCTCGGGCAGGGAAGGGAGGCGGCGCGCGCCGCCGGCTTCCTCGCCGGCTGGCGCGCCGGCGAAGCGGAGGCGCGGGCGAGCGAAGTCGGCGAAGACTGGCGCGCCTTCGCGGCGCTTGAGCCCTTCTGGAGAGATGTTTAAATACTCAGCATGCTGAAAATCCGCGTCATTCCCTGCCTCGACGTCAAGGACGGGCGCGTCGTCAAGGGCGTCAACTTCGTCAATCTGAAGGACGCGGGCGATCCGGTCGAGGCGGCGCTCGCCTATGATGCGGCGGGGGCGGACGAGTTGTGCTTTCTCGACATTTCCGCGACCCATGAGGGCAGGGGCGTTCTGTTCGACAAGGTCGCCGAGACGGCGGAGAACTGTTTCATGCCGCTCACCGTCGGCGGCGGCGTCCGGTCGGTCGAGGATTTCCGCAACCTGTTGCTCGCCGGCGCCGACAAGGTGGCGGTAAACTCCGCCGCAGTGGCCACGCCGGAGCTGATAGGCGAGGCGGCGCGCCGCTTCGGCGCGCAATGCGTGGTGGTCGCCATCGATGCCCGCGCCGTCGCGCCCGGCAGGTGGGAGATTTTCACGCATGGCGGCCGCAAAGCGACGGGGCTCGACGCCGTCGAGTTCGCCAAACAGGCGGCGGCGCGCGGCGCCGGCGAAATTCTTCTGACCTCGATGGACCGCGACGGCGTCAAGGACGGCTACGATCTGGCGCTCACCCGCGCCGTCGCCGACGCGGTAAGCGTGCCGGTGATCGCCTCTGGCGGCGCCGGCGCGGTGCGGCATCTGGTCGAGGCGGTGCGCGACGGCCATGCTTCGGCGGTGCTCGCCGCGTCGATTTTCCATTTCGGCGAGGCGACGATCGCGGACGCCAAGGCGGCGCTGGCGGCGGCCGGGCTGGCGGCGCGGATTTAAAACGAAGGCATTGTTATGACGCGCACTGACGAATCGGATCTCGGCGCCGTTCTCGGCCGCCTCGCCGCGACCATCGAAGCGCGCAGGGGCGCCTCGGCGGAAAGCTCCTACACCGCCTCTCTGCTCGCCGGCGGCGCCGCGAAATGCGCCAAGAAGTTCGGCGAGGAGGCGACCGAAACGGTGATCGCCGCCGCATCGGGCGACCCCGGGGCGCTCGCGCACGAGGCCGCCGACGCGCTCTACCACCTCCTGGTGCTGCTCGCCGCCGCCGGAGTGCCGGTCTCGGCCGTCGCCGCGGAACTCCGGCGCCGCGAAGGCGTCTCCGGCCATGATGAGAAAGCGGCGCGCCGTTAACCGCGCCGCCTAGCGTCCGGCGATCTCCGCCAGAAACGTCTCGTACCGCCGCGTCGCGTCGGCGTGCGCCTCCGCGTCGTACATGTGCCGGTCCTTGGGCGCGAGGAACGGGTCGTCGAAGACGTGATCCGCATCGGGATAAATCACCAGATCGATATCGGCGCCGTCCTCTTTTAGCTGTTCGAATACTTTCGGACACGCCGCCGGATAGACCACCGTGTCGGCGCCGGCGACGAGAGCAAGCGCCGGAACCGGCTTGCGCCAGCCGTCGAGCCGCGTCCAGGCGCCGAGCCCGCAATACGGATAGACAAGGATCGCGCCGGCGATGTCGGGGGGCTTGACGCCCTCGCGGGCGACGCCGGCGGGAAGCCGGCGCGGCGGCGTCATGGCGATCAGGTCCATCACCGACCAGGCGCCGTGCGACCAGCCGGCGAGCACGATTTTAGAGGCGTCCACATCCGGGCGGGCGCGGACGATGTCGTAAGCGGCGAGAACGTCGCCCGCCCGCTCCTGGCCGATCAGCTCCTTGCCGGCGCACACGCTCGCGAGGGCGCGGTCGCGGTCGATGCCGCGCGGCCCCGTCGAATCGACGACGACCGCCAGCCAGCCTCGCCGGTTCGCGGCTTCGGCCCATTGCTGCATGAAGTCGGCGCGCATGCCGGCGCAGCCGTGAAACTGGATGACGGCGGGCCATGGCGGCGGAATGTCCGCAGGCGGATGAAACGTCATGGCCGGGCCGATCAGCGCCTCGCGCGCCTCGAGCGTCGTTCGAGGCGTCTGCGTCGCCAGCCAGCCGAGCGTCAGCTGCTCGCGCTGTCCATAGGCGCCGGCCGCGAACAGCGCCAGCGCGGCGAGACCCAACGCGACCGGACGCAACATGAGACCTCTCGATATTCCGAAAAAGCTGCGGCCAGACTTACAGCAGGCTCGCCTCGCTCGCGAGGGCTGCGAGGTTTTTTTGCGGCCGTGCGCCGAAGTGGCTGATCACTTCCGCCGCCGCAAGAGAGCCGAGCGCGCCGGAACGGGAGAGGTCGAAACCGCGCGCCAGACCGAACAGAAGTCCCGCCGCGTACGCGTCGCCGGCGCCGGTGGTGTCGATCAGCTTTTCAGGCGGGGCCGCCGCGACCTCGACGACGGCGCCGTCGCGCGGGATGAGGATCGAGCCCTTTTCCGAGCGCGTTACGGCGGTCAGCGGGCACAACGCGCGCGCCTTGTCAGCCATCGCCCCGATGTCGTCCGTTTCGAACAGCGCCGCGGCCTCGTTCTCGTTGGCGAGAAGAACGTCGACATGAGCCGTGATGAAGTCGATGAACGCGTCGTGCTGCCGTTCGACGCAGCCTTCATGGGAAAGAGTGAGCGCGGCGCGCTTGCCGGCGGCCTTCGCGGCGAGGCAGGCTTTGACGAAAGCCTGACGCGCCACCGGCTGCTCGAACAGATAGCCCTCGAAGAAGGTGATGGCGGCGCTCCGCACCAGCGCTTCGTCGATATCGGCGGGAGCGAGCATGCTCGCCGCGCCGATATAAGTGGTCATAGAACGCTGGGCGTCCGGCGTGACGTTGATGAGGCAGCGGGCGGTCGCAAGGCCCGATTCGAGCGGAGGCGTGTCGAAAATGACGCCGCTCGCGCGAAGGTCATGGCGGAAGATGTCCCCGAGCGCGTCATTGCGGACTTTGCCGAGAAACCCGGCGCGGCCGCCGAGGGAGGCGATGCAGGCCATCGAGTTCGCCGCCGAGCCGCCGGATATTTCGACGCCGGGCGCCATCGCGTCGTAGATTTCTTTCGCCTGAGCCTCGTCGATAAGGATCATGCCGCCTTTCGGAATCGAATGGGCGGCGAGAAAGGCGTCGTCGGCCTCCGCAAGAACGTCGACGATGGCGTTGCCGACGCCGACGACGTCGAGACCCTGTGCGGACATGCCTGTTTCCTCGGCTGGGCGCCGGCGCGCCAGGAGGCGGGCGCCGCGATGAATGGAAGACTTGAAACGGCGCGTTTACGCCGCCTTGACCGCGCGCTTATAAGGTTGGCTTCAGGACGGCGCAACCGGCCGGGCCACAAGGGTTTGCAAACGATGACGAGGCATTTCCGCCTTTCGATTCTCTCAGTCGCGGCGGCGGCCGTTACGGGCTGCGCCTCGACGGGCGGCGCCGGAGAAGGGGCGACGGCGCCCGCAGCGTCCGCCGCGAAACTCAAGCCGGCGTTCGTGAAAAGCGAGCTTATGGGGCGCGACGCCAGGGCCCTCGACGAACTGCTCGGCGCGCCGGCGCTGGTCCGCCGCGAGGGAGAAGGCGAGTTCCGCCGTTATGCGCTCGCCGACTGCGCGCTGATCGTCATTCTGTATCCGAACGAAAATGGCGCGCGCGCCGCCGCCTATCTCGACTCGGCGGCGACCCGGTCGAACGAGCCGAAGCCGAATCTCGACGCCTGCCTCGCGCGCGGCCTGCCTGCGAAATAGATCCGTTCAGGCCGCGCCGACCGTCGTCGCCTTGAGCTTCTTGTCCGATCGCGCGAGCGCAAAGATCAGGAGCGCCGCCGGAGCGCCGATAAACGCCGTGTAAGCGAAGAACCACGGATAACCGACGGCCTCGACGATAAAGCCGGAAAACCCGCCGACGAATTTGCCGGGCAGCGCGTAGAACGAGCTGAACAGGGCGTACTGCGTCGCTGTGAAGGCCGTATTGGTGAGGCTCGACATGTAGGCGATGAGCACCGTGCCGGCGAGGCCGTAAGCGATGTTGTCGATGACGACGGCGGTCGCGAGGTAAAGATTGTCCGCCGGCATCAGCGCCAGCCAGGAATAGAGCAGGTTTGTCGCGGACTGGCCGACGACGCCGACGAACAGCGCCGTCATGATGTTGACCCTCAGCAACAGAAGCCCGCCGACAAAGACGCCGAACATGGTCGCGAACATGCCGGCCCCGCCGCGGATGACGCCGATCTCGGTCTTGTCGTAGCCGAGATCGACATAAAGCGGGCCGGTCATGAAGCCCATGACGAAGTCGGGAATGCGATAGAGCGCGATGAAGAGCAGAATGACGATCGCAGCAAGACCGTAACGCTTTAGAAAGTCCGCAAACGGACCGATCACCGACTCCCGCATCATCTGCAGCGGCGGCAGCCTTTTCGGCGGCTCGTAATGACCGGCCTCGATTTTCGGCGCGAACAGGGCCGTCAGGAAGCCGACGCCCATCAGCGCCGCCATCGACTGATAGGCGAGCGCCCAGTTTAGGTGATCGGCGATAATCAGCGGCGCGGTGCTGGCGAGAAGGATGCCGACCCGGTAGCCGTACTGATACATCGCCGCCATCATGCCCTGCTCCTCGACGGGAGCGGCCTCGATGCGCCAGGCGTCGACGGCGATGTCCTGCGTCGCCGAGGCGAAGGCGATGGCGATGGCGGCGATGGCGACATAGAAAAGATTCGATGCGGGCTCGGCGAACGACATGGCGAAAAGAGCCGCGGCGACGCCTACCTGCGCCACCGCCATCCAGGCGCGCCGGCGTCCGATTTTCTTTTCAAGGAAAGGCACGGGAACGCGGTCGATGACCGGCGCCCAGGCGAATTTGATGGTGAACGCAAAGCCGACCCAGGCGAACAGGCCGATCTCGCCGCGCGACACGCCTTCTTCCCGCAGCCAGATCGAGAGCGTCTGGAAGATCAGGTAGAAGGGCAAACCCGAAGAAAAACCGAACAGAAGCATGATGAGGCCGCGCGGCGTCAGATATGCTTTCAACGCTTCGATCAGGGATTTGCGCGGCGCGGCGCCATCGTCGGTGTGTGCGGTCATGCTGGGCTTTCGAGGGACTGAAGCGCGAAGCTTAGGGCGCTTCGTGTCAAATAGAAGGCGATACTATCGACAGGCCGCTCAGGACGCGGCTTCGACCCGCGTCTCGGCGAGCGACGGCTGGCGCGACCACTTTTTCAACATGGCGTTGAGGTCGGCGGGATCGAACGGCTTGGAGAGGAAATCGTCCATGCCGGCGGCGACGCATTTCTGCCGGTCGGAAGCCATGGCGTTGGCGGTGAGCGCGACGATCGGGATCTGGCTCAAGGGCGCGCCCAGCTTTCTGATGCGGGCCGCCGCCTCGAGCCCGTCCATTTCGGGCATGTGCATGTCCATGAAGATGAGGTCGTAGCGCGAGCGGCGGAGCGCATCCAGCGCTTCCGAACCGTTGACGGCGACGTCGACATGATGGCCGGCGCGCTTGATGAGGGCGGTCGCCAGCACGGCGTTGATCTGGTTGTCTTCGGCGAGAAGCACGCGCAGCCGCGTCGCCGGCGCGGCGTCCCTCGATCCGGGGCGGTCGCCGGGGGCGCGCGGCGCGGCGGGATGCGCGGCCTCGTTTCGTCCCGCTTCGCCGCCGCGGGCGAGTTCGCGCAGCAGCGTCGTCTGGCGGATCGGTTTGATCAGGTAGCCGTCGAATCCCGCGGCGCGCAGCCGGTCGAGCGCGCCGCGCTCATTGGCGGCGACGAGGGCCAGCGTCCGCCCTGCGGCGCGCGCCAGCGCCGGGCCGCCGGCGTCGGCGATCGCCAGATCGCAGAGCAGCATGGCGTCGGGATCGTCGTCGAGCGCGGCCGCAGCGCCGGCGGCGTCGCTCTCTGTACGGATCGACCTGACGCCGAAAGCGTCGAGCTGCATCCGCAGAATGCGCGCCAGCGGCGCCGACGAGACGGCGACGACCACCGCTCCGCAGGTGATCGCCTGCGGTTCCGGCGCCTCTGCGGCCGCCGTCAGTGGGATCGTGAAGGAAAACACGCTGCCTTCGCCCGGCGCGCTTTCGAGGGAGATTTCTCCGCCCATGGCGCGCACCAGCTTGCGGGCGATGGCGAGACCGAGACCGGTGCCTTCCGAGCGGCGCGAGGCGAGCGCGTCGGCCTGCGCGAACTCTTCGAAGATCGCCTGCTGCGCCTCCGGCGCGATGCCGATGCCGCTGTCGCGGATATGAAAGCTCATGAACAGCGCGCCAGCGTCGCCGGCCGCCATTTCCGCCTCGATGCTGACGCCGCCTTCATCGGTGAATTTGACGCCGTTGCCGAGCAGATTGATCAGCACCTGCCGCAGACGGGTTTCGTCGCCGACAAGCCGGCGCGGGATCGACGGATGCACGAAGGAGGCGATCTCTATGCCCTTGCTGGCGGCTTTCGGCGACAGAAGCTCAGTGACGTTCTGCACCAGCGCGTAGGGGTCGAACGGCGACGCTTCCAGGTCGAGGCGGCCGGCGTCGAGCTTGGAATAGTCGAGAATGTCGTTGATGAGCGCCAGCAGCGCGGCGCCCGATTCTCGCACCGCCTCGGCGTAGGCGCGCTGGTTGGCGCTGAGATCCGTATCGAGAAGAAGGCCGGTCATGCCGAGAATGCCGTTGAGCGGCGTCCGCATCTCATGGCTCATGGTGGCGAGGAAGCGCATCTTCTCGTCAGAGGCGGGCGTGTTGTTCGCGTCGCTTCGGGGCTCGGAATCGCCGCCGCTTTGCGGCACGCCCACATAGAGACGTTCGCCGGCGGGCAGCAGGGTTTCCTCCCAGTCGATGACGCAGTCGGCGCCGGCGCGGCGGGCGGCGGTGCGATAGCGCGCCGGCGCGTCCGGACGCGCCGCGTCGCCGCCGGGAGAAAAGGAAAGGCCGAGCCACCCGTCGCCGTCGCGCCCGAAATAGGCGGCGAACGAGCGGCTGACGAAACGGATGGCGCCGCTCCGATCGCAAAGCGCTATAAGTTCGTTTGCGGAGGATTGGGCCGCGGCGGCGTTAGGCATACGAATGGTTGTCCCCGGCGATCGGATGCATCCTGCGCCGGGCGGGCTGAAAAATTGGTTAGGCGTCGTGGTTAACGCGCGCGTCCCGCGGCGGCGGCGGGCGCCGTCAGGGGAGCGGCCGGCGTTTCTCCGGCGTCGCGTCGGCGATAGCTGACCGCTTCGGCGATATGGCGGCGCTTCACGGCGTCGACGCCTTCAAGATCGGCGAGGGTGCGCGCGAGCCGCAAAATGCGCGTATAGGCGCGCGCCGAGAAACCGAGCGTTTCGGCGGCGCGCGCCAGAAGGCTCGCGCCATCGGCGTCAGGCTCGGCGACTTGCGCCAGCGCCGCGTCCGGCAGGGAGGCGTTGAGAACAGCCCCGAGACCGAGGGCGTTCGCGCGCTCTTGCTGCGCGCCGCGCGCCGCCGCGACCCGCGCCGCCACGGAGGCGCTCGCCTCTCCGTTGGCCGGCGCGGAAAGATCGGCCGGCGTCACCGGCGCAAGCTCGATGGCGATGTCCATGCGGTCGAGCAGGGGTCCCGACACTCGCGCCTGATAGATCGCCTCGCAGTTCGGCCCCTTGCCGCAGGCGCGCCCGCTCGCCTTGCCGTAGCCGCAACGGCAGGGGTTCATGGCGGCGACGAGCTGGAAACGCGCCGGATAGCGCACATGGAAATTGGCGCGGGCGATGAGAATGTCGCCGGTCTCAAGCGGCTGTCGCAGGCTGTCGAGCACCGGGGCGGAAAATTCCGGCAGCTCGTCGAGAAACAGCACGCCGTGATGGGCGAGGGAGGCTTCGCCGGGCCGCGCCCGCATACCGCCGCCGACCATCGCCGCCATCGAGGCCGAGTGGTGCGGCGCGCGGAACGGTCGGGCGCGGGTCAGCCGCCCGCCTTCGAGAAGGCCGGCCATCGACTGGATCATGGAGATTTCCAGCATTTCTTCCGGAGTCAGCGGCGGCAGGATGCCGGGAAGCCTCGCCGCGAGCATCGACTTGCCGGCGCCGGGCGGGCCGATCATCAGAAGATTGTGCCCGCCGGCCGCGGCCGCTTCGAGGGCGCGCTTGGCGCTTTCCTGTCCCTTCACGTCCTTGAGGTCCGGCGCGGCCGGGGCCGGCGCCAGCGCGCCGGGCCTCGGCGGAGTCAGAACCTGGGAGCCTTTGAAATGGTTGACCAGCTGGATGAGGCTCTTCGGCGCGAGGATGCTTGCATCGCCTCCCGCCCAGGCGGCTTCGGGCCCCGACGCCGCCGGACAGATGAGGCCGAGCCCATGGGCGTTGGCGGCAACCGCCGCCGGCAGCGCGCCCGTCACCGGGGCGATCGATCCGTCGAGTCCGAGCTCTCCGATCACCGCGAATCCGTCGGCGGCGTCGCGCGGCGCGGCGCCCATCTCGATCAGAAGGCCGAGCGCGATCGGCAGATCAAAGTGGCCGCCTTCCTTGGGAAGATCGGCCGGCGCCAGATTGACGGTAACGCGCTTCGGCGGCAGGCCGAGGCCGACCGCGCATAAGGCCGCCTGCACGCGCTCGCGTGATTCCGACACCGCTTTGTCTGGAAGTCCGACCATGGCGAAATGCTGGCCGCCGCCAGCGATTTGCACCTGCACGGTCACTGGCCGCGCCTCGACGCCGTGAAAAGCGAAAGTCGTCAGCTGCGCGACCATCGTCCGCGCCTCCGCTCATAATGTTGAGATGCTGCCGGAAACGCCGTCGAACAGGTTGACGCGTCCACTATGACTGCGCTTTGAGAACATTTCAAGAACATAATGTCGCCAAAGCTTAAGCGCTTCGCCCGCCCGTGGCCGTTGCGACTCGTCCTGACTTGAGCGAGGAATGGGCGGCGCTCGGCGTCATGAGCCGGCGAATTCGGTCGAACCGGGCCCGCGCTGTCGCCAGAAACGATCTGCGCCCGGCGCAGCGGCGGCGCTGACAGGCTCGCAGGGCGCGCGTCGAAAGGGGAGCGGGCCCTTCCTTGGGGAATTGAAGAACGCCGATGGCCGAGATCCGCATTTTGCATGCGCAGGACACGCTGCCATTCGCCTGCCGGGTGGCGGCGGCGCTGGCCGCTTCCGGCCACTCGGTGATCCGCACCGAGGCCGGCGGGCTGGACCGGCCGGTGCGCGGCGCCGAACCCCTGATCGTCGTCTGGTCGTCCGCCATGCTCGCCAATCAGGCCGCGATCAATGAAGCGCGGGCCGCGCTCGCCGGCCGCCGGCTGGTGCCCATCGCCATCGGCCGCATCGAACCGCCGGCGAGCTTCGCGCATCTGCCGCCGATCGATCTTGCGGGCTGGAGCGGCGAGACGGACGACTCGCGATGGCGCTTCGTCTGCGAGGAGGTCGAACTGGCGCTGCGCCACCAGGCGAGCGGACGCGCCGAACTCTATCTCGACGACGAGGACGATGCGCCGGCGGAAATCGACATCGATCCGCCCTACATTATTCCTGTACGGACAATCGCCGCCGGGGCCGCCGGCGTGGCGCTGATCGCCGTCGCCGCCCTGGTGACCGCCTCGTTGACGGGCGGCGAGCGCAACGCCGCACCGGGCGGGCAGCCTTCGCTCGTTCAGATGGCCCGCGCGCCGGCCCCGGCGGCTGAAGCTGACGAGGAGAAGGCGTCGCCGGCGCAAACCGGCCGGCGAGAGGAAGACGAGCGGCGACCGTCTCAAGAGCTCGCCGCCGCACCGTCCCAGCGCGCCCTCGTGCTGGAGAGCATGACGCCCGCGGACGACGCCGGCGATATTGAAGCGGCGCCGCCGCAAGATTTCGCTGCGGCGGAGGAGACGCCGGAAGAAGACGCCTCCGATGTTTTTGCGGATGCCGACCGGCTGACGCCCCCCGTCTCGGCGCTAGCGGACGCCGGGCCCGCCGCCGAAGAAGACGTCGCCGCCGATACGGCGCAGGACGACGTGGAAGCCGACGCGCCGTCCGGGCCGCCGCCCCCGTTGAAGCTGCCGCCGAAACCGGTGGACGATTTTCTCGGCGTCGTGTTCCGCGACTGTCTCGACTGTCCGGACATGGTGGAGGCGCCGTCCGGCGCTTTTCAGATGGGCGCGGGCGAAGGCGATCCGGCGCGGCGCGAGAGCGAAGGCCCGGCGCATGTCGAAGTGGTGGCGGGCTTCGCCATTTCCCGGCGCGAAGTGACCTTCGCTCAATGGGACGCGTGCGTCGCGCAGGGCGGCTGCCGCGCCTACGCGCCGGGAGATGAAGGCTTCGGCCGCGGGGCGCGCCCCGTCATCAACGTGTCCTACGCCGACGCCGAACGATATGCGCAATGGCTCACCGCCAAGACGGGCCATTCCTACCGCCTGCCCACCGAAGCGGAATGGGAATACGCCGCAAGGGCCGGCGCCGAGACGCCCTACGCCGGCGGCCGCAGGAGTCTGTCGGCGTCGCACGCCAACTATGACGGGGCGTTGAAGAGCGACGAGGCCGAACCAGTCAGTGTACGGATGACGACGCCGGCGGGCAGCTATCCCGCCAACGCTTTCGGTCTCTACGACGCCGAGGGGAATGTCTGGGAGTGGACCGCGGATTGCTGGAAGCCGAGCCACAGCGAGGCGGCGAGCGCCGACTGCAGCGCGCGCGTCGTAAAAGGCGGCTCCTATGACAGCGCCCCCGCCGAGTTGCGTCCCGCGCATCGCGTCGCAAGGCCCGAGACGGCGCGGGAGCCGACGCTCGGATTTCGCGTCGCGCGCGATCTCGACTGACGCGTTTCGCCGGCGGCGCGGCGGGCGATTGTGAATTTTCCGCAAGGCGCCGAGAATGGCCCGCCGCCTGTCCACATTTGCGCGAAGCACCTTACAACCCTGACGATGCAGGACATGACCCGAACCGGCGCCGTTCAGATTTACGCCCACGCCGCCAACGCGGCCTTCGCCGAGCGCCTCGCCGCCGCGCTCGACGTCGCCGGCTATGAAATCGTCACCGGTCCGTTCAACCGTTTCGCCGTCGACGCGGTGATCGTCGTCTGGTCGGGCGCCGCCATGGGCTCGGTGCGGCTGCTCGAAGCGGCGCGCGAACCGCGCGATTGCGGCATGCTGGCGCCGGTGTCGATCGGCATGGTGGAGCCGCCGGAAGAGTTCCGGCACTTGCCGCCGGTCAATCTCGGGGGCTGGTCCGGCGACACCGCCGACCCGCGCTGGCGCCGCGTTCTCGAGGCGATCGAGGAGGCCGCCTACGCCATGCACGGGCCGGCCCCCGCCTCCGTCGCGACGCCGCCGAGCGAGACGCCGGCCGATCCGCCGCTCGCCGCGCCGCGCATCGACGCCGCCGAAACTTTCGCGCGGGCGCGCCGGACGGCGGGGCGGGCCGCGATTGTCGCCGGAAATGCGACGGCTGGCGCTTTCCAGCGCGCCAGAAAGTTTTCGCGCGCCGCCGCGAGACTCTCGGCCGTCGCAGCCGGCTGGCTCTTCAGGGAGATGCGGCGAATTCTCCAGGCTGCGCTGCGCGTGCCGCGCGCGCCGGTCGCCGCCTCCGTCGCGCTCGCCGGGGCGCTGACTCTCGCCGCCTTTCTGCTGATCACGCCGAACAGCGAGCCTGCGCCGATGCAAGTCGCGGAAGCGCCCGCCGCCGCGATCGAGGAGCCGCCGATCCTGGCGGCTGCGAACCCCACGGAAGCGCCCCCGCCCGACGTGTCGCCGGCCGCCGCGTCGGAAGCCGCCCAGGATGCGTCGACCGCGCCGTCGAACTCCGAAGAAACGGCGGCCGCCGACGAGCCGCTTGTGGTCGCCGAGGCGGAAGCGGCGGTTGTTCCTTCCGAAGACGGACCGGTGATCGCCGAAGGCGACACCGACTATCCTGACGCTGAGCCGCTCGGACCGCCGCCTGCTGCATCTTCGCCGCAGATGGGGCCGCGCCTTGCGCCGGCCCGGCTCGCCGCGCTCGACGATGGCGATCAGATAGCCGATCTCATCGCCTCCAGCGTTCCGGCGCAAACGGACGATCAGGAGGCCGACGAACTGGCCGTCCCTGCGTCGGGCGGCGTATTTCGCGACTGCTCCTCCTGTCCGGAAATGGCGCCGGTGCCGCCCGGCCGGTTCGTCATGGGGTCTCCCGCGAGCGAGCCGGCGCGTCAGGCGACGGAAGGCCCGCAGACGGAAGTGACGATCGCACGGCCTTTCGCCATCGGAGCGAAGGAAGTGACGTTCGCAGAATGGGACGCTTGCGTCGCCGCGGGCGCCTGCCGCGACTACGCGCCGGACGACGCCGGCTGGGGGCGTGGTTCGCGGCCGGTCATCAATGTCTCCTGGGACGATGCCCAGTCGTATGCGGCCTGGCTTTCCGAAAAGACCGGCTTCTCCTACCGGCTGCCGAGCGAGGAGGAGTGGGAATACGCGGCGCGGGCCGGCGCTAAGACGCCGTTCTTTTTCGGGCCGGTGATCTCCACGAGGCAGGCGAATTTCGACGGCTCGCATCCTTACGGCGGCGAGCCCGGAGAGATCCGTAGACGGACAATGCCGGCGGGCAGTTTCGCCGCCAACCCGCTCGGCCTCTACGATATGCACGGGAACGTCTGGGAATGGGTGGCCGATTGCTGGTCCGACTCTCACGCAAACGCGCCCTCCGATGGCGAGCCGCGCGGGGGCGCCTGCTCGAAGCGCGTGCTGAAAGGCGGCGCCTGGAACACCGGCGGCTGGCGCCTGCGGGCCGGTCATCGCATCGGCAAGGCGGATTCCTCGCGCGAATTCGACAATGGTTTCCGCGTTGCGCGCGATATGGACTAGGCGGCGGCTTTTTTCTGACGGGCGCGGAACTTCCTGACTTTCGCCTCGTTGCCGCAGGTCGCCATCGAGCACCATCGGCGCCGGCCGTTTTTCGACGTGTCGAGGAACAGCCATTCGCAATTATCGCCGCCGCAGGCGTGCAGCCGGTCGAGCGGCCCATGTTCGAGTAGTTCTTCGGCGGCGCGGGCGATCAGCAGGGCGGGACGCTCGATCTCGGGGAGCGTTTCATCCCAGCGCCGGAGGAAGCGGGCGCCGTCCTGAAATAGTTCCGAACAGCGCGCCGCCCGGCAGGTCCAGTCGCCGAGGATCGCAAGATCGGCTTGCGCGGCTTTATCCTTCGCGACGACGGCGCTGAAGATCCCCCACAGAGCGTTCCGAAGCTCGCTCGCCCGGGCGTAGAACGCCGCCGCGCCGTCCGGGTCGCGGGCTATCCCTTTTTCGATTCGCATCAGCGCCGGCTGCTCGATCAGCCCGGCGACCGCCGCCCAGCGCGCGAATCCCGGCGCGCCGTCCAGGCGGTCGACGGGGTCGCTGCTCCAGCTCGAGACGGTGTTGATGAAATCGAGGGCCGGGCTGCCGCCGGCCATGTCGGCTTCTTTCCACTCGTATGCAGAAAATCTCATTCTGTAACCAATAAATTTGCGTTGACTGGTTACAATTTAGGCGTAAATACGTAACCGTCAAATTAAATTTTGACAGTTACGCAATCCGGCGGCCCGCCCCACAACAAGACCGGCCGGAACAGATCAAGGAGAGACCCATGTCGGAAGCAGCCATTTTCGCCGCCAACCTCGTCGTCCTCGCTTTCTTCGCCGCCCTGATCGGCCAGAGCGTTGTCGCGGTTCTGTAAATGCACTGGAGCCGGCGGCGCGAGCGCCGCCGGCTCCGCAACGGCCGGGTAAGCCGCCGCGCCTAAACCCGGGGACCGTCGCCCTGCCGCGCCGTTACCCGCTCCATTCGCCCAGCCGTATTGTGAATATCGCCCGCTCGACATCGGGTTTTCCGTGTACGCCGTATGGACGCCCGGTGCGTTGTTTCAATGTTATTGCTTGGATTGCAGTTGCTCGCCGGATACCTGGCGGCGTTGCCCGCCGGAGCAGCAGCGACGGGAAGTCGCCGCATCCGTGAGCGGCGGCGAAAAGCCCTCCCGCGGCGTGTCGCGGAATATCTGGCGGAAGCTCATGCTCCCCTCCCGAAGCGATGCCTCACACGGGCCAGAACCGCCTGATCGCCGGCCTGCGGCGTCCCTGAAATTCGCTCCCTGCCTTGCGTCCCGGGTTGCGGGGGCGAATCGCCCTGCCTATATGCCGGAGCGAACGTCCCGCCGGGCGGCGGGGCTTAAACAAAGGGAAACAGGGGTCGTTCATTCCTGACGCTTGCGGGCGTCGCGCGGGCCTTTAGGGCCGCGATCTCCGCCGAAGGTCCGGACGAAACGGAACGATCCGCTGAAAAGAGAAGGCATCGAAGCGGCTATGGCTAAAGTCATCGGGATCGACCTCGGCACCACCAACTCCTGCGTCGCCGTCATGGAGGGCAAAGAGCCCAAGGTGATCGAGAACTCGGAAGGCGCGCGCACCACCCCGTCGGTGGTCGCTTTCACGGAAGACGGCGAACGGCTTATCGGCCAGCCGGCGAAGCGTCAGGCGGTCACCAACCCCGAGAACACCTTTTTCGCCATCAAGCGCCTGATCGGGCGCCCGTTCAGCGACCCCACCGCCCAAAAAGACAAGGACATGGTCCCCTACAAGATCATCAAGGGGGACAACGCCGACGCCTGGGTCGAATCGCGCGGTCAGAAATACGCTCCTTCGCAGATCTCCGCCTTCATCCTGCAGAAGATGAAAGAGACGGCCGAAGCCTATCTCGGCCAGGAAGTGACGCAGGCCGTCATCACCGTTCCCGCCTATTTCAACGACGCCCAGCGCCAGGCGACCAAGGACGCCGGCAAGATCGCCGGCCTCGAAGTCCTGCGCATCATCAACGAACCGACCGCGGCGGCGCTCGCCTACGGGCTAGAGAAGAAGGACGGCAAGAAAATCGCCGTCTACGACCTTGGCGGCGGCACGTTCGACATTTCCGTGCTCGAAATCGGCGACGGCGTCTTCGAGGTTCTCGCCACCAACGGCGACACCTTCCTCGGCGGCGAAGACTTCGACATGCGCATCGTCGACTATCTCGCCGACGAGTTCAAAAAGGACCAGGGCATTGACCTCAGGAAGGACAAGCTCGCCCTGCAGCGCCTCAAGGAAGAAGCCGAGAAGGCCAAGAAAGAGCTCTCCTCGACATCGCAGTACGAAGTGAACCTGCCCTTCATCACCGCCGACCAGACGGGACCGAAGCACCTCAACATCAAGCTGTCTCGCGCCAAGCTCGAAACGCTTGTCGAGGATCTCATCAAGCGCACCGTCGATCCGTGCAAGGCGTGTCTCAAGGACGCCGGCCTCACTGCCGGCGACATAGACGAGGTGATCCTTGTCGGCGGCATGACCCGCATGCCGAAAGTGCAGGAGACGGTGAAGCAGTTCTTCGGCCGCGACCCGCACAAGGGCGTCAATCCGGATGAAGTCGTGGCGCTCGGCGCCGCCATTCAGGCGGGCGTGCTGCAGGGCGACGTGAAAGACGTGCTGCTGCTCGACGTGACGCCGCTGTCGCTCGGCATCGAAACGCTCGGCGGCGTCTTCACCCGCCTTATCGATCGCAACACCACCATTCCGACCAAGAAGTCGCAGACCTTCTCGACCGCCGAAGACAACCAGTCGGCGGTGACCATCCGCGTCTTCCAGGGCGAGCGCGAAATGGCGGCCGACAACAAGCTGCTCGGCCAGTTCGATCTCGTCGGCATTCCGCCGGCCCCGCGCGGCGTGCCGCAGGTCGAGGTCACGTTCGACATCGACGCCAACGGCATCGTTCATGTGAACGCCAAGGACAAGGCGACCAACAAGGAGCAGTCGATCCGCATCCAGGCGTCCGGCGGGCTCTCCGACGCGGACATCGAAAAGATGGTCAAGGACGCGGAAGCCAACGCCGAAGCGGACAAGAAACGCCGCGACCGCGTCGAGGCGAAGAACCATGGCGAAGCCGCCATGCATCAGACCGAAAAGGCGCTGAAGGAATTCGGCGACAAGGTCGAGCCGTCCGAGAAAAGTCAGATCGAAGAGGCGATGGCCGCCTTGAAGACCGTTCTCGAAAAGGACGATGCGGAAGCGGACGATATCCGCGCCGCGACCCAGCGCCTTGTCGAATCCTCGATGAAGCTGGGCGAGGCGATGTACAAGGCGAAAGCCGGCGAAGCCCAGGCGGATGAGCCGGGCGAAGCGTCCTCCAGCGACGACGGAGTAGTCGACGCCGACTTCGAGGAAGTCGACGGCGACAAGAAGGACTAACGAGCACAGGGGAAAGGCGGCGGGCTAGATCCCGCCGCCTCTCTTTCTTGGCCGGGGTCCGGGGGGACCCCATATGGCGGAAAGAGATTTGAAGGGCGGCGCATGGCGCAGGACTTTTACTCCATTCTCGGCGTGACTCGCGACGCGGACGAGGCGGCGATCAAGGCCGCCTTCCGCAAGGGCGCGATGCAGTATCATCCCGACCGCAACAACGGCGACCCGACGGCGGAGCAGAAGTTCAAGGAAATAAACGCCGCCTACGAGTGCCTTTCCGATCCGCAAAAGCGCGCCGCGTACGACAGGTTCGGCCACGCCGCTTTCCAGAACGGCGGCATGAACGGCGCGCACGGTCCCCACGGCTTCAACGCCTCCGCCTTCGCCGACGTGTTCGACGATATCTTCGGCGAGTTCATGGGCGGCCGGGGCGGCCGCGGACGGGGGCCGGCGCGCGGCGCCGACCTCAAATATTCGCTCGACATCAGCCTCTCCGACGCCTTCGCCGGCAAGAAGGCGGAAATCAAGGTGCCGGGCTCGGTGACCTGCGAGACCTGCGAGGGCTCCGGCGCGAAGCCCGGTTCGGGACCCGTCGCCTGCGGCGCCTGCCGCGGAGCGGGGCGCGTCCGCATGCAGCAGGGCTTCTTCACCATCGAGCGCACCTGCCCGCAATGCGGCGGCGAAGGGCGGGTCATCGCCGATCCGTGTACGGACTGCGGCGGCCAGGGACGGGTGCGGCGCGAGCGCACGCTCGCCGTCGACGTGCCCGCCGGCATCGAGGACGGCACCCGCATACGCCTCTCGGGCGAAGGCGAAGCCGGCCCGCGCGGCGGTCCCGAGGGCGACCTCTACATTTTTGTCAACGTCGCCGACCATGAGCTGTTCGAGCGAGACGGCGCCGATCTCTACTGCGCGCTGCCGGTGCCGATGACCACGGCGGCGCTCGGCGGCGAGATCGAGGCTCCGACCATCGAGGGCGGGCGCGTCAAGATCTCGATTCCCGAAGGGGCCCAGACCGGCAAGCGCTTCAAGGTGCGCGGCAAGGGCATGACCCGGCTTCACGCCAAGGGACGCGGCGACCTGATCGTCGAGATCGCCGTCGAAACCCCGGTCGGCCTCAACGCCCGTCAGAAGGAACTGCTTCAGCAGTTCTGCGAAGCCGGCGGCGGCGGCGACGAGTGCTGCCCGCAATCGAAAGGCTTCTTCCAGAAGGCGAAGAACTTCTGGGACAATGTGACGGACGGGCAGTAGGCGCCGCCTGAGCGACGGCGGGCGCTGCAAGCCGACGGTCCGCGTCGACAATTCCAACAACCTCCCTTCGGCCGGGATCGTCTCAATGCCTACGGATATGCTGGCGCCCGGCTGGCGCTATGCGTTACGACGCGCCGGCCGCAAGCAGCAGCGACGGTCCGCCGGAAAGCCGACGGAGACTGTCGGCGGCCTCGCCTCCCATTTCCTCGGTCAGACCAGCCTGAACCGCCCGCCATGTCGCGAGCGCGTCCTGCAAGACGCGCCGGCCTTCCGCCGTGAGACGGGCGATGCGCGCGCGCGCGTCGTCACCGGGCGCGACCGAGACGAGGCCGCGCGCCTCGGCGACCGCGAGATTGCGCGTCAGAGTGGTGCGGTCGGCGCCGAGCAGCGACGCCAGCGCGCCGATCGATTGCGGTCCTTTCAGCGCCAGACCGCTCAGAAGCGAGAATTGAGTCGCCCTGAGGCCGTGCGGGCGAAGCGCCGTGTCGAATTGGCGGGTGATGGCGCGCGCCGCACGGCGCGATGCGAGGCACAGGCACTGCGTGGTCTGGAGGATGTCGGATTCGCCCGCCATGCCGCGCTCCGCAACCTATGCGGTCGGAATCGGCAGGCACTCCATGATCTCAACAGACTCGCCGGGAAAGATCGCGAAGTGAGGATGGTTCTCGAACAGCCGCGCCGCTTCGTCGTGCGTTTCCGCCTTGACGACAACGTACCCGGTCATCGCATTTTTCGTGTCGGCGACGCCCGTCGGCGACGCCATCTTGGTTTTGCCGAGCGGTCCGCCGGAGACGACGATGCGCGCCGCGTGGCGCTCCATCCAGCCGTGCCAGGCCGCCATCCCTTTCTGGATGCGGTCGTTGCGGGTCTTTTCGTCGAGCCCGTCCCAGCCTGATTTTTTGGCCCCGTCAGGGCCGCCGAGATAGATGGCGAGAAACTGTTTCATGGGACTTTCCTCGATCAGCATGACGCCTATGCGTGTATATACACATAATGGGAGCGTCAACCTGTCTCGGGTCGCCGGGGGAAACTTATCCACGCGGTTCCGGACCGGCTTAAGCTTGCGCGCGTGGTTAGGCAGGAGCGTTTATGACCAGTGCAGTTCGCTTTCTCGACGGTTGTCAGGGGCGGCCCTTGCGGGACGGCGACGATTCCGCCGCCGCCCTAGTTTCGTGCGAATGCCGCCTGAAGCCCGCGCCGGTCCTGAAAGAGCCCACGCGCGAGGCGCGCCGTTTCGTGCGAAACGCGTTCGCTGACGCGACGCGTCATCGTCGCGCGACGCGAACGTCGTTTACAAGGATCGCCCGCCGTCTCGCCGCCGAAGGAATCTATGCCTGAGATCAGCCAGCTTTTCGTCACCCGCCTCCAGCGCGCCGCGCTGCCGCAGGACGTCGCCGCGCGCCTCAATGCGGAAATCGTCGCGGCGACGCTTTCCTTTGCCGAGGAGGATGAAGCCGGACGCGCCTGGTGCGCCGAACACGCCTATCCGGGCTACACGTCCTACGGCTCGCTCGCGGACTTGCCGGCGCGCGCGCCCTGTTTCGCTGAACTCAAGAAGCATCTCGACGCGCAGGCGAAAGACTTCGCGCAATCGCTCTCCCTCGATCTCGGCGGCGGCCGGCTGAAGCTCGACAATCTGTGGGTCAACCTGCTCGAAACGAACGGCTTCCACGCCGGGCACATTCATCCGCATTCAGTCATTTCGGGGACCTATTACGCGCAGACGCCGAAAGGCGCGGCCGCGCTGAAGCTCGAAGATCCGCGCCTGCCTATGATGATGGCGGCGCCGCCGCGCCGGAAAGACGCGCCCGTCGAAGACAGAAGCTTCGTGTACGTCGCGCCCGAACCCGGCGCGACGCTGATGTGGGAAAGCTGGCTGCGCCACGAGGTGCCGCGCAACGCCGCCCGACGCCCGCGTATTTCGGTCAGCTTCAATTACCGGTGGGCCTGAGCGTCTTGTCTTTTGTCTTTCCGGCGGATTGCGCGTCAGCCCGGAAGTCCGACCCCCACCGGCCGTTCGCGGAAATAGGCGCGGGCGGTTTCGACGAAGGCGTTGACGTTGGGCGAGGCGCCGCGATGCGCGGGCCGGATCAGACTCACCGGGACGGGCGCTGGCGCGAAGTCCTCGAGCACGAGCCGCAGCCGCCCGGCCGCCAGCGCCGCTTTCGCCTGATAGCAAAGCACGCGCGTCACGCCGAGGCCGGCTTCCGCGGCGGCGATGGCGGCGTCCGCCGTGTTGACGGCGAGGGCGCTGTCGAGGCGAACGGATATTTTTCCGTCTTCTCCGAAACGCCACTCGCGAGTCGCTTCAAGAGACTCGAAGGCGATGATGCGGTGCGACTTGAGATCGGCCGGCGCCTCGGGCGCGCCATGCTTCTGCAGATAGGCGGGAGAGGCGACCGCGACGCGCCGCGTTTCGCCGACTCTCGTCGCGATGAGCGCCGAATCGGCGAGGGGGCCGATCCTCACGCCGATGTCTATTCCTTCCTGGATCAAGTCGACCACGCGGTCGAGCAGGATCATCCGGATGCTGAGCGACACGTGGGCGGCGATCAGCCTGTCGATCACCGGGAGGACGTTGAGCCGGCCGAAGCAGACGGGCGCAGTGATCGTCAGCCGACCGCGCGGTTCGCCGTCCTCGCCCCGCGCCAGCCGTTCGGCGGCGGCGACGTCCTCGAGAATTCGCCGGCACTGGTCGAGAAAAATCTCGCCGCGCTCGGTGAGCCGCACCACGCGGGTCGTGCGGTTGAGGAGCGTGACGCCGAGTTCCTCCTCAAGCGACGCCACGGCGCGCGTCGCCGCCGAAGGAGAAATAAGCAGGCGCCGGGCGGCGCCGGCGAACCCGCCGGATTCGGCTACGGCGGCGAAGATTCTCATGGCGTCGAGGCGATCCATGCAATTACTTCATATTCTGCAATAATGAACTGTCAAATGAACATATTATCGCGAGCAGCGCTTCCTCCTAATTGCCTGCCGACGGCGCTTGGCGCCGCTGCAATAACAAGGAGAACGTCATGTCCCGCATCGCCGCCCCCGCCGTAGACGCCGCGCCGGAAGCCTCCAGGCCGCTTCTCGAAGCGACCCGCAAATCGCTCGGCTCGGTTCCGAACCTCTTCCGCGTGGTCGCCAACAGCCCCGTCGCGCTTGAAGCCTATCTCGCCTTCAACGGCGCGCTCTCGAAAGCGCTCGACGCCAAGACCCGCGAACGCATCGCCATCGCCATCGCCGAAACCAACGGCTGCGACTACTGCCTTTCGGCGCACACCTATCTCGGCATCAACCTTGCGAAGATCACGGCGGAAGACGCGGCGCTCGCCCGCAAAGGATCGTCGAGCGATCCGAAAGCGGCCGCCGCCGTCGCCTTCGCCCGCAAGGTTGCGGTCGCTCGCGGCCAGGTCGCCGACGCCGACATCGCGGAGGTCAAAGCAGCCGGCTATTCCGACGCACAGATCGTCGAGATCGTCAGCCATGTGGCGCTGAACACGCTCACCAATTTCATCAACAACGTCGCCGAAACAGAAGTCGACTTTCCGGTTGTCCGGGTCGGCGAAGCGGCCTGATGCAACGCAGCGCCGGAGAGCCTCGTCGCTTTCCGGCGCCGCCTCGCGAGCAGAACGTCATGGCGCACAAATTCCTCGATCTTGTTTCCACGCCGTCCGTGCGGCGCGCGCAGGAAGCGAACGGCAGCCGCGAGGCTTATGCGCGGCTTGAAGGCGGCGAGGCGACCTACCATCGCCTCACAGAGCGTGAAACCGAGTTCATCGCGGCGCGCGACAGTTTTTACATGGCGAGCGTATCGCAGACCGGCTGGCCTTATGTTCAGCATCGAGGCGGGCCTGCGGGATTTCTGCGCGTCCTTGACGAGAATACAATCGCTTTCGCCGATTTTCGCGGCAACCGGCAATATGTCAGTGTCGGGAATATTGACGCGAACGATCGCGTTTCGCTTATTCTCATGGACTATCCCAACCGGCGCAGACTGAAGATTCTCGGGCGCGCCAGGGCGGTTGAGCTTGGCCAGTTTCCGGTTCTGGCCGCACGGCTCGCGACGCCGGAATACAAGGCGCGGCCCGAGCGGGCGCTCCTTATAGAGGTTGAGGCCTTCGACTGGAATTGCCCGCAACACATCACGCCGCGCTTCACCGAAGCGCAAATCGCCGAGGCGACTGCGCCTCTTCGCGCCCGAGTCGGCGCGCTCGAACATGAAAATGAAATGTTGCGCGCCGCCCTCGCGCGCCAACCCCGGGAGGCGCCTTTATGAGCGAAGAGATCCGCCCGCCGCTGCCGCCCTTCACGCGTGAAACGGCTCTCCGCAAAGTCCGGCTCGCCGAGGACGCCTGGAACAGCCGCGACCCTGCGCGCGTAGCGCTCGCCTATACGCCTGACAGCCGGTGGCGAAACCGGGCGGAGTTTTTAACGGGCCGCGCCGCCATCGTCGATTTTCTGACCCGGAAATGGGCGAGAGAGCGCGAATACCGTCTGATAAAGGAGCTTTGGGCGTTCACGGACAACTTCGTCTCGGTGCGCTTCCAGTACGAGTTCCACGACGATCTGGGCCGATGGTTCCGCGCGCATGGCAATGAACAGTGGGAGTTCGACGCAAACGGTCTGATGCGGCGGCGCGAGGCCTCGATCAACGACGTGGCGATCGAAGAGAAAGAGCGGAAATTCCACTGGGCGGCGCCCGGCCCTCGACCCGCCGACCATCCCGGCCTTGGCGCGCTCGGGCTCTGAGCGATTGATTGTGCGCGCCGTCTGTGGTCCGGTCGCCGCAGTTTCGCTATGAGCAAGGCCTGAGGAGACCGGACGCGAATGAACGAGCATTCCATTCTTGTCGCCGGCGCCGGAGGGCGCATGGGCCGCGCCGTGGTGAAGGAGATCCTGAATACGCCGGGCGCTGCGCTCGCGGGCGGCTTCGAACGGCCGGGGGGACCTTCGGTCGGCGCTGATATCGGCGTTCTCGCGGGCATCGACGCGATTGGCCTCCGTGTCGACGACTCGCCGGCGCCTGGTCTCAAGCGCGCCGGCGCGCTGATCGACTTCACCGCCCCGCAGGCGAGCGTCGAACATGCGCTCGCCGCCGCCGCCGCCGGAGTCGCCCATATCATCGGCACGACAGGGTTTTCGAAAGCCGAGGAGGATGAACTCGCCAAGGCCGCCAGGAAAATTCCCATCGTCAAGTCCGGCAATATGAGTCTTGGCGTCAACCTTCTGGCGGCGCTTGTCGAGGAAGCGGCGAAAAAGCTGTCCGACGATTACGACATCGAGATTCTAGAAGCGCATCATCGCGGCAAGATTGACGCGCCGTCCGGCACCGCGCTGATGCTGGCGCGCGCCGCAGCGGAAGGACGAGGCGTCGATCTCGAAGAAAAATCGGTTCGGGCGCGCGACGGCGTATCCGAGCCGCGCCGGGCCGGCGACATCGGCTTCGCGGTCATCCGAGGCGGCGGCATCGTGGGCGAGCACAAGGCGATCTTCGCCGGCTCGCAGGAGGTGATCACGCTCTCCCACAGCGCCATCGATCGCGGCCTGTTCGCGAAAGGCGCCGTCGCTGCGGCGCGCTGGGCGGTCGGCAAACCCGCCGGTCTCTATTCGATGCGGGACGTTCTGGGACTCGGCTGATCCCCTTCCGGTTTCGACGCAATTTTATCGGTTTCTTCGCCCGCGGTTAACCGAGATCGGCGACCCTTTCCCTTCGTTGAAAGGGCCTCCCATGCGCGCTGAAATCATCGCCGCCGGATTCTGCATCGCCGCAGCTGTCGCCGGCGTGCGCTACTGGGAAGCGAAACGCGAAGAACCCGTCATCGAAGAACCGACGCTCGCCTCGGCGCAGCCGGTTCGGCCAGCGCCTCTGTCCGCGTACGGAGCCTTCGATGAAATCCGCATTCCCGCCGCGCGCGATCACCAGTTTTACGTCACCGCCGCCGTCAACAGCTCGCCCGCCCCGTTCCTCGTCGATACTGGCGCGGGCTATGTCGCCCTGCGCGATTCCGACGCGCGGCGGGCCGGCATCTATACAGCGTGGACGGACTTTTCCCATCCGGTGCGCACCGCCAACGGCGAGACCAAGGCGGCGCTGGTCGAAATCGATTCGATAGAGATCGGCGGTCTGCGGGTCGAAAAAGTGAAAGCCTTCATTCTCGCCGACGACCAGCTCGGCGTGAATCTCCTCGGCATGAGTTTCCTGTCCCGGCTCGAAAGCGTCGAAGCCCGGCAGGGAGAGCTGGTGCTCCGGGGCTGACCGCCGCGCATTGAACCGTCGTCCTGCGCGCGCTAGCGTGCGCCCCGCAACAGCGAGGGCGGACATGCGGACACGCCGCGACATCCTGAAACTCGGCGCCGCGCTTCCGGCGGTTTCGCTCGCACTTCTCGCGGCGCCCTCCGCGCGCGCCATGCCGGATCCCGAGATCGCCGGCTACATTCCGGTGCGCGGCGGGCGCGTCTGGTATCGCATCAACGGCGCGGACCATCTTGGCGGCCCAAGGGCGCCGCTGCTCGTGCTGCATGGCGGCCCCGGCGGCAATCACCGCAAGCTGCTTCCGTTGACCGCGCTCGCCGTCGAGCGGGCGGTGATCTTTTACGACCAGCTCGATTGCGGCCACTCCGACCGGCCCGGCGATCCCGCCAACTGGACGACGGAGCGGTTCATCTCGGAGATTGATTCGGTGCGCAAGGCGCTGAAGTTGAAGCGCGCCGCGCTGCTGGGCCACTCGATGGGCGGAGGCTGGGCGGGCGCCTACGCCGTCGGCCGGCCGTCGGGACTCGAGGCGGCGGTGCTTTCCAGTCCGCTGATCAGCACCAGCCGCTGGGTCGCCGACAACGCCGTCTATCGGAATCGGCTCCCCGAAGACGTGCGCCGCATTCTCGATGAGAACGAGGCGGCGGGAACCACGGACAGTTCCGCCTACCGCGCCGCTACGCAGGTTTTTTACGACCGGCATCTCTGCCAGTCGCCTTGCCCGGTCGGCGATCTTCTCAACGACGCTCCGGGCTTCAACGAGGCGCTCTACAATTACATGTGGGGGCCGACCGAATTCACGGCGACCGGCACGCTTGTCGAGTTCGACCTGACGCCGCGACTCGCCGATATCGAAGCGCCGACATTGTTCGTATGCGGCGAGGTCGACGAGGCGACACCCGCCGCCTGCCGCGACTTCGCGGCCATGACGCCGAAGGGAAGCTTCGAGCTGATCGAGGGGGCGGCGCACACGACTTATCTCGAAAAGCGCGACGACTATCTGCAAACGGTGCGGCGATTCCTGGCTGACGCCGGCGTCTAGCGCTCCGGCTGCATCAGCGGCGGCAGACGGCCGAGATCGGCCCCGGCCTGCCGCATGAAAAACCGTCTTAGGGGCGGGACGCTGCCGACCGCCCCCATGCCGAGATCGCGGGCGAGGCGCAGCGGCGCGACATCGTTGGAGAACAGGCGGTTGAGCGCGTCCGTGCCGAAGGCCAGCATGCCGGAATCGAAGCGGCGCCAGCGCTGGTAGTTTTCGAGCACCGAGCCGTGGCCGAGGTCGAGCCCTAGCCCCTTCGCTTCCTCAAGCACGTCGACGAGCGCGGCGATGTCCTTAACGCCGAGATTGAAACCTTGTCCGGCGATCGGGTGAATGGCGCGCGCCGCGTCGCCGATGAGCGCGAGACGCGGCGCGATGAAGCGCTGCGACAGATGAAACGACAGCGGGTACGACCAGCGCGGCCCCGCCAAGGCGATTTCTCCAAGATAATCGCCGAAACGGTTTCCGATCTGCCGGAGGAACGCCTCGTCCTCAAGCGCGAGGTAGGCAGGCGCGCCGTCGGCGCGCTCGGTCCACACCAGCGACGAGCGGTGCGGCAGGTTCGCGCGGGCCGGCGCATCGGTCATCGGCAGGATGGCGAAAGGGCCCGACGGGAGAAACAGCTCCTGCGCCACGCCTCTGTGCGGGCGTTCATGCGCGACGGTGGCGACAATTCCCGTCTGCTTGTAGGCCCAGCGGTTGACTTTGATCCCCGCCTGCGCGCGGAGGCTCGAATTCTTGCCGTCCGCTGCGATGACGAGCGGCGCGGAAAGAATCGAGCCGCCGTCGAGTTCGACAGCGGCTTCGCCTGCGGCGAATCGCACCGCCTCGACCCGAGCCGGCGCGATCAGCGTGACAGCGGGCGCGTTATCGATGGCGTCGAAAATTGCGCGGCGAAGAGAATTGTTCTCGACAATGTAGCCGAGCGGCGAGTCTTCTCCCAGCTCCCGGCTGTCGAAGTGCAAATGCTGTGGGGCGACGCCGCCGGCGTCTAGGCGCGTGCGCGCCCTGCCGTCGCTGACGAGAATGTCGCGGATCGGTTCGGCGTCCGCCGCGATCGCGGGCCAGAGGCCAAGTCTGCGGAAGACGCGCGCGCTGGCGTAGGCGAGCGCGGTGGTGCGCCCGTCGAAGGCCGCTGATCGCATTGTTGCCGGCGGCTGTGCGTCGACCAGCGCGGTTTCAATGCCGCTTCGGGCGAGCGCCAACGCAGCGAGCCCTCCGGAGAGGCCGCCGCCGACTATGACGGCGTCGAATGCGCGCGAGGAACTCATGGGCGGAAGGTGGCGGCCGATGTTCGCTCTGTCCAGAGCAGGCCGGACGCTGCGGCGATCGGCCCGCCTCAAAGGAAAGCCCCGCGCGGGGGCGCGGGGCTTTGGAAAGGCGCGCGGGTCGCCGCCGGCGTTTAGAACTCGGCGGTGAAGCCTAGTCCGGACCAGAAGCCGTTGGACTTGGTGATGCCCAGCGAAGCGTCGTCGATCACCGACCCGCCTGCGATGTCCGACCCGCCGAAGCGGCCGCCGACATAGATCGAGCTGTGATCGGAGAAAGCGTAGGAAATGTTGAGCGACAGGTGGCCGTACAGGTAGTCGGAGCCGGGATCGTCGTCGATCACGTAACCGACGATGCCGCTGGCGTCGAGGCTGATTTTTTCGGCCAGCGGATAGGAGTAGGACAGCGAGCCTTGCACCGTGAACGTGTCATACATGAAGTCGCGGTAGAGGTATACGGACGGCGAGAGAGGCAGCGCGAACGAGAGGCCGATATAGGGCTCTACGGTGTTCGAACCGAGACCGTCTCCGTCTTCGGAATAGGTATCGAAAATCCCGTCGTCTAGCGACGGGAAAGTATAATAAGTGACGCCCACATCGACGCTGACGAATTCCGTCAAATCGGTGCTGTAGCCGGCGACAAGGTCAAGCTCTTCACCGCCGAGAAACAGACCGTCTTCATCGCCGACCGGCAGATTCAGCCACGCAGTTGCGTAAAAGCCGCCATAGCCTGCGCTGATTGTGGGCTGGAAACTCGCCTGCGCGAACTGAATGCCGCGGAACATGTACCGCGATTCGAATCCCAGGGTCGTGCTCAGGGTGATGTCTTCCGCATGAGCCGTCGTCGCCGCCCCGACGCTGACGGTGAATAGTGAGGCCAGTCCTAGCAAAGCTCTCCGCATGGTCGTCTCCTGACGCTGAAATTATCGTCTGTATCCGTCCCTTTTTGGCGTCCCTCCCGCCGTGTTAAGACGCTAACGGAGCATTATTGCGCTGCACAAGAAGCTTTCGCGGCTGCGGGATAGAAAATACAAAATTGTGACATGAAGGACACAAAGCGCCTGAAAATCGATTTAGGATAGCATATTCTGCTAGGCATGGAGAAAAATTTTGCCAGCTAGTTGCCGGCCGCGCTTGCCGCGATGCAACAATTTTTGTTGCAATGACAATCGCGTCACCGTAGCGTCACATATGGGCGGGCGATCGTCAGCCCGCGGCGTATTCGCATCGAGATAACCAGAAACGGGACCGAGCCGCATGAAATTTATCATCGCCGTCATCAAACCGCAGAAGCTCGACGACGTGAGGGCCGCGCTAAACAATCTTGGCGTCAGCGGCATGACTGTCACCGAAGTCAAGGGATATGGCCGTCAGAAAGGTCACAAGGAAGTCTATCGGGGCGCGGAGTATCAGGTCGATTTCGTCCCTAAACTGAAGGTCGAAGTCGCTGTCGCTTCCGATCAGGCGGATGGCGCGGTAACGGCGATCGTCGGGGCGGCCCGTACGGGAGCGATCGGTGACGGCAAGATATTCGTCCTTGATCTGATCGAGGCCGTGCGCGTCCGAACCGGAGAGACAGGGCCGGATGCGCTCTAGGGTGAACTCGCAGCGGCCCCGCGAGGGCCGGTTTGGGGCCAATGAAATCAAGAAAATGAGGACCGACATGACCCGATCGACCGATCGATGCGAACGTCCGGCCGCGGCGCGGCTCATCGCCCGCCTTGCAGCGCTCGGGGCCGCCATCGCCTTTCTGAGCGCCGGCGCGGCGTTAGCGCAGGATGAGGCGCCGCCGGCCATCGATACCGGCGATACGGCGTGGATGCTGACCTCGACAGCGCTTGTGTTGCTGATGACGATACCGGGCCTCGCGCTGTTCTATGGCGGCATGGTGCGCAAGAAGAACGTACTGGCGACCACCATGCAGAGCTTCGCCATCACCTGCCTCGTCACCGTAATCTGGATGGTCGCCGGCTATTCGCTCGCTTTCACCGAAGGCGGGCCGGTGAACGCCTATGTCGGCGGCTTTTCCAAACTGTTCCTCGCCGGCGTGGGGTCGGACGCGCTGACCGGAACCATTCCGGAATCGGTCTTCATGACTTTCCAGATGACCTTCGCGATCATCACCCCGGCGCTGATCGCTGGCGGTTTCGCGGACCGAATGAAGTTCTCCGCGATGCTGTGGTTCATCGGCCTTTGGTCGGTCGTGGTCTACAGCCCGATCTGCCACTGGGTGTGGGGCGGCGGCTTCCTCAGCTCGATGGGCGTCCTCGACTTCGCGGGCGGAACGGTCGTCCATATCAACGCCGGCGTCGCCGCTCTTGTCTGCGCGCTAGTGCTCGGCAAGCGCCTTGGATACGGCAAGGAAAACATGGCGCCGCATAACTTGGTGTATTCGCTAATCGGCGCCTCGCTCCTGTGGGTCGGCTGGTTCGGCTTCAACGCCGGCTCGGCGGTCGCCGCCAATGGGGCGGCGGGCATGGCGATGGCTGTGACGCAGATCGCCGCCGCCGCCGCGGCCCTCGCCTGGATGTTCGCCGAATGGGCGACGCGCGGCAAACCAAGCGTGCTCGGCATCATATCGGGCGCGGTCGCCGGTCTTGTCGCCATCACGCCGGCGTCTGGCTATGTCGATCCGATGGGAGCGCTCGCCATCGGCGTCGCCGCCGGGCTGATCTGCATGTTCTCCGCCGTGTGGCTGAAGCCGAAACTCGGCTACGACGACTCGCTCGACGCGTTCGGCGTGCATGCGGTCGGCGGCTTCGTCGGCGCGATCCTGACGGGCGTGTTCGCGCGCGCGGCGATTTATGGGGGCGACGGCGGGCTGCTCGACGGCAACGCCGGCCAAGTGTGGACGCAGTTCGTCGGCACGCTCGCGACCATCGCCTGGAGTGGCGTCGCGAGCTTCATCCTGCTGAAGCTCATCGATCTCACCATCGGCCTGCGCGTCAAGGAAGATATCGAAGTCGAAGGTCTCGATATCGGCCTGCACGGCGAAACGGTTCCCTGAGCAGCGCCGGTACTTTTTGGCTTCCCCGCCCGCAGGTAGGCTGTCGGGCGGCTAGGCTCTTCAGCGCGAAGCAGCCTATGAGCTTCCAGACCGCCGCTGCGCCCCGCGCCATCCACGTTGCATGGCGGGCGCGGCCTGAAGGGAGCCTGCCGAAATGAAACTTTTGATGCGCTTCCTGCTGACCGCAGCCTTGCTGCTCAGCGCGACTGCAGTCGTCGCCCAGGAACCGTCCGGGGAAATCCAGCCGGCTACGGATACGTCAGAATACGTCTTCAACACCCTGTCGTTTCTGATCATGGGCATGGTGGTGATGTTCATGGCGGCCGGGTTCTGCATGCTCGAAGCAGGACTCGTGCGGTCGAAGAATGCGGCGACGATCTGCCTGAAAAACATTGCGGTCTATTCCGTCGCCGGCCTGATGGTCTGGCTCGTCGGTTACAACCTGCTCTACGGCGTCGAGCCCGGCGGCCTGCTCGGCAGGTTCGAAATCTGGGCTGCCGACGATGCGAATCCGCTCGACGACACGCGCTTCGCTGCGGGCGCCGACTGGTATTTCCAGATGGTGTTCGTGGCGACCGCCGCCTCGATCGTCTCGGGCGCGCTCGCCGAACGCATTAAGCTGTGGTCGTTCATGATCTTCGCGGCGGTCCTAACCGGCGTCATCTATCCGATCGAGGCGTCATGGGCGTGGGGCAAGGGCTATCTCGACGCCGTTTGGTCGTTCAAGGATTTCGCCGGCTCGACCGTCGTTCATGCGACTGGCGGTTGGGCGGCGCTCGCCGGCGCGCTGGTGCTCGGACCCCGCAACGGCAAGTACGAAGGCGGCCGCGTCCACCCGATGCCGGGCTCCAATCTGCCGCTGGCGGCGCTCGGAACTTTCATCCTCTGGCTCGGTTGGTTCGGGTTCAATGGCGGTTCGCGGTTGGCGCTCGGAACGATTCCTGACGCCATCGCCATCGCCGGCATTTTCGTCAACACCAACATGGCGGCTTGCAGCGGCGTTGTTGCGGCGATGGTCCTGACGCAGATCATTTACAAGAAGGTCGATCTGACGGTGGTCTTCAACGGCGCGATCGGCGGCCTTGTGTCGATCACCGCCGAACCGCTCGCCCCCGCTATCTGGCAGGCGGTGATTGTGGGCGCCTTTGGCGGCGTCATCGTCACGGTCGCCGTGCCGTTGCTCGATCGGCTGAAAATCGACGACGTGGTCGGCGCGATCCCCGCGCATCTGCTCTGCGGCGTCTGGGGAACCCTGATCGTGCCATGGTCAAATCACGACGCTTCTGTCATCGGCCAGATCGTCGGGATCGCCATGGTCGGCCTTTTCGTATTCGTGATGAGCATTCTTGTCTGGCTGGTGCTGAAATACACATTTGGGATCCGTGTCGCGCCTGAGCATGAGCGGCTTGGCCTCGACAGGGTCGAACTGGGGCTTGAGGCCTATCCCGAATTTTCCAAGGGCTGAGTTTTCGCCCCTGCGCAAAAAGGGTTAATCTGCGTTAACCCTTTTTGCGCCCGCGCATGTAATGATCCGCCGCGACTTTGACCGCCGAAATTAACTGTTCAGACCGACATGCCGCGCCGCTCTTCCCGTTCGCGTTCCGCGCCGTCTTTGCTTGAACGGCTTCGCGCTTTCTCGCGCGAGGCGGCGATGCGTCTCGGCGGCGCGGCGCTGATCGCCCTGGCGATATTCCAGATCGCGGCGCTCTGTTCCTTCTCGATCAGCGACCCGAGCCTCAATACGGCGACGACGCGCATTGTCGCCAACTGGATGGGCTATCCCGGCGCCGTTTACGCCGACCTGGCGCTGCAGTTTTTCGGCGCGGCGGCGCTGCTCGCGCCGGCGCCCATGGCGATCTGGGGGGCGCTGGCGCTGGCGCGCGGCGCGCCGGAAGAAACGCCGTGGACGTTCTGGCTGCGCGTGGCTCTGGTTCCTGTCGCCTTCACCGCCGCGGCCGCCTTCGCCGCCGTCCTTCCTCCGCCTGCAAGCTGGCCGTTCGTGGTCGGCGGCGGCGGCCTTGTCGGCGACGGCGTGAGAGCAGCGGGTGAGTCGCTTCTGGCGAGCATGGGCGCCGCCGGTCTGGCGCCCGTAGCCGCCGCTGTCGCTCTTGCGGTGGCCGTAGCCGCCTACGCCGTCGTCTGCGGGTTGACTTTCGAGCGTCTCGCCGCCGCCGCCTATGTGGTCGAGAGCGCCGCGTACAGCATCTACGACTTTGTCGCGGACAGGATTGATGCATGGCGCGAAGAGCGCGGCGAACAAGATGACGACGATGAAGTTGAAGTCGACGACGAAGACGGCCTTGAAGACGATGAAGAAGACGAGGATGTCGAACCGCCGCTAGTCGCGCCGTCGCGCGCTGACGAGCGGCGCAAAAAGCGCCGTATTATCCGCAAGGAGGCGCGGAAAGCCGCCAGCAAGCGCGAGGCGCGCGAAGCCCAGGTCGAACTCCCTGTATTCGAACCTGGCAGCTACGAACTGCCGCCGCTCGCCTTGCTCGCCAAACCGAAAGAGACGCGCAAGGTCATCTCCGATGAGGCGCTCGAACAGAACGCCCGCATGCTTGAAAATGTACTCGCCGATTTCGGCGTCAAAGGCGAGATCGTCAATGTCCGGCCCGGGCCGGTTGTCACCTTGTATGAGCTTGAGCCGGCTGCGGGCGTAAAATCTTCCCGCGTCATCGGTCTTTCTGATGACATCGCCCGTTCAATGAGCGCCGTCGCGTGCCGCGTGGCTGTGGTGCCGGGCCGCAACGCCATCGGCATCGAGCTTCCGAACCAGGACCGTGAGATGGTCGTTCTGCGTGAGCTGCTAGGCTCCGGCGAGTTTGAGAACACGACCGGCTCCCTTACGCTCGCGCTCGGTAAATCTATCGGCGGCGAGCCGATGTTCGCCGATCTGACGCGCATGCCGCACCTTCTCATCGCCGGCACCACGGGCTCCGGGAAGTCGGTCGGCATCAACACCATGATCCTTTCGCTGCTCTACCGGCTCTCGCCCGACCAGTGTAAACTGATCATGGTTGACCCGAAAATGCTGGAGCTTTCCGTCTACGAAGGAATTCCGCACCTTCTCGCACCGGTCGTTACCGATCCCAAAAAAGCCGTCGTGGCGCTTAAATGGACCGTGCGCGAAATGGAGGAACGTTATCGGCGCATGTCGAAGCTCGGCGTACGGAACATCGAGGGCTTTAACCAGCGCGTCGCGGAAGCCGAGAAGAACGGCGAGCAGCTCACGCGCACTGTGCATACGGGCTATGACGGCGACACGGGCGAGCCGGTCTATGAGACGGAGGAACTCGATTACGCCCCGATGCCGTTCATCGTCGTCGTCATAGACGAGGTCGCCGACCTGATGATGGTCGCCGGCAAGGACATCGAAGGCATGGTGCAGCGCCTTGCGCAGATGGCGCGCGCAGCCGGCATCCATCTCATCATGGCGACGCAGCGCCCGTCGGTCGACGTCATTACTGGCACCATCAAGGCGAATTTCCCGACGCGCATCTCCTTCCAGGTTACCTCGAAGATCGATAGCCGCACCATCCTTGGCGAGCAGGGCGCCGAACAACTTCTCGGCCAGGGCGACATGCTGCACATGGCTGGCGGCGGGCGCATCCGGCGCGTGCATGGCGCGTTCGTCTCCGACGACGAAGTCGAGAAAATCGTCAAATTCCTCAAGAAGCAGGGCAAGCCGGATTATGTGCAGGCCGTTACGGAGCTGCGCGAGGATGATGACGGCGCCTATGACGGGCTCGATATCGGCGGCAACACCTCTTCCGGCGACGCTCTCTACGACAAGGCGGTCGCTATCGTCATTCGCGACCGCAAGGCGTCGACATCCTACGTTCAGCGCCGGCTGCAGATCGGCTACAACCGCGCCGCGACACTGATCGAACGTATGGAGGAGGAGGGCGTCGTCTCCCCCGCCAATCACGCCGGCAAGCGTGATATTCTGGTCGGCGAAGACGCCGCCTAACCCTTCTCCGGCGCGAAAGCTGCACGTTAACTGGTTCGATTGTCCTCAAGCGGGACCGCTGTCGCGCGCGCGACACGGAGCCTATAACCCGCGGGGGTGCGGGCGAAGAGGCTTCTTCGGAGATGGCCGGCCAGGCGGTGGACGACCTCGACTTAGTAGCGCGGCGACGAGAGGCGATCCCTAAGGGGGCTACGCGCGCGCGCGCGGTTCTGTTGTCGCCGGGCGAACTACTGGCCTTTGCGAGCGAGTGGCGCGACCTCGCCGCCTCGAGCGTGGAAACCAACCCGTTTTATTCTCCATGGATGCTCGGGCCTGCGTTGAGACTCTTGCCCTCGAACGGCGTGCAGGTGGCCTGTGTATTCGAGGAGGAGGGCGGCCCCCGCCGTCTACTCGCGCTGGCCCCAGTCGCGCCCGCTAAAGGCTACGCTCGACTCCCCTTTCGTTACGTCGAAACCTGGATGCATCCGCACTGCTTTTTTGCGGCGCCGCTCATCCGCCGCGGGACTGAGGCGGAAGCGCTGCCGGCCCTGTTCGAATGTATGGAGCGGCATCCAGCTCAACCTTCCTTCTTGCGCTTTCGGCATCTCGACAGCATTGGCGCGACCGCGCAATGCCTGCGCAACGCGGCCGAGAGGTCTGGCCGTCTCGCTTACGCTTCAGGCGCTTATGAACGGGCGATGCTCGAAGGAGGCTTTGTCACGGCGGACTATGTTGCGCGCGTCATCCGCAAGAAGAAGCGAAAGGAAATCGCACGTCTTAAAAACCGTCTGGCCGACGAGGGCGGAGCCGTTTTCCGTAGATTGTTCGACCGTACTGATCTAGATAAATGGTGTACAGATTTTCTAGCATTGGAACACGCAGGGTGGAAAGGGCGTCAAGGGACCTCCATGGCGTCGTCTCCGGCGGAGGCGCAATTTTTTCGCGAAACGCTCTCTGGCGCTTGCGAGGCGGGAGCGCTTGAATTCTATCGCCTCGACAAATCCGGCGCGCCGTTCGCAATGATCGTCAATTTTGTCGAACGCGGAGAAGGGTACTCCTTCAAGATCGCTTATGACGAGACGCATGCACGGTTTTCGCCGGGGGTGATGCTGGAATTGGAAATGCTGAAAGAGCTTGAAGGCAGCGCCGGCCTGAAATTCGTCGATTCCTGCGCGCGCCCCGATCACTCGATGATCAACAGTCTCTGGAGCGGCAGGCGACGCATCGCGGGGCTGAACGTCAGCGTCTCGGGCGTGGGCGGACGCGTTCTGCTCTCCGCCGTCAAAACGCTTGAAAACGTTTCCGAAGAAATTCGCCGGCGCCGCCGGCCGGAAGGGGCTTCAAATGATATTTGAAGCCCCGGGTGAAACTTTCGCCGAACGCTATCCGCAACGGCCGTTCAGACTTCGCCATAACCTTCGCGGCCACAAGCTGTTCACGCTGCCGGCGCTGCTCGATCTCGCCCGCCGCCTTCCTCCTGGAAATATCGAGTATAACGCCGGCGATATTCCGATCGATCAGGACCCGGATAGAACGCCAATGACGGGCTTGTCGATCGAAGAAACGATCCGTCGCATCAATGAATGCAATTCTTGGATGGTGATCCGCAACGTCGAACAGGATCCGGCATACGCACAGGCGCTCGAAGACTGTCTCGCCGAGATTGCGCCTGCGACAGCGCGAGCGACAGGCCGGATGTACAAGAAGATCGGCTTCATTTTCGTCTCCTCTCCGGGCGCGATAACGCCGCTGCATCTCGATCCTGAGCACAACATTCTGATGCAGATCGATGGGACGAAGCGCATCAATATCTATCCGAACGACAAGGGCCTCGTTCCGCCCGAGCATCATGAGGACTATCACGCGGGGACCGCGCATCGGAATCTGCGCCATAAACCCGAATTCGATGCATTGGCGGAGGCCTATGAGCTTGCGCCGGGGGAAGCAGTCTATGTGCCGGTCAAGGCGCCGCACTGGGTGAAAAATGGCGATGCGCCGTCGGTTTCCTTCTCGATCACCTGGCGCAGTCGGGCATCCGACAATGAGGCGCGCCTTCGGCTCGCCAACCATGCGGTGAGAAAGTTCGGCGGACGGCCCCCGGAGCCGGGCGCGGCGCCCTTTCGCGATGCGGCGAAGTTAGTCCTCCAGCGCATCGCGTCGAAACTGAAATCGAGGCCCCGCGCCTGAGCGGTCTTGCTGGCGCGCGCCGCGAACCGCGCTAGACTGGTCGCCAATCATTGCCTAGGACCTGCGTGATGCCGCCATCGCCGCTTCTCGACGCTCCCGCTGACGATCTGCAGCTATGCGCTACGCCGGCGGAGGCGGTGGCGCGCCTGAAAGCGCTTTACGCCAGCGCGCTTGATACGGTCGAGAAGCGATTCCAGAAATACAGCGCCGGAGGTCTTGCGCCGGGCGCGTCCGCCGCCCCGACCTATCCATACCTCTGCGCGGAAGTCCCCGCCGAGCAGGCGTCTCAAACGTCAAATCTCGCGCTCGGCCGCATCGCAGAGCTCAGTCTTTACGGCGCGACAATTACGCGGCCGGCGATGTTCGAAGCTTACCTTCTTGAGCAGCTTGAGCGCGTGATGACGCGGTTCAGCGCGAAAATCTATGTCGGCCGTTCGCGGACGCCGATCCCGCTCTCCTTCGCGCTCGAGCAGGCGACGGCGCTGCTTGGTCCCGACCAGCGCGCTGGCCTGCAGTTCCACTTCCATACGCCCAACCTCGTCGCCACTAATGACGATATCGTCGACGGGCAGATCATTTTGGAACGCGGCGGATCGTTGCCGCTGTCGTTGTTCACTGCCGAACGTGTCGATTATTCGTTGCATCGCATCCAGCATTACACGGCGACGAAGCCGGAATATTATCAGCAATTCATTTTGTTCACGAACTACCAGCGTTACGTCGATGAATTCGTGCAGTACGCAGGCGAAGTGGTCGAGGCGGGCCGAGCGGAAGCGCTTATAGAACCCGGCAATCGCGTCACCGTTAAGGGGAAGCCTCCTTCAGCGCCGCCGCTCTCCAAGATGCCGCAAATGCCCGCCTACCATCTCATGCAGCCTGGCGGGCAGGGGGTGACGCTGGTCAATATCGGCGTCGGTCCTTCGAACGCCAAGACTATCACCGATCATCTCGCGGTATTGCGTCCGCATGTGTGGCTGATGATCGGCCATTGCGGAGGACTCCGGCGCACGCAACGGCTCGGCGATTATGTTCTGGCGCATGCTTATCTCCGTGATGACAACGTGCTCGACGACGTGCTGCCGCCTTCGATTCCGCTGCCGACAATCGCCGAAGTGCAGCTCGCCATGACTCGCGCCGTGAAGGAGGTCTCGGGTATTGAGGAGACGCAGCTCAAGGAGCATCTGCGCACCGGCACGGTGGTGACGACAGGCGACCGAAACTGGGAGCTTCGTTTCGCACAGATCGCGGTGAGGCTCAATCAATCGCGCGCCATCGCCATCGACATGGAATCTGCGACTATCGCGGCCAACGGCTACAGATACCGGGTTCCATACGGCACGCTTCTGTGCGTTTCGGACCGGCCGTTGCACGGCGAGATCAAACTGCCAGGCATGGCCGATGCTTTTTATCAGGAGCGTGTTAGCCAGCATCTCGCCATCGGCATCCGCGCCATAGAGCTGCTCAGGAAGGAAGCCGAAAAGGGAACGCTGCATTCAAGGAAGCTCAGAAGCTTCGACGAGCCTTTCCTGCGATAGGCGCCTTATTTAGACAGCTTGCGCTCGACAAGTCTGATCTCGAATAGTTTCGGCCAGTATTTTCCTGTGACGAACAACCTGCCTGTCTGCGCGTCCCAGGCGATGCCGTTCAGTACGTCGACGCCGGCGGTGTCCGGGCCGAGCCGGTCGCGCAGCCCGCGCATGTCAATAAGGCCGACAACATCGCCGGTTTCTGGATCGATGCGGGCTATCACGTCGGTGCGCCAGACATTGGCGAACACTTCGCCGTCGATCCATTCAAGCTCGTTGAGCGCGCCCAGCGTCTTGCCGCCATAGGTGACAGTGACGCGGCCCGTTTCGTTCAACGTCTCGGGATCGAGGAACCGGAGGTCCGCCGTACCGTCGCTCATGATGAGCCGAGCGCCGTCCTGAGTCAGTCCCCAGCCTTCGCCGTCATAGGTGAAGTCGCGCTCTTTCTCGAAGCTGTCGGCGTCGAAGACGAAACCGGCGCCGTTTTTCCAGGTGAGCGCGACAATGTCGCCTTTCCACGGCGCGACGCCCTCGCCGAATACGTTGTCGGGAAGATGATGCCGCTTCAATACTTTTCCGGTCTCAAGCTCGACTCTTCTCAGGGAGGATTCGCCGTACTGTCCGGTGCCCTCGTAAAGATAGCCATTCTGAAAAAAGAGGCCTTGTGTGAACGCCGACGGGTCGTGCGGGTACTCCTTGACGATTTCATAGCCGTAAATGCGCGGCTGCGCCGCGCTGGCGACGGAGAAAGACGAAACCACGGCGAGCGCGCTGAACGCAGCGCGCAGCCATGCTTTCAAACAAGGCTCAAAGCGCTTTCTCATAGATGCGATATGTCTTGTATTTCTGGCCGCCCATTTCGAGCAGCATCGAGAGCATTGACGGATTGGTTTCGAGGATCCACGATAATTCCGACGCCTTCAAGCCGCGATCCATGTTCGCCGTATTGACAAGATCAATGATCTTGTAGGCGAACGCTGCGCCGACCGGCTTGCCCTGCAGTTTTTTGCGCACGCCCATCAAAGGCATGCGCGCGGTCGTCAATCCCTTCACTTTAAGCCGCCACAACAGCTTCACCCAGTTGAAGGGCAGCAGTTTGCCGTCGAAATCGCGAATCGCCTCGTTGATGTTCGGTAGGACGAGGCCGAAAGCCGCAGGTTCTCCGTCATAATAGCAGAGCACCACATTATGCTTTTCTATGATCGGACGCAGCTCGGAGACCATCTGCTTGGCGTGATCTTCCGTAAAGGGAACGAACCCCCAATTATCGTTCCATGCATCATTGTATATGTCGACGATCGTTCGGATGTCGCTTTCGAAATTCTTCATGTCGATGTTTCGTATCGACACCTTGTCACGGCGTAGGGCGCGTTCGACGAACTGCTGGCGGCGCTCTGGAATGAACTGGCGTTCATTGACCCAGTGCAGCGCGTACATGTCCATCGCCTTGGCGTAGCCGAGCGCTTCGACGCGAGGTGCGTAGTATGGCTTGCCATGGGGCATCAGGACGTACGGCGGCGAGTCGAAGCCGTCGACCAGCAGGCCGCACTCCTCGTTGACGGAAAAACTGAAGGGGCCTGCGATCCGCTTCATTCCGCGCGCGCGCAGCCAATCCTCTGCGGCGTAGATCAAAGCGGAGAAGACGGCTGGATCGTCGACCGCTTCAAGGAAACCGAAATGCCCAGTCTCGTCCTTGTGGCGGGCGAGGTGCAGCGGATTGACGATCGCAGAAATGCGGCCGACCGGCGAGCCATTTTTGTAGGCGATCCAGAGTTGATGCTCGGCGCCTTTAAGGCCGGGGTTGGTTCTGGCGTCGAGCCGCTGGGTAACTTCGAATTCCAGAGGCGCGATATAGGTCGGATCTCCTGCGTAAGGAACGCTTCCCGTACGAATGAAAGCGCGCCTTCCCGGCGCGTCGGAGACGGGACGAATTTCAACGGAGGAAGAAAGGGTTTGGCTGGCCACGTGCGGGGCGTTCCTTTCGCCGACGCAAGACTGCGTCAGTTCTTCAGCTTTATCTCAAGATAGGTTCCGCCGCTCGCTACCGAAAAGCGCGATTCTTCAACTGTCGGCGCAGAGAAGCGCATGCGTGGATTGTTCGACACGCCATAAGGTTCGGTCGGAATGCCGAAGGCGCCCTTGTCGATGTGATTGTTGGCGTTTTCGTCGTGATAAAGGCCGATGGCGTAGGTCGTCGCCTGCGGCGCATGGATGCAGAATTTGGTTTGAGGGGCGCGAGCGGCGAACTGGAAGCGGCCGACGCGACCCTCATTTCTGAGAAAATTCTCCTGGTCATCAGCGTAGAGTTCGACGGTGATCAACCCGACGCTCTCTCTTACATTACTGACGACGATCCGGATCTCGTTCGAGGCGCCTGTACAGCTCAGATGATCGATTTTCGGCAGATTCCCGGCGCGGGCTCGCGGCTGTTCGGCCTGAGCCCCAAAACCAAGCCCCAACATCAATACCGCCGCCCCCGCGCTGAACCGCGCTTTCATGTGGTTCCTCATACGCCTTCCACCGGCCTCTTCGGGCCGGCGCCTCCCCCGGGGGCATGACGCCCTCAAATCATGGCCCTTGTAAGATCGAGCCGCCGGGCGGCTTCATCACACAATCGCGATGCCGGTTATCCCCTCGTCCAGGCTATTCGGCCGCCTCAGGGGCGCCGGCGAACGCCTGCGCCATCGCCGTATAGGCGCTGATGACGATATCGAGATCCTCGTCCGTGTGCGCCGCGGAAACGGAAAGCCTGAGAATAGATGTAGCGTTCGGGGTGCCCGGCGGGATCGCCAGATTCACGTAGACCCCGTTCTGAATGAGGAAATTCCATGCCGCGAACGCCGTCTCCTTGTTGGGCAGTTTGACGGCGATGACCGGACTGACGGGCGCGCAGGTCTCGAGGCCAAGTTGAGTGAAGGCGGCGTGCACGCGCTTCGCATTAGCCCACAGGCGCTTTTGCAGACCGGACTCCCGGCGGATGACTTTCAGCGCCGCGGTCGCCGCCGCGACATTCGCCGGCGAGGGCGAGGCCGTAAACATATAAGGCCTCGCGGAGAAACGCAGATAATCGAGCTCCTTATGGTTCGAGGCGACGAAACCGCCGATCGAAACAAGACTTTTAGAAAACGTGCCCGAATAAAAGTCGACATCCTTCATAACTTCGTCGCGCTCCGCGACGCCGCGGCCGTTGTCGCCGAAGCATCCGAAGGAATGCGCCTCATCGACGAAGATATAGGCGCCGTGGCGGTGAGCCACCTCGACGAATTCGCCGACTGGCGCGACGTCGCCGAACATCGAATACATGCCTTCGATGCAGACGAGCTTGCCCTTGCCGTCGCCCGCAAGACGGGACAGGCGCTTATCGAGATCGTCGGGGGAATTGTGCCTGAAGCGCACAGTCTCCGCGCCTGAAAGCTGGCAGCCGTCATAGATGCAGGCGTGGCAGTCAGCGTCGATCAGAATTACATCCTTGCCCGGCGCGGCGAGGGCGGAAATGGCGCCGAGATTCGCCTGATAGCCCGTCGAGAAAACCACGCAGTACGCCAGGCCGAGAAAATCGGCGAGTTCGCGCTCGAGCTGGCGGTGGCCAGCATAAGTGCCGTTGGCGAAGCGAGAACCGGTGGTGCCGGTCCCTTGCTCGGCGATGGCGGTTTTTGCCGCCTCGACAGTTTCCGAGCGAAAAGTCAGGCCGAGGTAATTATTCGTCCCGGCGAGGACAATCTCCTGCCCGTTTACCATAGCCCGCGTCGGCCCGAGCATTTGATCCATCTGCACGGTGAACGGATTTTGCCCAGCGTCCGAAAGCTGATTGTAGAGCGTCGCGGTCTTTTCGAATTTATCGAACAAGCTCATGCGTCAGGCCTGCTGCTTTTTGATGGCGTGGATGGCGTCGACAAGTTCGCCTATCGTGCGGATTTCCGAGATCGTGTTAACCGGGATCGAAATATCGTAATTATCCTCGATATCCATCACGATATCGAGCACCGAGACCGAGTCGACTTCAAGATCAGCGATCAGATCGGTGTCGCGCGTCAACTTCACCCCCTTATGGTTGAGTGGGTCGAGCAGCGTGCAGATCTTGTGGAACACGAGATCGTCGTCTTCCTGAATCTCCGGCATTGCCAGTCCTTCCTCAACTTTTGGGCGCCGCGCCGCGAATTGGCCGATCCCGACGCCGCCCGGCGCGCTCTCGCGTCAGGCGGGTCAGAGCAAGCCTTTTTCTTGATACCAGCGGACGGTTTTTGCAAATCCTTCTTTGAGCGAGGTCTTCGCCCGCCAGCCTGTCGCCGCCGAAAGCAGGTTCTCGCGGGCGACCCAGTCCGGGTGAAAGAATTCATTGATCTGGCCGGTCCTGACGCTCGCAGCGCGCCCCTGAAGCGCCGCCGCGGCGCGCGCCGCGGCGTGCCAGAGCGCGATTACCGGGCGCGGGATGCGCACACGCGTGGCCTGCCTGTCCAGCGTTTCGGCGAGCATGAGGCCGATTTCGCGCCAGCTATGACCATCCGCGCTATCGTCTCCTACTTCGTAGACCGCGCAGGAAGGCGCCTCAAAGGCCGATAGAATGGCCTCTGCAACGTCGTCGACATACAGGATCGAGGCTCGCGCCTCAGCGTTCGTCAACGGTTCCGCGGCGACGCCCGCCTTGACCAGTTTGAAATAGGGCAGCGTCACCATGTCGCCGGGGCCATAAATCGCCGGAGCCCGGAGCGCGATCCACGGATTGTCGCCGGACGCGGCCGCGATGGCGTGTTCGCTGTCGAGTTTGCTGGCTGCATAAGGCGAAGCGGATGGAAGCCGCGCCGACATCGAAGAAATGTGAACGAAGCGCGCGCCCGCTACTGCGGCGGCTCTGGCGGCGCGCGCCGCGCCTTCGACATTGACCTCGCCATATTCCGCGTCGCGACGAGCATGGGTGAGGCCAGCGCAGTGAATGAAAGCCTCAGCACCAGCAGCGAGGCGAGCAAGCGCCCCTTCGTCTTCAAGCGACCCGGCGACAGGGATGAGATTGTCCGCGTCAGGAAGTTTCGATGGGTCGCGGGCTAGGGCCTTGACCTGGTCGCCGCGCGCCAGAAGCAGGCGGATCAGCGCGGCGCCGACAAAGCCCGTGCCGCCGGTTACCGCAAAGATTCGGCTCACACTCGCGCTTCAGCCAGAGCGCGCGGCGCGTCGATTTCAAGAGCGACGTCGTCGAATGCGCCTTCAAGATATTTGGCTTTCACCTTGGCGCGCGACAGCTTGCCGGACGAAGTCATCACCATCGAATGCGGCTTGGCCAGCACGACCTCAGCGGGAGCGCCGGCGGCCGACTGGATGACCTTGGCGACTTCGCGTTTCAGCTCCATCAGCACTTCAGCGCTCAAGCCGCGCCTCTCAGCGACGACGACTATGCGCTCGCCCGTGCCGTCGTCTACGGAGAACGCCGCGACGCCGCCTTGACGCACGCCATCGACTTTCTCCACGGCCCACTCGATGTCCTGCGGCCAGATGTTGCGCCCGTTGATGATGATCAAATCCTTGGCGCGCCCGGTGATGACGATCTCGCCGCCGAGGAAATAGCCCATGTCGCCCGTGTCGAGCCATTCGCCGTCGAACATGGCGCGGGAAGAGTCGGGGTCGGAGAAATAGCCAGGCGTGATTGACGGGCCCTTGATGAATATGCGGCCGACCTTGCGTTCTCCGAGCGGCGCCCCGTCTTCGCCCCGGACTTCGATGGCGTGATCCGGGAGCGCCCTTCCGCAGACGACGAATCCGCGCCGGTGCTCAGGCGACGTCACAGCCGAAGCGGGCTGGGCGACCGATGAGCGGGTATAATGGCGCATGTCCACGTAATCGACCTTCACAGGATCGTCGAGTTCGGTGAAAGAGATCGCCAGCGTCGATTCGGCGAGGCCGTAGCTTGGCAGGAAGGCGCGCGGGTTGAACCCGAGCGGCGCAAAGGCTTCCGTGAAAAGATTAAGCGCTTCGGGTCGAACCATGTCGCCCCCGATCCCGGCGACGCGCAGCGACGACAGGTCGATGGCGCCGTCCTCGGCGCGCGCTGCCCGCCGCGCCGACAGTTCGTAGCCGAACGACGGGCTGTACGTCGCGGTCGTCTTGTTCTCGGTCATCAAGCGCAGCCATAGAAGCGGACGCCGGACGAAATCCGACGTGGCGATGAAATCGACCGAGCATTGCGCGAACATTGGCGACAGGGCGAAGCCGATCAGTCCCATGTCGTGATACAGCGGCAGCCAGCTTGCCGCTCGGTCGTCCTCGCGCAGCTTTAATCCATGCGTGGTGATCGCATAGAGATTGGCCGTCACCGAAGCTTGCGTTCCGATGACGCCTTTTGGCGCGCTCGTCGAACCGGAAGAATACTGAATATAGCACGGCTCGTCGGGGCGGAATCGGATGGCGGCGCCCGTCGCCGGCAAGCTCTTTAGTCGGGCGAAATCAAAAACTTCAACATAGTCGACGCCCGCCGTCGCCTCTTCCAGAAATTCGACAAGCGCTGACGGGCCGACCGCGGCTGCGGCGCGCGCGCCGATCACCATCTGGCGGATCTGGGTAAGATAGCCTTCCTTGCCCCCGAGATTGACCGGCATCGGCATTGGGGCGGGGATCATCCCCCCATATTGGCAGGCGAAAAAAGCCAGCATGAAATCCGGGCTGGTTTCGGCGACGATCGCGATGCGCGAACCGCGTTCAAAGCGGCCGGCGAGAGCAGACGCCAGCGCTTCCGCCTGCACCTTCAGAACGGAATAGGGGAGGATGTCGGCAAGCTCGCCGCGCAGGTTATAGAAATTGTATCCCGCCTCGCCGCGCGCAGCATAGTCGAGCGCATCGGCCAAGGTCGCAAAGCCGCTGGTCTTGAGCGGTAGCGACTTGTTGGTCGTAGCAGTAGGGATGACGGCCATTAACGCCCCCGCACCTCGCCAGCCTGCGGCCGGCTCTGAATTTTGCAAGCCTGCGCCCAGATGCGCGTCGGCCCTTCAATCCTAGTCGGATCCCCTTGCGGGGATCTCTGTTTCTTAGCCTGACCCCTGCGTCGCCGCCATCCGCGCCGCCGAAGTCCGATCCAGGCCGCCAGCCTCTTCGCCAAGCGCAGCGCGCAGAAGCCCAAAAGCGACCTTCGGCTCTTCGAATCCTTCAGAGCAGGCCGCGACACCCAAAGATCAACGCCTTAACGACGCCCCGCCCAAGCCGGGGCCCCGATTTTGGGCGGATACAATCCTTCCGGTCAACGGGCAAGTGATCCCGCTCCCGGCAGGTTTCAATATTTGCGCGACCTTGTTTCAGAAAAGCCGCGCATGGAGCGTGCGACGCTGCGCCGTTCTTGTTTTGCGCCGTTCTCAGACCTAGGTTCGCCTGCGGCGGCTCGCCGCGCTGTCGGGGCGCGGTCAGTCGCGTCAGGGGGTCGGACCGACCCAACGGAGTCCGGAAAAATGCGCCTGCTTATCGGATACAAGGCCTGGAAGGAGGAGGAATACCTCCTCAACCGTATGACTTTCAAGGATCTTGTCCGCGCCTACGTCACTTATCCGGCGATTCAGGTGTATGCGGCTCTTATTGTTTTGACGGCTATTTTCGGCGCCGTAACGACAAGCGCCCCGTTACGCTTCACAGCCTCGCTTGTTGCTGGGGGGCTTCTCTTTCCCATCGCGTGGTACGTTATTCACCGCTTCGTTCTGCACGGCTCGTGGATGTACAAGACGCCGGTGCTCGCAAAGCTGTGGAAACGCGTCCATTACGATCATCATCGCTATCCGAACGATTTGTCGGTGCTGTTCGGCGGCCTCCACACCACGCTCCCTACGATTCTTCTCGCCGCCGCCCCTATCGGTTGGCTCATCGACGGCCCGGCCGGGGCGGCAGGCGCCGTCGCGGGCACGCTGTTGATGACAGCATTCACGGAGTTCATGCACGCAGGCGAGCATCTGGCCTTCGAGCCCAAGTCGAAGTTCTGGCAGGACATCAAGCGGAGGCATCTCGCGCACCACTTCCATAACGAAGGCGGCAATTTCGGCATCGCCGAGTTTTTCTGGGATAGGGCTTTTGGCACTTTCTACGCCGAGACAACGGACAAGCCGCGCAGCGCCACGGCCCGTAACCTTGGTTACACTCCCGAAATGGCTGAGAAGTATCCTTGGGTTAAGGCGCTCGACGAGACCGAGTCCGAAAAGACCCGCTCGATGCGTTCCAAAGCGGCGTGATCTTGTCAGCCCAAAGCTCGGGCGGGAACCTTCTGCGGTAACTTTCAGTTGATTTTACTGACCTTCTTTGTCAGTTTCCGCGCCGACGTTCGGGGACCGGTTGAAGCGCTGGCGCGTCCCGGGGCGTTTTCTGGCCGGCAGATTGTTTGACTGGTTCCGGAAGACGTCCTGATTTGGGAACTGATCGACATGCGATTGCCGCATGCCGGTCAGGCGCCGCGGCCATATCGGCGTTTCTCTCCCCCAATCATCAATCAATGAGAGGCCTCAAGGCCAAGGAAGGAACGACATGAGCTTAGCGCTATGGCTGGTCATCGCGGCTGGCGGACTCGCTCTTCTCTACGGAGCCGTCACGGTTCAGTCCGTGTTATCGCTGCCGACGGGAACCGCCCGCATGAAGGAAATCGCCGCCGCCATTCAGGAAGGGGCGCAAGCCTACCTCAAACGTCAGTATACAACAATTCTGATTGTCGGCTGCATTGTCTTTGCGATCCTGCTGGTCGCCTTCGGCTTCAATCTGATCCCGGCGGTCGGTTTCGCCATCGGCGCGACCCTGTCGGGCGCGGCGGGCTTTATCGGTATGCTGGTCTCGGTGCGCGCTAACGTCCGGACCACGCAGGCCGCGAGCGAAAGCCTCGCCAAAGGGCTCTCGGTAGCGTTTCGCGCCGGCGCAGTGACAGGAATGCTCGTCGCCGGCCTCGCGCTGCTCGGTCTCGCCGGCTATTACGCCATTCTCACCGCTGGGCTCGGCAACGCGCCTGAGAGCCGGGCCGTGGTCAATGGTCTCGTGGCTCTTTCGCTCGGCGCGTCGCTGATTTCGGTCTTTGCGCGTCTTGGCGGCGGCATATTCACCAAAGGCGCCGATGTGGGCGGCGATCTCGTGGGCAAGGTCGAGGCCGGCATCCCCGAGGACGATCCCCGCAACCCGGCGACCATCGCCGATAATGTCGGCGACAATGTCGGCGACTGCGCCGGCATGGCGGCGGACCTGTTCGAGACCTACGTCGTGACTGTCGCCGCCACCATGGTGCTCGGTTCGATCCTGTTCTCGGCGAACGCCGCCTCGTTCATGCTGTACCCGCTGGCCATCGGCGGCGTCTGCATCGTCACCTCCGTGGCCGGCGCCTATGCGGTGCGCCTCGCCAAGGACTCGACCAATATCATGGGGGCCCTCTATCGCGGCCTGATCGTCACCGGCGTTCTCTCGCTGATCGCCGTCGCCGTGGTCACCTATCTGATCTTCGGATTCAATTTCGTGATCGAGGGCGCGTCGTTTACCGGCCTCAGCCTCTATGTTTGCGGCATTGTCGGGCTCGCCGTCACCGGCCTCATCGTCTGGATCACCGAATATTATACGGGCACCAACTTCCGCCCGGTGCGCTCGGTCGCCAAGGCCTCGGAATCAGGACACGGAACGAACGTCATTCAGGGCCTCGCGGTATCCATGGAGGCGACGGCGCTGCCGGCGCTCGTCATCGTTGTCGGCATCGTAATCACCTACAGCCTCGCCGGGCTCTACGGCATCGCCACGGCGGTGACGACCATGCTGGCCCTCGCCGGCATGATCGTTGCGCTCGATGCTTTCGGTCCGGTGACGGACAACGCCGGCGGCATCGCCGAAATGTCCGGCCTCGAAGGGTCGGTGCGCGATACGACCGACGCGCTCGACGCGGTCGGCAACACGACGAAGGCGGTGACCAAAGGCTACGCCATCGGCTCCGCCGGCCTCGGCGCGTTGGTGCTGTTCGCGGCGTATACGGAAGACATCAAGCACTTTGTCGGCCATCCCGCTGACTATCCGTGGTTCGAGGGCGTCAGCGTCGACTTCTCGCTGTCCAACCCCTATGTCGTGGTCGGCCTCTTCATCGGCGGCCTTCTGCCCTACCTCTTCGGTTCGATGGCGATGCAATCCGTCGGCCGCGCCGCTGGCGCCATTGTCGAGGAAGTGCGTAGGCAGTTCCGCGAACGTCCCGGCATCATGCAGGGGACGGAAAAGCCTGATTACGCTCAGGCGGTGAACATGCTCACCGGCGCGGCGATCAAGGAGATGATCGTCCCGTCGCTGTTGCCGATCCTGTCGCCGCTGGTCGTGTTCTTCGTCGTCGGCCTCGTCACGGGCGAAGGCTTCGCGCCCGGCAAGTCGGAAGCCCTCTCGGCGGTGGGCGCCATGCTGATGGGAGTCATCATCACCGGCCTCTTCGTGGCGCTTTCCATGACCGCCGGCGGCGGCGCATGGGATAACGCCAAGAAATACATCGAGGACGGGCATCACGGCGGCAAGGGCTCGGAAGCCCATAAGGCCGCAGTGACCGGCGATACGGTCGGCGATCCCTACAAGGATACGGCTGGTCCCGCCGTCAACCCGATGATCAAGATCACCAACATCGTGGCGCTGCTGCTGCTCGCAGTGCTGGCGAGCCTCGGCTAGACGGGGGAACGACAACAACGAATGAAACCGGCCCTGGAAACGGGGCCGGTTTTTATTTGCGCACGTAAAATATGTCGTTCTGCAGCTCGTAGCCTATAGACGTATTGGCGCGAATGACCTTCGCCAGAGTGGTCCCGCGCACCAGCGCCAGTTCGAGCGGCGACAGATCTCGTTCATGCCAGAAGCGGTCGCCGTCACGGAGCGCGGTGAACTGACGGATCAGAATTTCCCGGAAGGTTTCACCGAGCTGTGAGCCCTCCCGCCATAGCGGGTCTTCAGCGAGACCGCCGACCCAAAGCTCTATTTCGTCGACCGAACCGTAGGCGTCGTAAAGCGCCTTCTGCACCGCCGGATCCGAAGAAATCTGCTTGAAGGATTTGATGCGCTTGAGGCCGAGCGCCTCGCGTACGTCATTGTAGGTCGGAATGCCCCTGTCCCGCGCCCGCTGAATGTTGAGCGCTGTAAGATCGAGCCCGCCGGCGCCGGGCGGGCCGAACAGAAAGTTTCTAAGATCGTCTATGACTTTCGAATCGATGCGCTGATGGCGCTGCGCCGCGAGCCCTCTCAATATCGGATCGATGTCATCGCGTTCCCGAATGATCGATGGCGCGTTGAAAAAAGACTGACGCAACGAAAGGTCGCCGCCTGATGATTGCCGCCCCCGGCGATCGACGCGCCGCAGAACGGGGCTGACGGCGGTATGACCGAACCGGTACGCCGCGCCAGAAAACTCGGTCATGATGGAGGGGTCGTGGCGCGGATCGTAGCCGCGGTACCGCTGAATGGCGCGGGGGCCGATCACCGCCGGCAGGAACTCTTCGTACGTAATCATTTGGATTTCGGCGATCACCAGCCGTCGCGCCGCCTGATAGATGTCTTCGTCGGAGTAGTAGGGTCTGAGTTTCCGGATGACGTCGGCGAGGCGGTTGTGTTCGCGCACGAATAGCGTGTGCATGGAAGTCAGGCCGGGCTGCTCGTTCGAACGCACGTCCCCGGCGAGAAACAGCTTCGTCGGATCCGGCGCGAAACCGTTGGCGTTTGGAAGATTGTCGACATTGAACGGCAGAAGGTCGCCCTTGCTGGTCTTGAGCCTGCCGGAGCCATCGAGGGCCCGAAGCGCTTTGGCGCGGGCGTCGCTAGACCCGTAGACCATCGAGCCGTCGATCCAGGCTGTGAGTTCGTTCTGCTGTTCGCGCGGATTGTCGGGAGCGGTCCCGGTTTCGGAATCATAGATGGCCCGGTCGAAGACGATGGTTTTGCCGCCTTCGGCTTTGGGGTCGAAATACGGGTCGCCGACAGGAACCTTGATGTCGTGGGCCCGAGCCTCCGGTCCGTCTTCCAGCACGCCGTCGCCGAGCGTCAGGTCGTGGTCGATGAACTGGCCCCATTGCCACAGAAAATCGCTAGTTCCGAAATCGTTGGGGATCGAAACCGGGCCCTGAGCGAAAACCAGATTGGTGATTTCGCGCGGCGATTTGCGCAAGGGCCCGGCCATGGTGGCGACGCCGTCTGCATAATCGGCGAAGGTCATGCGCGAAAACTGCGTGAAAGTGCGGCCCCACTCCGGGTGCTGAAGATTGTTTCCGGAGCCGTCCATGGAGCGGACTTCGCGGCCGTCCAGATATTTCTTCCAAAGATAGAACGGACGGGCGCGCAGTTCCTCGAAACGGCGCTCCCGACCGTCGGGCGTCACGTTCTGCGACGAACCCGACTTCCTCTCTCCGTCGTTCCCGTGGGCCTTCCCGTGCGCATGCCCTTCAACTCCGGAGAAGACAACGAGAGCTGCGCTCGCGCCCAGCAACAATCGTTTCATAAGCGCCCCCGAAAGCATGCCGCCTAGTTGCTGACGCGATCACGGATGTGTTCTCGAGTCAACGCGTCCGCCACGGCATGGATTCCAATGAAAAGGCCGGCCCGACAATCCGGGCCGGCCTTGACGCGAGCGGCTAAATGTTAATCGAGACAATTCTGCAGCGCAGCATCATACGCGGCTTTTTGCTGGTGATACGCAGCCCTCTCCTGCTCATAACGGGCATCCGCGTCGTTCTGCTTGTCGGCTTTAACGGCTTGGCCGCCGGCCGCGCCCGCAGCGGCGCCTGCAGCGGCGCCGAGGCCGGCGCGATCACCGATCACTTCGCCAGCAACGGCGCCGAACGCGGCTCCCGCCGCGGTGCCTTTCAGGACTTGCTTGTTGCCGGCGTCTTCGCGCACCGGAACCGGGGTCGTCGCCGGATCGAATCCGGTTTCCCGGGCTGCGACGATGCGGCAATCCTCCTTCGGCTCGTTGGAAACAGCCGCTGAAATGCTTTCTCCCACGGCGTTCTCGGCACCGTTGTTGTTCGCGATCACCGCGCCGACGGCCGTAACGCCTGCAAGGGCGGCGATCCCGCCTGCGATCAAGAGTGCCTTGCTCATACTCGCCTCCTCTTTTGTTGGCGTGGACAGTCAGCAATAAACAGGCGGGGCGTGGACGGGGTTCCTTTAAAGGCTGGCGAGGCGGGCGTGGTGAGGAGGAAGACCGAGGCGTACAGGCTTCGGATAGGATGACAATTTCTCCATGACTCCTGAGGCGGTGCGAGTAACCAACTCAGGAACGCTCAGGTTGTAACCGACCGCCCTTGCTTTCCGCGCTTTCGCGCGTCACCAAGCGGTGCATGGAGTTCGACGCCATTCTCTTCGATTGTGACGGCGTGCTCGTCGATTCCGAAATTCTCGGGCTCGACGATTCGGCGGCGTATCTGCGCGCCCACGGTCTGCCCTGGTCCTCCCAAGATCTCGTTCGCTTGTTTACAGGGCTTCGCGATGATGTATTTTCCGCGCGTCTCTCCGACGCTTATAGCCGCGCCAACAACGCGTCGCCGCCGCAAGGATTTTTCGACGGGCTCGTGGAAACAAGACGTAGACGGCGTGACGAACTGCAGCCGGTTCCAGGTGCAGCGGAAGCCCTTGCGGCGATCAGCCTGAAAAAAGCGGTCGCCTCGTCCTCGCGCATGGCGGTGCTGGAAAGCAAGCTCAAGCGCACCGGCCTCTACGATCTTGTCGCGCCACATGTTTACTCCGCGGACGCCGTGGCTGCCGGAAAGCCTGCGCCGGATGTGTTCCTTTACGCCGCGGATGGCATTGGCGTCATGCCGGAGCGCTGTCTGGTCGTCGAAGACAGCGCTAACGGCGTCGCCGCGGGACTTGCGGCCGGTATGACCGTCTGGGGATTCGTCGGCGGCGGGCATTGTTTTGATGGTCATGAGGCGCGTCTCCTCGATGCCGGCGCGCACTGGATCGCAAAGGATTTCGCGGCGTTGCGGGAAAAGCTAAGCTCCTTGTGAACGTAAAAAGTCTCAACGCAACGATCAGCTAGCGGAGGAAGCGCCTGATGCATTTCGGGTCTGACAACTGGGCTGGCGCCGCCCCCGAGATTCTAGACTCTCTGACGCGCGCCAATGAGGGATTTGCTCCTGCCTATGGCGGCGACGATCTGTCAAAGCGCGTCGCGTCGCGGTTCTGTGAGATTTTCGAGCGAGATGTCGCCGTGTTCTTCGTCGCGACAGGCGGCGCGGCCAACTGCCTCGCTCTGTCAGCTTTGACCCCGCCGTATGGGATGATCCTCTGTCATGAAGAGGCGCACGTTCAGATGGATGAATGCGGCGGCCCCGAACTGCTGACCGGCGGCGCGAAACTTGTACCGGTTGCAGGATTCGCCGCAAAGTTGACGCCCGATGCGGTGGTTAAGTGCCTCCGCGGGTTTCCCGAGCGGCCGCCACATGGCATGCCGGCAAAAGTTCTTTCCCTGACCCAGGCGACGGAATGCGGCGCCGTCTATACGCCGTCTGAAATTTCGTCTTTGGCGAGAATCGCCCGCGAGAACGGCCTGCGAGTGCATATGGATGGCGCGCGTTTCGCAAATGCTCTTGTGCATCTGGGTTGTTCGCCCGCCGAGACGACAGGGAAGGCGGGGGTCGACGTGCTTTGCTTCGGCGGCACCAAGAACGGCTGCATGGCGGCGGAAGCTGTGGTGTTCTTCGACAAGAGCAAAGCCGAAGACTTCGAGTTTCGGCGCAAGCGGGCGGGGCATCTGTGGTCGAAGCAGCGTTTCATTGCGGCGCAGTTCGACGCCTATTTCGACGACGATCTCTGGCTTCGGCTCGCGCGCCACGCCAACGCGATGGCGACGCGTCTGTCGGAGGGGCTGACCGCCATTGAAGGCGTGGAGATCGTCTATCCGACGCAGGCCAACGAAGTTTTTGCAACCTTTCCTGATGGCGTCGCCGACAGGTTGCGGGAAAAAGGCGCGGTGTTCTTCCGCTGGGTGACGCCCGGCGATCCTGCGGACGGGCGCGTCAACAGGCTTATCTGCTCGTTCCGCACGCAGGAAGAAGATGTCGATCAGTTCCTCGAGCTAGCGCGCGCGGCGATCTAGGCGCTTTTCTGCGAAGCGTTGTTGCGCCGGGCCCTTATATTGAGCATCTCCACGATCAGCGAGAAGACAATCGCGAAATAGAGATAGCCGCGCGGGATATGGAACCCGGCGCCGTCGGCGACAAGCGCGACTCCGACCAATAGGATGAAGGCAAGCGCCAGCATCTTTGTCGTCGGGTGCGTTTCGAGGAAGCCGCTGAGCGGTTTCGCGGCCACGGCCATCACGAACGTCGACAGCACCACGGCGGCGACCATCACGATAAGAATGTCGGTCATGCCGATGGCGGTGATGACGCTGTCGAGCGAGAAGACGATGTTGATGACGAAAAGCTGCACGATGACGGCGCCGAAAGCGGATCTGGCGCTGGCTTCCTCGTGGCCGGTTCCTTCCACGGCGGAATGAATCTCCTGCGTTCCTTTCCACAGCAGAAACAGGCCGCCTGCAAAAAGAATGAGATCCTTGATAGTGACTGATGCAAACGCCTCGTAGGCGCCAATGTCGCCATGCGACACGAATTTGGCGACGCTGTCGGGTAGTGTGAAGAGCGCCGCTTCCTCGAGACTAATGATCCAGAAGATCGCGCCCAGCATGGCGACGCGAAGCAGCATCGCGCCCCATACGCCGATATTGCGAGCGAGGCCCCGCCGCTTGCCGGACAGCTTGCTGACGGCGATCGATACGAACAGCAGATTGTCGACGCCGAGAATGACTTCCAAAAAGGTGAGCGTGGCGAGGCTGCCCCAGAAAGCCGGATCGGCGAGATACTCGGTCATGCTTTCCTCGTCGGCGACGGTGCGCGCACTGTTCTGTCGGTGGACGGCTAGGTCAAGAGGCGGCGCTCAGGGATCAATCGAGCCATCCTGACGCCTCGCGTCGCACGATGCTCTCAAGGAGCGCGATCATTTCCGGCTCATCGTTGAGGCAAGGGATGGCGTCGAATGTCGCGCCGCCCGCCTTGAAGAACTGCTCGCGGCCGACGATGCCGATTTCTTCGAGCGTTTCAATGCAATCGCAGACGAAACCCGGCATGATGACCGCGAGCCGTTTGACGCCCTCCCGCGCTAGCCGCTCTATGGTTTCGTCCGTCGCCGGACCGAGCCACTTCTCGCGGCCGAAGCGGGACTGGAAGGCGAGCGGCGCAAAACCCTCGCTCCAGCCCATCTTCTCGCGCAGCAGCCGCGCCGTCTTCTGGCAATGGCAATGATACGGATCGCCTTCTGTTAGATAGCGCTCGGGAAGGCCGTGGAAGGAAATGACGATGCGCTCAGGCGTCCAGTCTAAAGTTGAGAGCCGACGCCGGGCGGTGGCGGCGAGCGCATCGACATAAATGGGATCGTCATGAAACGCCGGCGCGAGCCGCAGCGCCGGCTGCCAGCGCATTGTTTCGATTGCGGCGAAGACCGCATCGTGAACGCTGGCCGTTGTCGTCGCGGAATATTGCGGATAGAGCGGGATCACAAGAATACGGTCGCACCCGGCTTTCCGCATGACATCGAGGTGGGCTCTGACGGACGGCTCGCCGTATCGCATCGCCCAGTCGATGAATGAATTCTCGCCGAACGCTTGTCCGAGAAGCGACGCTTGCCTGCGCGTGAAATAACGCAGCGGGGACTCGTTTTCGGCTACCCGCCAGATCATGCGGTAGGCACGCGCCGTTTTAGCGGGACGGGTGTTGAGGATCACGCCATGCAACAACGGAAGCCACAGGGCGCGCGGATAATCGACTATCCGACGGTCGCTTAGAAATTCTGCGAGATAGGTTTTGACCGAAGCCGCCGTCGGCGCCGCCGGCGTGCCGAGGTTGACGAGGAGCACGCCAACCTTGGGCGCTGCGACGGGCGGGTGAGCGGCCGGGAGCATAGCGTTTGTGGTTGTCGTAAAACTGTCATTCATTCTGAATGTCATGCGCGACTGGGCGGACGGCGTAAACCCTGTCCGCTGCGATAAGGCTAAACCGTCGCATGGGCCGAGCCTGTCACAATTGTGAAACAATAAGTCCGCAAGGGTTTCCGCAATTCGGACGGGGTGCGCCCCGATATGCGCGACGGCGCGAAAGCGGGGCTGGTTAATGGATTTGGGCGTGAGTCTCTGGGCGGCGATCGGGTTCGCCTTCGCCGCTTACGCAGTCGTCGGCAACGACGCGTTGCAGACGCTCGGCACCTTCATCAACTCGAACCAGAAGCTTCCCTGGTGGGCGCTGTTTCTGTTCGCCGCCACTGTGCTTTGCGTCGTTTTCGCTTTCGGCTACATGCAATTCGACGGCGACCCGTCCTGGGGAAGACTGTCGAACGTCAAGAAATATCCGGTGTTCGAAGTCGAGTGGTACCACGTGGTGCCAGCGTTCGCTTTGCTGCTGCTGACGCGGCTCGGCATCCCGGTCTCGACGAGCTTCATGATCCTGTCGATCTTCGCGACCATCGAGGGCATGACCTCGATGATTTCGAAGTCGCTTTACGCCTATGTCGTTTCGTTTGGGGTCGGCATCGTTCTGTACGCTGTGCTTGCCCCCACCATAGAGCGGCACTTTCTCAAGACGCCTGAAAAGGCGCAGAAGTCGGTGTGGATTCTGCTGCAATGGCTGACGACCGCCTATTTGTGGGGCGTGTGGTTGATTCAGGACTTCGCCAATATCTTTGTCTTCCTGCCGCGCCACCTCTCGCCGGTGCAGGCTGTCGCCGCCGTATCGGTGATTTTGGTGCTCCTTCTCATCACCTTCGCCAATGGCGGCGGGCCAGTGCAGCGCATCCTGAAATCGAAGACCAGCGTCAGCGATATTCGGTCGGCGACAATCATCGATTTCACCTACGCCTCGCTGCTCGCCTATTTCGCCTATATTTCGAAGACGCCGATGTCGACGACCTGGGCCTTCCTCGGGTTCATCGCCGGGCGTGAATTCGCCATTGCGACGATCGACAAGATTCGCGCCCCCGGCGCTACGGCGCGCATCGTCGCCATGGACGCTTTCAAGGCGTTTGTCGGCTTGGTTATCAGCGTGGGCTTGGCGGTCGGACTGCCGAGACTCGCCAAAGCGATGGCCGAAGGCGCCGATTTGGCGGCGGCGTTCGTCGGAATGTTCAGCTGAGTTTATTCAGCCGCCTTGGGCAATTTATTATCGTCATTGGCCGCCGCGGCGCCGTCCTCGCGCAAGGTTTTCTTGGCTTCTTTGGCGGCGCGTTTGTCGTCAGCCTTTTGCCGCCGCGCCGCTTCGCGCATCTCGCGCCTAGAAGGCTCTACTTCCGGCGACTGGGCTGTACGCGCCTCGATATCAGCGAGTCCTTGTTCGGCGAGCGCGGTCACGGCTACATAATCCATCTTACCCGTACCGAGCACCGGCACCTCAGCGACCGAAATGATTTTCTTCGGCACTGCGATCTCAGGCACGCCGTGGCTCTGGGCCCAGGCGAGAAGTAGGGATCTGTCTGCGTCTGGCTTGGAAGTGACGAGCACGATCTGCTCGCCCCTCCTGTCGTCAGGCAGGATGGCGGCACCATGAAGATAATCCGGCCACAACGCCGTAGCGCAGTTTTCTACCACGGCGAGAGACACCATTTCGCCGCCGATCTTGGCGAAGCGCTTCAGGCGCCCGCGGATCGAAACGTAGCCGTCCGCATCGATCGATACGATGTCGCCCGTATCGTGCCAGCCATCCGCTAGCGGCTTGATGACGCCCGGCGCGTCCGGGGATATGTAACCTTTCATCACGTTCGGCCCCCTGACAAACAGTCGGCCGGCGCCGTCGAGCCCATCGACGGGCTCGATACGAATCTCGATGGCGGGCAGCATGCGCCCAACCGTGCCGGCGCGAATGTCGCCGGGCTGATTAGCTGCAAGCACAGGCGAGGCCTCAGAAACGCCGTAGCCTTCGAGAACTTCGAACGAAAAGCGCTTTTCCGCCGCCTGACGGGTTTCGTCCCGTACGCGTTCGGCGCCGCAGACAGCGAGGCGCAGAGAGCTCATGCCGCCTTCCTCGCTGGCCCGCATGTACTGCTGAAGAAAGGTGTCTGTCGCGAACAGGACGGTTGCGCCTGTCTCGAAAATCCGTTTCGGGATGATTTTGGTCTGCAGGGGCGAGGGATGAAACGCCACCGGGTAGCCGACAAGCACGGGCCACAGGGTGCCCGCGGTCAGCCCGTAACAGTGGAACGCTGGCAGAGGATTAAAGAAAATATCTGATGGTTCGATGCGGACATGCTGGGCGATCTGCTCGATATTGGCGAGAATATTGGCGTGAGAAAGTACGACGCCTTTGGGGTCGCCTTCTGTCCCTGACGTAAACAGGATGACGCCGGTATCATCCGGGTCCGGATTGGCGGCGAGCAGCCATGGCAAAAACGGCCCGAATAGCGCTCGCGCCTTGTCCGCCTTCGAAATCTCTTCGCGCGCGTCTTCCAGGTAGATGAAATCGACGGCGCCGGCGAGTTCCTCGATCAGCTTTTCATAGCCGCCGATCTCAATGAATTTTTTCGCCGTGACAACGCGCGAAATTTGCGCCGCTTTGCATGCTGCCCGAAGGTTCTTCGCTCCAGAGGTGAAATTCAGCATCGCTGGAATACGGCCCTGGGCGAGTATCGCCAAAAAAGCAATAAGCACGCCGGCTCCAGTGGGCAGCAGCACGCCGACCTTTTCGCCCTTGATCGTGCGCCGGGCGATCGGGCCGGAAATGGCGAAAGCCCCGCGGGTTATGTCCTGATAGGTCAGTTTGCGCCCGTCGCCGTCGATGGCGGCGAGTGTCTTCGCACCTTTGCGCCAGGCGCTTTGAAGATAGGCCTGAAATATCGAACGCCGGGACCGGCGCATTACGCGCCGCGATTTATCGTTCATGGGTACGCCTCCTCGCCCCGACTTCATCCCCTCTTTCCCTCTTTGCGGGGGATCACGGGATGTTAACCGAGCCTTCGGGCTGCGAAAAGCGGGTTTCAGCCCTCTATTTAGGAACTCGCAGCGGCGATTCCATCGGCGATGGAGCGGGCCGCCTTTTGCGGATCGGAGGCGTTCACGATCGGCCGCCCGACGACCAGATAGTCCGCGCCGGCCCGGATCGCTTCGGCGGGCGTTTGCACCCGCGCTTGATCGTCGGGGCTCGCGCCTTTCGGCCGAACGCCCGGCGTGACGACAAGAAGCCGGTCGCCGAAACGCGTCCTGATAGCCTCGGCTTCCCTTGCGGATGCGATGACGCCGTCGGCCCCGCCCTCTGCCGCGAACTCCGCCCGTTTCAGGACGAGGTCTTCAAGCTTCATCGAAATGCCGGCGCGTTCGATCGCTTGCTGGTCGAGGCTTGTCAGCACAGTGACGGCGAGAATTTTGAGGCGCTCGTCGCCGCCTCGTCCTTCGACGGCGCCGGCGATCACGTCGGGCTCGGCGTGCACGGTAAGAAAATCTCCGCCCAGCTTCACGACCGAGGCGACGCCGCGCGCCACCGTCGCGCCGATGTCATGAAACTTGAAATCGAGAAAGACTTTCTTGCCTTCAGCCGACAGGCGTCGGGCGAGTTCGATTCCGCCGACCGGCATGAGCTGATAGCCGATTTTGTAGAAGCGTCCCGCTTCGCCAATGCGCGAGACAGTTTCTGACGCCTGCTCCGCAGACGGAAGATCAAGGGCGATGATCAGCCGGTCCCTGGCTTCGGTCATAGGGAGGCGGTTCCTTTTCTCTTGCGCGGCGGGCGCGGCGCGGTCTTGAGTTTCGGACTTGCCGCGAATTTCCGGACAGGTTTCTTCGTCGCTCTCTTTCTCGGCGGTTTTTCGGCTGGCGTCTTGCCGCTGTAAAGGCAGATGTCAGAGACGGCGCAGCTCGGACAATCCGGCGTTCGGGCCTTGCAAACATACCGTCCATGCAGGATCAGCCAATGGTGCGCATGAGAGAGGTATTTCTCAGGCGTAATCTTTTCGAGACCGCGCTCGACCTCAAGCGGCGTCTTTCCGGGCGCCAAGCCGGTTCGATTGGATACCCGGAAGATATGCGTATCGACCGCAATGGTCGGTGCGCCGAAAGCGACGTTCATCACCACATTCGCCGTCTTGCGGCCCACCCCTGGAAGTTTTTCGAGCGCGTCGCGGTCTCGCGGAACTTCGCCGCCATGCTGCTCGATAAGGATGCGTGACAAGGCGATGATGTTTTTCGCCTTGCCGCGCCACAAGCCGATCGTTCGAATGTAATCGCCGAGTTTCTCCTCGCCGAGGGCCAGCATTTTTGGGGGCGTATCCGCGACAGGAAAAAGACGGGCCGTCGCCTTGTTGACCCCGACATCGGTCGCCTGCGCCGAAAGGGCGACGGCGACGAGGAGCGTATAGGGGCTGGAATAGGAAAGTTCCGTCTGGGGCTCGGGCGCCCGGCTGGCCAGCCGACTGTAGAAAGCGGCGGCGTCTTTTGCTGACAGGGTCCTCGGCATGGGGCCGGATTAAAACAGATTCATGCAGCAGGGAACGCGGGACGCCAAAAAAAGCTGTCACTTCGTGGGCGGGCCATCGGTCGCAATTGGCGCTCGGCGCGGAGGCGGACTATGTTGGGCCCATGGCCCTAGCCTCGATCATAGAAGACATGGCGCCGACCGAAAAAGGGCGCGCCCGTGACCTTTCGGATGCGCCAGCCGCAGTTGAGGAGAACATTTTCGATGCAATCCTCTATCCTAACCGCTCGCTGCCCAGCGCAGGATTTCTGGCTGTGATGACTGTGGTGATCGGCGTAAACCTGACGCTGGGCCTTGTCTTCTATTCGATTGGCGCCTGGCCGGTGGTCGGGTTTTGCGGCCTCGATGTGTTTCTCGTCTGGCTTGCCTTCAAGCTCAGCTACCGGCAGGGACGGTTGCACGAGCGAGTGCTGGTAAGCCCCGATGCGATGTGGGTTTCACGCGTGCTTCCCTCCGGGCATGAAACGCGCTGGCGATTGCAGCCTTACTGGACGAGAGTCAGCATCGAACGTCCAATTGAGCATGAAAGCCAGGTGCGGGTCCTGTCGAAAGGCAGAACTCTTGTTCTCGGCTCCTTCCTGTCGCCGCTTGAGCGCGGCGAATTCGCCGACGCGCTGGACGCTGCTCTCGCCCGCGCTAGGGCGTCTCTAGGTTAGATCGATGCTCTGGTTTTATATCGGCGTACTCGTTTTCCTCGGGGCCTGCTGGCTCGGCTATCGCTGGTGGGCGGCGCGCGTCGAGGCCGACATCGCCATCGGTGCGGAAACGGAATGGGCGCGGCTTTGCGAACATGATCCTGATTTGCTCAAGGGCATGAGCAAGGAAAAATTCGTCGAGATTTATCGCCGCGTGCATTTCCCGCGCTTCCCAGCGTACGCCCTGGCATGCGTCGCCACTTTCCTAGCCTCGCTCCCCCTGACGTTTGGGCTGCTGGCTGGGGGGCTATGGGCTGGCCAAAGGCTCGGCCTTGTGCCCGAGCCGGTAGAATTCGCCGATCAGTATCTGATGGACGGCGATCGCGTCAGGATCTTCAGCGCCGCGCCGCCGGAAGTCGCCTCCTATTATGCTCAAGATCTCGGCGGATTTTATTACTTCTTCGGCATTGTCATCGCGTGGATTATCATCGTCACGTTTTTTATGCGCCGTTATCATGCGCGCCGGCCCGGCTATATCAGGGATGAGATCATCCGGTCGCGATGAGCGCCATCCGCTTGCGGAGGAAAGCAGTGGAGTATCTTCATACGATGGTGAGAGTGAGCGATCTTGAGGCGTCGCTCGATTTTTACTGCAACAAGCTCGGGCTTGTGGAGATTAGTCGTAATGAATACGAGCAAGGTCGATTCACGCTGATCTTCCTCGCCGCGCCGGGCGACGCAGAGCGCGCCCGCGACGGCAAGACGCCCATGGTCGAGCTCACTTATAATTGGGACCCTGAAGAATACTCAGGCGGACGCAATTTCGGCCACCTCGCTTATCGTGTCGATGATATCTATTGCGTTTGCGACCGTCTCATGAGAGGGGGCGTGACGATCAACAGGCCGCCCCGCGACGGCCGCATGGCGTTCGTGCGCTCGCCCGACGGGATATCGATTGAGTTGCTGCAGAAGGGCGCCGCGCTGGCGCCCGCCGAGCCGTGGAAGTCGATGTCGAACACGGGGGCATGGTGACGCCGGGGAAGACAGGCTGCTACGCCGCGCGGCCGCTGACGCCGGACCGCTGGGCCGACCTTGAAATCGTGTTTGGCTCTTCCGGCGGTTATTGCGGCTGCTGGTGCATGTACTGGCGCGCGCCGCGCAAGGACTATGAGGGGCCGGCCCGCAAGGAGATGAAAGCGCGCTTCCGGAGACGCGTTGCAAAGGGCCCGCCGCCTGGCCTCATCGCCTACTCAGGGAAAAATGAGCCGGTCGGCTGGGTGCAGGTCACGCCGCGCCCGGACGTTCCGAACTGGAGCGGCGCGCCGTCTGTCGGCTCCCGAAAATCCGGAGGAGGCGGACGATGTGACTGTGTGGGCGATAAACTGTTTCGTCGTCCGCCGCGAGTGGCGGCGCAAGGGCGTGTCGAAGGCGCTGCTGGCCGCCGCCGTCGCGCACGCCAGAAAGCTGGGCGCGCGGGCCATCGACGCTTGCCCCGTTGAGGCCGGGGACGAGGCGAGGCCGGCGGTGTCGCTTTATCATGGAACCGCCGCTATGTTCCAAAGGGCGGGCTTTACCGAAATCGCCCGCCGACGCGACGACCGGCCGCTGATGCGGCTCGCAATCAAGCGCTGAAGATTTTGTTTAGACCCGCCCTCTAGGCTTTGCGCCTGACTCCCTATTTTCACGCACCTGATGACCGAAGCCGTTCTTTCCCTCGAAAACGTCGTCAAACGGTTCGGCATCTTCGCCGCTGTCGACGATCTTTCGTTCGATGTGGATCGCGGTGAGATTTTCGGTTTTCTTGGTCCAAACGGCGCCGGTAAGACGACGACGCTCCGGATGATTCTCGACATCATCCAGCCCACGTCCGGGCGCATCTCGATCCTAGGATCGACCTCCGCGATTCCGGTGCGCCATCGCATCGGATATCTGCCGGAAGAGCGCGGCCTCTACCGCAAGATGCGCGCCGCCGAGACCATCGCCTACTTCGCCAAGCTTCGCGGCGTGTCGTCGAAAGAAGCCAGCAGGCGCGCTCTCGAACTACTTGAGCGGTTCGGTCTCGCGGAGTTCGCCCGTTCGAAGAACGAAGCGCTCTCGAAAGGCATGGCGCAAAAGGTGCAGCTTCTCGCCACTATCGCGCACGACCCTGAGCTCCTTATTCTCGACGAACCCTTTTCGGGCCTTGACCCGATCAATCAGGGGACGCTGGAGGACCTGATCTGCTCTTTGAAGAAAGAAGGGCGGACGATCATCTTTTCAACCCATGTAATGCAGCACGCCGAACGCCTGTGCGATCGGTTCCTCATTCTCGCAAAAGGCAAGAAGCGCTTTGAGGGCGACATGGACAAGGCTCGCTCGGCTTTCCCCCACCGGCTGGTGCTGCGCACGCCTGATCCGGTTGGCGGGTTGCTGGCGGCGCCCGGCGTCAAGGAAGTGGCGCCGCTCGGCGACGCTTCCGAAAGCGGGGAGCGGGACTATGAGATATTTCTGGCGAGCGGCGCGGATCCGCAGCTTGTCCTCAAGGCCGCTTTCGATTTGGGCATCCGACTGTCGCGGTTCGAACACGCTGGCGCAAGCTTGCATGATATATTCGTCGCCCTTGCCGGAGATGAGACGCCGGAACCGGACGAACGCTCGTCGGAGAGAGCTGCATGAGGCCGGTCTTTCTCATCGCGTGGCGCGAATACAAGCAATATATTCTGTCCCGCGGCTTCCTGCTGTTTCTCGTTCTGTTTCCACTCGGCGTGATTTTTGTGGGAGCAGTGGTTGGATTTGTCGAGAACTCGAAACCGGCGCGCAGTTTTGTCGTGTATGACCGGACTGGTCTTTACAGCGACGCCATCGACATAGAGATCGAGTGGCGCCGTAAGCGGAGGATTTTATCCGCATGGGACGCCTACATCAAAATGGCGGCGCGCCCTGAAGTTTTGCAGGAAGATCTCATTCCTGCGCCTTTTGCACCCGCTTCGCTGACACGCGGCCGCGTCGAAGCATTTCATACCGCAGGGCTTGAGGCGGCGCGGGCCGCCGTCGCGTCGCTTCTTCGCGACGGCGCGCCGGCTTTTTTGGAGCCACGCAGGCAATTCGTCCGTTTCAACCTGCCCGAAGATGCGCGCGCCGCGGGGAACGTCAAAGAGGCGGCTGAAATTCTTCGTCCTTATCTTCTTGATGAAAAACGGCTTCCTGGCGCATCCCGCCCGTTGTTTGCAGCCGTGCTGATTCCGGAGGAGTTCTCGGGCGATGAGGATGCGCCGGCTGCCGAATTCTGGAGCCGCAACCTGACCGACCCCGCGCTGCAAGGCGCTATTTCGAACGCGCTCGACTTCGCTCTGCAGCGCCGCGCTATAGAATCGTTCGGTCTCCCCCCGGAAACTCTGGAAGAAGTGGCCGCTATCGAAGCGCCTCTGTCGGCGTTCCGGCCCGACCGTAGCGACGGCGAGGCGGAATTGTCGGCGCGGGATCAAATCGAAACGGCGCTGCCGGCGATCATGACCTACATGCTTCTGGTCGTGATTTTCGGCGTCGGCAATCTTCTTCTCACCAATACGATCGAGGAGCGTTCCAACAAGATCGTCGAGGTGCTTCTTTCCTCCGTGACCGCCAACCAGTTGATGATCGGCAAGCTAATCGGCATAGCTGCGGTCGGTCTGACCATGCCCACTATTTTTGCTGTCGGCGGTCTTGTTGTCGGACTCACGGCGTCAGGCGGCTCGGAATGGGTGGGGCATGTGGTCTCGACCCTGATCGAGTCCAATCTTCTCGCCGTCTATCTTTTCTACTTCCTCTGCGCCTACGTTATTTTTGCGATGATCTTTCTCGCTATCGGCGCGGTGTCGAATTCTCTGCAGGACGCGCAGAGCTATATGGGCCCCGTGATGCTCTTGGTGTTCCTGCCCTTGCCGTTCATGGTCCTAGTTTATCAGAATCCGAACGGCCTGATGGCGTCGATCCTTACTTGGATACCGATCTACACGCCCTATGCCGTGCTGATGCGCGCCGCGTCCGATCCGCCGATGTGGGAAATTGTCGGTGCGACAGCGCTGATGCTCGCTTTCGCTGCGACGCTAATCCGGGTCATGGGTCGCATTTTTCGCCACGCCATCCTGCAGGCTTCGCCGCCAAAGGCGAAAGAAGTATGGCGCCTGGTGCGACGCGGCCAGAACTAGGCTGTTTGCGACGGATCGTACACGAACTTCCGATCGCAATAGCCGCACTCCGCTTCCCCGTCTTCCAGCGAGTACCAGACGAGCGGATGCCCTAGCGCGCCGCCATTGCCCATGCAGGAGACGCGGCGGGTTTTCACATAGACGATCTCGGGGGGAGGCGGCGCTTTCAGGGATTCTTCTGTCATGGGGTCTGCGGCGGTTGTCTGGCGTCACTGGATTGTGAAGTTGAATGGCGCGAGGGGAGGAGGCCGTCAAGGCTTCTCACCCCACATAGCGTGGGCGCGCGTCTGCGGTCGTGCTACATCTCCTGTTCCCTTCCCTGGATTATCCTAGCCATCATGAACATCCACGCCAAAGCCGAGCCCGCCGTTATGCCGACAACGCCCGCCGAGATCGCCATCTCCGCCCGCGGCCTCAAAAAGGTTTACGCTGGAACCAAGAAATCGCCGGCCAAGGAGGCGCTGAAGGGCATCGATCTCGACATCCCGCAGGGCTCGATTTTCGGCCTTCTCGGGCCGAACGGCGCGGGCAAGTCGACCTTCATCAACATTCTAGCCGGCCTCGTGAACAAGACCGAGGGGGCGGTTTCGGTCTGGGGCTTCGACATCGACCGAAACCCGCGACAGGCGCGCGCCTCCATCGGGGTCGTGCCGCAGGAAATAAATGTCGACGTATTTTTCACGCCAAAGGAGGCGCTGGAGATTCAAGCCGGTTTGTTTGGCGTGCCGAAATCCGAACGCCGGACCATGGAGATTCTCGGCGCGCTCGGCCTCACCGACAAGGCGGACGCCTATGTGAGAATGCTCTCCGGCGGCATGAAGCGCCGTCTGCTCGTCGCCAAGGCGATGGTGCATGCGCCGCCGATTCTCGTGCTCGACGAGCCGACGGCCGGCGTCGACATCGAGCTAAGGAAGCAGCTCTGGGAGCACGTGCTGGAACTGCACGCGACCGGCGTGACCATCGTGCTAACTACGCATTATCTCGAGGAAGCGCAGGAGCTTTGCGACCAGATCGCCATCATTCATCAGGGAAACGTGGTCGCCTGCGAGCCCACTGAAAAGCTGATCGCCTCCCTCGACAACAAGGCCCTTATGGTGACGCCGCTGGAGCCGCTGACAGCCGCTCCGAATCTCGCGCCGTATGAGGCCGAACTGAAGCCGGACGGGCGCATCGCTATTCCCTACAAGCCGTCGAAGGCTCAGGTCGCCGACATTCTTGAAAGGCTCTCGGCGTCGGGAATCAAGGTGAAGGACCTATCGACGGTCGAGGCGGACCTTGAAGACGTATTCCTCGAGCTGACTTACAATTCGAGCCGATAGGCGCGCCGCAGGGTTCCGCCGCCGCCCGCGCCGCGCTAGCTTCCTTTTGTCCATCACGAAGGGGAGATCGCGATGATCATCCGCGCCATTGTCGCCGTTTTATTCGCTTTGCTCGCTATGTTGGCTGCACAGGCGAAAGCCGAAGACGCCGTGCTTGTCGTCGACGCCTCGGGTTCGATGTGGGGCCAGATCAACGAGGAAGCGAAGATCGCCATCGCCAAGCGAGTGCTAGGCGAGGTCATCGACGACATCCCGGCCGAGCGGCGCATCGGCCTCATTGCATACGGACATCGGCGCGAGGGCGACTGCAAGGATATCGAAGAGGTCGCACCCATCGGCTCCGACCGCGCGGCGATCAAGGCGGCGGTGACAAGGCTTAGCCCGAAAGGCAAGACGCCGATGTCGGACGCGGTGAAGCTCGCCGCCGAAAGGCTTCAGCATACGAAGAACAAGGCGACCGTCATTCTGGTCAGCGACGGTATTGAAACCTGCGAACCCGACCCCTGTGGGGTCGCCTCGGCGCTGGAGGCGGCGGGCGCCGATTTCACCGTGCATGTCGTTGGTTTCGATGTAAGCGACGAGAATGCGCAGGCGCAGCTGCGCTGCATCGCCGAGAACACAGGCGGCAAATTCGTTTCCGCATCTAACGCCGGCGAGCTGGGCGATGCTTTGAAATCGACTATTGTCGAAACCGCGCCTCCGCCCGCCGCCAATCTCTATCTGAGGGCGACCGAACTTGAGGGCGGTCTGGTCATCGGCAAGGGGCTTACCTGGACCGTCAAACCGTCGGTCGGCGGTGAAGCCGTGATCAGCGAGACTGGAAAGGGAGAGATTAATGCAACCGTTGCGCCCGGCTCCTACGACGTGTCGGTCACGCGCCCCTTGGACGGTCTGAAAGGCGAGGCGAAGGGCGTCATCATCCAGTCCGGCGCCTCCAAGACGGTGACCATTGCGCTGATCTTTCCGGTGGAGGCGACGGTGTCTCCCATTCCGGCTGCGACCGGCACAGCGGGCGTGACGATCAAAGTCGGCTGGACCGGGCCGGACCGTCAGGGCGACTTTATCTCGGTGGCGAAGAAAGAAGCCGACGCCGGGGCGTACGAGGTTTACAGCTATGCGGCGCGCGGCAACCCGGTCGAAGTCAGGTTGCCGGTTGAGCCCGGCGTCTACGAAGTGCGGTATGTGCTTGGCCGGCCTTACCGAATTCTCGCCAGGACCGATTATTCGGTGACGCCGGCCTCGGCTACCTTGACGGCGAAGGAGAGCGCGCTTGCGGGCGAGACTGTCGAAATCGAGTTCACCGGACCGCCGCCGGAAGCGAGCGACTTCATAACGATCGTCAATCCAGACGATCCTGATACGAAGTATATGGATTACGCTTACACGCGTAACGGCAGCCCGGCGTCGATCCGCATGCCGCTTGAGGCGGGTGCCTACGAGTTACGTTTCGTTCAGGCCGGTTCGAAAGTGCTCGCGCGCCGGCCGATCGTCGTTGCGGCCGCAGAGGCGACTGTTTCGGCTAAAACGCAAGCGGTCGCCGGCGAAGAAGTGGAAGTCGTTTTCACCGGTCCTCCGGCGGGATCTGGCGACTATCTCACCGTTGTCAAGCCAGACGATCCGGAAACCAAGTATCTCGACTATGCCTATGCGAAAAACGGCAGCCCTGCGAAGATCCGCATGCCGCTTGAAGCCGGCGCCTACGAAATCCGTTTCGTGCAGGGCGGCAAGAAAGTGCTGGCGCGGCAGGCCATAACCGTAACGGATGCCAAAGCGACGATTAGCGGGAAGCCGTCCGCCATAGCGGGCGAAACCATCGACATCGCTTTTACGGGCCCGCCCGCCGGCTCCGGCGACTATATCACCGTCGCCGAAGCAGATGCGCCGGAAACCAGCTATATGGACTACGCCTACGTTTCACGCGGGAGTCCCGTCGAGGTGCGGATGCCGTTAGACGCCGGCGACTATGAGCTGCGCTATGTTCAAGGATCGAAGAAAGTCATCGCCCGGCGGCCGATCGCCATCGCGGCCGCCAGTGCGACGCTTTCAGGTCCGGCTCAAGTAAAGGTCGGAACGATGCTCTCGGTCGAGTTCGCCGGCCCCCCGCCAGGCTCCGGCGACTATGTGACGATTGCTGAGACGGGCGCGCCCGATACGCGCTATCTCAGCTACTTCTATACGACGCGCGGCAGCCCGGCGGAATTGAAGGCGCCGGAAACGCCGGGAGACTACGAACTGCGGTTCATTCAGGCGAGCAAGAAGGTGCTCGCACGCAAACCGCTCAAAGTCATACCGTAGGCCGATGGCTTTCCGGGAGAGGGCGCCATTCTTCCCCCCGCCGCACGCCGGAAGCAGCGTGTTCGCGCAAAGCTGCGGCGACCGCCGCCGAGTCGCCTCTTAGCTGATCGGCGGGTATTGCGGGACCGAAGGCGAGATCGAAACGCTTGCCGCGCTTGTTCAAAAGTTCGTTGAACAGGGTTATGTCGCGCAGCTCTGTGTTCACCTTCCAGAACCAGTAGTAGAGCCACGAGTTGCGCGCGATGCAGTCGGCCGGAACGACGGGACACTGATATTTGCGCGCGAAGATCGCGACCGACGGCTGCCAGGGTTGTTCGTTGAGCTTGCGCTGTTCGTCCATATAGGCGATGCGCCCGGACGCGAACAGCACCACGCAGGCGCCGCTTTCGAAGGCCCTCACGGCGCTTTCAAGCGTCTCGCGCGAACGTTCGCGCGTGCGTTTGGCGACCACCCATTCGACCGGAATAAGCGTCTCTACGAGGCGCGGGGCGACGCGCACGGCGTCGCGGTTGGCGAAGAACACGACATCATTGCGCACTTTTTTCAGCGCGTCGTACATGGCGATCCCGTCGGCGATCCCGCTCGGATGGGTCGAGGCGATGATGACGGGGCCGGATTTCGGCACATTCTCGAGGCCAGAGACGGCGACATCGAGCGACAGAAGCTCGCTGAGATAGTCGAGTACCCCTTTGCCCGACAGCCCGACTATAGCGTCGGCCATGCGCACGGCGTCCTGTTCTCTCAGCAGCGGATAGAGGATCGAGCGGTACAGAGGCCAAAGGGATGAGCGGACAAGCTTCGCAGCGCGCTCCTCGATCAGCACTTCGACGATATGCTTGCCGTCCTCGTTCGACTCGGGTTCTGGGCGGAATGTTTCCATGCGCGCGGGCTGCGGCGGACGATGCTATTTTTTTTTCGCCTTCGGCGCGCCTGCGGCCGGGCGAGACTCCTCCTTATAGTGCTCCGCCAGCGGAATAAAGTCCTGCTTTTCGTCATTGTAGACGGCGACGCCGCCTGTTTCGAAGTCGTAGACCCAGCCGTGAATTTGCGTGCGGCCGGCGGCGAGCGCGACCGCTACATAAGGATGGGTCTTGAGGTGGGCCATCTGCAACAGCACGTTCTGGCGGGTTAGCATGGCGAGTTTTTCGATTTCGCTAAGGCCCGCGCTGCCCTCCTTGGTGATCAGCGCCGCAGCGCGGGCATAGGCGAGCCATTCGCGCACGTGTGGAAATTCGGCGAGGGTCTCGGGATTCATCGCGCCCTTCATCGCGCCGCATTCGGTGTGGCCGCAGACGATGATGTGCGGCACGGCGAGGGCGCCGACAGCGAATTCTATAGAGGCCGTCATCGCGCCGGTGTGGTTCGAATGAGGCGGCACGATATTGCCGGCGTTTCGGCAGATGAAGAGCTCGCCGGGCTCAGACTGGGTGATGAGATTGGGGTCGATGCGGCTGTCGGAGCAGGTGATGAACAGGGCTTCCGGAGCCTGCCCTTCGGCAAGATTCTTGAACAGGTCCTTGCGCTTTTCAAAGGCGTCGTTCTGGAAACGCAGAACGCCCTCGGCGAATTTGATCATCGGCTGCTCCTGCCCGGACAGGTCCCGTCTGAACGCTATCTCAATGCCGTAGGTAGAGGAAACGCCGTCTATTCGAAAGACGCCCGTTGCCGGCCCGCCAGATCGGCGCAGCCGGCCCTGGCGAGAGCCAGAAGAGCGAGAAACTGCTCGTCGGAGAAAGGCGCGCCCTCCGCCGTTCCCTGCACCTCGACAAGCCCGCCCTTGCCGGTGATGACGAAATTGGCGTCGGTCTGCGCCGTCGAGTCTTCCGCATAGTCGAGATCGAGCGCCGGCGCGCCATTAACAATGCCGGCGGAGATAGCGGCGACCGTATCGACGATCGGATTGTCCTTGATCACTCCATCCTTCACCGCCCAGCGGCAGCATTGTTCGAGCGCGACCCAGGCGCCGGTGACGGCGGCAGTGCGGGTACCGCCGTCGGCCTGGATGACGTCGCAGTCGATCAGAATCTGGCGCTCGCCAAGTTTCTTCAGATCGACCACAGCACGCAGCGAACGGCCAATCAGCCGCTGGATTTCCTGCGTGCGGCCAGACTGACCGCCTTTGGCCTCGCGCTTCATCCGTTCGTGAGTCGAGCGCGGCAGCATGCCGTATTCGGCGGTTACCCAGCCGCGCCCTTGGCCGCGCAGCCAGGGCGGCGTGGTCTCATCCCAAGACGCCGTGCACAGCACATGGGTGTCGCCGAACTTCACCAGACAGGAACCCTCAGCGTGTTTGACCGCGCCGAGATCGAGGCTGACGGGGCGCATCTCGTTGAACGACCGGCCGGACGGACGCATGGCGTTTCCTCTCTGGATCTTATCGGGCGACCGTCCCTAGACCCCGCGCGCCGCCCTGTCGAGGCCGGGCTCCCCGTTTCGGCGACGGGATTTCCCTATCGCCCGGCGAGTTGATACGATCATCCCGGGCCTTGGGGGACTCGGGATCATGGACCGCCAGACGCCGATCAGGGCATTCGCCATCGGGCTTGCCGCCCTTATTGCGCTCGTCGCTGGGGCGGTCGTGACCGCCAACTCGCACGACAGCGATCTCGCCGGCCTCGTGGCGCTTCTTCTGGCGCGCTATCCGGGCGCGTCTGTTCTGTGTGTCATCGTCGCATGGGCAAGCGTGCTTGCCGGCGTGCTCTCTGTCGTCGCCTTCTATGGGGCATTTTCTGAAGAAACCGACCGGTACGATCGCAAACGCTTTCCGCGCGTCGTGCCGGTTCTGTTCTTTCTGCTGAGCATCGGCCTTATCTGGGTCGCTTTCCTCTGCGCGTCCCGTCAGCCGACGTCTTCGCCGATTGCCGACCGCCCGTCTCCCGTTATCGCCGCCGCGCCGGCCAGTGAGCCCCAGTTCGCCGCGCCAATAGAGAGCGACAAGCGGCCCGAGGAGGCTCCTCCGCGTCCGGAAGTTTCGGCCCGCGCCCTGCCGCTCGCCTGGATCTACGCCGAGCCGCTGATTTTCGATGGCGACTGGCGGGCCTCCCGTGAAGCGCAGATTCAGCTCGCTGCGCTCTTTCCGCCGGCCGACCCAGACGGCTCGGTCGCGGCGCTTCTTTGCGACAAAGCATGGGTCGCTTTCGCGGGCGCTGCGTCGCAAGAAGGACCACTGGCGCGCAACGAGCGCCGCGCCCGACTGAGGGCCGAGCTCGCCGCCGAAGCGGCGGGACGCTGGCTCGAGGCGCAAGGGTCCGAATGCGTTCGTCCTATTCTTCTGGGGATCGATCTCGGCCAGCATGAAGCGACGCTCGACGACCCCGAGCCTCGAGACTCAGCGAGCCAGCGTCAGCTGCTCGTAGTCAGCAGATCCCCGACGGGGGAGAACGAATGGCTGTCGGTTGATCAGGCTGTCGCGGAAATGCGGGACTTTTACGCCGATCCGGCTGGTCGGACGGTTTTGCTCGGTCCGCGGCGCTACCAGCGCAAGCCGGTTGTTTTCGTCGCAGCCGATCCCAGATAAATCGCGCTTTTCGGCTGAAGGAAACTGCCGCTAAGGTTGCATTCCATGAGCGTCCTCAATGACATAGACGCGCGGTCGCGCGAAATCTTTCGTCAAATCGTCGAATCCTACCTTAAATCAGGCGAGCCCGTAGGGTCGCGCACGCTTAGCCAGGACCCACGCATCGCGGTTTCCGCGGCGACCGTCCGTAATGTCATGGCGGATCTCACCGATATCGGCCTGCTGCAGGCGCCGCATGTGTCGGCGGGGCGGATGCCTACCGAGTATGGACTTCGTTTGTTTGTCGACAGCCTGATGCAGGTCAGCGACTTGTCTGAGGAGGAGCGACGCGCCATTGATTCGGGCGAGGCGCAGGAAGAAGGGGCGAGCGTTCTCGAGCAAGCCGCCGCAAAGCTTTCCGGCCTCACTCATACGGCGAGCCTGGTCGTCGCGCCTAAAACCGAGGCGCCGCTCCGTCACATCGAATTTGTCGCAACCTCGCCCGGTCAGGCGCTCGTTGTGCTGGTGTTTGAGGATGGGCGCGTTGAAAACCGGCTTATTGCGACGCCGCAAGGGCTGCCGGCCTCAACTCTTATTTCGGCGGGCAACTATCTCTCCTCCAAGCTCCGTGGAAAGACGATCCGGGAGACCCGTGACGCGATTCTCGAAGAACTGAGGTCGCGCCGCGTCGAACTCGACGAGCTGACGACTCGCCTCGTGCAGGAAGGGGTTGCCGAAGTGTCGGGAGGAGAGCGCTCCTCGTTGATTGTGCGCGGTAGGGGGCGGTTGCTGGATGAGGCCACCGGGGAAGATCTCGAGCGGGTCAGGATGCTGTTCGACGATCTGGAGCGAAAGCAGGACGTTATCGACCTGCTCAATGCGGCGCGGGAAGGCGAGGGGGTGAGGATTTATATCGGCTCTGAAAACCGCCTGTTTTCACTCTCGGGCTCGTCGGTGATCGTCGCGCCCTATCGCGACCAGAGCCGGAAAATTGTGGGCGTTCTCGGTGTGATCGGACCGACCCGGCTTAATTACGCTCGCGTCATTCCCATAGTCGACTACACTGCCGAGGTGGTCTCTCGCATGTTGAAATGAGGGGGGCGGACGCGTACATCCGCCGTAATGAAAGTCGGACGCTTGAGGCTGGCGGGCTTTGACTCGCGGCCTTCTTGGCGTTCGGAATGACAGGGACAGAAATGGGCGATTACGACTATCCGCCGAACAACGGCCAGCCTGAGGTCGGGGCGGCCGACGGAAATGAACCTGAAAACGGCGCGGAAGACGCCGTCGATGCTCTGCGAGAAGAATTGACGATCCTCAACGACAAGGTGCTGCGGCTCGCCGCCGAGCTGGAGAACACCCGCCGCCGCGCCGACCGTGAAAAGCAGGATGCGAGCCGCTACGCCATCGCCGGATTCGCCCGCGATCTTCTCACGGTCGCTGACACTTTTTCGCGGGCCCTCGAAACGGCGCCCAAGGAGGGCGACGAGGTTTCGCCCGAGGCCTTGTCCGCGCTGGTCTCCGGGGTCCGCATGACGGATGCGGCGCTGCTTGGCGTGCTCGAACGCCACGGCGTCAAGCGCATCGACCCCAAAGGGGAAAAATTCGATCCCAACCTGCATCAGGCGGTGGCCCAAGCGCCGGGCGGTGTCCCGGCCGGGCATGTGCTCGACGTCGCCCAGCCAGGATTCGTTATCGGCGATCGCGTCCTGCGGGCTGCGATGGTCGTGGTTTCGACGGGCCCCGCGACGGCCGATGATTCGTCCAAGGACGGGCAGTCCGCGCCGGGCGGGCGCGTCGATACCAGCGCCTGAGAAGCGCGGCATAAAAACAGGGCGGGACGTGAGGCGATGGCGAAGCTAAACAAGAGGCGGTTTCTGAAAATGGCCGGCGCGGCGAGCCTTGCTCCAGTCGTTGCATCTGCAAAGCCAACGGGGGACCCTCTGCCGAATCTCGCGGCTGCCGCGCAGCCGATTTCCGTCGATGAACGCAAGGCTCGCATCGCGCGGGCGCAGGAACTTATGCGGGCGCAGGGGATCGCCGCGCTGGTGCTCGAGGCCGGCTCGGCGCTGGTCTATTTCACCGGCGTGCGCTGGTGGCGATCTGAGCGTTTTACTGGCGCCGTTATTCCCCGCGACGGCGATTTCGCCATCGTCACCCCGGCGTTTGAAGAGCCGTCGGTGCGTGAAAGTCTGGCGTTCGCCGCCGAAGTGCGAGTCTGGCAGGAGCATGAAAACCCGTTCGCGCTGGTCGCGGGCGTTCTGAAGGATCGCGGCCTCGCATCCGGCAAGATCGGTGTCGAGGAAACCGTACGCCACTTCATCGTCGATGGGGTTGCGAAGGCTGCGCCCTCTTTCAAAGTGGTTTCGGGCGCTTCCGTCTCCCGCGGCTGCCGAATGATCAAATCGCCGGCGGAACTCGCCCTGATGCAGGTCGCCAACGACATCACCATGGCGGCCTACCGTCATATCTATCCGAAAGTGGAGGCCGGCATGTCGCCGGGCGACATTTCGGCGATGATGTCGGATGCCACCAAGGCTCTCGGCGGAGACGTCGAATTTTCCATGGTGCTGCTCAATGAAGCAAGCGCCTATCCGCACGGTACGCGCCAGCCGCAGACCGTGCGCGAGGGAAGCGTCATCCTGATGGACTGCGGTTGCGCGGTAGGCGACTACCAGTCGGACATCTCGCGGACCTGGGTGTTCGGCGAACCGACAAAGAAACAGCGCGAGGTCTGGAATACCGTTAAGCGCGGGCAAGAGCTCGCTCTTGAAAAGGCGCGAGCCGGTGTAGAGGCGGGCGCAGTCGACGACGCTGTACGCGCTTTTTACGAGAGTAAAGGTTACGGTCCCGGCTACAAAACGCCCGGTCTGTCCCATCGACTGGGCCACGGCATCGGTATGGACGGGCACGAGCCTGTAAATTTCGTGCACGGAGAAAAAACAGTGCTGGCGCCCGGCATGTGCTTTTCCAACGAACCCGGCATCTACGAGTTCGGAGCTTTTGGCGTTCGCCTGGAAGACTGCCTTTATATCACGGAGAAGGGGCCGAAACTTTTTTCCGCTCTTTCGCCGTCAATCGACAGGCCGTTCGGTTGATTATCAGGCGCTCGCGTGAGAATGAGCGGGCGCGGTCTCGCCGATTCACGCCCAGATTTTTCAAACGCTTGTAACATCTAGTCTGGACTAGCGGTTCAATAACGCCGCCAGTCATCGTCGGCGATTATAGTTTAGGCCCGGCGGCGCGCACCTCGGCGGAAACAAAGGGTTCGAACGTCCTGAAGTTCTCGACGAACATGCGCGCCAGTTTCTGCGCCTGCGCGTCGTAAGCGCCGCTGTCTCCCCATGTGTTCCGGGGGCGGAGGATGGACGGGTCGACGCCCGGAACGCTCGTCGGAACCTCGAACCCGAAAACGGGGTCGCGCTCCATCGGCGCGGACGCCAGCGACCCGTCGAGCGCGGCGGACAGAAGCGTGCGGGTCGCTTTGATCGGCATACGCGCGCCGACGCCGTAAGGACCGCCGGTCCAGCCGGTGGAGACCAGCCAGCACGAGGCTTTGTGGCGATCGATCAGATCGCCAAGCAGTTTGCCGTATTCCGACGGGTGACGCGGCATGAACGGCGCACCGAAACAGGTCGAGAAAGTCGGCTGCGGCTCCTTGCCGAGTCCCTTCTCCGTACCGGCGATTTTCGCCGTGAAGCCAGACAGGAAGTGGTACATGGCTTGCGCCGGCGTTAGTCTGGCGATCGGCGGCAGCACGCCGAAAGCGTCGGCCGTAAGCATAATGATGTTTCTGGGATGCCCCGTGCGGCCGTTGAGACTGGCGTTCGGTATATAGTCGATGGGGTATGCCCCGCGCGAGTTTTCAGCGAGAGAGGCGTCGTCGAGATCGAGCGTACGTGTAGCGGGATCCATCACGACGTTTTCGAGCACCGTTCCCCAGCGCTTCGTCGTCGCGTAGATTTCCGGCTCCGCCACCGCCGATAGGCGGATCATCTTGGCGTAGCAGCCGCCCTCGAAGTTGAAGAGACCGTTTTCGCCCCAGCCGTGCTCGTCGTCGCCGATTAGCGTGCGGGCCGGGTCAGCGGACAGCGTCGTTTTGCCGGTGCCGGAAAGGCCGAAAAACACCGCCGAATCGTCAGCGCTTCCGACATTCACCGAGCAGTGCATCGGCATCACGCCTTTTTTAGGCAGAAGATAATTGAGGATGGTGAACACCGACTTTTTCATTTCGCCGGCGTAGGAAGTGCCGCCGATGAGGATCAGCCGACGCACGAAATCGACGGCGATCACCGTCTTGGAGCGACAGCCGTGCCGCGCCGGATCGGCCTCGAAACTCGGCAGATCGACGATAGTGAACTCGGGTTCGCCGCCGCGTTCGCTCATTGGTGGACGGATCAACAGGTGCTGGATGAACAGTCCGTGCCAAGCATATTCAGTAAAAACCCGAACCTTGAGACGGAACGCCGGATCGGCGCCGCCCGCAAGGTCCTGCGCGATCAGTTCGAGCCGGCCCGCATGATCTAGCATGTCCGAGCGCAGCCGGTCGAAGGCGTCTGGCGCCATCGGCTTATTGTTGTCCCACCAGATCTCGCGCTCGATTTCGGGATGGCGGACGATGAATTTGTCCTGCGCCGACCGGCCCGTGTGCTCGCCAGTGTTGACGACCAGCGGACCGCCTTCGGCGATTTGGCCTTCTCCGCGAGCGACGGCGATTTCATAAAGGGCGGCGGCGGTCAGGTTGCGAAGATGCGCCGGCGCCAAGTCGTCAAAATGCAAAGGGGCGGCCGAGGCCGCCTTCATGGTAACGCTCATTTACTTCCTCCCAGCGCCCGCTTTCACTGAGCGCATGCGCCGCCGTCCATACTCGCAGCCGGCAGCGTTCCCGGTTTCGCTCTTAATGCAAAATGGCGGCCGAGGCGAGCCCGGCCGGCGCCGCGCCATCCTACATTCCGGCAATCCTCATAGGCGCATTCAGGCTCTCTGCGCCGGCAGAGCGTCCCGCGCCCACACTTCGAGGCTGTTAAGTATGGGCATCAGCCTCGCGCCGAGAGCGGTGAGACGGTAAGCCGCGCCCCGCGCGGGGGCGGCCCGTTCGATTAGGCGGCGGTGCTCGAGTTCGGCGAGGCGCTCGCTCAGCACTTTTGGGCTCACGGTCGGCAGGCAGGCGGCCACTTCGCCGAACCGCTTCGGCCCCTGCGACAGATGGTAAAGGACGAGCGCGCTCCAGCGATGGCCGAGGAAGGAAAGCCACGCCTCGACAGAGCATTCGCTGGCGAGCCTGAAAAAATCCTCGTCGAAAAGGTCGGCGGCGGGCGTCGGGTCGGCGGTCATCGGGCTTCCCGTTTGGAAAGGAAAGGGCGCGCATGATTTATAGCGCGCACCATACGCAGAACGGGAGCCTACGGAATGTTGAGACGCGAATTTTTGATAACAGGCGCGGTCGCCGCCGGCGCCCTTGCGGGCGGCCTGAAACTCGCCGCCGCGCAGCCGGCGTCAGAGGCCGCGCGATTTCACGCCGCGAGGCGTTATCTCGAAACCGGATTCGGCCGCATCGCCTATGTCGAACAGGGAGAAGGGCCGGCGGCGCTCTTTCTCCACGGCTGGCCGCTCAACGGGTTCCAGTGGCGGGGCGCGATGGCGCGGCTCTCGGACGCGCGCCGCTGCGTGGCGGCGGATTTCATGGGTCTCGGATACACCGACGTCGCCGCCGACATGGATCTGTCGCCCATCAATCAGTGCGAAATGATCGTCGCGGTGATGGACGCGTTGAACATCGACCGCGCCGATCTCGTCTCCAACGACAGCGCCACGACCATCGCTCAGCTGCTGGCGGCGCGTCACCCGGAACGAGTGCGCTCGATGCTGATCACCAACGGCGACGTTCACACCAACAGCCCGCCCGAGCCCTTGAAGCCGACGATCGAGGAAGCGCGCCAGGGGCTGCTTGTCGAGCGTCTCGAACGGCAGGTGATCGATCCGCGCATCGCTCAGACCGAGGAAGGTCTCGGGGTCGTCTACACCGATCCGACGATCCTCACGCCAGAAGTCGTCGACGTCTATCTTCGTCCGCTCGTGTCGACGCCGAAGCGCCGCCTGCAGTGCCAGCAGTATGGCGTCGCCTTCGAACCCAATCCGTTGCCGGCGATCGAGCAGGCGCTTCGGCGCTCGCAGATACCGGCGCGCATCCTGTGGGGGACGGCGGATTTTCTATTCGCCGCCGAATGGGCCGAGTGGCTAGACGCGGCGTTGCCGCGTTCGCAGGGCGTGCGCTATCTGGAAGGCGCGAAACTGTTCTTTCCGGAAGAGTTTCCTAAAATTATCGCCGAGGAAGCCCGCCGGCTATGGCTCGTCGCCTGAGCGCGTGTCCTTGAACACGCCGCCGCGCCATGCCACACCGCCTCTCAACGTTAAAGGGAGACGGTCACTATGGCGAGATTGATTCTATCGGCGCTCGCGGCTTTTGCGCTTTCTGCCTGCGGCGGCGGAAAAGACGCAGACGCGCCGGCCGCCGTTACCGCATCTCGCGCGACCTCGCCCGACATTACTGCGGCCGATCTCGAACGGCATATCGCCGTGCTTGCGTCGGACCAGTTCGAGGGGCGCGCGCCGACGACGCCGGGAGGAGAAAAAACCCGCGCCTATATCGCCGGCGAGTACCAGCGCATCGGCCTTGAGCCGGTCGGCGGCGACTATTTTCAAAGCGTTCCCATGGTTGAAACGACTCTCGATCCTGCCGCTTCTTCCTTTCGCGTGGCCATCAAAGCCGGAACGCGCGATCTTCAGTACAAGAAAGATATCGTTTACTGGACGAAGCGCGCCGAAGAAACGGTTGCTTTCGAAAACAGCGACATGGTGTTTGTCGGCTACGGCGTCGTCGCCCCCGAGCACGGATGGAACGATTACGAAGGTCTCGATGTTCATGACAAGACCGTTGTCATGCTGATCAACGATCCGGGCTTCTTGGTCGGGGACGACACGCTCTTCAATGGCGCGGCGATGACGTATTACGGCCGCTGGACCTATAAATTCGAAGAGGCGGCGCGCCAGGGAGCGACGGCCGCCCTCATCATTCACGACACGAAGCCCGCTGCTTATGACTGGAATGTGGTTGAAGGCTCGTGGTCGGGCGCGCAGCTCGATCTGAAGCGGCCGGACAACGGCGCCTCCCGCGTCATCGCCGAAGGCTGGCTCAGCAACGACGCCGCCCGCGAGATTTTATCGGCTTCAGGTCTCGATCTCGACGCCTTGCAGGAAGCGGCAAACCGCCGCGGCTTCAGACCGGTTCCGATCGGTGGCGCACAGGCTTCGGCGACTCTTAGATCGTCCATAAAATTCAGCGACGACGCGAACGTCGTCGGCGTGCTGCGCGGCGCCGAGGCGCCGGAAGAGTATGTGCTCTACATGGCGCACTGGGACCATCTCGGAACAAATCCGGATACGGAAGGCGACGACAAGATATTCAATGGCGCCGTCGACAACGCGACGGGCGTTGCGGCGATTCTTGAAATCGCCGAAAAATTTGCAGCCGCCGGCGAGCGGCCGCGCCGCTCGGTGCTATTCGCCGCGGTGACGGCGGAAGAATCCGGGCTGCTCGGTTCGGCCTATATGGCGGAGGACCCTCCCGTGCCGCTGAAGTCGATCGTCGGCGGCCTCAACATCGACGCGCTTTTGCCCGTGCCGCCGGTCAAAGACATCATCGTCGTCGGCTACGGCGCGTCTGAACTTGAGGACATTCTCAAGGCTGCGGCCGACAAGCGCGGCATGTATTTGCGTCCCGACGCCGAGCCTGAGAAGGGCTATTTCTACCGGTCCGACCATATCTCCTTCGCAAAGAAAGGCGTGCCGATGCTGTATGCGGATCTCGGCATCGACTTCGCCGAGGGCGGTGAGGATGCTGGCAAAGCATTCGGCTCGGCCTATTCGGAGCGCCGTTATCACCAGCCCGCGGACGAACTTGATGACGGCTGGGACTTTTCGGGAATGACTGACGCCGCCGAAATTTTTTACGAAGTCGGCGCGGCGATGGCCTATTCCGACCAATGGCCCAACTGGCGCGAGAGCAATGAGTTCCGCGCCCTGCGGGATGCGATGCGGGCCCGCGAATAAGGTTGCAATGTCGGTTTCACGGCGAGGTTGCGTTAACGCTGCCGTCTAAACTTCCCTTAAGTTTCCGCCAGCCATAGTCCGGCGTTCGCGGAGGCTTCGGCGTGGCGTCCATATTCGACCTGTTCGCGGTGGCATTATTCGTCGGCGCAGCCGGCATGTTCATTATTCGCTATCGTCATGAGGATCCGCCGCTTGCGCCGTTCGCAATAATTTTCGTCGTCAGCGCGGTCGGCAACTGGCTCGGCGAGAAGGGCGCGGGCGCCGCCGCCATCTGCCTGTTCATCGCGGGCGCCTTTCTGCTGCTGCATATCGCCAGTCTTCCTTATCCGGAAGATCCGGAGAGCGGCCCGCCAAAACGCTGAGTTTGCGCGGCGCGCCAGCCTTTCCTCTATTTTGCGGATCGTGATAGGTAGGGCGCGTGCAATCACGCCCGCCGGAGCCGATGCAGCAGCCAAGCGAAACGCCTTCGCCGCAGGATCTTCCGCCCGCCGAGGCTTCTCCGGGGGAGGGCCCGCCCGGCGGCGACGGATCGGCGCTCGATGATCTATTCAACACTGGCGAGATCACCGAGCGGGGCGCGCGCTGGCTCGACTGGCTGCGCGAGAACGTCCTGACCCTCGATGTCGGCGTGCAGGCGGCGATTCTTTTCGCGGCGCTGCTGCCCGCGGCGATATTCGGGCCGCAGCTTAAGAAACTCATTGTCGGGCAGATCGCGTCGCGCGCCCCGGAAGGCGTGTTCCGACGAGCCGCCAACGCTTTCGCGCACATCGCGACCCCGATTGCGCTTCTCGTCATCCTGCAGATTGGCGTCATCACGCTCGCCTCGCTGGGCAGGCCGAGCGCGCTGGTTCAGGCGGGCGTCAGTCTCCTGACGGCGTGGATCGTCATCCGGCTCGTCACGCTGGTGATCCGCTCGCCGTTCTGGTCCCAGGTCGCCTTCTACGTTGCTTGGCCGATCGCCGCGCTCGACGCGTTCGGTGTGCTCGGGCGCGTTCTCGCTGAACTTGACGCGCTCGCTTTCCCTATCGGCATGGACGAAAACAAGCAGCCGATCACCTATTCGGCGCTCGATTTCCTCCGCACTGTGATCGTCTTTGCGGCGCTGTTCTGGATCGCCAATCTTCTTGGCCGCTTCGTCAAGGGAAGAATTAGCGCTATTGACGAACTGACGGCGTCGTTCAAAGCGCTTCTTGCAAAAATACTCGACGTGCTGCTGCCGGTCGTCGCGCTCGTTCTCGCCCTGCAGATCGTCGGCTTTCCGTTCGGGACGCTCGCCGTCTTCGGCGGCGCCGTTGGTCTCGGCATCGGGCTCGGCCTGCAGCGTACAGCGTCGAACTTTTTCGCCGGCTTTTCACTAATCGCCGACAAGTCGATCAAGCCCGGCGATGTCATCGAGATCGGCGACACCTTCGGGTGGGTCACGCAGATGAACGCCCGCTATGTGTCCGTGCGAACGCGCGACGGAACAGAACATCTAGTGCCCAACGACAAGTTTATTCAGGAGGGCGTCGTCAACTGGTCGCATTCGGACCGCATTGTCCGCCTGCATGCGGGTTTCGGCGTTTCCTATAAGACGCGCGACCTTCGCGGTGTGAAAAAGCTGGCCGAAGAAACGGCGGCCAGCGTCGATCGAGTGCTGAAATCGCCCGCCCCGGTCTGCAATCTGACCGAGTTCGCCGACAGCTCGGTGAATTTCGACCTGCGCTTCTGGATCAGCGACCCCGCCAACGGCATTTCCAACGTCAGAAGCGCGGTGATGCTGGAGCTATGGGATAGACTGCACGAAGCGGGCGTCGAAATCCCGTTCCCGCAACTCGATCTGCATCTCAAATCCGCTCCCGAAAGCGTGACGAAAACGCCGAACGACTGATCTCGTCCGTCTTTCAAATGCCGCATTGTAGCCCTAAAATGAGGGAAGGCGGCGAGGGCCGGGCAGGTTCTCGTACTCGCCGGGGCGGGCTTCAGGCGCGGGTGCATGATAAAAGGACTGGAATTCGGGAGATCTGTATGACCAAAAAACATTATGCGCTCGCCGCCTTTGCGGCGCTGGCGCTCGCCGCATGCGCAACCTCCACGCCGTATCAGCCGGCCGCCACCGGCCGCGGCTACGGGTTCTCGGAGCAGAAGATCGAAGAGAACCGCTATCGCATCACCTTCCGCGGCAACTCTTCGACGACTCGCGAAATGGTCGAGAACTCGCTGCTCTACCGCGCCGCAGAACTGACCATTCTCAACGGCTATGATCACTTCATCATGGTCGAGAACGACACCGAGGCGAAGACCAGTTATTCGACATCCACCTCGCCGGCTTTCTTCGGCCGTTATGCCTACGGCTATCCCGGCTACTATTACGCCTTTCCGTACTATGCGTATGGCTGGGGCTGGGGGGCGCCATACGATTCCTACACGCGGGAGATCACGCGTTATTCGGCTGTGGCTTTCGTGACCATGCACAAAGGCGGCAAGCCCAACGACAACCCGCAGGCGTTCGACGCTCGGGAAGTAATGGAAAATCTTCGGCCCCTGGTGCTCGGCCAGCCGCCTGCCGGGTCGTAGAATTAAATGGCGCGCAGCCGCGACGGCGGTTGCGCCTGACTGCCGTCGGGTTCGTAGATTGCGACGAAACCACGCGCCGTGTGGCGTATGACGACGGCGCGCTCTCTGCCGATGTGAATAGGCTCGCCGACAGGCGGCTTTCGAGGCGCGTCGACGGAAATGCCGTCCACGGAACGGTCAATCACTCGAACGAACAGCGATGAACCGTCGGCCAGACGACACACCATACGCTGGTCGCTCGCCTGATGACGAGGCGAAGAGCGCCTGTCAGCGAGCCCGTCGGCGAACGCCGGGTTGGCGCGCAACATCAGTTGTTCAGTAAGGATGATCCGGCGCTTTTTCGGCAGGATGAACGACATGGCGAACCCATCCGGGAACACCCGCGCCACGCGGCCTTCGATGACGTCCAAGCCGGTGATATAGACGATGGCGGCGTCGCCGACGACGATTTTGCCTTCGACTTTCAGTGCGAGGTCGCCCGGAGAAATGTTGATCAGCCGGCCCTGATATTCGTCAATAGCGTTGACGACGATGCGCGCCGGCAGGTCCAACGCCACGCGGCGATAGCGGCGGAGTTCGGACTTCGACATGCGGGAAAACCTCGGGCAGCGCGTTCACAGCCGACGTTACGCAGACGCGTTCAAGTCTTCGCTAATGCGAAATAAACAATTTTATCGAGCCGGGTTGACGGCCCGCCGCCCCGACGCAGTCGCTTCGCCGCAGCGGCGTTGCCATGGCGGAGCGCGGCTGTATGGTCTTCGCCCGATCGTTAACGGTTTGGCGCACGCCGCGCCGCCACGTCTGGAGGGGTTCTCATGCTGAAATCCGTTTTCACGGGGGCGGCGATGGCGTTCGCCGCCGCGCTTTCCGCCGTCGCGCAGGATTCCGCGGCGACGCAAAAAGACCCCTACGGATATCTTGAGGAAATCGAGGGCGCGAAAGCTATCGCGTGGGCGAAAAAAGATAACGCGCGGTCGCTCCCTGTGCTCGAAGCCGATCCTCGCTTCGCCGACATGCGCAAGGAGGCGCTGGCGATCCTGACATCGACAGAACGCCTGCCGCTCGGTTCGATCCATAATGGCGCCGTTTATAACTTCTGGCAGGATGAGGCGCATGTGCGCGGCCTGTGGCGCAGGGCGAGCGTCGAAAGTTTCAAGTCCGGCGCGCCTCAGTGGGAGATCGTGCTCGATTTCGACAAGCTCGCCGAGGATGAGAAGGAAAACTGGGTGCACGGCGATATCGTCTGCCTGTCGCCCGAATACCGGCGCTGCATGATCGAAATGTCCTATGGCGGAAAAGACGCCGCCGTATGGCGCGAGTTCGACGTCGAGACCAAGGCTTTCGTCGAAGACGGGTTCTATTTGCCGGAAGCAAAGACTAACGTCGACTGGCTCGACGCCGACACGCTTCTCGTCGCCACCGATCTGGGAGAAGGATCGCTGACGACATCGGGCTATCCGCGCAAGATCGTCAAACTTGTCCGGAGCGCCGACCTCGCTGAGGCGCCGACCCTGTTCGAGGGGGGCAAAGACGACGTATGGGTGTGGCCGTCGGTCGATCATGAGGGCGGGAAGGCCCATGTGTTCATCGACAAACGCGTCTCGTTTTTTGAATCCGAACGCAGCTACGGGCTTGACGGCGAGAATCTGCAACGTCTGCCGCTGCCGTTGAATGCAGACTTTCAGGGCGTGCTCGGCGGTCGCGCGATTTTCTTCCTCCGCGAGCCATGGAGCCATCAGGGTAAGGATTATCCTCTAGGTTCTATCGTCGCTTACGATCTCAACTCCGGCGCGGCTGAACTGGTCATGGCGGCGGCCGAAAACCAGTCAATAGAGGGCATTGGCGTCGGCGAGACAGGGCTGATCGTCTCTTATCTCGAAGATGTTTCCGGCAAGGCCGCGCGACTTTCGCGCAAAAAAAACGGCAGCTGGACCGTGAAAGAAATCGCGCTGCCGACGAACGGAGTCGTCAAACTGGCCTCGGCCGGCGGCGGAACGGACGACGCCATGCTTACTTTCGAAAGCCTGACGACGCCGCAGTCGCTGTTTTACGTCGGCGCAAACGGCAAGACGGCGAAAATCGCTTCGATGCCTGAGTTTTACGATGCGGCCGGCGTCGTCGTCGAACAGCGCTTCGCAACATCCGCTGACGGGACGAAAATCCCTTACTTCATCATGGGCAAGGAGTCGGTCCTGAAGGAAGGGAACGCACCGACTGTCCAATATGCCTACGGTGGATTCCTTTCAGCGACGCTGCCGGTCTACTATGAAGATCCATCGCGCCCGCAGCACGGCGCCCTCGCCGGCAAGATGTGGGTCAGCCGCGGCGGCGTTCTGGTGCTTTCCAACATTCGCGGCGGGTCCGAATACGGACCCAAATGGCATCAGGCGGCGCTGAAGGAAAATCGCCAGCGCGCCTTCGACGACTTCTTTGCTATCTCGAAAGACTTGATCGCTTCGGGCGTGACGAGCCCGGAAAAGCTCGGCGCCATCGGCCGCTCCAACGGCGGCTTGCTGATGGGGGTGGTGATGACTCAGCACCCGGAGCTTTATTCGGCGATCGTCAACGGCGTGCCGCTGTTCGACATGAAACGGTATACGCATCTCGGCGCCGGCGCCTCATGGATCGGCGAGTACGGCGACCCCGAAAAGCCTGAGGAATGGGCCTACATTTCAAAATATTCGCCTCAGCAGAATCTTGAGGCGGGCAAGGCGTATCCGAAAATCTTCCTTTACACCTCGACGCAGGACGATCGCGTTCATCCTGGCCATGCCCGTAAAGCCGGGGCAAAACTGCGCGATCTCGGCTATGACTTTTTCTACTATGAGAACATGGAAGGCGGTCATGGCGGCACGGCGAACCAAGACCAGCTCGCTTATCGCATCGCGCTCGAATACGCCTATTTCGCCCGAATGCTGATGGGCGCGCCTTAGTAGCGCGTTCAAGAGTGTCTGATATATGAAAGGCGGAGCCGCCGATCAGGTCGCTCCGCCTTTTTACGTTAGTCAGCAAGCTAGTGCTTGTTCCATTCCCTCACCTGCTTTTCGGCTTCCTCGCGCTGGACGCCGTAGCGCTCCTGAATCTTGCCGACGAGCTGGTCGTAGTTGCCTTCGATACGGGCGAGGTCGTCGTCGGTGAGCTTGCCCCATTGCTCCTTCACCGACCCTTTGATCTGTTTCCAATTGCCCTGAAGTTGATCGGAATTCATGCTGAAATCTCCTGATTGTCTAATACGCCTCGCCAACACCGACTGGCGGTAAACGTTCCATTTTTGTACGAAACAGTCATACGATGGCCGTCCAAAAGACGGCGTGAAACAGAACGGGGCGGGCGGCATGGGCTGGTGGTTCAGGATCAAGCTGTGGAAGCGGGTTTTCATCGGATTGATCCTGGGGGTCGCCTTCGGTCTCGCCGTATCTCAGACAATGGATGCGGTCGCCGCTGAGGCGCTGTTGGCGAAAGTCCGCATCGTCGGCGACGTATTCATCCGCCTGATACGGATGATCGTCGTGCCGTTGGTCTTTTTCACGCTGGTCGCCGGCATTTACGCGATGGGAGATCCGAAAAAGCTCGGCACGATCGGCGTCAAGGCCTTCGTCCTGTACCTGCTGACGACCTTTTTCGCCAACCTTATGGGTCTCGCCATGGGCACGCTGTTTCAGCCGGGCCGGGGGGTCGATCTCGGCGGGGCGGTGCCTAAGCAGATGGGCGAAGCTCAGCCGCTCGGCGAAAGGCTGATGGCGATCATTCCCGAGAACCCCTTCGCCGCGCTGGTGCAGGGCGACATGCTCGCCGTTATCTTCTTTGCGCTGCTGTTCGGCGTCGGTCTGTTGATGGCGCGGGAACAGGGGCGCATCGCCGGAAATTTTTTTGAGGCCGCCGCCGAAGGCGTCCTCAAGATGACGCATCTCATCATGGAGCTGGCGCCGTTCGGGGTCTTCGGTCTCATCGCCTATGTCGCCGGCACCAAGGGGATCGAGACGTTCACGGCGATCCTGTCGCTGACGCTCGCCGTCTATATCGGCTGCGCCCTGCACATGCTGATCGTCTACGGCGGCATGGTGCGCATCTTGTTGAACCTGCCCTTCGTCAATTTTTTCCGCGGCATCATGGACGCGATGATGGTCGCCTACTCGACCTCGTCTTCCTCGGCGACTCTGCCTGTCACAATCCGAAACGTCACAGAAAATCTCGGCGTCAAGAAATCGGTCGCCGGATCGGTGCTGCCGCTCGGCGCAACCATCAACATGGACGGCACCTCGCTCTATCTCGGCATCGTCGCGCTGTTCACGGCGCAGGCGTTCGGCTACCAGCTCGAGCCGCAGCACTACCTGCTGATCGCGCTCACCTGCGCGCTCGTCTCCATCGGCACCGCCGGCGTGCCTTCCGCCTCGCTGTTTCTTCTCTCCATTGTCCTCGATGTGTTCGAAGTGACGCCCGAACATACGGCGCTTGTCATCGGCTTCATCTTCCCCTTCGACAGGCTCCTCGACATGATGCGCACGATGGTCAACGTCACCGGCGACACGGCCGTCGCGGTCACCGTGGCAAAATGGGAAGGCGAGCTCGACGAGGAGACGTTCAGGGCCCCGCCCAAGGCCTGAAGCCCCTGGATTCGGGACGATCTTGCCTTCCCGCCGTCAAGGCTCTATAGACCCGCCTTCTTTCGGGAATGATCGCTTTCCCGCGTCTTCCGGCACGACCCCCGAGGCTTATATGCGGGACGAGGCCGGGGATGTCCCGCCGCCAGGGTAACGCCCTCGCGGCGGCGATTGTGCGTTGTGCGCCTTCGCGCACAGGCAGCGGTTGAGGACGGGCATTTGGATTATCGCGTCGCCTTTTCGGATGTGGACTGGGAGCCCGCGCTTGGCGGTACGGCGCGCCTGAAACGCGCGCGCAGAGGCGGCAAGGCGTTTCGTCTCGTCGAGATGACCCCCGCCTCTGCGCATCCTGACTGGTGCGAGACCGGCCATGTCGGAATGATCGTCGAGGGCGAGCTTGAAATCGAGTTCGATAATCGCCGTATCGTGCTGCGCGCCGGGGACGGACTGTTCATTCCCGCCGGCGCCGGGGACCGGCATCGCCCGCGCGCGCTCACCGATCGCGCGTTGATGTTTCTCATCGAAGACGAGGGCTAGGCCATGTTCGAATCCTTAAGCGAACGTCTTGGCTCCGTCTTCGAGAAGCTCCGCGGCAGGGGCGCTCTCGAGGAGAAGGACGTCACCGAAGCGTTGCGCGAGGTGCGCGTAGCCCTCCTCGAGGCCGATGTGGCGCTGCCGGTCGCCAAGTCGTTCATCGACAAGGTGAAAGAGCGCGCGGTCGGCGCCGAAGTGCTGCGCTCGGTGACGCCCGGCCAGCAGGTCGTAAAGATTGTGCACGACGCCCTCGCCGAAATGCTCGGCGGCGCCGCCGAGGACACGGCGCTCGATCTCGCCATGGCCCCGCCCGCGCCGATCCTCATGGTCGGCCTGCAGGGCTCCGGGAAGACGACGACTACAGCGAAAATCGCCATGCGGCTCGAGAAGCGCGAGAAAAAGCGCGTGCTCATGGCCTCGCTCGACACGCGCCGTCCGGCCGCGCAGGAACAGCTCAAGATTCTCGGCGAACAGACCGGCGTCAAAACGCTTCCCATCATTCCGGGCCAGAGCCCAGTCGACATCTCCAGGCGGGCGATGGAAGCGGCCCGTCTTGGCGGCTTCGACGTGGTTATGCTCGACACGGCCGGCCGGCTTTCCATCGACGAGCAGCTGATGGGCGAGGTCGCGGAAATTCACGCCATCGCGCGGCCCATCGAAACGCTTCTGGTGGTCGATGCGCTGACTGGCCAGGATGCGGTCAACACCGCTGAGAAGTTCAAGGCCCGCGTGCCTGTCACCGGGGTCGTCTTGACGCGGATCGACGGCGATGCGCGCGGCGGCGCGGCGCTCTCCATGCGCGCCGTCACCGGCGCGCCCATCAAGTTCATCGGCGTCGGCGAGAAACTTGATGCGCTCGACACGTTCGACCCGCAACGCATGGCTGGCCGAATTCTCGGCATGGGCGATATCGTTTCGCTGGTCGAGAAAGCCGCCGAAGAGCTCGATGTCGAGAAGGCGAAGAAACAGGCCAAGAAGATGGCCAAGGGCGAGTTCGATCTTGACGATCTCGCCGATCAGTTCCGCCAGATGCGCAAGATGGGCGGCATGGGCGCGATCCTCGGGCTCCTCCCCGGCATGGGTAAGATGAAGAAAATGGTCGATCAGGCCGGCGGCTTCGAGAACAAGGAAATCGTGCGTCAGGAGGCGATCATCTCCTCGATGACCAAACAGGAGCGCCGTAAACCCGCGTTGCTCAACGCCTCCCGAAAGAAGCGCGTCGCAGCGGGCTCGGGAACGAGCGTGCAGGAGATCAACAAGCTTCTGAAAGCTCATCGCCAGATGGCCGACATGATGAAAAAGATGGGCAAAGGCGGCATGGCCGGCCTCGCCAAGCAGATGGGCGCGATTGGCGGCGCGCCGGGCGGGGCGGACCTCGCGGCGATGGGCGCGCCCTCGGGCAAGAACGCTCCGTCAACGGAGAATATCGACTTCGAGGCCATCGAGCGCGCGCTGTCCGGCCGCGGACCCATGCCCCCCGGGCTGGGCGGGCTGCCGGGGAAGAAAAGGTAGGCTATGGACAAGACCATCCTCAAGCGCTTCGAGTCGCCCGACGAGGTGCGAACTTTCGAGAAGGGAAAGTTCGAAACCGTCCGCGTCGGCACCATGACCATCGGCCGCGCTACTTACGAGCCGGGCTGGAAATGGTCTGAACACGTTGGAAAGTCTATCGGCGAAACCCATTGCACGGTCGAGCATGTGGGCATGGTCGTCTCGGGTCGCGCCACCGCCGCGATGAAGGACGGGATCGTTCATGAGATGCGTCCCGGCGACGTTTTCTACATACCCGCCGAGCCCCACGATAGCTGGGTCGTCGGCGACGAACCTTACGTGTCTCTGCATTTCATGGGCGCGCAGAACTACGCCAAACAAAAAGCGAATTGAGAAGAAAGGAACCTCAACATGTCTCTCAAAATCCGTCTCGCCCGCGCGGGCGCGAAGAAACGGCCCTACTATGCGATCGTCGTTTCCAACAGCCGCAATCCGCGCGATGGCCGTTTCATCGAAAAAATCGGCACCTACAATCCGCTGCTCGCCAAGGATGATCCGAAACGCGCTCAGTACAACGAAGAGCGCGTGAAATACTGGCTCGGCGTCGGCGCGCAGCCGACCGACCGCGTCGCGCGCTTCCTCTCCGCCGGCGGTCTCGTCCAGTGGAAGGCGGGCAGCAACCCGAAGAAGGCCGAGCCGAAAGCCAAGGCGAAAGAACGCGCCGCCGAGCGGGCCGAGAAGGCGGCCGCTGCGGAAGCCCCGGCTGCCGAAGAAGCCGCGGCCGAATAGGCGCTGGAACTCTTTCGTCTCTTCCCTGTTGGCGAGGCATCGGGCCGCGAGCGAGCGCGGTCCTGCGCAACGCAAGGGAAGCGACGATGAAGAAAATCATTTCAGCCCTCGTCCTGATCGGCGTGAGCGCCGCCACAGGCGGCTGCGCGCTGCTCGCAGCCGGCGGCGCCGGCTACATGGTGCACGACGAAGCGACCGAAAACGACGGGCGCTTCGATCCGCTTGAGGATGTGCGCGACGACGGGGACGGCAAGAACTAGCCCGGTCTCTCTCAAGATCCTGTGACCGCCCGGCGCTGGCGCGACGGGCGGTTTTGTTTTCGGTCCGTTGGCGTCATAAAGCTCCGCCGTTGCGGGAGTCCGGTCGATCTTTACGAAGGCGTTTTCCGATGCGAGGCCGCTGGTGTTCTGGGCCCCGGCTGTGGTGCTGGTGCTGGCGCTCACTGCAAGCCTGTTCGACTTCGATGACTTCCTCGCTGCGGCGACAGCGGCGAATGAATGGATTCTCGCTCATTTCGACTGGCTCTTTTCCGTAGCGACATTCGCTGCCGTGGCGCTGGTCGCGCTGATTTTCGTCTCTCCTCTTGGCGCCGTGCGTATCGGCGGGAAGGCGGCGACGCCGATCCTCGCGCCATGGAGCTGGTTTTCGATCACCCTTTGCACCACGATCGCCATCGGCATTCTGTTCTGGGGAACCACCGAACCGATTTTCCATGTAATCGCACCGCCGGCTTTCGCCGGCGTCGAGGCGGGGAGCGATGAAGCGCGGCGCTTCGCTCTTTCGGCCTTGTACCTGCACTGGACCGTCACGCCCTATGCGCTTTACACGGTTCCGGCGCTGGCGTTCGCCCTCGCCTTTCATAATCTCGGGCGGCCTTACTCTGTCGGCTCTGCAACTTATCCGCATACGGATCGAAATCCGCCGCAATTCTTTTGCGACGCCATAGACGCCTTCTCACTGTTCGCTCTAGTGGCCGGCGTCGCCGCCGCGCTCGGGGCCGGCGTTCTTTCGCTGACAGGCGGCCTTAAAGCCGCGTTCGGCGTCGACGACAGCCCGGCGCTCAGGCTGGTTCTTGTCGGCATGATCGTCGGCGCTTTCGTCGCATCGTCGGCGAGCGGCCTTCATCGCGGCATCAGGGTTCTCTCCGATATCAACGCCAAGGCGTTCTTCGCGCTCGCCGCATTCATCTTCACCGTCGGGCCAACGGGTGAAATGCTGGCGCGCGGCGGCCAGGCTTTCATTGACTATGTCGCGGGTTTCGTACCGGCGAGCCTCAACCTTGACGGTCGCGCCGGCGATCCGTGGACGCGTTCATGGACCGTGTTTTCTTTCGCGCAATGGCTCGCATGGGCTCCGATCACGGCGCTGTTTCTCGGACGTATCGCCGTGGGCTACAGCGTGCGCGCTTTCATTCTGGTCAATCTCATGCTGCCGGCGCTGTTCGGCATGATCTGGATGACTGTTTTCGGAGCGAGCGCCATTGAAATCGACAGCCGGACCGGCGCGTTGTCGGCTGCGCTCAAGGCCGGAGGGCCTGAAGCGGTCGTCTATGCGATGTTCGCAGCTCTGCCTTTAGCGGGGATAGTGCAGGCGGTGTTTGTCGGGCTCGTCTTCATCTCGTTCGTCACGGCGATGGATTCGACGACTCACTCGGTCGCAGAGGTTTGCCTGAAACGCGCCGCGCCGGGCGGCGAGCACGGGCCGCTCGGGCTGAGGATCAAGATTTTCTGGGGCGTGCTGATTGGTCTGATCTCCTGGACGATGACGGCGACGACCGGCGTCGCCGGCGTCAGGATGCTGTCCAATCTCGGCGGTCTGCCGGGCGTGCTGATCCTGATCGGCTCAGGCGGCTTTCTGGCGCGGTTGATCGTTGACCGTCGCAGTCTCTAGCGGCGGAGAGCGTTACTGCGGCGTCAGCCGAAGCACTTTGCCGACAGGCGCGCCTTCGCGATCCTCCGTCGTCGCATAAATGGCGCCGTCGGGGCCGACACGAACGTCGCGGACGCGTTCGCCAATCAGATATCGCTCTTCGCCGATTTCCCTGCCGGCCTCGTCCAGATCGACCCGATGCAGCGAACGTTCGGCCATGGCGCCGACGAGAAGGTCGCCGTCCCAGTCTGCGGGGAAGAGGTCGCCGCGATAGACGGCGAGGCCGGAAGGCGCGATAGACGGGGTCCAGTATTTGAAGGGCTGCGTCGTTCCTTGATATTGCGTAAACGGACTAATGCGCGCGCCGCTGTAGTCGACGCCGTAGGTGGCGAGGGGCCAGCCGTAATTATTGCCCTTTTCGATAATGTTGATCTCGTCGCCGCCGCGCGCGCCGTGCTCGTGCTCCCACATCACGCCGCGCGCCGCATCCCAGGCGAGGCCCTGCGGATTGCGATGACCTTTGGTCCACAGTTCGGGAAGCGCGCCGTCGCCGAAATCGGCGTTGTCCTCGGGGATCGAGCCGTCCTTGTTGAGGCGGATGGTGGCGCCGAAGCTCGTCGACATCACCTGCGCGCGCTCCTTGTAGCGGGAGCCTTCGCCGATCGTCGCATAGAGCTTGCCGTCGCCGCCGAAAGCGAGCCGCGCGCCATAGTGCAGGCTCGTATCCTTCAGTGGCCTCGCCTCGTAGATCACTTCAAGATCGCTGATCGTCGCCCCGTCGAAGGTGGCGCGTGCGATGCGCGTCGCGTTCTGCCTCGCCGTCCCGTGGGCGTAAGAGAGGTACAATGTGTTATTTTCGGCGAAATCAGGATCCACGAGAATGTCGAACAGACCGGCCTGGTTGTCGACGTAGACGTCGGGAACGCCGGCCGCGGGAGCCGGGATAAGCGCGCCGTCGCGAATGATTCGGATGCGGCCAGGGCGTTCGGTGACGAGAATCGTTCCGTCCGGCAGGAACGCCACGCACCACGGATTTTCGAGGCCCTCCGCAAGGGTTTCGACCGCAAGAGGCGTCGTCCCTTCCGGGGCGGGCGGGGCGAGCCTCGTCTGCAGGCTGGAATCGCCGCCGCCTTTCTGAGCGGCGGCGGCCGACTCGGCGCCTTCCTTCGAGCAGCCGGACATTGCGGCGCCGAAAGCGGCGACGAGGGAAAGCGTGCGAATGCAGTTCATGGGCTCATTCTCCATATTGCCGGATACGATGGAGGGAGTACGGTCGGGCTGGCGAAACAAGTGTAGTCGGCGCAAACGCGCCGCGCCAGACGCGCAGGGCCGGAGAGGGCGAACCTATGCGATTTGTGAGAGTCATCGGCGCCTATGCCGCCGCCGCGGTTGTGACCGTCGTTCTTGCGTCGGCGTTCTTCACCCAGCGCATCATCGCCGAACAGACCGCCATCGGAATCGAATACACGCCAGCGCAGCAGTCGCAGACTTATCTGATGAACCTCGCCGGGCTCGCGCCGACCTATGGGCTGATGCTTGCGATCGCCCTGCTGATTGGTTTCGTCGTCGCGTTCGGCGTCAAGCAGGTGCTGAAGCCGCTCGCCCCCATCGCCTATCCGGCAGCCGGCGCGGCGGCGGTGTGGACCGCAATATTCCTCATCGAGACGATCATGGCGAAAGGCGGGGCCGGGGCCATCGGCGGGGCGCGTGACGTGCTGGGCCTCGCCCTGCAATGCCTCGCCGGCGCTGTCGGGGGCGGCGTTTTCGCGCTTTTGACGCGGAGCAGGGCTTAAAACCCCGCTTCCCCGCCGGGGTTTTTGCCGCTAAACGGGCGCGCCATGGCCCGCGCCCAACCCATTTCGCCGAAACCCGGCCCGCGAATCGGCATCGTCAGCCTCGGCTGCCCTAAGGCGCTGGTCGATTCCGAGCGCATCATCACCCGCCTCAGGGCCGAAGGCTACGAGATCGCGCCCGACTATCAGGGCGCGGACGCGGTGCTGGTCAACACATGCGGATTTCTCGATTCGGCCCGCGCCGAATCTCTCGACGCCATCGGCGAGGCGATCGCCGAGAACGGCCGCGTTATCGTCACGGGCTGTCTCGGCGCCGAGGAAGGCGTCATTCGCGCCGCGCACCCTAAAGTTCTCTCGGTGACAGGCCCGCACCAGTATGAGGCGGTAATGGAAGCGGTGCACGATGCGGTTCCGCCGGCGCACGATCCGCTGTTCGATCTGGTGCCGCCGCAGGGCGTGCGGCTGACGCCTCGCCACTATGCGTATCTGAAAATCTCCGAGGGCTGCAACAATACGTGTTCGTTCTGCATTATCCCGTCGATGCGCGGCAAGCTGCAGAGCCGGCGCGTCGACGCAGTGCTCAAGGAAGCCGAGAAGCTCGCCGCCGCCGGCGTCAGAGAGCTGCTCGTCATTTCACAAGATACGTCCGCCTACGGCGTCGACGTGAAATACGCATCCTATCCGTGGCGCGGCGAGGAGTATGAGACGCGGTTCTTCGATCTCGCGCGCGGCCTCGGCGAACTCGGCGTGTGGACGCGGCTTCACTATGTCTATCCGTACCCGCATGTCGACGCGGTGATCCCGTTGATGGCGGAGGGAAAAATCCTTCCCTATCTCGACATTCCGTTCCAGCATGCGAGTCCTACTGTGCTGAAAGCCATGCGCCGGCCGGCGAGCGGAGAAAAAACGCTCGACCAGATCCGCCGGTGGCGGGCGGTTTGCCCAGAGATCGCGCTTCGCTCGACTTTCATCGTCGGTTTTCCGGGCGAGACGGAAGAAGATTTTTCGCTGCTCCTCGACTGGCTGAAAGAAGCGCGTCTCAACCGCGTCGGCTGCTTCAAATTCGAGCCCGTTGAGGGCGCCCGGGCTAACGAGCTTCCTGGCGCCGTGCCGGAAGAGGTGAAGGAGGAGCGTTACGCCCGCTTCATGGAGGCGCAACAGAAGATTTCGGCCGATATCCTGCAGGAATGGATCGGTCGCGACATCGATGTTCTCATAGACCGGGTCGCCGAGGACGGCGCCGTGGGGCGCTCCTACGCTGACGCGCCGGAAATCGACGGCGCGGTGGTGCTTGACGGAGAAACGGGGCTAAAGCCCGGCGACATGGCGCGCGCACGTGTCATCGACGCAGATCCGTACGATTTATGGGCGGAAGTTCTTCAAAAATAATTTGTATACGTACTACAAAAACCCGCCTTTCGATTCGGCGAATCCGCGGCTGTCCGAGTCGGAAGGAATAGCGGTTTCCCCATTTCAGGAAAGGCTTTAGTCTCCGCGCGACGAAGCTATTCGGGACTTATGGAAGACGACCTCGCTACAACCATCAGAAAAACCGCCGGCCGCGTCCGGGCGCGCGATTTTTCATGGGCGGTGGCGATCGCGGCGGGCATCGGTCTTGTGGTGTTGTTTTCGGCGGGCCTGATCGAGCGGTTGGCGCCGTGGCAGCTCGCCATTTTGGTGTTCGTCGCCTATGTCGCAGCGTTAGCCGTCCGTTACCGCTTCTCGTCGGGCCGGCTGTGGGCGGAGCCGGTGCAACGGGTGATCGACGCCGAGATCGGAGCGCGCGAAGCCGAGCTTTCGACGTTGCGCCTCGCCCGCGGCGTGGCGCAGGTGCTGCCCGAGCCGATCTTCATCCTCGACAGCGAAGGGGTTATCGACCTCGCCAATCCGGCGGCGGAGGAATTCGTCGGCGCGCAAGCTGTCGAGGGCCGTCATATCGCCGCCATTCTTCGCGCGCCGTCCGTATTCGAGGCGGCCGAAGCTATCGCCGAGGGCAAGCCGGCGCTGTCCGTAGACTTCGTCACCTCCGGCGGCGTCGAACGTTCCTGCCGCGCCTTCGTCGCGCCCATCGACGGTCAGAAGGGCGGCAGGCGCATTCTTGTGTTCATCCGTGACCTGACGAGCGAACGGCGCCTAGAGCAGATGCGCGCCGACTTCATAGCCAGCGCCAGTCATGAGCTGCGTACGCCGCTCGCTTCGCTCATCGGCTTCATCGAGACGCTGCGCGGTCCGGCGAAAAGCGATCCGGAAGCCAGCGGCCGGTTTCTGGCGATCATGCAGGGACAGGCTGAGCGCATGCAGCGGCTTGTCGCCGATTTGATGTCGCTGTCGCGCATTGAGCTGCATGAACATGTGCCGCCGAGCGGCAAAACCAATCTCGCCGACGTTGCGCGGGACGTCATCGAAAGTCTGCAGCCGCTGCTCGACCAGTCCGGCGCCATTGTCGACTTCGAACAGGACGGGGAGGGGCCGTTCGAGATACAGGGCGATCAGGACGAGATCATACAGGCGATCCAGAATCTGATCGACAACGCGCTGAAGTATGGCGGCGATCCTGCGCTGGTGAAGGTGCGGGTGGGGCGCGGCGCCGCGCCGGCGCTGGCCGCCGACGGCGAAATTGCGCACCGCGCGGGCGACAGCGCCGTTCAGCTCGCGGCGCGCCGCGCGATCGATCCGGGCGATCTCGTCTATGTGCAGATCAGGGACTTCGGGCCCGGCATCGAGCGCGCCGACCTGCCGCGCCTTACCGAGCGCTTCTATCGCGTCAATGTCGAGCGCAGCCGCAAGACCGGCGGCACAGGCCTCGGCCTCGCCATCGTCAAGCACATCGTCAACCGCCATAAGGGCGGGCTGCAGCTCGAAAGCCGGCTGGCGGGCGGGACGGCCTTCACCTGCTATTTCCGCGCCCTGCCGGAAACGGCTGCGGCGACCAGAGTCTGACAGCCGAAAGGCGCTCTGGACTGGGCGCACGAAATGCGCCAAATTGCCTGCCCGGGACAAGAATCTGTCATAAAAGAAGAGCAAACAGACCGTCCGCAACCTGCCCGCGTCAGCAGGCGTTGATTTCTCCGCAAATGAGCGGCCGCGCTTTTCAGCTCTTCCCGCGGCGCGTCGATGCGGCAACTGGGTGTCGTTCTTCCATGGGCCTTGGTCAGCCGCGCCAGACAGACAGGCTCAAGGGTCTTGAAATCGACATCGCCCAGATGGCCGGCCTTGTCGAAAGCCAGCTCGCCGAAGCGATCACCGCCTTCGAGCGCCGCGACGTGGCGTCCGCCGAAAGACTGATCGCCGCCGACGAGCGCGTCGATGATTTTCACCATGCGATCGAGGCGAAGGTGATGGCGATCCTCGCCGGCGGCCTCACCAATCCGGCGGCGCTGCGCGAAGTGATGACCTACATGAAGGTCGCGGGCGAGCTGGAGAGGGTCGGCGATCTCGCCAAGAACGTCGCCAAGCGCACCCTCGTCGTCAGCCGCGAACGCGCCCCGCGCCCTTACGCCGGGGTCGCCCGCATGGGCCGGGCGAGCCTCAGGCAGATCGCCGACATTCTCAACGCCTTCACCGCCCGCAATCTCGCGGCGGCCAAGGCCGTGTGGGGCGGCGACGACGAGCTCGACGAGCTCTACAATTCGATTTTCCGCGAAATCCTGCTGGCGATGATGGAGGACCCCGCCCAGGTCAACGCCTGCACCCACCTGGTCTTCATCGCCAAGAATTTCGAGAGGGTAGGAGACCACGCCACCAACATCGCCGAAGCCATCCATTTCCTCGTCACCGGGTCGGCTCTTGCAGATGAGCGCCCGAAAGGCGATGAAACCTCGATCACCGCGATCAGAACGCCCGACAAGGCTCAGGGCGGCGGCGACTGACGGAGAGTAGGATGGCGAGCACCAGGGTTCTGGTCGTCGAGGACGAAGAAGCGCTGACGACCCTTCTCGAATACAATCTCAGCAAGGAAGATTTCGACGTACAGATCGCCGTCGACGGCGAAGAAGCGCTGATGAAGATAGACGAGGCGCAGCCCGACCTCGTCATCCTCGACTGGATGCTGCCGAAAATTTCCGGGATCGAGGTCTGCCGGCGGCTCCGCTCCAAGGCCGAGACCCGCAACATTCCGGTGATCATGCTCACCGCCCGCTCCGAGGAGGCCGACCGCATCCGCGGCCTCGAGACCGGCGCCGACGATTATCTGACCAAGCCGTTTTCGATGAACGAGCTGGTGGCCCGCATGCGCGCCGTGCTGCGCCGCATCCGCCCTGGTCTCGTGCAGGACGAGGTGCTGCATGGCGACATTCGCCTCGACCGCACCTCGCATCGGGTGTGGCGCGAAGAAAAGGAAATCCATCTCGGGCCGACCGAGTTCCGCCTGCTCGACCACCTGATCCAGCATCCGGGGCGGGTGTTCTCGCGCGAGCAGCTTCTGAACGCCGTCTGGGGTTCGGACGTTTTCGTCGAGGTGCGGACGGTCGATGTGCATATCGGCCGCTTGCGCAAGGCTCTCAACAAACACGATCAGGGCGATCCGATCCGCACCGTGCGTTCGGCCGGCTACGCTCTCGACGCGCAGGCCTAGGCTTGGCGCCGCAGGCGGATCGGATCCCGCATCAGTTCGGCGCTCGGTAGCGCTCCGCGGCCCTGCTCTGAGCGAACCCCGGGAACATCGCCTCCCGCGCCGCCTCATAGGCTTCCCACTGTCCGAGGTCGTGCAGCGGCGGGATGGTCACGGTCTCGCGGCGGTCGAATCCGACGAGCGCGGCGTCGACCAGCTCGTCGACTTCCATGAGGAAGGGCAGCGTATCGATATCGACGCCCGACCGTCCCCAGATCTCTGTGCGCGTCGCTGACGGAAGCACCGCCTGAACGTAGACGCCTTTGGGCGCGAGTTCGCGATGCAGGCCCTGCGTGAGATAAAGCACGAAAGCCTTGGTCGCGCCGTAGACGGTCATGCCGAATTCGGGCGCCAGCCCCACGACGGAGGCGATATTGACGATTGCGCCTTCGCCGGCTTCGGCGAAGCGCGGGGCGGCGGCGCTGGCGAGACGGACAAGCGCCGTGGCGTTCAGCGAGACGACCTTTTCAACGATGTCCGGCGTCTGGTCGAGAAAGCCGCCGTGCGCACCGGCGCCGGCGTTGTTGATGAGGATTCCGATGCGCCGGTCTTCCCGCAGCCGCTTCTCGACCACGGCGAGATCGGCGGGCTGGGTGAGGTCGGCCCTGAGCACGTCGATGGCGACGCCGGCCTGCTCGCGCAGACGGGCGGCGAGCGCGTCGAGCCGCTTCTGGTCGCGGGCGACCAGGACGAGATCGTGGCCGCGCCGGGCGAAACGCTCGGCGTAGACAGCGCCGATGCCGGAGGAGGCGCCGGTGATGAGGACGGCGGGTTTGGCTGCCATTGCATTGTTCCTTTGCTGATGAACGCTTATATTCATGACGACCGTCATGATTATGGTTAGATGATGGCGATCATTTAAGTGTCAAGTCCGCCCAAAGGAGATTTTCGATGAGGGTCAGCCGCGAACAGATGGCGGAAAACCGCCGGCGGATTCTGGAGGCGGCTGGCCGCCTGTTCCGCGAGAAAGGCTTCGAGGCGGTCGGCGTGGCCGAGGTGATGAGCGCCGCCGGTCTGACCCATGGCGGCTTTTACGGGCACTTCAAGTCAAAGGACGACCTGATCGCCCGGACCCTCGAGCAAGCGCTCGACGCGGATTCCGGCAAGGGGCTCGGCCTGCGCGCCTTCATCGACGACTATCTTTCGCCGCGCCATCGCGACGATGCGGGCGGCGGCTGCGCGACGGCGGCGCTCGTCGCCGAAAGCGCGCGCCAGACCCCGGCGGCGCGCGCCGCCATGACGGCGCGGCTGCGGGCCCAGATCGAGCGGATGAGCGGCGAGCTTTCCGGACCGGACGCCGCCGCCAAACGCGAAGCGGCGATCGGCGTCTGGGCGGCGATGGTGGGCGCGGTCATCCTCGCCCGGGCGAGCGACGACCCGGCTCTTTCCGACGAGGTGCTGGAGCGGACGCGCGCCTGGATCGACGCCGGTCTCGAGCGGCTGCAGGCGGCCTGACGGCGCCCCGAAACGCAAACGACAGGCGCCGCGCCGGCGCCTGTCGTTCGGTTCGAGAGTTTGAAGTCGGCCCTACGACGCCGCCCGGCGGCGCTGGTCGGCGATGATGACGCGCGGCGCTTCGATGCGGCGTTCCGGCTTTCTCTGCGCTGGCTGGAAAGCGAGATGGGCGTGATAGGCGCAATACGACTTGCCGGCCTGCGCGGCGGGCTGGCCGCAGAAATGGAAGTCATCGCGCGACGGGTCGCCGATCGGCCATTTGCACATGTTGTTCTTCAGGGTCGCGACCGTCGTCATGTCGCCCGTGTCGAGAATGACCGGCGCGGAGAATTCCGGCTCCGGCATGATCGCCTTCATGACGGGCTCGCGGCGGACCGTTTCGACTTCCTCGACATCAACGATGCTGTCGAATCCGCGGCCTCGCTGCGGCTTGGCGGGTGCGGCGCGGCCGGAAAGGCCGAGGCGATGGACCTTGCCGATAACGGCGTTGCGGGTGACGCCGCCCATTTTCGAGGCGATCTGACTGGCCGAAAGCCCTTCCGACCACAGTTTTTTCAGCTGTTCGACCCGTTCGTCGTTCCAAGCCATGTCCACCCGCTCCTCTATTGGACAGCCCCGCGCCTCCGGTCCCGGAGCGCTAACCGGCCGTTTTCAAATCTATATTTAGTAAGAACAACCAAACTCCCTCCTCAGGGAGACAAGATATAGTACCTAGTTAAGGATAAAATACAACATGGCGCCGCTCGCGATTTTTGCACACTCAGGCCGCCACTACATGTTGTGGAGAGGGTTGTGGAAGTTGGGGAAGGTTTTCCGCGGCGAGGCCGGCGCCGGCGATCACGAGAAACGGCGCTTGCTTGACCTCGGCGCGAGCCAGCGCCACATCCGGCATTCCGCATTTCGCAGCACCCCAAAAGCAGGCCCCTGATGGACGCGACCCTCGATCATGCCGCCCCTTCCGCGCAGGCGGCGCGGCGTGCTCCCGCTTTCGGCGAACGACGGTTCGGCCGCGTCAACTGGCTCGGTCTGGAGACGCTGATCGCCAAGGAAATCAGGCGCTTCATGAAAGTGTCGATGCAGACCATCTTCGCCCCGGTGATCACCACGCTTTTGTTTCTGGTGGTGTTCATCCAGGCCTTCCGGCGCGGCGGCACCGAAATCAACGGCATCCCCTATGTGGAGTTCCTCGCGCCGGGCCTCATCATGATGGCGATCCTCACCAACGCTTTCGCCAACTCCTCGTCCTCGCTGATCATCGGCAAGGTGCAGGGCTCGATCGTCGACGTGCTGATGCCGCCGCTTTCGGCTTCCGAGCTGACGGTGGCGTTCGTGGTCGGCGCGGCGGCGCGCGGGCTTCTGGTCGGGGCTGTCACGGCGCTCACCAGCGCCGCCTTCATGGCCTTCACCCCGACCCCGATGCAGATCGGCGCGCCGCTGGCGCTGAGCTATTTCGCGTTCGCGGCGGCGCTGATGTTCGGCATGCTCGGCATCGTCGGCGGCGTCTGGGCGGAAAAGTTCGACCAGCTCGCGGCGCTGACCAATTTTGTCATTACCCCGCTGACGTTTCTTTCCGGCACCTTCTACGCCATCAAGAACCTGCCGGAGCCGTTCTTCTCGATCAGCCACTTCAATCCGGTGTTCTACCTGATCGACGGCATGCGGTTCGGCTTTACCGGCGTCTACGAAGCGAGCCCGATGATCGGCTTCGCCGTGACCATGGCGATCAATGTCGGTCTCGCCTATTGGTGCTACCGTCTGTTCAAGTCCGGCTACAAGCTCAAGAGTTAGGAGGCCGTCCGTGGCCGAACAGAAGCTGCGTCCCGCCGGAGACGACGCGATACTGCCGTTTCAGGTCGGCGACTCCGCTGTCAGGGGACGGATCGTGCGGCTGGGGCCGGCGATCGACGAAATCCTCCGGGTCCACCCCTTTCCGGCGAATGTCAGGGAGCTTATCGGCGAAGCCGCGACACTGGTCGCGCTGATGGGCTCCGCGCTAAAGTTCGACGGCAAGCTGATTTTTCAGGCGCAGGGCGACGGACCGGCCTCGATGCTGGTCGCCGACTATTCGGCGTCCGGGGCGCTGCGCGCCATGGCCAAGCTGTCGGGCGAGGCGCCGGACGGCGCGAAGGGCCTCGAAGCGCTGCTGGGCGCGGGCCACATCGCCCTGACCATCGACCAGGGCCCCGACATGGAGCGGTATCAGGGCGTGACGCCCATTGAGGGAGACAGTCTCGCCCGGGCGGCGATTTCCTATTTCGACCAGTCGGAGCAGATCCCGACCGCCGTCAAGCTCGCCGTCGGGCGCGTCTATCGTCCCGGCGAGGGCGAGACGTGGCGGGCCGGCGGCGTCATCGTGCAGTTCATGCCGGGCGAGGGCGGCGGCCGCGAGCGCGGCGAAGCCGTGCTCAAGGCTCCTGAAGACCGAGACCTGTGGGAGCGCGCCGCCGTTCTGCTCGAAACGACGCAGGCGGACGAGCTGCTCGATCCCGATCTATCCGCCGAGACACTGCTTTACCGTCTCTACCATGAGGACGGCGTCAGGGTGTTCGAGCCCAAGCCGGTGCGCGCCGAATGTTCCTGCAGCGCCGACAAGATCGCGGCGGTTCTGGAACGCTACGGGCCGGACGAACTCGGCGACATGGTCGAGGACGGCTTCATCCGGGCGGCCTGCGAATTCTGCCGCACCGAGTATCTGTTCGACCGCGAGGGGAAAAGGGCGGCGTCATGAAGAAGCGCGTCTACGAAAAGGAGCTGGACGATCTCGAATTCGAGCTCGCCAAGCTGCAGGAAACAGTGGCGCGCAAGGGAATGAAGGTCGCGATCATCTTCGAGGGGCGCGACGCCGCCGGCAAGGGCGGCATGATCAAGACCATCACCCGGCGCATGAACGCCCGCATCTGGCGGGTCGTGGCGCTCCCGAAGCCGTCCGATGTCGAGCGCACGCAATGGTACTTCCAGCGCTACGTCGCCGAGCTTCCTTCCGGCGGCGAGATCGTGCTGTTCGACCGCTCCTGGTACAACCGCGCGGTGGTGGAGCCGGTGATGGGCTTTTGCACCGAGCACGAGCACGAACTGTTCATGCGCGAGGTCCCGCTGTTCGAGCGAAGCCTCGTCAACGCAGGCGTCATCCTTCTCAAATACTGGATCCATGTGAGCGCCGACGAGCAGGAAAAGCGTTTCGAGGACCGCGCCTGCGATCCGCGAAAGCGCTGGAAGCTGTCGTCCATCGACCTCGAGGGCCGGCGCCGCTGGGCGGAGATGACCAAGGCGCGCGACCGCATGTTGCGCGAGACCTCGACCGAATGGGCGCCGTGGCGCGTCGTCGACGGCGACGACAAGGAAAAGGCCCGCCTCAACTGCATCCGCTCGATCCTCGAACTCGTTCCGTACGAGTACAATGAGGAAGCGTTCGAGCCTATCGACCTCCCCGAGCGTCAGACCGCGAAGGACGCCGGTTACGAAAAGTCAGACCTCGAAAAAGATTATATGATCAAGGACTGCTACGCGAAGGACTGACGCCGCCGGCGTTTACGTCAGCACGCCGACGAAATTGCGTTTCGTCTGCAGCAGCTCGCGATAGCCTGCGCCGAGCAGCAGCGCTTTCACGGAAAGCGCCGGATCTTCGTGCGAGGTTTCGCAAAGGAGCAGTCTTGGCCGCAGGGCGCGCGGCGCGTCGCGAAAGAAGGCGTCGAGCGCCGGATATTCGTGCCCTTCGATGTCGATCTTCATGGCGTCGAGCCGCGGCGCGCCGGCCTCCTCGACGACGGCGAGAAGCGGCTTTCCCTCGACGATGAGCCCGCCCTGTTCGTCGATATGGCTGAGGCCGCGGCTCGCCGAGTTGACGGCGAAACGCAATTTCCCTTCCGCCGCCGTCGCCGCATAGGGGAGGATCTTCACCTCGTCTCCGCCGCCAGACGCTTCGACGTTGAAAGCGAGGCGGGCGCGCATCTCCGGGTCCGGCTCGACGCAAACCGCTTTCAGCGCCACGCCCGACTCGAGACAGCGGGCCCGCGCGAACAGCGTGTAGAGCCCGGCGTTGGCGCCGACGTCGAGAAAGTGGAAGAAATGATCCCGGTGCGCGTCGATGGCGGCGGCGAGCAGTTTGCGCTCCTCAGGGTCCCAGTGCTGCGGAGTCATATAGACGCGCTTCTCGCAGATATTGTCGCCGGGATGCAGGCGCGCCCGCTGGCCGCCGAAAATCTCGACGTCGAAGGCGCGTCCGCCGCGCCCGCCCGCCGGACCGAGCAAGAGCGACGCGGCCTTGCGGCCGAAATAATCGTAGGGAAGGCGGCGGGCGAGCCGGCGCGCATACTGCTGCATGGGCGAAGGCGCGAAGGCGCCGAACGGCGGCGGCGTCTCGCTCATTTCGCCCGCTCACGGCGCAGCCGTTCGTACATTTTAACATCGCGCAGCCAGCGCCCGTAGGCGGAGATGCGCGCATAGGCGAAACCGTAGACGCCGCCCCGGATCAATCCGTCAAGGAGATAGCGCTTCAGGAAATAGAACGGCATGCCGAAGAAAATCCTCAGTACAAGGACCGGCATGGGCTTCGGCCGCAGCTCGCGCGCCCGCGTCGAGGAATTGCGGTTCACCTTGTCGGCGAGATGACCGAGATCGGCGAAAGCGTAATGCAGGATCGGCGCATCGAGGCGCCCGACCGGTTCGCCCGGCGGTATCTCGAACTGGTCCCATGCGGCGTGCTCCGGCGCGCGGAACCGGCGGCGGTCGTAGAGCTTGTGGCGGACGACGCCCCCGAAACCGAGCCACGGGTCGCCGGTTGGCGGGGCGATCGCCATAGGCGTGCGGTAGACTTTGCAGGGCGGCTCGCCGGCGGCGAACAGCGCGGCGATTTCAGCGGCGAGTTCCGGCGTGACGATTTCGTCCGCATCAAGATCGAGCAGCCAGTCGTGGCGGCAGGCGTTCTCGCCGGCGCGCTTTTGATGGCCGTTGCCGAGCCATGTCTGGCGGATGACGCGGGCTCCCGCTTTCTCGGCGATCTGCGGCGTACCGTCGGTGGAGCCGGAATCGACGACGACGACCTCGTCGGCGACGGCGAGCGCGGCGCGCACCACGTCGGCGATCATCCGCGCTTCGTTCCTCGTGCGGATATAGGCGGAAAGGGGCGGGCGGGCGGTGCTCATGGGCGCGCGTCTTACTCCGCTCTCAGTCGAAGGCAAAGCTGAACGGCGCGGCGAGGCGTCGGTGTTCGTCGATAACGAGGCGCCGGCGTAAGGGCGGGTGGGCGCGCGCCGCGCAATCGGGGCGCTCGCAGAGCCGGCAGGTGACGCCGATGGGCGTCGCCGCCGCGCCCTCAAGATCGAGCCCGCGCGCGTAAATCAGGTCCTTCGCATGGTCGAGGGCGCAGCCGAGCGCCACGGCCCGCTCCGCCTGCGGCGCGCCGTATCCGCCGGCCCCGCCATGCACGGTTCGGGCGATGGAAAAGTATTTCGCCCCGTCTGGCAGGGCGACGATCTGCGTGAAAATGCGGCGCGGCGTTCGGAACGTCTCGTGCACGTTCCACAAGGGGCAGGAGCCGCCATACTTGGCGAACGGGAAGACGCCGCCCGAGTAACGCTTCGAGACATTGCCCGCCGCGTCGAGGCGCACGAAGAAGAAGGGGACGCCTTCCGCTCCCGGCCGTTGCAGCGTCGTCAGGCGATGCGCCACCTGCTCGAAGCTGCAGCCGAAACGCCGCCCCAGCGCCTCGACGTCGTGGGCCAGTTCCTTCGCCGAGGAGAGAAAAGACGTATACGGAAGAAGTATCGCAGCGGCGGCGTAATTGCCGAGCGCCGAGCGCGCGAGACGCCGGCCGGCGTCGGAATCGAATTTCGCCTCGTTGACCAGCCGGTCGAGCGTCGCCGACTGTTCGAGAAGGCAGAGCTGCAGGGCGAGATGGAAGGTGCGGCTCGCCTGATCGAGCGTTTCGGAAACGGACACTTCGCCCGAATGGCGGTTGAGGCGCCGGTAGGCGCCGACCATGACGTCTTCCGGCAGCACGCGGACTTTCAGTCCGTGCCGGTCCTGAAAACGCCGCGCCAGGGTTTCGAAGAGCCCGCCGCGCGCCTTCTCGGCGCCGGCGCCAATGGCTTCGCCCGCCTCGTCGAGCGGCGCGAAGTAGTTGCGGTTCGCCTGAATGAAGGCGCGCGCCTCCTCGACCGGATCGGCGGCCCCGCTCCGGCCGGCGGCGCGCGCTTCGATCAGTTCGTTCTGGGCCGAGCGGTAGGCGCGGTAGAGCGCCGCCACCGCCTCGGCGAGGGCCGGGTTGCCGCCGGCCAGCTCCTGCGCGTCCTCGCGGTTGACGCCTGCTCCCTGAAAGATCGGATCGGCGACCGCATCGGCGAGGGCCGCGAAGAGATCGTCGGCGCGTTCGCCGGAGAACGCCGCAAGGTCGAGGTCGTAGGCGGCGGCGATCCTGACCAGGAGATCGGCCGAGACGGGGCGCTGGTTGCGTTCGACAAGGTTCACATAGGAGGGCGACACGCCCACCTCTGCGGCCATCTGCGCCTGCGTCAGCCCGCGCTCCCGCCGCAGCCGGCGGATCTGCGGACCCAGCAGAAGTTTGCGCTTCTTAACAGCCATTTCGAGCTCGAAATATTTTAGCGTTACCGGAGGTTTACCGGCGAAAGTTACAAAACACACAATCACACAAATATTTATGTAGCACAACAGACAACCACGCCCGCAATCGCTCGCTTCGCGGGCGCAAAAATGATTGGGTCGCGGCAACAGCCAGACAGCAAACGCAAGGATTGTCTCATGACCACTTTCAACGATCTCGTTCCCGCCGCGCCGGAAGGCCGCTTCGACGGCATCAAGCGCAATTACGCGCCCGCAGAGGTGCTGCGTCTCAAAGGCTCCTTCGACATTTCCTACACCCTCGCCGAGCGCGGCGCGGTGAAGTTGTGGGAGCTTTTGAAGTCCGAGCCCTACATCAACGCGCTGGGCGCTCTCTCGGGCAATCAGGCGATCCAGATGGCGAAAGCCGGCCTCAAGGCGATCTACCTCTCCGGCTGGCAGGTGGCGGGCGACGCCAACGTCGCGGGTCAGGTCTATCCCGACCAGTCCCTCTATCCGGCGAACTCCGGTCCCGAGCTGGCGCGGAAGATCAACAACGCGCTGCGCCGCGCCGACCAGATCGAGCATTCCGAAGGCGGCGCCAAGCGCGACTATTACCTGCCGATCGTCGCCGACGCGGAAGCCGGCTTCGGCGGGCCGCTCAACTGCTTCGAGATCATGAAGGCCTATATCGAGGCGGGCGCCGCGGGCGTGCACTTCGAGGACCAACTCGCTTCGGAGAAAAAGTGCGGCCATCTCGGCGGCAAGGTGCTGATCCCCACCAAGGCGCACCAGCGCAACCTCAACGCGGCGCGCCTCGCCGCCGACGTCATGGGCGTGCCGACCGTCATCGTCGCGCGCACAGACGCGGAGTCCGCGAAGCTCATCACCTCGGACATCGACGAGCGCGACCATGAGTTCATCGACTTCGACCAGGGCCGCACGCCCGAAGGCTTCTATCGCCTGAAAGAAGGAACCGGCGTCGATCACTGCATCGCCCGCGGCCTCGCCTACGCCGAGTGCGCCGACCTTCTGTGGTGGGAGACCTCGCACCCCAATCTCGACGACGCGAAGAAATTCGCCGAGGCGATCCAGAAGGCCCATCCCGGGAAGATGATGGCGTACAACTGCTCGCCTTCGTTCAACTGGGAGGCCAAGCTCGACAAGGCGACCATCGCCAAGTTCCAGCGCGAGATCGGCGCCATGGGCTACAAGTTCCAGTTCGTCACGCTCGCCGGCTTCCACGCGCTGAACCATTCCATGTTCACGCTGGCGAACGGCTACCGCGACCGCGGCATGGCGGCGTACTCGGAACTTCAGCAGGCGGAGTTCGCCTCGGAAAAGGATGGTTACGAAGCGACCCGCCACCAGCGCGAGGTCGGCACGGGATATTTCGATCTCGTCGCCAACACGCTGTCCGGCGGCCAGTCGTCGACCACGGCTATGGGAGAGTCGACCGAAACGGCGCAGTTCAAGGCCGCCGAGTAAGAACAGGAAGGCGGAGCAAACCACACAACAGAGGAAGGTCCGCCAGCCACGCGCGCGCGAAGTCTCCGGGAGGAAACGCGCGACAAGAACGCCGCTTCGCGAAGCCCTCGCGAGGCGGCGTTTTGCTTGGGGGACTTTGTCAGCGCCGCCGCCGCATCGTTCCGCCTTGCGGCGCGCCGCGGAACTCGCCGCGCGCCGCCGCCGCCGCCGGGGCCTCGAAGGCGGCGAGATGGATCGGCGCGAAGGCGGCGGCGAAGGCTTCGGCCTCGGCGACTTTGTCCGCCGGCAGATTTTTCATGAGGCCCGGCGCGAAGGTCTCGGGCAGCGCCTTGTAGCCGTAGACCTTGGCGTCCGGATTGGCGTTGTAGACGAGCGCCCATTTCAGCGCTTCGGCCTGCCGGTCGGCGGAGCCGGAAATCGCCCCGTATTGCACGGCGAGGGCGCGCTGGGCGCGGGCGTTGCCGGCGTAGGCGGCGCGCGTCAGCCAGAACAGGCCTTCTTCATGGAAAAGCGCGGTCTCGGTCTCGCTCGCGCCGGTCATGGCGATCAGGCATTCGCCGAGCTCGTGCTGGGCCGCTTCCTGGCCGTCGCCCATGGCGGCGACGACGCGCAGCGACGGGGCGGCGGCGGCGCAGCCTTCCTTGTCTCGTTGCTCGCGCGCCTTGGCGAGGATCAGCCCGCTCTGCGCCAGCGTAGCGGCGCGAAACGCCTCGGGATCGGGCTTCGGCGCGCTGGAGCAGGCGGCGAGGCCGACGAACAGAACCGCCGCTGGCGGAAGTCGATGCATGATAAAATTCTCCCGGACAAAGCGAACCCGCGCCGCCGGACATTAAACGCCCGTCCGCGGGAATACAGTCGAAAATAATTCGTTGTCGGGATGAGATTTTTCGCGACGGAGGCGCCGGCGCAACGCCGTTAAAGAGATGAACGCGCCGGTCGACTCCGATCCCCAGGCCGCGCGGTCAGCAGCGCCGCGGGTTCCGCCCCTCCCTTTCCCGAGGCGCTCAATCAAGCCCGCATGCGGACGATACGCCCCTATCGTCCGCATGCGGCGTTTTTATTGCATAGGAGCGAAGTGATACTATCGCTCATCCCGGCTTTCGCCGGGATGAGCGGGTTGTGAGATCGTCTCGCGAATCTGAACCGCCGTATCGGGAAAATCGGTGAAAGCGCCGTCGACGCCTAGACTAAAAAACATCGAATATTCGACAAAGGAGTCGCCCGAAACACTAGAAGGCGCGTCATCTTCGACAATTATAAGCGACAGAGGCGCATCGGAATTTTCCAGCACCATATGAAGCGCAAGATTCGGCTGATCATCCCGAAAAGTCCACGCATGAACGGCAAGGCCAAGGGCGTGGGCCTGCTCTACAAAGCCTGAACGCCAAATGCCTCGCTCGTCCCATTCTAGCCACGTCGTGACGAGATTCTTTTCCAGTCCTACACCATCCGCATACGTTGCAATCTCTTCTAGCGGAATGTTCGGCGCCGACGCGCTCGTTTCGCCGACGACCGGCGCGACGTAAACAAGCTGCACCAGCTTCGCCTCTGTCTTCCCCCTCAAGCGCTTCAAAATCTCCGGCTCGAACGACTGGATGAAGACCGGCCCCGCGTCGAAGCCGTCGAGCGCCGCCAGCAGCGGTGCCTCGAAATCGTGGCCGATAGAGGCGAAGAAGCCGGCATGCTTCGTCTCCGGATAGACGCCGACCGTGCGCCCCGCTTTCGCGGCTTCTTCATTCACGAGCGCCAGAACCTCCTCGAAGGTCGGAATCCCGTAGAGCCCGTCATGCTCTTTCGGCCGCCCCGGAAAAGGCTGGCGCGCGCGCAGCGTTTTCAGCTCCGCAAGCGTGAAATCCTCGACCCACCAGTCCTCGCGCGGACTGTCCTCCGGGTCGTCATTGGCGCGCTTCCTCGCCGCAAACTCGGGACGGTCGGCGACATCGGTTGTCGTCGAAAGGTAGCGATCGTGGCGGGCGACGAGGACGCCGTCTTTCGTGAAGACGAGATCGGGCTCGATCACGTCGGCACCCATTTCTATCGCAAGCTTATAGGCTTCGAGCGTGTGCTCGGGCAGGTAGCCGGACGCGCCGCGATGGGCGATGACGAGGGGCGCAGCGCCGTCGAGCGTGCTCCATGTCATGGGCGGCGCGAGTTCCGGGCCCGCGCAACCCGCGAGCGCCGTCGCGACGGCCCACGCCGCCAATGCTATCCGCTTTCTCACGCCCGCCTCCGTTCCAGCCCGTTCGAGTGTAGTATCTTCTCCGCATGACAGAACAACCGCCCGGCCTTGTCGCCCGCGCCCTCATCGGCGCGGTCTGGGTCTATCGCCGCACGCTCTCGCCGGTTCTCTACTTCCTCGGCGCGCGCTGCCGGCATGCGCCTTCCTGTTCAGAATACGCCGCGGAAGCGGTGCGCCGGCACGGCGCCGGCAAAGGGTCGATCCTCGCTTTCTCGCGCCTGGTCCGCTGCCAGCCGTTTGGTTCGAAAGGATTCGATCCCGTTCCTGAAGCCTTGCCCGACGCCGGCTGGCGTCTGTGGCGTTACGGCGACTGGGCGTGGACGGAGCGTTCGGGTCAGTCGACTTTTTCGAACGTCAGCGAGAAGCCGCCCGGCTCCCCGTCCTGAAGCAGCTCGATGTCCGCTTGCAGCGTATCCTTATCAGTCAGGTAATAATGGATTGACTGGACCTCTTCTTCCGGGTCGTCGTTGCGGAACAGCGCATCCCCCTCCTTCGCCTCGACCAGACGCAGCGTGATCGCGCCGTCGTTCATCTCGGGGCTCGTATAGTCGGCGTTGAAATGCTGGAAGCGCATATAGGTCCCGATGTTCATGTCGGCGATGATGACGTATTCGAGCACTGCGAGCCGTCCTTTGTTCACGCCGCGCGCCATGCCGGTCATCACGTCGCCTTCCGGCGCGAACCAGACTTCCTCGAAACTCAGGCCGTCCTGCGCGCCGCGCCAATGGCCCTCCAGAAAAGCGGCGTCTCTGGTCGTCGGCCCCTGCGCGAAGGCCGGAGCGGCCGCCAGCAGGGCGGCGACGAGGATGGCGAGTCGGTTCATTTGTTTTCCCCTCGATAAACGCGGAACAGAGTAACAGCGCTTTGAAAATCCGGAAGCCGTCCGCTATCTCCCGGCTCCGTCAGCCTCCCGGTTGTATGATGGCCTGCATCGCATTCGCGACCTGCCTGAAATTCCTGGATATGCAGCCGGGCGACGCGCTGCTGGCGGGCGAACTTGCTCGCCGCGACGTCGCGGTTCGGGCCGCGCCATGGAACGGCGACTTCGCGCCGTTCGCGCAGGCCGATCTCGTTCTCGTGCGCTCGACCTGGGATTACCCCGAGCATGCGACTGCGTTTCGCGGCTGGATCGCGCGCTGCGCGGACGCCGGTCTGCGGCTGTTCAACCCGGCGGCGTTGATGGCGTGGAATTTGTCGAAGGACTATCTGCTCGATCTCGCCGCGCGAGGCGCGCCGTTGCCGCCGACTCGCGCCGTCGATCCCGTCGCCGGCTCGATCGCCGCCGCGATGGATGCGCTCGGTCTTGCGGAAGCGGTGGTCAAACCGCTTGTCGGCGCGACGGCGCGCGGCCTGTCGCGGGTCCGGCGTGACGACGCGGCGGGACTCGACCGCGCCGCCGCCTTTCTCGGTCAGCGGGGGCTCGTGCAGCCGGTGGTCGCCGAGATCGCCGAGCGCGGCGAAACGTCCTTTGTGTTCTTCGCCGGGCGCTATTCGCACGGCGTGGTCAAGCGCCCGGCGGCGGGCGACATCCGCTCGCAGCGCGAGTTCGGCGGCCGGGTCGAGCCGGCAAACCCGCCGGCCTGGGCCGTGGCGGAGGCGCGGCGCGTGCTGTCGCTGTTGCCCGAAGCGCCGCTTTACGCCCGGATCGACGCCGTGCTGCTTGACGCGCGCCTCGCCCTCATGGAAGTCGAACTGATTGAACCTGAACTGTTTTTGACCCATGACGAGGGAGCGGCGGGGCGTCTCGCCGATGTCCTTGTCGCCAAACTGAAAGCCTGAGCCATGGTCGCCATTACGCTTCCCGACGGATCGGTCCGCTCGTTCGACGGCCCCGTCACGGGAACCGCGCTCGCCGAGGCGATCTCCAAGTCGCTCGCCAAGAAGGCGATCGCCATGCGGGTCGACGGCGCGTTGAGCGATCTTTTCGGGACGATCGACCGGGATGCGACGGTCGAGATCGTCACCCGCGACGACAGAGACGCGCTCGATCTGATCCGTCATGACGCGGCGCATCTTCTCGCGCAGGCGGTGCAGGAGCTGTTTCCCGGCACGCAGGTGACCATCGGCCCGAACATCGAGGACGGATTCTTCTACGATTTCGCCCGCGACGAGCCGTTTTCGACCGAGGACCTCGCGAAGATCGAAAAGCGCATGGCCGAGATCGTCGACGAGGACCGGCCGACGCGCAAGGAAATCTGGCCGCGCGTCGAGGCCATCGAGCATTTCAAGTCGATCGGCGAGACTTACAAGGCAGAGATCATTTCGGATCTGCCGGAAGACGAACAGATCAAAGTCTACTTTCACGGCGAGTGGCACGACCTCTGCCGCGGTCCGCACCTTCCGTCCACAAAGCATATCGGCAAGGCGTTCAAGCTGACCAAAGTGGCGGGCGCCTACTGGCGCGGCGATCACCGCAACGCCGTGCTCCAGCGCATCTACGGCACCGCCTGGACGAACGAGGCCGACCTCAAGGCGTATCTCCTGCGCATCGAGGAGGCGGAGAAGCGCGATCACCGGAAACTCGGCAAGGAGATGGACCTGTTCCACTTCCAGCCCGAAGCGCAGGGCTCGGTGTTCTGGCACCCGAAGGGCTACCTCGTGTGGCGGGCGCTGGAGGCTTATATCCGCCGCCGTCTCGACGCCGACGGCTATGTCGAGGTGAAGACCCCGCAGCTTCTCAATTCGGTGTTCTGGGAGCAGTCCGGCCACTGGTCGAAGTTCCGCGAGAACATGTTCGTCGTGCCGGATGAAATTCCGTCTACAGAGGAAGGGAAGCCGGTTCTGACGGGCGAGGGCGACATGATGGCCCTGAAGCCGATGAACTGTCCGGCGCATATCCAGATATTCAAGCAGGGCATCAAGTCCTACCGCGACCTGCCGATCCGCATGGCGGAGTTCGGCTGCTGCCACAGGAACGAGGCGCACGGCGCGCTGCACGGATTGATGCGAGTGCGCCAGATGACGCAGGACGACGCGCACATCTTCGCTCGCGAGGACCAGATCACCACGGAGACGCAGCGGTTCCTGAAGCTTTTCGCCCGCGTCTACGAAGACATGGGGATGACAGACATCCGCTATAAGCTGGCGACCCGGCCCGACATGCGGGCGGGCGACGACGCCACCTGGGATCGCGCCGAAAAGGCGCTCGCCGAGGCGCTCACGGCGTCGGGGATCGAATTCGACTATGCGGAAGGCGAGGGCGCCTTTTACGGGCCGAAGCTCGAATTCCACCTGACCGACGCCATCGGGCGCACCTGGCAGGCCGGCACCTACCAGCTCGATTACGTCCTGCCCGACCGGCTCGACGCGACCTATATCGACGAGACCGGCGCCAAGAAGCGTCCGGTCATGTTGCACCGGGCGGTGTTCGGCACGTTCGAGCGTTTCATCGGGCTTCTCATCGAGCATTACGCCGGCAAGCTGCCGCTATGGCTTGCCCCGGTGCAGATCGTTGTCGCGACCATCACCTCGGAAGCTGACGACTACGCCCGCGAAGCCGCCGCTATGCTGCGCGACAAGGGATTGCGCGTCGATCTCGATCTCCGCAACGAGAAGATCAACTACAAGGTGCGCGAGCACTCGCACGCCAAGGTTCCCGTCATCGCCGTGGTCGGGGCGCGCGAGGCGGAAGAACGGAAGGTTTCGTTGCGGCGTCTCGGTTCGCAAGGTCAGGAGATCAAGACTCTCGCCGACGCGGCCGACAGTCTCGCCGACGAAGCCGCGCCGCCAGATCTCAGGCGCGGTTCGAATTAAATCCTCATTCAGCAGCTTGCTGTTTTTTAATCATGCTTGCGGAATAGGCGCGCAAGTCTGACGTTGTCGGCAATGAATATCAGCCGACGCAAAAAGTCGCGCCTGCGGCGGCCGCGCGTCATTGCGCTTTAATAATTCATTGTTGAACTAAATGTCGGATAGGGTTACCCGAGAACGATCGGCCGAAGGCCCGATGGGGGACGTAATGAGTTCGCCTGCCGCCCGAGAGCGCGTGAGCGCTATCATCGTCAGCTATTTCACCGGTCCGTTGCTGGCGCGCGCCATCGCATCGCTGAAGGCGCAAAGCGATGTCTGCGAAATCATCGTCGTCGATAACGGCAACTGGGAAGGCGCGGTCGAAAACGCCGCCGCCGCAACGCCGCAGGGCGCGCCCGTCACGATCGTCAGCGGGCACGGCAATGTCGGTTTCGCGACAGCATGCAATCTCGGCGCGAAGCGCGCGACAAGCGACTATCTGCTTTTTCTCAATCCCGACGCGGTGATGCCTTCCGGCGGCGTTGCGCGGCTTCTCGCCGATGGCAAGGGATTGATCCGGCCGTGGCTGATCGGCTGCAAGCTCGTCAATCCCGACGGCGGCGAACAGCAGGGCTCGCGCCGGCGCACGTTGACGCCGTGGCGCGCTTTCGTCGAGGCGACGAAGCTCTACAATTTCGCGCCGCGGCATCCTTACTTCCGCCGCTTCAACCTGCATGTCGATCCGTGCCCCAAGGAGGTTTCGCCGGTGCCGGTGATCTCTGGGGCGTGCTTCTTTGTTCCGCGTGAGGATTATTTCTCCGTCGGCGGCATGGATGAGAGTTATTTCCTGCATGTCGAGGACGTCGATTTCTGCCTGCGTTTCGCCAAGGCGGGCGGCGGCGTGTTTTTCGATCCGAATGTCAGCGTCGTGCATTTCAAGAGTTCGAGCCGGGCGAGCGCCATGCGCATCGAGTTCCGGAAGACCGCGAGCGTGCTGCGTTATTTCCGCACGCATTTTTCCGATCCATATCCGGCCCCTTTCCTGTGGCTCGTGTCGCTGGCGTTGTGGGCGGCGTTCGCGCTCAAGGCGGCCGGGCGCGCCGGCGAGCGTTCGCTGGCGCTGGCCGGCCTCGCCCTGCGCCGCGGGGACGCCGCGGCCGCGAGGGCGCGCGTGATGTCGGCGCGCCGTTCGTCGCGTTAGGACCCCTGCGGCAGCCGATAGCCCGACGCTTCGAACAGATAGAGCCTGCGCTTGTGACCGTTTCCGAGATCGGCGTCGATTTCGCCGACGCGGCGGATGCTTGAAAATTTCTCTTCCAGGGCCAGCGGCGAATCGTCGGTCAGCACCGCCAGCACGCGCTCGGCGCGCGCCGGATCGTAGGGCATGAACGCCTCGTAGTGGTGCTCGACGCGATTGTTGGAGTCGAGCGCCATGAAGGGCGGCGCTTCGCGCGCGTAGAAAATCAGCGGCCCCATCACTTCGCGGTCGTCGATGAGCACGGCGTCGTATCCGCGCGCTGCTCCGTTGAGCGCTGCTGCGGCTTCTTTCCAGCCGCGCACGCCGCGCAAAGCGGTTCCTGCGCCGACAGCGTCGGCGAGCGCGAAATTGGCGAAGGCGGCGAGAAACAGGGCCGCCGCCGCCGCGTGGACCAGCGCGCCGGCGCGCGCCAGCCAGCCGATCCGCGCACGGAACGCCCAGGCGGTGACAAGGATCAGCGCCGCCGGAAAGGCCGCCGCCGCCCAGTTCGCATGAGCGCGCGAAATCAGCGCCTGCAGGCTGACGATCAGGAGCGGCGGCGCGACGAAGGCGAGGAGAGTCAGATCAACGGCGCGCGCCGGGCCGGCCTGCCTTAGCCGTTTTCCGAGAGTCGCCGCGCCCCAGGTCAGCAGCAGGAAAGGAACCGGGCCGAACACGCCCGCCTGCGCGACGACGAACTCGGCGAATTTCGCCGGATGCAGCAGTGACCCGTTCCAGCGCGCGTTGGCGGCGGTGTGCGCGATGGTGCGGAAATCGTGGGCGGCGTTCCATGCGAGGTTGGGTGCGAGCATCAGCGCCGCGATCAGCGCGGCGACAAGCAGATCGCGCCATTTGAGACCGGCGCGCACGTCAGCCGACAGTGCGAAGGCTAGTCCTGCGCCGAGCGGGAAATAGATCATGGCGTATTTCGACATCATGCCGAGACCGACGGCTGCGCCAAGCAGCGCCGCAAACATGAGCGAACCGCGCGCCTCGACAAGGCGGAAAAAGAAATACAGCGCCGCCGACCAGAAGAAGAGCAGCAGCGCGTCGGTGGTGATGAGCACCGACGACAGAGCGACGCCCGGAAGCACAAGCCAGCCGATACCCGCCCAGAAGCCTGCCGCATCGCCGTAGAGCCGGCGGCCGAGCGCGAACACGAACGACGCCGCGCCGAGGTGAAACAGCGGCGCCGTCAGCCGCGCCGCCCATTCGTTGTCGCCGAACAAGCTTGTCGACAGTCCGATCGCCCAGGCGATCAGCGGCGGCTTGGAGAAGTACCCGAAGGCGAAATCGCGGCTCCAGACCCAGTACTGCGCCTCGTCGGGGCCGAGATCGGCGTTCGAGAAGGCCAGAACCGCAATCCGCAGCAGCGTCAGGCAACCCGCGAGCACGACGAAGCTGCGGACGGGACGGGCGCGCCAGATATTCAGCAGTTCCGACATGCGCGCTCGCGTCTGGATGGGTCGAACCGGCGGCGGCCGGCGCTTTTTCAGTAGAAAAGACCGCCGCCGCCGGCAAGGCTGCTTGGCTGTGCTTGCCGATAACGATGAAGGATTTGTTTTCTTCCCGGATTCTGCGAATAGCTCTGCCGGGCGGGCTTCGCCCGGCTGCTCACGGCGATCATGAACGAGGCTGTTACTTCCTCCATTCCCGCGGCGCGCTTCGCCTGGCCGGCGCGGCGCGGCGAGTCAGAGCCGGGGGCTCCGGCGCTCAGCGTCGTCGTTCCGATGTTCAACGAGGAAGGCGGCGCCGCCGCGCTGGTGGCGGAAATCGCCGCGGCGCTTTCCGGACTCGCGCACGAAATCGTCGTCGTCGACGACGCCTCGCGCGACGGCACGCGCGCCGCGCTGCTCGCCGCGCGCGCCGCGCACCCGCAGCTTCGCATTCTCGCGCACGCCGCCAACGCCGGCCAGAGCCGCGCCGTCAGGACCGGCGTGCTCGCCGCGCGCGCCCCGGTCATCGCCACGCTCGACGGCGACGGTCAGAACGATCCGGCTGATATTCCCGCGCTCTATGGCCGACTGGTTCGCGCCGACGCGCCGGAGACGCTCGGCATGGTCGCCGGCGAGCGTCGCAAGCGCGAGGACTCGGCGGCGAAGAAGTGGGCTTCGCGTCTTGCGAATTCAGTGCGCGCGCGGTTGCTGAAGGACGGCGCGGCGGACACCGGCTGCGGCCTCAAGGTCTTCGAGCGCCAGGCGTTTTTGCGCCTGCCGGCGTTCGATCACATGCACCGCTACCTGCCGGCGCTGATGGCGCGCGAGGGGTTCCTTGTCGAATTCGCCAAGGTCGGCCATCGGCCGCGCGCTCACGGCCGCTCGAAATACACCAATTTGGGGAGGCTCGCGGTGGCTTTCCGCGATCTTCTCGGCGTTATGTGGCTAAATGACCGCGCCCGCGACCCAAACGCCATCTCGGAGCTTTAGGGGCGTAGGGAGTATGATATGGTGAACGCGAGCGCCGCCGGGGGTGTCTGGGGCGAGCGAGGAGGAGCGCGGCTCATGAAGCTTGAGATGTTTCCGCTGCTGACGATCAGCTTCATCGTCTATGCGGTGTTGACGCTGGTCACGGGCGAACGAGGGGGCCTCGCCTGGCACGAGTGGGAAGTGCTGACCCTGCCGCTCTATTCCGGCGACAACTGGACGATCCGCTGGGGCGCCGTGTTTCTGGTAGGATCGATGGCGCTCTTGTTCGTCGAACTGGTGCGCGCCACCAAGACAGGATCGGCTTCGATCACCAACCACCTCCTGTCGTTCATCCTGTTCGTATTCGTGCTGCTCGCCTTCATCCTGGTGCCGGGTTTCGGCAACTCGATCTTCTTCATATTCCTTACGATGACCTTCCTCGATCCGATGGCCGGCTTCATCGTCACCACGGTGACGGCGCGCCGCGACCTCTCGGTCGGCGACAAGACCGGCCTGATCGGCTGATCGTTACAGCAGAACGTTGAAGCGGGGCGCGCTGGTCAGCGCGTCGAGTTCGCCCGTGGCGCGATAGGCCTGCGTCGCCATCGCCGTAGACGCCAGCCTTTCGCCCCTCGGCGCGGGCCGCGCCTCGAGCAGCGGCGGCCGGGTCGCCGCCGGCGCAGTCCGCGCCGCGGGAGCGACCGGGGCCGCGCGCTTCGCGGTCAGGCGAGCCGGTCTGTCGATGCGCTGCGGCGCCGGAAGGTTAACAATTGGTTTCACGCGCGGAGCCGAGCAAGAAGCTTGCCGAAGCGCGCGCCGCGGAACGAAGGCCCCTCCGAATTAGGGACACCGTTGTCAGTCTGTTTCAATTTTATTTACGGCTCTCCCTCTATGGTCCTCTCGACGACAACCGAGTTGCCCAATGCCCTTGAGCGCCGACGCGCGCCGTGCCGCCGCGCCCAGTCTTGCCGCCTCGCCCGCCCTGTCGCGCCGCCGCGTTCTTGACGCTCGCGCTGCCGACGGCGCGTCCGAGAACGAGGGCGCGCTGCAGGCGCTGTTCGAATTCGATCCGAACGCCGGACAGATCCGCTGGGCCGATCCCAGCGCGGCCGAGCGGCTTCTCGGCGCTCCCGATCTCGCCCGTCTCGCCGACCGCGCCGCTTTCGAGGAGCTGATCGTCGACGAAGCGCTCGCCGAGCGCGCCGCAGCATTCGACGGGCGCGCCGAAACCTATGTCTGCCAGTATCGCCTGGCGCGCGACGGCGGCGCCCACTGGGTCGAAGAGCGCGGCGGCTGGATCGGCCAGGGTGACAATCGCCGGCTGATCTCCATCGTCCGGTCGATCGAGGCGCAGAAAAAGCGCGAAGCCCAGCTCGCCTGGCTCGCCGTCAACGACGAACTCACCGGCCTCCTCAACCGCGCGCATTTGCGCCGCGAAATGGACGCCTGGCTCGCCGACGCCAAGCAGACGGGGCGGCGCGGCGCCTATTTCCTCGCCGGCATCGACGATCTCGGCGCGGTCAACTCCGATTACGGGTTCGAAATAGCCGACGAGGTGATCGTCGAGATTTCGGCGCGACTCGCCAGCATTCTGGGACCGGACGATTCAATAGGCCGCGTCGCGGGCACCAAGTTCGGCCTGCTTATCGCCAACGCCGAATCGACGACCCTGCGCGAGACCTGCATCAAGCTGATGAACGTGGTGCGAGAAAGCGTCATCGAAACCCGGCGCGGCGGCGTGTCGGCGTCGATCTGCATCGGCGCCGTCGATCTCCCCGACGACGCGGAAGGCTCGACCGCGGCGATGGCGCGCGCCGAAGCGGCGCTCGATCAGGCCAAGCGTCTCGGCCGTTCGAGCTGGAGCGCCTTTTCGGAAAAGACCGATACGGTCAGCATGCGCCGCCGCAACACGCACATGTCGGACGTCATTCTGACGGCGCTCAACGAGCGGCGCGTCCGGCTGGCGTTTCAGCCGATTGTTAGCGATCTCGGGGAGGCTCCGGGCAAGTACGAGTGCCTGATCCGCATGCGGAGCGAAGACGGCCGCGAAGTGCCGGCGCCGGAATTCATCCCTGTCGCCGAGCGGCTCGGTCTCGTGCATCTGCTCGATCGCCGCGTGCTCGAGCTCGCCGTCAACACGCTGGCCATCTCCCCGCATATCCAGCTCGCCGTCAACATCTCGATGGAGACAGTGAAGGATCCCGTGTGGGCGGAAGGCTATCTCGCTCATCTTCGCGCCAACGCCGCGCTCGCCAAGCGGATCACCGTCGAGCTCACCGAAACGCAGGTGATCGACGCCGTCGACGCCTCGATCGAATTCGTTTCGGAGGTGAAGGCGCTCGGTTCGTCCTTCGCCATCGACGATTTCGGCGCCGGCTACACCTCGTTCCGCAACCTCAAGGCGCTCGACATCGACATCCTGAAGATCGACGGGTCCTTCGTCACAGGCGTCTCCTCGTCGCGCGAGAACCAGCTTTTCGTCAGGACATTGCTCGACCTCGCCCGCAATTTCGGCATGAAGACCGTCGCCGAATGGGTCGACAACGAAGCGGACGCGATGCTCCTCAAGGGCCTCGGCGTCGACTATCTGCAGGGCTATCTGATCGGCAAGCCGGAAGTGAATCCGAGCTGGCTGCCCTCCGGCGCGCCCAACGAGGCGCCGGTCCAGGCGATGCGGGCCTGACCCTGAGCAGGCGCGCGAGGGAATAGGACTAGGCGCAACGCCTCTCCTGTCCTAATCCCTGTCCGTCCCAGCTTGCTCGTCCCGTCGATGAACTACCGCCACATCTATCACGCCGGCAATTTCGCCGATGTCGTCAAACATGCGGCGCTGGCGCTCTGCATAGATCATCTGCGCCTCAAGGCGGCGCCGTTCCGCGTCGTCGACGCTCACGCCGGGATCGGCCGCTACGATCTCGCCGGGGTCGAGGCGGGCAAGACGCTGGAATTTTCCGATGGGATCGGCCGGCTGTTCGGCGTCGACGCGGGGCCGGTCCCGCCGGCCGCCGCCGCCGCGCTCGCCCCTTACCTCGACATCGTCCGCAAACTGAACGCCGGCGGCGGCCTGACGCTTTATCCGGGCTCGCCTGAGATCGCCGCGCAGATGCTGCGCGAAGACGACCGGATGATTTTCAACGAACTGCATCCAGAGGATCGCGGGACGCTTGCGGCGGCTTACGCCGCCGACCGGCGGGCGAAGGTCATGGGGCTCGACGCCTGGACGGCGCTGAAGGCGCTGCTGCCGCCGCCGGAACGGCGCGGCCTCGTGCTGATCGATCCGCCGTTCGAACAGCCCGACGAGTTCGAAAGACTCGCCGCCGGCCTCGCCGGCGCCATGCGCCGCTTCGCGACCGGAACGCTCCTGCTGTGGTATCCGGTCAAGGATCCGGCGGTCGTCTCCGCCTTCTACGGCGCCGTCCGTCCGCTCAACCTGACGAAGACTCTGCGCGCCGAGCTTCTGGTGCGCGCGCCGGCCGACATATCGAAACTCAACGGCTGCGGCCTGTTCATCGTCAACCCGCCCTGGACCCTGAGCGACAAGCTCGGGGCGCTGCTGCCGTTTCTGGCGGAGCGGCTGGCGAGGGGAGCCGGCGCGGATTACCGGCTGGAAGCGAGTGTGTAGAGCTTCGTGCGCGGCAACAACTATGCCCTGCGCGCTATGACGCTCCTCAGCCCTTCTTCTCAAGCTTGTCGAGCTGCCGCTGAAGCGCCGCGAGCTGGGCTTTCAGATCGCTGATGTCCTCGCTGTCGCCGGGCCCGGCGGCGCCGGCGCGGCCGGGCTGCTTGTAGAGGCCGGTCATCGGCGAGAACATTTTCATCGCCTGCTCGAACAGCGCCATATTCTGGCGCGCGGTCTCCTCGAACATCTGATAGCCCGGCGCGCCGCCGAACGCCTCGCGCATCTGAGCGCGCAGCTTCTCCTGGTTGCGCGAAAAAGCGTCCATGCTCATTTCCAGGTAGGACGGCAGGAACGACTGCAGATTGTCGCCGTAGAACTTGATGAGCTGGCGGAGGAACTGAACCGGAAGCAGGTTCTGTCCCTTGTTCTCTTCCTCGAAAATGATCTGGGTCAGCACCGACCGGGTGATGTTGTCGCCGGTCTTGGCGTCGTAGACGACGAAGTCCTGCCCGTGCTTGACCATGTCGGAGAGGTAGTCGAGCGTCACGTATGAGCTCGTCGCCGTATTGTAGAGCCGGCGGTTCGCGTACTTCTTGATGACGATCGGCTCCTTGCCGTCGTCGGTCTTGGAGCCTTTGGCGGCGGCCTCTTCCGTGTGATTCATCGGCTCGGACATCGGTCCGGTCCCTCCCAGTTTTGTGCACTTATGCTGCGCAGCATATTGCGGCGCCGCGATTTTGTGCGCTTGCTAATCCTGCTATAGCATGAAAATCAGGGATGCCTACGCGGGATAAGCCGGATCGGCCGGCGCCGCCTGGCGGCGGCCCGCCCCATAAAGGGTGCGCCCGCCGCCCGTCACAACCTGCGACTGTCGCATTTTCGGGAGGAAATATGAGCGGAGTAGTCATTGCATCGGCGGCGCGCACCGGCGTCGGCTCTTTCGGCGGAAGCCTCGCCTCGGTTCCGGCCGCCAAGCTCGGCGAGACCGTCATCGCCGCCGCCCTCGAACGCGCCAGGGTCGCCGGCGAGGACGTCAGCGAGGTGATCATGGGCCACGTGCTGCAGGCGGCGCAGGGCCAGAACACCGCCCGTCAGGCGAGCATTCGCGCCGGGGTGCCGAAAGAGCGCCCGGCGATGACCATCAACCAGGTTTGCGGCTCCGGGCTCCGGGCGGTGGCGCTCGGCTCGCAGGCGATCCGCCTCGGCGATGCGCAGATCGTCGTCGCCGGCGGCCATGAAAGCATGTCGCTCGCGCCCCATGCCCAGCATCTTCGCGACGGGATCAAGATGGGCGAGGTGAAGCTCGTCGACACGATGATCAAGGACGGTCTGTGGGACGCGTTCAACGACTATCATATGGGTCAGACGGCGGAGAACCTTGCGCAGAAATACCAGATCAGCCGCGAGGAGCAGGACAAGTTTGCGGTCGCGTCGCAGAACAAGGCCGAAGCCGCCAGAAAGGCCGGCAAGTTCAAGGACGAGATCGTCCCCGTCGTCATCAAGACCCGCAAGGGCGAGACGGTGTTCGAGCAGGACGAATATATCCGCGACGGCGTAACGCTCGACTCGATCGCCGGCCTGCGTCCGGCTTTCATCAAAGACGGCACGGTGACGGCGGCCAACGCCTCCGGCCTCAACGACGGCGCCGCGGCGCTGGTGCTGATGTCCGAAAAGGAAGCAGACAAGCGGGGAATCGAGCCGCTCGCCCGCATCGCCTCATGGGCGCATTCCGGCGTCGACCCGGCGATCATGGGCATCGGTCCCGCCCCCGCCACTCGGCAGGCGCTTGAACGGGCCGGCTGGAGCCTCGGAGATCTCGATTTGATCGAGGCCAACGAGGCGTTCGCCGCGCAGGCCCTTTCAGTCGGCAAGGAGCTCGGCTGGGACCCCGCCAAGGTCAACGTCAATGGCGGGGCCATCGCCATCGGTCACCCTATCGGCGCTTCCGGGGCCCGCATCCTGACGACGCTGCTCTACGAAATGAAGCGATCGGGCGCCAAGAAGGGGCTTGCGACGCTGTGCATCGGCGGCGGCATGGGCGTCGCGCTGGCGGTCGAGCGCGACTGATAATCAGCCTGCATGAGAACGATCAGGCCGGCGCCGATTGCGCCGGCCTGTTCATTAGTGCGACAAATAACCAAATAGCGCGCGCCGGCGCTCGGCGAGCGTCAAGGAAACGCGACCAATAGGGAGAAGGGTCATGACGAAACGGACGGCGATCGTCACCGGCGGCACCAGAGGCATCGGCAAGGCCATCTCGCTGGCGCTTAAAGCGCAGGGCGTCACCGTGGCGGCGACCTACGCCGGCAACGACGAGGCGGCCAAGGCCTTCAGGGAAGAAACCGGCGTCGCCGTCTACAAATGGGATTGCTGCGATTACGAATGCTGCAAGGCCGGGGTCGACGAGATCGAGAAGGCGCAGGGCCCGACCGACATTCTCGTCAACAACGCCGGCATCACCCGCGACGCCATGTTCCATAAAATGACCCCGCAGCACTGGAGCGAGGTCATCCGCGCCGACCTCGACAGCGTCTTCAACATGTCCCACCGGGTGTTCCCCGGCATGCGCGAGCGCGGCTTCGGGCGGATCGTCAACATTTCCTCGATCAACGGCCAGAAAGGCCAGATGGGGCAGGTGAACTATTCCGCCGCCAAGGCCGGTATGATCGGCTTTACGCGCGCGCTGGCGCAGGAAGGCGCCTTCAAGGGCGTCACCGTCAACGCCGTCGCCCCCGGCTACATCGCCACCGACATGGTTTCGGCGGTGCCCGAGGACGCCATGAAAAAGATCGTCGCCCAGATCCCGGTCGGCCGCCTCGGCGAGGCCGAGGAGATCGGCCGGTGCGTCGCCTTCCTCGCCGCCGACCAGTCGGGCTTCATCACCGGCGCCGTGCTGACCGCCAATGGCGGGCAATACATCGCCGCCTAGGCGGGAAGGGGCTGTTCTCCAGCTTCGCGAAGCCCGTAAATCCGGGGGAACGTCCCACCGGACGGCCCGTTTTTCGCCAAAATGGGCGTGTAGGAACGCCATGAAAGGGTTCGGGACGGATTTGACCCGTCCGCGGTACTAGACGGAACGATGGCCAGGAACGCGCGCATGGCGGGAGTGACCGGGGCGGCTCTGTTCGCCCTCGCCGGCGCGCTTGCGCCGGCCCCCGCAGCGGCCGGCTTCGCTTTCGAGGGTTTTCAGATCAATGACGATCCGTTCGCGTCGCTTGTCGGCAAGCGGCGCGAGCGCGAGGAGCGCCGGGCCGGCCAGCCCGAAATCGAGCGCTACGTAACCACCTCCGGCGACCGCGAGTTTCTGCTTGAGAACGACGGCGACGAAGCCCGCATCAAGTTCCTGTGCAGCGAGGACGATCCCCGCCTCGACTGCCGCATCGATCCGGAAGGGCCGGCCGAGGAAATTTTCCTGCTTACGCCGACGCGCGGGTCGCGCGGCGATCTTCTGTTTCGGGATTCCTCAGGCGAGACGGTGCTGCGCATCGCCGCCCATGGCGGCGCCACCGTGCACTGGCCGGGCGAGCTGGTCGAACGCGGCGCCTCAAAGAGCTACACGGACGAAACCGGTCCCCTGTCGCTCTCCCCGGCGCGCCGCTCAGCGGCGCACCGGCGCGCGCAAGGCGCGGCGGCGCATTTGAGCGCGCTCACCGGCAGCCCCATCGTTTTCGACGTCGGCCTGCCGTTCCCGCCCCCGGCGGCGATCGCCGCGGCGCCGGTCGCCGTCCCCGACTTCGCGCGGCAGGCCTATGCGCCGGCTTCTGAAAACCGTGAAAGCGATCCGGAAGACGCTTTGCCGCGCCGGCGCGACGCCGGCGTGCTGGCCGACGCCGTCGCCAGGGTCGCCGGCGGCATGCACATGGTCGCCGCCGATCCGACCGGCGCGCGGGTGATCGGGGCGCGCATCGCCGCGGTGAAATTCGTCGAGGCGGAAACCGCCGGCCTTTCGCTCGACGGAGCTGTGCTGACGGTTTTCTACAACCCTGAAGCGGGCCTCGCCGGCCGTCCCTCCTCGACCGCGGTAGCGAAATATTTGGAAGAGTCCCTTTAAAGTCTGGCGGGCTTGCGAAGGAGCCCAATTCCAGCCGCATTGGCGCGGCAGGGTGGCCATGATGTCACGATCCTATCCGATCAGAGCGGCGCTTCGCCGGTTCGGGCTCGCCGTCGCCCTTGCGGCGACCCTGGCCGCGCCGGCCTCGGCGCTGCAGTCGCTGAAATCCCTGCGCGCCCAGGAAGCCGAAGAGCGGGCGCTGGAAGGCGAGGCCGCCTACACCAACTCTGTCTGCGAGGCCAATATGGGCGCGCGGATCGACTGGGGCTCGGCCGCCGGCTGGCCCGAAGGCGAAAGCCTGGTCGACGCCTGCGATGGCGCGCTGGGCGCGCTCGAAGCCGCCTGCCGGGCCGGCGGCAAGACGCGCCTGCAAAACCTGTCGACCTTCGTCTGCGCCGGCGACGGCTCCGGCCCGTCGCTCAGCGGACGGACGTTCCGCTACGGCGCGAGCCCCGGCCAGAGCGGCTTCGACGAGACGCGCGATTATCTCGACCGCGCGCTTTAGGCGCTTCCCGTCATTGAAACTTTCCGGGCGCGGCGCCATTTGTTCCGCATGAAACGTCTTGCGCTTTTCTCCCTTCTGCTCGTCGCCGCCTGCGGGCAGCGCCAGTCGGAAGTCGGAGAGTTCAAGAACGACTGGGTGGGCAACGAGATCAAGCTCGAGGCGTTGCGCGATCCGAAGGTCGAGGGCGTCACCTGCCACCTGTCGCATTTCGATCGCGGCTTCTGGGACCGGGTGTCGAAGGGCAACTGGTTCGAGGACCCCTCGAACGCCTCCATCGCCTGCCGCCAGACCGGACCGATCCGCATCGGGAACATCGACCTCGACAAGAGCGGCGAGGAAGTATTCAGCCAGCGCCAGAGCCTGATCTTCAAGTCGCTTGCGGTGCGGCGCATCTACGACGCCGACAACGACACGCTGATCTATGTCGTCTATTCGCGGCGGCCAGTCGAAGGCTCGGCGAAAATGGCGATCTCGTCGATCGCGCTTTACGGACAGGATGTCGACCACGCTTTCGCGGCGCGTTGAGGCGCGGCAGGCCGCACCGGCCAGGGCCGGCCGCGCGCCTCGCCGCTCCTCGAGGGGAGCGCGCCGCGCGCAGCCGGAACCGGTCCGGCGGTCCATCATCTCTCACAATGTCAAAGAGCGAACGCCCCGCCGGCTCGGCGCGGTGGAGACGCTTCGCAGGCGGACGAAGGGAAGGATAAGGGCGCGCCGAAGGGCGTGGATAAGTTATTTCGTAGAGGCGCGAAAAACGGCGGTTTCGCTTGAAATTCAGCCGGATGAATGGTTAACGCATAACAATACGTCCGTATTGTTATGCGGGTTTTTCAGAGAACCCGGCTGATCGCGAACCCGTCATGGCCCTTGGCGCCGACGGTCTGGATCACCGAGGTCGACAGGCGCGGATGGGCGCGCGCCTTTTCGAGATACTTCCGAACGCCGATCGCCTGCGGGTCGCCGGTTTGCGGGTCGGCGACCGCGCCGCCGCGCACCACATTGTCGGCGACGATCAGCGCCCCGGGACGGACGAGTTTCAGGCAGAGGTCGAGATAGAGCGGATAGCCGTTCTTGTCGGCGTCGATGAAAACGAAGTCGAAGGGCGCCGTCTTGCCGGCGATGAGCTTTTCGAGCGAGGCCGCCGCCGGCCCCTCGATGGCCTCGACACGCGCTCCGACGCCCGCCGCCTCGGCGCTGGCGCGCACGGTCTCGATGCTTTTCGGGTCGATGTCGAGCGTGACGACGCGCCCCTCTTCAGGGAGGGCGCGGGCGAGCCACACGGTCGAATAGCCGCCGAGAGCGCCGACTTCGAGAATGCGCCGCGCCCCGACGGAGGCGGCGAGAATGTTGAGGAACAGCCCCTGCATGGGCGAGACGGCGATGGGCGCGAGCCCCGCCGCGTCGCTCCGCTCGAGGATGTTCCGCATCGCCGGCTCGTCGTCGAGGAACAGCTTTTCAAGAAACCGGTCGACCCGTTCCGACGCCGCTTTCGTCTGATCGGGGCTCATCAGAAAGAATCCTTCCGTTTACGGACTTCTGCGAACACCGCGGCCGGGTCGGCGCCGCTCATGCCGAGGCCGGCCTGGAAGTCGCTGTCCCTGGCGCGCAGGAACGGGTTGGTCGCCAGTTCCTCGCCGACAGTGCTCGGCACGGTGGGCGCGCCCCTGGCGCGCAGAGCGTCGACCTTTTTGGCGCGCGCGGCGAGCGCGTCGTTCGCCGCATCGACGCTGAGCGCGAAGCGCGCGTTCGCCTGCGTGTATTCATGCGCGCAGTAGAGCTTCGTATCCTTCGGCATTGCGGCGATCTTCGACAGCGACGACCACATCTGTTGCGGCGTTCCCTCGAACAGGCGCCCGCAGCCGAGTGCGAAGATGGTGTCGCCGACGAACGCCGCGCCGTCGCCGGCGAAATGATAGACGATATGGCCGAGCGTGTGGCCGGGCGTGTCGCGCACCAGCGCCGTCGAAGCCCCGAGCCTGACCGTGTCGCCTTCGCCGACAGTCTCGTCAAGGCCTGGAATTTTCGCCGCCTCGCCGCGCGGGCCGATGATGCGGCAGCCCCATTTTTTCTTCAGCGCCAGATTGCCGCCCGCATGATCGGGATGCCAGTGCGTGTTGAAAATGTGCGTCAGCCGCCAGCCTTCGCCCGCCAGCGCGGCGTCGATCGCCGCCGCGTCCGGCGTGTCGATGGCGGCGGTCTCGCCCGACTCGCGGTCGCGCACGAGATAGCCGTAATTGTCGGAAAGGCAGGGAAACTGGCGGATTTCGATCATGGCGGGGATTAGGAATTAGGGATTAGGGAAGAGGGATTAGGATTAAAACACTCAGCGAAGCATGCCACTAGTCCCTCATTCCTGATCCCTGTTCCCTAAGATGCGCACCGACATTCTCGACCTGCATAAATTCTACGAAAGCCCGCTCGGCAAACGCGCCCGCGCCGCCGTCGAAGGGCGTCTCGTCGAAGCATGGGGCGAGGCGGCGGGGATGCGCGTCGCAGGGTTCGGCCATGCGAGCCCCTATCTCGGCGCCTTTCCCAAAGCCGAACGGACGCTGGTTCTCGCGCCCGACGCGCAAGGGGCGATGCGCTGGCCGGCCGAAGGGCGAAATCTTGCGAGTCTCGTTCCGGAGAATTGCTGGCCGCTGCCCGATTCGTCGATCGACCGTCTGCTGATCGTTCACGGGCTCGAAGAAGCCTCGGACCCGCGCCGGCTGATGCGTGAAGTCTGGCGTGTGCTGGCGCCGACCGGACGCGTCATCGTCGTCGCCGCGCATCGGCGCGGCATGTGGTCGATGGTCGATACGACGCCGTTCGCCGCCGGCAGGCCGTGGCTGAAGCGCCAGCTTTTCGGCCTCCTGCAGGACGCCATGCTGAAACCCCTGTTCGTCGCCGGCGCTCTCTATTTCCCGCCGTTCGGCATGCCATTCCTGCTGCGCGCCGCCGATGTCTGGGAACGCGCCGGAACCCAGCTCTGGTCAGGGCTCGGCGGCGTCCTGATGGTCGAGGCCGGCAAGGAGCTTCTGGCGCCGGTCGGCAGGGTGCAGCGGGCGCGCAGTCCGGCGCTGCGGCCGCAGCCGGTGCGGCCGGCGACGGCGCGCACCGGCCTCGCGCCATGACCGGGGCTCGCCTTGTGGATCAGGGCGGGCGGCGGCTATACCCGCCCGGTTCATAGAGAGGTTTCCATGACCACGCCGACGCCGCGGCCCGGCATTCTCGATATTGCGCCCTATGTCGGCGGCTCCTCGAAGGCGCCGGGCGCGGCGACGGTGTTCAAGCTGTCGTCGAACGAGTCGGCGCTCGGGGCCTCGCCCCGGGCGGTGGACGCCTTTCGCGCCGCCTCGGCGCTTTCTTTCTATCCCGACGGCTCAGCGGCGGCCCTGCGGGCGAAACTTGCGGCGCTTCACGGGCTCGACGCGGACCGCATCGTCTGCGGCGCCGGCTCAGACGAGCTGTTGCAGCTTCTCGCCCGCGCCTATCTCGGGCCCGGCGACAACGCCGTTCAGTCCCAGCACGGGTTTCTGGTCTACGCCATCGCCGCGCAGGCATGTGGCGCTGAAATCCGCTTCGCGCCGGAAAAGAATCTCGCCGCTGACGTCGACGCCCTTCTGTCGCAGGTCGATGCGAACACGCGAATCGTTTTTCTCGCCAATCCCAACAATCCGACCGGCACCTATATTCCCGATACGGAGGTTCGCCGCCTGCGCGAACACTTGAGGGAGGACATCCTCCTGGTGCTCGATTCCGCCTACGCCGAATATATGGAGACGCCGGATTATGACGCCGGCGCGTGGCTCGTCGACGAATGCGACAATGTCGTGATGACCCGCACCTTCTCGAAAATCTACGGGCTCGCGGGTCTGCGTCTCGGTTGGGCCTATTGCCCGGCGCCCGTGGCGGATGTCCTCAACCGCATTCGCGGGCCGTTCAACGTGACCTCGCCGGCGCTCGCCGCCGGCGAAGCGGCGCTCGCCGATCAGGCGTTCGTGGCGAGGAACCGCGAACACAACAGGAAAGAGCGTGAGTTCCTCGCCCAGCAGCTCGGCCGTCTCGGCGTCGACTTCCAGCCGAGCGTCGGCAATTTCATTCTTGTGAATTTCGGCGGCGAGGCGCGCGCCAAGGATGTGCAGGAGAGGCTGCGCGCCGGCGGCGTCATCGTTCGCGAAATGGGCGCTTACGGGCTCGGCGCCTGGTTGCGGGTCAGCGTCGGAACGGAAGAAGCGAACCGGCGCTTCATCGAATTGCTGTCGGAGATTGTCGGCGCATGAGCGAGGCTTTCAAACCATTCAGGCGCGCCGCGGTGGTCGGCGTCGGGCTCATCGGCTCCTCGCTCGCTCATGCGATGCGGGATAAAAAGCTCGCCGAAAAAATCGTCGGCTACGATCTCGATGCGGGCGTACGCGCTCGCGCCCAAAAACTCGGCGTTGTCGACGAGGCGGCGGAGACCTTCGCCGCCGCCGTAAGGGACGCCGATCTCATTATCCTCGCCGCGCCGGTCGGGGCGATGAAATCGCTGTGCAAGGAAGTGAACGTTCACGCCGCCGACGGCGCGCTCGTCATCGACGTCGGCTCGGTGAAGGAGTCGGTCGCGGACGCCGCCGCGCATGTCCGCGAGGCCGTGCATTTCGTTCCCTGCCACCCGGTCGCCGGCACAGAGCAGTCAGGTCCCGAAGCGGGCTTTGCGAGCCTCTTCAAGGGCCGCTGGTCGATCCTGACGCCGTTGCCGCGCACCGACCCCGCCTATCTCGCCGCCGTCGAGCGCGCCAGCGCCCTGTGGCGGTCGGTGGGGGCCGACGTCGAAATCATGGACGCCGCCCATCACGACCTGGCGCTCGCTGTCACCAGCCACCTGCCGCACCTTATCGCCTTCACCCTGGTGTGCGCCGCCGACGACCTCGAAAACGTCGCCGAGGCGGAGATCGTCAAATACTCGGCCGGCGGCTTTCGCGACTTCACCCGCATCGCCGCTTCCGACCCGGTGATGTGGCGCGACGTGTTCCTCAACAACAAGGCGGCGACGCTTGAAGTGCTTGGGCGCTTCACCGAAGAGCTGGCGCTCCTGCAGCGCGCCATCCGCTGGGGCGACGCGGAGACGCTGCACGAAGCCTTCTCGCGCGGCCGAGCGCTGCGCCGCGCCATCGTCGCCGCCGGTCAGGAAACCGACGCGCCGAACTTCGGCCGGGACAAGAAGGACTGACCGGTCCAAGCCGCCGCCTATTTCGAAAAACTGTCCGAAGCCTGTCACACTGGCGGGGGCTGCGTCGTCTGGGTGTTGTGAAACCGGGAGTCAGGAGCTTTTCCCATGTCGCAACGCCTCAACCCCTTCCAGGCCGCCCCCGAAACCGTCAAGGCGATGACCGCCGTCGAACAGGCGATCGCCGCGAGCGGTCTCGAGCCGAGCCTGCTGCATCTCGTCAAAATGCGCGCCTCGCAGATCAACGGCTGCGCTTTCTGCCTTCACATGCACTCGACCGACGCCCGCAAGGCGGGCGAAACCGAAATGCGGCTCTACATGCTGAACGCCTGGCGGGAGTCGACGCTTTACACCGACCGCGAGCGCGCCGCGCTCGCCTGGACCGACGCGCTGACCCGCGTCGCCGACAAGGGGGCGCCGGACGACGTGTACGCGCTGGTGAAAGCGCAGTTCACGGAAGCTGAACAGGCGAACCTGACCATGGCGATCGGGGCCATCAATTTCTGGAACCGGTTGCAGATCGGCGTCGGCGCGACGCATCCGAGAATCTCGCGCGCCGCAGCGTGAGGGACAGAGGCGCGGGGCCCGCTCCCTACGCCGCTTCTTCCTCCAGCTTCACCTGATGCCCCCACAGGCGGTGGACGTGCCACAGCACGTCCTCGCGGGTCTTCGGGTCGAGCTTGCGGCCGTTATGTACGGTGTGCCTGAGGGTCAGCATGCGGTCGCCTTCGAGATCGGCGGAGACCACCTGGATGTTGGGCTCGTGCATGCCGAGATCGTACTGCGCGGCGAGGCGGGCGCGGATGGCGCGGAAACCCATGTCATCGTGAATCGCCTTCACTTCCACATGGCTTTCTTCCGCTTCGTCGTGCAGCGCGAACATGCGGAAATCGCGCATCACTTTCGGCGAGAGATATTGCAGGATGAAGCTTTCGTCGCGGAAGTTCGCCCACGCCTCCTTGAGGACGGCGCGCCAGTCGCCGTTGCCGGCGAACTCCGGAAACCACTCCCTGTCTTCCTCGGTGGGATTTTCGCTGATGCGCTTGATGTCCTCCATCATCGCAAAGCCGAGCGCGTAAGGATTGACGCCCGAATAGCGCGGATCGTCGAAATCCGGCTGGAATACGACGGACGAGTGCGAGTGCAGGAATTCCATGACCGCACCTTCGGAGATCAGGCCGCGGTCGTAGAGCGCGTTCATGATGTAGTGATGGACGAAAGTGGCGCAGCCCTCGTTCATCACCTTGGTCTGCTTCTGCGGATAGAAATATTGCGAAACGTTGCGCACGATGCGGACGAGTTCGCGCTGCCACGGCCGCAGGACGGGCGAGGCTTTCTCGATAAAGTAGAGAAGGTTCTCTTCCGGCAGCTTGATGTTCTTGACCTCGTTCTGCCGCTCCTCGGCCTCGTCGTCCGGCTCTTCGATGTTCGGCAGGGTGCGCCACAGGTCGTTGAAGGTTTTCTGTTCGTGCTCGGCGCGCGCCGCGGCCTTCGCCATGCGGTCGGCTTCCGACAGGCGGGGCGGCCGGTTGTAGCGGAATACGCCCTGGTCCATCAGCGCATGAGCGGCGTCGAGCACTTTCTCGACTTCGTCGAAACCGTATTCGTCCTCGCACTTGGCGATGTATTTCTTGGCGAAGTCGAGATAGGGGAGGATGCCTTCCGCGTCCGTCCACTGCTGGAAGAGGTAGTTGTTCTTGAAAAAATGATTATGGCCGAAGCAGGCGTGCGCCATGACGAGGGCCTGCATCGTCATGCTGTTCTCCTCCATCAGATAGGCGATGCAGGGATTGGAATTGATGACGATCTCGTAGGCGAGGCCGGTCCAGCCTTTCTGATAATAAATCTGGTCGCGGGCGAAGTGCTTGCCGAACGACCAGTGGCGGTACATCAGCGGCATGCCGTGGCTGGAATAGGCGTCGAGCATCTGCTCTGAGGAGATGATCTCGATTTGATTGGGGTACACATCAAGTCCGAGATCCTTGAGCGCGATCTCCTCGATGGCGTTGTAGGTCGCCTTCAGCTTGTCGAAGTCCCACTCCGAATCCGCGAACAGAAGCGAGCGGTCTTCCGAGAGGGTGGTGGCGGCGGTCATAAGCCAAGCCTTTCGAGCGCTGTTCGCCCCGTGCGTCATTGTGCGGCGCACGCCCAGCATGCGTCAATCATGGATAACAATTTCTGAAGGCGGGGCGGGGGACGCGGCGCGGCGGCGTCCCCCGGCCCGTTACTGGACGATGTCGACCGGCGAGATTTCGATCAGCATTTCGTCGTCGCAGGCGATCTTCACGGAGGTCAGCTCCGCCTCAACGAAGTCCGGCTCCTGGTAGTTGACGACGGTAGGGGTGATGACCGGAAGCTGGCCCGCCTCGGTGCGCACCAGCGCGTAACGGTAGCTCGGCGGCATCATTCGGTCTGCGCCGCGGAACTCCAGCGTGAACACGTCGCCGCTGTTGCGGGCGTCGACCGTGAAGGTGATGTGCAGGCTGGGGCTGGCGTCCGGTCCCGGCATCTTGTTGATCCAGGCGGAGGCTTCGCGCGGGTTCGAGGCGAGGCAGGGAAGAGGCATGGCGGCGATCCCGCTTGCGGCTGCTTCGGTTCCGGGTTTGGCGGCGTCCGCCTCCGTCGAACCTTCCGTGGACGGCTCTCTGGCGCAGGCGGCGATCATCAACGCGACGCAACAGACTGAAACGGGCGATCCTTTCATGACAGGCTCCCTCCTGTTGTGGTGCGGGGGAGCATAACCGTCAGCGGACGGATGCGCTAGAAGCAGGATTCTACGCCGCTTCCTTGGCGTCCTTCGCGAAAAGTTCTCTGAAAACCGGGAAGATATCCTGCGGCCTTGCGATACGGGTCTGGGCGAAGGTCGGCCATTTCGGCGCGAAGGTGCGGTAGGCGCGCCAGAGTTCCGCGCCCGAGTCGGCGTCGGAGAACACTTCGAGCTCGCGCTCGTCGAGGATCTCGATATAGGCGTAGTATTGCGAGATCGGCATCACGTCGGCGTCGAGGATCTCGACGCAGCGCTGCGCGTCGCCCGACTGCGTGAAGCCGTCCGAGGCCTGCGCCACATAGATGTTCCATTCGCGCGCCGGGAAACGGTCTTTCTGCACTTCCAGCATTTTTTCGAGCGCGGTGGAGACCACCGTGCCGCCCGACTGGCGCGAATAGAAGAAGGTCTCCTCGTCGACTTCCTCCGCATGGTGGGTGTGGCGGATGAACACCACCTCGACGCGCTCGTAGCGGCGTTTGAGGAAAAGGTAGAGCAGCATGTAGAAGCGCTTGGCGAGATCCTTCTCGCGCTCGCCCATCGAACCCGACACGTCCATCAGGCAGAACATGACGGCGGCGGTGGTCTCGACCGGCGTCGGTTCGAACGCGTTGTAGCGCACGTCGAGCGGATCGATGAACGGCGCCCAGCGGCGGCGCGCCTCCATCTCTTCCAGCCTGGCGATCAGCGCCTTCTTCTCGGCGACTTCCTCGTCCGAAGGCTGCGATATGCGTTCGAGCCAGAACAGGCGCTCCTTCAGCTCGTTCATCTCGCGCGTCGACGGGCGCTTCAGCGCCAGCCGGCGACCGTGCGCATTCCTCATGGTGCGGATCAGATTGAGATTGGTGGGCGTGCCGGTCACCGTGACGCCGGCCCTGCGCCAGGCGGTCGATTTCAGCTCTTTCAGAGAGCGCTTGACGAGGTTCGGCAGTTCAAGGTCCTCGAAGAAGATGTCGAGGAACTCTTCCTGCGTCAGCGTGAACTGGAACTCGTCCTCGCTCTCGCCGGAATCGGCCGCGTCCTTGCCCTTGCCTTTGCCCGCCCCTTTCGGCGGCTTCTTGATCTTGTCGCCCGCGGTGAATTCCTTGTTGCCGGGATGCACGGCGTCGCGCCGGCCGGTGTCCGGATCGAGACGGAAGCGCGGCTCGGCGGTGGATTTCGCCGGGATCGAAATTTTCTCGCCCTTGTCGAGATCCTGAACCGAGCGCTCGCGCAGGCTTTTCTGCACCGCGTCCTTGATCTGCGCGCGCGCCCGCTTGAGGAAGCGCTGGCGGTTGCCGAGCGACTTTCCTTTCGGGTTCTTGCGGCGGTCGATGAAGTGGAATTTGTTCATGTTAGCGCGTCGTGCGTAGCGCTTGGCGCGTAGTAACAGGCCGGCTGCCTGCTCGCTACGCGCTGCGCGCTAAGAACTTCCTTCCTAACCCGCTTTGTTCACCCGCATGTACCATTCGACGAGCCGGCGGACCTGCCGCGGCGTGTAGCCTCGGTCGACCATGCGCTCGACGAAGTTTTCGTGCTTCTTCTCGGTCTCGCTGTCTTTCTTCGAGTCGAAGGAGATGACAGGGAGGAGATCCTCGACCTGAGAGAACATTCGCTTTTCGATGACGTTGCGAAGCTTCTCGTAAGAGGTCCAGGAGGGATTTTTGCCGTTATTCGCCGCGCGGGCGCGAAGCGTGAATTTGACGACCTCGTTGCGGAAGTCCTTCGGATTGGCGATGCCCGCCGGCTTCTCGATCTTCGAAAGCTCCGCGTCGAGGGTCTGGCGGTCGAGAAGCTGGCCGGTGTCGGGGTCCTTGAAGTCCTGATCCTCGATCCACGCATCGGCGTAGGAGATGTAACGGTCGAACAGGTTCTGCCCGTATTCCGAATAGCTTTCGAGATACGCCTTCTGGATCTCCTTGCCGATGAAGTCGGCGTAACGGGCCGACAGCTCCGACTTGATGAAATCGAGATACTGCTTCTCGGTCTCGTCGGGCAGCTGCTCGCGCTTTATCGCAAGTTCGAGCACGTACATCAGGTGCACGGGATCGGCGGCGACCTCGTCGGTGTCGAAGTTGAAGGTTTCCGAAAGCACCTTGTAGGCGAAGCGGGTGGAGACGCCGTCCATGCCTTCGTCGATGCCGGCGGCGTCGCGGTACTCCTGGTGCGACTTCGCTTTCGGATCGCTGTCCTTCAGCTTCTCGCCGTCATAGACGCGCAGCTTCGAGAACAGGGTGGAATTCTCGTGCTCCTTAAGGCGCGTCAGCACGGAGAAGCGGGCGAGCAGGTCGAGCGTTTCCGGCGCGCAGGCGGCGCTTTCCAGTTCGGAGTTCTGCAACAGCTTCGAATAGATCATGCGCTCTTCGGTGACGCGCAGGCAGTACGGCACCTTGATGACGCAGATGCGGTCGAGGAAGGCCTCGTTGTGCTTGTTGTTGCGGAACATCTGCCACTCGGCCTCGTTCGAGTGGGCGAGGATGATCCCCTGAAACGGAATGGGTCCCAGCGATTCGGTGCCGATATAGTTGCTTTCCTGGGTCGCGGTGAGCAGCGGGTGCAGCACCTTGATCGGCGCCTTGAACATCTCGACGAATTCGAGAAGCCCCTGGTTCGAACGGCACAAGCCGCCCGAATAGGAATAGGCGTCCGAATCCGACTGCGAGAAGTGCTCAAGCTTCCGTATGTCGACCTTGCCGACGAGCGCGGAGATGTCCTGGTTGTTCTCGTCGCCCGGCTCGGTCTTGCAGATGGCGACCTGGCGCAGCTTCGACGGATAGAGGCGCACCACCTCGAATTTCGAAATGTCGCCGTTGAATTCGTCGAGACGCTTCACCGCCCACGGACTCATCAGCCCGGTGAGGCGGCGCCTGTCGATGCCGTATTTCTCTTCGAGCAGCGATTTCAGCTCGTCCGACTGGAAGAGGCCGAGCGGGCTTTCGAACACCGGCGAGATTTCGCTTCCCGCTTTCAGGACGTAGATGGGATTGAGCTCCATCAGCTCTTTGAGCCGTTCGGCGAGCGAGGATTTGCCGCCGCCGACCGGGCCGAGAAGATAGAGGATCTGGCGCTTTTCCTCGAGCCCCTGCGCGGCGTGACGGAAGTAGGAGACGATCCGCTCGATCGTGTCCTCCATGCCGTAGAAACCGTCGAACGCCTTGTAGCGGCGGATGGTGCGGTTGAAGAAGATCCGCGACAGACGCGGATCTTTCGACGTATCGACCATCTCCGGCTCGCCGATCGCGGCGATCATCCGCTCGGCCGGGCTCGCATACAGCATGGGATTGTCGCGCGCGGCGAGCAGATAGTCGCGAAGGCTCATCGCCTCCTGCTTGACGCGCGTGTAGCTCTCCGAAAAGAGGTCGAAAATGTCGAGATTGTCGCCGCTCATGTCAGTTCCACTCACCTGTGCTCACCGCCCCGCTGGCCAGGGCTCGCCCGCCGCCGACGCAGCCGGCCGCCGGCTGCGCAAACAAAAAACGCGCGAGGTCCGTGTGACCGCCGCGCGCCTGAAAACCGTTGTCCGTATCTGAGAGGCGGGACTTTTCACCTGGCTCCTCGCGGCCGCCGCCCGAGGGCGGCTCCTTTATGATGTGGGGCCGGATCGAGCCTGCGCAAGGCTGTGCGCCCTCGCTTCTCTCCTCCGTTCCTCGACCAATCATACGCCGCATGACACGCCCGTGATTTGTTCGGTCTTCCCGCTCCGTCTCTGTCTCGCTCCCGCCTGGCCGCCGGTCGGCAAAACCAGACCAACGCCCGTCGCCATCCCCGTTACACAGTCTGGGCCGCGCCGGACAAGGTTAACGCCTTGGCTCTTAATATTCAGTGACTTGGCGAACAATGTAACAACAATGCGGCGACGATGCGACACCGACTTTGGAGAAGTCTCCGATTTCAGCGCTAAGTGGCTGACAAGGCGCATTGAATTTATGCGCGTCGCATCGCGCAGAAATGCGTCTCGCAGATGTGAACGAACGCGCCTCTGCGCAGCCGTGATTCGAAAAGCGTTCGCTGTTCGCTTGGCAGTCGGGGGAAGCGAGCGCCAGAAACCGTCTTTCTCGCCTCGCGTCATGGCGATATGGTCGGCGCCAAGGGCGCGCAAAGCGCGCCGGCTAACTCGGGAGAAACCGTCATGACATTGCTGCTCGGCCAGACCGTTCCGGACTTTACGCAGGAATCCACTCAAGGGCCCATCAAGTTCCACGAGTGGATCGGCGACAAGTGGGCGGTGCTGTTCAGCCATCCGAAGGACTTCACGCCGGTCTGCACCACCGAACTCGGCGAGGTCTCGAGGCTCAGGAAAGAATGGGACAAGCGTAATGTGAAAGTCATCGCGCTGTCGGTCGACCCGGTCGCTGATCACAAGAAATGGGTCGGCGACATCGAGGAGACGCAAGGCGCCGACATCTGGTATCCGATCCTCGCCGATCCCGACCATAAGGTGTCGAAGCTTTATGGCATGATCCATCCGGATGCGGCGGCGAACATCACCGTGCGGTCGGTCTATGTCATCGACCCGAACAAGAAGCTGCGCCTCACCATCACCTATCCCCCGTCCACGGGGCGCGATTTCCGCGAGATCCTGAGGACCATCGACAGTCTGCAGCTCACCGACAATTACAAGGTGGCGACGCCGGTCAACTGGAAGGACGGCGACGACTGCATCATCGTTCCCTCGCTCACCGACAAGGCCGAGATGCAGAAGCTGTTCCCGAAAGGCTGGAAAGAGATCAAGCCGTATCTGCGCGTGACCCCGCAGCCGAACAAGTAACCGCGCTCGGCGCCGGCGGATTCCGTCCGCCGGCGCGGGCCGGGCGCTAATAGCGTTCGCGGGGGCGGTAATCGAGGACCCGGCGCGCGTCGTAGATCGACGCGCCGCGAGGCGGCGGGTTGTAACCCATGACGATTTCCAGCACCGCGACGGAGTCGTCATAGCCGTCTCCGTAACGCGGTCGGTCCCGGTACGAACGGTCGTCGCCGTAATAACGCGTGCCTTCGTAGCGGTCGAAAACCTCGTCGCGCATGGCGCGGCTGCGGCCGATCACCTGAAACCAGTCATAATCACGATCGAGCGTCAGCTCGGCGGCACGGCGCATGGCGAAATCCTCCGCGTAATAGCCGCCTTCCTCCGCGCGGTATTGAACGCGGTAGCGATTCTCGTCGAGCTGCGTCTCATAGTAGCCGTAGTCGCGGGGACCGTCGGCTCGTCCATAGCGCGGCCCGTAAGTCGTCGCGCAGCCGGCGACGATAAGCGCCGCGAGCGCGGCGACGCCAAGTTTCCTCATCTGGCCCTCCATCGCATATGGAAAGCGAACGCCTTCTAGGAAGAATGGTTCCTTCAAGGCTCAGGTGGGGAGTTCAGGCGGGGAATAAAGTGTTCAGGGTCACCCCCTTGCTCCTTAATTCTGTTCGGCGCATGAAACCGGCATTTTGTCGCTCGAGGCTTGTCAATTACTCGCGGCGAATCCTTTGTTCCTCATGTTATGGCTGCGGGGCGTCGGCGTGAGTGAAGAAGAGGTTTCCGGGGACTCTCTGGTTAGAGCCGCGCAAGAACTTCATTCCCGGCGCCAGTATCGTCAGGCGGAAGAAAAATACCGGGCCGCGATGGGGTACGGCAGAGGTTTTAAGCTGCTGTATATGCTTGGCGTCCTGTTGGCCCAGGACGGCAGGCCGTCTGAGGCGGCGGAATTCCTGGAAGAGGCCTCCGCAGCCAATAGCGCTTCATACGAGATAGAAAGAGAACTTGGCGCGGTATATCAGCGATTGGGCCGCAGTGATGACGCAATCGCGCGTTATGCGAAGTCGATTGATTTAAAGCCGAGCCAGCCGACCATACTCTATGTGCTTTTTGAATTGCTCGTAGCAGCCCGCCGGTTCGAAGTAGCGCATTCTTGTCTGCGAGAAGTGATTGCGCGGGAGCCGTATATGGCCACGGCGCATCACCTCCTTGCCAATATCCGCTTTTAGATGGGCGATATGAAAGAGGCCTTGTGCGCGATCCGCGAGGCGATACGGATCGAGCCCGGCAACTGCATGCATTACCGTATACTGACCTATATGAAAACCTTCACCGAAGGGGATCCTGAGCTTGCTGCAATGGAAAGCCTCCATAAGCAGCAAGCGAGCATGCCGATTGAGCAGGTGGTCGCTATAAAATTCGCCTTGAACAAGGCCTATGACGATCTCAACCGCAAACAGGAGGCGTTTGATCTGCTAGCTGACGCCAATAAATTGATGCGCGGAAAGATCAACTTCAGTCCGGAAGGCGAACGGACTGCCGCGGAGCGAACCATGGCGGCCTTCACCCATGACGCAATTCGCTCAAGGCGCGGGGCCGGAAACTTGTCCGACCAGCCAATATTTATTCTCGGAATGCCTCGGTCCGGAACGAGCCTGGTCGAGCAAATCCTTTCCGCCCATCCGTCCGTAACCGCTATTGGTGAAACGCCTGCATTTCACAAAGCTGTCGAAGCGGTGCTTCCGAATTATAGAACTGATCCTTCGTTCACCGACGCGGAGCTTGAAAAGCTTGCAAGCCGGTATCTGGAAATCAATGAACCAATAACACGAGGCGCCCCTCGGTTCACGGATAAAATGCTTGGGAATTTGTGGTATGTTGGTCTCATTCATTTGACATTCCCGAATGCGCGGTTTGTTCATGTCGTACGGGATCCGATAGATACATGCCTGTCGTGTTATGCGACAAAGTTCGGCGGAACCCGGCAACCGTTTGCGTATGATCTTTACGAACTAGGTTCATATTACCGGCTGTACGAGGAGTTGATGGAATACTGGCGCGCCGCGCTGAAGCCCCACGAGATTTTAAAAGTCCGCTACGAGGATCTGGTTCAAGATCTAAGGGGGCAAACTGAGCGGCTTTTGGTCCATGTGGGTCTTGAGTGGTGGGAAAGATGCCTGTCTTTTGAAGACAATCCCAATCCCGTATCGACAGCCAGCGCCGGCCAGGTGCGACGGCCTCTCTATCGGTCTTCGATCCGCCGCTGGCGTCCCGACAACAAAGCCCTTCTGCCGTTGCTTGAGGGGCTGGGGCCGTATGCAGGGTTATCTCATGTTTAGATAACGGCGGCGGCGACGGGTATGAGCCCGACGCCGCCGTGCAAATTAGTTATACCAGGTGAGGCCGATCGTCGTGACGAACGAATTGAGCTGCGACTCCGCGAAGAAGTCGTCGTCGTCGAACTCGGTGTCGGAAGCGCCGAAATAGCGCGCCGTCAAATTGGCTTCGAGCCGGTCCGACAGCGCGTAGCCGAGGCCGCCGAAGCCCTGATAGACGAGCGCTCCGTCGCCGTCGTCGAAAGCCTCGTCGATGTCGTAGGCGAGGCGGCCGTAACCGACGCCGCCGCCAAGCTTGGCGCGCCACGGGCTCGACGCCGAGCGGATATGGTAGACGGCGTTGACCAGTCCGCCGAAGATCGAGGCGTTTCCGGCGAAGAATTCTTCTTCATCATCGACATTGGGATCGAGATCGAGGCCGCCGAAGGAAAAGTTCTCAGGGTTGAGCGCCTGATAGAAGCCTTCGACCTCGACGCCGAAGCCGGAACGGTCGAGGGGCGAGAAGTTCCAGCCATAGGCGACTGATCCGAAAAATCCCGGATCGAATTCGACTTCGCCGGCGAAGGGAATGGACTCGCCATCGTCCTCGAACCGGCCGTCGAGATCCTGGTCCGGCGGGAACGAGGCGCCGGCGTTGACCGTCCAGTAAGTGCGGCCATAGTCCTGCGCCGCGGCGGGCGCGGCCGCGCCGAGGGCGGCGAGCGAGGCGGCGGCGAACAAGAGCGATGATTTCATGATGAACTCCGTATACTGAATGCAACAGCGAGCGGGGCGCAATGGCGCCCTGCCGCCTTGAAACAATGGCCGGCGAACGGAGTTCCGGCGTGAAAAAATGGAAATGATTACGATCGGGAAAGCGCGTCGTCGATCAACGCCGCCGTGTTCGCGGCGCCGTAGATCTTGGCGAACGGGCCCATGCGCGGACCTTCAGGCTGACCGAACACGACTTCGTAGATCGCAGTGAACCAGTCGCGGATATTCTTCTCGTAGCCGTTCGCCTTGCCGGCGTCGAAGGTCGCGGTCTGGTAAGCGTCTTCTTCCGCGCCGTCGCCGATTTCCTTGAGCCGCGCTGAGAGCGCGTTGAGAGCGGCGCGTTCCTGACCGCTCGCCGCGCGGAAATTTTTCTTCGGCTTGATGAAATCCTCGAAATAGCGCGCCGCATAGCCGATCAGCCGTTCGGCGGCGGCCAACGCGCCGGGTGAAGCGGTCGGGCGGTATTTGGCGACGAAGCCCTTGAGCAAAGCCGGATCCCCCGATCCCGTGGCGCTGACGAGATTGAGAAGAAGCGCGAACGAGACCGGCGAAATATCCGCCGGCGGAGCGCCTTCGTGAATGTGCCAGACCGGGTTGTCGAGGGCCGCCGCGCCCTGCTGTTCGGAATACTTCGCAAGGTGCGCGAGATACTCGTCGGCGGTTTTCGGGATGATGTCGAAGTAAAGCTTCTTCGCCGCCTTGGGGTTCTGGAACATGTAGAGCGAAAGGCTTTCCGGCGAGGCGTAGGTCAGCCATTGCTCGATGGAAATGCCGTTGCCTTTTGTCTTCGAAATCTTCTTGCCTTCCTCGTCGAGGAAGAGCTGATAGTTGAAGCCGGCGGGCGGCTCGCCGCCGAGGGCGCGGACGATGCGCGAGGAAAGCCGCGTCGATTCGGTGAGATCTTCGCCCGCCATTTCATAATCGACGCCGAGCGCGAACCAGCGCCCCGCCCAGTCGGCCTTCCATTGCAGTTTGGCGCGTCCTCCAGTTACGGACGATCGCACTTTCGTTCCGTCCTCGTCCTCGAACACCACTTCGCCCTTCGACGGATCGATCTCCAGCATCGGCACGTAGAGCACGCGGCCGGTCGCCGGAGAGACCGGCAGGATCGGCGAGTAGGTTTCGCGACGCTCCTCGCCGAGCGTCGGCAGGATGATGTCCATCACCGCGTCGTAGCGGTCGAGTACGCGGATCAGCGTCTCGTCGAAGCGGCCGGAACGGTAGCACTCCGTGCCGGAGACGAATTCGTAGTCGAAGCCGAACTGGTCGAGGAAAGCGCGAAGCTGCGCGTTGTTGTGGTGCGCGAAGGAAGGATGCTCCGTACCGAACGGATTGGGCACGACGGTGAGCGGCATCTGGAGATATTTCGCGAGAAGGTCCTGGTTCGGCAGGTGGGGCGGCACCTTGCGCATGCCGTCCATGTCGTCGGAAAATGAAATCAGCCGCGTCGGACGTCCGGTCAGCAGTTCGAAGGCGCGCCGCACCATGGTGGTGCGCGCCACTTCCCCGAACGTGCCGATATGCGGCGGGCCGGACGGCCCGTAGCCGGTCTCGAACACCACCGGGCGGTCTTCCGGCGCCTTCATCTTTTCCAGCCGTTTGACGAGCGCGCGCGCCTCCTGAAAGGGCCAGGATTTTGCAGCGTCGATGTCGGCGGGAGAAAAAGTGCGGGCGGTCATGCGCGGTTGCCGGTTGCGGAGCGGGATTGCGTGCGCACCCCATAGACCTGCAACCGGCAACCGGCAACCTCGCGGCGGAACGCGAGCCTTGGCAAGCGGCGGGCGCGCCTATAGGTTGCGCGCCAACGCAACCCCGGAGTCCTGAATGCCCGCCGAACGCGTCGCCCAGCTCACCCCGCAGGAAGCCGTCATCTACCTGATGGTCATGGCCTCGGCGTCCGACGGACGGATCAACGAACGCGAGCTCCGGACCATCGGCCGGGTGGTGCGCTCCTTTCCGCTGTTCAGCAACGGCGACGAATCCGACCTGGTGGCGACATCGGAAGCCTGCGGCAGGCTGATGTCGTCCGAAGACGGCATGCACAAGGTCCTCGCGGCGGCGGCGGCGGCCCTGCCGGACCATCTCGCCGAGACGGCTTACGCCGCCGTGGTCGATGTGGTGACGGCTGATGAAGGCCTTGAGATGACCGAGATTCGCATCCTCGAACTGGTGCGCAACACGCTCGACGTCAGCGACGAGGGCGCGCAGGCGATCGAACGCGCGGCCCGCGCCCGCCACATGACGCTCGATTCCGTCGGATAATTCCGTCTAAGCGGGGAAAGTCCGGTAAGCCGTCGCCAGCATCGACGGGCGCTGCTCCATGAGCGCGAACCAGTCTGCGAGGCGCTTTCGGCCGCCGCGCCAGTCGCGATCCGGCCAGCGGAAATCGAGATAGGCGAGAAACGCCGCCGCCGAGATTTCGCCGATGGTGAGCCGCTTGTCGTATAGCGGCGTGCTGTCGAGCTGGTTGAGCGCCGCGTCGATAGCCGCCGCGAACCGCGCCATCATGCTTTCCGGCCGTTCGTCCGCCGGCCGCCTCTGGTCGGCGAAAAGGCGGCCCGCCGCCGTTGAGGCGCCGTCGGCGAGCCCCTGCAGGAGCAGCGCCCGCCATCGTTCGGGCCCGTGTCCGGGAAACAGTCGGCGGCCGGCGTATTCGTCGAGATAGTCGCAGATGACAGCCGACTCATAGAGCACGCCGCCGTCGGCGCGGATCAGCGCCGGGACTTTCGCCAGCGGATTGATCGCCCGCAGCGGTTCATCCGTCCACGGATTTGATTCTATAAGATCGATCTGGGAATCGAGCCCTAGCTCAAGGGCGGCGATGCGCGCCTTTCGGGCGAAGGGCGATGTCGGAGCGTAATAGAGTTTCATGCCGCAGGATCGCCGTCCGTGAAGGCGGCGGCAAGCGGCTTTTGTTCACAATAAGGGGCGCCGCCTGGCGGCGCTCCTTATGCTCATCGATTATCTCTCGGCGGGATTGCGCCCGCCCTGGCCGGGCTGGTCTTCGTCGCTTTGATCGTCTTCGTTGCGCTTCTGGGCGCGCGGATCCTGATCGCGGCGTTCCTCGTCGCGCAGCGGGCGGTCGATTTCAGGCTTGTCAGGGTGTTGACGCTTGTCGCGGTTGTCGGTCATGGCGTTCCTCCTTTGTATGGACGCCTGAGAGCAACGCGCGCGCAGGTCCGGCCGTTCCCGCCGTTGCAGATTAAATCTTTGCGGAATCGCCTTGCGAGACCGTCATGCAAGCCGGCGCTTATGATGAAGCTTCAGAGGCTGCTCGTCCGCAAGTCGCCGCTTTCATTCGCCTGCGGGGCTGCGAGGCGTACGCGCAAGGCTCAACGACGCCCGGATAATTATCGCAATAACACCCAGCAGACGCCGGCGACGACCGTTGCGATGATGAAGTTGAGGACAAAACCTTCGCGCGCCATCTGGGCGATGGAGATGCGGCCGGTCGCATAGATGATGGCGTTCGGCGCCGTCGCCACCGGCAGCATGAAGGCGCAGGAGCAGGAGATCGCCGCAGGGATCATCAATAGCTCCGGCTTCGTCCCGGCCCCCGCAGCGACCGCCGCAAGCAGCGGCATCAGCAGGTTGGCCGTCGCGGTGTTCGAGGTGATCTCGGTGAGGAAAGTCACCGACAGGCACAGCCCCAGCATCATCAGCAGCAAGGGCGCGCCGGCGAGCCCGCCCATCGCTTCGCCGATCACTGCGTCGAGGCCGCTCGCGCGGAACGCCGCCGCGATGCAGATGCCGCCCGCGAACAGGAGCAGCATGCCCCACGGTATGTCGTTGGCGGTCTTCCAGTCGAGCAGCGCGCCGCCCTTGCCGTTCGGTACGAGAAACATCAGCACGACGGCGAGAACCCCGACCGTCGAATCGCCCGCCGTCTCGACGCCGAGCAGTCCGCCCCAGCCGCCGAAAGGTTCGGATCGCGTGATCCATGCGGCGACAGCGACGCCGAAGACGATCAGGGTGCGGATTTCCTCGACGCGCCATGCTCCCGGACTCTTCAGCATAGGGGCGGTGACGCCGCCCATGGAGCGCGTCAGCCACAGCGCCATCAGCGGCGTGCCGATGACCACGCCGGGGACGCCGACCGCCATCCAGCGCACGAAGGTGAACTCCTCGCCCGTCGCCTTGAAATAGGCGTCGGCGAAAATCAGGTTGGGCGGCGTGCCGATCAGCGTGCCCGTGCCGCCGAACGATGAGGCGTAGGCGATGCCGAGCAGCAGGGGCGCGGCGAGCCTCGGGTTCTCGGCGCGGGCGAGGATGGCGAGGGCCATGGTGGAAAGCGCCAGCGTCGTCGCCGTGTTCGATATCCACATGGAGAGAATCGCCGAGGCGACCATGAAGCCGAACACGAGGCGTCGGCCAGAAACCCCCATCAGCCGGATCATGTAAAGCGCGAGGCGCTCGTGGGCCCCTGATTTTTCCAACGCCTTCGACAGCATGAACGACGCCATCAGGAGAATAATGACGTAGCTGCCGAGCGCCGCCGCCGCCTGCCGTTCGTCGAGCACGCCCGCCATGGGAAACAGGGCGAAAGGGACGATGGAGGTGGCGGGGATCGGCAGCGCTTCGGTCATCCACCAGAAGGCGGTGAGGGCGGTGATCGCCGCCGTCCACACGATCTTTTCCGGCTGGCCGGCGGCGGAAACGCCTGCGAACACCAGAGCGGCGAAGAGGATTCCGGAGAGGATGCGCCCCCATTTCATGGGGCCGCATTGGGCAGCGTTCGGCCGGCCTTGTCCAGTTCGCCGCCCGCGCTTGCCGGCGGACGCAAGGCGCGATAGCGAAGCGGCATGAGCGAGGAAGTTCTGTACAAGCTGACGACGGCGGCGGACTGGTCGACGGCGCAGGCGGCGGGCGAGGTGGCGTGGAGCGCCATCGACCGCCGCGACGGCTTCATGCACCTGTCGACCGCCGCGCAGGTTCTGGAGACGGCGCGGCTGCACTACGCCGGCGCCGGCGATCTCGTCGCGCTCGAAATTCCGCGCAGCGAAATCGATGCGGGCGTGAAGTTCGAGCTGGCTCCGAAGCGCGGCGAGATGTTTCCGCATTATTACGGCCGCCTCGCCGCGGCGAGCGTCAGCCGGGCGCGCCCGCTTGCTCAGCAAACGGACGGTTCGTTCCGTTTCGCCGGCGAAGAGGGCGCATGAGAGCGCCGCTGTATCTCGCCGACGCCGCCGCCCGCGCCATGCGCTTCGTCGATCCCGAAAGGGCCCATGCGCTGACCGTGAAGGCGATGGCGTCCGGCGTCGGTCCGCGCGCGCGGCTTGCGCCCGATCCGCGGCTTAAAACCGTCGTCGCCGGCGTCGAATTTCCCAACCCGCTCGGCCTCGCCGCCGGCTTCGACAAGAACGCCCAGGTTCCGGACGCGATGCTGGCGCTCGGCTTCGGTTTCGTTGAAGTCGGGGCCGTGACGCCGAAGCCTCAACCGGGCAACGACCGCCCGCGCGTCTTCCGCCTGCGCGAGGATCTCGCCGTCATCAATCGTTATGGTTTCAACAATGACGGCCTCGACAGGATTGCCGAGAGGCTGCGCTCGCGCCGCCGCCTGAAGGGGATCGTCGGCGTCAATCTCGGGGCCAACAAGGATTCAGCCGACCGGGTCGAGGATTATGTCGCGGGCGTCAGGCGCCTCGAGAGGCTCGTCGATTTCTATACGGTCAACATTTCCTCGCCGAACACGCCGGGCCTCAGAGCCTTGCAGGACAGGGCGGCGCTCGACGATCTGCTCGCGCGCGTGCTCGCCGCCCGCGACGGACTTCAGCGCAAGGCGCCGGTGTTTCTCAAAGTGGCGCCCGATCTCGCCGACGCCGACAAGGCCGATATCGCGGCGTCGGCGCGAGCGGCGAAACTCGACGCGCTGATCGTGTCGAACACCACGATCGAGCGTCCTTCGAGCCTGTCGAGTCCGTACGCTTCCGAAAAGGGCGGTCTTTCCGGCGCGCCGTTGTTCGCGCCGTCGACGGCTTTGCTGCGCGAATTCCGCCAGGCGCTCGCTGGCGAGGTGCCGCTCGTCGGGGTCGGCGGGGTCTCCTCGGCGCGCGAGGCGTATGTGAAAATTCTCGCCGGCGCATCGCTGGTGCAGCTCTACACGGCGCTGGTCTTCCACGGACCGGGCCTTGTCGCGCAGATCGTCGGCGAGCTTCCCGGTTTCCTGCAGGCGGACGGATTCGCCAGCGTCGCCGAAGCCGTCGGCGCCGAGTAGATCAGTCGGCGGGAGTCGCCACGAAGTTCAGCGCCGTGAAAGGATAGGAACGCGCGCCGACGAAATGATCCATGGTCAGCGCGTTTTTCGACAACAGAAACTGCAGCGGCGTCTGCACCTTGTAGCCGAGCTTCTCGGTCAGAAGCGAAAAAGCCAGCTCCGCCGTTCCGTTCTTGGCGTGACGTGATTTCACTGCGCCGGCCTCGAAGACGATAGCCGGCCGGTCGCGCGCAATGGTTTGTTCGCCGCCTTTGATCACCAGGTGCTCCGCGCCTTCGACGTCTATTTTGATGAAACCGATTTTGCCGGCCCCCGCGGCGATACGGTCGAGAGTTTCGATGGCGACATCGTAGCGCGTCAGCGCTGGAGATCCGTTGTCGGAGTATTTTCCGTTGGCTACGAGATCGAGCCGGCTGAAAGCAGGCGCCTCCAGATCCTCTACGAAGGGCAGCCGTCCCGGCGCGTCGGCGAGTGCGGCGTTGACGATTGCGGCTGTTCTGAATTTACGCTTCAGCCAGTCCGCCTTCCACGGCGTTGGCTCGACCGCGACGTGCGCGGCTTTAGGCGCGAGCCGGATGCACAGGCTCAGAAATCTCCCGATATGCGCGCCGACGTCGATGCAGGTCGTGTCGGGCTTCAGGATGCGTGCGATGACGCGGTCGACATACAGAGATTCAAATGCGAGCTGCGAGGGGGTGGCGCGCGCGCCGTCGCGCAGCAAGGGCAGGAGCCGGTTGGCCATGAAGATGGCGGCAGGCTCGAGGGGCGTTCCGAGGATTTCGTGCTTCAGGCGCAGGGCCAGCCGTCTCGTCACTCGCGCGTCTCCGCAGCCATTCTTTATCGACGAGACTGCCCCTCCAGCCAGATAAAGACTTCTATTCAGCGAAGAGCTTTTGTATTTTGGAAAGGTAAAGGGAAAGTGTTGTTGCGCGCATTAGAAAATAAACGAGGAACGCCGCCCAGAGCCCGTGATTGCCGAAGCCTTCGGCGAGAACGACCGACAAAGCGATGAAAACGGGGGCGGCTACGAACATGGAATCGCGCATCTCGCGCGCCCTTGTGGCGCCGATGAAAATTCCATCGAGCTGGAAGCCGACCACCACGGCGAGCGGGCTCAAGATCACCCAGATCATATAGCGGGAAGCCGTTTCGCGGATGGCGCCGTCCGGCGTCAGCAGTCCGACGATAGCGTCGCCGAAGACAGCATACAGCGCCACGCAGAACAACGCGCCCCAGCCGGCGACGATGAAGGTCCGGCGCACGGCGGCGCGGTAACGGGCGAGGCCGCGCGCCCGGTCCCTGTCGCCGATGGCTTGGCCGACCAGCGTTTCTGCGGCGATCGCCGTGCCGTCGAGGGCGAGCCCGGTGAACAGAAAGAGTTGCAGGAGGGTCTGGTTGGCGGCGAGGGTGACGTCGCCGAATGCGCCGCCGCGCTGCACGAACCAGGCGAAGGAGAAGGCGAGCAGAATGGTGCGGATGAAGATGTCTCGATTGATCGAGACGGTGCGGGCGAGCGCCTGCGGGGCGAGCAGCGTCGCCCGGCTCCAGTCGGTCCTGAGGCCGCCGTGCTTCAGCATGATGCGGCCGACGAAATAGAGGCAGGCGAGGAAGCCGGCGAATTCGGCGATGGCGGTGCCGGCGGCGACGCCCGCCGCGCCCCAGCCGAGAATCAGAGCGAACCACACGTCGAGCGCAATGTTCAGGCCAGTTATCAGTAGACTGACGATCATCAGATAGTCGGTGCGCCGCCGCGCCGAGAGCCAGCCGAATGCAGCGTAGGAGGCGAGGGCGAAGGGCGCGCCCCAGATGCGCAAATCGTAATAGGCTCGCGCCGAGGCGAGGGTCTCGGCGCTGGCTTTGGAATCGAAGGAGAGGCCGGCGAAAGCCAGCGTCCCGACCGGCCATTGCAGGATGACGAGCGCCAGCCCGACGCCGCCGCCGAGCAGCGCGCCGCGGATCAGCGCCGCGCGCGTCTCTGTCTCGTCGCCGGCGCCCGCCGCCTGCGCTGCGAGGCCGGCGACGCTCATGCGGATGAAGCCGAAAGTCCAGTAGGCGAGGGAGAAGATCACCGAACCGAGGCCCACGGCGGCGATATCGAGCGGGCGCGACGACTGGCCGAGGGCCCAGACATCGATGGCGCCGAGCAGCGGCGTGACCGACGCCGCGACCGAGGCGGGCCAGGCGAGGCGGATGACCTCGCGATAGGAAACGGGCGCCGGCGGGGGCGGTGAAGCGGTCATGGTCGGTCGCGTTTGAATCGGGCGGGCGCGCCACGCTTAAGGGGCGCGGCGGGGCTTGTCATCCGTCCTGGCGTTCTTGCCAGCCGGCCCCAACAGGCGGAGAATCGCCCGATGGCGGAAGACTGGCGCAACTGGCAGACGCCGCCGGGCGGCACCGGCAACAAGTTCGACAACGCCGAAATCGGCGCGATCGCCCATCTTTATCGCGGCGAAGTCTACCGCTCGACCATCTGGCGCACCCGTCTCGACGCAACCACCAACTGGTCGGTGGTGACGCTCGGCCTCGCCCTGTCTATCTCTTACGCCGACCCCGAAGTGTCGGCGCTGCCCTTGCTGCTCGTCGTCATTCTTATCGCCATGTTCCTCATCCTCGAGGCGCGCCGCTATCGCTATTTCAATGTGTGGCGGGCGCGCTGCCGCTGGATCGAGACGAATTTCTACGCGCCGCTGCTGTTGCGTTCGCACCGTCCGGACCCTGGCGAATGGCAGGATGTTCTGGCCAAGGACTATCTCGCGCCGCAATACCATATCGGCTTCTGGCGGGCGATCGGCCGGCGCCTCAGGCGCAACTATATGTGGATATTCATGTTCCAGGCCGTCGCCTATTTCGGCAAAATCATCGTGCATCCGACGCCGCTCGATTCGTGGAGCGAGATGCTGTTCCGCATGACCGTGGGGCCCATCCCCGGCGCCGTGGTTCTCGCCTTCCTGCTCGCCTTTCACGCAAGCTGGATCGGGCTCGCGGTGCGCGTGAAGATACTCGACAGCCGCAAGCACGCGCAGCGCGAGGGCGTCAGCGGCATGGGGTAAAGTCTTATTCGCGGAACGTCAGGCGGACGCCGTCGGCGGCTTTCTCGACGACGCGGTAAAAGCACGAGCGTCGGTCGGTGTGGCAGGCGGGGCCTGTCTGCTCGACGGCGAGTTCGAGCGCGTCCTGATCGCAGTCGGTCCTGATCTCGACGACTTTCTGAACGTGCCCGGAAGTTTCGCCCTTGCGCCACAGCGCGCCTCTCGACCGCGACCAGTACCAGGCGTCGCCGGTCGCGACGGTTTTTTCCAGCGCCTCGCGGTTCATCCAGGCGAGCATCAGAAGCTCTTTCGTCGCGGCGTCGGTGACGGCGACGGCGATAAGGCCGTCCGCGCCGAACTTCGGACGGAAGGCGGTGGTTTCTTCGATGCTGTCCTGCATGGGTTGCCGGGTTTCGGGGTTTGGGTTTTAGGTGTTAGGGATTACAGGAAACGCGCGCTCCCTAAAACCCAAAACCTAACCCCTCAAACCTATGGCCCTCGCCCTCTACGACACCATGACGCGCGAAAAGCGCGCCTTCGTCCCCGCCGATCCGAGCCGCGTGACGATGTATGTCTGCGGGCCGACGGTCTACAACCACGCCCATATCGGCAATTTCCGCGCGGCGGTGGTTTTCGATCTCCTGTTCCGCCTGTTGCGCCATCATTACGGCGCGGCGCATGTGGTCTACGCCCGCAACATCACCGACATCGACGACAAGATAATCAAGGCGTCGCGCGACGCCGGCGCGCCCATCGCCGAGATCACCTCGAAATACGCGAGGATCTACCGCGAGGAGACGGCGGCGTTCGGGGTCCTGCCGCCGACGCTTGAGCCGGCCGCCACCGGCCATATCGGGGAGATGACCGCGCTGATCGAAAGGCTCGTCGCCGGCGGCTTCGCCTATGCGGCCGAAGGGCACGTCCTGTTCGCTGTCGACCGCTTCGACGGGTACGGCAGGCTTTCCAACGTCGATCGCGACGAGATGCTGGCCGGCGCGCGCGTCGAAGTTGCGCCGTACAAGGAGAATCCCGCCGACTTCGTGCTGTGGAAGCCGTCGAGGGACGACGAGCCGGGCTGGGACAGTCCGTGGGGGAGGGGGCGTCCCGGCTGGCATCTCGAATGCTCGGCGATGATCGAGAAGGCGCTGGGCGAAACCATCGACATTCACGGCGGCGGGCAGGATCTGCGCTTTCCGCACCACGAAAATGAAATCGCCCAGAGCGCCTGCGCGCATGGCGGCGCGCCGCTCGCCCGCTACTGGCTGCATAACGGCTTTCTCAGGATGGGGGCCGACAAGATGTCGAAATCGCTCGGCAACGTAGTGCTGCCGCGCGATCTCCTGCAGAAATGGCCGGGGGAGGTCCTGCGCTTCGCGCTCCTGTCGGCCCATTACCGCCAGCCGCTCGAATGGACCGAAGAGCTGATCGAACAGGCGAAACGCCAGCTCGACCGCTTCTACCGGCTGCTCGGCGAAGCGCCGGGCGCCGCCGCGGACAAGCCGCCGCAGTCCATCGTTCTCGCGCTCGACGACGATCTCAACACGCCCGAAGCCATCGCCGGCCTGCACGAGCTGCGCGACATCGCCGTGCAGACGGAAGGTCCGGCGAAAGCGCGGGCGGCGGCGAATCTCAAGGCCGCCGGGGCGCTGATGGGCCTGCTGCAGGCCGACCCCGCCGCCTGGTTCAGGCAGGGCGGCGAAGGCGGTCCGTCAGCGGAGGAAATAGAAAGGCTCATCGCCGAGCGCGCCGCCGCGCGCAAGGCCAAGGACTTTGCGACGTCGGACCGCATCCGCGACGAGCTCGCCGCAAAAGGCGTCGTCATCGAGGACGGCCCGTCCGGCGCGACCTGGCGGAGGGGCTGACCCATGCGGCTCATCGAGGCGACCTTCAGCGACTCCTGCGCCGACCGCGTGCGCGAGGCGGTGGAGGCGGCCGAGCCGGTCTACTACCGCATGTTCGAGGCCGACGAGAACGGCGCGCGCCTTCTCAAAGTGTTTTTCGGCAAGGACGACATCCAGAAATTCGTCGACCGGCTGCAGTCGATCTGCGAGAGCGCCGACGGCTGGCGCATTCTCGTGCTGCCGGTCGAGGCGACGGCGCCGGTCCTTGAGGAGGACAAGGAAAACGACCGTGAAAAGCAGCGGCGGGTCGCCCTGCGCGAGGAGATCTACGAAGACGTCGCCGACGGCGCGGCGCTCTCTTCCGATTTCTTCATTCTGACGCTGGCGTCGACGGTCGTCGCCGCCATCGGTCTCAATGCGGACAATGTCGCCGCCGTCATCGGGGCGATGGTGATCGCGCCGCTGCTGGGACCCATTCTCGCCTTCTCTTTCGGCTCGGCGCTCGGCGACATCAGGCTGATCGCGCGGGCCGCCCGAAACGCCGCGGCGGGGCTGCTGCTCGGCGTCGCGGCGGCGGCGCTGATCGGCGTCGTCATGCCGATCCGCTTCGAGAGCCACGAGCTGATGAGCCGCACCGTCGTCGGTCTCGACTCGATCGCGCTGGCGCTCGCCGCCGGCGCGGCGGCGGCGCTGTCGATCGCCACCGGCGTCTCCAGCGCGCTCGTCGGCGTCATGGTGGCGGTGGCGCTGCTGCCGCCGGCGGCGGCCATCGGCCTCTTTCTTGGAGCCGGCGAAATCGCCTTCGCGGCCCGCGCCGCGCTGCTGCTCGCCGTCAACGTTCTCTGCATCATGCTGTCGTCGCAGGGCGTTTACGCCTACAAGGGCATCCGGCCGCGCACCTGGCTTGAACGGCGCTCCGCCAAGCATGCGGTGCGCATCAATATCGGCGTCCTCTGCGCGCTGCTCGCTCTCGCCGCGCTCGTCATCCTGTTCACGCCCACAGGAGTGATGCCGGACAATCCGATCAAGGACTGAGCGACGCCGCGCTCACTATCTCGTGACGGACGGGCCCCTTTGAAGCCCCCTCCGGCTTCCTACTTATCCAAACGAACGGGGCGCTTGTCTTTGCGCGCCCAAATCCCTGACAATCCGCTCCCAAAGGAGGCTTCCATGATCACCATCAGGAAGGCGATCGACCGCGGCCACGCCAATCACGGCTGGCTCAAGGCCAACCACACCTTTTCCTTCGCCAACTACTACCATCCCGATCACATGGGCTTTCGCGCGCTGCGCGTCATCAACGAGGACACGGTCGAACCCGGCGCGGGATTTCCGCCGCATTCGCATCAGGACATGGAGATCATCACCTATGTTCTCGACGGCGCGGTGGCTCACAAGGATTCGACCGGCGGCGGCGGCGTCATCAGGCCGGGCGAGGTGCAATATATGTGCGCCGGCGCGGGCGTGACCCATTCGGAGTACAACGCCTCGAAAACCGAGCCGCTGCACCTGTTGCAGATCTGGCTGCTGCCCAACGCGCGCGGCCTGAAAGCCGGCTACGCCCAGAAAGCCTTCGGCGACGAACGCAACGGCGGACTGAAGCTCGTCGCTTCCGGCGACGGCCGCGACGGATCGCTGAAGATCAATCAGGCGACGGATCTTTACGCCTCCGTGCTGGACGAAGGCGCGGAAGTCGAGCACCGCTTCGCGCCCGGCCGTTACGGCTGGCTGCAGATCGCCAAGGGCGGCGTCGAGGTCGCGGGCGCGACGATGCAGGCCGGCGACGGCGCGCGTATCGAGCAGGAAGAGGTCCTGCGCCTCAAGGCGCTGGCGCCGAAGACCGAATTTCTACTCTTCGACCTGCCGTAGAAAACAAGGCGCCCGGACCGTCGTCCGGGCGCTTTTTCTTTAACGGAACCGCCTGTTACGCTTTCAGGAGACCGGCGATGGAGTCGCGCTCGCCGCGAAGCTCCGCCTCCGACGCATCCATGCGCTTGCGCGAGAAGTCGTTGATGTCGAGGCCCTTGACGATCTCGTATGCGCCGTTCTTGCAGGTCACGGGATAGCCATAGATGACGCCTTCCTTGACGCCGTAGGAGCCGTCGGCGGGAACCGCCATCGACACCCAGTCGCCGTCCGGCGTGCCGAGAACCCAGTTGCGCATATGGTCGATTGCGGCGGAAGCGGCCGACGCCGCCGACGAGGCGCCGCGCGCCTCGATCACCGCGGCGCCGCGCTTCTGCACGACAGGAATGAAGGTTTCCTCGTACCATTTGGCCTCGACGAGATCGAGCGCCGGCTTGCCGGCCACCGTCGCATGATGCAGGTCGGGATACTGCGTCGTCGAGTGGTTGCCCCAGATCGTCATGCGCTTGACGTCGGTCGAATGCTTGCCGGTCTGGCCGGCGACCTGCGCGATGGCGCGGTTGTGATCGAGGCGCATCATCGCCGTGAAACAACGCGGGTCGAGGTCAGGGGCGTTCGCCTGGGCGATCAGCGCGTTGGTGTTGGCCGGGTTGCCGACCACCAGCACCTTGACGTCTCGCTTGGCGCGCGCGTTCAACGCCTTGCCCTGCGGCGCGAAGATCGCGCCGTTGGCGGACAGAAGATCCTTGCGCTCCATGCCGGGGCCGCGCGGACGGGCGCCGACGAGAAGCGCGCAATCGACATTGTCGAACGCCTTGTCGGCGTCGTCCGTCGCGACGATCCCGTGCAGCAGCGGGAAGGCGCAGTCGGTGAGCTCCATCACCACGCCGTTCAACGCTTTCAGCGCCGGGGTGATTTCGAGGAGATGCAGGACGACGGGCTGGTCCTTTCCGAGCATGTCGCCGGCGGCGATGCGAAACAGCAGGGCGTAGCCGATCTGGCCGGCCGCGCCGGTGACGGCGACATGCATGGGGGCTTTCATCAACGTGTCCTTTTCGATCTGGAAAACGGGGTCGGAGGCGTTGTGTCTCCAATGCGGCCGGTAATCAAGACGGACGCGCGTCGTCGGGTGCGGCTGTTGTTCGCGGCTTTGCGCCTGACCCGGGCCGGTCTTATATCACCCCCATGCTCAGCGACCTCTACAGCGACCGAATCCTCGACGCCGCGACGGCGATCCCGCCGGCGCGCCGGCTCGAAAACCCGGACGCCTCGGCGAAAAAGGTCAGCCGCGTCTGCGGCTCGGAGGTCGAGGTCGACCTGATCGTCAAGGATGGCCGCGTCGCCGATTTCGGCATGGAGGCGCGGGCCTGCGCCCTCGGGCAGGCTTCGGCCTCGATCGTCGCCCGCAACATCGTCGGCGCCGCCCCCGCGGAGCTTTACCGGCTGCGCGACGAAATGAAGGCGATGCTCAAAGAAAACGGCGCGCCTCCCTCGGGCGTGCGCTGGGCCGGCCTCGCGGCGCTGGAGCCGGTGCGCGACTATCCGCAACGCCACGCCTCGACCATGCTGGTGTTCGAGGCGGTGTGCGCCTGCCTCGATGAGCTTGGCCTTGCATGAACTTCCGGCAATCAACCGCGCGTGATCGGCGTGCGGAGCATTGACGATTTTATTCCCATTCCGCCGAAATAAATTCGCGCCGAGATGTCGTTACATCACTTGGCCGCGAGGCGCCGAAACGTCGCAATCAATGCGCTTGTATCGCCGCAATCGCTGACTATTTTGCACCCTGCAGCGAGGTCTGGCTCTCCCCCTCAGGCCCAGTTGCACGCCCCCCGCGTCGCTCTCTCCCCCAATAGACGCGGGGGGCTCTTGTTCAAAAAAGCCGTAAAATCAGCTTCTTTTCTCGCGAGTCTCAGTCGGCTTTGGTGGAGAAGAAGCGCTTGATAGCCCCGAACATCGCTGCGAAACCGGCGATGATGAGGACGATGAATTTTTTTCCGAACAAAAGGATCGCCGCCAGTAGGCCCGTCTTTTTCGCGATCGCCGCGCCGGCGACGAGCCCGACGAGCCCGTACGCCGCCTTCTGATCGACGCCGGGCACGTATTCCGCATAGGTCGAGCCGGGGTCGAAGTTCGCCATCGCCAGCACGCCCGGCGCGCTCGCCTCTATGGCGGCGAGCTGGCTCATGCCGGCGACGAAACCGATGACCAGAACGCCGCGCCGGCCGAGAACCCGCACGTCGTAGTTCAGCGTGCGGACCGGGCTGTCGCCGAACTGCAGCTCCTTCGCCCAGTACATCTTGTGAGTGTCGGCGTCGTATGTCGGATTCTGCGCCCAGCCGATGATCTCGATCCGCTCGTAGCCGTTTTCGGCGCGCCACTTGTTGCTGGCGAGAGCGTCTTTTTTGAGATCCGAAAGCAGTTTGTCGTAATTGATCTTGGCCGCGTCCTTGTCGGAGACATAGCCATCGGAGAGATAGGTGACCGTCGCCGCCCACGCCTCGTCGTCGAACGGCGTCGCGCCCGCCGGCATGATCATGCCGAGCACGGTTTCGTCCGGCGGATTGCCCCAGGCTTCCTCGAGGACGCGTCGCGCGTCTTTCCGGTCGAGAAATACATAGCCGTCCGAAACGTCGAGGGTCGCCTCGGCGCCGTCGAGGGGAACGAGGCCGGTGTGCGGCGTCAGACTGGCGACGAACTCCTGCATCCATGCTTCGATCGCCGCCGCGTCCGAAGCGAAAAACTGATCGGCGTCGCTTTGCTCGGAAAGCGCCGGTTCGGGCGCGTCGGCCTGCGCGATCGCCGGCGCCGATTGCCAGAACATCGCGCAGCCGGCCGCAAGTCCAGTCAAGATTATTTTCACTGACAGCCCCCGCTATTTCTTCTCTGATGTGAAATGCGAGAGTAAAGGCGCCCGTTTATTCGCGCCACTATTATTATCTGAGGGCTGCCGCGGTCGGCTCGCTCGCCGGCGTTGCTTCCGCGTGCAGCCACGCCTTGAAAGCCCTGACGGGCGCGGCGGCGCTCTTCGATTGAGGGTGTACGACGTAATAGGCGAAGGCGCTCGGCGTCGTCATGTCGAAAGGCACGACGAGACGCGCCGCTTCAAGATCGGCGAGGGCGAGCTGCGACTTGGCGAGCGCTACGCCCTTGCCGGCGACCGCCGCCTCGATGACGAGACTCGACTGGTTGAATTTCGGGCCGCGCGAACCGTCGACGCCTTTGACGCCCGCCGCCTTCAGCCACATCGGCCAGGTCGGACAGCTTTCGTCCTTGTCGGGGCTGCCGTCGTGCAGGAGCGTGTGATGCGCGAGATCGGATGGCGTCTTCAGCGGGTGCTCGCCGATGAGAAGCCGGGGGCTGCACACCGGCACGATCGATTCCGCCATCAGGTGCTCGACGACGACGCCCGGATAGTTGCCGCCGCCGTAGCGGATGGCGACGTCGACGTCGTCGGCCGCGAAGTCGACCACTTCCATGTCGGCGGACACCCAGACGTCGAGATCGGGATGCAGTTCGTGAAACCGGTCGAGACGCGGCACCAGCCACTTTGCGGCGAGCGAAGGGGCGACGGAGACGGTGAGCTTGCCGGAGTCGACCCGCGAGGAGAGTAGCCGGCCCGCCTCTGCGAGCTTGTCGAAGCCTTCGCGCAGGACGGGCAGGCTCGCCTGCGCCTCATCGGTGAGCAGGAGGCTGCGCTTGTGGCGACGGAAAACCGGCGCGCCGATGAATTCTTCTAACGCCTTGATCTGCTGGCTGACCGCGCCGGGGGTCACGTGCAGTTCGTCCGCCGCCTTAGTAAAACTCAAGTGCCGGGCGGCGGCTTCGAAGACCCTCAAAGAGTTCAGAGGCGGCAGGCGCTTCATTAGTTCTGCTTACGCTTGGCGCGCAGGGAAGTCGAGCGGGGAGATGCGCCGGTTTCGGGAATGTGAGGCGAGGGCGGCCGCGAGGAGGGTCGCGCTTCGAGAGGATAGCCCTTTCATAAAATAACCGCTGGCGACCGCATGTTTGCTGGGGTTCGATCCAAAGAATGGTTTACGAGACGTTAATTTTCTTGACAAAATCGTGATATCGAGCCATGATACGGCATCTGCGGGGACCTCCACAGGTCCGTTTGTTTGGGGGAGTTTACATGCTCACATCACGTCTCGGCACTCTGTGCCGGACGGGGCTTTTGGCCCTGTCTTTCTCGGTTCTTTCGATCGGAGCTTCGCAAGCCGGCGTTTGCGTCGGAAACTGCGGCAACTCCAACGCGGCGGACGGGGTGGTCACGACTCCGCCCAGCGGCAGCCTCTACTCCTGGATTTCGACAAACGGCGGGGTCGGCGGTGCGGGCCAGTTGAGCGGCATCGGCGGCACCAACGGCACTTCCTACACGACCGACGTGTTCGCTGCGACGGCCGGTCAGGAACTCGAATACTACTTCAACTACATCACTTCCGACGGCTCGGGCTTTGCTGATTACGCCTGGGTGCAGTTGCTCGATAACGCCGACAATCTCGTCGCCACTTTGCTGACGGCGCGGACCCAGCCGGACGGCAGCATCATCCCGGGCTTCGGGCTTCCGGCGATCGACGCAACCTTGACCCCGCCTTCCGTACCGATCATCGACGCGCCAGCGGTCTGGTCGGCGCTCGGCAGTTCCTCGGGGCTGTGCTTCAACGGGGTAGGCCAAGGCTGCGGTTACACCGGATGGGTTCTTTCAAACTACGTGATCGCTTCCACCGGGCTCTACAAGTTGGTGTTCGGCGTGACCAACTGGTCCGATCAGGGGTGGGACTCCGGCCTCGCCTTCAGCGGCCTCACCATCGACGGCAAGCCGATCGAAAATGAGATCCCGCTTCCGGCCGCCTTCCCGCTGTTCCTCGCGGGCGTCGCGTCGCTCGGCCTGTTCCGGCGCCGCAGGAAGCAGATCGCCTGACGGCTGCCTCTGCATCCACTTTGCGAACCTATCGAAAGGGCCCTCCGGGGCCCTTTCTTTTTACTGCGATCCTGCGGTGAGCGCTGGGGGAACGCCGCCCGCTCTCGTTGAACAGTCGCACAAAAGCTAAACGGCCGCCTGTTGCGAAGAGAGGCTGCGCCGCTTCGCAGCAGCAACCTTCCAAACGATAGCTTTTCTCATCGCGGATAATCGCGCCGGGACACGGCTGTGTGAGCCTGGCGGGGCTGCGCGCCGGTTTGTCCGCACCTCCTCGGCTTGGGGCAGAATTTCTCAACATCATCAGAAAAATTATGGTTTTGCGTGCGCCGTTCGCAGCCATAGGTTCGCTGCACGCCCGACAGCCGACGCCTCCGCCTCTCTATTCTATTAGAAAAGCTAAATCCATGAATAGCTTTCCCGCCTTCATCGACCTGAGCCGCAAGCGCGTCGTCATCACCGGCGGCGGCGCTGCGGCGCTGGCCAAGGCGCGGCTGGCGCTCGCCGCCGGCGCGGAAGTGTTCATCGTCGCTTCGGAAATCGCCCCGGAAACCGCCGCCGAGGTGGCGGGCAGGACGACGCTGATCGAGCGCCCCGCCGTCCGCAACGATTTCGCCGCCGCGTCGATGGTTTTCATCGCCGACGACGACGAGGCGACGGCGCGCGCCGTCGCCGAGACCGCCCGCGAAGAAGGCGCCCTCGTCAACGTGGTCGACAGGCCCGGGCTTTCCGACTTCACCGTTCCCTCGATCGTCGACCGCGGCGAGGTTGTCGTCGCCATTTCGACCGGCGGCGGCGCGCCCGTGCTGGGCCAGCGCCTGCGCGCCGCGATCGAGCGTCTCCTGCCCCAGCGGCTGGGCGAGCTGGCGGCTTTCGCCCGTTCGTTCCGTCGCGCCGTCGCCGGCAAGGTCCCCCCGCCCGAGCGCCGCGATTTCTGGAAAGCCGTTTTCGACGGTCCCATTGCGACGCGATTCCTTGCCGGCGACACGGCGCGGGCCCGCGAAGCCATGATCGCCAAATTGAACGCTCCGCAGGCGGATCGGTTCGGCGGCGTCGTGCACATCGTCGGCGCAGGGCCCGGCGACCCGGAGCTCCTGACCCTGAAAGCGCACCGCCTGCTGCAGGAAGCCGATGTCGTTCTTTATGATCGTTTAGTCAGCGAAGATATTCTCTCGCTGGCTCGCCGCGACGCCGAGCGGCTTTATGTCGGCAAGGCGAAATCCAATCACGCCGTGCCGCAGGAGGAGATCGAACGGCGGCTGATCGCGCTCGCCCGCGAAGGAAAGCGCGTCGTGCGCCTCAAGGGCGGCGATCCCTTCGTGTTCGGCCGCGGCGGAGAAGAGCTCGACGCTCTGAAAGCCGCCGGCGTGCCGGTTTTCGTGACGCCAGGCGTCACCGCCGCGGCGGGCTGCGCCGCGAGCGCCGGCATGCCGCTGACGCACAGGGATTATTCACAGGCGGTCACTTTCGTCACCGGCCACGCCAAGGGCGAAGAAGAACCGAACCTTGACTGGAAAGCGCTCGCCTCGCTCGGCCACACGCTCGTCGTCTATATGGGCGTCGGCAAGGCGCGGCGCATCGCGGCGAACCTTCTCGAAGCCGGCGCCGCCGCGGCGACCCCCGTCGCCGTCATCGAGAACGGCACCCGGCCCGATCAGCGCGTCCTGAAAGGTCTTCTTGGCGACCTCGGCGCGCTGGTGGAGCGCAGCGCAGTTTCGGGCCCGGCAATTCTCGTCATCGGCGAAGTCGCGGCGCTGGCCGCGGCGACGGCGCTCGAAGGCCTCGCCGCCGAAGCGGAAAGGATCGCCGCGTGAAGGTCGTCACCGGAAACCGCCTTGCGGACGGCGCCGTCGTCTATCTCGCTCCCGACGGGTCGTGGGCGGAACGACTCAGCGATGCGCGCCTCATCGAAGACGGCGAGGCCGAAGCCGTCGCCGAAGAGGCGAAGAAGCGCGTCACCGAAATCGCCAGCGCCTATCTCATCGAAGCGAAGGCGGGCCGCGCCGTCGGCCGCGAGACGATCCGCGAAACCATCCGCAGCGCGGGCCCTACGGTTCGAAAGGACCTCGGCAAGCAGGCCGAACAGCAGCGGGAGCGCGCCCAATGAGCGGCAAGTATGTGATTTACGGCGACAGCCGGTCCGGCAACTGCCTGAAAGTCCGCTGGACCATGCTGTTGCTGGGCGTTCCGTTCGAGTGGATCGAAATGGACGTTGTCTCCGGCTCGACGCGTACGGAGGATTTCCTCAAGCTCAATCCCGCCGGACAGGTGCCGTGCGTCATCCTTCCTGACGGGCGGGCGCTCGCCCAGTCGAACGCCATCATCGTCTATCTCGCACAGGTGCATGACGGCGATCTGGTGCCGAACGATCCCTTTGAGCGCGCGAAAGTCAACGAATGGCTGTTCTGGGAGCAGTACAGCCACGAACCCTATATCGCCGTGCGCCGCTTCCAGAAGGCCTATCTCGGCAAGCGCGACGACGAGCTCGATCCCAAGCTTCTCGCCAACGGTCGCCGCGCGCTCGGCCAGATGGAGCTGCAGCTTCGCAAGACCCCGTTCATCGCCGGCGAAAAGCTCACCGTCGCTGATATCGCGCTCGTCGCCTACACCCGCGTCGCGCACGAGGGCGGCTTCGACCTCGACGAATTTCCTTCCGTGCGCCAGTGGGTGGGCAGCGTCGAGCGCGGGCTGCGCATTGCAGACAGCGAGGCCGCCTGATGTACCGTTATGACGAATTCGACGAGACGATCGTCCGCGACCGGGTGCGGCAGTTCCGCGGCCAGGTCGGGCGCCGCCTTTCCGGCGAGCTGACCGAAGAGCAGTTCAAGCCGCTGCGGCTGATGAACGGCCTCTACCTTCAGCTGCACGCCTACATGCTGCGCGTCGCCGTACCCTACGGAACATTGTCATCGAAGCAGCTTCGCCAGCTCGGCCATATCGCGCGAAAATACGACAAGGGCTACGGACATTTCACGACGCGTCAGAACATCCAGTACAACTGGCCGGCGCTGGTCGACGTGCCCGACATTCTCGACGATCTCGCCGACGTCGAGATGCATGCGATCCAGACGTCCGGCAACTGCATCCGCAATGTCACCTCCGACCAGTACGCCGGCGCCTCGGCGGAAGAGATCGAGGATCCGCGTCCGTGGTGCGAAATCATCCGCCAGTGGTCGACCTTCCACCCGGAATTTTCCTACCTGCCGAGAAAGTTCAAGATCGCCGTTACGGCCGCGCCGCACGACCGCGCCGCCGTGAAGGTTCACGATATCGGCTTGGTCATCAAGAAAGGCGCGGACGGCAGAACCGGGTTCGAAGTCATCGTCGGCGGCGGCCTCGGCCGCACGCCCTATGTGGGCCACACGATACGGGATTTTCTGCCCAAGGAGCATCTGCTCAGCTACCTTGAGGCGGTGATGCGCGTCTATAACCTGCAGGGACGCCGCGACAACATTTACAAGGCGCGCATCAAGATACTCGTCAATTCCGAAGGCGTTGAAAGCTTCCGCGCCCAGGTCGAAGACGAGTGGTCGAAGATCAAGGGCTCCGACATCGACCTGCCGCGCGAGGAGATCGAGCGCATCCGCCGTTATTTCGCGCCGCCGCCGTTCGAGACGCTCTCCGACGCCAGCATCGCCTTCGACACGGCGCGCAAGGCCGATCCCGAATTCGACCGCTGGGCGCGGATCAACCTCGCAGCGCACAAGCAGCCGGGCTACGCCATCGTCAACATCTCGCTGAAACCGTACGGCAAGCCGCCGGGCGACATTTCCGACGCGCAGATGGAGGCGGTCGCCGACATCGCCGAGCGCTATTCGTTCGACGAGATCCGCGCCACGCACGAGCAGAACCTCGTTCTGCCGCATGTCAGGAAAGACGATCTCTATACGGTCTACAAGGCGCTGCGCGACGTCGATCTTGCGACGGCGAATATCGGGCTCGTCAGCGACATCATCGCCTGCCCCGGCCTCGATTACTGCGATCTCGCCAACGCTCGCTCGATTCCCATCGCCGAGCGGATCTCCGAACGCTTCAGGGCGAAGGGCGGCGAGGAGGAAATCGGCGAGCTGAAAATCAAGATATCCGGCTGCATCAACGCCTGCGGCCACCACCATGTCGGCCATATCGGCATCCTCGGCGTCGATAAGAAGGGCGAGGAATTCTACCAGATCACGCTCGGCGGATCCGGCGCCGAAGATGCGAGCCTCGGCGAGATCGCCGGGCGCGGCCTTTCCTCGGACCAGGTCGTCGACGCTGTCGAGCGGCTGGTTGATTTCTACAAGGACAATCGCAAGGACGGCGAACGCTTTCTCGACGCCTATCGGCGCATGGGCCACGACGCTTTCAAGGGAGTTCTCTATGCCGACGCTCAAGCTTAGGAACGGGTTTCTCGCGCCGGCGGAAAGTTTCGCCGAGACAGAAATCACGTTGGAGGCGTTTCGCGAGGGCGTGAGGCCGGAGGCCGGCCGTTTCGCGCTGGTTCTGCCGAACGACGCCGGCCTCGAGGAAGTCGCCGCGACGCTCGACCGCTTCGCCGCCGTCGTCCTGCAGTTCCCCGCCTTCAAGGACGGGCGCGCCTACAGCCAGGCGCGGCTGTTGCGGGAGCGTTACGGGTATCGCGGCGAAATCCGCGCCCGCGGCGACGTCTTGCGCGACCAGATCCTGTTCATGGCGCGGGCCGGATTCGACGGCTTCGAGGTCGGCGAGGAGCAGGCGGAGGCGTTCACAGAGGCGCTTTCCGAATTCGCCTATTTTTATCAGCCGGCGGCGGACGCAGCCCTTCCGGTGTGGCGCCGGCGCGCCGCCCGCGCGGAAGCCGCCTGAGGACATGGTTATGACAGCGGTTGCGATCAGGAAAGAAGAAGGGGAGGAGGATGCGCTCGCTGCGCGGGCGCGGCGCCTGTCGGCGCAATATGGCGGCGAGGATGCGGCGGACATCATCCGCCGCGCCGTGCTTCAGGAATTTCCAGGGCGCATCGCGCTCGTCTCGTCTTTCGGCGCGGAATCGGCGCCGCTTCTTCATCTGGTCGCCGAGGCCGCGCCGGAAACGCCAGTGCTGTTCCTCGACACCGGCAAGCATTTCGCCCAGACGCTTTCCTACCGCAAGAAACTGGCGCGCGAGCTCGGCCTCAAGAACATCGTCGATATTCATCCCGATGCGGAGCATGTTAAAAGCGCCGATCCGCGCGGCGACCTGTGGCGCGCCGACACCGACGCCTGCTGCAACATCCGCAAGGTGATTCCGCTGGAAAAGGCGCTGCAAGGCTACGACGCGTGGATCACCGGGCGGAAGCAGTTTCACGGCGGCGAGCGGGTGGCGCTGCCCGTGTTCGAGGCCTCGGGCCGGTTCATCAAGGTCAACCCGATCGTCCGCTGGCGGCCCGACGACATCGCCGCCTATGCGGCCGCGCACGCGCTTCCGGCGCATCCGCTGGTCGAGCAGGGCTACCCGTCGATCGGCTGCTGGCCGTGCACGCATCCGGCGGCTCCCGGCGAGGATCCGCGCGCCGGCCGCTGGCGCGGCGCCGCCAAGACCGAGTGCGGCATCCACAGGATAGGCCGCCAGGTCGGAGCCGCCGCCTAATCGATGCGTTTGAGGAAAGCGGCGACGGCCGCCGCCGCTTCGGGCTCGGTCAGCATCGGCGCATGGCCGACCCCGGCGATCTCGCAATAGTCGAACGACGGATGCGCGGCGCGCATCTTCCCGACGATCGCCGGGGAGAGGAGATCGCTGAGCGCGCCGCGGACGATGAGCGTCGGCTTGTCCTTCAGCGCGGCGAACGCGGACCAGAGATCGGAGGCGGGCGGGGCCTCGACGAGCGCCTTGCCGATGCGCTGGTCGTAGTCGAGCGTCCAGCGCCCGTCCGGCAGCTTTTTATAAGTGCGCTGCGCGAAGGCCAGCCAGAACTCCGCGCCGCGGTTCGGGAAAGCGACTTCGTTGACGGCGCGGATCTGCCCCGCCGCCTCCTCCAGAGTGGCGGCATCCCCCCGGGCCGATCCAGCATATCCGACGATTCGGGCGATTCCTTCCGGCGCGAGCTCCGGCCCGACGTCATTGATGACCGCGGCGGCGACGCGATCCGGCGCGGCGGCGGCGACCAGCATGGCGGTGATGCCCCCGAGCGAGGTTCCGATGAACACCGCGCTGGCGATGCCGAGATGATCCAGCGCCTCTATAATGTCGTCGCGATAGGTCGCCGGATGGTAGTTGAGGTAGTCGGGGTCGATATCGGAGCCGCCGCGCCCCCTCAGGGAGACGGCGACGACATCCCGGCCGGTTTCTGTAATGGCGCCGGTGATGTCTTCGAAGTCGCGGGCGTTGCGGGTCAGGCCCGGAATGCACAGCGCCGGGGTCTTGCCGCCGCCCGGATAACGAAAGGCCTCGAGCGAAAGCCCGCAGGAAAGCCCTATTGAAAGCGTCTCTTTCGTCATCGGCCCGCGTCTTCCTTCATCTTCTCATCGCTTCGGCGGCTCTCTCACCTTCCGGTGTTGAGCGGCGGGTGCGTCATTGGAATGAGGCTCGGCGCGCGGTCAACCGGGCGGCGAAAACTGAGGGACAAGGAAGCAGCGGTGTCATGATTCATGAAGCGCCTCCCCACGGCGCTCATTGCAACCCGCTATCGCGCGCCAGTCAAAAAAGGACGGACAAGGACGGCAGAAACCTCCATTTATCAACCTTCTGTTAGCCTTAGTTACCAAAGCCTTAATTTGGCCGCTTGAACATGTTGCAATAATGCGACGATGAAACGCCCTTCGGCTGCGACGAAGGGCTATCCGTGTTGACGCTGTAACTTTCTCACTTCTACGATCCGCTCCAGCTGCGCGGCTGGATCGCGCAGGGGCGCTCCGTTGCGAGACGGGGCGCGCTTAGGGCGCGTTGACCATCTCCACAAAAACGGGGGGCGCGGCCGGCACAGTTCAAACTCGGAGGGATAACGAATGTCTAAAAAATCGATGGTGGGGCGTTTCCTTCGCTCCACGATGCTGTCGGGCGTAGCGGCGGCGGCCGCGGCTCCGGTGGCGCTGGTCGCCACATCGGCGATCCTCTCCCCGGCCGCAGCCCAGGACTACACCTCGGGCGCCATCGCCGGCACGGTCGTCGACGCTTCGGGCAGCCCAATCGCCGGCGCGACGGTCACGATCCGCTCGCTGGACCAAGGCTTCAGCCGCACAGCCACGTCTACTTCGCTCGGCGGTTTTCGTTTCGCCAGCTTGCCCCCGGGCAACTATGAAATCACCGCGTCTTCAGGCGGTCAGTCTGAAACGATTGAAAGCGCGCGCGTCACGGCGTCTGCGACGGCCGACTTTACAGTTGTGCTCGGGGCTGCCGCTGCGACCGGCGATGAAGTCGTCGTCACGGGCACCCGCCAGAACTTCGATTTCGCCAACACCACGACGGGCGTCAACATTGACGTCGAGGACCTCTCCAAGAATATCCCCGTTGGCCGCGATCTTTCTTCGCTGACCCTTCTCGCCCCGGGCACTGCGCGCGGCGATACGGCTTTTGGCGACGGCAACCTCACCTCCGTCGGCGGCAGCTCGGTTGCTGAAAACGCTTACTACATCAACGGCCTCAACATCACTGACTTCAACAATTATCTCGGCTCGTCGATTGTGCCGTTCGAGTTCTACAAGTCGGTAGAAGTGAAGACGGGCGGCTACCCGGCGGAATTCGGTCGTGCTACGGGCGGCGTCATTAACGCCGTTACGAAGTCCGGCACGAACGATTTCTTCGCGGCGGTTCATCTTAACTGGGAACCGGATGCGCTGCGTTCCGATGCGCCGGACACGATTGCTGATGGTACAACCGGCGCCCTCGCAAGCCGCAACGGTTTGGATGAAGAACGCAACTTCGACGCGATCCTCGAAGTGGGCGGCCCGATCATCAAGGACCGTCTGTTCGTTTACGGCCTCGTCGAAATGAACGACAACGTCCGCAAGGACGCCAGCGCTCTCTCGGGAGTGCAGATCGCCGATTATCAGAAGTCGCCTTTCTGGGGCGTGAAGGTCGATGCGTATCCGATCGACAATCACCACCTTGAGTTTACTTACTTCGATACGGCCCGCACGACCGTTCGCCGCAGCTTCGACTATGATGTTGCGACAGATACGATCGGCACGGTTCAGACCGGCGAAACTCGCCTGAACCTTGGCGGCGAAAGCTTCGTGGCCAAGTATACAGGCAACCTCGCCCAATGGCTGACCATTTCCGGCGCCTACGGTAAAAACAACGACCGCAACGAGCAGGATCCGATCTTCGGCAGCTTTGCTCAAAACTCTGTCACCGATCAGGGCGACGGCACGACCTGCGGCGGCGTCGGCGCCTCGTGTACCGACCAGACCACGACCGTCCTTGACAATCCGCAGGTGACTCAGCGCGAGTTCTATCGCGCCGATGCTGACGTGTTCTTCAGCTTCCTTGGCGACCACCATATCCGTATGGGCTGGGAAAAAGAGAAGAACTTCCTGGAGCATTTCGGTGTCCGCACCGGCCCCGACGCCATCGTGGCGCCGAACGGCATTCCGGGCGGCCTCGCTTACATCGTCAGGCGGTGCGTCGGTTCACGGGCGGCTATCTGCACGGGCACCCCGACGATTCCGCCGGGCAGCACCATCGTTGAACTGAACTATTACAACACGGGCGGCGAGTTCAATTCTGAAAACATCGCCTACTACGTGCAGGACGAATGGAATGTGACCGACCGTCTGACGCTCAATCTCGGCGTCCGCCTCGATCAGTTCAACAACTTCACGGCTGACGGTTCTCAGTTTGTCGACTTCAACAAACTGTTCGCGCCGCGCGCCGGCTTCTCCTACGACCCATGGGGCGACGGCAGCGGCCGCCTTTACGGCAGCTTCAGCGTCTACTTCCTGCCGGTCGCAGGCAACACCGCGTTCCGTCAGGGCGCCCAGGAATACTATTTCCGTGAATTCTGGACGTTCAACGGCGTTGATGCTGAGGGCTTGCCGATCCTTGATCAGCAGCTCACCAACTGGGGCGGCCAAGATTGTCCGTTCGAGTTGAACGCTAATGGCTCGACCTCTGCGCCGGCCGGCTCGCCGTCCTGCGCGGTCACTGGCGACGGCAGCATTCAGGATCCGACAGCGTCGATCTCGCAAAACCTTCGCGCCACGCGCGAGCGGGAGATCATCGTGGGCTACGAGCATCAGCTCAACGATCTCTGGACTGTCGGCATCAACTACACGCGCCGTAATCTGCGGACGAACGCGGAAGACGCGGCTATCGACGCCGCCGTGATCGATTTCTGTAACGATCCGGCGAACGGCATCGATCAGTCGACGACTGCGTGCTCGTCGATCTGGACTGGTTTCCATCAGTACACGATCATCAACCCGGGCTTCGATCAGACGATCACTTTGGCTGATCTGTTGCCGGGCGAAACCGAGCAACGGACGCTGACCTTCAGCGCCGAATCGCTTGGCTATCCGAAGGCTTCGCGTCTGTATCAGGCGGTGGAGTTCACTTTTGAGCGCGCCTTCGACGGCGTTTGGGCGCTCAAAGGCTCCTATTCTTGGTCGGAAAGCAAAGGTAACTCGGAAGGTTATGTCCAGTCTGACTTCGGTCAGGACGACGCGGGCATCACGCAGGACTTCGACCAGGCGATCTTCACAGAAGGCGCTGATGGTCTCCTGCCGAACCATCGCCGTCATCGCCTGAAGCTCTGGGGCAACTATCAGGTCACCGAGGCTTTCAGCATCGGATCGCAAGTCCAGCTGGCCTCGCCGCGTCCGCTTAGCTGCTTCGGCTACCACCCGTTGGGCACGACGCCGGCGAACTACATCCCGTACGTTGCGAACCTCGCTTATGGCGCGGCCTCGCACTATTGCGGCGGTGAGCTTGCTCCGCGCGGTGAAGGCGAGAAGACCGATTGGCTCTTCACCATGGATGTTGCGCTCCGCTACAATCTTGAAATGCCGTCTGGCCAAGACGTCACTTTGAGGGCGGATGTCTTCAACATCTTCAATATGGATGCTGTCCAAGAGCGTTTCGAGACGGGCGAACTCTCGCTTAACAACCCGCACCCGCGTTACGGCTTGGCGACTGTTTACCAGGAACCGCGTTACGTGCGCCTTGGCGTGGACATCACTTTCTAATCGGTCAAAAGACCGTAAAACGAGGAAAGCGGCCCCAACCGGGGCCGCTTTCTTTTTATCTTTTGACATATGAGCCGCTTAATGGAGGGTAATGAAGCAATCAGGGCATGTAGGCTGCTCGAAACGTCTGCATCTCCCGATCATATTTTTTAGCCGCGCCAACTTGCGCCGGCGAAATCGGTTCGCGCACTTGTGCTACGCTCGCCGTCAAAACCGTGCGTTTATCCTGCCGATGCGGTTCATAAACAGCTGGCTCTTCCGCTAAATTTACGTGCGTAAGAATTCTTCCGATCCATAAAGCAGGCTTTGTGACAAGCTCCTCATACGGAACAGTCAATATTCGATCCGGGAAAACTTGCGTCCAGTGCGCATGCAGCGCTTCATCGTTGCGAAAATACCGGGCGATATCGTCCAAAGAATACGACCAAGGCACCTGCGAGGCGAAATAATTTCTGAATACCGAGATCGCCGTATCTTCGGGATCGCGCTTTAACCAGATGACTTTAGCGTTTGGCAATGCGTGCAACAAAAGCCCCATGAAACGCGAGTGATTCAATGTCTTGTCTACAATTCGTCCGGCCTTGCCAAAACGCTGGGCCAGCATGTCTATATAGTCGTTGGCGATAGAACCCCACGGGTCGGGATCATTTCCGGCGCGCCCCTGATAAGCGAGCGCGCCCGCCATCAGAAAGTCGCCGGCGGGCAAAAGAGCGGCGCGGAACAGGTTCAGCTCGGCGCCTCCGGAGACAGCGGAATGGCTGGTCAGAATCTGTTCGACCAAAGTCGTTCCCGAACGGGGCAAGCCCGTAACAAAAATAGGCCGATTGCTAACGCATTTAGACGGTGTCAGTCGGGAAAGGTTTTCAGGAGTGAACTGGCTGATCAATTTGCGCGTGAACGCGTCTCGGCCCTCAGCATCGAACGGCTCAAGCCTGCGTTTGATTTCTGCGCCTTTGCTATAGGCTTGGAACGCTCGGTCAAAATTCTTGGCGTCATGATACGCCTTCCCGAGCGCATAATAAAAGGTCGCTTGCGATATATCGGGCGCCGCGGAAATTTGTTCACGCAGCGATTCCATATGGACGATGTCCGGGTCGTCGGGTGTGAACTTTTTTATCACCGAGAGAGAAAGCCAATTCTGACCAGTCAATGGCGCCTGTTCGATGGTTTTTCGCACTAAGGGCTCAGCAGTTTCGAAAGATCCTAGCTGTGTCGCCAGAGTGGCGCGCAAGTGAATCACTGCAGTATGATTCTGCACACTCGCAGGCAGCGAGTTGATAACCTCCAAGCATTCATCCAGCCGCCCTCTGGTCGCCAGTTCGCTGCAATAATGCAGTACGCGTTCTAGCGTGCGCGGTTCTGTCGCCGCGTAGCGGCGAGCTGCTTCGACGGCGAGATCGATCTCGCCGATTTTATCGCAAAGCATGCCGACGCTACGCCAACGCTCGCCCGACAAGGGCGCGCGCTTCATGTCCTCTTTGATGAGGCCGACAGCGGCGCGGCGATCAAGTTGTTTTAGAGCTTCGATCGCCGCATGAATTAAGGTCGGGGGATTGCTGGGATTGGTCAAGGCGCTCGGAGGGCTGCGGCGGAAACGGCGGCGCGTTGGTGACGCGCCAGCGCCCTTCTTACCGAAGCGCTTCCTCGCCGTCGAGGGTTGCGGCGGCGGCGTGGACGACGGCGGCGATTCTCAGCGCCGTCTGGATCTGTTCGGTCGTAAGGCCCCCCTTGCGCACGACTTTCTCGTGGCTGTCGAGGCACATGCCGCAGCCGTTGACCGCCGAGACGGCGAGCGACCACAGCTCGAAATCAACTTTCTCGACTCCGGGCGAGCCGATGATGTTCATGCGGAGCTTCGCCGGCAGCTTGGCGTACTCCTCGTTCTCCATCAGGTGCGTGGCGCGATAGTAAATATTGTTCATGCCCATGATCGCGGCTGCGGCTTTGGCGGCCGTCGCCGCTTCCGGGGACAGCTTGTCCGCCGTCCAGGCGGCGATGGATCTGGTGACTGTCGCATTGCGGCTGGCGAGCGCCGAGGCGAGGAAGGCGCCGTATTTCTGCTGGTCGGACAGCGAAGTCTCGGCGGCGAGCGTGCCGAGATTGAGGCGTATGTCCTTGGCGTAGTCGGGAAGTTGCTCGCGGAGCGCGTCGAGGCTCATTGGGATCTCCTTGTCGTCAGGCGAAAAAATAGGCGCGCGCGGCGCCTTCAACCGCGCGCGCCCTGCTCAGTCTTGGGAGAGAGATCAGACTGAGGGCTAGAGCGTGTCCCCGCCGACCGGGCGGTTGCAGGGGCAGAGTTCGTCGGTCTGCAGGGCGTCGAGCACGCGCAGCGTATCTTGCGGGTTGCGGCCGACATTCAGGTTGGTGACGTACACATGCTGAATGACATTGTGCGGGTCGACGATGAAGGTGGCGCGGTAGGCGACGCCTTCCGGCGCGCGGATGCCGAGCCCGTCGATCAGCGCGCCGGTGGTGTCGGCGAACTGCCAGGCGGGGTGGCTTTTAAGATCGGGATGATCGCGCCGCCAGGCGAGCTTGACGAATTCATTGTCGGACGAACCGCCGAGCACGACCGCGTCGCGCTCTTCGAATTCCTTGGCGAGACGGCCGAATTCGGCGATCTCGGTCGGGCACACGAAGGTGAAGTCCTTCGGATAGAAATAGATGACCTTCCACTTGCCCGGGAAGCTTTCCTGGGTCAGCGTTTCGAACGCCGACTCGCCCTTCTCTTCATGGCTGTTGAATTTCGGCTTCACGCCGGTCACGGAAAAGTCGGGAAGCTTGTCGCCTACGCCGAGCATGCAAATCTCCTTTAAATACTGAATTCCACGGACTGGGCGCGCGCCTGTGTCGAGCGCCGCAAGCCCTATGTAGGCCCCCTTGCAAATTTATCAAATAGATAATAACTAATCGTTCGATTGATATAATCGATATAGAGGTTTTCATGGTCATCCTGCCGACCCTGCGGCAGCTGCAGTTCTTTCTCGCTCTGGCGCGGCGCAAGTCGTTCTCCAAGGCGGCGGAAGATTGTCTGGTCTCCCAGTCGACCCTGTCGTCCGCCATCAAGGAGCTTGAAGGCATCCTCGGAGCGCAGCTCGTCGACCGCTCGACTCGCGCTTTCGCGTTGACGCCGTCAGGCGAGGAAACGGCGGAGCGCGCCGCGCCGATTCTGGCCATGGTCGAGGATCTGACGCGCTCGGCAGCGACGCGCCGGCCCCTCGACGGGCCGTTCCATCTCGGCGTGATCCCGACCATCGCGCCGTTCCTGCTGCCGAAGGCGGCGCCCAAGCTGAAAAAAGCCTATCCGAAACTCGAGCTGTTTCTGCGCGAGGACTTGACTGCGCATCTCGTCGAGCGGCTTTCCGCCGGACTTCTTGACGCCGCCGTTCTGGCCTTTCCCTACGATGTTCCGGGAGCGGAAGTTATCGAGATCGGGGTCGATCCGTTCTGGTTCGCGGCGGCGCCCGATAATGAGATGGCGAAAGAAAAGAAGCTGACGACCACCGAACTGAAACAGGCGAACCTGCTGCTTCTGGAAGACGGTCATTGTCTTCGCGATCATGCTCTCGCCGCGTGCCGCCTGCGCGATCCGGGCGCGGCGGCGGCTTTCGGCGCGACGAGTCTGTTTACGCTGGCGCAGATGGTTCAGTCGGGGCTTGGCGCGACGCTGCTTCCCGATATGGCGGTGAAGTCGGGCTTTGCGAAATCCGCCGGGCTCGCCGTGGTGCCGTTCGCCGAGCCGGCCCCGTCGCGGCGCATCGGTCTCGCCTGGCGCAAGGGCTCGGGACGGCGCGAGGAGGCCGAGGCGATCGCCAAAGTGCTCGCCGGCGTTTTGGCGGAAAATCGCGCCAAGTAGTAAATTCTGGCCATTTCGCCCGCTAAAAACCTCTATTCAAGGCGATAAATCCCCCTTCCGCCGCATTCTCGGTCCATGCCGCTCCCAATTGGGGGCGACTCTCTCCAGCGATGAAAATGTCCGCTGGTGGTCTGGGGAGAGTGAACCATGTTTGGACTGGGTCTTCTTACGCTCGGAATCGTCGGGTTCGCGATGGTCGTGTCCGTAGTCGGATTGTCGAGTCTGTTCACGCTCGGCGGAAGATAATCCGTTTACGCATCTTTTGGCTGGGCGAGGCGGCGCCTTATCGGCGCGATCTGACCGCTGTCCGAAAGCAGGATGGCGATAGGTCTTGTCGACGGGAACTGCGTGAGGATGATCATCACGGTCACCGTCATCGGCACGGCGAGGAGAGCGCCGGCGAAACCCCAGATCGAGCCCCACACGCCAAGAGACAACAGGATCACCAAAGGGCTCAGATTGATGCTCTTGCCGATCAGGCGCGGCTCTATCAGCGAGCTCATGGCCTGTTCGGCCGCGACGAGCAGGATAAGCGCCGTCAGCGCCGTGCGCACGCCGCCGCCTTCCGGCTGCACCAGCGACAGAATCACCGGCGCCGAGATCGCGCTGATGGCGCCGACGATCGGAATATAATTCAGGACAAAGATCAGCAGCGCCCAGAACCCCGCGAAATCGACGCCGACGAGTCTCATGATGACATAGCTGACGACGGCGGTGACGAGATTGGTGACGGTTTTGACGGTGATGTACTGCCTCACCATCGCGCCGATTTCGCCGATAGTCTCGTTGACGATGCTGCGGTCGTGATGGTCCGGGCTGAGCAGATCGATCTTGCGGAAGATGCGTCCGCGCTCCAGCAGCATGAACACCGTATAGAGGAATATCGTCACCGCATTGGCCGTGAGCGCGCGCGCCGAAGCGCCGATCTGCGACAGGATCGGATTGATCATCGAAAGTCCCGTGCGCCGAAGCTCGTCGACGCCGCCGATGAAGTCGTCGGGGATCGCCCCGAGGTTCCTTAAATAGGCGATGCCTTCCTGCGTCAGGTCGCGGAGCCGCGTTTCGTAATGCGGCGCTGCGGCGATTATCGCCTCTACATTGTCGCGGATAATATCGATAAGGAATATCAGTGCGGAAACTATAGCGACGAAGGCGAGAAGGTAGCAGAGCCAGTTTGGCAGGAAGCGGCCGATCAGCGGGCCGGTCTTGATCGTCTCCTTCAGCGTATAAATCAAAAAGCACAGGAAGCCGGCGACGACGACCGGAATGAGCACGCCGCGGCCGATATAGGCGACGAAGCCGATGAGAACCGCGAGAGCGAGGGCGACGAAGGTTTGCGCCTGTCCGCCGAGGCTGCGCGGGGCCGCGCGATCATGCAGGGTCTCTGCGTCGGTCATGGGGGGGCTCCTTGGAACCATTTTCGCTAGGGCGATTTGCCGGCGCTGACCAGCGATAGCGCCCTATCGCAAGCGCCGGAGCGGCCTGCTATCTAGCAGCCCATGATCTGTCGCGACCTCGACTGGCGCTCGCCGCTCGACGCCTTCGCCCCGCTCGCCGATGAGCCATACGCCTGCTTGCTCACGGCGGGCTCGGCGGCGCGCCGTCCCGGTTGGGCGATCCTCGCGGCGTTCCCTGCTTCCTTGTTGACGGCGCGGGGCGGCGTCGCCTTTCTCGACGGCGCCCCTTTGCCCCAGGGAGCGTTCGCGGCGCTGAGGACGCTGGGGGCGGCGCGGGCTGAGGGCGGCGAAAATCTGCTCGACGCGCCGTTTTCAACCGGACTTATCGGTTTCGTCGGCTATGAAATGGGCGCGGCGCTCGAACCGGCGACAGCGGGTCCGGGCTCGCCCTTCGCGCTGCCCGACATGGCGTTCGGCGTCTATGATGCGGCGGCGCTGTTCGATCTCGAAAGCAGGCGCGCATTCGTCCTGGCGCGGACGGATAAAGCCGCGGACAGGCTCGCAGGGGCGCTGGGAAAAACGCCCGCGGCGCCGAGAGCAGCCCGCGCCGCCTCGTTTCGAAGCGGCGCTTCGGTCGCCTCTAACTTCGACGAAGCGTCCTATCGAAGCGCGGTCGCCGGCGTCGTTGAACGGATTCGCGGCGGCGATCTCTTCCAGGCGAACCTCGCGCAGCATCTCAGCGTCGAAACCGCCGAGGCGCCCTATAAGGTCTTCCGCCGGCTGATGCGGGGCGACGCCGCCTTCGGCGCGTTTCTGAAGTATGAGGAAGGAGCGCTGGCTTCCAGTTCGCCGGAGCGGTTTTTCCGCGTCCGGCGCGACAGCGCCGCGATGCGAATCCTCGCCGAGCCCGTCAAGGGCACGCGTCCGCGCGGCGCGACGGCAGTTGAGGATGCGCGTCTCGCCGCAGAGCTGGCGAACGATCCCAAGGAACGGGCGGAAAACGTGATGATCGCCGATCTGACGCGCAACGATCTCTCCCGCGTCTGTCGTGACGGCTCGATCCGCGAGGAGGCTGTCTGCGCCCTCGTCAGCCAGACGAGCGTCCATCATCTCGTCTCGCGCATCAGCGGCGCCTTGAAACCGGGCCTTGGCGCCATCGATGCGCTGGAGGTGCTGTTTCCCTGCGGCTCCGTCACCGGCGCGCCGAAGATCGAAGCGATGCGGGTTATCGCCGACGTCGAGAAAATCGGCCGCGGCCCCTATTGCGGGGCCATCGGCTATCTCGACGACAGGGGCGGCGCCGACTTCTCCGTGGCGATCCGCACGGTGATCTTCGAAAACGGACGCGCGACATTGCCTGTCGGCGGCGGCGTCACGCTGCGTTCCGATCCGCATGCGGAATATATGGAGACTTGGGTAAAGGCGCGCGCCATGCTCGAAGCGCTCGGCGCCGGCGACACCGCACACGCGGGGGCCGCATGATCCTCGTCATCGATAATTACGACAGCTTCGTGCACAACCTCGCCCGTTATGCGCGTGAGGCAGGGGCGCAGACGCTTGTCGTCCGCAACGACGCGGCGAGCGCGGACGAGCTGTTGCGTCTCAATCCTTCCGGGATCATCCTGTCGCCAGGACCGCGCGCCCCGCAAGAGGCGGGCGTCTGCCTCGATCTCATCGCGGCGCTTCCCCTAGAGACGCCGCTCTTCGGCGTCTGTCTCGGCCATCAGTGCCTTGTCGTGGCGTTTGGCGGGCGGACGCTGCGCGCGAAGCGTCCGCTGCATGGGGAAGCGAGCGCCGTTCGCCATGACGGAACAGGGCTTTTCGAGGGACTGCCTTCGCCAATTCTCGTCGGCCGCTATCATTCGCTTATTTCCGAACTCTCTGACGATGGCCCGCTTGCCGCCTGCGCGTGGAGCGAAGAGAGAGAGCTGATGGGCGTTCGCCACAAGTCCCGACCGCTTTTCGGCGTGCAGTTTCACCCCGAATCGCTGCTGACGCCGGACGGCCGCGCCATCGTCGGCGCTTTTCTCGGCTATGCGTGGAAAAGGCGGGCCGCGTGATCGTTTTTCTCAATCGCGCCTTTGTCGAAGCCGGCCCTCGGATTGCCACTGACGATCGCGGCTTTCTCCTCGGCGACGGCGTCTTTGAGACTCTCTATCTGGAGTCCGGGCGTGCGGCGTTTGTCGACGCGCACGTCGCGCGGCTGCGAAAAGGGCTCGCCGCTCTGAGAATCGAACCGCCGACGGAGCTTGATCGTCTCGGTGACATTCTGGGCGGGCTGTATGCGCGGAATCATGCGAGCGGCCCTGCGGCGGCGCGCGTGACGGTGACCCGGGGACCGGGGGCGCGCGGATTGAGCTTTCCGCCCGACGGCGAGGCGCGCTCCACTTTCCTCGCGAGCGTCGCGCCTTACGCCGCGCCTTGCGGGGCAGCCCGACTGATCGTATCGGAGCGCATCCGCCTTTCCACCGGCTCGGCGACGCAGTTCAAGCCGGTGGGCGGTTATCTCGAAAACATGCTTGCCCTCGACGACGCACGCCGCGCCGGAGCCGACGATGCGGTGCTGTTCAACGAACATGGACGCCCCGTCTGCGCCAGCGCCTCAAATATTTTTCTTATAGATGACCGCGATCGTCTGGCGACGCCCTCCTTGAACGAAGGGGCGATGCAAGGCGTCGTGCGGGGCCTTGTCGTCGAGGGCGCGCGGGCGCTGGGCCTGGAGATCAGCGAGCGCGCCGTCGAGCCGGCGGAGATTGAACATGGCCGCGTTTTCCTCACCAACAGCCTGACCGGCCTGCGTCCGGCCGCGCTTGTAGACGGCGAGCCTGCTGAAAAGAGCGATGTCTTTTCGAAGCTGCAAATATGGTATCTTGACCGTCTCGCCGCATCGCTCGGCGCCAATCCGGCCCAAGGGGAGACAGCGACGACGTGAAAGCCTTTGCGATCGAACGCCGCCAGATCGCCGGCATCGTCGCGGCGCTCGCCGCCGACGAGCTGAGCTGGCGTTTCAAGCGGCATGTGGATTTTCTCACGCTTGCGTCGTGGACGGAAGAAACCCCGCTGGGCGCGGGCGGGCTCGCGCTGAACGCGAAGGAACGCGCCGCCTGCGCGGCGCGCGCCGAACGCTATTTCGGAATGGCCTCCGACGCGCTCGACGCCGACTCCGCTGCGGTGGTGGACGATTGGGCAGGCCGCGTCGAGGCCGCGCTCGACTCATCGTTTCTTGAAATGAGCTTCACGGCGGCCGGTCGCGACAGCCTCGCCGAAGCCTGTCGCCATCCGGCGGATGAAGTGTTCTGCGACGCCGCCGCCGCCGCTAATCTGCTGTACGGCCGCCGGCGTCTGATTTCTCTGATCGCCCCGCACAGCCTGATGGGGTTTGTCGTCACCGTTCTGACGCCCAACCTGCAACGCATTTCAAGCGTCGATGCGCGGAGCATGGCGCCCGAAGCGCTCGCCGCGTCGCTCGCTTTCGGCGACGTCGTCGTGGCGACGCCGACGCTGTGGCGCTACGTCATCGGCGAAGGCGTCAAGGCGCCGGATAACGCCATGGGCGTGTGCTTCGGGGAGGAGATGACCGCCGAACTCGCCGCCGAGATGCGCAAGGCCGGGTTCGGCGCCGTGCGAGAGCTTTACGGATCGACCGAAACAGGACTGATCGCCTGGCGGGATTCGCCGGGGGAGCCTTTCATTCTGTTCGATCACTGGCGGCGGGAAGGAACGGCGCTGGCGCGCCGCTCGCCTTCGGGCGGCGAGCGCATCCTGACGCCGATGGATTCTCTGCTATGGGAGAACGACCGCACTTTTCGGCTCGGCGGCAGGCGCGACGGCGCCGTACAGGTCGGAGCGGTGAATGTGTTTCCCGACCGGATCGCGCAGACCTTGCGCGCCCACCCTCTTGTCGAGGATTGCCGTATCGGCGTTTCGCGCCAGCCTGGCGGCGTCAACCGGCTGATCGCGCATATCAAGCTCAACCCGGAGGCTGCGCCCAGCGAGCAGACGGCGCGCGCCATCGATGGATGGTGCCGAGCCGAATTGCGGCCGCAAGAACGGCCGCGCATCTACAGTTTTGAGGAAAGTCTCGATACGGACGGCGAGCCGGTCCGGGCCTAGTTGTTATCGCCCGACATCTGCTGCTTCTTCATCTGCACTTGCTGGTTCACTTCGGCGAACGACGTAACGCTGTCGCCGACGGTCTGCGTCGCATTGCAGTCGCTCGTGCAGGCGTAGGTGGTGCGCATCGAACCGCGGTTCAGCGTCAGAAGGCCGTCAGTGGAGGCTGTGACGCGGACCACAAGATTCTCGATGGTTTTGCCGTCCTCGTCGAAAATATACATGTTGGTGACGCCCGGCGCTTTTCCATAAAGGAGAACGCGGGTCTTGTCCTGCACCGTCACGTCGGCGATGCCGGGATTGCCGATGACGATCTCGCTCGCCGGCCGTTCGATTACATAAGGACGGACATGGTCGATCGTGAGCCACACCTGTCCCGCACTGGCCGGCGTGACGGCGGAAACGGCGAACGCGGCGGCGGAAACGAAAACGGCGATCATCGGACGCATGGCTTCATCCTGGCTGCTATGGAGGCGAACCTATCGAAAGCCGGTCAATGAAGGCTTAATGGCTCGCGGCCATTCTCCAATCATCCGCCGTGGGAAAATCCATACAATTCTAGCTTTTACCGGGCCTTAAATCGGCGGGCGGATAAAAAGGCGATCTGGAGAAATCTATGTCCGCGACGCCGCTTGCCTCCGAACCGGAAACCGACGACCTGGGCGCGGCGCTGGCTTCGGCCGCCCCGTTCGCAGAACTGCCGCCTCCGGTCATCAAGGCGATCGGCGAAGTGTCGCTGGAGCGCGTCTTTACTTCTGGCGAGACCATCGTTTCGTTCGGGCAGCATGACGGCGGCGAATTCTATTACGTGGTTCGCGGCAAGCTGAAGGCGGCTTTCGCCGATCCTGCGACGCGCGCCGTGTTGATCGAAGAAGTGAACGGAGGCCAGTTTTTCGGCCTCGCCGACGCCATCGCGGAAAACGCCGGCGGCATGGTCGAACGCTTGACGCTTACGGCGGAAGCCGATTCCACAGTAATATCCATCGAAGCCGCGGCGTTTCGGTCTATCGTCGCGCAGCGTCCGTCGCTGACGCGTTCGCTGATGCATTATTTCGCCCGCGCGCTTTGCGCTTACGGGCTTCAGGACGGCGTCGGGGAATCGCCTATCCGGCGCGTCTTCGCCGCTCTTATGGAGCATGTGGAGCGCGACGCGCTGACCGGCGAATGGCGGATCGGCAAAATGCCAAAGCATCGCGAGCTCGCCGAGCAGGCCGGAACCGATGAAACTGTCGCCGCTTCCGCGGTCGCTCAACTTATTCAGGACGGCGTCGCGCGCAGAGATTACCCGGGTTTAATCATCGCGGACATGGCGGAGTTCAGCCGGCTGGCGAGCTGACTGGGGCGCGGGGCGCCGTTAACCTCGCATAAACCATAATTCAGTAAACAGACTAACCCCTTGGCTCTCGGATTCGTTTCAGGGATTGTTTACGCGCTTCCTGCATAGTCGTTCATGTCTGAAAGGGGATCAACACCCGTTCAGCGGTGCAAGCAAAGAGTAAGCAGGAGTCGACTCATGAAAAATCTGTTCACCCGCTTCGTCAATGACGAAGAAGGCGCGACGGCTATCGAATACGGCCTGATCGCCGCCCTGATCGCGGTTGCGATTATCGGCGCCATCACGGCTGTCGGAACGAACCTCTCGGGCACGTTTGGCGACGTCGAGAGCGCCCTCAGCAACGCGACGCCGTAATCGTCGCTAGCTCGAGACTGAATAACGTCCGAAAAGGGAGGCCTTGCGCCTCCCTTTTTGTTTTGCCGTCTATTTCGCCTTTATGTCTAACGATGCGTTAAAGGTCGCGAGAGTAGGGTCTTCGTTCCGCTGACGGAGAGCGCCCGTGACGCCGTTTCTTATCCTCGCCGTATTTCCGGCTGCGCTGCTGATCGCCGCGGCGAACGATCTTTATGAATTCAAGATTCCCAACTGGATCTCGCTGACGCTGATCGCAGCCTATGTCGCCGGCGCGGCCGCGCTCGGCGCGCCATGGCAGACGCTCGTCGAAGGCCTGCTGGTCGGCGCCGCGGCGCTGACGATCGGTTTTGCGCTGTTTGCGCTCAGGATATTCGGCGGCGGCGACGCCAAGCTGCTCGCGGCGGTCGCGCCATGGATAGGCGCGGCGGGGATGCTGTCGTTTCTTTTCAATGTCGCTTTCGCGGGCGGCGTTCTCGCGGTCGCGCTCATCCTTTTCCGCAAGACGCCGGCGCTGCCGATCTACGCGCAGGCGCCGTGGATCATGCGGCTTCATTCGCGGCCCAAAGATATTCCTTATGCGGTCGCGATCGCCGCCGGCGGGCTCCTTAGTTTTTCGAAAACGCCCTACTTTCAATTGGCCTTTGGCGGTTAATGGAATGAGTTAACTCAGTTTTGACGAGTTTTTTCGAGGATGGGACAGCGCGCAGAGTAAGGGCCCCCGCGCGACAGCTAAAGGCAGGTTCGAAATGAATGTCACCCGTATCGCAGTTCTAGGGGTCGCCGCCGTCGCGGGGTTCGGCGCTTTCTTCCTTATGATGACGAACCGGCCGCAGCAGCAGGCCGTCCAGGTCGTCGAGCCTCTCAAGGAGAAAACGGTCCGAGTCCTTGTCGCCGCGAAAGACTTTCAACGCGGCGAGCGGCTGGGCGCGGATACGACAAAATGGGTCGCCTGGCCTGAAAAAGCCCTGTCGCCGAGCTTCATCACGGAAGAAAGCGGCGCGGCCGCGAACGATCTCGATCAGGCCGTGGCGCGCACCCTGATCGTGTCGGGCGAACCTGTCATCGAACAGAAGATCGTCCGCGCCGGCGCGACGGGCCTGATGGCCGCGATCCTGACGCCGGGCATGCGCGCCGTAACGCAACGCGTCTCGCCGGAAACGGCCGCCGGCGGGTTCATTCTGCCCGGCGACAGGGTGGACATCCTGCACACGAATACGGGCGGCGAGAAAGCCTATACGAAAACCATCTTCGAAAACGTGCGCGTCCTCGCCATCGACGCACAGTATGCGGAAGCGTCGGAATCGGCGAACGTGCCCGGATCCACGGTGACGCTCGAATTTTCGCCGGAGGACGCCGAAGCGTTCGTCACCGCGCGGTCGTATGGAAACATCAGCCTCGCGCTGAGAAGCGTCTTCCAGCCCGACGGCGACGTTGCAAGCCAGACCCGCAAATCATCAGACGTAACGGTCATCCGTTATGGCCGGTCATAAGACCATGCGCGATCAGGGGAAACCGATGAAGCCGCTCTTTCATAAAGCCTTCGCCAGCCACGCGTTCAGCGCAGGCCTCGCCGCGCTTGCTGCTCTGGCCGGTCTCGCCGTCTCTCCCGCGCAAGCGCAACGGGGAGCGTATCCGGTGCAGATCGACACGGGCGGCGACAGCGCCGTTTCGAAATCGATCGTTCTGCCTTTGAACAAGGCGGCGATCGTCGACCTGCCGCGCGCCGCGTCGGACGTTCTCGTTTCCCAGCCGAGCATCGTCGATGCGGTGGTGCGTTCGCCCCGCCGCGTTTATTTGCTGGGCTTGTCGGTCGGACAGACCAATGCGTTTTTCTTCGACACCGAAGGCCATCAGATTCTCAATCTGGAAATTCAGGTGGAGCGCGATCTCGACGCGCTGACCGGGCTCTATCGGAAACTGATGCCGGACGCCCGCATCGAGGCAGAAGCCGTCAACGACAACGTGGTTCTGCGCGGCTCGGTGCAAAACAGCGCCCAGGCGACCAATGCGGCTGAAATCGCAGCCCGCTTCGTGGGCGATGTGCAGAAAGTCGTGACCATGCTCAGCATTCGTCAGCCTGAGCAGGTGATGCTGAAAGTGCGCGTCGTCGAAATGCAGCGTCAGCTGATGAAGCAGCTTGGCGTCTCCAACAGCGGTACGGTGCAGCTCAATAATGCGGCCTTCGCCTTCGGCGCCTCCAATCTTGTCGGCGCCGCCGGCGGTCTTGAGAGCGGCGTCACGGTGCCGCGGATCGGCGATCTTCAGGATCTCGAAGTCACTTTTGAAGCTCTTGAGTCCAACGGTCTGGTGCGCATCCTCGCGGAGCCGAACCTGACGGCGGTGTCCGGCGAGTCGGCGAAGTTCCTCGCGGGCGGCGAGTTCCCGGTTCCGGTCGGGCAGGATAACGAAGGCATCACCATCGAGTTCAAGGAATTCGGCGTCGGCCTCGGCTTTTCTCCGGTCGTTCTCGACAAGGGCCGTATCAGCCTGAAGATCCAGACTGAAGTTTCAGAAGTCACCACCGACAACGCCTTCCTCGTGCCGGGCGCCTTCATCGTCGACCCCAACACCGGCCAGGTGACGTCGACCGGCAACCTGACCATTCCGGGTCTCGCGGTGCGCCGCGCCAACACCACGGTTGAACTTCCGTCCGGGGGCAGCCTTGTGATGGCCGGTCTGCTCCAGCAGGACATGCGTCAAACCATCGAAGGGGTGCCGGGCCTCAAGGACACGCCGGTTCTCGGCCAACTTTTCCGCAGCCGGAACTTCACCAACAACGAAACCGAACTCGTCATCATCGTGACGCCGTATCTTGTCGATCCGACGCACGAGTCGAAGCTCACCGATCCGGCGGCGGGTTCTGTCGCTGCGACCGATCTGCAGGCCATCCTGCTCGGCAAGATGCTGTCGACCTACGGACACGCCGGTTCAACCGCGGGCGAGAAGACGCTGCAAGGCCCGCTCGGATTCATCCTCGATTAAAGGCGCGACCCATGAACATGATCTCCGCTTCCAGACTGCTTGCAATGGCCGCCGCCGCCGCTATCGCCGCCGGGTGCTCGTCCGTGACCAACGGGCGGGAGCAGGCGCTCAGCGTCGCAGAGCAGCATCCGATCAGCGTCGATACGCAAGTGGTGACCCTGACCATCGATCTCGATCCGACGGTCTCCGACCTCACCGCCATCGACAAGGCCCGCATCCGCGCCTTCGCCGACTCGTACCTTGTCTCTGGGCATGGGCCGCTGACTGTCACCGCGCCGTCCGGCGCCGGGACGGACCTCGACGGACAGGAGACCGCTTCCGACATCCGCCGCTATCTGAACGAGCTCGGAGTCGAGTGGTCGCAGATCACCGGCGCCACTTACCGTGCCGGCTCGGAAAAGCGTCAGTTGATTATGTCTTATACGCACTATGTGGCGACGCCGAGCGCCTGCGGCGACTGGTCCGGCGATACGATGAGCCGATACCGCAACCTGAATTCGCCTAATTTCGGCTGCGCCACGCAAAACAACCTGGCCGCCATGGTGGCCGATCCGCGCGACCTCATCCAGCCGGCGGACAGCTCGCCCGCCGATGCGGAAGGCCGCATTCGCGTCATTCGCGCCTATCGCACCGGTGAGCCTACGGCGTCGGCCACCGCCGACATCGATACGAAGGCTTCGCAACAGTAGGACTTTGTAAAGCCGGCGGCGACGCCGCGGCTTAAGGAGAAGACGATGACCAAAGCCGCTGAACACGCCTTCAGCATCGAAGACGACGAGGAAGGCGCCGCCACCAAAGCGGCGAGCCTTGGCCCCGATGGCGGCCCGCTCGTTTCGATGAAAGCCGGCCGGCGCGAAGCCCAGCAAGAGACGGCGGATTTCGACGAAGACGCGTCCTGGCTGGACGAAGAGCTTTCGGACGAAGAGCTCGCCGCGCTCGGCGAGGAGGATTTCGACGAGGACGCGCTTCTCGACGAGGAGATCGATCTGTTGGGCGAAGTCGATCTCGACAGCGCCGACGACTTCAGCCTGGGCGCGGATTTCGACAAGGAGCCTGTTGCGGCCGCGCCGGCGCCGGTTGCGGAGCCGAAACCCGCCGCGTCCGCCGGGGCTATCGTCAAGGCGCGCGAGATCCTGCCGGAAGATTCGGAGCCCGAGGAAACCGCCGTTGCGCCGATATCCGGCGATGAGGAAGACGATCTCGACGTCCGGCCGGTGCCGCGCATCTCCATTCATGCTTTCTGCGAAACGCCGGGAACCAGCAATCTTCTCGAACAGGCGGCCGTCGATCGCCGTCTTTCGAAAGCTCATCTGACCATTCACATGGGCGGCATCGCCAAGGCGGTCGATCATTTCCAGACTGCCGCGACGCCGAACCTCATCATCGTCGAAACCGTCGACGGCGGCCAGCAGCTGTTCGCGCAGCTGGGCGAGCTCGCGCAGGTGTGCGACCCGTCCACCAAGGTCGTCATCATCGGCCGGGTCAACGATATCTCGCTTTATCGCGAACTGATCCGTCAGGGCGTCAGCGAATATCTGGTGCGGCCGCGCTCGCCGCTGCAGGTGATCAAGACGATCTCGACTCTCTATGTCGATCCGTCGGCTCCGCCGATCGGCAAGACCATCGCCTTTGTCGGCGCCCGCGGCGGCGTCGGTTCATCCAGCATCGCCCACAACGTCGCCTGGTGCGCCGCCGAGGAGCATCAGTCGGACACAGTCATTCTCGACCTCGACCTGCCGTTCGGCACGGCGAGCCTCGACTTCGAACAGGATCCCACTTCCGGCCTGATCGAAGCGCTGAGCTCGCCCGAGCGTCTCGACGACGTGTTGCTTGATCGGCTTCTGCAAAAGCACACCGAGCGGCTGAGCCTGTTTACAGCTCCGAACCTGCTCGACCGCGATTATGATCTCGACGATCAGGCGTTCGAGACCGTCGTCGACGTGGTGCGCAGTGCCGCTCCGACGATCATCATCGACGTGCCGCACATATGGACGAGCTGGTCGAAGCGTCTCCTGCAGACGGCCGACGAAATTGTCATCACCGCGGCGCCCGATCTCGCTTCGTTCCGCAACACCAAGAATCTCGTGGACATCATCGGCGCGGCGCGCCCGAACGACTCGGCGCCGCTTCTGGTGCTGAACCAGTTCGATCCGAAAATCTCTTCGGTTCAGTCCGAGCAGTTCGTCGAGCATGTCGGCCTTAAGCCGGCGCTCGTCATCGGCTGGGAGCCGCAGCTCTTCCATACGGCGGCGACCAACGCGGCGCCGATTTTCGAAGTCGGCGCCAAGACCAAGACGGCCCAGGGCCTGCGCGACCTTACCGCGCGCGTGCTCGGCCGCGCCGAGCCCATGTCGTCGCGCGCCAAGCTCAACCTGATCGGCCTTTTCAAGAAACGCTAATTCGAGAAGCGGTAATCCATGTCGATGTTCGGTCGCAGAACGGGTCAGATTGCGGAGGCGCCGCCGCCGGCGGCTAAACCTGCGGCTGCGAAGCCGAAGGCGGCCGCGGCCCAGCCTGCGCCGAAGAAGGCCGTCGCCGCGGCGCCGCCGCGCATCTCGACCCCTTCCGGGGGCGCCGGCAAACCGATGCAGGCGATCGAGATCGGCGGCCGCTCCGACGAATACTTTCAGACCAAGACCACGATCTTCAATGCGCTGATCGATACGATCGATCTTTCGCAGCTCGCCCAGCTCGACACCGAGTCGGCGGCTGAAGAGATCCGCGACATCGTCAACGAGATCATCTCGATCAAGAACGTACAGATGTCGATCGCCGAGCAGGAAGCCCTGCTGCAGGACATCTGCAACGACGTACTCGGTTACGGGCCGCTGGAGCCGCTGCTGGCGCGCGACGACATCGCCGACATCATGGTCAACGGCGCGTCGCGGGTGTTCATCGAGGTCGGCGGCAAGATCCAGCTTACGAACGTTCGCTTCCGCGACAATGCGCAGCTGATGAACATCTGCCAGCGCATCGTGTCGCAGATCGGCCGCCGCGTCGACGAAGCTTCACCGATCTGCGACGCGCGTCTCCCCGACGGTTCGCGCGTCAACGTCATCGCGCCGCCGCTCGCCATCGACGGCGCCGCGCTCACCATTCGTAAGTTCAAGAAGGACAAGCTCCGCATTCAGGACCTTGTCAATTTCGGCTCGATCTCGCCCGAAGGCGCGAAAGTGCTGGAGATCATCGGCGCCTGCCGCATCAACACGCTGATCTCCGGCGGCACGGGCTCGGGCAAAACGACGCTCCTGAACTGCATGACGGGCTTCATCGAGCATGACGAGCGCGTCATCACCTGCGAAGACGCTGCGGAACTCCAGTTGCAGCAGCCGCACGTCGTCCGCCTCGAAACCCGGCCCCCGAACCTCGAAGGCCAGGGCGAAGTGACGATGCGCGACCTCGTCAAGAACTGTCTCCGGATGCGTCCGGAACGGATCATCGTCGGCGAGGTCAGGGGCCCCGAAGCGTTCGACCTTTTGCAGGCGATGAACACCGGTCACGACGGCTCGATGGGCACGCTGCACGCCAACTCGCCGCGCGAGGCCCTGCAACGTATTGAATCGATGATCACCATGGGCGGCTATGGCCTGCCCTCGAAAACCATTCGCGAAATGATGGTCGGTTCGATCGACATCATCATTCAGGCGGCCCGCCTGCGCGATGGCTCTCGCCGCATCACCCACATCACCGAGGTGCTCGGCACGGAAGGCGACACCATCATCACGCAGGATCTGTTCGTCTACGATATGACCGGGGAAGACGAGAACGGCAAGCTGATCGGCAAGCACAAGTCGACCGGCATCGCGCGCCCGGCGTTCTGGGACCGCGCCAAATATTACGGCAAGGAACAAGAGCTCGCCGCCGCCCTCGACGCCGCATCGGAGTAAGCCCGCATGGACCAGCAAATGCTGATGATGGGCGGGCTGGGGCTCCTCTGCTTCGGGGCTCTCGCATTCGTACTCCTTGCGCCGACTCAGAAAGACAAGGCGAAAAAACGCGTTTCCGAAATCGACGCGGCGCGGCCGGCGCGGCGCAGCGGCGGCCAGTCGAGCAATGATCGCGAATCGAAAGATCGCCGGCGCAAGCTGACCGAAGCGCTCGCCAAGATCGACGACAAGAGCAAGGAGCTCAAAAAGAAGAAGCGCGTCTCGCTCGCACAGGCGATCGAGCAGGCGGGCCTCACCTTCACCGTGAAGCAGTTTTATCTGGGTTCGATCGTCGCCGCGGTCGCCTTCGTCGCCATCGGCGTCATTTCCGGGCAGAAGCCCTGGGTGACAGGCCTCCTGTTTCTGATCGGCGGGTTCGGCGCGCCGCGCTGGTTCATCAACATGTCGAAGCAGCGCCGACAGAAAAAGTTCACCAATGAATTCTCCAACGCCATCGACGTCATCGTCCGCGGCGTCAAATCCGGCCTGCCGGTCAACGAATGTCTGAAGATTATCGCGGCGGAAGCGCCGAAGCCCGTCAACGAGGAGTTCCATCAGCTGGTGGAGGGCATCCGCGTCGGCCTTTCGCTCGAACAGGCGCTTGAGCGCATGTACGAGCGCATGCCGTTGCAGGAAGTGAGCTTTTTCTCGATCGTGCTGATGATCCAGCAGAAGACGGGCGGCAACCTCGCCGAAGCGCTCGGCAACCTCGCGCACGTGCTGAGAAGCCGCAAGCTCATGGAAGGCAAGATCAAAGCGCTGTCCGCCGAAGCCAAGGCGTCGGCGATGATCATCGGAGCGCTGCCGTTTCTCGTCATGGGCGCGGTCAAGCTTGCTTCTCCGGCCTATCTCGATCCGCTGTTTCTCACCAAGAACGGCAACTTCATCCTTCTCGGCGCGGGGATCTGGATGTCGATGGGCATCTACGTCATGCGCAAGATGACGCAAATCAAAGTGTAGGCCTGAGCGATGGACGCCATCATCAACGCAGTCACCGACCGCCAGTTCCAGATCGCGGTGCTCGTCTCGCTGGCGGCGATTGCGACGATCTACACTGTCCTCGAGCCTTTCCTGGTGCAGGACAAGCTGAAAACGCGCATGCGGCAGGTCAGCGAGTATCGCGACCGGCTGCGTCAGCAGCAGCGCGACAGCTTCGCCAAGAAGGGGGCGAAGAGTCTGCGCGCCGCCAGCGCCAAGGGCGTGCTGAAGGAGCTTGTCGAGAATCTGAAGCTGCTCGAAGTGTTCGACGCCGCCGACGCGCGCAAGAAGCTGATGATGGCGGGCTTCCGCGGCTCTCGCCCGGTGTTCATTTTCATGGCGGCGCGCATCGGCATGCCGTTCGTTGTGGCGATCGGGACGGGCTTTTACGTCTATGTGCTGAAAGCCGTCGAACTCGACAGTTTCGGCCGCCTGCTGGCGGTGGTGTTCGGTTTTCTCTGCGGCTTCTACGTGCCGAACCTCTACATCAACAACGCCATGCAGAAGCGGCAGTCGAAAATCCAGCTCGCCTGGCCCGACGCGCTCGACCTGCTCCTCATCTGCGTGGAATCAGGCATGTCCATCGAGGCGGCGTTGCAGAAAGTCAGCGAAGAGATCGGCTCCGGCAGCCCTGAACTCGCCGAAGAACTGGGGCTCACGACCGCCGAACTCTCCTACCTCCAGGAACGCAAACAGGCGTATATCAATCTCGCCGAACGCACCGGCCTTGACGGCGTCAAGGGCGTGACGACGGCGCTCATCCAGTCTGAAAAATACGGCACGCCGCTCGGACAGTCGCTGCGAGTCATGGCCAACGAAAACCGCGAACTGCGGATGCAGGAAGCGGAAAAGAAAGCCGCCGCGCTGCCGCCGAAACTGACCGTTCCGATGATCGGCTTCTTCCTGCCGGTTCTCTTCGCCGTCATTCTCGGACCGGCGATCATGCAGGTCATGGCGCTCGATTAATCGCAAATCCGCTCAATAGCCGCCCTCGAACACCACCACGGCGATGTCGTTGGGGTCGCGCAGGTAAAGGTAGGTCGAACCCCAGGGCCTTTTGTTGGGCCCCCCGTGGGGAACGTCGGCCGGCAGGTTGCGCCGGAATGTCTCCAGATCGTCGACCCGGAATTGCAGGCTGAGACCGGCGAAATCCGCCGGCTCATCGCCGCGGTATATCTCGAGCAACGCCTCTCCTTCGCCGTTCGGGAATATGAGGATCGCGCCGGCGTCGCCCTGTTCGTCCCAGGCTTCGGCGACGATCATGCCGAAAAGGCGCTCGTACCAGGCGCATGTTTCGGCGAATTTAGGCGTCGTGATCTTGGTCTTCAGCGACGGACGCATAGGTCCGTTCTCCCCGCACCGCGTTTTCGCGCCGGCCAGCCTAGCTCAATTTCGAAAAAATGTGACGCGGCGAAGCGAAGAAAATCGTCTGGGCGGCTTGCCGGGAACACCGGCGCGCGCCTGGAAGAGCCTCGCGCCTATTATTCCCCGGCGATCTGATCGAGCGCTTCGTAAAGCGGCAGTTCGCCGGCGGCGACCTTGTCGCGGGTCAGCGCCGGTTGGCCGAGCCTTGCATTGTAGACCCAGTAATTCGTCAGCACATGCTCGACGAAGTCGCGGCTTTCCGTGTTCGGAATGCTCTCGATAAACAGCAGAGGGTCGTCGAGGGCGACGTCGCGCTTCCAGCGGCGAAGATTGCCAGGCCCGCCATTGTAAGCGAGCGCCATGTTGAAAAGATCGCCCTCGGCGGCGGTCGAAATCAGGTGCTGCACGTAGTTCTGGCCGAGATCGAGGTTGAAAGAAGGGTCGTACAACCGGTTCCTGCCCTTGCCTCGCTGCAGCGACCGATCCTTCGCCACATAGCTCGCCGTCCTCGGCATCAGCTGCATCAGGCCGCGGGCGCCGACCCGGCTCGTCGCTTCGACCTTGAACTTTGATTCCTGACGCATCAGCGCGTAGATCAGCGCGCGGTCCACTTTGAAACCGGCGGCTGGCGCGTAGTCGGGAATTGGAAACAGGCCGGGCTCAAGATAGTCCGCGTCGCCGTCGAGGGCGATGTCGATTTGCGCGGCCGGAAGGTTCAGCGTCGCCGCCACGGCCAGAAGTTCACGGTCGAGCGGCGGTTCGATCGCGCCGTTCGCCCATCTCAGTTCGAGATCGGCCTCGATGGTCTCTCCCGCCTCCGAGAGCGCGATGGCGCGCTTCACCGCGGGGACGGTTTCGATCAACTGCGCATAGCCTTTCGGGCTCGGCGCCGGCGGCGCCCAATTATAGGCGGGCTCGCGTCCAAGCTGGGCGAGAGCGAGCTGTCCGTAGAACGTGTACGGATAATGTGCGGCGGTCTCGAGGTTGGCGGTGACGGCTTCGAGGCGGCCGGCGGCGAGCGCGGCGCGCGCCGCCCAGAAGCCGCCCGCGGCTCGCAGCGAATTCTCCTGATAGGGAATGGCGGCGAGGGCGTCGAAATGCGAGAAGGCGGCGTTCATGTCGTCGTTGCGGAAGGCGATGAGGCCGGCGATCCAGTGGGCGAGCACGGCGGTCTCGCCGTTGCGCGACGACGCCTCGCCGGCGATGCGCTCGGCGGTGTCGATATAGCCCTGATAATAAAGGCTCGCCGCGATCCAGGAGCGCATCCGGTCGTACTGGCGCTCGGTGATCGTCCGGCGCTTCAGGTGGTCGTCTATTTCCTCCAGCGCGGTTGTCGCCTGACTCTTGTTGCAGAGATAGCGCACGCGGCCTTCGATCTGCGCGAGACGCGGCCGGCTGGTGCTTTCGTAATCCGCTTGAAGAAGCGGATGCAGGTCGTAGCGGTCAGGCGCCTTGCGCCACGCCCGCGGAACCGGGCGCACTGGCGGCGCGGCGTTTTTCGGCCGCCGTTTCAGCGCCAGGGCGTAGACTTCGGACGCTTGCGGATGATCGGCGTAATACGCCATCCAGCGCTTCAGTTCCTCATAAGAGGAACGGTAATCGGTGGGATGCATGTAGCGCTGATAGAGCACATAGCCCATCAGGATGTCGTTCTCTATGAGAGCGATCTCGGCGTCGGCGGCTTTCCAGTTTCCGTCTTCCTGCAGGCCGAAGATGCGCGCGTAACGCTCCCGGTCCTGTTCGCTCAGGACGCTGAGCGTCGGAACGCCCGCCTCCGCGGCGGCCGGGATGGGCGATGGAGCGGAAACGTCCGAACCCTCGCCGGCTGAAGCGGGCGCCAGCGCGGCGGACAGAACCAAAAACGCAACCGAAAATCCGAAATGCACCGCCCGCAACCCCATGCCTCCGATACCGCCCGCGTCCCATGGCGCCGAGCTGTTGCCGAAACCGGCCTCTCGCGCGAGGCCGGCGCGCCTCGCCAATAACAGAGCCCGCCCGAAAACCTGCATAAACCGCGCCTTACGATAGAGTCATGGTCGTTAACCGGCTCTTAACCCGTCGCCTTCAATCGCGCTTCGAGCGCCAGCAGATCCGCCCAGGCGTGGCGTTTCTGGGCGGGCGACCGCAACAGGAAGGCCGGATGGAAGACCGGCAGGGCCGGGACCTTGAAGCCGGACGCGGTTTCGATTTCGCGCCAGATTCCGCGCGCCCGCATGATGCCGCTGACGCCCAGCATCGCCTGCATCGCCGCGCCGCCGGCGAGCATCACCGCTTTCGGCTCGGTCAGTTCGATGAGCCGCTCGACGAACGGGCGACAGATCGCCATCTCGACCGGCGTGGGCGTTCGGTTGCCTGGCGGTCTCCAATAAATTACGTTTGAAATCAAGGTGTTAGTCTTGCGAGATCGGTCGATCGCCGCAAGCATCCGGTCCAGCAGCTGGCCGGCCCGGCCGACGAAAGGCTTGCCCTGCATGTCCTCCTCGCGGCCAGGCGCCTCGCCGATCACCAAGAGGTCGGAGCCTGGAACGCCGTCGGAAAATACCGTCATGCGGGCCCCCGCCTTGAGCGGGCAGCCCTCGAAGCTGGCGACGGCGGCGGCCAGCGCCTCGAAACTGGCGGCGGCGCGGGCGGCCTGTTCCGCGTGTTTGATCGCCTCATCCGCGGCGATCATGGGGGCGGGCGAGATGGGAACGACCGGCGCGGCCGTCCGTTTCGGCGCGGGGGCCGGCGCGGCGGCGGATATGCGCCCGGCCGGCGTTGAAGGAGGAGGGGCCGTCCAGGCGAAGAAATTCGCCGGGCTCTCGCCGACGGCTTCGTCGACGCCCATATCCGCATACCAGGCGAGGACGGCGCGCGCCGCGTCCTGTTTCGTCATGTCCGGCATCGGGCGAGGCCAGCACAAGCGGCGTCCGGCGTCAAATCCGCTGTCGCCAATGCGTCGTCGTCGCGCGTAGCCAGGCGCGCCGATATTTGCCAAACAGGGCTACCCGTTTGATTGACTTGCAAAAAGACAACAGGAAAGACGGCGACCATGGTCGATGAAGCCCCCGAACGCGAAGCGATGGATTTCGATGCGGTGATCGTCGGCGCCGGGCCGGCGGGGCTTTCCGCCGCGATCCGCCTGAAACAGCTGGCGGCGGAAGCCGGCAGAGAGATCGGCGTCGTCGTTGTTGAAAAGGGTTCGGAAGTCGGCGCTCATATCCTGTCGGGCGCAATTCTCGATCCTTCGGGTCTCGACGCGCTCATTCCGGACTGGAAAGACAAGGGCGCGCCCCTCGACACGCCCGTGACCAGCGAGGCGTTCAAAGTGTTCGGCGCCTCCGGCTCCCTGCCGCTGCCCGTCTTCGCCATGCCGCCGATGATCAAGAATCACGGCTGCTATGTCGTTTCGATGGGGAATGTCTGCCGATGGCTCGCCGCTCAGGCGGAGGAGCTCGGCGTGGACATCTATCCCGGTATGGCCGCCTCCAAACTGCTTTATCGCGACGACGGGTCGGTGCGCGGCGTCGTGGTCGGCGAGGTCGGCATCGGCAAGAACGGCGAGAAAACCGATCACTACGAACCGGGCATGGAGCTGAACGGCAAATACGTGCTCATCGCCGAAGGAGCGCGCGGCTCGCTCGCCAAGCAGATCATCGCCAAATACGAACTCGACAAGGACAGCGATCCGCAGAAGTTCGGCATCGGCCTGAAGGAAATCTGGGAGATCAGCCCGGAAAAGGCTCGCCCCGGCCATGTGCAGCACACGTTCGGCTGGCCGCTCGACAACAACACGGGCGGCGGATCGTTTCTCTATCACTACTCGGACAACACCATCGCGCTCGGTTTCGTCGTGCACCTCAATTACAAAAATCCCTATATTTATCCGTATGGGGAATTTCAGAAGTTCAAGACGCATCCCGAAATCGCCGCGCTGCTGGAGAACGGCAAGCGCATCGCCTACGGTTCGCGGGCGATCACCGAGGGCGGTTATCAGTCCGTACCCAAGCTGGCGTTTCCCGGCGGCGCGCTGATCGGCTGCTCGGCCGGTTTCGTCAACGTGCCGCGCATCAAGGGCAATCACAATGCGATGCTGACCGGCATGATGGCCGCTGAAGCGGTTTTCGAGGCGGTGAGCGCCGGCCGCGAGGGCGACATGCTCGACGCCTACGAGGAAGCCTACCGGCGCTCGCCGGTGCGCGCCGAACTCTACAAGGCGCGCAACGCCAAACCCCTATGGACGAATTTCGGCACGATCGTCGGCGGCATCGCTCTTTCGGGGCTGGATCTGTGGACCAACACGATTGTCCCCGGCCTGTCCCTGTTCGGCACGCTGCACCACGCCAAAACCGACGCCGAAGCCACCGAAGAGGCCGCGAAACACAAGCCGATCGATTATCCGAAACCGGATGGCGCGCTGTCCTTCGACCGTCTCACCAATGTCGCATTTTCGGCGACAAATCACGAGGAAGACCAGCCGTCCCATCTGAAACTTAAGGACCCGGCAATCCCTATCGCGGTTAATCTTCCCGTCTACGCGGAACCCGCCCAGCGCTACTGCCCGGCGGGCGTTTACGAGGTCGTGTATGCGGACGGCGGCGGCGATCCGAGGTTCCAGATCAACGCGCAGAACTGCGTCCACTGCAAAACCTGCGACATCAAGGATCCCTCGCAGAACATCGTGTGGACCACGCCGGAAGGCGGCGGCGGGCCGAACTATCCGAACATGTAGCGCGATGCGTCGCGAGGAGGTTGCGTGCGTTTGAAACGAACCCTGGCGCTGGCCATATTCGCCGCCGCGTTCGCGGGCTGCGCGACGCCGCAGCCTGAAACGAGCGTCGCCGGCGATTACCTCGCCGGGCGTCTCGCGGCGCGCCTCAACGCGGTCGGCGACGCGGCGTCGGCCTACGCGGAAGCGAGCCGCATCGCGCCGGCCGACGCGGGCATTCTGCGGGATGCATTTTTCTTTCATCTCGCCGCGGGCGATATCGACGGCGCCGCGCCTTACGCAGAGCGGATCGTCGGGCTCGGCGCTGGCTCGGGCGACGAAATCGAGGATCTCGAGGCGCAGGAGGCCGAGGGCCTCGCGCGGCTGATGCTGTCGGCGCGCGCCCTCAAGGCGGGCGATCTGAAATCGGCGCGGGCGCTCCTCGCCGCGCCGGCCGAGGCTCCTTTCGTCAGATCCATCGGGTTCCTGTCGGAAGCGTGGATTGAAAGCGAACTCGCCGGGCCCGAGCGCGCGATCGCCATGCTCGACAGTCCCGGTGCGGATGTTTTCAACGGCTTCAATCCGCTGCACCGGGCGCTCCTCGCCGAAAAGGCCGGCCGGCTCGACGAAGCGCGCGCCGCCTACCAGACGGCGATATTTTCTCTGGGCGGGCCGGTGGGCCGCGCCGCCTACGGCGCGTTTCTCGAGCGTCACGGCGACGAAGCGGATGCGCGCGCCTATTACGACGTGCTGGCGCGCGACCCTGGGCCGTCCCGCCGCGCCGCCGAGGCCGCTAACGAACGACTTGACCGTGGCCGGCCGTCGCCGGCTTTTTCGAAGATGACGGCGACGAAGGGCGCGGCGATCGCCTACTACTCTTTCGCCGGAGCGATGATCGAGCAGGCGGCCGACCAGCGGGCCCGCGCCGAACAGGCGGGGTATGTGATCGGCGAGCCGCGCTTCAACTTGCCTCTGTCGCTGGCGCGCGTTGCGCTCTATCTCGATCCCGATCTTGAAGACGCGCGCCGGCTGGTCGGCGTCATTCTCGCCATCTACGGCGACCATGACGGGGCGTCGAAAGTGCTCAGCGAAATACCGCCGTCGTCGCCGCACTACGAGCAGTCGCGCATCGAAATGGCCTCGGGCCTCGTGGTGCGCAAACGCGCCGATGAGGCGATCGCGCTGCTGAAGGATGCGATCCGCCGCGACAGGAACGGCGTCGAATTGCGCTGGACGCTCGCCAATGTCTATGCGTCCGAAGGACAGCATGAACAGGCCGTCAAGACGCTGGACGGCGTCCTCGATCGACAGCGCGACGAACCGCTCCCCGACGCCTGGCGCTATTACGTCACGCGCGGCGGCTCGCTCCTGGAGCTCGGCCGCTGGCCGGAAGCGGAAAAAGATCTGAAGCGCGCGGTCGAGCTGGCGCCGGAACAGGCGACGGCGCTCAACTATCTCGGCTATTCATGGGCCGAACGCGGCGTCAATCTCGACGAAGCGTTCGCGCTGATCGAGAAGGCGGTGGCGCTGGAGCCGCAGTCCGGCGCCATCATCGACAGCCTCGGCTGGGCGCATTACCAGCGCGGCGATTACAAGGAAGCGGTCGGTCACCTCGAAAAGGCCGCTTCGCTCGAGCCTGAAGATGCGACGATCACCGATCATCTCGGCGACGTCTACTGGCGCCTCGGGCGCCGCGTCGAAGCGCGCTATCAATGGAAGCGCGCGCTTGAGCTCGAGCCGTCCGAGAAGTTGAAATCGGCGCTGGAAGAAAAGCTCGAAGACGGTCTGAAGGACGATAATAAAGACGTCAAAGAGGCTGCATGATCCGCGAGGCGGCTCCCGCCAAGATCAATCTGTGGCTGCATGTCGGACCGGTTCGCGCCGATCGTCTGCATGCGATCGAAAGCCTGTTCGTTTTCGCCGATGACGGCGACATGGTCTCGGCCGCGCCGGCCAGGGATCTGACGCTGACAGTGGTCGGGCCGTTCGCGGCGGCGCTCTCAGACTTTCCGATCGAAAGCAATCTCGTGCTGAAAGCGGCGCATGCGCTTCGGAAAGAGGCCGATATCGGTCAAGGCGCGGCGCTGATGCTCGATAAGCGGCTGCCGGTCGCGGCGGGCGTCGGCGGCGGCTCCGCCGACGCGGCGGCGGCTCTGCGCGCGCTGGTGCGGCTGTGGCGGCTCGATATTTCGGAAACAAGGCTGGCCCGGCTCGCCTTTTCGCTCGGCGCCGACGTGCCGGCCTGCCTAGCCCGCGCGCCCGTCTATGTCGGCGGCGCTGGGGAGGAGATCGCGCCCGGTCCCGTCCTGCCGCCGCTTTTCGCCTGTCTCGTCAATCCGCGGGTCGAGACGCCAACGGGCCCGATTTTCCGGGCTTTCGATCGCGAAAATCCGGCCCCGTCCGCGCCGCTACGCCTGCGTCCGTCGCGGCTTTCGACCCTTGCGGAAGTTAGGGCCGCGCTCGCCGCCGCGCGGAACGATCTCGAGCCGCACGCCGTCCGTCGCCAAGGCGTCATTGGAATCGCTCAGGAATTCCTTGCAGAATCGCCCGGCGCAATTTTTTCTCGAATGTCGGGAAGCGGGGCCACCGTTTTTGCGTTGTATGGGGATAGGCAGTCGGCGGCGCGCGCCGCGCGCCAGGCCGCCGCCAGGGGGTGGTGGGCGCTGGCGACGCGAATTTCATGCGGCGACGTCGTGAAAGCGGCCCCTGAAAGGGCGAGCGGAGACGCGGAATGACGGGGGAACCGGGATTGACGGCCGGACTGGCGTTCGCCGCCCTTGGGCTGCTCGCCGTCGGCCTGTCCTATTTTCTGTCGCGCGCGCTGGCCCGTCTTCAGTTCCTTCCCGATCGACCGACGGCGCGCTCCAACCATCGCGCCACGACGCCGCGTTCGGGCGGGATCGCCATTATCGCGGCGTTTGGCGTTTCGACCGGCCTTGCGGCGTTTCTCGACCCGGCGGTTGGCGCCTTCGCCCTCAGCATCGTGGCGCTCGGATTCCTCGCCTTCGCCGTCGGCTTCGCCGACGATTTGCTGACCCTGCCGCCCCTCTGGAAATTCGCCGGGCAGGTCGCAGCGGCTGGATTGTTCATGCTGCTTCTTGGCCCGCTCCAGGCCGGGCCCGCGCCGTTTTTCGGCGAAATCGATCTCGGTTCGGCGGGAATGATCCTTACTTTCGCGTGGATCGTCGGTTTCATGAACGCTTACAATTTCATGGACGGTATCAACGGCGTCGCCGCCTCCTGCGGCGCGCTGGCGCTCGCCGGTCTCGCTGCGGCCTGCGTGTTTTTCGGCGCGCCGGCGGCGGGTCTCGCCGCATGCTTCGCCGCCGCCGCGCTCGCGGGATTTCTGCCGCTGAATTTCCCGAAGGGGCGCCTGTTCATGGGCGACGGCGGCAGCCAGGCAGCGGGATTTCTCATCGCGGCGCTGGCCGTCGTCGCCGCCAACAATTCGGAAGGCGCAGTTAGCGCGCTTTTCCTGCCGACGGCGATGGCGCCGTTTCTGTACGACGTAGCTTTCACGCTCGTCCACCGCGCCCGCCGGCGGCGCAACATCCTTTCCGCGCACAGCGAGCATCTGTACCAGCTTCTCGTCCGGTTCAGCGCCTCGCACGCGCAGTCGACAGCGCTTTATCTCGCCCTGACGGCGTTCTCGACGGGTGCGGCGATCCTGATGCTGATCGTCGATCCGGCGTGGCAGTGGCTGGTCCCTGCGGCGCTCGCTCTTGTCTTTACGCCGCCTGCGCTGAAGCTCTATGCGCGGGCGCGCAGCGTCGGCCTGATCGCACCGGCGGCGCGGCTCGACGAGGACGCGGCGGAGGCCGCCGAACCGGCGCCCTTTCCGCACGCCGCGGAATAGCTGAACTGGTCTTGCTAGAACGCCCGTCGCGCCGAGGCGGCCGCCAGATCGGCGAGCGCGGCGGCGTATTCGGCGCCCGGCGCGTCGACCTCGTCGAGCGCCTCAAGGGCCAGATCCGCATAGCGCCCGGCGCAGGCGATGGTGTCGGCGAGCGCCCCGTTCGCTTCAAGGATGGCGCGCGCCGCCGCGAGATCGTCCGGCTGCTGACGGCCTTCGGCGATCGTCCGCCGCCAGAAAGCCGTCTCCTCGTCGCTGGCGCGGGCGAGCGCGTAGACGATGGGCAGCGTCATCTTCCCCTCGCGGAAATCGTCGCCGACTCGTTTGCCGAGCGCGGCCTCGAGCCCGGAGTAGTCGAGCGCGTCGTCGATGAGCTGGTAGGCGATCCCGAGATTGAGCCCGAAGCGCCGCATCGCCGCCTCGTCAGCCTCGCAGCAGCCGGCGATGGCGGCGCCCGCCTGCGCCGCCGCCGCGAACAGCGCCGCCGTTTTCGCCTCGATGACGGCGAGATACATGTCGACCGTGGCCGCGAGATTTTTTTGTGTTGCAAGCTGCAGCACCTCGCCTTCGGCGATGACGCCGGACGCCGATGAAATGATCTGCAGCACCTTGAGGTCGCGCGCTCCGACCATCAGCTCGAAGGCGCGGCTGAAAATGAAGTCGCCGACGAGGACGCTCTCCTTGTTGCCCCAGATGACGTTCGCAGTGTCCTCTCCGCGCCGCAGCGCCGATGCGTCCACAACGTCGTCATGCAACAGCGTGGCCCCGTGAATAAGCTCCACCGCCGCGGCGAGCTTGACGTGATCGTCGCCGCGGTAACCGAAGAGACGCGCCGAGGCGAGCGTCAGCATGGGACGGATGCGCTTGCCGCCCGCATGCACGAGGTGCCCGGCGATATCGGGGATCAGCGCGACGGGCGAGCGCATGGTGTCGAGGATGGCTTCGTTCACCCGGCCGAGATCGTCGTCGGTCAGCCGGCGAAGCGCCGCCACCGCGTCGGGGAAGCTGCGCCCGGCGACATCGGCGTGATCCGAGGTTTGCGCCGCCAGTCTCAATGAAATCGCCTCTTGTTCGCGCGCGGTCGAGGTCACATTGCGGAATGGCCGATAGACGGTCAAGGCGCGCCGCCGCGACCTAATAGACAGGGCGGATGGTTGATTGCCGCCCGTCCCGACGCCGCTTAAATGGGGCGGATGAACCAATCCGCAAACCCCCTCCGGGGCTTTTCAGGCAGGCTTCCTTTCATCGGCGGGCAAAAGCCGCGCGTTTCGGTGATCGAACTTTTCGGCGCGATCGGAGGCGCAGGGCCGGGCCGGCGCGGCCTGTCGCTGTCGCGCGTCGAAAGCGCCATCGACGCGGCGTTCAAGCCGGCGAAGCTTGCTGCGGTGGCGCTGGCGATCAATTCGCCGGGCGGTTCGCCGGTGCAGTCCCGGCTCATTCACGACGCGATCCGCCGGCGGGCTGAAAAGAAGAAAACGCCTGTCTTCGCGTTCATCGAGGATGTCGGCGCCTCGGGCGGCTATATGCTCGCTCTCGCCGGCGACGAAATCTATGCCGACGCTTCCTCTATCGTAGGCTCCATCGGCGTCATCGCCGCGTCTTTCGGGTTTCAGGAGGCGATCGCCCGCCTGGGCGTCGAGCGCCGGGTTTATACGGCCGGCGAAAGCAAAAGCCAGCTCGATCCGTTCCGGCCCGAAGATCCGAAAGACATCGAGCGCCTTCGGCATATACTCGGCGACATTCACGAGGAATTTATCGACCTCGTGAAGCAGAGAAGGGGCGAACGGCTGAAACCGGCCGCCGAAACTTTTTCTGGAGCCTTCTGGACCGCCGATCCCGCCCTGGCGCAGGGACTCATCGACGGAAAGGCCCATCTCGCCGATTTCATGAAGGCGCGCTTCGGCGAAAATGTTAAAGTGAAGCGGATAACGCCCGATCGGGGATCGCTCCTGCGCCGGCTTGCGGGAGGCGAGACATCGGCCGGAAGGATGGTCGCCGGAGTCGACGCGGAGGCGTTGATCGGCGTCCTTGAGGAGCGGGCGTTGTGGTCGCGATACGGCCTCTAGCGCCGCGCGGATGCAGAGGAGAAGGTCATGGGCGCCCTTACCGGAATCATCGCTGGCGTCGCCGCCGTCGCGGGCGTTACGGCGCTCTATCGTCTCGCCGGACGGCGCGCCCGGGCGCTGCGCGACGCCCTCGAGGCGGCGCGCGGCCAGGGACCGCGATCGGGCGAACCGGTGCTGGATTTCGAGCTCGATCCGATGACAGGCGTCTACCGCGCCAAATAGGCGAAATCAGCGAGACGGCGAACCCGTCGCGCGATTTTCCTCCGTGGTTCAATTAACTTTCAGCGGCTTGCTGCGCGGGGCGCGCGGGCGCGCCCGGTAATGATGCGCCGCAAAAGGTCCTCGTTTTTGCGCTGCAGCTTTACCGATCGTAGGGGCCTCCCCATATAGTGTTGAACGATCCTCGCGTCTTGACCGCCACAGGCGGCCGCAGTCATAGGCGCGTCGCGGAGTTATGGTAGTAGCGCGCATCATGGCGGAAAGACTGATCGAACCTGTTCTCCCAGCGACGGCGCGCAAGCGCGCCTTCATCGACCTTGAAGCGTCCGGGCTCGGATCAAAATCCTGGCCGGCGGAAGTCGGCTGGGCGTTCGAAGACGGCGAGGCGCAATCGCTGCTTATCCGCCCTCATGATTCGTGGACGGAAGAAGCATGGGACGAAAAGGCGCAGGCGCTGCACGGATTGACGCGCGCCCGCCTTGAGACGGAAGGCGCTGATCCGCGCGCCGTCTGCATGACGCTCAATGACGCCTTCGAAGGCGTGAAAGTCTATTCCGACGCGCCGGACTGGGACGGCTTCTGGCTGTTTCGGCTGTTTTCCGCAGCAGGCGTGCGCCAGAATTTTACGATCTTCGACTATGGGCGGCTGATCCGGCCGCTTCTTGATGCGCGCCAAGGGGCGATCCTTGAGCGCGCCGCGCGGCTGGCCCCGCGCCGGCACCGCGCCGCCGCCGACGCGCGTCATCTGCAGGTGCTCTACAAGCTCGCCAGCGAAAACTGCGCGCCGCGATTGACCCGTTAAGGGTTTGCGCCAACAAGCGCGGCCATGATTCCACAGACGGTCGAGCAATCGGGCGAACGCATCGCCATCGACATCGAGAGCGGCCGCATCGCCGGCTGGCGCTGGCGGCGCTGCGGCGCGCCGCGCGTTCTGTTCAGCCACGCCACCGGCTTTTGCGCATCCGCCTACAAACGGATGCTGGGCGCGATCGCCGCCGACGGTGTCGACGTCACGGCGATCGATCTGAGAGGGCATGGCCGCACCAGCCTTCCGGCCGATCCGGCCAGGCTCCGCGACTGGAACATTTATGCGCGCGACGTCGCGGCGGCGCTCGACCGGCTTGGCGGAGGCGGCTGGATTCTGGCCGGCCATTCCTGCGGCGCGGTGGTGTCGGCGCTTGCCGCGCGCGGGCGGAGCGATGTCGCCGTCCTCGCTCTCATCGAGCCCGTGTCGATGTCGCCCCTTACGTTCGTGGCCGCGAAAAGCCCGCTCTGGCCGCTTTTCTCAAGGCGCTTTCCTCTGGTCAGAGGGGCTCTCGCCCGCCGCGACGAATGGGAGAGCGGCGAGGCCGTCCGCGCCAGCTACGTTCGGAAGAAGCTGTTTTCGACCTGGGGCGCGGGCGTGCTCGACGATTATCTCGAAGACGGCCTCGTCGAGGGGGAGGGGGGCGGCGTCAGGCTCGCCTGCGCGCCGGCATGGGAGGCCGCTACATTCGCGGCCCATGGCCACAACTTCTGGGGAGCGGTGGCGGCCGCGCCTGCGCCCATCTCGGTCCTCGCCGCCGATCACCCGAGTTCGACCCTCTTCGCAGGAGCGGAAAAACGCTTCAGGCGCGCCGGCGCGCAAGTGGAGACGGAAGCGGGGGTCACCCATCTGCTGCCGCTGGAAAAGCCGCTTCTTGCAGCGCGCTTTATCGCCGCGGCCGCGCGCCAGAACGGATGAGGGATCACAAAGGCTTGGAGGCCGGTCCCGTTTTTGCTAAGCGAACCGCCGACCGCCCAGGAGGGGCCCGCCGGCGGAAACCCGGCGTTCGTAGTTTTGCATGAAAGGCCGGCCATGAGCCAAACCGAAGCAGCGCCGCAGATCACCGGCACGATGTTCCTGTTCCTGAAGCCGGAATTGCTGAGCCGCGACCAGCACGGAGATTTCGGGCTGAAGCGCGCTGAAAAACCGTTCAGCTTCTGCGCCAGCGTCCGCGCCATTCCGCTCACCGTCAGCGAGATCACTACGGCGGGCAAACATTACCCGATCGTGTTTTCGGGGCTCGAAACGCCCGTGCCGCTGGCGGTGGTGGGACTGTTCGAAGACGTCAACATGTTCGTCAGCGAAGCTGGCGAGTGGGAGCCGGAAGCCTACGTGCCGGGCTATATCCGCCGTTACCCGTTCGCTTTCGCCACCGAAACCGGCGGCGACCGCATGGCGCTGGTGATCGACGCGTCCTATTCGGGCGTCGGGCCGGGCGGAGAATTTCCGCTGTTCGAGAACGGCCAGATGTCATCGACGACCCAGAACGCCATGGAGTTCTGCCGCCAGTACGAGCAGGACCGTCGCGCCACCGAGGCTCTGATGAAGGATCTTCAGGCGCTAAACCTCGTTGTCGGTCAGTCGGCGCAATACACACGTCCGGGCGCGACCGAGCCGCAGGTGTTCGCGCAATATTACGGCATCGACGAACAGGCGCTGAACAACCTCGCCGACGAGAAATTCATCGAGCTGCGCCGCTCCAATCTGTTGCCGGTGATTTACAGCATCCTGATGTCGATGGGGAACTGGCGCCAGGTGCTGGGCCGCCGCGCCCGCCGCTACAAGCTCGAAGGCGACGCCGTTCTGAAGCCGATCAATCCGAACTAAGCGGGCGGCGGTTTCAAAGAGTAACATTCCGGGGAGAGCGCGCCTTAGGGCGCGCTTTCTGTTGGCGGGCCGCTCCCGCGCCGGTATCACGGAAGCCATGCTCGACAGGCTCAGCGTCATCGCCGCTCTTGCGCTCGCCTTGGCCGCCCCTTCTCACGCGGCTTCGCGCATTTCCGAGGGGGTCGTCACCGGCCACGCCCAGAGCGCGCTCTATCCGGTGGAGCAGGGCTTCGCGCCGGGCGCCGTCACATGGTTCGTGTTCGAACAGACCCTACAGCAGGGCTGGCACGTCTACTGGAAAAATCCCGGCGATTCCGGCCTGCCGCTCGACCTGCAATGGACTCTGCCCGAAGGTTTCGAGGCGGGCGACGTCGTCTATCCGACTCCGGAGCGCATTCCGGTCGGGCCGCTCGTCAATTACGGTCATCATGGCGGGCCGGCGTTCCTGATCCCGGTGAAAGCGCCGGCGACGGCCGAGGCCGGGTCGCAGGTTGAAATCGCGCTCAAAGCCGCATGGCTCATCTGCGAAGAGATTTGCGTGCCGGAGGAGGGGACGTTCTCGCTGACGTTGCCGGTCAGCGAAAGCCCAGCCGCCGACCCCGCCGCCGCGGCGACGGCGGAAGCGGCGCGGGCCGGCGCTCCCGAGCCTGTCGAGACGGACGCCGAATTCAGCGCGTCGCCGGAGGCGGTGGTGCTGTCGTTGCGCGCGCCGGATGGTTTCGGCGCCGACGGTTACTTTTTTCCCGAACTCGAAGGACTGATCGAACCCGCCGCCGCGCAGCGCGTCGAGCGACGCGCGGACAGGCTGGTGGTCGCGATGCGGCCGGGTTTCGCGGTCGGCGACGCGGGCGCCGAAACGGCGTGGGTTCTCGCCTTTGACGATGGAACTGGCGCGCACAAGGGCTATTCGTTTAAGGCGGCGCGCAGCGATACGCCGATCGCGCCGCCTGCTACGCCGGTCTCGCAGACTTCCGTCGCCGCGGGATCGGCCGGCGCCGGAACGGCGGGCGGGACAGGACTCGTCTACCTGCTGCTCGCGGCCTTTCTCGGCGGCGTCGTCCTGAACGTCATGCCATGCGTTTTCCCGGTGATCTTCATCAAGGCGGCGACGCTGATGAAGACGGCCGGCGCCGAACGGAGCGCGATCAGACGCGACGGCCTGCTGTACGCCGTCGGCGTCGTCGCGACATTCGCGGCGCTTGGCGGGCTTCTCCTCGTTCTGCGCGCCGGGGGAGAAGAGCTCGGCTGGGGCTTCCATCTGCAGTCGCCGGTCGTGGTTCTCCTCTCCGCCTATGTGCTGTTTCTGGTCGGCCTCAATCTCGCCGGCGTGTTTCATGCGGGCGAAAGTCTTCAAGGCGTCGGCGGTTCTCTTGCGGGCAAGCGCGGCGCCGCCGGATCGTTCTTCACAGGCGTGCTGGCGGTCGCCGTCGCCGCGCCCTGCATCGGGCCGTTTCTCACCGCGCCGATCGGCGCTGCGGCCTTTCTGCCGCCCATGATCGGCATGCTGATCTTTGTGCTGATGGGGCTTGGCCTCGCCGCGCCTTATCTCGCTCTCTCGTTCATCCCGCGGCTCGGCGCAATGTTGCCGAAGCCCGGCGGGTGGATGGAGACTTTCAAGCAGGCGCTCGCTTTTCCGGTGTTCGCCGGCGCCGCCTTTTTCGTCTGGGTGCTCGCCCAGCAGACAGGGCCGGCGGGGCTTGCGCGGGCGCTCGGCGGCGCGGTGCTGCTCGCCTTCGCGGCCTGGCTGTTCGAGCGCTCGAAAGGCGCGGGACGCCGGGCGCTTGCCGCACGCGCGGCCGCGCTTGTCGCGGCGATGCTCGCCTTGATCTCGCTCGCCGGCCTCAGGATCGTCGATGAAGCCCAAGCCTCGTCGGCGGCCGGCGGCGGCGAGGCGCTCGCCTTCGATGCGGCGCAAATCGAAGCCCTGCGCGGCGAAGGAAACGGCGTGTTCGTCGATTTCACCGCCGCCTGGTGCGTCACCTGCCAGGTCAACAAGCTGACCGTCCTGTCGCGGGCCGACGTGGCGGAGGCTTTCGCCGCCAACCATGTGACGCTGATGGTCGCCGACTGGACGCGGCGCGATGCGCGCATCACCGAAGCGCTCGCTGAATTCGGCGCCAACGGCGTGCCGCTTTATGTTTACTACCCGCCCGAAGGAGGGCCGACGGTGCTGCCGCAGCCGCTCACCGCGCGCGCCATCCTAGACGCCGTCAGCCGCCAGCCGAACAGGAGTTGATCCGATGCTGAAGTTCGCTTTCGCTTTCGCGCTTTCCGTCGCCGCCGGCTCGGCCGTCGCCGCGCCGCAAATCGGCGCGCCGGCGCCCGCCTTCACCGGCGCGGCCAGCAACGGCGAGACGATCTCGCTCGAGCAGTTTCGCGGAGAGAACGTGGTGCTCGAATGGACCAATCACGACTGTCCGTTCGTGCGCAAACATTATGAGACCGGCAACATGCAAGCGACGCAGCAGACGGCGGACGCGGCCGGCGCGGTGTGGATCACCATCATTTCCTCCGCGCCTGGCAAACAAGGTTATGTGTCGGCGGAGGAGGCCAACGCGCTGACCGCGTCGCGCGCCGCCGAGCCGGACTATGTGGTGCTCGATCCTTCCGGCGAGATCGGCATGGCCTACGCGGCCAAGACGACGCCGCACATGTTCGTCATCGATAAAGCAGGAACCCTGCGTTACGACGGGGCCATCGACGACAAGCCGTCGGCCAACCATGCGACTGTCGAGGGAGCGACCAACTATCTGCTGGCGGCGCTCGACAGCGTCGTCGCCGGCGAAGAGGTCGCCGTGACGCGCACCAAGCCTTACGGCTGCTCGGTCAAATACGGAAACGAGAACTAGCGGGCGAGGCCGGCGGCCATGACGCGCGCCTCGTACGGATCCGGCGTAGCCGCATGGGCCCGCCCCTGCGTGTCGATATAGGCTTTGAGGCCGAAGATGGCGGAGACCGCGACGACCGCCGTGAGATTGGCGGCGACGCGCGAAAGAGCCCGACGAACGCCGGGTTTGCGGAGGGCAAGGGCGTATGACATGCCGTTAATGTATCTCCCGCCTCTTAAGGAGCGTTGAGCGCGTCCTCTAAAATGCCTATGACTTCGGCGCGCCGCGCAGCCGCGGCTCCCCTGCCGATGCGACGAGCATGACCGACATCACGCAAACCGCCGAATGGCGCCGTCTCGCCGCCCTCAGCGCCGCCCCGTCGCGCCCGTCGATGCGCGGCCTGTTTGCGGCGGACCCCGGCCGGGCGGCGCGTTTTTCGGGCGAAGCGGCGGGCATTTATTTCGATTTTTCGAAAAATCGCCTCGACGATGCGGCGTGGGCGGAGCTGCTGCGGCTCGCCGAAGCCGCCGGCCTTGAGCGCGCCCGCGCCGGCCTGTTCGCGGGCGAGAAGATCAACGCCACCGAGAACCGCGCCGTCCTGCATGTGGCCCTGCGCGATTTTTCGGGCCGCGCTTATCCGGTCGAGGAAGGCGATGCGGCGAGGCTCGCCGCCGGTGTGCGCGCCCAAATGAAGGCGTTCGCGGACCGCCTCCATTCGGGGGCGTGGAAAGGCTGGACCGGCGAGCCGCTCGACACGGTCGTCAATATCGGCATCGGCGGCTCCGATCTCGGGCCGCAGATGGCGGTCGAGGCGTTGCGCCCCTACTGGATCGAGGGTCGGAGGGCCTTTTTCGTCTCCAATGTCGACGGCCAGCACCTCTCAGACACGCTGCGAGCGATCCATCCCGAGCGGACCTTGTTCATCGTCGCCTCCAAGACCTTCACCACCCAGGAGACGATGACCAACGCCGAAAGCGCGCGCGCCTGGCTGCTGGCGAAGGGCGCAGGCGAGGCCGATGTGGCCAAGCACTTCGTTGCGCTGTCGACCAACGCCAAGGCGGTGAAAGAATTCGGCATCGATCCCGACAACATGTTCGCTTTCTGGGACTGGGTCGGCGGGCGCTACTCCATGTGGTCGGCGATCGGACTGTCGATCGCGCTGCAGGTCGGCTTCGCTAATTTCGAAAGGATGCTGCGTGGCGCCCACGCGATGGACGAGCATTTCCGCGTCGCGCCCTTCGAACGCAACATGCCGGCGCTGGCGGCGCTCGTCGGCGTATGGAACCGCAATTTCGAGGGCGCGGCGAGCCATGCCGTCCTGCCCTACGACCAGCATCTGTCGCGCCTGCCCGCCTATCTGCAGCAAGCGGATATGGAATCGAACGGCAAGCGCGCCCGGCTCGACGGCGGCTTTGTCTCGGCGCCGGCCGGGCCGGTGATTTTCGGCGAGCCGGGCACCAACGGCCAGCACGCTTTCTATCAACTGCTTCATCAGGGCGCCGATCTTATCTCCGCCGACTTCATCGCGCCGGCGCTTTCCGCGTCGCCGCTCGGCGATCATCACGAAAAGCTGCTCGCCAATTTCATCGCCCAGACCGAAGCGCTGATGCTCGGACGCACGGAAGCGGAAGTCCGGGATGATCTGAAGACGCAAGGTCTCTCGGCCGATGAGATCGACCGCCTCGCGCCGCACAAGGTCTTCCCCGGCGACCGGCCGACCAGCTCGATCCTGTTCGAAAGGCTGGATCCGGAAACGCTCGGCGCGCTCGTCGCCTTCTACGAGCACAAGATTTTCTGTCAGGGCGTCGTCTGGGGGATCAACTCGTTCGATCAGTGGGGCGTCGAACTCGGCAAGACGCTGGCGAAAGCGGTGCTGCCGGAAATCGCTCGCGCCGGCGAAACCAAAGCGCCGCCGGTCCGCCATGACGCTTCGACCAACGCCCTCATCGCCCGCATCAATAAAATCCGCGCCGCTGCAAAGGGAGAGTGACCATGGCCGACATGCAGACCGTGACCGGAGGCTGCCACTGCGGGGCGGTGCGTTTCGAGGCGAAAGCCGATCTGTCGCAGGCGATGGAATGCAATTGCTCGCACTGCGAGAAAAAGGGGTTCATCCTTACCTTTACACCGCGCGCCAACTTTACGCTGACCAAGGGCGAGGGCGCCACGGGCGAATACCTCTTCAACAAAAAGGCGATCTCGCACCGCTTCTGCAAGACCTGCGGCGTGCAGCCCTTTGCCTACGGCAAGACGCCTGACGGCGCCGAGATGGCGGCGATCAACCTGCGCTGCGTCGACGGGATCGACATCGCCGCGCTGTCGCCGGCCAAGGTCGACGGGCGGCGCTTCTAGGGCATGGCCGGGTTGCAGACCATCGCCGGCGGCTGTCATTGCGGGGCCGTGCGCTTCGAGGCGAAAGCCGACTTTTCGAAAGTCGTCGAATGCAATTGCAGCCATTGCGAAAAGCGCGGCGCGCTGCTCGCCTTTACGGCGGGAGAGAATTTTCGTCTTGTGTCGGGCGAGGCGGCCCTCGGCGAGTATCGATTTAACACCAGGACGATCTCGCACAGCTTCTGCACCACCTGCGGCGTCGAAGCCTTCGCCCGAAGCGCCGACGGCGTGATGATCAACATTCGCTGCATCGACGGCGCTGATATCGCGGCGCCCGAACGCATCGCTTTCGACGGACGGAGCGTTTGACGTGTTCATAAAGATTTTTCTCGCCGCCCTCGCGCTGCTCGCCGCGCCCGCCGCTCATGCCGCGGGCTATGCGAAAATTTCCACTTCCAAAGGCGACATCATCGTCGAACTTGATGCGAAGAAGGCGCCCGTCACCGTCGCCAACTTTCTTCAGTATGCGACCGACGGCCACTACGACCGCACGATTTTCCATCGCGTCGTCGCCGGGTTTGTGATTCAGGGCGGCGGCTATTCGCGCTATTTCGAGGAGCGTCCGACCCGCGATCCCATCAAGTATGAGGGCGACAACGAACTGAAGAATCTACGCGGAACGATCGCCATGGCGCGCACCAGCGACCCGCAGAGCGCCGCCGCGCAGTGGTATATAAACCTCCGCGACAATCCGAAGCTCGATCATCGCGTCACCGATCTCGGCCCGGTTTACGGCTATGCGGTGTTCGGCCGCGTGGTCGAAGGCATGGACGTGGTCGACGCCATCGGCGCGGTCGAAACGGGCCCGGGCGGACCGTTCGACAGCGAGGTGCCGCTCGAGCCTGTCGTCATCAAGCGGGTCGATCCGATCGAGTGGAAACCGGCTGGCGATTAACAATAATCCGTATAGGGATGGATTAAATGCGAACTGGAGCGACTGCGGCGATTTTCCTCGCGCTTGGAGTCTGTGTCGGCGCGGCGTGGGCGCAGGGTGCTGACACTGGGGAGATTGATCGTACGGCGCGCCTTGTCGACATCGTCGGCGAGGCCGGCGCGAAGAATTTCGAGGCGGCGCTTCCGGCCGATCATGAAATTGAGTTCGATCTCTACGTACCGGAGAATTACGATCCGCAAAAGCCCGCGGGCCTCTTCGTATTCATCAGCCCGAGCCCGGAGGCGGAGATCCCGAAAGACTGGAAAAATCTTTTTGCGGATAAGAATCTTATCTGGGCGAGCGTCGCCAAGTCCGGCAACAAGCGCCCCACCATGAGGCGCATCGTAGAGGCCATCGTCGCCCCGGCGTACGTGACGCGGGACTATGCGGTCGATACGCGCCGCATTTACCTCGCCGGTTTCTCCGGCGGCGGGCGGGTCGCCAGCGTCGTCGCGCCGAATTACGCCGATCTGTTCACGGGGGCGATCTATATCTGCGGCGTCAATCCATGGGACGACGGCGCGGAGGCGCCGGTCGAGAAAATGAAGGGCGCCCGCTATGTGTTCGTCAGCGGCACGGAAGATTTCAATCTACGCGAAACCCGCGAAGCGCACCGTCAGTATGACAGGGCGGGGCTGAACGCCCTCCTGCAAGTGACGCCGGGCATGGGGCACGACCTGCCGGATGCTCGCAAGCTGGAAGAAGCGCTCGATTATCTTGACGCCGGCGCTCCCTGATCCCGGCCTCGCCGCCGCGCGTTGCGCCGGCCCCCGCCATCGGCTATCCCGCGAGGCCTGACCTGCTGGAACCTCCGATGGCGAAGAAAGACAAGGAATTCAGGCCGAAAGCGCGCGTCCCGCGCGGCTTCCGCGACCGTCTGGGCGCGGAAATCGCCGCCGAGCGCGAAATGCTCGAGAAGATCACCGCTGTTTACGAGTCTTTCGGCTTCGATCCGCTCGAAACGCCCGCCTTCGAATATACCGACGCGCTGGGGAAGTTTCTCCCCGATGTCGACCGGCCGAACCAGGGCGTATTCTCACTGCAGGACGACGATGAGCAGTGGATGAGCCTGCGCTACGATCTGACGGCTCCGCTCGCCCGGTTCGTCGCCGAGAATTACGACGCTCTCCCCAAACCCTTCCGGCGCTACGCGGTCGGACCCGTATGGCGCAACGAGAAGCCGGGGCCGGGACGCTTCCGCCAGTTCACCCAGTGCGACGCCGATACAGTGGGCGCGCCCGCGCCGCATGCGGACGGCGAAATCTGCGCGATGATGGCGAGCGCAGTCGAGGCGACCGGGATCGCGCGCGGCGATTATGTGGTGAAACTCAACGACCGGCGCATCATCGACGCCGCCATCGAAACCTGCGGCGACAGCGATGCGGGCGCCAAACGCCTCGCCGTGATGCGCGCCATGGACAAGCTCGATCGTCTGGGTCCGGACGGCGTGCGCCTGCTTCTCGGGTCGGGCCGCAAGGACGAGTCCGGCGACTTCACCGAAGGCGCGGGTCTGTCCGACGCGGCGGCGACGCGAATTCTTTCCGTGCTCGCCCCCGGCGGAGATAATATCGACGCGGTATGCGACGCGCTCGACGAGGCGCTCGGGGCCAGCGAGCAGGGCAAGCGCGGCGTCGCCGACATGCGCCGTATCGGGCGCGACCTCGCCGCCGCCGGCTATGGACCGGATCGCGTCCGCCTCGATCCCTCGGTGATCCGAGGCCTCGAATATTACACGGGTCCGGTATTCGAGGCCGAGCTGACTTTTCAGACGACGGATGAAAAAGGCCGGCCGGTCCGTTTCGGCTCCATCGGCGGCGGCGGGCGCTACGACGATCTCGTCAAACGGTTCAAGGGCGTCGAGGTTCCGGCTGTCGGCGTCTCCATCGGCGTTTCGCGGCTTCTCGCGGCGCTCGATCTGCGGCGCGGCGGCGCGGCGGAGGCGGCGGGCCCCGTGGTCGTGCTCGCTCTCGATGAAGCCGAGATGGCGGGCTATCAGAAAATGGCGGCGGAGCTGCGCGCCGCCGGCCTGCGCGCCGAGGTCTATCTCGGCGGCTCGAACTTCGGAAAACAGCTGAAGTACGCCGACAAGCGCCGCGCGCCGATCGCCATCATCGAAGGAGCCGACGAACGGGCTCGCGGCGAAGTGACGGTGAAAGACCTCGTTCTAGGGGCCGAGCTTGCGAAATCGATTGAAGACAACGCAGAATGGCGCGAGAGCCAGCCGGCGCAGTTTTCCGTTCCGCGCGACAGACTGGTGGAAGCGGTGATGGGGGTGTTGTCGCGCCGTCGTTGATCATCGGAACTGTTGAGGGGTCTTCGTGAGAAAATTCTGCTTCGCCGCGCCTTTTTCCGTCGCCGCCGCGCTCGCTTCCGCCGCGGCTCAGCCGCTCGCCGATCCGGCGCTCGAAGCGAAAGCCCGCGCCATTCATGAAAAGGTGCTGACCCTCGACACCCATGTCGACATTCCGGAAAATTTCGTCTCCGCCGACGTCGATCCGGGAACCATCACCAAGTCGCAAGTCGATCTTCCCAAGATGCGGGCCGGCGGGCTCGATGCGGCGTTCTTCATCGTCTACACCGGCCAGGGACCGCTGACGCCGGAAGGCTATGCGTCGGCGCTGAAGACCGCCGAGGCGAAAGCCGACGCCATTCAGCGCATGGCGGACGCGTATCCCGCCCAGGTGGAGGTGGCGCTCACCGCCGCCGATGCGAAGCGCATCCATGCGAGCGGCAAGCGCGTCGCGCTCATCGGCATGGAGAACGCCTATCCGCTCGGTCCGTCGGTCGAAGATGTCGGCAAATGGTACAAGGCTGGCGTCCGTTATATGGGCATCACGCATTTCGGCCATAACCAGTTCGGCGACAGCTCCAACCCCAACAAGGAGTTCGGCGACGAGGATGCGAAATATGGCGGCCTTTCCGAGCTCGGGCAGGCGTTGATCGCCGCCAATAACCGCGCCGGCGTCATGGTCGATGTCAGCCATTCGGGCCGCGAGACGATGATGCAGGCGGTCGCGCTGTCGAAGGCGCCCATCATCGCCTCCCATTCCGGGGTCAAGGCGATCGCCGACACGCCGCGCAATCTCGACGACGAGCAGCTTCGCGCTATCGCCGCCAATGGCGGCGTCGCGCAGATCGTGGCGCTCGATGAATACGTGAAGCCGTTCACCGCCGAGCAGAAGGCTTTCCGCGAGGCGCTCGCCAAGGAGCTGAAGCTCGACACGCCGGCCGGCCGCGCGGCGGCGACGCCGGAAACGCGCGCCGAGTATGAAAAGCGCATCGTCGGCATGTGGGCCATCGCGCCGCGCGCGACGGTCGCCGATTTCGTCGATCATATCGACCACGCCGTAAAGGTCGCCGGGATCGATCATGTCGGCGTCGCCTCCGATTTCGACGGCGGCGGCGGGGTTTCGGGCTGGGAGAACGCGACGCAGACTCTCAACGTCACCCGCGAACTGGTGAAGCGCGGGTACACGGAGGAACAGATCCGCAAGATCTGGGGCGGCAATCTTTTGCGGGTGATGGCGGACGTCGAGAAGGCCGCGAAGAAGCTGCAATAGGCGCGGACTTAGGCCGCCGCCTGAAGTCTCGGCAGGATGAATTCATCGAAAGCGCGCCAGTAGGCGGCGCGCAGATCGTCGCGCTCCATCAGGATTTCGTGCAGCGCGCCCTTGATTGTCACATTGTCGATAAGCGCGCTGCGCTCGGCAAGGATGCGATGGTCCTTCGATGAGACAAGCTCATCCTTCTCCGCCGAGATGATCCGCACCGGCGTTTTCAGCGTCGCGAAGCGGTCCGGTCGGTGCAGGTCGTCGATGGCGGCCATCGCCGCCCTCAGCCAGCCGTAGGTCGGTTCGCGCAGGATGGCGTTGGGAGCCGCCGCTTGCAGGTCGCGGAAGCGCGCGTGGCGGATCGGATCCGAAGTGAGAATGTTGCCCTCGAATTCGAGCGAGTGCTCCTTGACGTTCGGCACCGGCTGCCGGGTTCCGCCGAGCGCGCACGCGGCGTTGGCGAGAAGCCGTGCGCCCATGCGCTTCACGGGGTCGTCGAATAGTTGCGTCATCGGCGCAGTCAGGACCGCCGCCGCGAACGCATCGTAGCCGTCGGCGAGGAGCTGGAGCGCCGGCACGCCGCCCATCGAATGGGTGAGCAGGAACAGCGGTCCGGAAAATCGCTTTTTAGCCACTTCTTCCGTAAACAGACGAAGGTCGGAGCGGAAGGCGCCGAAGTCGAGAATATGCCCCTTCTCGCGTTCCGGCAGGAGGCGCTCGGAAAGGCCCTGGCCGCGCCAGTCCATGGTGGCGACCGAGAGCCCTCGCGCGTGCAGATCGGCTATGACCTCGAAATATTTCTCGATGAATTCCGAACGGCCCGCCATCAACACGACGCCGCCGCGTGCGCCAGGCGTCGGAAACACGGCGGCCCTCAGCCGTCCGCCGTCGGCGCCCGAGAAATCGAAGGCCTCTCCGCCCGGCGGGACCGGATTGGTCTCGATGCGAATGAATTCGGCTATGACCCGCTCTCCAGTTGCAGTCGCGCCATGACGCTCATGTCGCCGGCGACGAGAAGCCGTCCGGAAACGAAGGAGCTGGCGAGGAGGCGCTCTCCCTCGAGGATTCGAATAAGCGTTTCGCGCGAGGCGCGCCAGACGCAAAGGCCGGGGCCAGGCCCGACGCCGGGATCCGCGCCGACCACGGCCGCCTCAGCGCCCCGTCCGTCGACCCAAAGCACGCCGCCGCCTTCCGGCTCGAGCCGGATCACCGCGCCGAACGGCTTCGAAAACGCCTTGCGGGCCGCTTTCAGAAGGTCGTCCGTATCCGGGGCGGTGGGCATGGGGCCTTATTCGAACAGCGCGCCGTCGGCGCCGAGCGGCTTGCGGAACTTGAGCGTCATGCGGTCGCTTTCGCCGATGGCGTCATATCTGGCGCGGTCGAACCCGTCGGCCGGCGGCTGTCCGGGGATCTCCGACGAACGGCGCACCGGCGGCAGCGTCCAGACCCCGAACGGATGATCCTTGGTGTCGGCGGGGTTGGCGTTGATTTCCGAACGCGCCTCCAGCTCGAAGCCGGCCCGTTCGGCGAGGGCGATCACCGTCGATTCCCTGACGTAGCCGGATTTGGCTTCGGCTTCCGGCGGATAGTTTTCAGGCGCGCGATGTTCGACGACGCCGAGCACGCCGCCCGGCTTCAACGCCGCATAGAATTTTCGGAAATTCTCCTCGGCGGTTCCGGCGCCCATCCAGTTGTGCACGTTGCGGAAGGTGAGGACGAGATCGGCGGTTCCGTCCGGGGCGATGCGTTCGTCGCTGAGGGCGGTCATGGTGACCGTTCCGTAGAGATCGGGGTCGCCCTTGTATTTCGCCTCGAAAGCGGCGACCGCCTTGGCGTTGCGCTCGCTCGATTCCGGATCGAGGCCGGCGGCGTAATAAACGCCTCCGCCGCTGGCGAGAAACGGCGCGATGACGTTCGAGTACCAGCCGCCGCCCGGCCATACCTCGACAATGGTCATCGACGGTTCGGCGCCGAAGAACAGCAGCGTTTCCCTGGGGTGGCGATACTGGTCGCGGGCTTTTTCCTCTTCAGGCCGGTGCGTGCCGGCAAGCACGGCGTCAAGCGCCTCCGCCGCCGTCGGCGCCGTTCGTTGGGCGGCCGCGGCGGGAGGTTGCGCCGTCCCGTCCGAAGAGCCGGAGCAGGCGGCGAGCAGGCTGCAGCCGGCGAAAAGGGCGAGGGCGGCGGATCGTTTCATCAGGGGCTCCCGTCTGGCCATGGAAAACAGGCCCGAGGTCTAACACGAGTTCGCCGTCGGTACAGATTTCACCCGCTCACGGCTGCTTGAAAGCGCCCGGCCGCTTCCTAAATCCCTTTTGTCGGAGGCCGTTCGGCTCCGGCCGCCGCCCGCAGCCAGAGGCTGGGGGAAGGCGCGTGACCCCTTGCTTGAACAAGAAGGATGAGCCCATGCGTAGCTATGATCTGACCCCCCTTTACCGCAATTCGGTCGGTTTCGACCGCGTCTTCGATCTGCTCGAATCGGTCGGCAAGGTCGAGGCCGGCGGTTATCCGCCTTACAATATCGAACGCCTGTCCGAGAACGATTACCGCATCACGCTGGCCGTCGCCGGCTTCGGCGAGGACGACCTTGAGATCGTCGCGCAGGAGAACGTGCTGACCGTCACCGGCAAGCGGCCGGAAGGCGACGAAAACCGCAGCTACCTCTATCAGGGCATCGCCGGTCGCTCTTTTGAGCGCCGCTTCCAGCTCGCCGAGCACGTCACCGTCTCCGGCGCCTCGCTGGTCAACGGCCTCTTGAATGTCGAGCTGAAACGCGAAGTCCCCGAAGCGATGAAGCCGCGCCGCATCGCCATCAACGACAGCGGCAAGGTCGAAGTGCTGAAAGGCAAGTCGGCGGCTTAAGGCCGGCTTTCTCTCTCCGATTGAATTCGGGCGCGCTTCCTTCGCATCTCGCGCGATCCTCGCCGCCGGCGTCCCTCCGCCGGCGCGGCCACTGGGTCGATGGCGAAGCGGGGCGCGCCCTTTTTTATCGCCCGCCGGCCTGATAGGGTCACCGAAGGGTAGGGGTATCCGGGGAGGTCTGAATGGCCGGACGCAAGCTGAACACCGCCGCGGGACTTGTGCTTATCGGCGCGGCGCTGGGCCTTTCCGCCTGCGTCACCACCAAAGAGCCGCCGCGCCAGCGCTCAATCACCATTCCCTATAACCCTTACGAATACGATCCGGACGAACTGTTCCGCGCCGCGCAGCAGCATTGCGAGGCGTACGGCATGCGCGCCGTCTATGTGGACGAGACCATCGATCCGAACTCGGTGCGCTGGCGGTATCGCCACTACGATTGCGTCTAGGCGCCAGCGAGCAGCGCCTTGGCTTTTTCGTAGATTTCGGCGTTCGCCGCGAGAACGGAGCCGTTCAGCGCCGGACGCGGCCCGCCGTCGATTTCCGTCACCACGCCGCCGGCTTCCCGCACCAGGACGATCCCCGCGCACACATCCCAGTTATTGAGACCGCGCTCCCAATAGGCGTCGAAGCGCCCGGCGGCCACGTAAGCGAGATCGAGCGCCGCCGCGCCGTAGCGGCGAATGCCGGCTGTCGCCTCGAGAACCTTGTCAGTCTCCGCGAGCGCCCGCGCCCGTCCCGGACGTCCCTGGAACGGCAGGCCGGTCGCGAACAGCGCGCTGTCGAGATCGGCGCGTCCCGACACTCTCAGGCGCCGGTCGTTGGCGAACGCGCCTTCGCCTTTCTCCGCCCAGTAAAGTACGTCTGTCGCCGGATTGTAGATGACGCCGGCATAGGGCTGGCGGTCGCGTTCGAGACCGATGGAGATGGCGAAATGCGGCAGGCCGTGCAGGAAATTGGTGGTGCCGTCGAGCGGATCGACCACCCAGCGGTTCGAATTGTCGGAGCCTTCGATCTCGCCCTTTTCCTCCATGACGAAGCCGTATTTCGGCCGGGCGCGGGAAAGCTCTTCGAAGATCGTCTGCTCCGCCTTGACGTCGGCGGCGGAAACGAAGTCCGAGGCGCCCTTCTTCGAAACGGCCAGCGCCTCGACCTCGCCGAAATCGCGCCGGAGGCCCTTCGCCGCCTTGCGGGCGGCGGCGATCATGACGGTGACGAGCGCGGAAGCGTGGGTCATTCGAAGGTCCGAGGTTGGGCGGGGGCGCACCAATAGGCGCGATGCGAAAAACTGGAAACCGGTTTCTCGCATAAATCGCTCGAAAAATGAAAAATCGCGGCGAGAGACATGTGTAAGGGGCCGCCCACAGGCGCCGTGACCGGCGCGGGCGGAATGGTTTATTCAGTCTTGCCGCCGACAATTGGCGCGGACTGGAGCCGGCATGAGCAGCAACGGCGAGACGGCGAGCCTTGGCGGCAGGGTGGCGCGCGGCGCCTCCTGGATCGCGGCGGCGCGCCTGGCGACCAACCTGCTCGGCTTCATCAGCATGATCGTCGTCGCCCGGCTGCTGGCCCCGGACGATTTCGGCGTCGTCGCCGTCGCCGTCACCGCCATGCAGCTGTTGCAGGGAATTTCCGACATCGGCGTGTCGCAGGCGGTGGTGCGGTTCCGCGATGCGGGGCGCGACGATCTCGACACCCTGTTCAGCTTTTCGGCCGCGCGGGGGGTGGCGGTGGCCGGCCTCATGATCGCCGCCGCGCCTTTCGCGGCGCATTTCTTCGCCGACCAGAGGCTTGCGGGCGTGTTCCTGGGCGCCGCCGTTTATCCTCTGCTCATGGGGCTGACCAATCCGCGCTTCTTCGAGTTCGAGCGCAACATCGACTTTTCCAAGGAGTTCCTGTGGCTGGTCGCTTCGAAACTGGCGAGCGTCGTCGTCGCCATCACGGTGGCGGCGATTCTGCGCGACTACTGGGCGATCGTCTTCAGCCTGATCACTCTCGCCGCCATGCAGCTCGTTCTTTCCTACGCGATGCGTCCCTACAGGCCGCGGCTGTCGCTCGCCTCATGGCGCAAGGTGATGGGGTTTTCCGGCTGGCTGGCCGGCGTCAGCGTCATGGCGGCGCTCAACAACAAGATCGACGCGTTCATTCTGGCGCGGTTCGTCGGACCGGTCGGAACCGGCAACTATTACTGCGGCTTTCAGCTCGCCGAACTGCCGACGCGCGAGTTTTCGACGCCGGTGGCGCGGGCCATCTATCCGGGACTTTCGGAGCTGCAGGGCGAGAGAGAACGCATGCGTGGCGCGTTCCTGAAAGGCGTCGAGGCGCTCGGCGCCATCGGCATGCCGATGTCGATCGGCTTCGCTTTCGTGGCGCAGGACACGATCGCCCTGCTTCTCGGAGAAAAGTGGCTCGGCGCGGTGCATGTCGTCGAGGTGCTGACGCCTGTGCTCGGCGTGCAGACGCTGTTTCTCGCGACGCAATACTACGCCATGGCGCTCGGGCTGACGCGCCTCGTTTTCTTCCGTGAGCTGATATTTTTTCTGGTGCGCTTCCCGGCCGTGCTGTGGGCGACGCTGACGCACGGCCTCGCCGGAGCGGTCTACGCTGTTGCGGCCTGCGGCCTGTTGCATGTGGCGCTCAATCTCCTGCTCTACGGCCGGGCGGCGCGGCGGCCCGTCTACGAGCCGCTGCTGGTCGCCCGCCGGAGCCTCTGCGGGGTTGCGGCGATGGCGGCGTATTTCCTGCTGGTTCATCCCAACGAGGCGCTTGCCGCGGCCTCCCTGCAGGTGCGGTTATTCCTCGACGTCGCGTCGGGCGCGGCGGTCTATGCCGCCGCGGTCTACGCGCTGTGGCGGCTTGAAGGGCGCCCCGACGGGGCGGAACGGCGGCTCGCCGGGTTGGCCGTCGCGGCGTGGGGGCGGCTGCGGCGCGCCTGAGACTGCCGGCCCATGTTTCGCCGGCGCGGCTTCTTCGCTACAAACCGGACGGGTGTTCAAAAATGGAGGAAGCCGCTCGATGGCGGAGCCGATTACCGTCGATCCGGTGCGATTCGCCCAGGCTGTCGCACGCCATGTCGCCGAAGAGCCGATGTTCGCCGTCGAGGAAACGACGATCCGCGGCAATACATACCGCGTCTTCAAGAACGCCCCGCCGAGCCTTGCCGGTCTCTTCATGTACGGGACCATCCACGGCGAGAAGGATTTCCTCATCTACGAAGACGAGAAGATGAGCTTCGCCGAGCTGTGGCGCCGGGCCTGCCGGTTCGCGCGCGCCCTGCACGACGAACTCGGCGTCAGGCAGGGCGATCGCGTCGCCGTCGCCATGCGCAACTTTCCGGAATTCTGCGTCGCCTATTGCGGGATCATCGCGCTCGGCGCCGTCGTCGTGCCGCTGAACGCCTGGTGGAAGACGGAAGAGTTCCGCTACGGCCTCAAGGATTGCGAGGCCAGGGTCGTCGTCGTCGACGCCAGGCGCCTCGACTACATCAAGCCGCTGAAAGCGGAGATGGGCCTGACGCTCATTCTTGCGCGCGGCGGGGCCGAGGGCGCGGACCATCTCTATGAGGACCTGCTGGAGAAATCGCAGGACGCGACGCCGCCCGCGGTCGACATCGCGCCGGACGACGATTTTTGCCTCGTTTACACGTCGGGTTCGACCGGCAATCCGAAAGGCGCGCTGCTGACCCATCGCGGCGCCGTCTCGGCGCTGCTTTCCTGGGCGCTCATCGCCTCATCCATCAAGGAAGCGCGCGACGGCGTGAGCGTGCTCGGCGACAATCCCGGCATCCTTCTCGGCGTGCCGCTGTTCCACGTCACCGGCTCGCACTCGCTGTTCCTGTTCTCGTGGCTGATCGGCCGGCGCGTCGTCATGATGTACCGCTGGGACGCCAGGAAAGCGATCGAGCTCATCAACAGGCACCAGCTCACCAATTTCGTCGGCGTGCCGAGCCAGTCGTTCGAAATGATCGAGGCGGCGGGCGACACGCAGATGCCAAGCCTCATCGACCTCGGGTCGGGCGGAGCGAAACGGCCGCCCGAGCATGTGAAGCTGCTGCGCGAGAAGTTTCCGAACGTCAGCCCGGCGTCGGGCTATGGCCTCACCGAGACCAACGCGCTCGGCTGCGTCATCTCGCTCGGCGATTATCAGCAGCGTCCCGATTCGACCGGACGCGCCGTGCCGCCTGTCACCGACATCAAGATCATGACCGAAACGGGCGAGGCGGAGACGGGCGAGGTCGGCGAAGTCTGGATCAAGAGCCCCGCGAACTTCCGCGGTTATCACAACCTGCCGGAAGAGACCGCGAAAGCGATCACCCCGGACGGCTGGTTCCGCACCGGCGATCTCGGCCGGCTGGACTCGGAAGGCTTTCTCTACATCGTCGATCGCCTGAAGGATCTCATCATCCGCGGCGGCGAAAATATTTCCTGCCTTGAGGTCGAGGCGCGCGCTTACGCGCATCCCGAAGTCGCCGAGGCCGCCGCCTTCTCGGTGCCGGACGAGGTGCTCGGCGAGCGCGTCGGCCTCGTCGTTTATCCGAAGAACGGCGCCATCGATCTCAAGGCGCTGCGCGATTTCATGGCGGAGGACCTCGCCGGCTTCAAAGTGCCGGAACGCATCTGGCTGTCGCCCCAGAAACTGCCGCGTCTCGGCACCGAGAAGTTCGACAAGCGCACCATTCGCATGATCGCCCTGCAACACCCGGCGCAGTTCAGCGCCTAGGCGGGCAGGGCGTCTGCATCGCAACTGCGAAAGAAGCTTGCGCAAGCCCTTGCGCCCGCCAAAAGTGCCGCCCTGTTCTGCAAGGAGCGATCGATGGCCGACCTTGAACAATTCCGCGCCGAAACGCGGGCCTGGCTTGAAGAAAACTGCCCCAAGGAGATGCGCGCGCCGATGCGCGGCGAGGAAGACATCTGCTGGGGCGGCCGGCGCTGGAAGTTCCAGTCGGAGGCCCAGAAGGTCTGGATGGAGCGCATGGCGGCGAAAGGCTGGACCGTGCCGGCCTGGCCCAGGGAATATGGCGGCGGCGGCCTTTCCAAGGACGAGGTGAAAATCCTCAAGGACGAGATGAAGAAGCTCGGCGCGCGCTCGCCGCTGGAAAGCTTCGGCATCTGGATGCTCGGGCCCGCGCTGCTCGAGTACGGCACGCACGAGCAGAAGGCGCTTTTCCTGCCGCCGATCGCCCGCGGCGAGATCCGCTGGTGCCAGGGCTATTCCGAACCCAACGCAGGCTCGGACCTCGCCTCGCTGCAGACCAAGTGCGAGGACAAAGGCGATCACTGGCTGGTCAACGGCCAGAAGATCTGGACCTCCTACGCCGACGAGGCCGACTGGATTTTCTGCCTGGTGCGGACGGATTCGAAGGCGCCGAAACATCTCGGCATTTCCTTCGTGCTGTTCGACATGACGAGCCCCGGCGTCTCCACCAAGCCGATCAAGCTGATCTCCGGCAAGTCGGCTTTCTGCGAAACCTTCTTCGACGACGTCAAAGTGCCGAAGCAGTACGGCGACAATGTTCCGGCGGTGGTCGGCACGCTCAACCGCGGCTGGGATGTCGCCAAGTATCTCCTCACTCATGAGCGCGAAATGATCGGCGCCGGCGGCGGCGGCCTGATGGGCGGACGCGGCGCGGGCGAAGTAGCGGCGCAGACCATCGGCGTCGAGGACGGCCGCCTCGCCGACACCATGCTGCGCGGCAGGATCGCGTCGATGGAGATCGACGGCTGGGCGTTCCTGCTGACGCTGGAGCGCATGAAGGACGAGGCGAAGGCCGGCAAGGGCATGGGCGCCAAGTCGGCGATGCTCAAATATTACGGCACCGAGCTCAACAAGCGGCGCGGTGAACTGCTGATGGACGCTACGGGTTCCGACGGCCTCGAATGGGAAGGCGAACGCTCCGAGGACGGAAAGCTCGCCCGCTCATGGCTCCGCACCAAGGCGAATTCGATCGAGGGCGGCACCTCCGAAGTGCAGCTCAACATCATTTCGAAGCGCATACTGGAATTGCCGGACGCCTAGAAAGCGGCGGCCGGCGCCTCGATGCGCCGGAGACGGCCTCGATGAATTCTGGCGTGCAAGCGTAAGCAGGGAAGAAACAATGCCTCTCGTCCTTACTGAAGAACAGGAAATGCTGCGCGAGTCGGCGCGGGGGTTTCTCGATGAGAAAGCGCCCGTGGCGGCGCTGCGGAAACTGCGCGATTCGAACGACGGGACGGGCTTCTCGCGCGCCCTCTGGAAGGAGATGGCGGAGCAGGGCTGGGCCGGCATTCTCGTCGAGGAGGAGTATGGCGGCGCCGATTTCGGCTTCGTCGGGGCCGGCGTTCTCGCGGAGGAGATGGGCCGCACGCTGACGGCCTCGCCGTTCCTCTCGACGTCGATCCTCGCGGCGACGGCCCTGAAGAAGTTCGGCTCTAAAGCCCAGAAGCAGGAAAATCTTCCCGCCATCGCGGCCGGCGATCTTGTGATGGCGCTCGCCGTCGACGAGAAGGCCAAGCACGGGCCGGCGAAGACGGCGATGAAGGCGGAGAAGTCCGGCAACGGCTTCAGGCTTTCCGGCGACAAGACCTTCGTCGCCGACGGCCATGTCGCCGACAGGCTGATCGTCGCGGCGCGCACCGCGGGGGCCGCCGGGGAGCAGCAGGGCCTCACCCTGTTCCTCGTCGACGCCAAAACCAAGGGCGTCGCCGCCGAACGGACGGTCATGGTCGACAGTCGCAACGCCGCGCGTCTGAAATTCGACGGCGTCGATGTCACCGGCGACGACGTCATCGGCGAGGTCGACGGCGGTTATGAAGCGCTTGAAGGCGTCCTGTCGGCGGGGCGGGCGGGCCTCGCGGCCGAGCTTTCCGGCGCCGGCCAGCAGGCGTTCGGCATGACCATGGACTACATCAAGCAGCGCACCCAGTTCGGAAAGCCTGTGGGCTCGTTCCAGGCGCTGCAGCACCGCGCCGCGCATCTTTATTCCGAGCTTGAGCTCGTGAAGTCGGCGGTGCTGAAGGCGCTGCAGTCGCTCGACGACAATTTCGGCATGGCCGGGGTTTTCTGCTCGCTCGCCAAGGCGAAAGCCGGCGACGTGGCCAAGCTCGCCAGTCAGGAAGCCATCCAGATGTTCGGCGGCGTCGGCATGACCGACGAGTTCGACATCGGGCTCTATATGAAACGCATCCGCGTGGCGCAGGAAATGTTCGGCGACCACGCCTTCCACGCCGACCGCATCGCGCGTCTGCGCGGTTATTAGGAGAAGCTATGGCGCGCGAGATCAAGACGGCGGACGTCGCCGCCCATGTCGGCAAGGAAGTCGGCGTGTCCGACTGGATCCTGATCGATCAGAAGCGCATCGACGTCTTCGCCGACATCACCGAGGACGACCAGTTCATCCACGTCGATCCCGAACGCGCCGCGAAAACGCCCTTCGGCGGCACGATCGCGCACGGGTTCCTCACCCTTTCCATGCTGTCGCGCTTCGCCAGCGGCGTTCTGCCCAGGCTCGAAAACGTCAGGATGGGGGTCAATTACGGCTTCGAGAAAGTGCGCTTCATGAATCCGGTGCGATCCGGCAAGCGCATCCGCGGGCGTTTCGCGCTATTGTCGGCGGAGGAGAAGTCGCCGGGCCAGTGGTCGTTCAAATATTCCGTCAAGGTCGAGATCGAGGGGGAAGAAAAGCCGGCGCTCGTGGCGGAATGGCTGACCATGCAATTCGTATGAGGCGCTGATGTCGGAACATATTGCTGAGATCGTCTGGAAACGGACGAGCGAAAGTTTCGCCTACGATCACTACAACCGCGCGCATCTGTGGCGCTTCGACGGCGGGGTCGAGACGCCCGCCTCCGCCTCTCCCGCCTACAAGGGCGAGCCGGAGCGGGTCGACCCTGAAGAAGCGTTCGTCGCTTCGCTGTCGAGCTGCCACATGCTGACCTTCCTCGCCATCGCCGCGAAGAAGCGTCTCGTCGTCGACGCCTATGAAGACCGCGCGGTCGGCCATATGGAGAAGAACGCCGAGGGAAGGCTCGCCATCACCCGCGTCGACCTGCATCCGCATATCACGTTCGCGTCGGGAACCGAGGTCGATGCGGCGACGCTGAAAAAGATGCATCACGATTCGCACGAGCAGTGCTTCATCGCCAATTCGGTGAAGACCATGGTGATCGTGCACCAGAAGTAGGAAGGAGCATCGTCTTGGCTATCAGGTATGACGGAAAAGTCGCGATCGTCACCGGCGCCGGCAACGGCCTCGGCAAGAGCCATGCGCTGGCCCTCGCCGCGCGCGGCGCGAAGGTCGTCGTCAACGATCTCGGCGGCGCGGTCGACGGCTCGGGAAGTTCGCTCACCGCGGCGGAAACCGTCGTCGAGGAAATCAGGAAGGCGGGCGGCGAGGCCGTCGCCGACGGCGCCAACGTCACCAGCGAGGCGCAGGTCGCTTCGATGGTCGAGGCGGCGATGAAGAAGTGGGGCCGCATCGATATTCTCGTCAACAACGCCGGCATCCTGCGCGACAAGACCTTCGCCAAGATGGATCTCGCCGATTTCCGCACCGTCATCGACGTGCACCTGATCGGCACGGCGACCTGCACCAAGGCGGTGTGGGAGATCATGCGCCAGCAGCAGTACGGCCGCATCGTCTGCACCTCCTCGCCTTCGGGCCTTCACGGCATTTTCGGTCAGGCGAACTACGGCGCGGCGAAGGCGGCGATGGTCGGCTTCATGAACGCGCTGCATCTCGAGGGCGCGAAATACAACGTCAAGGTCAACGTCCTGTCGCCTTCGGCGAAGACCCGCATGACTCTCGACATCGGCATCCCGGAAGCTGTCCTCGATCAATTGACGCCCGAAGCGATCACCGCGGCGATGCTCTACCTCGTCAGCGAGGACGCGCCGTCGCGCGCTGTCGTCTCCTGCGCCGGCGGCGGCTACGCCCGCGCCTATATCGTCGAGACCGACGGGATTTACCTGCCGCCGGGCGAGCAGACCCCGGAAAACATCGCCGCGCGCTGGGAGGAAATATCGTCCACGGACAATGTCCACTATTATGAAACCAGCGCCGGCCCGAACATGAACTTCATGACCAAGGCGCAGGCTTACGCCGCGAAAAAGTAAAGGAACACGCCATGAGAGAAGCAGCCATCGTCTCGACCGCCCGCACCCCCATCGGCAAGGCCTATCGCGGCGCTTTCAATGCGACCACCGCCCCGGCGCTCGGCGCGCATGCTATCCGGCACGCCGCGGAGCGCGCCAAGGTCGACTTCGAGGAGATCGAGGACGTGGTCATGGGCTGCGCGCTGCAGCAGGGCACGGCGTTCCAGAATGTCGCCCGTCAGGCGGCGCTGCGCGCCGGCTTTCCCATCGGCGTCTCCGGCATGTCGCTCGACCGTCAATGCGCGTCGGGCATGATGGCGATCGCCACCGCGGCCAAGCAGGTGATCGTCGACAACATGACCGTCGCCATCGGCGGCGGCGTCGAGTCAATCTCCACGAACCAGACCGGCGACATGTTCGTGCGGCCCGACCCGTGGCTGGTGCAGCACCTGCCCGCGACTTACATGCAGATGATCGAAACCGCCGAGATCGTCGCCGAACGCTACAAGATCAGCCGCGAGAAGCAGGACGAATATTCCCTGCAATCGCAGCAGCGCACGCACGCCGCGCAGCAGGCCGGCAAGTTCGACGACGAGATCGTCCCGATGGCCTCGACGATGAAGTTCGTCGACAAGGCGACCGGCAATACGTCCGATGTCGAAACCAAGCTTGAGAAAGACGAGGGCAACCGCCCGGAGACGACGCTCGAAGGGCTCAGCGGCCTGAAGCCGGTGTTCAAGGGCGGCCAGAAGGTCGCCGAGGGGAAGAACATCACCGCCGGCAACGCCTCGCAACTGTCGGACGGCGCTTCCGCGACGGTGATCATGGAAGCGAAAGAGGCGGCGAAGCGCGGCCTCACGCCGCTCGGCTTCTATCGCGGCATGGCGGTCGCCGGGACGGACCCGGACGAAATGGGCATCGGCCCCGTCTACGCGGTGCCGCGCCTTCTCGAAAAGACCGGCCTGAAGATGAAGGACATCGGCCTGTGGGAGCTGAACGAGGCGTTCGCCGTGCAGGTGATCTACTGCCGCGACAAGCTCGGCATTCCGGACGAGCTCTTGAATGTCAATGGCGGCGCCATCTCCATCGGCCATCCTTACGGCATGTCCGGCGCGCGCATGGTCGGTCACGCGCTGATCGAGGGCAAACGCCGCGGCGCGAAGTACGTCGTCTGCACGATGTGCGTCGGCGGCGGCATGGGCGCAGCGGGACTGTTCGAAGTCGCGTAAGTGCCGACCGACGCCAAGCCCATCCACGATCTCATCCGCCAGGTGCGCAAGGGCGAGGCGGCGAGTTACGGCATGATCGCCAGCCTCCTGCCCGGCGTCGGACCGCGCATGGTGGCGCGCGCCATGCGCTCGGCGCCGAATGGCCTCGCCTGGTACCGCATCGTCACCGCCTCCGGCGCGCCGGCCGACCATAGCGGCGCCGAAGAGCAGCGCCGGCTTTTGAAAACCGAAGGCGTCGCGTTCAGAAAGAATGGCGCAGTGGACTGGTCCACATGCCGCTGGCGGGGACCGACTGAGAAGTGGATCGCGAAGAGCGGGCTTTCCATCGAGGACGCGATGGAGATCATGGCCGGCTGGCCGCGTTAGGCCGCCTTGTCCACCGCCGCGACCTGCGCCCTGATCTGGCCTTCGCTGAGGAACGATCCGAGGAAGGAGTTTCTGGCGAGGGTCCGCACGTCTTCCCGGGTCAGCGGCAGCGCTTCGATGGCGGCGTTGTAGTTCGCCATGACGTAGCCGCCGAAGTAGGACGGGTCGTCCGAGTTCACCGTGGCGCGCAGGCCGAGATCGAGCATCTTCTTCAACGGATGCGCGCGCATGTCGTCGACGACGCAGAGCTTCAGGTTCGACAGCGGGCAGACCGTGAGCGTCATCTGCGACTCTCGAAGGCGTGCGACCAGCGCCTCGTCCTCCAGCGACCGGTTGCCGTGGTCGAGCCGGTCGACATGCAACAAGTCGAGCGCCTCGCGGACATAGTCGGGCGGGCCTTCCTCGCCGGCGTGGGCGACGAGCTTCAGCCCGCGCTCGCGCGCCGCCCGGAACACGCGCTCGAATTTTGACGGCGGATGGCCGACCTCGGACGAATCGAGCCCCACCGCCTCGATGCGGTCGAGCCACGGCTCCGCCTGCCGCAACGTGTCGAAGGCCGCCTCTTCGTCGAGATGCCTTAGAAAGCACATGATGAGCTTGCCGGTCATGCCGAACTGAGCCCTGCTCATCTGCAGCGCCGTCAATATGCCGCTGATCGCCGTGTCGAACGGAACGCCGCGCTCTGTATGCCCCTGCGGATCGAAGAAGATCTCCGCGTGCCGCACATTGTCGGCGCGGGCGTGGTTGAGATACGCCATGGTCAGGTCGAAGAAATCTTCCTCCGTACGCAGAACGCTCATCCCCTGATAGTAGATGTCGAGAAAGTCCTGCAGGTTCGAGAAAGCGTAGGCGGCGCGCGCTTCCTCGACCGACTTGAACGGGATCGAGACATTGTTGCGCTTCGCCAGCGCGACCATCATCTCCGGTTCGAGCGAGCCCTCGATATGAAGGTGCAGCTCCGCCTTCGGCAGACGCGCCGCGAAGGCGACGAGGTCGGCTTTCTCCCGGTCCGTCAAAGCACGCCTCCCGCCGGCGCCGCTCGTCCGCCCTTGAACAGCGGCTGCGGCCGCCAGTAGGTCAGCGACCGCCACAGCCATTCGAACGGGCCGAAGCGGAACACGGCGAGCCACAGAGGCGACCAGACCAGAATGGCGATCCAGATCAACAAGGTGGTCTGCGCCTGCCGCACGAAGCCGAATTCGCCGATCAGGCCGAGGCCGGGCGGTCCGTAGAACACGAGCGCGCCGATGACCGAGCAGGCGAGATAGTTGGACAGCGCCATACGGCCCGTCGCGGCGAACGGCGCGAGCACGGCTTTCAGCGCCCCCGCTTTCGCAAGCCACATGATCAGCGCGGCGTAGCCGAACGCATGCGGCAGGCTGCTCCAGTAAACGCCGGCCTGCGGCGGGCCCATCTTGTAGGGATCGAAACCGACGGCGAAGAACTGGCTGACCGCCCAGTGCGAGCCCGCGACGCCGATAGCGGCGGCGACGGCGCCCGTAACGAGATAGCGCGCGCCGCTCCAGCCGAGCGTGAAAAAGCCGGACTTGTAAAGCGCCATGCCGATCATCATCACGCCGATGGTGCGCGGGGCGAGCGCCAGCGTCTGCATGGTCAGGAACATCGCCGCCGTCCCCGCCGTCTCCGGCAAGCGTTCAAGAAACGGCGCGCTGTAGAGCGCCGTCGCTCTGGTCAGCTCTTCCGGCGGCGGCGCCCACATTTCAGACAGGAATTTCGCAGCCTCCTCGGGCGAGGCGTTTTCGAGATAGAGCTGCTGGCCGAGGAACAGCCCGTAGTCCAACGCGATGAGAACGAGCCCGACGATCACCAGCATCGCCGCTTTCCAGCGCCGCGCCAGCACAGCGATCGCTCCGGCGACAGCGTAGGCGAAGAGAATGTCGCCGAACCACAGAAGGAAAGCGTGCGCGAGGCCGAACAGCGCCAGCCACGCCATGCGGCGGTAATGCAGCCCAAGGCGCGCGGAGGGACGCTCTTCGCCGACCATCAAAACGATGCCGGCGCCGAACAGCGCGGAAAAGATGGTGATGAACTTGAACTGGAAGAACGTCGCCGCGATGCGCCACATCCAGCCTTCCCGCTCGAACGTTTCGGGGATCAGCGTCGGATTCGAGAACACGTAATGCGGCTGGGCGAAGGTCTGGATGTTGATGGCGAGAATGCCGAGAACGGCGACGCCTCTCAGGATGTCGAGACTGTCATAGCGTTCGGCGCGCGGTCCCTGCTGCATGGCGGCCTCCCTCTCTCGCGAAAGAGAAGCACAATTCCGCGCGGCGGGGAACGGCGGGCTATCTATGCCTTCTTGCGGCGCATCAGGCCGACGGCCTGCGCGATCGCCGCGACGAGGACGCCGGCGAGCCCGAGCAGCATAGACGAGTAGCCGCTGGCGAATTTGACGATCGTCGCCGTCTGCTGGACTTGAACGAGCGTTCTTTCCGGGCTCAGCGCGCCGGCGGCGAAAAGCGCGACGAACGTATTCTCGACGAGCTCGCACGCCACATAGACGACCGGCAGCAGCAGCAGGAACCTCAGCGGCGTCGCCTGCAGGCGGGTTTTCTTCAGGCCGAGGCCCATGCCGAGCGAAGCGACCATCAGATTCATGATGGCGTACGGAATATCGAGCGCCTGCCAGAGGATATAATCGCTTTTCGCCGCGCCGAGCCTGCCGAGCGACAGGGCCGGTTCGGCGGCGGAAAAGCCGGGCTGGGTTTCCGGGAGGACGCCGCCGCCCGCCGCGAGCGCTCGCGTCCACGGGCTGTCCATGGTGAAGGCCCAGGCCGAGAAAGCGAACAGGACGGCGAACCAGATCGCGAACCCTGTCCAGCTCGCCGTGTCGATGCGTCTTGCGATCCAGCTCATGCGCTCCGCTCCCTGAACGCCTGCCGTCGCTTCCTCAATAAATCCATTGCTCCTTGAAGCTCAAGCCCTTCGCGGAGCCGAAGGCCACTCCCTTGTCGCTCTTGCGGATGGCGAAGGAGGCCTTTTCGAAGGCGTTGTAGTCGGGCGCCTCGATCGTATCGACGGCCATGAAGCGGCCGGTCGCGCCGTCCTTGCGCACTTCGAGGTCGATATAGCCGTGATGCTCGCCGGAGAGATAGCGGACGTATTTATTGTCCTTGGCGGTGAGCATCGCGTACTCGGCGCCCTTGCCGCCGAGAAATTCCTTGCGGTAGGGCGACGGCGAAGTGACCGAGTGCACCCCGAGTTCGACGCCCATCGGCGTTCCGTCGCGCATGGCGAGATCGTTCGCCCACCAGGTATGGGTGTCGCCGGTGACGACGATCAGCCCGTCCGCGCCGGCTTCCTTCGCCGTCCGGTAGAAGCGCTCGCGCGCCGCCGGGTAGCCGTCCCAGGCGTCGAGATTGACGGGCAGTCCGAGGGCGGAGAATTGAACGAAAGCGCGCGCCTGATCCCATTCCTTCTCAAGCTCTGCGATGTCTTCCTCGGTGACGTGCGGATTGAGATCGGGGGCGATGACTTCCGCCATGATCACTTGGTTGGCGATCAGCCGCCACGGCTGGCCGGCGGCGACGGAGGCGCGGAACGTGCGGTCGAGAAAGTCGATCTGCGCCGCGCCCAGCATCTCGCGTGATTCGTCCCAGAGTATCTCGTCGCGGAAACGGGCGATGTCTTCCGGCGTCTTCAGCGTCGGCACGATCTCGTCATATTCGAACTGTTTCGAGCGGGCCATCAGCCGGGTTTCGATGGCCGCGACGGTCAGAAGGTCGCCGTACGAGTAGGAGCGGAACAGCGCTTCGGGAAGCGCGTCAGGCGCGGGGTCGCGCACCGGCATCCATTCGTAATAAGCCTGAAGCGCGGCGCGGCGGCGCGCGTTCCACTCGCCTTCGCTCGCCGGGTCGTGATTCTCGGCGCCGCCTTTCCATGAATTGTTCGAGGTTTCGTGATCGTCCCAGATGGCGATCAGCGGATGGGCGGCGTGCATCGCCAGCGACGAGGGATCGGCCTTGTACTGAGCATGCCGTCGGCGATAGTCGGCGAGCGCGATGCATTCCTTCGCCGGCTCGTGCTCGCGCCCGAGCGCCGCGCCGACTTTGCCGCCGTACCCTTCGCGGCCGTACTCGTAAATGTAGTCGCCGAGATGGATGACCGCGTCGATGTCGTCGCGCCGCGCGATCTGGTCGTAGACGTTGAAATAGCCGAACGGATAGTTGGTGCAGGAAACGACGGCGAAACGCGCCGCGTCGATCGAGCCCTCTGGCAGCGTTCTGGTGCGCCCGACCGGCGAGGCGACTTCGCCGACGAGGAAGCGGTAATAATAGGTTCCGCCCGGGGCGAGGCCTTCGGCGAGCGCCTTCACCGTCCAGTCATGGGCGGGGCCGGTGGTCTTTTCGCCTTCAGCGAGGATTGTGGAAAAGTCCCTGTCGGCCGCCAGTTGCCAGCGGGCGGCGAGCGCGACGGGGGCCGAGGAGAGCATCTCGGCGTGAAGCCGCGTCCACAGGACGACGCTTGTCGCATCGGGATCGCCGCTGGCGACGCCGTGGCGGAAAAACCCTTCCGGCGCGTCGAGCGCGGCGGAGTAGGGCGTCATCTTCGGCTTGCCGGTGCAGGCCGCCGCGGCGCCCATCAGCGTCGTCTGGAGCGCTCGTCTGCGCGTGATGAAAGTCATGGATATCCCCTCCGGTTTCTCCGGCGCGCCGAGGGCATTCTGCGACGAACCGACTTCAAACGGCGGCAAAATGGTCTAGGCTCATGACAGTCTTATGCACGGGGCGCCGCGGGGGCGCCATCAGCAATTCGGGGCGAAACACTATGAAACGCAGCATCCTGGCGGCGACGGCCGTGCTTGCGCTCGCGGCGTGCGCGAAACGCGGCGAAGAGGCGGCGCCGGCCGAAACGGACGCGGACGCGACGCAGGCGGCTGACGCCGGCGACGGCGTGGTCCGGCCGCCGCTCGATCCCTACCCCTCCACCTACAAGCCCTATCCGTCCGGCGCGACGCTGATCGCCGGCGCCACCGTTTTCACCGGAACCGGCGAGCGGATCGAGAACGGCGCGGTGCTCATTCAGGACGGCAAAATCGCAGCGGTCGGTCCGCTCGCGGCGCTGTCGGTTCCGGAAGGGACAGCCACGATCGACGCCGCCGGCAAGTTCGTCACGCCCGGCGTCATCGACATCCATTCGCATCTCGGCGTCTATCCGTCGCCGTCGATGGCCTCGACCTCCGACGGCAACGAGGCGACGAGCCCCAACACCGCCGAAGTGTGGGCGGAGCATTCGGTGTGGCCGCAGGACCCCGGCTTCACTAGAGCGCTGGCCGGCGGCGTCACCACGCTCCAGATCCTTCCCGGCTCCGCGAACCTGTTCGGAGGACGCTCCGCGATCCTCAAGAACGTTCCGTCGCGGACGGTGCAGGGCATGAAGTTTCCGGGCGCCCGCTACGGCCTCAAAATGGCGTGCGGCGAAAATCCGAAACGGGTTTACGAAAACTCCGGCCCGTCGACCCGAATGGCCAACATGTCGCATTACAGGAGCGCCTGGATCGACGCCGCCGAATACAGAAAGAAGTGGGACGACTACTGGGAGGCGGCGGAGAAGTTCGCCAAGGAGAACGGCGACAAGAAAGGCAAGGACGGCGAAGACGAGAAAAAGCCGCCCGAACCGCCGAAGCGCGACCTGAAGCTTGAAACGCTGGCCGGCGCCCTGCGCGGCGACATCACCGTCAACATGCACTGCTACCGCGCCGACGAAATGGCGCAGGTGATCGATATGTCGAAAGAGTTCGGCTACAAGGTCTCGGCGTTCCATCACGGCGTCGAAGCCTACAAGGTCGCCGACCTTCTCGCCGAGAACGGCATCTGCGCGGCGGTGTGGGCCGACTGGTGGGGCTTCAAGCTTGAGGCCTATGACAGCGTGCGCGAAAACGCGGCGCTGATCGCCGCCCAGCCCGGCGGCTGCGCCATCATCCATTCCGACAGCGAAGTCGGCATCCAGCGCCTCAACCAGGAGGCGGCGAAGGCGATGGCCGACGGCAACAAGATCGGCCTCGGCATTTCCGAGGAGCAGGCCGTCGCCTGGTTCACCGCCAACCCGGCGAAGGCGATGGGCATTCTCGACAAGACCGGCACGCTGGAGCCGGGCAAGATGGCCGATGTCGTGGTGTGGAGCGGCGATCCGTTCTCCGTCTATTCGCATGCGGACAAAGTCTATATCGACGGCGCCCTCATGTACGACCGCGCCGACCCGACGCGGTCGCCGCGCACGGATTTCGAGATCGGACAGCAGGGCAACGACTTCACCGGCGGAGCGGGACAATGATCGGCAAATTCAAACTCGGTTTTCTCGCGCTCGCCGGCGGGCTGGCGCTCGCGGCGCCCGCCTCGGCGCAGGTGATCGCCATCCAGAACGCCCGCGTCTACACGATGGGTCCGGCGGGCGTCATCGACAATGGCGACGTCATCATTCGGAACGGCGTCATCTCCGCCGTCGGCGTCGATCTGCCGGCGCCGGAAGGGGCGAGCGTCATCGATGCGGCGGGTCGCGTCGTCACGCCCGGCTTTTTCGCGCCGTGGTCGCAGCTCGGGCTTGTGGAGATCGGTCTCGACGACGAATCGAACGATTCTTCGCCGAAAGGCGATTTCCCGCTGTCGGCGGCGCTCGACGCGCTCGACGCCTACAATCCCAATTCGACGGTCATCGCCGTCGCCCGCGCCGGCGGCGTGACGCGCACGCTGACCGCGCCGGAACCCGGCGGAGGCTTGTTCGGCGGCAAGGCGGCGGTGGTCGACCTGTCGGGGCGCATCGGATCGGTCACCAAGCCCAACGCCGCGCAGGTTCTGGCCATGGGATACAGCGGCGCGGCGCGCGAGGGCGACACGCGCATGGGCGCCTGGGCGGTGCTCCGCGAATATCTCGACGAGGCGATTTCCTACGCCGCCAATCCGCGCGACTATGTGATGCGCAATCGCGATCAGCGCTTCTCGATCAGCGATCTGAAAGCCCTCGGCCCGGTGGTCTCGGGCGAACAGCCGCTGATCGTCAGCGTCAACGGCGCCGCCGACATCCGCAACCTGCTCCGCCTCAAGAACGATTACCGCCTGAAGGTCATCATCCGCGGCGGCTCGGAAGCGTGGCGGGCGGCGCGCGAGATCGCCGCGGCGAACGTGCCCGTGATCATCGACACGACCGCCAACCTTCCCTACCAGTTCGAGGATCTCGGCTCGACTCTCGCCAATGCGGCGCGGCTCAACGGGGCCGGCGTCAGGATCGCCTTCAGCGCGCCCGACACCCACAATCTGCGCCTGCTGCCGCAGATGGCCGGCAACGCGGTCGCCAACGGCCTGCCGTACGAGGCGGCGCTCGCCGCCGTGACCATCAATCCGGCGGCGATCTACGGGGTTTCCGACCGGCTCGGCTCGCTCGAAGTCGGCAAGGCCGGCGACGTTGTCGTATGGGACGGAGACCCGCTGGAGGTGACGACGCGGCCGATTCAGGTGCTGATCGACGGCCGGGCCATGTCGCTAGAAAATCGCCAGACCAAACTCCGCGACCGCTACAAAGATCTGTCGCGGGGCGATCTGCCGCACGCCTATCGGGGCGCTCAATAGCATCTTTTGCTAGGTTAGCAGAAGGTATTGCCTCATTCGTAGTCGAATACGCCAATATCGATGATATTGGCGGCTGGAAACGGCCAAAATGTTGCACCTGCTCTCTTGCATGATGCGGCCGCATCGTGCAGGTTCGCGCGGCGACGCCGGGGCGGCCCCCGGCGCGGGCGAATAACGCCCCGCCGACCTGCGACCAGACGGACATGACCGAGCAGATGCTGAAATTCATCTCGCGGGATCGCGAGACGCCTGAAAAACGCGCCGCAGCGGCGCGACGGGCGGATTTTGGCGAAATTTACGCGCGGTTCTCCGAGCAGCGCGCGGCCGAACAGTCGGCGCGCTGCTCGCAATGCGGCGTGCCGTTCTGCCAGAACCATTGTCCGCTCGGCAACGACATCCCCGACTGGCTCCGCCTCGTCGCCGAGGGCCGTCTCGAAGAGGCGTACGAAGTCTCGTCGGCGACCAACAACATGCCGGAAGTGTGCGGGCGCATCTGCCCGCAGGACCGTCTGTGCGAAGGCGCCTGCGTGATCGAACAGTCCGGACACGGAACGGTGACGATCGGCTCGGTCGAGCAGTACATAACCGAGACGGCGTTCGAAAACGGCTGGGTGAAGCCGATCGCGCCGGTGCGCGAACTGTCGCGCTCGGTGGGGATCATCGGCGCCGGCCCCGCCGGGCTCGCCGCCGCCGAGGAGCTGCGCAAGGAAGGCGTGCAGGTCACGGTCTATGACCGCTACGACCGCGCCGGCGGACTGCTCATCTACGGCATCCCGAACTTCAAGTTGGAAAAGACCGTGGTGGCGCGCCGCGTCGAGCGTCTGAAAGCCTCCGGCGTCAATTTCGTCCTCAACTTCGAAGTCGGGCGCGACGCCAGCCTCGCCGATCTGCGCGAGCGGCACGACGCGATCCTTATCGCCGTCGGCGTCTACAAGGCGCGCGAACTCGCCTGTCCGGGCGCGGGAGAGGCGCATGTCGCTGCGGCGCTGGACTATCTCATCGCCTCCAACCGCAAGGGCCTCGGCGACGCGGTCGAGGCGTTCGAGACGGGCGCTCTCAACGCCGAGGGCAAACGCGTCGTCGTCATCGGCGGCGGCGACACGGCGATGGACTGCGTCCGCACCGCCGTTCGGCAGGGCGCGGCCTCCGTACACTGTCTTTACCGGCGCGACCGCGCCAACATGCCGGGCTCGCAGCGGGAAGTTGCGAACGCCGAGGAGGAAGGCGTCGTCTTCGAATGGCTCGCCGCGCCGAAAGCGGTGAAGTCGGACGCGGTGCGCGCCGCGCGGATGCGCCTCGGCGCGCCGGACGCCAGCGGCCGCCAGGCGCCGGAGGAAACGCCGGGTTCGGATTACGACCTCGGCGCCGATCTCGTCATCAAGGCGCTCGGCTTCGAGCCGGAAGACGCGCACAAAATGTTCGGCGAACCGTCGCTCGCCGTCACCCGCCGCGGCACCTTGCGCGTCGATTCCGAAACGCTCGAGACCAATCTTCCCGGCGTCTACGCCGCCGGCGACATCGTGCGCGGCGCCTCGCTCGTCGTATGGGCGATCCGCGACGGCCGCGTCGCGGCGAGCGCGATCGCCGCGCGCCTCGCCGAGGAAACGCCGGCCGCCCTCAAGACGATGGCCGCGGCGGAATAACCGGAAAATCCGCCATGACCCCCAACCGCCCCACGCCCGAAGTGTCGAAAGAACCGCAGATGAGCGACCTCACCTTCGAACAGCAGCTTGAAGCCCGCGAACGCGCGCGCGCCGCCGGCGTCTGGTCGCCGGAAGACGAGCACGACGCCTGCGGCGTCGGCCTCATCGCCGCGCTCGACGGCGAGCCGCGCCGCGAGATCGTCGACATGGCGATCCGTTCGCTGAAGGCCGTCTGGCATCGCGGCGCCGTCGACGCCGACGGCAAGACCGGCGACGGCGCCGGCGTCCGGCTCAACCTGCCGCAGGATCTCTTCAAGGCCTTCGTCACCCGCACGGGCCACGAGCCGGCCCGGTCCGACGTCTGCGTCGGCCAGATGTTCCTGCCGCGCACGGACTTCGGCGCGCAGGATCTCGCCCGCTCCATCGTCGAAAGCGAAATCCTGCACGCCGGTTTCATCCTGTACGGCTGGCGGCAAGTGCCGGTCGACGCCGCCGTGCTCGGTCAGAAGGCCAACGCCACCCGCCCCGAAATCGAGCAGGTTCTGTTCCACGATCCCGCCCGCCGCACGGGCGAGGAGATGGCGCGGACTCTCTATATCGTCCGCCGGCGGATCGAAAAGCGGGCGCTCGAGGTCAACCTGCCGAGCTTCTACATCTGCTCGTTCTCGAACGACGACGTCATCTACAAGGGCATGTTCCTGGCGCAGGACATCGACGCCTTCTATCCCGACCTCAAGGATCCGCGCTTCGTTTCGCGCATGGCGATCTTCCACCAGCGTTATTCGACCAACACGTTTCCCGAATGGCGGCTCGCCCAGCCTTTCCGCATGCTCGCCCACAATGGCGAGATCAACACGCTGAAAGGCAACGTCAACTGGATGAAGAGCCACGAGATCCGCATGGCGTCGGAAGCCTTCGGCGCCGACGGCGAGGACGTCAAGCCGGTCATCCAGCCGGGATCGTCCGATAGCGGATGTCTGGATCAGGTGTTCGAGGTGCTGGCCCGCGCCGGGCGCTCCGGCCCGATGGTGAAGTCGCTGCTCATCCCCGAGGCCTGGTCGAAACGAGAGGCGCAGGTGCCGAAGCGCTGGCGCGCTCTCTACGACTATTGCAACGCGGTGATGGAGCCGTGGGACGGCCCCGCCGCCATCGCCGCCTATGACGGGCGCTGGGCGATCGCCGGCCTTGACCGCAACGGCCTCAGGCCGCTGCGCTACGCCATCACCGAAGACGGCGTGCTCGCCGTCGGATCGGAAGCCGGCATGTGCCCGCTCGGCGGCCATACGGTCACGCGCCGCGGCGCGCTCGAGCCCGGCGCGATGATCGCCTTCGATTTCGAGGAACGGAAATTCTATACCCACGCGGAAATTCTCGACCATCTCTCGACCAAGCATCCTTACGAGAAATGGACCGACAACATCCTCGAACTTGAGGAGAAAATCGGTCCGGGTCCGGAGGATCGCCTGTTCGGCGTCGAGGAGACGCTGCGCCGGCAGACGGCGGCGGGCTATACGCTCGAAGAGCTCGACCTTGTGCTGAAGCCGATGGCCGAGGACGGCAAGGAGGCGGTGGGCTCGATGGGCGACGACGCGCCGCTCGCGGTGCTGTCGAGCCAGTACCGGCCGCTGTCGCATTATTTCCGCCAGAAGTTCAGCCAGGTGACGAACCCGCCCATCGATCCGTTGCGCGAGGCGCGGGTGATGAGCCTCAAGACCCGCTTCAAGAATCTCGGCAACATTCTCGTCTCCGAGGAGGCGCAGACCGACGTCTACGTGCTCGAAAGCCCATTCCTGTCGAACGGCATGTTCGAACGCTTCCGCGCCTATGCGCCGGACGCGGCGGAGATCGACTGCACCTATACGGCGCCGTCGGAGCCGGGCTCCGGCGTGGCGCTGCGGGCTGCCCTCGACCGCATCCGCGAGGAAGCCGAACGGGCGGTCCGCGCCGGCGCGCAGCACGTCATCCTTTCCGACATCGGCCAGAATGAAAAGCGCCTCGCCGTCCCGATGATCCTCGCCGCCGGCGGTGTGCATGCGCACCTCACCAAGGCGGGCCTCCGAACCTTCTGTTCGATCACCGTGCGCTCGGCCGAATGCGTCGATCCGCATTACATGGCGGTGCTGGTCGGCGTCGGAGCGACGACGGTCAACCCTTATCTCGCCTGCGAGGCGATCGCGCTCGCTCACGAAAAGGGCTTGTACGGATCGCTGCCGCTCGGACGGGCGATCTACAACTACAAGTGCGCCATCGAGGCGGGGCTTCTGAAAATCCTGTCGAAGAGCGGCATCTCGGTGATTTCCGCCTATCGCGGCGGCTGCAATTTCGAGGCGCTCGGGCTGTCGCGCGCGCTCGTCGCCGAGTTCTTCCCCGGCATGCAGTCGCGAATCTCCGGCATCGGCCTGCCGGGCCTTGAGAAGAAAACCGCCGAGCTGCATGCGCGCGCTTTCGGGCCGGCGACGCCGGCGCTGCCGGTCGGCGGCTTCTACCGCCAGCGCCGGCAGGGCGAACGCCACGCGCTCGAAGCGCAGCTTATTCACGATCTGCAGAAGGCGGTGCGCGAAGAAGATTACGAGGCCTACAAACGCTATTCCGCGGCGCTGAAGAACCAGAAGCCGACGCAACTGCGCGAGCTTTTGAAGATGCAGCCGCTGGCGCCGGCGCTGCGCCTTGAGGAAGTCGAATCGATCAACGCCATCCGCCAGCGCTTCGTCACGCCCGGCATGTCGCTCGGCGCCCTGTCGCCGGAAGCGCATGGCGCGCTCAACATCGCCATGAACCGCATCGGCGCCAAATCGGTGTCCGGCGAGGGCGGCGAGGACCGCGCGCGCTATCAGCCGCTTCCCAACGGCGACAACGCCAACTCGGCGGTGAAGCAGATCGCCTCCGGGCGATTCGGCGTCACCGCGGAGTACCTCAACCAGTGCCGCGAGATCGAGATCAAGGTGGCGCAGGGCGCGAAACCGGGCGAGGGCGGACAACTGCCCGGCTTCAAGGTGACGTCGTTCATCGCGCGGCTTCGCCATGCGACGCCCGGCGTCATGCTGATCTCGCCGCCGCCGCATCACGACATCTATTCGATCGAGGACCTGGCGCAGCTCATCTACGACCTCAAGAACATCAACCCCGACGCGCGGGTCTGCGTGAAACTCGTTTCGACCGCCGGCGTCGGCACCATCGCGGCGGGGGTGGCCAAGGCGAAAGCCGACGTCATTCTCATCTCCGGCAATGTCGGCGGCACCGGCGCCTCGCCGCTGACCTCGATCAAGTTCGCCGGCTCTCCGTGGGAGATCGGTCTCTCCGAAGCCCATCAGGTGCTGACGCTCAACAATCTGCGCGAGAAAGTCACGCTGCGGACGGATGGCGGCGTCAGGACCGGGCGCGACGTCGTCATGGCGGCGATGCTCGGCGCGGAGGAGTTCGGGATCGGAACCGTGTCGCTGGTGGCGCTCGGCTGCCTGATGGTGCGGCAGTGCCATTCCAACACCTGCCCGGTGGGCGTCTGCACGCAGGACGAAGACCTGCGCCAGCGCTTCCGGGGCGCGCCCGATCACGTGGTGACGCTGATGTCGTTCATCGCCGAGGAGACGCGCGAGATCCTCGCCTCCATCGGCGCCGCGTCGCTCGAGGACGTGATCGGCCGAACCGATCTGCTCGACCAGGTCTATCGCGGCGCGCCGGAGCTCGACGATCTCGACCTCAATCCGATTCTCACCCGCGTCGATGCGGGCGGGCGGGCGCAGCGCTCGAAACGCGCCGGCCGCATCGAGCCGTTCCCGTCGCTCGACGAGGAGATACTGCGCGACGCCGCGGCGGTGTTTGAGCGCGGCGAGAAGATGCAGCTCACCTATGCGGTGAGGAACACCCACCGCGCCATCGGCGCGCGCACGTCGTCCGCCATTGTCCGGAAGTTCGGCCCGGAAGGATTGAGCGAGGGGCATCTCACGGTGCGTCTCAAGGGCTCGGCCGGGCAGTCGCTCGGGGCTTTCGCGGCGACGGGCCTTCGGCTCGAAGTCGACGGCGACGCCAACGACTATGTGGGCAAGGGGCTTTCCGGCGCGACCATCGTCGTGCGCCCGCCCGCCGCCATGCGCGCGCGCGCCCATGAAGACGCGATCATCGGCAACACCTGCCTTTACGGCGCGACGTCCGGCTATCTTTTCGCCGCCGGCCGGGCCGGCGGGCGCTTCGCGGTCAGGAACTCCGGCGCGACCGCCGTGGTCGAGGGCTGCTCGGCCAACGGCTGCGAATACATGACCGGCGGAACCGTGGTCGTTCTCGGGGCCTTCGGCGACAATTTCGCCGCCGGCATGACGGGCGGGCGCGCCTACGTCCTCGACGAGAAGGGCGTCTTCGCCCACCTCGTCAACGAGGACAGCGTGGTGTGGCGTTCCTTCGACGAGGGCGCCGAATTTGAAGAAGGGGGCGAGGAAGAATGCCTCGCGCTCATTCGTCGGCATGCGGAAGAGACGCGCTCGGCGCGCGCCGCGGCGATTCTCTCGGACTGGCCGCGCTGGCGGTCGCTGTTCGTCGAGGTCGAGCCGAAGGAGATTCTGGCGCTCAAGCGGCGGAAAATGGCGGCGGAGTAAGCGCGCGCGCGACTTCCTGCCGGATTGCGCGCCTTCGGCGCGATGCGGCGAATTACGTTTGTAACTACCGCCGCGTCTCCTCATAGTCCCCGCGTTGCAGACCGCATGTGATGAGGGGACCGCCATGATTCGAGCTTTGCTCGCGCTCGCCGTTTTTTCGTTTCTATCGTCCTTCGCGCTCGCCCAGGCGCCCGATCCCGACCGCGACCGCACCGACGAGGCGATGGCCCGCGAGATCGAGACGCTCGCCGACGTGAAGAAGAACGTGCTGGTGCCGATGCGCGACGGCGTCGGGCTTTCCACCGACGTCTACCTGCCGAAGAACCGCAAGGGGAAAGCCCCCGCGATCCTCATCAGGTCGCCCTACAACTACAATCCGCTCGGCCGCTACGAGTTCAATTGGCTCGCCAAGTTCCTGCGCCGCGGCTACGCCGTCATCCTCCAGAACGAGCGCGGCAAATACTATTCCGAAGGCGAGTGGGAGATTCTCGGCCATCCGCAGACCGACGGCGTCGACATGCTCGACTGGATCGAAAAGCAGGACTGGTCGACCGGCAAGGTCGGCCTGATCGGCTGCTCCTCGACCGCCGAATGGCAACTGTCGCTGGCGGCGCAAAACCATCCGGCGCTCGCCGCCATCGTGCCGATGGGCTCCGGCGCCGGCATGGGCAAGGTGGGCCCGTACTGGGAGCAGGGGAACTGGTACAAGGGCGGCGCCGAGCAGCTCCTGTTCTCGACCTGGCTCTACGACTACATCCCGCCGTCGTCGCGCCTGTTGCCGGCGGGCGATCTCGGGCCCGAGGAGCGCGAGCGCGTCGCCAGCCTCTATCCGATGACCTACAAGGCCAAGGACGTGCAGTGGTCGAAGGCCCTGAAGGTCCTGCCGCTGAACAGCCTGATGCAGTCGGTCGGCGGCCTCAGCGAGACGTTCGACGCGCTGATGGCGCGCACCCCCGGCGATCCGGCCTGGCGCGAGGGCGGCCTCTTCCATGACGACGACAATATCGACGCGCCGGCCCTGTGGCTGTTCTCCTGGTACGATGTCGGGCTCGCCCCGAACATCGCACTGTTCAACCACGCGCGAACCAACGCCGAAGACAGGGAAGCGGCGAACGGCCAGTTCATGGCGGTGGGGCCGAACCTTCACTGCCGGTTTTTCTCCGACAAGGTCGGCGAAGTCGGCGACCGCACGTTTCCGGACGCGGCGCTCGACTATTACGACATGGTGTTCGATTTTCTCGACCGCTACGTGAAAGGAGAGCGCAACGGCTTCGAGCGCTCGACGCCGCGCGTCCAGTATTACGAAATGGGCGCCGACAAGTGGCGCAAGGCGGAGAGCTGGCCGCCCAGGGGCGCGAGCGAGCTGAGCTTCTTTCTCGACTCGAAGGAAGGCGCGAACAGCCTCTACGGCGACGGCGTGCTGGCGCTTGAACCTGCCGCCGACGGGGCTGACGCCGATTCGTTCGTGTACGATCCGATGAACCCGGTCCCGAGCGTCGGCGGCGGCGTCTGCTGCCTCGGCGACGCGGTGAAGCCCGGCGTGTTCGACCAGCGGCCGGTGGAGGCGCGCGACGACGTGCTGGTCTATACGAGCGCGCCGCTCGACCGCGGCGTGCATGTGGCGGGACCGGTGAAACTGACGCTCCATGTCTCGTCGGACGCGCCCGACACCGACGTCATGGTCAAGCTCGTCGATGTGTTCCCGGACGGAACCGCCTACAATATCGACGACACCGCGCAGCGCGTCCGCTGGCGCGAGGGCTACGACAAGCCGCCGGTCTTCATGAAGGAAGGCGAAGTCTACGAGGTGACGATCCAGCCGATGGTCACCGCCAACTATTTCGCGCCGGGACACCGCATCCGGCTCGAAGTGAGCTCCTCGAACTTTCCGCGCTATTCGCGCAACCTCAACACCGAGGAGCATGTGCCGGCCCAGAAAGAGCCGCGCGTCGCCCGCAACACCGTGCATCACACGGCCGAGCATCCCTCGAAGCTGACGCTGACGGTGGTTTCGGACTGACGGCGGAGCGGAGAGCGGGCCGCGAGGCCGCCATTTGACGGGGTGAAGGCGAGGGCGTAACACCTTTCGCCTTTCCCGGCATTCCGCCCTCCGAGACCGCCCGACCTATGAGCGTCACCGTCCGTTTCGCCCCGTCGCCCACCGGCAAGCTGCATGTGGGCAATGTCCGCGCCGCCCTGTGGAACTGGCTGTTCGCGCGCTCGCGCGGCGGCAAGTTCATTCTCAGGATCGACGACACCGATCAGGAACGCTCGACCAAGGCCTTTGAGGACGGCATCCGCGCCGATCTCTCCTGGCTCGGTCTCGCCTGGGACGAAACCTTCAGGCAGTCCGAGCGTTTCGCCCGCTACGACGCGGTCGCCGAAATCTTCCGCGCCGGGGGACTGCTTTATCCCTGCTATGAGACCGCCGAGGAGCTCGACCGCAAGCGCAAGCTGCAGCGGGCCCGCGGCCTGCCGCCGGTATACGACCGCGCCGCCCTTCAGCTTACGGACGATCAGAAAAAAGCTTTCGAGGCCGAAGGCCGCAGGCCGCACTGGCGGTTCAGGCTGTCGCAGGCGCCGGTGTCGTGGACCGATCTCATCCGCGGCGACACCCATGTCGACACGGCGAGCGTTTCGGATCCCGTGCTGATCCGCGAGGACGGCATGTATCTCTACACGCTGCCCTCCTGCATCGACGATATCGATTCCGGCATCACGCACGTTATCCGCGGCGAGGATCACGTGACCAACGCCGCCGTGCAGATCGAGATCATGCGGGCGCTGATCGACGCGGAAGGGAAGGGCGCCGTTCCAGCCTTCGCGCACCATTCGCTGCTCATCGGCGCGGACGGGCAGGGTCTGTCGAAGCGGCTCGGCTCTCTCTCCATCGAGGCGATGCGGAAGGACGGGCTCGAGCCGGCGGCGATCACCAGTCTCCTCGCCAAGCTCGGCACGTCGGAGCCGGTCATGCCGCAGCCCGACATCATGGCGCTCGCCGCGACCTTCGACTTCGAAAAGGTCGGCCGCGCTCCGGCCCGCTTCGACGAGGCGGAACTGCTCGCGCTCAACGCCAAGATCCTGCACGAGACCCCTTACGCGGCGCTCGGCGGACGCCTCGCCGCGATGGGCGTTTCCGAGCGCCTGTGGGAAGCGGTGAAGGGCAATGTCTCGCGGCTTTCAGACGTCGCGCTTTGGCGCGAGGTGATCGAGGGCGAGATCGATCCGGTCATCGAGGACAGGGCGTTCGCGGCCAGCGCCGCGCAACATGTGCCGGCCGATCCGCTCGGCGCGGAAAGCTGGTCCGCGTTCACCGCCGCCGTCAAGGACGCGACCGGTGCGAAGGGCAAGGCCCTGTTCATGCCGCTGCGGCTCGCCCTCACGGGACAGGAGCGCGGGCCGGAAATGGCGGAGATTTTTCCCCTGATCGGTTCGGCGAAGGCGCGCGCTCGCCTCGAGGGACGGCGCGCCTGAAGCGGCGAGAAGCCAGGAATCCGAAGCCAGAAACCAGAAAGAACAGAAAAACAAAAAAGAGCGGAGTTCCGTCTACTGAGATTCCCGGCTTCTGGTTTCTAAGTTTCTGGTTTCTTCTTTTCCGGCTTCTACCCGACCGCGCTGACTTTCGGCCTGGCGGCGATGTCGAGCACCTCCTCGGCGGTGTCGACGAAGATCAGATCGCCGATCAATTCTTTCGAGGCGAAGCCGGTGTCGACAAGATGCTGCAGCAGCACGCGCAACGGCTCCCAGTAGCCCTTGATGTTGAGCGCCATGATCGGCTTGTGGTGCAGCGCGAGGCGCGCCCAGGACAGGGTTTCGATCAGCTCTTCCAGCGTGCCGATGCCGCCCGGCAGCGCGACGATGGCGTCGCACTCCTCGAACATCAGCATTTTGCGCTCGTGCATGGTCTGCACGATCTTGTGGTCGACGCCTTCGAGCACGCCTTCGATGGAGACGAGGAATTCGGGAATGACGCCGAACACTTTGCCGCCGGCGTCGCGCGCCGCGCCGGCGGTGGCGCCCATCAGGCCCATCTTGCCGCCGCCATAGACGATGCGGCAGCCGCGCCTGGCGGCCTCTTCGCCGAGAATTTTTGCGACACGAAGGTGTTCCGGGTCATGGCCGAACCGCGACCCGCAGTAAACTAGTAAGGATTTCATAGACTTGGCTGTTCTTCTTGGTTGCTCGCCATTGTACCGGCTCACCCCTCTCGGTAAAGTAAATTCGGGCTGAGAGAAAAGCCCCAGCGAGCGGGAGCGGTCATGCGCGTCGTCATCATTTTCATTCTGCTGATCCTGCTCGGCTTCATCGCCTACAAGGCGGCCGAACGCTTCAAGCCGGCGGGGCGCGAGACCGAACCGCAGGCCCAGCAAACGGAGCCCGGCGCGCCCGATCAGGCGGCGCCGAAAACGCCGTCGCTGCCGAGCTTCGACATCGTGCGCGTCGACCGCACCGGCTATGCGGTGATCGCCGGCCGCGCCAAGCCGGGGGCCGAGGTCACCGTCTACGCCAACGGCGAGGATCTGGCGAAGACGACGGCGGAAAGCGACGGCTCGTGGGTGATGACCACTGACACGCCGCTCGAGTCGGGATCGGTCGAGCTCAGCCTTTCGATGACGACCGCCGACGGGCAGACCATTCGTTCCGAGGAGACCATCGTCATCTATGTCCCGGACCGGCCGGGCGACCGGCCGCTGGTGCTGCGCACCACGCCCGGCGGGGCGACTGAAGTGCTGCAGGAGCCGCGCGAGGCCGACGGTTCGCTCGGACCGTTGACGCTCGATACGATCGACTACGACGATTCCGGCGCCGTGATTTTTTCCGGCCGCGCCGAGCCGGATCGCATCGTGCAGGTGTTCATCGACCGCCAGCCGCTCGACCAGACGACGTCCGACGGCGACGGACGGTGGATGATGGCGCCGAGCCAGCAGATCGCGCCGGGCGTCTATACGCTGACCGTCGTGCAGCTCGACGAGAACGGACGGCCCGCCTATGCGATCGAGCTGCCGTTCGAGCGGGCGCGCCCCGACCAGATCCAGCTCCGCGACGGCAAGGTGGTCGTGCAGCCCGGCAACAGCCTGTGGCGCATCGCGCGGCGCGCCTATGGCCGCGGCGCCCAGTACACGATCATCTACGAAGCCAACGCCGACCAGATCCGCGATCCCGATCTCATTTATCCGGGACAGATTTTCGAAGTGCCGGAAGACGCGCCGCAAGACGACGAACAATAAAAGTCGCGCTTATTCCGCCGCGCGCGGGCGATCCTCGTTCGAGGCCGCCGGGCGCGGTTCGAGCGACGGCCGCCATTTGCCGGCGGCTTTGGCTTTCGCCGCTTCGAGCTTCGCCTTGACCCAGGGCAGCCGTTTGCCGAGCACGGTCGGCGCCGCGAGCATCACCGGCGTCAGGATCAGCGTCGTCAGCGTCGAGAAGGCGAGGCCGTAGGCGACGGCGGAAGCGAGCAGCACCCACCAGTCGGACGTGGTGGAGCCGTGAGTGATGGTTCCCGCCGCGAAGTCGACATTCAGTTCGAAGATCATCGGCATCAGGCCGAGAATGGTCGTCGCCGTGGTGAGCAGCACCGGGCGGATGCGTTGCGAAGCGGTGCGCACCGCCGCCTCCTCGACGCCGAGCCCTTTCTTGCGCAGATACTGGTAGGTGTCGATCAGCACGATGTTGTTGTTGACGACGATGCCGGCGAGCGCGACGACGCCGGTCCCGGTCATGATGATCGAGAGATACTGGCCGGTGAGCGCGATGCCGAGCAGCACGCCGAACACCGACAGCACGACGGCCGAGAGCGTCAGCGCCGCGTGATAGAAATTGTTGAATTCGAGCAGTAGGATCATGGCGATCATGAACATCGCCGCCGCCATGGCGGCGCTGAAGAAGGCCGCCGCGTCGGCCGTATCCTCGTCGGCGCCGCGCATGATCCAGACGACGTCGCCGCCGAGCGCGCCGCTCTCCAGCCACTGTTTCATGTGCGAGATCGCCTGATCCTGGCTGACCTCGTGGCCCGGAATGCGCGTGTCGCCGTTGGCCTTCACTTCGATGATGCGCTCGCCGTTGCGGCGCGAGATGCGGTCGACCTGCGGCTTCGGTTCGCGCTTCACGAAGTTCGAAATAGGCACGGCGCCGCGCGGCGTCTGCACGCGCACCGCGTCGAGGCCGAGGATCGAGCGCTTTTCTTCCGGGTAGCGCACGCGGATGTCGATCTCGTCGTCGGAATCGTCGGGCCGATACTTGTCGACCAGAAGCCCGCTGGTGACGAACTGCAGCGCGCCGCCCGCCTGCTGCACGCTGAGCCCGTAACGGCCGGCGAGCGCCCGGTCGACCTCCATGGTCCATTCGATGCCGGGAAGCGGCAGCGAATCCTCCTGGTCCATATAGGCCGGCACCTCGCGGCCGTCGGCGTTGATCGTCGTCGTGTCGACGAACTCGCGGACTTTCTTCGCCGCCGCGACCATGTCGTCGAACTTCGGCGCCGACAGCTCGACCTGCACGTCCTTGCCGACCGGCGGTCCGCCCTCGCGCTGGCGCACCTCGACGATGACGCCGGGCACGCCCTGCACGAGATTGCGGAGCTGTTCGAGAATGATGCGCGAATGTTCGCGCTCGGAATAATAAACGAGGTCGATGCCGACCTGTCCGATCGTGTCGGCGGGAAGGTCGCGGTCGCGGCTCAGGGTCGGGCCGGTCTGGAGGTAGATGTTCTCGATCGCCGGGTGGTCGGCGACGCGCGCCGCGACTTCCTCGACGATCTCCATCTTCTGCTGCGCCGAAAGGTTGCCGCGGGCGCGCACCACGATGTTCACTTCCTCCGAGTCCGAGCGGATGAAGAACTCCATGTCCGGGGAGGCGATCATGAAGGCGCCGAGGCAGACGCCGATCACCGCCAGCGCCGCGAGAAGCGACAGGAGCGGGCGCTGGACGAGGCCGGTGAGAAAGCGGGCGTAGCCGCCGATGAAGCCCTTCAGGGTCGTCGGATCGACCTCGTCGATTTCGTATTCGCGGATCTCCCCGGTCTTTCCCTTGAAGCCGAGCCGCGCTTTCAGCCATTCGGGATAGCCCATCAGCGAACCGATCACCGGCAGGAAGATCAGCGCCACGATCAGCGACGCCGAGAGCACGAAGATCAGCGTGATCGGGATGTACTTCATGAACTCGCCGGAAATGTCCTTCCAAAACAGGAACGGCACGAAGGCGGCGAGAGTGGTCGCCGTCGAGGTGACGACCGGCCAGAACATGCGCTTGGCGGCCTCGCGATAGGAGTCGGCGCGGGTTGCGCCCTCGGCCATGCGCCGGTCGGCGTATTCGATGACGACGATGGCGCCGTCGACCAGCATGCCGACGGCGAGCACCAGGCCGAACATCACCATCATGTTCAGCGTGTAGCCGAGCACGTGCAGCAGGAGGAAACTGATGAGGAACGAGGACGGGATGGCGACGCCGATCATGATCGCCGAGCGCACGCCGAGCGCGCCGACGATGACGATCATGACGAGCAGCACGGCGGTGATGACCGACGACGTCAGCCCTTCGAGATTGTCGCGCACGAAGACCGAGCGGTCGTTGAGGAAGGAATAGCGGATCGCGCCCGGCCAGTTGGCGGCGCTTTTTTCGGTGGCGGCGCGCGCCGCCTCGATGGTCTCGACGATGTTGGCGCCCGCCCGCTTGGAAAGCTCGACGCCGATCGCCGGCTCGCCGTTGAACAGCGCGAAGCCGTCGCGGTCCTTGAAGGTGCGCCTGACGTCGGCGACGTCGGCGATGGTGATCACCCGGTCGCCGTTGGCGCGCAGCGGGATCGCCATCAGGTCCGGGCCCGACTTGACGAGGCCCGGGACCTTCACCGTGAAACGGCCGTCGTCGAGGCTGATCGAGCCGGCGGTGACCATACGGTTGTTGGCGGTGATGGCGTTGACGACTTCAAGTTCGGTGAGCCCGTAGCTTTCCAGCGTCTCCGGATCGATGATGACCTCGAGCAGTTCCTCGCGCGCGCCGACAAGCTTGGCGTCGAGCACGCCGGGCACGCTTTCGAGCCTGTCTTTCAGCGCCTTCGCGGTCTGGTAGAGCGCCCGCTCGGGCGCGTCGCCGTGCAGGATGATCGACAGGATCGGGAACTGGTTCTGGATGTTGAACTCGGTGACCACCGGCTCTTCGGCGTTGTCGGGATAGTCCGCCTTCGCCCGGTCGACCGCCTCGCGCACGTCGAGCACCGCCTGGTCGACGTCGATCGTGGTGACGAATTCGAGAATGATCTGCGCCGCCCCGTCATAGGCGATCGAGTCCATCTGCTTGAGGCCCTCGATGGTCTGCAGTTCAAGCTCGGTCGGCCGCACCAGCAGGCGCTCGCCGTCTTCGGGCGAGATCCCGGGCAGCGGCAGGGTGACCACCACGAACGGCGCCGGAATGTCGGGCTCGGCCTCGCGCGGAATGGTTTTGAACGACGTCAGGCCGAACACCACCATGACGAACAGCGCCGTGAGAACGACGCGGACGTTGGAGAAGGCGGCGTCGATGAGCGCGTTCATCCCGCCGTCTCCGGCGCGGCGACGATGACCTTCTGCCCGGGCTTCACATATTCCTGTCCGCGGGTGATCAGATTGACGGTCCCCTCGACGCCGGCCACCCAGACGCCCGTAGTATCTTCGCCGAGCACGCTGACGCGGCGGAAGGAGACGACGCCGTCGGCGTCGACCGTCCGCACCCCGAGCACTCCGGCGTCGTCGAGCGTGAGCGCGGCGCGCGGCACGCGGTGCGCGTCGCGTCGGGCGGCGTGAATGACGAACTCCGCCGTCACCCCGTCGCGCAGCGCGCCGTCGGGATTGGGCACTTCAAGCTCGACATCGAAGGTGCGGGTCTGCGCGTCGGCGGATTTGGCGACGAGACGCACCGTTCCCTCGACGATTTCGCCGGTCGCGAGTCTTGCGACGCCGCGGTCGCCGGCGGAAATTTTCGCCACGTCCTTTTCGGCGACGGAACCGACGACGAGAAAGGGTTCGCGGGCGATCATCATCCCGCAAGGGTCGCCGACCTTGAGATAGTCGCCGACTTCCGCGGCGCGCGCGTCGAAGACGCCGTCGAACGGCGCGACGATCGAGGTTTTTTCGAGATCGACTTTCGCCCGTTCGAGGCTCGCCGCAGCGAGATCACGCGAGGCTTTCGCGGCGGCGACCGCCGTGTCGGAGCGGAAGCCGTCCTTGGCGAGTTCAAGCGCCGCGTTGTAGTCGAGTTCCGCCTTGGCGAGCGAGGCGCGCGCTTCCGCGAGACTGGACTGACGGGCGTCGACGTTCAGTTTGCAGAGCACTGCTCCGGCGGAAACGAAAGTGCCCGGTTTGGTCGGCGTTGCGGCGACGGCTCCGGCGGTTTCGGCGCGCACCTCGACCTTGCGGAGCGCCTTGGTGCGGCCGCTCACAGTCACCTCGTCGCGCCACTCGGCCGGAGCGACGGTCTCGGCGATCACCGGAAACAGCGCGGCTTCGGCTTTCGCCTCGGCGCCGCCTTCGGGCCCTTTGAAGACGGCGCGCACGCCGAAATAGGCCAGGGTCAGCGCCAGGATTGCGAGCGCGGTCTTGACGGAGGTCGAAAGCTTCATCGCCGGCTCCCGTCCGGCGCCGCCGGACGTTCAATACTGTTCTAGGGCTGAAGGACTGAATAAATCCCTCAGCGTTCACTACACTAGCCGGTTTACAGTACGCTTCAATGACTAAAAACGATTGAACCGCCCGAGAGCCCGCCCGGCAGCCTTGCAGATGGGGGCTTGCCGGGAACGCGCAAGACAGGCCGGGGAAATTTGAGGACCCGTCTGCAGACGGAAGAGGGGCGAGAGACGGAAGATGGGCGAGCCGGGGGACCGTACTTCTAATTTTCGCAGAAAAATTTTTGGCGCAATGTCGATTCCGGGGGCGCCCGTTCGCCGTCTCAGCAGGAAGGCCGCTCCGGCCCTCTCGTGAACCGAAGGAGAATGACGATGCGCGTAATGGTGTTTGCGAAAGCCGCCGGCGGCGGCGAACAGGGCATGGCTCCGACGCCTGAAATGCTGGAAGCGTTTGCGGCGATGGACCGGTTCATAGAGGAGCTGGTCAAGGCCGGGGTCTTCGTGGCCGGCGCCGGCCTCAAGAACAGCAGTCAGGCCAAACGCGTCGTCTTCGACGGCGCCGAGCGCACGGTCATCGACGGACCGTTCGCCGAGACCCGCGAGCTGATCGCCGGCTTCTCGATCTGGGAGGTCAAGGACATGGACGAGGCGATGGCCTGGGCGAAGCGTTCCCCCCATCCCGCCACGGGCAAGAGCGAGATCGAAATCCGCCCATTCTACGAGGCGGCGGACCTGGCGGAATTTATGACCCCGGAGGAGCTCGCGGCGCCGCGCGACGGAGAGCGCGGGAAACTCGGCGTCGCTTGACGCCGTCGGCCTGCGCCGGCTTGTCGGCCATGCGAGCCTGGCTGAAAATGGGTCATGCCCGCCGGCGAAACGCACGACGCGATCGAAGCGATCTTTCGCATTGAACGGGCCAGACTCATCGCGAGCCTGGCCCGCTTGGTGCGGAGCATCGACCGCGCCGAGGAGCTGGCGCAGGACGCGCTGGTCGTCGCTCTGTCGGAATGGCCGAAGACCGGCGTTCCGGCCAATCCGGGAGCCTGGCTGACGGCCGTCGCCAAACGACGCGCCATCGACGCTTTCCGGCGCGACAGGATGCTTGCGCGCAAGCACGCGGAGATCGGCTGCGATCTTGAAATGGAGCAGGACGCGAGCGCTGTCGATATCGAGGCGGCCATGGACGACGATATCGGCGACGAGCTTCTGAGCCTCATCTTCACCGCCTGCCATCCGGTCCTGTCGCCGGACGCGCGCGCGGCGCTTACTCTGCGGCTGATCGGCGGTCTGAGCACGGACGAAATCGCCCGCGCCTTTCTCTCGAAAGAGACCGCCATCGCCCAGCGCATCGTCCGCGCCAAGAAGACCATCGCCGAGGCGGGACTCGCGTTCGAAACGCCGCGCGGCGAGGAGCGGGCGGCGCGCCTCGCCTCGGTGCTGGAGGTCGTCTACCTGATTTTCAACGAAGGCTATGCGGCGACCGCAGGCGAGGATCTGATCCGTCCTTCGCTCTGCGCGGAAGCCCGGCGTCTCGGGCGCATTCTCGCCGGGCTCGCGCCGGACGAACCGGAGGTTTTCGGCCTTCTCGCCCTGATGGAGGTTCAGGCCTCGCGTCTCGGCGCGCGCGTCGCGCCGGACGGCGCGCCGGTTCCCGTGACGGAGCAGAACCGCGCCCGCTGGGACCAGCTGCTCATTCGCAGCGGCCTCGACGCTCTCGAACGCGCCCGGCGGCTGGGCGGCGCGCGCGGGCCCTACGCGCTGCAGGCGGCGCTCGCCGCCTGCCATGCGCGGGCGCGCAGCGCCGAGGGTACGGACTGGACGACGATCGCGGCGCTTTACGACGCGCTGCGCGAAGTCATGCCGTCGCCCATCGTCGATCTCAATCGGGCTGTGGCGCACAGCATGGCGTTCGGCCCTGACGCGGGCCTGAAACTCGTCGACGAAATCGCCGAGGCCGCGGCTCTGCGCAACTACTCGCCGCTGCCGGCCGCGAAGGGCGACTTCTTTTTTCGCGCCGGGCGGCTGTCAGAGGCGAAGGCCGAGTTCGAGCGCGCGGCCGCGCTCACGCGCAACGAACGCGAGAAAGCCTTCTTTCTGGACCGTGCGGCGGCATGCGAGAGCGGAAGGACCGCGGACTCGTAATCAATCGGAAAGTTGCGCGCGGCGGATAGCGGAGAAGAGAAGCTCCAGACCCGCCGTCGAAAGGCGCGGCTACAAGACGCCAATGTCCTTCAGCCAGTTTTCCAGAAGCGAAGGCCAAACCGTATCGGGAGAGCGATTTCGCCTCAGGCCGAAGGCGTGCCCGCCTGTAGCGAACAGATGGACCTCCGCCTCAACCCCCGCCGCATCAAGGGCGCGCGCATACACCGTCGCATTGCAAATGTCGTCGACCGGATCGTCCCATGCCTGGAGGAGGAATGTCGGAGGCGTCCGCCCGGTGACTTGAATGCCAGGGTCGAGCGCGTCGCCGGCGCGGCACAGGTGCCCTGGAAAAAATGAAATCGCGAAATCGGGGCGGCTGCTGATCTCATCGATCCTGTCGACTGGCTCGTACGCCGGCTCGAAAATGTTGCTGGTTTGAGCGACGAGATACCCGCCCGCAGAAAAGCCCATTACGCCGATCTTGTGCGGATCGACGTCAAGCTCCGGCGCCATCGATCGCACCAGCCGGATCGTGCGCTGAGCGTCCTGCAGGGCGGTCGGGGGATCCGGCGTGATGGCGCACTTGCACTCGTCGTCCCAGTGATGGTTGCTTTTCGGGACGCGGTATTTGGACAGCACGCAGGTGACGCCTTTCGACGCAATCCAGTTGCAGATTTCCGTGCCTTCCAACGTGATCACGACCGCTTTGAATCCCCCTCCGGGAAACACGATGACGGCCGCGCCCGTATTCTCGCCCTGAGGCGGAAAAATCGTGATTGTCGGATCGCTCACATCGAAAACGGCCTGCGAGACGTCGCCTTCAAGCGCTTCCGGCGTGCGCGCTGTCAGAACTCTTTCGGCTGGCTGGGATTTCCCGTCTGCGCCCGGCGCCCCGTTCGGCCAGATCGGCGTTTGCCGCGTCCCGGAAGGCGGCCGCCACACGCCGATCGTCCATGCCTTCTCCTGTTCCGAGTCAGCGTTGGACTGGGCGCTTGCCTGAGGTTGCGCCGCTGCGGCGTTCTCCGTTAAAGCGCAGCCGATGAACGCTGGCGCGAAAAGCAAAACTGCAAGGCAAAGCCAGCCGGTTCGCACCGCTTATTCCCCGTACGAATGGAATTCGATTGTGGCGCTCTAAATTTGCAGGGTCGCCTCCCTCTTAGCGCGCCAGGCGAGTCTAGTAGTAATAGTTGTAAGTCTGGCCGACGGTCGGCGCCTTGTTCAGCACCGTGCCGAGCACCGGCGTCTTGACGAGAAGGCGCCGCGCCTCCTTGAGGTCGTTGACGCGGGTGTGGCCGCTCGCCGCGATGAGCAGCACGCAATCGACTTTCGGCAAAAAGGCGATGGCGTCGTCGCAGCCGAGCAGCGGCGAGATGTCGAAGATCATCACTTTCGCGCCGAATTCGTTCAGGGTGCGGTCGATCAGTTCGTCGGCGCGCGCCGAGGTCAGGTGCTCCGCGCCGCGCCGCGACACCCGCTCGTTGCCGATCAGCAGCATGTCGGGCAGGTCCGGGCGCACCACCACGTCGCGCAGGTCTTTCTTGCCCTCGAAAAAGTCGATGATCGACGGCGTCTCCTTGAGGCCGAGATATTTGGCGACGCTTGGACGGTAGAAATCGAGATCGACGAGCGCCACCCGCGAACCCTGCTTGGCGCCCATGGCGATGGCGAGGTTGATGGCGGTCACCGTCTTGCCGGCCCCGGACGTCGCGGACACGACGGCCAGCGTGCGCCAGCCCTCGGTCTCCATCTTCTGCAGCACGCGGGTGCGCAGCACGCGGTACGAGCTGAGGACCGGGTCCTGTTCGTTGGAGATGATGCGGTGGCGGGTGAAGCTGTCGAAGTCGCAGCGAACCTGCGGAAACGCCTCGAATCCCGGCGGCGCCTCGTGGCGGAAGCGAGGGCGAGACTCCGCCGCCGGCTTGTTGCCGGCGACCAGCTTCTGATTCGCGCCGCGGGCGCGGATAACGGCTTCTCTAATGTGATCCATGCGAAACGGTTCCGATCATCGCCGGTTACGTCCTGTCGACATTGACGTCGTCGTGAAGCTGGCCGGTCGAAGGCGCGTCGAGCGAGCCTCCCGCCGTGGTCATCATCGCCGCTGCGGCGGCGGCCGCCGCCGAAGCTTTCGCGGCGCGCCCGCGCGGCAGAGAAGGCAGCCGGAAGCGGCGTTCGCCGTCGTTGATATAGGGGATCACCGCGATCGGGTGCGCCTCGATGAGATTGGTCAGATGGCTGCGTCCCCGGACGGTCTGCAGCAGCAGTTCGGCGCCCAGAGCGCAGGCGCCGCCCGCCGCCAGCGCCACGAACAGCACCAGCACGATGAGCTTCGGACGGTCCGGGCTCGAACTGCTGTCGGGGCGCATGGCCGATTCGAGGATGGAGAATTTCTCCGCCTTCTGATTGTCTTCGAGGTTTTCGGCGAGCTGCGCGTTCTGCTGCTTGGCGAGGATCGCCTGATATTCCTTGAACATGTTCTCGCGGTCGCGGGTCAGCGCCTGCAGGCCGCGTTCGACCTGCGGCGTCTTGGCGATGCGCTCTTCGAGGCTGGCGATCGAGGCTTTCAGCTCGTCGATCTGCGAGGAGAGGAGCGTCCGCCGGTTGTTGGCGACGGCGATGCGGCCCTGGATCTGGGCGGTCAGAAAGTCGCCGCCGGTGGTGGCGGTCTTCGCCGCGATGCGGTCGCTGAGCTGTTTTTGAAGGGCCGCGACTTCGCCGCGCTTGGCGACGAGCGCCGGATCGCCGGGTTGCAGCTCGCGTTCCGCCTGGCGCAGCTCCACCTCGGCGGAGGCGACCTTTTTCTGCAGTTCCTGCATTTCCGTGCTCGGCGCGAGTTCGCGTTCGAGGGCGGCGATCTGGTCCTTCACCGCCTGCACGTTCGGGTGCGCGTCCTTGTAGACGGCGCGCAGCCTGACAAGCTCGGCCTTGAGCGCCGCCAGCTCCTTGGCGGGCCCGTCCTCGGTGGTCGCGCCGGCGAGATGGCTCATCAGCTGCGTTTCGAGAAAACGCAGTTCCTCGCCCAGAGTCGAAGCTTCGGTCTCGGCCGCCGCGAGGTCGCGATTGGCGCGCTCCAGCGCCGACAGGTGCATGTCGAGATGCTCCGGCAGCGCGTCGGAATTTTCAGTCTTGAACTTGGCGATCGCCGATTCGACGGAGTCGACCGCGGCGGCGAGGCGGGCCGTTTCCTGCTTGAAGAATTCCGTGGTGTTCGAGGCTCCGGCCGTCCGGGTGCGGACGTCCTCGCTGAGGAACAGCGTCATGAACTCGTTGGCGACCTTGTAGGCGACGTCGGGCTGCGGGTCTGTGTAGGAGACGGTGAAGGCGATGGTGTTGTCGCGCTGCCCGCCCTTCGACGAGGAATCGGTCTTGATCAGCGCCACATGCAGGCGCTGCCGCATCAGCGTGACGCGGTCGCTGTCGGTGTATCCCTTGTCGCGCGGGAACACCTTGAACTTGTCGGACACGGCGAGCAGGCGGTCGCGGGTCATCACCCGCTGCTTGATGGTCTGGATGCGTTCCTGCGCGTAAGCGTTGATGGTGGAGCGGATATATTCGTCGGGTATCTGCGCCGACTCGACGAGGATGGTGCCCTGCGCGGTGTATTGCGCCGGCATCAGCATCACCACGGTCGCGCCCACCGCGAACAGCAGGACCGCCGGCGCCAGGAACAATAGGAAGCGCCGCCGAAGGATGATCAGCACGTCCTCAAGGGTAAATTCGTCGCCCATGGCTTTCCCCACTGCGCCCGGAGGCGCTGGTCTCGCGACGCCGCGCGAACCGCTGTTCGATCCTGTCCTGCGCGCCGTTTTGCGCGCCGCCGGATTTGCGCCTGCAAGTTGCGCGCCGTTGCATCCGGATCAACTTAGACAGCGCAACCTAGACAAACGTTCTCGGCCAGAGCAAGCCTCGTCGGGAACGTCTTTCCGCAGCGCAATATGCGCCCTATGCGGCGATACTGTGACGCCGCCTTCCCCCCGCAGCGTTTCGCCGGCTCAGGTGTTGCTTTCAGGAAGCAAGTCCCTGATGGCGCGGGATTTGCTCCTCGCGTTGCATCCTTAGGGTGAAGAACCTACTAACAAAGCGCGCGGCCGGCGAAAACCGCGGTCGGGCGCGCCGGGGAGACCGATGCCGACGACGCCTGCACCGTTTCGGGACGCCGCCGACCAGTCTGGCCGCACGGGGGCGGTGTCAGCCCTGCCGCGGGACGATTTCGACCGGCGGGTGTGGAGCGTGCTGGGCGCGCCTGTGGACGTCGCCGACATTCAAACGGCGGCTTCGGCCATCGAGGCGGCGGTCCGCGACCGGCGGCGGCTTTCTTTCGTCACCCCCAATCTCAACTGGCTGATGCGCGGCCTGCGCGATCCGGAAGCGCGCCGCCAGATGATCGACGCCGACCTCAGTCTCGCTGACGGGGCTCCGGTGGTCGCCATCGCCCGGGCGCTGGGCGCGCCGATCCCCGGCAGGGCGGCCGGCTCGGACGTGTTCGAGGCGCTGCGCGCCCGGCCCGCCTTCGGCGGACGGCGGCTGAAAGTTTTCTTTTTCGGCGGCCGCGACGGCGCGGCGGAAGCCGCGGCGTCGGCGCTGGCGCGCGACGGCGGCGGCCTCGCGCCGGCCGGATTTCTCAATCCCGGTCACGGCGACGTCGCGTCGATGAGCGACGATGCGACCATGCGGAAGATTAACGAGGCGGGAGCGGATTTCGTGGTGGTGGCGCTGGGCGCCGCCAAGGGACAGGCCTGGATCGACCGCAACCAGGCGAGGCTCGATGCGCCGGTCGTCGCTCATCTCGGCGCGGTGGTGGATTTCGCCGGGGGCTCCATCCGCCGCGCGCCGGCCCTGCTGCGTCGTCTCGGTCTTGAATGGGCCTGGCGGATCGCCGAGGAGCCGGCGTTGTGGCGGCGCTACGCCAGCGACGCCGCCGCCTTTTTCACCGTCGCCCTGCCGCGCCTCGCGCCGCAGCTGTTGCGCGGCGGGTCCGCCGGTCCGGCGTCGCCGGCCGGCGCGGCGCTGGAAAACCGGGCGGACGCGCTCGTCATTCGTCTTTCCGGCGATCTCGTCGACGCTGATCTTGCCCCCGTGCGCGCCGCGTTTCGGGCGGCTGCGGCGTCAGGACGGCGCATTCGCCTCAATTTCGCCCATGTAGGACGTTTTGACGGGGCGTTTCTTGGGCTACTCCTGATGCTTGAGAAGCATGCCGGCCGTCTCGGCCTTGCGCTCGAGACCGAAGCGCTGAAACCGGCTCACGCGGCGGCGCTGAAGCGCAATGCGATGGCCTATCCGGCGGCGCGCGCCGCCGGCGCCGATGCGGCCGGAATCGCCGATATGGCGGCCGTATGAGCGGAGCCGCGATAGGCAGGCGGATTGCAACGCGCCGCGTCTTCGAGCAGGACTGGCGCACTAACCAAGGCTCTGGGAGCCGATGGGGGATCAAATGGGGACGAAAATGACCGTTAATCAATCCGGCAAGCGCCACCGCGCGCTGACGTTGTCTGCGCTCACCGCAGCGCTGCTGCTGTCGACCGCCGCCTGCTCCTCGCCGGAGCAGAAGCTCGAGAAATACACGGAGAGCGGTCTCGAATATCTTGAGAAAGGCGATCTCGGCCGCGCCAACGTCGAATTCCAGAACGCGCTGAAGATCGACGAGGATCATATTCCGGCGCTGCTCGGCGTCGTCGACATCGCCGAGCGCAAGCAGGACTTCCGCAACATGTTCGGGGCGCTGCAGAAAATCGTGCGGCTCGACCCGAAACAGGTCGAGGCGCAGGTCAAGCTCGGCAAGCTGTATCTGATCGGCGACGATGAACAGGAAGCGCTCAAGGCCGCCGAAGCGGCGCTGGCCATCGAGCCGGAAAACGCCGACGCCCTGGCGCTCAAGGCGGCGGTGCAATTGAAGCTCGACGATCTCGCCGGCGCCGTCGGGCTGGCGCGCAAGGCGCTCGCGATCAATCCGTCAAACCCGGAGGCGGTCGCCGTGCTCGCCACCGAACGGGCCCGCGCCGGCGACAATGAAGGCGCGCTCGCCGAGATCGAAGCCGGCCTCAAGAACGACCGCGACATTCCGGTGCTTCAGCTTTTGCGTCTGCAACTGCTTTCCAACACCAATCGCATCGACGAATTGATGAAGGCGCACCGCGAGCTGATCGATCTGCATCCGAACGAGACCGCGTATCGCAAGCTCTACGTGAAGTCGCTCATCTCCAACGACAATCTCGCCGAGGCCCGCAGCCAGCTCGCCGAGATCGCGCGCCTCGCGCCGAACAGCACCGAAGACAAGCTCAACGTGGTGCGCATGGACCGCCGGCTGAACGGGCCGGAAGCGGCCGGCGAGACTTTCCGCAAATTCGTCGAAGAGTCGCCGGACAACACCGAGCTGAAATTCGCCTACGCCGCCTTCCTGCGCAGCCAGAAGGACTACGCCGGCGCCGAGGCGATCTACAAGGCGTTCGCGGAGTCGAAAGGCGACGCGTCCGTCGCGTTGCGCGCCCAGAATGAAATCGCCGCCATCCGCCTGCTCGAGGGCAAGATGGACGAGGCGAGCGCCATCGTCGACGCCATCCTCAAGGCCGACGCGCGCAACACCGACGCGCTGATCAAGCGCGCCGGCATCAAGATCGAAAAGGGCGAGCTCGACAATGCGATTCTCGACCTGCGTTCGGTGATCGCCGACAATCCCGAGTCCATTTCGGCGAAAGTGCTGATGGCGACCGCCTTCGAGCGCAAGGGCGACAACGATTTCGCCAAGAGCCAGTACGCGCAGGCGCTGATCGACAGCAAGAACGACCCGAGCGTCGCCAACGCCTTCGCGCGCCTGCTGATGCGCACCAACGATCTGGCGCGCGCCGAAAAGACCCTGACCGATTCGCTGGCGCAGCATCCCGACAGCATCGAGAATCTGAGAGCGCTGTCCGTGGTCAGGCTCATGCGCCAGGACTGGCGCGGCGCCGAGGAGGCGGCCAAGCAGCTCGACGCGGCCAGCAACCAGGACCCGATGGTCACGCAGCTTCTCGGCGCGGTTTATACCGGCCTCAAGGACTACGACACCGCCATCGACACGCTGAGCGCCGCCAACAAGCGCGACCCGCTGACCGGCGGGCCGCTCGCCGCCCTCGTCGCCGCCTACGTGAAAGACGACCGGGCCGACGAGGCGGTGACCATGCTGAAAGGCATGATCGAGACCAATCCCGATCATTATGCGGCCCGCATGCTGCTGGCGCAGACCTACAACGTGCAGAAGAAGACCGCCGAAATGGAGGAGACGCTGAAGGCGGCGATCGCTCACGATCCGTCGCAGACCGAAGCCGTTGAATCCTACTATCGCCACCTGATGTGGACGAAGCGCACGGACGAAGCGGAGAAGATGCTCGACGGCGTCATTGCGGCGGCTCCCAACAATGTCGGCGCGCGCGTTCTGAAGGCCGATTACCTCCTCAACACCGGCAAGCTTGAAGAGGCGATGGAGATGTATGCGGACATTCTGCGCCGCAAGCCGACCGATCTTCTCGCCGCCAACAATTACGCGAGCCTTCTGTCCGATCTCCGCGACGATCCGCAAAGCCGCGCCAAGGCGGTGGAAGTCGCGCAGATTCTGACCAACAACCCCAATCCGTATTTCCTCGACACGCTCGGCTGGGCGCAGTACCGCAACGGCCAGGTCGAGGAGGGATTCGCCAATCTTCAAAAGGCGGTAAGGGGATCGACCGGCTTCGCCGACGCGCACTATCATCTCGGGGCGGTCTATCTCGCCAAGGGCGACGTCGAAAAAGGCCGCGCCGAACTCGAAAAAGCGGTCGCCGCCGGCGGCCCGTCCGGGGAGCGCGCGCGCGAGCTCCTCGCCCAGAACTGACAACGCGGCGCCGGCGGGCGCCGCAACACGCTCGCCAGACATTCGATGGCTGGCCGCGGAGAATGGTGAATGTACGAAGAATTCTTCGGGCTGAGTGAAAAGCCGTTCTCGATCCAGCCGGACCCGTCGTTCCTGTATTGGGGGCGCGGGCACCGGCTCGCTTACGCCATGCTGGAATACGGCGTGCTCAACCACGCCGGCATTTCTGTGATCACCGGCGAGGTCGGCTGCGGCAAGACCACGCTGATTCACCGGCTGCTCGACCAGCTTTCAGACACCCACACCGTGTCGCTCCTCTCCAACATCCAGGAAGGGCGCGGCGACCTGTTGAGCTGGGTGCTGATGAGCTACGGCCAGCCCTTCGCCGGGAAGACTCACGTCGAGCTGTTCTCGCAGCTTCAGAGCTTTTTCATCGGCGAATACGCCAAGGGCCGGCGCGTCGTCCTGATCATCGACGAGGCGCAGAACCTGTCGCCGGACATGCTCGAAGAACTCCGGATGCTGTCGAACATCAACGCCGGCAAGGACCAGCTTCTGCAGCTCATCATGGTCGGCCAGCCGCAGCTCAAGGATCTGCTCAACCATCCCGACATGCTGCAGCTCGCCCAGCGCATCGGCTCCGACTTTCACCTCACGCCGCTGTCGCGCGAGGAGGTCGGCGCCTATATCGACACCCGCCTCACCATCGCCGGCGCGACGCGTCGCATCTTCACCGACCGCGCCGTCGACGTCATCGCCGAACAGTCGACCGGCGTGCCGCGGGTGATCAACATCATCGCCGACACGGCGATGGTTTACGCCTTTTCCTCGCAGGACCTCGTGGTCGACATCGACATCGTGCGCAACGTGGTGCGCGACAAGATGGAGTTCGGGGTCTTCGGCTATGCGACGCGCAGCGATCTGCGGCCGCAGACGCCGCCGCAACAGCCGCCCATGAGAAGTCAGGTGACCGGTCCGACCGCCTTCATCAAGGAGGAGTCGGACGGGTCGGGCGGATGAAAGCGACACGCCTCCGAGCGGTCTACCGTCAACTCCAGAGCTGAAAAAACGGCCGACGCGCCGCGCATGACGCCGGCGCGCCGGCCGGGACCGCGTCTGGTCGAAACCCCGCCGCGGGACGAACCCCGCCAGCCCGAGCCGCCTTCCGCGCCGCCGCCCCGGCCGGCGCCGGCGGCGAGCGCCGCCGCGAAACCGAAGCCGCGCCCGCCGGAACCCGTCGAGACCGGACCCGCTCCGGCGAAACCCTCCGCCTACGAACAAGCGGTGAGGATCGAAACGCGGGCCGCCGCTCCGGCGCAGGAGAGCGCCCCGCGCCCCGCGCCCGGTCCCGCCCCCCAGCCCCGCGTCGGGGTCATCGTCATGGGCGGCGCGCCCGCCGATGCGGCGCTCGCCGGCGCGCAGGGCGCGGACGCCGTCGTCTATGTCGCGCCGACGGTTGAGAGCGCCGAAGCGGCCCGCCGCGCCGGGGCCCAGGCGATCGACGTTCCGGCCGGCGCGCAAAACCCCGGCCGGGCCCGCAACGCCGGTTACCGGCACCTGATGAAGCCGAAGCCCGAAGCGGTGCCGGGTCTCGCCTACGTGCAGTTCGTCGAAGCCGGCGCGGCGCTGGCGCCCGGCTGGCTCGACGCGGCCGTCAAGTTCATGGAGCGCCGTCCGGAAGTCGCCGTCGTGGAGGGCGCGACGCTTGAGGCGCGCGCCCCGCGCGGCCGCAACGCCGGCGAGACGGGAGAGATACAGACCTCGGGCCCGACCCTGCTGGTGCGCGCCGAGGCGTTCGAGGCGGCCGGCGGCTATCGCGGCGATCTGCCCGTCAATGAGACGGAAGATCTCTGCATCCGATTGCGCCGGCGCGGCGCCCATATATGGCGTCTCGACGCGCCGATGGCGACGCTGCGGCGCGGGTCCGTCTCAGGGTCGTGGTGGGCGCGCGCCGTCCGCGACGGTTATCGCTACGCGCACGGCGTGCGGCTGCACGGCGCGCCGCCGGAACGGCTGTATGTGGGCGAGCATGCGCGCTCGCTGATCTGGGGCGCGGCGATTCCGTTTCTGATTCTGTGCTTCGCGGCGATCGGCGCGGCGGCCGCGCAGATCTTCGGCCGCGGCCTCAACCCCTTCAGCGTCGCCGGGGCGATTCTCGGCTTCGGCGCGGCGCTGTATCTGGCGCGGATCGTTCTCGTCGCCCTGTTCGCGTCGCGCGGGCGGCGCAATCCGCTTGTTTACGCTACGTCAGCGACCTTCGGGCATGTTCCGGAATTCATCGGCGCGTGGCGGTTCTACGCCTCGCGCGACGCCCGGCGCGCCGAACCCTGAGCGGTCGCCCTGAAGAGGATTCGCCAGCGAGGCGGGAAGGCTTATCCGGACGATGCGCGTCGCCTATCTGATCAACCAGTATCCGAGCGTCAGCCACACCTTCATCCGCCGCGAAATCGCCGCGCTGGAGCGGGCGGGCGTCGAGGTGGCGCGTTTCGCCGTGCGCCCGTCGAAGGAAAAGTTTCTGTCGGACGAGGACCGGGAGGAGGCGTCGAAGACCCGCCATATTCTCAGTCTCGGGACGATCGGCCTGTTGCGCGAGGCGGCCGCCGGCTTTTTCGCCGCGCCCGCCGCCGCGCTCGCCGCGCTCGGCGACGCGATGGCGCTTGGCTGGCGCTCCGAAGCGGGACTGCTGCGCCACAAGATCTACTGGCTTGAAGCGCTGGCGCTCTCCCGGTGGCTGCGCGCGGCGGGGCTTCGTCACGCGCATGCGCATTTCGGCACCAACTCGGCGACCGTCGCCATGCTCGCGGCGCGCATCAGCGGCGGCGGCTTCAGCGTCACCGTTCACGGCCCGGAAGAGTTCGACAAGCCGGGCCTTATCGGGCTGAGGCGCAAGATCGAGCGGGCGCGTTTCGTGGTCGGCGTCTCAAGCTACGGGGCCAGCCAGCTGCGGCGTCTCGTCGACCGGTCGTTCTGGACGCGGATCAAGATCGTGCATTGCGGAATCGAAATGGCCTTTCACGACGGCGCCGCGCCGGCCTCTTCCGCCGATCCGGTTTTCGTCTGCGTCGGCCGCCTCAGCGAACAGAAAGGCCAGCTCACGCTGGTCGAGGCGGCGGCGATGCTGAAACGCGAGGGCCGCGTCTTTCAGATCCGTCTCGTCGGCGACGGCGACATGCGCGGGGCCATCGAGGCGGCGGCTCGCGACAGCGGCGTCGCCGACCGCATCGTCATCACCGGCTGGAAGACGCCGCGCGAGGTGCGCGCCGAGATCGAGCGCGCCCGCGCTTTCGTGCTGCCGAGCTACGCCGAAGGGCTTCCGGTCTCGATCATGGAGGCGATGTCGCTCGCCAAGCCCGTCATCTCCACTTACGTCGCCGGCATCCCCGAACTCGTCCTTCCCGGCGAGAACGGCTGGCTCGCGCCGGCCGCCGACGCCGAGGCGCTGGCCTGCGCCATGCGCGCCGCGCTCGACGCCGCGCCCGGGGCGCTTTCCGCCATGGGCGAGGCCGGCAAGGCGCGCGTGCTGGCGCGCCACGATATCGAGACGGAAGCGGGCAAGCTGAAAGCGCTGTTCGCCGAAGCGCTCGGGGAAACGGCATGACGGCGCTGCTCGACATTCTGTTCGCGCTGCCGGCGTTCGTCCTGTTCGTCCTCGCCGGCTTCTTCGCGCTGGAAGTCGCCGGCGCCTTTCTGCGTCCCCGCGCCGTGGCGCAAACCGAAGCGGGACCGCTCGCGGTGGTCGTCCCCGCGCACGACGAACAGGCGGCGATCGCCGCGACTCTCGCCAGCGTGAAGCCGCAACTGCGCGCCGGCGACCGGCTCGTCGTCGTCGCCGACAATTGCAGCGACGCCACCGCCGACATCGCCGCGGCCGCCGGCGCGGAGGTTCTGGCGCGCGTCGACGCCGCCCGGCGCGGCAAGGGCTACGCGCTGCAATACGCACTCGACGCGCTCAGGGCGGCGCCGCCGTCGCTCGTCGTCTTCATCGACGCCGATTGCCGGCTCGGCGCGGACGCGCTTGCGACCGTCGCCGCCGCCGCCGAGGCGAGCGGCCGTCCGGCGCAGGCGCTTTACCTGATGCAGGCGCCCGAAAGCGCAGGGCCGCAGCGCAAGGTTTCCGAGTTCGCCTGGCTCTTGATGAACGAGGTCCGCATGGGCGGCCTGTTCACGCTGTTCGACGCGACCCGCCTCACCGGTTCCGGCATGGCGCTGCCGTGGAGCGTCGCGAAAGATCTCGATCTCGCTTCCGGCGAAATCGTCGAGGACCTCGCCCTGTCGGCGCGGCTCGCCGAAACCGCGCCGCCGGTGCTGGCGCGCGAGGCGCGCGTCTTCAGCGACTTTCCGTCTGCGGAGGAAAGCGCCGTCAGGCAGCACGCCCGCTGGGAGCACGGCTCGCTGCGCCTCGCCCTGAAGCGCGTGCCGGGCATGTTGGTCCGCGCCGCGGCGCGCGGCGATGCGCGTCTCGCCGCCGCGGCGCTCGACCTCGCGATCCCGCCGCTCACCGTCTTCGCGGGTCTCATCGCCGCGATGTCCGCCGCGAGTCTCGCGCCGCTTCTGTGGGGATCGACCGCGCCGCTCGCCCTGTCGCTGTCGGCGCTGGCGCTGCTCGCCGCCGGCGCGGCCGCCGCATGGGCCGGCTTCGGCCGCGCGGCGCTGCCGGCCTCTGCGCTCGGCGCGCTGGCGCAATACGTTTTCGGCAAGGTTCGCATTTACGGCGCGGAGGCGCGCGCCTCGTCGCGGCGCTGGACGCGCACCGGCCGGGACGGCGAGCGATGAGCGCGGTCGGATTCGTCGCCATCGGCCGCAACGAGGGCGAGCGTCTCGTCCGCTGCCTTGCATCGCTGGGCCGCGAGGGCGGGCGCATCGTCTATGTCGATTCCGGCTCGACCGACGGAAGCCCTGACGCCGCCGCGCGCGCCGGGGCCGAGACCGTGGCGCTCGACCTCTCGACGCCGTTCACGGCGGCGCGGGCGCGCAACGCCGGCCTGCGCCGCCTTCTCGCCGTTGCGCCGGATACGGACTATGTGCAGTTCATCGACGGCGACTGCGAGCTGGCGCCGGGCTGGGCCGAAGCGGCGCGCGCCTTTCTCGACGCGCGCGAGGATGTCGCCGTCGCCTGCGGACGCCTGCGCGAGCGTCATCCGGAGGCGAGCTTCTACAACCGGCTCTGCGACGCCGAATGGGCGACGCCGGTCGGCGAGGCGGCCGCCTGCGGCGGCGTCGCCATGATGCGCGCGCGCCGTCGAGAAGGCCGGCGGCTTTCGCGAAACGCTGATCGCCGGCGAGGAGCCGGAGCTGTGCGTGCGCCTGCGCGAAGCCGGCTGGCGCGTCTGGCGCCTCGACGCCGAGATGGCCCTGCACGACGCGGCGATGCATCGCTTCGGCCAGTGGTGGCGGCGCATGGTGCGCGGCGGCCACGCCTTCGCCGAAGTTTCGGGCCTGCACCGCGCCTCGCCGAAGCGCATCTGGGCCCGCGAAACGGCGCGGGCGCTCGCGTGGTCGGCGGTATTGCCGGTTGCGCTGCTGCTGGGTTGGCTGGTTCATCCCGCTTTTTACGCCGCGCTGCTCGTCTATCCGGCGCAGGTGACGCGCCTCGCGCTGCGCGACCGGGCGCGCGGCGCCGACGCGCTTTCTTTCGCGTTCTTCAGCGTGCTGTCGAAATTCGCCGAGAGCTGGGGCGTGCTCAAATACCGGCTCTCGCGGCTCACGGGGCGCGCGCCGACGCTGATCGAGTACAAGGCATGAGCCCGCGCATCGCCGTCGTCATCGTCAACTACCGCACCGCCGACATGGTGATCGCGCATTTCGGCGCGCTGAAAAAGGAATGCGAAGCGTTTCCCGGCGCCGCCGTCTACATCGTCGACAACGCCTCGCCTGGCGGCGACGGCGCGAAACTGAAGGCGTTTTCCGAGGGCGAGCCCCTGATCCGTTTTATTCAGAGCCGGGAGAATGGCGGCTTCGGGGCCGGCAACAACATCGCGTTGAGAGAGATTCTCTCCGCCGCCGAACCGTTCGACTATGTGCTGTTGCTCAATCCCGACGCCTATCCGCGTCCGGGCGCGCTCGCCGCGCTGGCCGATTTCATGGCCCGCAAGCCCGAAGCAGGCGTCGCCGGCCCGCGTCTCGAGCATGAGGACGGCGCGCCGCAGGTGTCGGCGTTCCGTTATTTCTCGGCGATGAGCGAGCTCGACTGGAGCGCGCGCACCGGCTTCGTCTCGCGGCTGCTGAAACGCTGGGACGTCGCGCCGCCGCATCGCGACGAGGAGCGCGCCGTCGACTGGCTGAGCGGCGCCGCGCTGTTCATCCGCCGGGAAGTGTTCGAGGCGGCCGGCCTCTTCGACGAGACGTATTTTCTTTATTACGAGGAAACCGATCTGATGCTGCGCGCCCGCCGCGCCGGCTGGCCGTGCTGGTTCGTTCCGGCGGCGCGCGCCGTGCACCATCAGGGCAAGTCGCTGGAGGCGGCGCGGGGGCCGGGCGCGCCGCGCATCGCGCCGGAATACTGGTACCGCTCGCGGGCGCACTATTTCAGGAAGAATCACGGCGCCTTCTACGCCTTCCTCGCCGATGCGGCGTGGATGGCGGGATCGCTGTTCTATCTCGCCCGGCTCGCCCTTTCCGGCGGCGACAAGGGCGCGCAGATCGCTTCCATCCGGCGCTTCGCGCGCGGCGGCTTCGGCGACGGGGCGCAGCATGGTTAAGCGCTCCCCGAGGGCCAGAAAGGGCGGCGCTTTTGTCGGATTGAAGCAGCCCTGGCTCTCGCCTAGCTTCGCGCAAGACCGGCGCGCGGCTTGCAGCGTTCGCGCGGGCGCCGGTTGCGTCCATGGGGGTTTGAGGCATGTCCTATCTTGAAGTCATCGACCGAGAGCACGGCCAGTTCGACGCCAAGGTCCTGAAGGAAAAAGGGCTCGAGCTGCGCGAGTCCTATGTGAACGCCGATCCCTTCCCGCACATCGTCATCGACGATTTCCTGCCCGCTTCGATTCTCGATCTCTGCCTCGAGCAGTTTCCGGCGGCGCCGGACCCGGCGAGCATGTCGTTCGACCGCGCGCAGGAGCGCTACAAGACGAGCTTCAACCCGGATTTCCTGCCGCCCGCCGTGCGCTCCTTCTTCTACTCGCTCAACTCGCGCCCGTTCGTGCAGTTCCTCGAAAACATGACCGGCATCAAGGGGCTGATCCCCGATCCGTTTTTTCTCGGCGGCGGCTTCCATCAGACCACCAACGGCGGGCATCTCAGCGTCCACGCCGACTTCAATCTGCATCCGGGACTGAAGCTCGAACGCCGGCTCAACGCCCTGATCTACCTCAACCGGGGCTGGGACGTGAGCTACGGCGGCGCTCTGGAGCTGTGGGACCGGCAGATGCAGCGCTGCGTCAAGAAGGTCGCGCCGGAGTTCGGCCGCTGCGTTGTGTTCTCGACCGACGCGACGAGCTATCACGGCCATCCCGATCCCGTCGCCCATCCCGGCGGCGTGCCGCGCCGCTCCATCGCGCTGTATTATTATACCGCCACCTGGGACGGCGAGAAGCGCTCGTTCACGACGCAGTTCAAGAAGCGTCCGCAGAGCAAGGATGCGATCGATCTCGAAGTGAAGAGTCGCGAACTGATGAGCGATTTGCTGCCGCCGATTCTCTTCCGCAACCTGCGCAAGGTCGCCAACCGGCTGAAACGTTCCCCCAATTAACAACATTTCATGTGAGCGCCGGCGCGCGCGGATTTCCTGACGCCGATTTCACGTGCAATCGGGAAACTTCGAATAATCAGTTATCTGCGACGCGCGCGCAGGGATCTTTACCCTGTTTGAGGCGGTTCCGGTGACCCCTCGTTAAACTCCGCGCATGAACGGTTAATCCAACATTGCCGAATCGTAGTTTGTCCGTAGACACCGGATAAAGAATTTCTGAGCACCATCGATCACGAGATGCGCGCCGTTTCGCCGATCTCCGGCGATTTCCCTCCTGGCGGCGCGTGGGCGAGAGACAGTGCTGCTATGACCTTGGCGAGTCGCGTTTCAGTCGGCGCCAGCGACAATTTTACCTTGTCTATTGACGATTTGCTGACCGCAGCGAAATCGAGCGGGCTTGCGCCCGCTCTTTCGCAAGGGCCGCGCGCCCGGCGTCGCGCGGCGCGCGAAAGTCTCAGTTTCAGCGGCGTGATCGCCGCGGCGCTGGCGATCGAAGGCTGCAAGACCGTCTCCAGCGGCGATCCGTCCGTCGTTCCCGGCGGACCGGCGCCCGGCGGCTCGCCGCCGCCTTCTTCTTCGGTTTATGCGGTCGAGCAGACCGGCGCCGCGCCGATCGCCATCACCGACCTCCTCGCCTCGCAATCCGGCGCGAGATCAATCGTTTCCATCACCGGCGCCGAACACGGCGTTGCGGTGATGTCGGGAACCGTCGTGTATTTCACGCCGGCCGAAGGCTATACGGGCGCCGCCGGCATCACCTTCACGTATCGCGACGCGTCCGGTCGCATCCATACGGGCCGCTTCGATCTCAACGTCGACGATCACGCCGCGCACCAGCAGGGTCATCATTCGCATACGGATGGTATCCCCGCCGATCACGACCATGGGTCCGGCGGATCGGGCGGCGGTTCAGGGGGGCATGACGGCCACGGCGGGGATGCGGGCGGCGGTCATGAGATGCCGAGCGACCCGGAGATGATGGCCGACCATATGGCGGCCCTCGCCCTCGTGCCGGTCGGCGACGCGACGCATGTCGCGGTGAAGGACGGCTCGTGGTTCGATCCGTCGACATGGGCGAACGGCCAGGTGCCGGGCGACGGCGCGAAAGTCGTCATCCCCGAAGGCGTTTCGGTGCTGTACGACGGCCAGAGCAACGCCTCAATCTTCACCGTGCGCGTCGACGGCGAACTCGATTTCGCGACGAACAAGAACACGCATCTCGAAGTGGACACCTTCGTCGTCACGCCGACCGGCCATCTCACCATCGGCACCGCCGATCATCCGGTCGCCGCCAACGTGCAGACCGTCATCACTTTCGCCGACAACGGCCCCATCGACGTCGACTGGGATCCGCGGCTGCTGTCGCGCGGCCTCATCAGCATGGGCGACGTGCAGATTCACGGCGCGGAGAAAGAAGCCTTCGTGCGCCTCGCCGTCGATCCGATGCACGGCGATACGTCGATGAAACTCGAATCGCCGCCCGACGGCTGGCGGGTCGGGGACCGCATCGTGCTCACCGGCACCCACTATGTCGAGCCCGCCAACGTGGCCAAGGGCGCGGTGCAGCCGTCGGTCACGCAGGACGAAGAACTCATCATCACCGGCATCAGCGGCAACACGGTGTATTTCGACCGGCCGCTCCAATACGACCATGAAGGCGCGCGCAGCGATCTGAAAGCTTACGTCGCCAACTATTCGCGCAACATCCGCTTCGAGACGGAAAACGCCGCCACGACGCCGGTGCATGAGCGCGGCCATGTGATGTTCATGCATTCCGACGACGTCGACGTGCGTTATGCGGAGTTCTACGAACTCGGCCGCACCGACAAGACGGAGCGTTCGTTCGACATCTCCGACATCGATCACGTCACGTCCGATTCAAACGTGCAGGGGCGCTATTCCCTTCACCTTCACCACACCGGCGTCGGCGATCTCGACAATCCGGCGATGATCGTCGGCAACGCCGTGTGGGGATCGCCCGGATGGGGCTACGTCCACCACGATTCCAACGCCATCATGACGAACAACGCCTCCTACAACGTTTCCGGCGCGGCGTTCGTCGCCGAACTCGGCAACGAGACGGGGCGCTGGGCCGACAACATCGCCATCAACACCTGGGGGGTGAACAACCTCATCAAGGAAGGCGACGACGTCAATAATTTCGACAACGGCCGCACCGGCGTCGGCTTCTGGTTCCAGGGTCGGATGGTCGATTCGGTCGGCAACATCGCGGCCGGCGCCACCTATGGCGGCTTCGTCTACATGCACCGCGTGCCGTCCGATCAATACAAGATCGTCGATCCGGCGACGTCGCAGCTCAGCGACAAGCTGCAGTATCTAGACACGGTGCATCTCGACAAGCCGAACATCAGCAAGTTCCTCGAGAACGAAGTGATCGCCAGCGGCATGGGTCTTCACGTCGTCAAGAGCAACGCCCAGCAGGGCCACGACGTCCGCTCCGTCATCGAGGATTTCACGGCCTGGGAGACCAAGTCAGGCATCGTTCTCGAATATACGAGCCACTATACGATCAAGGGCCTCGACATCGTCGGCGCCGACTGGAGCACGCTGTCGTCGGCCTCGTCGTTCGGCATCAATCTCGGCACGGACATGTACGATCTGGTCGTCATCGACGCCAATATCGAAGGCTATCGCCACGGCGTGTGGGCCCGCGGCAACAGCATCATCGGGCTCGACGTGTCGCAGTTCAAATATTTCTTCGTGGACGTCGACATCAGCGGCGCCAAGGAAGCCTGGCACAATGTCAGCCCGACTGAAATAAAGTCGTCAGCCGATCTGGCGCATCTCGATCTCAGCTACCATTCGGGTCTCCTGTCGTCGATTCCTCTGGGACCGATGCTGCCGAGCGACCCCGACCTCGTCATTACCGGGTACAAGAAGGATTCGCTCGGCCAGATCGACATCACGCACCAGTTCGATCCGGTCGTCATTTCCTACAAGAGCCTGCGCGGCGCGATCGAGCAGAACGGCTACTGGACCACCGGAGACGGACGCAAGGTGACGCTGGTCGAGGAGTACATCGCCGACCGCGCGACCGGCGACCTCATCAAGGTGCCGATCTTCGTGCAGATCGCCGGGCCGAAGCTCGACCCGACCGTCGCAAACAACGGCATCCGCGTCACGCCGGAGTATCACGGCGTGCTCGATCCCAACGATCTCTCGCCGGTCGCTCACGACGACTACGTTCATGTCAAGGCGGGCCACTCGATCGTCATCGACGTGCTGGCCAACGACTTCGATCCCGAAGGCCACGACATCGACCTCGACGGATTGCAGCTCGGATACGGCACGGCGGTCGAGAACGACGACAACACCGTCACCTATTTCGCCGACCCCTCCCAGAAAGGGACCGACACCTTTTACTACTGGGTTCAGGACGATCAGGGCAACTTCACCAAGGCGGCGGTGCACGTCACGATCGACGTGTGACGGGCTCCGACAAGGCCTGCCGCCACTCCGCCTCGACCGACTCCTCGTCGCCGCCGCGCGATGCGGCGAGCGCTTCGAATTCGGCCGCGGGCGCAAGTCTCGAGAGCGCCCAGACCGCCGCGCCGCGCACCAGCGGCGAGGCGTCGTGAAGCCGGGCCCTGGCTGCCTTTACAAGGCCGGGCTCGCCTGAATTGCCGACGGCGATCATCACGTTGCGGACGAACCGGTCGCGCCCCGTCCGCTTGACCGGCGACCCCCGAAACAGTTCGCGAAAGCCCGCATCGTCGAGCGACGCCAGCTGTTCGAGGGGCGGCGCGCGCAGCTCGTCGCGGGCGTGCAGCGCCGCCTCGCGCGCCGCGCCGGCGAATTTGTTCCACGGACAGACGGCGAGGCAGTCGTCGCAGCCATAGACGCGATTGCCGATGGCCGCCCGGAACTCGCGCGGTATCGCGCCCTTGTGTTCGATCGTCAGATACGAAATGCAGCGGCGCGCGTCGAGCTGGTAAGGGGCGGGGAAGGCGTCCGTCGGGCAGACGTCGAGGCAGTTGCGGCAGGAGCCGCAATGGTCCGTCTCCGGCGCATCGGGAGAAAGGTCGAGCGTCGTGAACACGGCGCCGAGGAACAGCCACGAGCCCTTTTGACGCGACACGAGATTGGTGTGCTTGCCCTGCCAGCCGAGGCCGGCGCTTTGCGCGATCGGCTTTTCCATCACCGGCGCGGTGTCGACGAAGACTTTCGCATCGCCCCCGTACGCCGCGATCATCCACCGAGCCAACGCTTTAAGCCGCGGCTTGACGACGTCGTGATAGTCGCGGTTCCGCGCATAAACGGAGATCGCGCCGGAGGTCTTGCGTCGGAGCGCTTCAAGGGGATCCTCGTCCGGCCCGTAATTGAGCCCGAGCATGATCACCGACTTCGCTTCGGGCCACAGGGAGCGCGGCGCGGCGCGCTCGCCGGCGCGCGTCTCCATCCAGCCCATCTCGCCGTGACGGCCGGCTTCGAGGAAAGCGGCGAGGCGCGAGCCGCGTTCCGGCGGCGCGTCGGCCGGCGCGACGCCGGCGGCGTCGAAACCGAGCGCCAGCGCCTGCGTCTTCGCCGCCCGGGCCATCGAAGCGGGGTCGGCGCCCATCTCAGAAATCGAGGTCGGCGTAGTGCGAAGGCGGCGTCAGGCTCTCGACCCGGTCGGCGAGCAGGGAGCGGAAGCTCGGCCGGCATTTGAGCCGCGCGTACCATTCCTTCACCTGCGGAAAATCCGTCCACGGAACGGCGCCCACATAATCGTTGGCGGAAAGATGCGCCGCCGCGCAGAGATCGGCGACGGTCATCTTGTCGCCGGCGAGCCAGCCGCGATGTTCGAGCAGCCAGTTCAGATAATCGAGATGCCAGCGCATCGCCTCGAGCCCCGCCTCGTAGCTCTCGCGGTCGTAGCGCAGACGGCCTTTGAGGCGCGCGTCGATGCGCTGGCGGGCGATGGCCGCGTTGACCTCGGGCTCGAACTTCTTTCCGAACCAGGCGACGAGGCGGCGCGTTTCGGCGCGGCCCGCCGATGTCGCCGGCAGCAGCTTTTCGCCGCGATAGGCTTCCTCGAGATATTCGGCGATGGCCTCGACCGGCGACACGGCGATCTCGCCGCCGGTCGGCGGCTCGTCGATCAGCACCGGCACCGCGCGCGCCGGGTTGGCGGCGGCGAGCGCCGGGTTTTCCTGCCAGGGCGGGGTTTCGACAAGCCGCGCCGGCAGGCCCTTTTCGGCGAGAATGAGCCGCGCCATGCGCGACGGCGGATCGAGAGGCATGTGCAACAGGGTTCGCATGCGGCGGACCATAACAGCGCCGCGCGCCGTCGGCGAATGCGGTGAAATATCTGGTCGCGCCCTCTGCGGGAGCCGCTGGTTAACGGCTGGCGGGCCGTCCCCGCGGCTCCGGCAAGCCCCTTGCTACGGTCGGCGCAAGGCTGACTGGAAGCCGGTCCGGATCGATCCTGAATCCGGACGTCAGGGGCGATAATGAGCGTGGCGACGGAGGAGTCCCGATTTGACGCAGGCTGGCGCCGTCCGGCGCCGATGGCGCGCGCCTTCGCCAAGCTGCTCTATACGTGGCGCTCGCCCGGCTGGTCGCTGTCTTTCGCGCTTCTTTTCTCGCTGCCGTTCATCGTCGCCGCCATGCTCGCGCCGGCCCTGTTGAGCCTCGCGCCGACCGCCGACCTGATCGCCCCGATCGCCGACGCGCGCGCCGTGGCGGGCGGCGCATCGGCGCTCAAGAACGAAGCGACGCCGTTCTACGCGCTGCTGCTGCTCGCCGCCGATCTGTTCGCCGAAGCCCCGGGGCGCATTCATCTCGTGGCGAAGGCTTTCGCAGCGGCGCTGGTCGCCGGTCCGCTGGCGTATTTTTCAGCGGCGCGTTTTCCGGCGGCGATGACGGCGTTGCTCGCCGCGGCGTTCGCCGCCTATATCGCCGCGCCGTTCTCGGGCCCCGCCGAACTCGCCCTCGCGGTGTTCCTCGCCGGCGCCGTCTGCTTCGCCTGCGCGCCGGCCGACGAAAGCGCCGCGCGCGCCCGCATCGAAGGAGCCTTCGGCGGCGCCTTGCTGGCGGCGCTGTGGCTCCTGTCGCCGGTGTTCTCGCTCGCCGGCTTCGTGGCGCTGTCCGCCTGTCCGTTCCTCACCGGCCGCGCCGGGCTTGTCCGCTACGCCGGGGCGCTCGCCATGTTCGCCGCGCTCGCCGGGTTCTGCGAGCTGCTGTCGCCGGGGATCAACCTCGTGCGCGCCGGCGCCGCGTCGGGACTGTTCTCGAACGGCCTTTCCATAGCGGGCGAAAGCGCGACCGCGCTCGGCGGCGTGGCCGCGGCGACGGCGGTCATCATCTTCTGCGCGGCGGTGTTCGGCGGAGTCGAGCATGCGCGCGGCTGGGGCGCGGGACTGGCGCTGGTCATCGTCGCGTTCATCGCCGCCCGCCTCGCCGGCGCCAACCCGGCGCCGGTGTTTCTGGCCGGCGCGGCGTTCGCGGCTTTCTCGGTCTCCTCGCCGTTCTATGACGGCGTGTTCCGCGATCACGACCGCGCCAGCGCGGCGCTCGCCGCGGCGGCGGCCTCGCTGACCCTGTTCTGGACCGCGGCGCTCGCCGCGCACGGCGCCGGCCAGCTCATGCTGCAGCAGCGCGCCGCGGAAGAAGCGCCCGCCAACATCCGCGCCGAACTGGCGCTGGTGCAGCCGGGCGGTCCGACCATCGCCAAGTGGGTGGAGGAGGGGCGGTTCTCGACGCCGGAGGCGCGCGAGCTGTTCGCGCTCGCCCCGGTCGATCAGTCGGCCATGCTGCTCGAAGCGGCGGCGCGGGCCCGGAAGCTCGCCGGTCAGGGCGTCGACGTCGCCATCCTCACCGGCGCCGACGCCGCCTGCGTCATCGCCGACAAGCGCCGCTGCCTCGCGGACGGCGCGGCGGCGGCGGGCGCGGCCAACGTGGTGTTCGTGCCGCGCCTCGATCTCGACCCGGCGACGTCGGCCGCGAAAGGCCGTTCGGAAGCGCTGCTCTATACGGAGTTCCGGCTCGCCGAGCAGACGCCCCTGTGGGACGTCTGGGTGCGCCGGGGCGCCAGCCTACCGGCGGAGATCGGCGTCAAGCTCAGCGCCGCGATCGAATAGCCGGCCTTACGCCCCCCAGGCGATGAAATGCGGATTGTCGAAGCCGCGCGCCTTCTTGCCGTAGGCGAGGGGGTCGCCCGCCGGATGGACGAGAACCCGTCCGCCCGCCGCTTCCAGCACGGCCTGGCCGGCCCCGGTGTCCCATTCCATCGTCCGGCCGAGCCGCGGATAGACGTCCGCCGCGCCCTCGGCGACGAGGCAGAACTTCAGCGAAGAGCCCGCCGCCGCGAAATCGGTAATCGTCAGTTTACTGAGGAATTCGTCGGTCTCGGCGTTGCGGTGGCTGCGGCTCGCCACGGCGACGAGGCCCGCGGCCGGCGGCTTGCGCGCGCTGATGGGTTTGCGGGGACCGTCGCCGTCGACGCGGAAAGCGCCCGCCGTTTTCGACGCCGCATAGAGGCGGCCCATCGCCGGCGCATAGACGACGCCCATCGTCGGCGCGCCGTCTTCGATGAGCGCGATGTTGACGGTGAATTCGCCGGTCTTCGACACGAACTCCTTGGTGCCGTCGAGCGGATCGACGAGGAAGAAGCGCCGGCCCAGCGTTGGGATGCGTCCCGCCGCGGCGCTTTCCTCGGCGAGCACCGGAATATCCGGGGCGGCGCCGGCGAGACCTTTAAGGATGATCGCCTCGGCGATCTCGTCGGCCTGCGTCACCGGCGAGGCGTCGGCTTTCACCGACACGTCGAATTTTCCGGCGTAAACGCCCATCGTCGCGGCGCCCGCTTCGAGGGCGAGGGCGATCATTTCGTCGAGAAGGGAATCATCTGTCATGCGCGTCCCATAAACCGGGGACGCGCAGGCGCAAAGCTTCTTGTGCTGAATTATTTGAAAGCGATGATGGTGAAGGCGCTCGCCTGTTTCGGCGTCAGGCCGAAGGCCGGAATCACCCGGTCGAGTATCCACCCTTCCTGCGCGAGGTCGTTGATCTTGGCCTCAAGCGCCTTGGCGGCGGCTCTTCCGTAAGCGGCGTCGTCCATGGCGATGCCGAGAGGACGGTTAGGGGCGTCGCGCCAGCTGATGAAAAACGTGGCGAACTGTTTCGACATGACACACCCGACCCATCGTCCCCGGCGCCGTGCTTCCCCGATGCGGCGAGGTCCCCAACCAGCAATCATCGGGCCTAACGCCGGCTCAGTCCAGCGATGGGGCCGAGACGCCATCCAGCAGGCTTTTTGCACTGCCGAATTGTCACTTGCAAATTAACCAGCTTCTTGGTCTCTTGAACATGTTACAGACGGCGGCGTCCAGGACTGCAGGGGGACCGATCACGCCGATGGTAGAGTCTAATATCAGTCACTCGGCGGAAGCGCCGGTGATCGCCGAAGCGTCTGATGTCGGCGTTCGCCGACGGACCCCGATCTCCCGCGCCGTTTACGGCGATATCGTCCAGTTCATCGACTTTATCCTGATCACCGTCGCCTCCGTGGCGGTGGCCATCATTTACCATGCGTCGCTGCTCGACACGGCGGTCGACGTGCAGCGCTACGCGGCGGCCGGCCTTGTCGGGGCGACCGGCGTGACGACCCTCTTGCGCCGCGACGGCTATTACGAGTTCGAGCAGCTTCTGGTGGGGCGCGGCGCGACGCGCGCCGTGCTGTCGCGCTGGCTGATCATCATCCTCGGGCTTCTGGCTTTCGCCTTTGCGTTGAAAGTCTCCGAGAGCTTTTCGCGTTTCTGGCTGTTCGCCTGGACCATCGTCTCGGCGGTGGCGTTGGTCGCCACGCGGGTCGCGGCCAACGCCATCCTGAAACGCACGGTGACGACCGGCGGCGCCTTCTCGCGCCGCGTCGCGGTGGTCGGCTCCAACGAAGTCGCCGAGAAATTCGCGACCCTCGCCGAAGGCTCCGGCCAGGCGGTGACGGTGGTCGGCGTCTACGCGCTCGATCCGGCGGCCGCCCCGAAAGGCGAGCGGCCGCTCGCCGGCGACATCGCCGCCCTGGCGCGGGCGGCGCGCAACGGCGACATCGACGACATCGTCATCGCCCAGACGGACGTTCCCGCCGACGACATGCGCGCCCTCGTCAACCGGCTGGCGATCCTGCCCGTGTCGATCGCCCTGTGCCCCAACGCCCACTGGTTCGACCATACGGGCGGCGAGCTGATGCGCATCGGCGGTGCGCCGGTCCTCAATCTCTACCGCCGCCCGCTCGAGGGCTGGGGGAGCCTCCTCAAGACGCTCGAGGACAAGATCATCGGCGGCGTGCTGTTCATCGCCGCGGTTCCGCTGTTCGCGTTCATCGCGCTCGCCATCAAGCTGCAGGGCAAGGGGCCGATCCTGTTCTCGCAGCAGCGCCACGGATTCAACCAAGAAGTATTCCGAATCTACAAGTTCCGCACCATGACGGTCGCCGAGGACGGCGAGAAGATCGTGCAGGCGAGCCTCGACGATCCGCGCATCACGCCGCTCGGCAAGATCCTGCGCCGCTACAGCCTCGACGAGCTGCCGCAGCTCCTCAACGTGCTGAAAGGCGAAATGAGCCTTGTCGGCCCGCGCCCGCACGCGCTCGCCCACAACCACGCCTACGCCAAGATCATCGAGAACTATTCAGGCCGCCACAAGGTGAAGCCCGGCATAACGGGGTGGGCGCAGGTCAACGGCTTCCGCGGCGAGACCTCTGAAAACGAGAAGATGGCCGACCGCGTGCGCTACGATCTCGACTATATCGACAACTGGTCGCTGTGGTTCGACGTCAAGATCCTGATGATGACGTTCTCGGCCGTGCTGTTCCCGAAGAACGCGCACTAGCGCCGCCGCCGGTCAGAGCCAGCCGCGACGCTTGAAATAGGCGAGCGGCAGCACCGCCGACAGGATCATCAGCCCAATGACGATCGGATAGCCGTAGGGCGAGGCGAGCTCCGGCATGTTGTGGAAATTCATGCCGTAGATCGAGGCGATCAGCGTCGGCGGCAGGAAGGCGACGGCGGCCACCGAGAAAATCTTGATGATGGCGTTCTGCTCGATGTTGATCATGCCGAGCGTGGCGTCGAGCAGGAAAGTGATCTTCTGCGACATGTAGGAGACGTGGTCGGAGAGCGAACCGGCGTCGCGCGACAGCGTCTTGATGCGCGCCTTCAGCTCCTTGTCGGTCTTGCCCTGCGCCGAGTGCAGGGCGAGGAAGCCGAAGAGGCGCGCGAGGGTGACGAGGCTGTCGCGGATCTTCGAGGCGAGATCGCCCTTGCGGCCGAGTTCGACGAGCGTTTTCTGGAAATCGCGGCTCTTGGTCGGCTTGGCGCCGTGCATCTGGAAAATCTCGTGCGACAGCCGGTCGGTGTCGTGCGTCGCCCGCTCCAGCACGTCGGCGAGCCGGTCGACGATGGCCTCGAGCAGCCCGACGAGGATGGTCTCCGCCGACACGCAGCCGAGCTGCGCTTTCTGGGCGCGCGCCGGAAAGGCGGCGAAGGCGCGCGGCTCCTCGTAGCGGATGGTCAGGAGGCGCGAACCGGCGAGCACGAAGGTCACCGGCGATATCACCGCGTCGTCGCCGTCGGCGTGCGACAGCACCATCGCCGTCATGAAGGCGATGTCGTCCTCCATGTAGAGTCGCGACGACACCTCGATCTCGTTCATCTCCTCGCGGGTGGGGATTTCGACGCCAAGCGCCGCTTCGAGCGATTTTTCTTCCGCTTCCGTCGGCCGAAGCAGATCGACCCACACGGCCGCCTCTTTCTCGGCGGCGACGTCGCTCAGGGGACGGAGCTTTCCCTCGGCTGTGGCGTATCCGGCGATCATGACTTCTCCGCGCGGCGACGGTTTTGCGTATGGCGCGCCGGGGGAAGCGTCAAGCGGGCGGGCGGGATCAGGCGGCGCGCAGCTTCTTCAGCACGGCCGACTTGCGGCGCTTGCCGGACTGCGGCGCGTCGACGTCGAGACCGGCGCGAGCGAGAATGTCGGCGGTCACCATCGGGGCCTGCGAGCGCAGCACGGTTTTGCCGTTCTCGTCGACATAGATGAGGAAGAAGCCTTCCTCGGCGTTCATGGCGTGGCGCAGCAGCGCCGCGTCGAGCCAGTCGACCGGCTCGCCGTTCTGCTCGGGGCGCTCGTCGCCGTAAACCTCCATCACCGTCACGTCCTCGCGGATGAAGGCGGCGATGGCGGGTTTCAGGAGCCGGCGCTGCAGGCGGCAGGCGGGATGGGCCGCCGAGGGGCCGATCAGGAACAGCGTCTTCTTGGGCGAGAAGCGCTTCGGCCGCGCGGCGCGGATGTCGGCCCCGAGCGCCGCGCGCAGGTCGGCGGCGACGCTTTTGAACAGGCCCGGCCGGCCGGCGGCGACGGCCGCCAGCGCGCCGAGCGCCAGGCAGAATGCGATGATGACGACGGTCAGGCCCATGTGGAAAACTTAAAAAGCCATCCTTGCCAGCGCGTTAAGGAAGCTCACGGGAACCCCGCGCGCCGGCCACCATCGCAGGCGATTTTGGCGGGGGAAAGGCGGTGTGGAAAAGTTAATGCCGCGCCTTTCCGCGCCCGGCCCCGGTTCAGGCCGGATTTTCCGGGCCTTTCAGCATCTCGTCGTAAAGGTCGCGCGGGACGCTGGCGCGCCGCCGCAGCATGTAGACCGCGAGAAGGATCTGGATCGCGGCGACGAACAGGAACGCCTCGCGGGGCCCAAGATCGGTGCGCGTGACGGCGAGCACCGAGAGCGAGCCGAGGATCGCGGCGAAGGCGTTCAGCATGTTCGACGCCGCCATGATGCGCGAGCGCAGCTGCGCCGGCGCGCGCCGCTGCGTCGCCGCCTGCAGCGGCACCACGAAGAGGCCCATGAACGCCGCCGACAGGCAGAAGGCGAGGGCGAGCGCCATGCCCCTCGCGTCGCCGAACAGCAGTCCGACGCCGCGCAGTTCATCGCCGGCCGGCGGCATCAGGCCGGTCAGGACGTAGACGCCGAGCCCCATGGCGCCGGCGAGCGATATGCCGAGAGCGGAAAATCCGAGCCCGCTCCTTTTTCTGGAGAGCGCCGCCGAGGCCATCGCCCCGAGCCCCGCGCCGATGGCGAAGACGCCCATGATGGCGGTGGCCACCGCCTCGTCGGCGCCGAGCGAGACGCGCGCGTATAGCGGAACCAACACCGTCACCAGCGTCGAGATGTAGAAGAAGAAGGCCGCGCCGAGCAGCGGGCGCGCGACGCCTGGGGAGGAGAAGGCGAAGCTCAGAATGCGCAGCGACTGGCTGACGGGATTCCAGTCGAGCCTGAGGTCCGGCGCGTCGGCGGCGGCGCGCGGCGCGAGGAGAATGGCGAGAAAACCGAGCAGCGCCGCGCCGAACAGGAACGCCGACACCCAGACCGCGCCGTCGTCGCGCGCGATCAGCAGGCCGCCGAGAAACAGCCCGAGCAGGATCGAGACGTAAAGCCCGGCGTTGCAGAAGCCGTTGCCCCGGATGAGTTCGTCCGGTTTCAGATATTTCGGCATCGCCCCCATCCTGACCGGAGAGAAGAACGCCGACTGCGCGCCCATGGCGAACAGCGTGACGATGAGGAGCCAGCCCGAGTTGATCGCGAAGCCGACCGCCGCCGTCGCCATCAGGATCACCTCGACGAACTTGGTGCGGCGGAACATCGCCGCCGTCTCGTATTTCTCCGCCACCTGTCCGGCGACGGACGAAAACACCAGCATGGCGACGGCGAAGAACGAGCCGATGATCGGGATGGCGTCGTCGGCGTTGGCGAAGCCGTCGGCGCGGATCGCCCCGTAGGCGATGCCGATGATCAGCGCCTGGCGCAGCATGTTGTCGGCGAAGGCGCCGAGCGACAGCGCCGTCCACATCGGCAGGAAGCGGCGCTGGAAGAAGAGCGGCGTGTTCATTCGCATGCGTCCTATCCGGCGGGGTCCGGCAGCGGCGGGCGGGTCCAGTCGGCGCCCTCGGGCCGCGCGTCGCCCAGGAGGTCGAGCGAGCGCGTCTCAACCGCTTCCTCGAGCCGCGCCATGAAATCGTCCTTCTCGAAACCGGGCGGGATGGCGGGGAGGAACTCGACGACCGCCTCGCCGGGCCGGAGGCGCCAGCTCTGCTGCGGCCAGAAAAGCCCGAGATTGGTGGCGACCGGCACGGCGGGGCAATTATAGGCCGCATACATATGATAGACGCCGCGCCGGTAGCGGTGCTTCTCGCCGACCGGCGACAGATGGCCTTCCGGGTAGATGAGAATGCGGCGGTTCTCGCTCGCGGCGCGCTTCAGCTCCGTATCGACGAGGCGGGCGCGGGCGTAGGCGCCGCCGCAATTATCGACGATGATCGCGCCCATCTTTCTGAGGATGCCGCCGACCAGCGGGAACTTTTCGAGATGGTCGCCGGTGACGAAGGCGAGATCGTCCATCTGCGCGAACATGACGATGCCGTCGCCCCAGCTCTGGTGCTTGGCGGCGATGATGCAGGGACCGTCGGGAAGGTTCTCCCGGCCGCGCACCGTCACTCTGACGCCGGCGACGTGGCGCATCCAGAAGGTCATGACCCGCGTGTAGAGCCTGATCCACGCCATCGTCGGCCCGCGCGTCGGCAGCAGGAGCAGCGGCGCGGCGAGGATCGCGAAGAAGATCGAGGTCAGCCAGTAGAGAGCCTGAAAGATGGCGCTTCGTATCATGACTTTCTCCTGTCAGGAAAACAGCACCGCCCGCACCGCGCGCTTCAGCGCCGGGGCGTGCGCGAGAAGCGGCCCGTCGAGCCGCCCGTAGGCCTTGTGCAGCGCCGGCTGCAGCACCGCGCCGAGCGCCATGGCGGCTAGGAGCGGCGCGTCGCCCGCTTCGATCTCGCCGCGCGCCATCGCCGCCGCGACGATCTCTTCCGCCGCCGCCACGGGATTGTCCGCCCCCGGAGGGGTCGGAAGGAAGTGCGCGGTGGAGAGCAGATGATAGGCGAACAGCGTCCAGTCCTCGTCCGCCGTCCGGCAATAGGCGTCGACCGTCGCGTCCGCCTGCGCGCCGAGCGAGGCGCCGGCCCGCGCCGCGCCGCGCACCAGGCGGGCGAGCCGCTCATGGATGGCGACGAACAGCGTCTCGGCGATCGCCTCCTTGGAGGGGAAGTGCCGGTAGAGCGCCCCTTCGGAAAGCCCGGCGGCGGCGGCGATCTCCCGCGTCGTCGCCGCGTCGATCCCCCGCTCGACGAAGAGCGCGAGCGCCGCCCGCTCGATGCGCGCCGCCGTGGTCCCGTCGGGAGAGGCGACGCCCCGCGAGAGGGCGTCGGGGGAGGGCGCGCCGGCCCCGCCGCCGGCGAGCGCCTGCGCCCCGCGGGAGCCCGCGCCCCGCCCGGCGCCCTTCGCCCGCGCGCCCGTCTTTTTCCTGCCTGCCGCCGCTGAAGTCATTGGTTTTGTGGGCCTTTGGGTCGCTTGGAGGGGAGGATTTCTGTCGCGTTTCTAGTGAGCGTTCACTTACAGATAGGCAGGAACAAAGCCTTTGTCAAGTGAGCACTTACTCACTTGATTTGGCAATCAACAACGCCGCACCTGTACTTACAGCGCTAACGCCATCGGTCTGGATGACAACGGACAAGAGGAATGATTGCAAATCCGTCGCTGTCGATCTCATTATTTTCACGCCGGCCAACCAGAGCAAACCTATGGGACTCTTCAACACCAAAGACGTCGGTAAAATTGATCGCGCCAAATACCCCAATATCGGCCTCACCTTTGAGCAAGCAATCCGCGCTTAACTGGTCGAGTCCGCTAATTATTGCTCGCGGCGAATGTGTCTCATGGCTTGCAATGTCGTGAATTAAAAGCTTTGGCAGCCTGATAGATATAAGTCCAATTGCCATGCCGTCCGCAGAGTAGTCAGCTACGACTTTGACCTTCATCGACAATTCGCGCGCGGGTGAATTACCAGAGTTGCGTATATTAATGGCTATTTCGGAGTCACAATGGTTCGCGGGATTAACTTTAAAAATCCCATCGGGGCAGGATAAGTAAGCCCGTGCCTGCGCCTCACCAATCTTTCGCGTTTCATCAGTCGCTCGATTTGTTGCGCTGACTGCTTCTCTCGTAGCACCAAGAGTCATGGCTACGTAGATCACGCCTGCGAGGGTCACGAACACACCGGCTGTCGAAACCCAGATCATAACGTACGCCCATCTTGCCATCTGGCGCTGGGCGCTAAGGTCTAGATACTCTTTGTATGTCTGCCAGTCGGCATATGAGCTGTCATCGACAGGGTGTGCCGTTCCGACGTTGGAAAGAGAGGGATCGTCAGCGCAAGTGGCAGTTTCATACCTATTCGCGGCGCCGGCTGAACCGCACTCAGAATACTCGTAATTGTTCCCTAGAATCACCGCTACGAGCGCGGCGATGAGGATAAATCCAATTGCAGTAGGTGGGTTAGGCAACCAATTGCCGTAAGACATTGAGTAAGAAAAACCGTTTTTGAAGTTTCCTGTATAAGCGCGTTTTTAATATTCAACCAAGTTACGTTGGTGCCAATCGTAACCAGTTTATCGACTGACGGTGTGTAGGTCACGCCTCAGTTTATGCTCCGCTTCCATCCGAGCAAACTTATCCCCGCCCATTTCCGCCGCCTTACATTCTCCGCACGGGCCGGAATTGCGCCCGCAGCGAGGAGGTTGGCGATGGAGAAGGAATGCGATTTTGCGCCGGGGACGCCGGGTCTGGCGGGCCGCGTCTCGGGGCGCGGGTTTCGTGCGAAAGCAGCCGCCGCGCCGCGCCGGGCCTCAAGAAGCCGACTCGCCGGAAGTCCCGTTTCGCGCGAAACTGTTCCGGCCTCTCCGCGCGCCTCAGGCCGCCGCCTCGATCCGCCAGCAGGCGGCGTCGAAGCGCACCTCGCCGTCCTGCACGAACGGCTCGAACGCCGGGCGGACCGCCGCGACGATCTTCTCGCGCAGCGCCGGGCGCGCCGCTTCGTCCGTCTCCTGAAGGACCCGGCCGACCGGGCCGAGCGTGGTGAAATAGGGGACGAGGGCGGCCTCCGGAAAGACGCAAGGCATGTCGAGCGGCGCGATCCTGACGGCGCGCCAGCCGCTTTCCTTGAGGATGCGCGCGACGCGCTCCCTGTCGGCAAAGGCGAACTGGCCCGGCGCGTCCGGCTCGCGCGGCGGCAGGGCCGGGAGCAGGGGCGCGGCGGCGCGCTCAGCCGCCGTCATGAACGGGTTCTCCTTTGCGCTCCGCCAGGCGATGACGCAGAGCGCCCCTTTCTCGCGCGCGGCGGCGCGCAGGTTGGCGAAAGCGCGGACGGGATCGGCGAAGAACATCACCCCGAAGCGCGAGACGATGATGTCGAACGCTTCCGGCTCGAAAGCGTGCGTCCCGGCGTCGGCGAGAATGAACCGCGCCGCCGCGCCCGCCGCTCCGGCCCGGGCCCGCGCGGCGGCGATCAGCGGCCCGGAGATGTCGACGCCGACGCACGCCCCGCCTGTGGCTCTGGCGACCGCCTGCGTCACCGCGCCCGCCCCGCAGCCGACGTCGAGCGCGCTTTCGGCGCCCGCCGCGACGGCCGCCGCCGCCAGATGCTCCTCGAACGGCCTGAACGCGCTGTCGAGCACGTCCTGCAACGCCGCCCAGCCGCGGCCGGCCGCCCCGTTCCAGATCGCCGCCTGCTCATCGGCGGCGGCGCGCGCATCGGTCATGGGTTTCTCCTTTTCGCTTGCCGCCGGGGCGCGGCGCCCGCACTCTGCCACTTCAAGCCGACTTGAGGTCAAGGGCGATGGCGGATCTCGACATAGGGGAAGTGGCGCGCCGCTCCGGCCTGCCTGCCTCGACCTTGCGCTACTACGAGGAAAAGCAGCTGATCGCCTCGGTCGGGCGGCGCGGCCTGCGGCGGGTGTTCGGCGCCGAGGTGATCGAGCGCCTGGCGCTGATCGCCCTCGGACGCGCCGCCGGGTTTTCGCTCGACGAGATCGCCGGCGTCTTCACCAGCGAAGGGCCGCGCATCGACCGGCGGGCGCTCTCGGCGAAGGCCGGCGAGCTCGACGAAACCATCCGTAAGCTGACCGCTATGCGCGACGGCCTCCGCCACGCCGCCCGCTGTCCCGCGCCGACCCACATGGAGTGTCCGACCTTCCGGCGCATTCTGAGGGCGGCGTCGTCGGGCGCGCTCGGCGCGCCGGCGGAAGGGAAGAAAACCCGGACGGCCGGCCCGGGCCGCGCCTAGAGGTGCGGCGCGACCTGTTCGAGGATGCCGACTCTCACCCCGTCAAACACGTATTGCGTCGACAGCGCCATCAGCAGCATGCCGAGGATGCGGGTGATGGCGTTCATGCCGGTGCGCCCAAGCGCGTCGCCGATGCGGCTGGCGAACGCCATGACGAGCACGGCGATCATCAGCACGCAGACCATCGCCAGCATCGCCGCGCCCTTGTCGATGGCCGGCGTCGCCGGGCCCATGAGGAGCATGATGGTGGCGATGGCGCCGGGGCCGGCGAGCATCGGGATGGCCAGCGGAAAAAAGGCGATGTTTTCGCGCGCCGAGGCTTTCGGGCCGGGCGTCTTCGCCTGCGTTTCGCTGTCCGGGTCGAAGAACATGCGGAAGCCCATGATGAACAGGATGATGCCCATCGCGGCGCGGAAGGCGGCGAGCGACACGCCCATATGATGCAGCAGCGCGTTGCCGGCGAAGCCGAAGAAAACCAGGATCGCCACCGAATAGACCGCCGCCATGACGGCGATGCGCAGGCGCGCGCGCGGCGTCTCGCTCTTGGCCAGCGCCGCGAAGATCGGCGTCACGAGGATCGGGTCGATGACGATGAACAGCGTCACGAACGAGGTGACGAAAGCGGAAAGCAGTTCCGTGGTCATGGCGCCGGGCGGGTCCGTTGTTTACGGGTTACCTGCCCGGTTGCGCGCCCCGGCGCAAGCCGCCTGAAACAAGGCCGGCGCGCTTTCGCGCGCCCCGGCGAAGCCGCCCGAAGCGAAACCGGCGCGCTTTCGCGCCCCCACGGCGCGAGCCGTCCGAAGCGAAACCGGCGCGCTTTCGCGCGCCGGTCGCCTGTCGAGCCTTGTTTGGGGGACTCAGAGCCCGACGGCGGATTTGAGGGCGGCTTTCTCGCTGGCGTCGAGGCCGTCCATGTCGTCGATGAAGTCGGCCGCGTCGTCGGCGTCGGCGCCGGCGATCCGCAGGAAACGCTGGCCGCCTTTCTCGCCGTCGTCGGTCTCCACGATCAGCTTGCGCATCCCGTCGGCGTCGTCGAGCGCCTCGAAATCGATGTCGGCGTCGATATCGACATCGCCGTCGAGAACGATGACCTTCTTGGTCTTGACTTCCTTGACCTCGTGATCGCCGTGCTCGCCGTGGCCGGCTTTCTTCTCGACGCGTTCGATCAGCACGTCCTCATCGTCGCCGCCGTCGGTGACGATGACGCGATGCACTTCTTTTTTAACGTCGCCGTCGCCAAATTTCTTGACGACGACGCGCTTGATTTGCTTGCCGTCCTTCTCGCTCTTCTCCTCGTCCTTCTTCTCGATCCACACCACATGATCGCCATGCGCCGCGGCGTCGGCGATGACCAGCCGCTCGCCGTCGACCGCACCGGACTGGGCGCGCAGCTCCTTCATGGCTTTTTCGGCCGCCGCGCCCTTCAGAACGTCGAGCGCGCCGGTCTTGCCGGCGGCGACGCCGTAGGCGCCGTCCTCGCCCTCCCTCGCGACGGCGACGACGGTGCGGCCGTCCTTGGTCGAGCGCCACATTTCGTAGCCCGCATCGCCGGCCATGGCGGGGGCGGCCGCCAGGGCGGCGAGCCCCGCGGCGCAGAACAGCAGTGATTTCAAGATCAGTCTCCCGGTGTCGTTGGCGCGCCCGGGGCGGATGAGAGCCTCCCCCGCGGCTTTCCGCAAGCCGGTTGCGGTTAATCGCTCCTCGCGGGCGACGAATCGGGCGGGCTGAAATGGCGTATTTTGGGCGGGACTGCGCCCGGAAAATTGTGTTAACCTTTACGCCGGACCGGCTCCGGACCGCCCTCGCGGCCGCGGCCGGCCGTGGTCGAGGGGCCCCTTCGGGGGAAGCCGCAGCGGGGACGTCAGGGGAGTTTCGCATATGACGAGGCAAGCGACATTCGGGGCGGCCGCGAGCGCGCTGGCGCTGCTGGCGGCGGGCTGCGCGAGCGCGCCGGCGCAATACAGCCAGGCGTCCTACGCCAATCCCTCCTATCCGGACGCCGACCGCATCTTCCGCAACGGCTATGTCGACGCGACCCGGCCGCTGACCGCCGCGCATGTCGCTTCGCCGGTCGACGCCCGCACCCTCGCCGCCTACGAAGGCATCGAAGGGGCGCGTCTCGCCCATCAGGTCTACGCAGAGGCGCAGGCCGAAAAGCTCGACGGCGCCTGCGAGCGCTACGTGAAGATCGCCAACGGCGAGACGCTCTACGACATTTCGAGCTACTGCGACGTGCCGGTCTACATGCTGATGGACTACAATCCGTCCGTGAAGAGTCCGCGCCACGTCTTCCCCGGCGAGACCATCGAGGTTCCCTATGTCGTCAATTACGACCGCCTCGCCTACGCGCAGGAAGCGGGACTGATCAATGCGGCCGCGACCTACGTGGTGCAGCCGGGCGACACGCTGTCGAGCATCGCCGTGTCGCATCTCGCGCCCGCCGACGCCATCGCCAATATGAATCCGAACGTCGATTGGCGCGTGCTGCCGGTCGGCGCGACGATCCGCATTCCCGCCGCGCCCGGCGCGGGCGTCATCGCCGGCGGCCCGGCGACGCCGCGCCAGAAGCCGATGCAAAGCTATCTCGGCGACGGCGATTTCAGCGGCGCCCGTCATCGCGGCGGCTATGGCGCCTATGTGTCGGAAATCGAAAAGCTGATGCCGTACAATCTGAGGCCGGTCGGCGCGCCGGAGCCGGTCGCGGGCTCGAAAGGCGGCGTACTGATGGTCGACAAGTCGATCGTCAGCCCCGGCCAGGTCGTGTGGGTCTCGGCGGAAGGCCTGCCGCCGAATACGAACGTGACGATTTCGAGCGGACCCAACCGCAGCGAGCTGCGCGCCGTCGAGACGGTGCGCACCGGGCCCGACGGCGCCCTCGATACTCGGGTGCGCGTCAAGCGGTCGGCGGACATGGGCGGCGTCGTCATCACCGCCACCGTCGACAAGACGGGCGAGACGCTTTACTCCGAGCGCGTCGGCGTGCTCGGGCTCACGAGCGAGCCGAGCGCGGACGCGGGCGAAGAGTCCGGGGACTGAGCGTTTCCGCGAAGGCTGTCACTTTTTCGCATTGAGCTGATGCAGCAGAAGGGAATTGCCTTCGCTGTCCAGGCACACGGCCATGCGGCAGCGCGGGCCGTGAATGACCTCCGACTTGAACGCGACGCCCTTGCTCTTCAGGTCGCTGATGAGGCGGTCGAGATCCTCGACTTCCAGCGCCACGGTTCCGCCCGCCCCGGGCGCGTCGCCCGTCGTGTTGGTGATGGCGAGGCAGCCGCCTTCCGGCAGGTCGTATTCCACCCACCAGTTGCCGCCATGGCCTCCGGCGAGGCCGGGTTTCAGGCCCAGCGTCTCTTCATAGAACTTGCGGGCGCGCGCGACATCTTTCACGGCGTACATGGTGAAGGCGACTTTCCGGAACATCGGTTCCTCCCTCTGCAAAGACGATCAGCCTGCGGAGTTTCCGCGGGCGTAGAGCGCCCCGCCGGCCCAGGCGCAGGGCAAGGCGAGAACGGCGAGGCTCCACGGATACCAGGCGGGTCCGACCCCGCTCATGACGACGGCGCCGGCGGCGCTGATCGCGACGCCGATCCCGCCGAGGATCAGCGCGTGCCGCAGCGGCCGGGAAGGGGCGAGGCGCGCCGCCAGCCAGCAGCCGGCGATGCTGACGGCGCAGCGATAGGCCAGCGCGAACAGCCAGTGCCCGCCCGTAAAGTCCTGCGGGCGGTCGAGCGGCGGCAGAAGTCCGGCGGCGCTGAACGCCAGATCGGCGGCGGTCGACGCCACGACGATGACGGCGAGCCCGGCGAGAATCGCAAGGGCGCTTTTGACAGCGGGCGGCATGGTCGCTTCTCCCTTTGACGTTACGCCGTTTCCGCCAGGAGCTTTTCGAGCGACTGGTAGCTCATTTCCATGCCGTCGGTCATGCCGGTGGAGATGGCGGCGTCGCGCGCCTCCCTGGAGCCGAAATCCATCAGCGTCGTGACGGTCGTCACGCCGCCTTTTTCGGAAAACTCGACGGTGATGAGCGCTTCGTCGCCCATGGAGCCGCCCATGTCGCCCGGATCATAGGCTTCGGTATGAACCAGGCGCGCCGGCTCCTCGACCTCGCGGAACACGCCATGGAATCCGAATTCCTTCGCGTCCTCATTGCTGCGCCAGCGCCAGCGGAACTTTCCGCCGACCCTGACGTCCATTTCGCACACCGGCATCGACCAGCCCGGAGGGCCGAGGAGCCACTGCGTCACCAGCTTCGGTTCGGTGTACGCCTGATAAACCAGCGCGCGCGGCGCGTTGAAGCGGCGCACGACTCTCACTTCGCTGTCGCTCGGCAGGCTTACCTGAGCTGCGTTCGTCGTCGTCATGGTCATTCTCCTCTCCTCATGAGCGGTTTCCAGCGGTCTGCCTTGTCGAAATCCTTCGCCCGGCGATTCATCGGCGGGCGCGCCGCAGGCGTTTAGAGGGGGGCGCTTTGAGACAGGGCGGCCATCGAAAGCGCCGCAGGCGCATCATGCGCCATGGTGTTTTACGCTTTCTCGGACAAAAGCTTTTCGAGCGACTGGTAGCTCATTTCCATGCCGTCGGTCATGCCGGTGGACATGGCGGCGTCGCGCGCCTCCTTGGAGCCGAAATCCATCAGGGTGGTGACGGTCGTCACGCCGTCTTTTTCGGAGAACTCGACGGTGATGAGCGCTTCGTCGCCCATGGAGCCGCCCATGTCGCCCGGATCGTAAACCTGCGTATGCGCAAGCCGCGCGGCGGGTTTCACATCGCGAAATACGCCGGAGAAGCCGAATTCGACGCCGTCCTCGCTGCGCCAGCGCCAGCGGTAGGCGCCGCCGACCCGCACGTCCATTTCGCACACCGGCATCGACCAGCCCGGCATGGCGGTCAGCCAGCGTCTCATGAGCGCCGGTTCCGTATACGCGCGATACACCAGCGCGCTCGGCGCGTTGAAGCGGCGCACGACTTTCACTTCGCGCTCGCTCGGCAGGCTGACCTGGGCTGCGTTCGCCGTCGTCGTCATGATCCTTCTCCTTCAAATGTTCGGGGTTACGCCGCTGCGGCTTTCTCAAGATCTGCGACGACGATCTTTTTCATTTTCAGCATGGCGTTCATGACGCGGCCGGCCTTCTTCTTGTCTGGATCGGCCATCAACTCGGGGAGCCGCCGGGGAACGACCTGCCACGAAAGGCCGAAGCGGTCCTTCAGCCAGCCGCACGGCCCTTCCGACCCGCCGTTTGCGGCGAGAGCATTCCAGTAATAATCGACCTCTTCCTGGTCCTTGCAGTCGATCTCGAAGGAGACGGCCTCGCTGAACTTGAAATGCGGCCCGCCGTTGAGCGCGAGGAAAGGCGCGCCGTTCAGCTCGAATTCCACGGTCATGACCGAGCCGGCTGGCCTTCCGTGTATTTCGACGCCCTCCTCGCCATAGCGGGCGATTTTTCCGAGCTTCGAGTTTTTGAAGACCGAAACGTAAAACCTTGCGGCGTTCTCGGCGTCGCTGTCGAACCACAGGCACGGCCTTATCTTTTGCATTGTCGTCTCCTTGGGCGGGAAGGTTTGGCTACGGATTGTTTTTCTTCTGGAGCTCCGCGAGCAGGGCGTCGAGGCGGGCGAAGTTCGCCTCCCACAGGCGGCGGTAGTTTTCGAGCCACTCGTTGGCCTCGCCGAGCGCCTTGGCTTCGATGCGGCAGGGACGGCGCTGACCGTCCCGCCCGCGGCTGACGAGCCCGGCGCGCTCCAGCACTTTCAGATGCTTCGAGATCGCCGGCTGGCTCATTTCGAACGGCTCGGCGAGCTCCATCACCGTCGTTTCGCCGAGGGCGAGACGGGCGAGGATCGCCCGTCTCGTCGGATCGGCGAGGGCGGCGAAGGTGGCGTCGAGGCGGCTTGGCTGCATCTTTATAGCCTTTTAGTTATATAACAAGTTGGTTATGAACTGGGCGCGTCCGTTCGTCAAGCGCAAAGTGTCTGCTTGAATTAGCGGTTTGAAATCAGCTTGTTAGGCTTTGCGGACGAGGCGGGCGTAGATCGCGGCCATGGCCTGCGCCTTGGCGCTCCAGGAGTATTCCGCCTCGACCTTGGCGCGGGCGGCACGGCCCATGGCGGCGGCCGCGTCCGGATCGGCGGCGAACCGCTCCATCGCTTCTGCGAGTCCCGCGATAAAGCTTTCGCGGTCCGTCGGCGCGACAAGCGCGCCGGTTTCCGGGGTGACGTAGTCGGTCGGGCCGCCCCAGTCGGTGGCGATCGCCGGCGTGCGGCAGGCGAAGGCTTCGAGGATCACCGCGCCGCCCGACTCGCGAAGCGACGGAAGAACGAGGGCCGTCGCCCTGGCCAGCGCGTCGCGGATTTCCGCATGCGGACGAAATCCGGCGAACTCGATCGGCCGGTCGGGATGCGCGCCTGTCTTCGCCGCCTGTTCGAGCCGCGCCCGGTCCGGCCCGTCGCCGATGATGAGCAGCCGCGCCGGACGCCGAAGCCGTCCGAACGCCTCGATCAGAAGATCGACGGCCTTCAGCCAGATCAGCCGGCCGACGAAAACGAAGGTCGGCGGCGCGTCGCGCGCCGTCTCGGGCGGCGACCACAGATCGAGATCGACGCCGTTGTCGACGAGAAGCTCGACGCGCGCCGGATCGACGGCGGCCGGCAAGCCGTTGCGCGTGCGCTCGTTGGCGGCCAGCAGCAACGCCGCCTCGCGCTTGCCCGGCCAGATCCTGTTGGCGAGCCCGGATACGGCGCGCGCGCCGCGCACGACAGCCTGCGAGCCTTGCGAATAGTCCCGGGCGAAGGCGGGCGGATAGTCCATGCCGCCGTTCATCGGGCCGATGACGAGCGGCGCGCCGAGACCGGTAAGGGCGGACGGAAACTGCGGCGACACAGGCCCCGGCTGATGCACGATGTCGACATTGAGTTCGCGCGCGAGCTTGCGCGCCGCGCGGCCGAGGCGCGCCATGGTGACGGTTCCAATGGCGCTGTTGAAGACGATGTCCTGCAGCGCCCGCGGCGCCAGCCGGCCCGTCTGGTAGATGGCCTTTTCGGCGAGGGAATCCTCGATGAAGAAGAAGTCGCCCTCTGACCACAAAGGGTGAGCCTTCAGCTCGTCGCGGACCCGCGCGTGGGTGAGCGCCTTGACGTCGAGCCCGAGCTTTTTCAGCTCGCGGATGTAATTGAGCGGCAACACCGCTTCGCCGCCCATGCGCGCGGAAATATTAGGGGCGACGATCAGAACGCGCATGGCCGTCACTTGTGCTTCGCGGCGTCCGGTCACTCGGGAACGTAGGCCGGCAGGAAGGACTGCATTTTCGTCTGCATGTCCTGCAGCAGCCGGTCGGCGTCGGCGACGCCCTTGTCGGCGCGGATCGGCGTGATCAGGCGCACCATGGCGCCGTCGGAACGCTTCTTCGTCACCGCGTCGTAGATCAGCCAGAACTTCATGGCGAACTCGTTGGCGACGTCGCGGCCGCGCTGGTCGTACCAGTAATAGACGAGCTGCTGGTAGTCCCGATACTGAATGATCAGCCGGTTATACTTGATTTTCCGGCCGTCAGGCATGGCGCGTTCGACGATCTTGTGCTCGGTGATCTGCCAGCCGCCGCCCGGAATGCACTGGCGCGGCGAATGCCAGGAACGGCCGTCGCGCTGCGCCTCGAGATAGGCGAGATAGAGATTGACGACATCGTCCTCGGGAGAACGCAGGTTGACGACGATGGTGTCGTCGGCGCCAAGCACTTCGGCGACTTCCGGGTCCATCGGGCGGACTTCGGATTCCCAGCCGGGAAATTCGTCCGGAACGCCGGCGAAGAGGCGCCGGTCCGGAATGGTGAGGGAATCGGTCGAGACGTAGCTTGATACGGCGAGCAGCGCGGCGGCGCCCAGGGCCGCGGCGCCGTAGACCAGCGCCGGCTTCGCGCCGCGGGTCGGCGCGATGGGATCGAGATCGGGCGCGCCGAGCGCGTTCAGCGGATTGCGTCGCGGCCGCGAGAAAAAGCAGATCACCGCGATCACCGCGAACAGGGCCGCGAGGCACAGCAGGAACACCACCCAGCCCTCGAACATGTGCAGGGCGCCTTCCGCATGCTGAATGCCGCTCGCCTGCACCAGCGCGCCGGTGACGGCGATGCGGAACGAGTTCATGAAAATGGTGATCGGGATGGTCGACGCGACGATCAGCAGGCGCTGCCAGAGCGGACCCCTGAACAGATAGGCGGTCATCACCCCGAGGCTCAGAAACGGAAACAGATAGCGCAGGCCGCTGCAGGCTTCAGCGACCTGCAGCTTGTAGTCGCCGAGATCGATGACGTTGCCGGAGAGGAACACTGGTATGTCCATCATCCGGATCATCGCGACGCCCAGCACCGACGACATCTGCTGGAACTTCCACGACAGCACGGTGATCGCCCAGTAGGGCGGCGGCACGGCGAAAAACAGAAACGCGATCGGCACGGCGCAGACGCGCAGCAACGAAACCCCGCCGAACGCGGCGGTGAGGCCGGCGACGGCGACGACGATGGCGATATGCTGGAAGACGTAGATGAAAGTCAGCTTGCCGATGACCACCAGCGCGCCGGCGAATGCGAGCAACGCGACGCCGACCCAGGATGGTTCGCCGACGCTCGCGGCCACCGCTTTGCGGTTGGTCCACACCAGCCAGGCCGAGATCAGCGGAATGAAATAGGAGTGGGAAAGCTCCTGCTGGCCGCCCCAGCGCGCCCACAGATTGGCGCCGGCGTCCCAGAACAGGACGACCAAGAGCGCCCCGACCAGCGCCGCGATCAGCCAGCGGCGCGCCGGTTCGGCGGTCAGCATTTGCGGCCTCAGTTCAGCCATCGCCATACTCGTGTGTCTCCCTGCCGCGGCGATGATGCGCGTCGCGGCACCCTACAGGCTCGCGCCGAAGCTGCAATAATCGTGCGCCCTGAATCGGCGCGCTCCCTCTTAACCAGCCTGAATCCGCGCTGAAAGGCCGCGACGGCGGCGCGCGCCGCTGTTGCCCGCGGGGCACAGAAGGCCGTTCTCGGCCGCCGTCCGCTGAGGAAAGGGCGGCGCGCGGGGTCAGACGTTTAGGGACACCGGATCGCCGAGAGTCATGTTTGCTGCGCCTTGTTGGAGGGCGCCGCCGCCTCGTTTTGCGGTTTCCCGGTTCGTGACGTCGTCCGGAAACTCAAAAACGGGGCTCGCCATGTCAAAACGCCAGTCATTCCGCCTTTCGCATTCCCGTCTGCGCGCCGGGCTCGTCGCCGGCTCCTCGCTTTTCGCAATCGCCGCGCCGGCCTTTGCGCAGGATGCGGACAGAACCGACGACGAAATTCTCGTCACCGGCACGCGCATCGAGCGTCCGGCCCTCTCGGCGCCGTCGCCGGTCACGTCGATCGGCGCCGAGGACATTTCGCGCTCCGGCGAAACCAACCTCACCGATCTTCTCAACGACGTTCCGAGCCTCGTCGGCTCGCAGGACAACGGCGACGCCACCAATCTCGGCATCGGAACCACCGGCCTGCAGCTTCTCAATCTGCGAAACCTCGGCACCAACCGCACGCTGGTGCTGGTCAACGGGCGCCGTCATGTGGGCGCGAGCGGCGGCACCACGGCGGTGGACATCAACACCATCCCGGTCGATCTCATCGAGCGCGTCGACGTGCTGACCGGCGGCGCATCCGCCGTATACGGCGCCGACGCCGTCACCGGCGCCGTCAACTTCGTGCTGAAGGACGATTTCGAAGGGATATCCTTCCGCGGCCAGGGCGGGCTGACGCCCGATCATGGCGACGCGTCGCGCGCCTTTGGCAGCATCGTCGCCGGAACAAACTTCGCAGGCGGGCGCGGCAACATCACCGCCGCCTTCGAGTATTCGCGCGAGAAAGGCGTCAACGGCGCCGACCGCGATTTCGCCAGCACCGGACTCTATTCGCTGGTCGACAATCCGGATTTCGTCGACGGCATGGGCTTGCCGACGCAGATCTTCCTGCAGGACGTGTCGATTCAGTTCGCCTCGCCGGAGGGCGCCGTCGCCATCGACTTCTTCGACGGGTTCGATCTGATTTTCGACTTCGAGGGCAACGGGTCGCCTTACGATCCCGGCGAGCCCATCACCTTCCGCAACGGCGTCGGCGGCAGCGCCACGAAAATCCACGAACTGCTGGAGGGCAGCCTCACCTCCGACATCGAGCGCTACGTCTTCAACAGCTACATGCACTACGATCTGACCGACTCGATGAAGGGTTTCCTCGAGGTCAAGTTCGCGCAGGTGCATTCCTCCTCCACCGGCCAGCCGGCGTTCAGCGATCTCATTCCCATCCTGGTCAACGAAAATCCGTTCGTTCCCGACGCCATCGTGCAGGCGGCGAACGACGCCGGCGTCGACACGGTGTTCATGTCGCACGACCTGTTCGATCTCGGCTTGCGCGGCGAGGACATCCGCCGGCGCACCTATCGCATCGTCGGCGGGCTCGAAGGCGATATCGATTTCGGATCGTTCGAAAATCTGACTTACAATGTCTCCTTCACCTACGGACGGCTCGAAGAACGTTTCTTCTCGCCGAATAATCTGGTGCTCGACCGGTTTTATGCAGCGATGGACGCGGTGATCGATCCGTCGACGGGGCAGCCGACCTGCCGCTCGAATCTCGATCCGTCGGCGCTGCCGCCGCAGATTCCGTTTCCCGGCGGCTTCGGCTTCCTCGGCTACTTCGACGCCTTCAACACCACGGTGACGCCGGACAATTACGGCACGACGCCGTTCTTCACGCCCGGACCGAATTCAGGCTGCGAGCCCCTCAATCTGTTCGGCCGCGGCAACGCCTCGCAGGCGGCGATCGACTTCGTCAACGACGACAGTCTGCGCGTCGCCACCGTGCAGCAGTACGTGCTGACGGGCTATGTTTCGGGCGACACGAGCGGCGTGTTCGAACTGCCCGCGGGCCCCGTCGGCTTCGCGCTCGGCGGCGAATGGCGCAAGGAGCGGAGCAGCGACACGCCGCCGGCCATCAACACCGAGGGACTGACCTTCGGCAACCAGATCTTCCCTACCAAGGGCGAATACAGCGTCGGCGAAGGCTTCGTCGAGGTCAGCGTGCCGGTGCTCGCCGACCTGCCGCTCGTCAAGCATTTCTCCGTCGACGCCGCCTTCAGGGCGTCAAACTACTCGACGGTCGGCTACACGCAGGCGTGGAATGTCGGCGGCATTTATTCGCCGGTCGAGGAATTGCGTTTCCGCGGCACGTACTCGCGTTCCGTCCGCGCGCCGAACATTACCGAGCTGTTCAATCCGCAGAACCAGTCGTTCTTCCTGCCTGACGATCCCTGCGACGTCGACAATCTCAATGACGGCGCCGATCCGGGACTGAGGGCCGCAAACTGCGCGGCGATCCTGACGCCGCTCGGCGTCGATCCGACGACGTTCGAGGGGGACGACATTCTCAACGCCACGTTCCCCGGCGTCCTCGGCGGCAACCCCGATCTCAGCGAGGAGCGCGCCAAGACCTGGACGATCGGCGCGGTGTGGCAGCCGAGCTTCATCGACGGCCTGTCGCTGATCATCGACTATTACAACATGACGATCACCGACGGCATCATCTTCCCGGCCTCGCAGGACATCGTCGACCAGTGCGTCGATCTTCCGTCTGTCGACAACCAGTTCTGCGACCTTATTCAGAGACGGGCCGACGGAGGCCTGAGCTTCCTTGAAGTCATCCCCGTCAACGTGGCTTTCTTCGAAACGAGCGGCATCGACTACGAGTTCGGCTACGCGTTCGACCCGGAGGATATCGGTCTGTCGGGAATCGGCTCGTTCAACCTGCGCTACATCGGCAGCTACCTGCAGAAGCTCGACGTGGTCAGCCTGCCCGGCCAGGCGGTCGACGTCGAGAAAAACGAAAGCGGCACGCTGCTCGGCGACGACGCCCCGACGCATTCCGGCGCGCTGAATTTAAGCTGGCTGTTCGGTCCGGTGACCGCAACGTATCGCTGGCAGTTCCGCAACCGCGTGTGGCGCGACGAGATCGACGAGTTCGCGTCCGCCGCCGCGCAGGGCAACATCCTGTTCGAGCCGATGAAGACTTCGCGGCTGTCGACCCACGACATCCAGGTCCGCTACGCGGTGCGCGAGAACGCGGAAATCTACGCCGGCGTCAACAATCTTCTCGACCAGGAGCCCGACATCGGCCTCACCGACACGCCGATCGACGCCGTCGGCCGCTTCGTCTACGCGGGCTTTACATTGCAGTTCAACTAGGCGCTGGAAAACTGCAAAAAAGGGCGGCTCTTTCGAGCCGCCCTTTCTCTATTCGCTTGAGGCGAACGGATTTCCTTAGAAGTCCATTCCGCCCATGCCGCCCATGCCGCCGCCGGGCATGCCGTGACTGTGCGCGGCTTCTTTCTTCGGCGCTTCGGCGACCATCGCTTCGGTGGTGATCAGGAGACCGGCGACCGAGGCCGCGTCCTGAAGCGCGTGGCGCACGACTTTGGCCGGGTCGATGATGCCGGTCTTGACCAGATCGACATACTCGTCCGTCTGCGCATTGTAGCCGAACTTGTATTCTTTCTGTTCGAGCAGCTTGCCGACGACGATCGAACCTTCGCCGCCCGCGTTCTTGACGATCTGGCGGATCGGCGCCTGGATCGCGCGGCGCACGATCTGGATGCCGGCGTCCTGATCGGCGTTGACGCCTTTCAGGCCTTCGAGCGCGCGCGTGGCGTAGAGAAGCGCCGCGCCGCCGCCGGGGACGATGCCTTCTTCCACCGCCGCGCGGGTGGCGTTCAGCGCGTCGTCAACGCGGTCCTTGCGCTCTTTCACTTCGACTTCCGTCGCGCCGCCGACCTTGATCACCGCAACGCCGCCGGCGAGTTTCGCCAGACGTTCCTGCAGCTTCTCACGGTCGTAGTCCGACGTCGTCTCTTCGATCTGACGGCGGATCTGCGAGGTGCGGGCTTCGATGTCTTTCTTGTCGCCGGCGCCGTCGATGATCGTCGTGTCGTCCTTGTTGATCGACACTTTCTTGGCCTTGCCGAGCATGTCGATGGTGACGTTTTCGAGCTTGATGCCGAGGTCTTCGGAGATCACCTGGCCGCCCGTCAGCACCGCGATGTCTTCGAGCATCGCCTTGCGGCGGTCGCCGAAGCCCGGGGCTTTCACGGCCGCGACCTTGAGGCCGCCGCGCAGCTTGTTGACGACCAGCGTCGCCAGAGCCTCGCCCTCGACGTCTTCAGCGACGATGAGGAGCGGCTTGCCGGACTGCACGACCGATTCGAGCAGCGGCAGCATCGACTGCAGGCCCGACAGCTTCTTCTCGTGCAGGAGGATGTACGGATCTTCGAGTTCCGCGATCATCTTCTCGGCGTTGGTGATGAAGTAGGGCGAGAGATAGCCGCGGTCGAACTGCATGCCTTCGACGACGTCGAGTTCGGTTTCGGCCGTCTTGGCTTCCTCGACGGTGATGACGCCTTCGTTGCCGACTTTTTCCATCGCCTTGGCGATCATCTCGCCGATTTCTTTCTCGCCGTTGGCCGAGATGGTGCCGACTTGGGCGATTTCGGACGAGGAGGCGATCTTCGTCGCATGGGCCTTGATGTCCTCGACGACTTTGGCGACGGCGAGATCGACGCCGCGCTTCAGATCCATCGGGTTCATGCCGGCCGCGACGGCCTTGGCGCCTTCCTTGACGATCGCCTGGGCGAGCACGGTGGCGGTGGTGGTGCCGTCGCCGGCCTGGTCGTTGGTCTTGGAGGCGACTTCGCGCACCATCTGCGCGCCCATGTTCTCGAACTTGTCTTCAAGCTCGATTTCCTTGGCGACGGTGACGCCGTCCTTCGTGGTGCGCGGAGCGCCGAAGGATTTTTCGATGACGACGTTGCGGCCTTTCGGGCCGAGCGTCACTTTCACCGCGTTGGCGAGAATGTCGACGCCGCGCAGCATTTTCTCGCGCGCATCGGCTTCGAATTTTACTTCTTTGGCAGCCATGTTCCGGTTCTCCTGAAAGTCAGTTCAGCGTTATTCGATGATCCCGAGGATGTCCGACTCCTTCATGATCAGGAGCTCCTCGCCGTTGATCTTCACTTCCGAGCCCGACCACTTGCCGAACAGGATCTTGTCGCCCTTCTTGACATCGAGGGCGACGACCTTGCCGTCGTCATTGCGGGCGCCGGGGCCGACAGCGATGACTTCGCCGCGCTGCGGCTTTTCCTTGGCGGTGTCTGGGATGATGATGGAGCCGACCTTCTCGTCTTCCTCGATGCGGCGGACGAGCACGCGGTCATGCAGCGGCCGAAATGCCATTGAGATGTCTCCCTGATTTGCGTTCTTTAGCAAAAACAACAGGTTAATGGGGCGGCGCGGTTGAGGACGCACCGATTAGCACTCAGCATGGCTGAGTGCTGACGATGGAGTTAGGGCGGGGCCCCGAAACCGTCAAGAGGCGCGCTTGAGCTTTATTTGGCAGTCCGCTGACGGGCCGCCGGCGGCTCCGTTAAACGGAGATTAAACCGCCCGTGAAAGCGTCGGCGTCCAGCCGGAGCCTCGCCGGACAGACCGCCGGAGCCGGCTCTCAACAGAGGCGTGAAACCGCTGATGGGAGAAGACCGTCGACAGGCTGCGCCATGCGGCCGGTGATCGAGTTTCTCGGCGACCGCTTCGTTCCCGAGCGGGCGCGCCGTCGACGGCGGCTGGAAATCATCGCCCGGCACTGGGCTTTGCATCTATGGGCGCGGCACGGCTACCACGGGGCGCTGATCCGTTGCAGCCGCCGCATCGCCGCCTGCGACCTGGGCGGCGCCGGCGTCCGCCGCCAGCTATGGCGGAGGGTCTGGGCGCGGCTGTTGGCTGTTCGGGATAAATAAAGTCTTATCAATAACTTAGAAGCGGCGAGCGCGTTTCCGCCGTGATCGGAATTCCGCCGCAATTACGGTGTTTTAATTCCGGGCGACGGGCGAAACCGACATATTGCCCGTGAAAGTTTACGCAGTCTGCGCCCGAGTCGGGCTAGGCAGACGGGTATCGGGGCGAGCAGCGTTTTTCTTCGGACATCGAGCACCAAGCATCGCAAAGGAGCGACAAAGATGCGCAAGGCAATCATTCTTCTTTCACTGGCGATCCTCGCGGTCGGCTGCACCACCAACCCCTACACGGGTGAGAAGCGCGCCAGCCGCACCGTGACCAGCGGCGCCGGCGGCGCGGCGGCGGGCGCGGCGGCGGGCGCCATCATCGGCGCCATGACGGGCAACGCCGGCAAGGGCGCGGCCATCGGCGCCGGCGTCGGCGCGGCGGCGGGCGTCGGCATCGGCGTCTATCAGGACCGCCAGCAGGCGAAACTGCGCGAGCGCCTCGCGGCGTCGGGCGTCTCGGTGACCCGCGTCGGCGACAACATCATCCTCAACATGCCGTCCGACATCACCTTCAACACCAACCAGTCCGACATCCAGCCGGGGTTCTACGAAACCCTGAACTCGGTGGCGCTGGTGCTGAAAGAATATGACAAGACGAGCGTCACGGTGCGCGGCCACGCCGACTCGACCGGCTCCGACGCCTACAACATGCAGCTCTCGCAGCGCCGCGCCTTGTCGGTGTCGAACTATCTTGCGGCGCAGGGCGTGTCGCCGTCGCGCCTCAACGCCGTCGGCTTCGGCGAAAGCCAGCCGATCGCCGACAACGCGACCGAGGCCGGCCGCCGCGCCAACCGCCGCGTCGAGATCGTCATCGATCCGCGCGAGGAGTATTTCCAGGGCTAAGCTCTAACCCGATCCCTCCGGATCGTTTGGCCCGCGCGGGTTCGCCCGCGCGGGTTTTTTCATCGCTCCGCGCGCTGGTTAACAGGACGTTGCGGCGACTGCCCCGATCGCGGCGGCATTTGAATTAATCGCCTGTCAACTCGCCTCGCCTATTGTCGCGTTAACCCTGCAAGCGGTCATGCTGGCGAGGAGAGACGGGCGATGAATCTGCGGCAGAGAACCTCCCGCTACAGCAATGCGGTTCTGTTCATGGCGGGCGCCGCGGCGATTCTGCTGATCGCCGCCGCCATCAGCAGCGGCTTTCACCCCACCATGGAGATCTGGCTCGCCGCCGCGCTGGTGACGACGCTGATTCTGCATGCCCGCATGGGGTTCGCCCTGTCGCGCGCCCAGGTCGAACTTGAAATGCTCCGCAAGCTGACCGAGCGTTGCGACGAGGACCCGGAAGAAGCCGCCAAGAAGGTCGCGCCCGTTCTGAATATCGAACGCGCCGCCGGCATCTCCGAGAGCGACGCCGTCATGCTCGATAAGGTGCGAAATTCCATCGAGGGCGGCCGCCTCGACCTGTACCTCCAGCCGATCGTCAGCCTGCCGCAGCGCAAGATCCGTTATTACGAGGCTTTCTCGCGTCTTCGCGGCGAGGACGGCGCCGTGCTGAAGCCGACCGATTATCTCGAAGCCGCCGAACGCGCCAACCGCATCGGCGTCATCGACAACATGATCCTCCTGCGCTGCGTCCAGGCGTTCAGGAAGCTGAAGCATCGCGACAGCCAGTTCGCGGTCTTCTGCAACCTGTCGCCTGCGACGCTGTTCGACACCGAATTCTTCAATCACTTCACGGATTATCTCGAAATCAACGGCGACCTCTCCTCGCGGCTGGTGTTCGAGTTCACTTATCCGGCGGTGCAGATGATGCATCCGCGCTTCGAGAAGAATCTCGACGCCATCGCCCGGCGCGGCTTCGCCTTCTCGGTCGACCATGTGCAGAGCCTTGACCTCGACTGGTCGGCGCTCCGGTCGCGCAACTTCCGCTTCGCCAAGGCGCCGAGCGCCCTTCTGCTCGCCGCGTCGAACGGCGGCGAGGCGGCGGCGGCGAAGCTGCGGACGTTCAGAAAGCGTCTCGCCGACTCGGGCATCGACCTCATCGCCGAAAAGATCGAGTTCGAAAGCCACATGCCGGAGATCCTCGAACTCGGCATCGACTTCGGCCAGGGCAACCTGTTCGGAGCGCCGCGTCCCGCCGATTTTTACGTCGGCAGTCATCCCGAGCAGGCCGAGCCGCTGGCCAAGGCGTCCTGACGGCGGCGCCCGCTTGACCCTTGCGGGCGGCGGCCTTAACGCCAGCCCCGTGTCAGACCTTCGCGCCGCGCCGCCCCTTATCGAGCGTCTTTCCGCCGTCGCCGGCCGCTATGGCGCGCTGCTTTGCGACGCCTGGGGCGTCATCCATAACGGGGTCAGCCTGTTCGACGGCGCCGAGGAAGCGCTGTTGCGGTTTCGCGCCGAACGCGGCCCGGTGATCGTCCTCACCAACGCGCCGCGCCCGTCGTCGATCATTCCCGCCCAGCTCGACCGGCTCGGCCTGTCGCGCGCGGCGTGGGACGCGGTCGTCACGTCCGGCGACGCGACCCGCGCCGAGATCGCCCGGCGTCTGCCGTCGCGCCCGTTCCGCATCGGCCCCGCCAAGGACGACGGGCTTTACGACGGACTCGACGTATCCTTCGCGCCGATCGAGGAGGCCTCCTTCATCGTCTGTTCGGGCCTGCGCGACGAACTCGCCGAGGAGCCGGAAGATTATCGCGCCCTGCTGGCGCCGGCGGCGGCGCGCGGCCTGCCGATGATCTGCGCCAATCCCGACGTCGTGGTGCGGCTCGGCGGACGGCTGATCTGGTGCGCCGGCGCGCTCGCCCAAGTCTATGAAGATCTCGGCGGCGAAGTGATTTACGGCGGCAAGCCGCACGCGCCGATCTACCGTCTCGCGGTCGAGGCGGCGCAGAAGGCGGCGGGGCGGACGATCGGCGCCGGGGAGATTCTCGCCGTCGGCGACGGTCTGCATACGGATATCGCTGGCGCGGCGCGTCAGGGGTTCGATGCGATCTATGTGTCCGGCGCGGGCGGAATCCATGACGGCGAGACCGGCCCGGCCGAAGCGCTGGCCAGCGCGGGCCTTCCCGCCGCGGCGATCATGGAGCGTCTCGCATGGTGACGGCCGGCAAGGGCGCGGTTGCGGCGATCGGCAATTTCGACGGCGTGCATCGCGGCCATCGCTTCCTCATCGCGGAGACGGCGAAAATCGCCCGCGCCGAAATGGCGCCGGTCGGGGTCGTCGTGTTCGATCCGCATCCGCGGCGCTTCTTCCAGCCCGACGCGCCGCCGTTCCTGCTGACCATGCCGGAGCGCCGAGACGCGCTCCTGAAAGAGGCGGGCGTCGATATCGTCCATTCCGTCCGTTTCGACGCGGCGCTCGCGGCGATGACCCCGGAAGCCTTCGTCAGGGACGTGCTGAAGGCGCGGCTCGGCCTTTCCGGCGTCGTCGCCGGGTCGGAGTTCCGCTTCGGCAAGGGACGCTCGGGCGATGCGGCGGGGCTCAAGCGGCTGTGCGAGGCCGAGGGCGTGAGCGCGCATCTTGTCGAGCCGCTCGCCGATGCATCGCATACGGAGAAAATCGGCTCCAGCGCGATCCGCGCCGCGCTTCAGAACGGGGCGGTGCGCGAGGCGGCGCAGATGCTCGGCCATCCCTGGACGGTCGGCGGCCTCGTCGAAAAGGGCAGGGAGCTTGGGCGCACCATAGGTTTTCCGACCGCCAATCTGACGCTCGGCGAACTCGTCGAACCGCGCAAGGGCGTGTACGCGGTGCGCGCCACGACGGGCGGAAAAACCTACGGCGCCGTCGCCAATTTCGGCCGGCGCCCGACGGTCGGCGATTCGCCGCCGCTGCTCGAAACCTATCTGTTCGATTTTTCCGGCGATCTTTACGGCGCGCGGCTCGACGTCGCTTTCGCCGACTTCATCCGAGACGAGAAGAAATTTGACGGGCTCGACACGCTGAAGGCGCAGATCGCGAAAGACTGCGAGGAAGCGCGGCGCCTCCTCGCGCGTTGAGGCGAAGGCCCGTCGCGAGCGCCGGCGTTCTCCTGTAGGCTGCGCTTATGACGACGGCGGACCAACGCATCATCGGTCTCTATGAACGCCATGCGCGCGCCTGGGACGAGGACCGGCGGCGCGCCCGTCCGCCCGGCGAGCGGCGGTGGATCGAGCGGTTTATGGCCGCCGCGCCCGGCGCTCGCGTGCTCGACATGGGCTGCGGCTCCGGCGAGCCGATCGCGCGCGATCTCGTCGACGCCGGCCGCAAGGTCACCGGCGTCGACGCCTCGGCGTCGCTGATCGCACTGTGCCGAGAGCGCTTTCCCGCCCACGACTGGATCGTCGCGGACATGCGACGCCTTGATCTCGGCGCCCGCTTCGACGGCGTTCTCGCCTGGCACAGTCTTTTTCATCTTCCGGCGGACGATCAGGAGCGGATGTTTCCGGTCTTCGCCGCGCACGCCGGGCCCGGCGCGGCGCTGATGTTCACGAGCGGAACGGAGCGCGGCGAGTCCGTCGGCAGCTGGCGCGGCGAACCGCTTTATCATGCGAGTCTCGATACGGCGGAGTACGAGGCGCTTCTCGGAGCCAACGGCTTCACGCTCGTCGAACGCGTCGAGGCGGACCCCGCGTGCGGCGGCGCGACGGTGTGGCTCGCCAAAGCTGCTTCCGGCTGACTTCGCCCCTAGTACCGCCGGTTCAGAAACGCCCGGTAGTCCTCGAGCCGCCCGAACGCCTGATCGATCTCCGCGGCGAGACGCGGCAGGTCGCGCTCCGTCCGCTCCATGTCCCGGCGCTCGTCGTCTATCCGTTTGCGGAGCTTGTCGCGCTCCTTGTCGCTGAGCCCGTCCTTTCTCAGCTCCTCGCGGGCGCGGCGGATGCGGTCGCGCGAATAGTCGATGGCGCTGAGGGCGCTTTCATAGGCCGAGACCGCCGACTGGTGGGTCTGCGTCAGTTCGTAAAGCCGGCGGCCGATATTGTATTCGGCGAGAAACTCCGGCTCGTCGCCGGCCGGGCAGACGCCGCGATAAGGCGCGCCGCTGCGGCCGGCCTCGTAGCCGGATTCCGGCGTGCAGTAGTTTCGAAGGCCGCGCTCCCGCCCGGCGAAATAGGCCTCGTAGTCGGCCGCGACGCCGAACGAGCCGCAGCGGTCGGCGCGCTCGCCGAACCTTTCCCGCGCCTCGCCGGCGCGCCCGTCATTCTCGCCGAGTCCCGCCCAATCGGCGCTCGCGCAGTCTTCCGCGCTCATCTGCGTGGCGCAGCCGGCGAGCGCCAGCGCGCCGATAAGGCCGAATGAAACCCTGCCGATCATAATCCCCGCTCGCCGCGTCGCCCGGACCGAAGTCTAGAGGGATTTGCGTCGAAAACGAGGCGGTCCGTCGCGGTTAACGCTCTTCACGCGGAAATGAGCCCCTGCGGACGGAACGCCTCAAAGCCGTCACAAAGGGCTCCGACATTCCCTCCCGAGAAGCGGGAGCATCCCGCAGTATGGAGTACGCTCATGGGCGCGATCTCGTTGAAAAAAATCTCCCTGCTGGCCGCCGCGGCGGCGATGGCGCTGGGCGCGGCCGCGCCGGCGCAGGCGGGCGGCGGCCACCGCCACGGCGGCTATCATGGCGGCCATCACAAGACGGTCGTGGTGCATCACGGCTGGGGCTACGGCCACTACAAGCCGCGCCGGCACTATTATTACGGCCATCATCATCACCATCGTGGCGGCCTCTCCGGCGGCGAGGCGGCGGTGATCGCCGCGGCGATCATCGGCGGCGCCATCCTGATCGACGCCGCCAGCGACCGCGATCGCTACGACGACCGTTACGGCTACGCGCCGCCCCCGCCGCCGCGCTATGCGCCCCGCTACGGCTCGCGCGCCGGCGAGGATTTCTACTACCGCCGCGACGACGGCGCTTACTATGACGATTACGACGATCTCGCGGGCGGCGGGCCGAACTCCACCTATAATTACGGCGCGGCCTACAACGACTGCAAAGCCGAGACCCGCGCCGCCGCCGATCAGGGCGGGCTGTTCGTCTCCCTGCCGGCGAAACCGCAGCGCATCGCCCCCATCGAGGGCGGCGAGGCGGTCCGCTTCACCGCCGATTTCATCGCCACCGACCGTCGCGGCGGCGAGGTGAAAAAGACCATGATCTGCGAGGCCGACCTCGACGGCGTGCGCTTCCTGGAGCTTGTCTAGGCGGCGTCACTTCTCCCGTGACGCCGGGCGCCCCGCCTGCTATTAGGCGGGGCATGCGTTTTCCGGTTCAGAACATCCGAATTATCCGCCCGGCTCGCCGCGCTGCTTGACAGCGGACGGCGGGACCGGGTTTTTGCCGTCTGAACCCATTCCTCCTGAACAGAAGAGATGAGCGATGCCCGACGCATCGAAAGACGCCGCCGAACCCGCCGACGGCGCGCGCGACTATAAAGAGACGCTGTTCCTGCCGGCCACCGATTTCCCGATGCGGGCCGGCCTGCCGAAGGCCGAGCCGGAGTATCTGAAGCGCTGGGCGGCGATGAACCTCTACCGGCGCCTGCGCGAGGCGTCGGCGGGGCGCGAGAAATACATTCTCCATGACGGCCCGCCCTACGCCAACGGCCACCTCCACATGGGCCACGCCTTCAACAAGATCCTCAAGGATCTCGTCGTCCGCTCGCGGCAGATGATGGGCTTCGATTCCAACTACGTGCCGGGCTGGGACTGCCACGGCCTGCCCATCGAATGGAAGGTCGAGGAGGAGTACCGGGCCCGCGGCAAGGCAAAGCGCGACGTTCCGACCACGGAGTTCCGCAAGGCCTGCCGCGACTACGCGCAAAAATGGATCGACATCCAGCGCGAGGAGTTCAAGCGCTACGGCGTCGTCGGCGACTGGGACAATCCGTATCTCACCATGGATTTCGGCGCCGAAGCCTCGATCGTCGCGGAGCTGTTGAAGTTCGTCGACAAGGGACTGCTCTATCGCGGCTCCAAGCCGGTGATGTGGTCGCCGGTCGAGCAGACGGCGCTGGCCGAGGCCGAGATCGAATATCACGACCACCAGTCGACGACGATCTGGGTGAAGTTTCCGGTGGCGAAGACCGGTCCGCAGGACGCTTCGATCGTCATCTGGACGACGACGCCATGGACTATCCCCGGCAACCGCGCCATCTCGTTCGGCCCGAAAATCGCCTACGGGCTTTACGAAGTGACGGCGATGGAGAAGGTCGTCGATCCGAAGACCGGCGCCGAGCTGACGCCGTGGACGAAAGTCGGCGAGAAGCTGATCGTCGCCGACGGTCTGTGGGAAAGCGTCAAGGCGGCGGGCAAGATCGCCGAGGCGAACCGTCTTGCTGATGTTGATCCGGCCGGTTTCGTCTGCGCCCATCCGCTCAAGGGCTATCACGGCGGCTATGAATTCGACGTGCCGCTGCTCGCCGGCGATCACGTCACCGACGAAGACGGGACCGGCTTCGTGCACACCGCGCCCGGTCACGGCCAGGAAGACTATATCGCCTATGTCTCGGCCTTCGGAACCGAAGCGGAAATTCCGCATACGGTCGATGAGTACGGCGCTTTCACCGAGGAGGCGCCCGGCTTCACGGGCAAGAAGGTGCTCGTCCTCGAAGGCAAGAAGGCGGGGCAGGACGGCGACGCCAACAAGGCGGTGATCGACGCGCTGATCGAGCGCGGCGCGCTTCTGGCGCGCGGGCGCCTCACGCACTCCTATCCGCATTCGTGGCGCTCCAAGGCGCCGGTCATCTTCCGCAACACGCCGCAATGGTTCATCCGCCTCGGCGGGCAGGGCGAGGGCGGCCTGCGCGATACGGCGCTCGAAGCCATCGATCGGACCGCATTCACGCCGGCGGCCGGCAAGAACCGCATCCGCTCCATGGTCGAGGGGCGCCCCGACTGGCTGATCTCGCGCCAGCGCGCCTGGGGCGTGCCCATCGCCATCTTCGTCAACCGCGAGACCGGCGAAATCCTCAACGATCCGGCGGTCAACGCCCGCATCGTCGAGGCGGTGAGGGCGCGCGGCGCCGACGCCTGGTTCGACACGCCGGCGCAGGATTTTCTGGGTAAGGAGCATTCGGACAATACGTTCGAGAAAGTCGAGGACATTCTCGACGTGTGGTTCGATTCCGGCTCGACCCACGCCTTCACGCTCGAAGGCCGGAAAGACCTGAAATGGCCGGCCGACATCTATCTCGAAGGCTCCGACCAGCATCGCGGCTGGTTCCAGTCGTCGCTTCTCGAATCGTGCGGCACGCGCGGCCGCGCGCCTTACGACGCGGTGCTGACTCACGGTTTCGTTCTCGACGAGGAGGGGCGGAAAATGTCGAAGTCCCTCGGCAACGTCGTCGATCCGCAGGAGACCATCCGCGAATACGGCGCCGACATCCTGCGCATCTGGGCGGCGAGCTCCGACTATTCCGACGATCTCCGCATCGGCAAGGAGATCATGGGCTCGTCGGTCGACGCCTACCGCAAGCTCCGCAACACGGTGCGCTACCTCCTCGGCGCGCTCAACGGCTATACGGACGACGAAGCGCTACCGGTTTCGGAAATGCCGGAGCTCGAGCGCTATGTGCTGCATCTCGTCGCCGGGCTCGACGGCGCGGTGCGCGACGGCTACGAAAAGTTCGACTTCAAGGGCGTATGGCGCAAGGTGTTCGACTTCTGCGCCCTCGACCTGTCCGCCTTCTATCTCGACATCAGGAAAGACAGCCTCTACTGCGACCGGCCGGACGACAAGCGCCGCCGCGCAGCGCGCACGGTGATGAACATTCTCTACGAGCGCATCGTCCGCTGGCTCGCGCCGATCTGCGTCTTCACCATGGAGGAAGCCTATCTCGCCCGCCGCCATGACGGCGAGTCGGTGCATCTCGAACTGTTCCCTGAAAAAGGGCCGTGGACGGACGAGAAGCTCGCGGCGAAGTGGGAGACGGTGCGCGAGGTTCGCCGCGTCGTCACCGGCGCGCTGGAGCTGGAGCGCCGCGAAAAGCGCATCGGCGCCAGCCTCGAAGCGGCGCCCGCCCTCTATCTCGAAGCCGGGAGCGACATGCTCGCGGCGCTCGACGGCGTCGATCTCGCCGAGATTTTCATCTCGAGCGCGGTGACGGTGAAGACAGAAAAAACGCCCGAGACGGCGTTCCGTCTGCCGGACGTGCCCGGCGTCGGCGTCGTGCCGCACGAAGCCGAGGACGAGAAGTGCCCCCGCTGCTGGCGCTACCGGGACGATGTGGGCGCCGATCCGGCGCATCCGTCGCTGTGCGCTCGCTGCGCCGACGCGGTGACGGCGCATGACGCCAAGCGCGGAGCGGCGGCGTGAGCGAGGCCGCGCCTTCCTTCGCCGCCCGCGCCCGCGACTGGCTCGCTGCGGCGCGCGCCAATCCGCGCTTCCGCTTCGCCATGCTCGGGGCCGGCGCGGTGCTGCTGCTCGACCAGCTGTCGAAATACTGGATCGTCCATGTGGTGCGGCTGCCTGAACGGCCCGGCGGACGCATCGAAATTTCCGGCGTGTTCGATCTTTCCTATGTCGAGAACACCGGCGCCAGCTTCGGCATGCTGGCCGGCCAAATTTTCTCGCGCTTTCTCCTGTCCGGCGTTGCGCTCGCCGTCTCCGTCTGGCTGGTGCTGTGGCTCGGGCGATTGCAGCGGCGATGGGCGGCGACGGGCGCGGCGTTCATCATCGGCGGCGCCCTCGGCAACATGTTCGACCGGGCGCGGCTCGGCTACGTGGTCGACTTTTTCGACTTCTCGGGCCTCTACTTTCCGTTCGTCTTCAACGTCGCCGATGTCTGCATCGACATCGGCATCGGCTTCCTGCTGCTCGATGCGTTCCTCACCCGCGAGCGCGCCCCGAAACCGCCAAAGACCTGAGTTAACAGGGTTTTGCCAACCCGGCGCGGCTTCGATATAGTCCGCGGCGGGCGCACCCAGAGTGGAATTTAAGCTATGAAAATCAAGGCGTTTGTATCCGTCGCGCTGGCGCTCGCCGTCGCCGCCGGTCTCTCCGGCTGCTCCGCGCTGGGCGGCAAGAAAAACCCGCCGGACGAATTCGCCATCGCCACCAAGGCGCCCCTGGTGGTGCCGCCCGACTATTCGCTGCGCCCGCCGCGGCCGGGCGAGAGCCGCCCGCAGGAGCTTTCCGCCTCGGAACGCGCGCAGCGCGTGCTGATGGGCGACGTCAGCGCCTCCGCGCCGACGCCGGGCGAGCAGTATCTTCTGCGCAAGGCCAACGCGCTCACCGCCGATCCCAACATCCGCGCCGTGCTGGGCGCCGAGACGGGCGGCCGCGCCGAGAAAGACCGCAGTTTCGCCAACCAGCTGATGTTCTGGAACTTCATCGACGGCAAGGTCGACGATTCGGTGGCGCCGCTGAAAGTCGACAATCCCGAAGAATGGTTCCGGGCCCGCGAGGAAGCGATCAAGGCGGTGACCGGCGAAGAGGGCAAGGTCGTCATCAAGAAGGACGAGAAAACCCTCGGCCTGCCGGGTGTGTTTTAGGGATTAGGGAACAGGGATGAGGGACTAGGAAGCGAAGACGGTCTCTCCGATCCCTAGTCCCTCATCCCTAGTCCCTCTACTCTTCGGCCATGCCGAATCGCCCCGCGCCTTCATCCGCAACATCGCCGCGCATCCGCCGCCTGCCGATCGAGGCGGTGAACCGCATCGCCGCCGGCGAGGTGATCGAGCGCCCCGCCGCCGCCGTCAAGGAGCTGGTCGAGAACAGCCTCGACGCCGGCGCGACGCGCATCGACATCGAGATCGAGGACGGCGGCAAGGCGGGGATCGTCGTCGCCGACGACGGCGTCGGCATGACGGCCGAGGAGCTGCTGCTTGCGGTCGAGCGCCACGCCACCTCGAAGCTCGGGCCGTCGCCCGCAGGCGACTACGACCTCGCCAATATCGCCACCATGGGCTTCCGCGGCGAGGCGCTGCCCTCGATCGGCGCCGTCGCCCGTCTCGACATTACGAGCCGCGCCGCCGGCGCGAAGGACGCCTACAAGCTCTCCGTGCACGGCGGAAAGATCGAGGGGCCGCGTCCCGCCTCGTTCGGGGCGCGGGGAACCCGCATAGAGGCGCGCGAATTGTTCTATGCGACGCCGGCGCGGCTGAAATTCCTGAAGTCGGAGCGCGCCGAGGCGTCGGCCGTCGCCGAGGCGTCGCGCCGCCTCGCCATGGCGTTTCCCGCCGTCGCCTTCTCGCTCGCCTCCAACGGCCGGCGGCTGTTTTCGCTCGCCGCGGAAAGCGACGACGAGGCGGGCCGGCTCAAACGGCTCGGCGCGGTCATGGGAAGCGACTTCGAGGACAACGCGCTCGCCATCGAGGCGATGCGCGAGGGCGTCAGGCTTTCCGGCTTCGCCGGCCTGCCGACCTACAATCGCGGGCTCGCCGACAAGCAGTTCCTGTTCGTCAACGGTCGGCCGGTGCGCGACAGGCTGATCGTCGGCGCGGTCAGAGGCGCCTACGCCGACTTTCTCGCCCGCGACCGTCATCCGGCGGTGGCGCTGTTTCTCGAAACGCCGCCTGAACTGGTCGACGTCAACGTGCATCCGGCGAAGACCGAAGTGCGGTTTCGCGACGCGGCGATGGTCCGTGGGCTGATCGTCGGCGCGCTGCGCCACGCGCTCGCCGGAGCGGGGCATCGCGCCGCGACGACGACGGCGGGGTTCGCGCTGTCGCGCCTGCGGCCCGGCGGCGGCGCCTATGGCGACTACCGGCCGATCCGGCCCGGCGTCGCGCCCGCCCTGTCGCCCAATCCGTTCATGCCCGCCTCGCCGGCGGCCGGCGGCCTCTCGGACCGCGCCTCGCCTGGGGCCTTCGAGGGAACCGGAACGCCTTCCGCCCGCGCCGACGCGCCCCCGGAGTCGCAGCCCGCCGCGTTTCCTCTCGGCGCGGCGCGCGCCCAGCTTCACGAGACTTACATCGTCGCGCAAACCGAAGACGGGCTCGTCATCGTCGATCAGCACGCGGCGCATGAGCGTCTCGTCTACGAGAGAATGAAAGAAGCGCTCGCCGCAGGCGGCGTCGCGCGGCAGGCGCTGCTGATTCCGGAAATCGTCGAGCTTGAAAGCGACGAGGCCGAGCGGCTGGCGGCGCGCGCCGGCGAGTTCGCGGAGCTCGGCCTGGTGCTGGAGCGGTTCGGCGACGACGCGGTGATCGTCCGCGAGACGCCGGCGCTGCTCGGCAATCCCGACATTGGCGCGCTGGTCAGGAAGCTCGCCGACGACCTCGCCGACATCGGCGACGGCCTCGCGCTGAAAGAGCGGCTGGAGGAAGTCTGCGGGTCGATGGCCTGCCGGGGCTCGGTCCGGGCCGGGCGCCGGCTCAACGCCGAGGAAATGAACGCGCTCCTCCGCCAGATGGAGGCGACGCCCCATTCCGGCCAGTGCAATCACGGCCGCCCGACCTATGTCGAACTGAAGCTCGCCGACATCGAGAAACTGTTCGGGCGGCGCTAACCGGGGATCGTCCATGGCCGAACCGCAATTCACGCCGCTCGCCGAGCTCGGCGATTTCATCGATCTGCCTACGGAGGAAATGGCGGCGCGGGCGGAAGCCTTCCTCGCGGACATGAAACGCCGCCACACGGTGCGCGAGTTCGCGCCGGACCCGGTGCCGCGCGAGATCATCGAGACCTGCATCGCCGCGGCGGGCACGGCGCCGTCCGGCGCCAACCACCAGCCCTGGCACTTCGCGCTGATCGGCGATCCCGGCGTCAAGCGGCGCCTGCGCGAGGCGGCGGAGGCGGAGGAGCGCGCCTTCTACGCCGGCAAGGCGAGCGCCGAATGGCTCGAGGCGCTCGCCCCGCTCGGCACCGACGACGTCAAACCGTATCTCGAGGTCGCGCCGTGGCTGATCGCCGTATTCGCGCAGCGCCGCGGCGGCCCGTCGCCCGGCGACGACCGCAAGAATTACTACGTCAACGAAAGCGTCGGCATCGCGGTGGGTTTTCTTCTCGCCGCCCTGCATCGCGCCGGACTCGCGACACTGACCCATACGCCCAACCCGATGACCTTCCTCAACGAGACGCTCGGCCGTCCGGCCACGGAGAAACCCTACATGCTGATCGTCGCCGGCAGGCCGGCGGCGGACGCGCGGGTGCCCCGCCACGCCCTCAGGAAGAAGGCGCTGAAGGATATCCTCAGCGTTTTTTGAAGGCGCGCCGGCGTCGCCGCCAGTCCCCGCCGCAATGTCGTCACGCCGCCGCCCCATTCCTGCGCGTCCTTGGCCGCCGGGCGCGGAAATCGACGGAAAAGTTACGCCGATGCGTTATGGTTTCAGCGGCCCGCCTTCCGGGCCGCGCCTGCGGCGGAGCGGGCGTCAAGGGAAGAATGGCTGCGCATGGCGAAGCTTAACCAAATGCTGAAGTCGCCCCGGGTCCTCGCCGGGCTCGCCGTGGCGGTCGCGGCCGTCGCCGGCGGGGCGATGTGGCTCGGCCGGGAGAAGCCGCCCGAATACCAGACCGCGGAGGTGCGTCGCGGCGATCTGGAAGTCGCCATCTCCGCCTCCGGCAAGGTGCAGCCGAAACTCTATGTCGACGTCGGCGCGCAGGTCTCCGGCCAGCTCAAGAAATTCCTCGTCGAGGTCGGCGAGCATGTGGAGAAGGGCCAGCTGCTCGCCGAAATCGACGAAACGCTCGCCGCCGCCAAGGTCGAAGCCGACCGCGCCCAGCTTCGCGAGCTCGAAGCCTCCCTGTCGCAGCAGCAGGCCACCCTCGAACTCTCCCGCGCCAACGCGGCGCGCGCCGACATGCTCTACAAGGCGGACGCCATCTCGCAGGCCGAACACCAGGCGGCGACCGCCGACCGCAAGATCGCCGAGGCGCGCCTCGAACAGCTGAAGGCGCAGATCGAGCGCCAGAACTCGACCCTCGAAGCCGATCTCGCCAGCCTTTCCTACACCAAGATCTACGCGCCGATGTCGGGCACCGTGGTGTCGCAGTCGGCGGTCGAAGGGCAGACGCTCAACGCCAACCAGACGACGCCGACCATCCTGCGCATCGCCGACCTGTCGGTGATGACCGTCGAGGCCGACGTGTCGGAGGCGGACGTGCTGCGCGTCAAAGCGGGGCAGGAAGCGTATTTCACGACGCTCGGCTCCTCGACGCAGCGCTGGACGACCGCTGTACGGCAGGTGCTGCCGCAGCCGGAAGTCCTGAACGACGTGGTGCTCTACAAGGTGCTCCTCGACATCGACAATCCGGAGGAGCTTCTGAAGCCGGAAATGACCGCGCAGGTGTTCTTCGTCACCGGGCGCGCCGAGGACGCGGTGCTGGCGCCCGTCGCCGCGCTGGTCGACCGGCCCGACAGGGGACAACGCGGCGAAGGCCGGCGCGAGCGCGCCGCCGGCGCGCGCGCCGAGGGCGGCGGTCCGGAACTGATGGCGGCGCGCGCCTCCGAAGGACGCCCGGAGCAGGGGCGCGGCGGGGAGGAATTCGCCGCCCGCCGCGAGGCGATGCGCGCGGCCCGCGAGGCCCATCCCGACGCGCAGGTGAAAATGGTCCGTGTGCTGACCGGCAAGACGGTCGCCCCGCGGCCGGTGCTCGTCGGGCTTTCGACCCGCGCCGACGCCGAAATTCTCTACGGGCTCGAACCGGGCGAGACGGTGGTCACCGGCTTCGCGACGCCGCCGCCGGCGCGCCGCTCCGACCAGCGTCCGCGCGGACCGGGCGGCGGCGGGTTCGTGCGGAGAATCGGATAGTGACCGCGCTGCTCGAGCTGGACGATGCGCGCCGCTACTACGGCGCCGGCGACACGCAGGTGCGCGCCCTCGACGGCGTGTCGCTGTCGATCGAGGCGGGCGAATTCGTCGCCATCGTCGGACAGTCCGGGTCCGGAAAATCGACGCTGATGAACATTCTCGGCTGCCTCGACCGGCCGACCGGCGGCGCCTACCGGGTGCGCGGCGTCGATGTGGCGAGCCTCGACGCCGACGCGCTGGCGGCGCTGAGGCGCGACACGTTCGGCTTCGTGTTCCAGCGCTACAACCTTCTCGCCACGGCGACCGCCCTCGAAAACGTCGAGATTCCGGCGATCTACGCCGGCCTGCCGTTCGATGAGCGGGAGAGGCGCGCCGCCGCGCTGCTCGACAAGCTCGGCCTCGGCGAACGCGTCGGCCACCGTCCCGGCGAGCTCTCGGGCGGCCAGCAGCAGCGGGTCTCGATCGCCCGGGCGCTGATGAACGAGGCGGAAGTCATCCTCGCCGACGAGCCGACGGGGGCGCTCGATTCCGGCTCCAGCGCCGAGCTCCTGTCGCTGCTCGAGGAGCTGCACGCCGGCGGGCGCACCATCATTCTCATCACCCACGATCACAACGTCGCGGCGCGCGCCCACCGCGTCATCGAGATCATGGACGGAAAGATCGTTTCCGACTCCGGCCCGCGCCCCGCCGACATCGGCCGCGCGCCGTACCAGAATCACGGCCGCGCCCCGAGCGCGCTGACGCAGATTTCCGAGTCGGTGAAGATGGCGCTGCGCTCCCTGCGCGCCAATCTCTTCCGCACGGCGCTCACCCTGCTCGGCGTCGTCATCGGCGTCGCCGCCGTGGTCGCCATGCTGGCGATCGGCGAGGGCAGTTCGAAACAGGTGGTCGCCTCGATCGAGACGATGGGCTCGAACCTCCTGTTCGTGCGCCCCGGCGCGCCGGGCACGCGCATGCGCGGCTCGGCCATCGCCACGCTGACCGCCGACGACGCCAAAGCCGTCGCCGACCTCGACAACATCATCGCCGCCGTGCCGGAGCGCGAGGACCGCGCCACCCTGCGCGTCGGCAGTCTCGATTATGCGACGCGGGTGTCCGGCGTCACCGCCGACTGGCCGAAGGCGCAGAAATGGGAGATGGGCAAGGGCGCGTTCTTCACCGCCGACGACGAACGCCGGCGCGCCGCCGTCGTGGTGCTCGGCGAGACGGTCGCCTCGAACCTGTTCCCCGACAACCCCAGTCCGGTCGGCGACTATGTGTTCATCGGCGGCGCGCCCTTCGAGGTGGCGGGCGTGCTGTCGCCGCGCGGCGCCACCGCCTGGGGCCAGGACATGGACGACGTGGTGCTTGTGCCCCTGACCACCGGCATGATGCGGCTCTTCGGCCAGCAATATATTTCGTCGATCACCATCGCCGTCGAGGACACGAAGCGCATCGACGACACCGAGGAGGAGGCGCGCCAGCTCATCCTCGCCCGTCACGGTACGGAGGATTTCCAGCTCCGCAACACCGCTTCGCTCCTCGAATCCGTGCAGGAGACGCAGAAGGCGTTCTCGACGCTTCTCGGGTCCGTCGCGGCGATCTCGCTGCTCGTCGGCGGCATCGGCGTGATGAACATCATGCTGGTCTCGGTCACCGAGCGGACGCGCGAGATCGGGGTCCGCATGGCGACCGGGGCGCGCCGCTCCGACATCATGGTGCAGTTCAACACCGAGGCGCTGGTGGTCGGCGGGCTCGGCGGCGTCCTCGGGGTGCTGATCGGCCTCGCCGTGTCGCTCGCCATGAGCAGCGGCGGCATGTCGATCGCCATCACCCCGCAGCCGGCGATCCTCGCCTTTTCCTGCGCGCTCGCGACCGGCCTCGTCTTCGGCTACCTGCCGGCGAGGAAGGCGGCGCGGATGGATCCCGTCGCGGCGCTGGCCTCGGAGTGAAGCGATGAAACAGACCCTACTCGCCGCCGCATCGCTCTCCCTCGCCGCCTGCGCCGGCGTCACGCCGCCGGTCGCGGAGATCACGCCGCTGCCGGCGTCGTTCGAATATGTCGATGCGTCGATCCGAGGCGCCGTGCCGGAGAAGGAATGGTGGCGCGCCTTCGGCGACGCTTCGCTCGACGCGCTGATCGCCGAGGCGCTGGAGGCCAACCAGGACCTCGCCGCCGGGGTCGCCCGGGTGAAGCAGTCGCGCGCCTCGCTTAAAAGCGTCAATTCCAGTCTCTTCCCGTCCATCGGCGCGAGCGCCTCGGGGTCGTCCGATTCCGAAGGCGGTTACGGCGACTTCTCGACCTCGGGACGGCTGTCGGCTTCCTACCAGCTCGACCTGTTCGGCCAGAACCGCGCGGCGCGGACGGGCGCGCGCGCCAGCTACGAAGCGGCGCGGTTCAACCAGCGCGCCCTCGAACTCACCGTCGAGTCCGACGTCGCCTTCACCTATTTCTCGATCATCGCGCTGCGCGAGCGCCTGCAAGTGGCGCGCGACAATCTCGAAATCTCCGAGCGCATCTATGAGATCGTCAGCGTGCGCTACAAGGCGGGCGACGTCTCCGGCTTCGACATGGCGAGCCAGGAAGCCTCGATCGCCAACGCGCGGGCGCGCATCCCGTCGCTGGAGCAGCAGCTCGTGTCGCTCGAAACGGCGCTCGCCGTGCTGCTCGGTCGCGTTCCCGAAGGCTATCGCGCGCCGGCTGGCGACGCGCTCGCCCTGACGCCGCCGTCGATCGACATCGGCCTGCCTTCGGACCTGTTGCTGCGCCGGCCGGACCTCCTCGCGGCGGAAGCGGGCCTTGAGGGCGCCGACGCCGATGTCGCCGCGGCGCGCGCCGCCTTCTTCCCGTCGGTCGATCTTTCCGCGGGCCTCGCCGCCTCGGCGCTGTCGGGCGGGGCCAACCTCGTCGGCTCGCTCGCCGGCTCCGCCTCGCAGACGATCTTTTCGGGCGGCCGGCTGATCGCCGGCCTCGAAGGCGCGAAGGCGGGCGCCGAGGAGCAGGTCGCCCGCTACCGCCAGACGACGCTGAACGCGCTCAGGGAAGTCGAGACGGGCCTCGTCTCGCTCGACACCGCGGAGCGGCGCGAGGCGCAACTGACGATCGCCCGCGACGCCTCGAAGCGCTCGCTCGATCTCGCCGAAATCCGCTACCGTTCGGGCGCGGACGATCTCACCAGCCTTCTCAACGCCCAGGCGACCTTCTTCAACGCCTCCGACAGCCTCGTGCAGGCGCGCCTCGACCGCCTCTCGGCGGCGACGGACCTCTTCGTCGCGGTCGGCGGCGGCTGGGACGGGGAGTCGTAGGCCCTGAAACAGGCGAAACCGGACGCCTTCGTCCGGTTTCGTCCGATGCGTTCCCTGACGACTGCTCTAGGGCGAGACCCGCCGCCAGAAAGCGTCGAAGGCGATGGCGTCGAAGAAGGCGTGCGCCTCGACGATCTTTCCGTCCTTCAGCGTCAGGAACCAGGCGTAGGTGTTGGCGTAAGTCTCGCCGTCCTTCGCGGTTCCCTGCGCGTCGAAGAAGGCGACGACCGTGTCGCCTTCGGCGTAGAGCCGGCGGACCGTCGGCTTCAGCGGCGTCGCCATGCGCGCGTTGAAGGGACGGATGACCTCGCCGAGAAAGGCTTCGCGGCTCGGATAGAGGCCGGCGGCGAGGGAGTTGCCGGTGATGGTCCAGCGCGCGTCGTCGGCGAGAAGGTCGTAGGGGCCGCCCGTTCCCGCCGCCCAGGCCTCGAAACTGTCGGCGACGAGCTGGCGATTGCGTTCCTCTTCGGGCGCCCCCTTGGCGGCGGCCGGCGCCGAGATGAAACCGAACGCGGCGGCGGCGAGGACGATCGATCGTATGCGGTTCAACATGGGCTTCTCCTTTCGGTCTAGAGGGGTTGAGCGGCGGCCGCGGCGGCGGCGGACGCGACCTGGAAGTCCTGGGCGACGGCGCCGCCGGAGACGCCGACCGCGCCGATGACGACGCCGTTTGCGTCGCGGATGGGGACGCCGCCGGCGAAGACGACGAGGCCGCCATTGGTCTGTTCAAGGCCGGGCGAGGTGCCGCCGGGTTTCGAGAATTCGCCGATCGCCTCGGTGTTCATGCCGAACAGCGCCGCAGTCTTCGCCTTGCCGAGGGCGATGTCGATCGAACCGATGAGCGCGCCGTCCATGCGCAGGAAGGCCTTGAGGTGAACGCCGGCGTCGAGCACCGCGATGTTCATGGGAACGCCGATCTCCTCGGCGGCCTTGCGGGCGGCGTCGAGAACCGCGTCCGCCTGTTTTTGGGTGATGGTCATCATATTGCTCCGTATTCAGAGTGACAACGGGGGGTTGAAGGAGGGAGCGGCCGCGGCGGGAGCGCCGCGGCCGGGGCGGGGTTCAGATGCGGTTTTCCCAGGCCTGAAGCTGGTGCGCCTTCAGCATGTCCTCGATGACTTGCGGCACGACGTTGCGGAACTTGCCTTCGTCGGCCGGCACGATCTCGATCATGCGGTCGATCATTTCCTGCGCGTCCATCTTGCCTTCCGGCGTCGCGAAGAAATCGTCGAAGCCTTTGCGCAGGTCGGCGCGCTTGGTGAAATGATAGTCGTCGTCGAGCCAGCGGAACGGATTGTCCGCCATGGTTTCGTTGTAGCCGGTGTAATAGGCGCCGGGGTTGATGGTCTGGACTTTGACGCCGTAGGCTGCGAGCTCCTGTTGCAGGGCTTCGGCGACCGATTCGAGGGCGTGCTTGGTCGAGACGTAAGTGCCCCAGTTGGCCGGCGTGAAGAGGCCGCCCATCGACGAGGTGAAGACGACTTTCTTGCCTCTGGCGCTGCCTTCCGAGATCCATTTGCGCAGCACGCCCTGGGTCAGGGTCAAGGGCAGGAACACGTTCACTTCGAAGTTCTTGCGGACGAGATCGACGGGGATTTCCCAGACCGGGCCCGCTTCGCCCATGCCGGCGTTGTTCCAGAGGATGTCGAAATCCCAGCTCAGCGCCTGCTTGATGTCGTAGGGGTCGGTGAGGTCGAGCCGCTCGACGCGGATTTTGTCGGCGAGGCCCAGCCGGGCGACTTCTTCGCGCAGCGGCGTCACCTGCGAGGACACATGGACCGTCGCGATGATGGTGTGGCCGTTGCGGGCCATGCCGATGGCGGCGCCCTTGCCGAAGCCGCCCGCCGCGCCGGTGATGAGGATGGTTTTCGCAGTCATTTCAGTCTCTCCTTTGCTTGTCGCGGCGCCGTCGCCGCCTGGAGCAAAGGAGTACCGGGAGAGGGGCGGCGGGGCCGTCGCAGGGTTGCGGCGACTGTCGCGGGATTGCGGCGATCTGCTTCCCGGCCCCGTCGCCGGGACCGCGGAGCCGGGTTAGGATGGCGGCGCGCGGGGGAGCCTGCATGGAAGAGGAACGGTCATTTCCCGACAGGGTGCTCGGCGGCGCGGACGCGGCCGAGGAGATGGCGCGCATTCTCGACGCCCCGCCGGCCGTTTCCTCCGAGGTGTTGCGCGGCGAAACACGGTTCACCCGGCGCTGGCTGCATGGCGGCCTGCACGAATACCAGCGGCCGATGGCCGCCCATGTGCTCGTCGCCTATTACGGCGACGACCGGGAGATGGCGGTGCGGGTCGGCAAGCAGCGGTTCGCCGGCAAGACCCGGCCGGGAACCTTCACGATCATTCCTTTCGGGCGCGACGGGCAGTGGGACTATGAGGGTCCGCTGGAAGTCTCCCACGTCTACCTTCCCGACTCGCGCCTGCAGGCCTGCGCGGACCAGCTCGCCGGCGGCCGGCCCGTCGAACTGCTCGACCGCGTCGGTTTCGCCGATCCCGCCGCTGCGCGCATCATGCAGATGCTGAGCGAGGAGGCCGTCGCGCCGGACCCGTCGAGCCGCCTCTTCGTCGAGCAGGCGATTGATCTTCTGTGCACGCAGCTCGTGCGCGGCCACTCCTCTTTCGGGGCCCTCGCGCCGCCCGCCGTCCGCGGCGGCCTCGCCGACTGGCAGGTGAAGCGCGTCGTCGCCTATATGCGGGAGCGGCTCGACGAGGAGATCGGGCTCGACGAGCTCGCCGCGCTGGTCAATCTGAGCCGCTTCCATTTCTGCACCGCCTTCAGGAAGGCGACCGGGCGCACGCCGCACCAGCAACTGATGCTGCTCAGGGTCGGCGAGGCGCGCCGGCTGCTGACGATTCCCGAGCTGCCGGTGACGGAGATCGCCCTGGCGGTCGGCTACCAGACGCCCTCGGCGTTCGCGGCGGCTTTCCGGAAAGTGACGGGCGCGACGCCCACGGACTTTCGCAAGGGGCTGTAGGAGAGACGCCTGCTGGCGGCGCCGCTCCGCCTCGCCGCGCCGGCGCGTTACCGTCCGGGCGGACGGACGGGGTTTTCGAGATGGCAGGGTATGTCTTCCGGCAGGCGCAGCCAGCGGTGCCGGTCTTTCGTCCACACCGCCTGCTGCGGCATGGGAAAATCCGGATCGGCGAAGGCGCCGGCGGCGACGCCGGCGAGATGCGGCAGCCGCTCCGCGTTCCACCAGAGCGTCGAGCCGCAGCGTGGACAGAAATGAAACGTCACGTCGAAGCCGCTCGCCGACGGCCGCCGGAACGACGCCGCCTCGCCGGCGGCGACCCTGACGCGCTCGCGCGGATAGAACGCCGCGACGGAGAACAGCGAGCCGGTGCGGCGCTGGCAGTCGAGGCAATGGCAGAGCGATATTTTCGCCGGCTCGCCCTCGCAGGAGAGCGTCAGGCTTCCGCAATGACAGGCGGCGGTTCGCTGCATGAGAGGAAAGTGAAACGGACGGCGGTCGGACGCAAGCGCCGCAACGCGCGGCGGCTTCCTGTCCATCGCGGCGCTTGTCGATCCCTTGGGGCGCGCGGTCACGTCGGCGCGTTGAACGCCCGGTGCAGGGACGGCGAAACGCCGAATTTCTTTTCGAAGGCGGTGCGAAAGCCGCTTTCCGATGCGAATCCGACAGCGTAGGCGGACTGTTTTACGGAGTTGCCGGCCTCAAGAAGGAATTTCGCCCGGTGTAAGCGCAAATCTTCCAGAAAGCGCGCCGGCGTGGCGCCGACGGCTTTAACGAACCGCCGGTGGAAAGTTCTCTCCGACATGCCGGCATGACGCGCAAGCGCGGCGACGTCGATCGGCTCGCCAAGGTTTGAATCCATCCATGCGATCAGGCTTGAAAAATCGCCGGATGCGGCTGTCTGCGCATCAAGCAGGCTGCTGAACTGGGACTGACGGCCTGGCCGGTGGGCGTAAACGACGAGGCGACGCGCGACTTCGCGCATCACGGCGTCGCCGCAATCGCGCCGCAGCATCGCAAGCGCCATGTCAATGCCCGCAGTTACGCCGGCGGACGTCCAGCAATTTCCATCGACGACATAAAGCGCGTCATCATTGAGTCTGGCGGCGGGATAGCGGCGCGCGAGATAGGTTTGCGCGGCCCAATGCGTCGTGGCTGACTTGCCGTCGAGCGCCCCGGTTTCTGCGAGCAAGAAGGCGCCGCTGCAAATTGATCCGATTCTGCCAGCGCCCTTCGCCATATTGCTCAGTGCAGAAATCAGTTCAGCGTCGAGAAGCGCAGCGCGAAGATCTTCGGCGCCGGCGCCGACCACGAGCAACGTGTCGTCGGCTGTCCGCCGCTCGGCGCTGATCGGCGCGGTTTCCATTTCAAGGCCGCCGCCGGATCGAACGCGTCCGCCGCGGGCGGAAAGGTAGCGGATCTCATAACGGGTCGCGCCGCATGCGAGGTTGGCGTTGGCGAATACGCTCGCAGGCCCCGCAAGATCGAGGATCTCGAACCCCGGATAAACGATGAACAGAATCCGCCTCGGTCGGGTCATTGGCAGATTTTAAGCGATATTTGTCATTTCCGCCAGATGACGGGGCCGTTAATAGCCAAGCGTCCTCTATTTTCCCGCTTCTGAAAGGAGCCGCCCCTCATGCGACTATCGATTTTCATTTTCGACGGCGTCACCGCCCTTGACGCAATCGGCGGGTACGAGGTGCTGGCGCGAATTCCCGGCATGGAGGTCGAGTTTTTCTCGCAGGACAGAAGCCTGATCGCCGCCGACACGCGGCGGCTCGGCGTTTTCGCATGGAAAGGCTTTGACGACGTTCAGTCGACGGATATTCTCTATATTCCCGGCGGTCCCGGCGCATTCGCTCTCGAAGAGGATGCAGGCTGCCTTCAGAAGCTCCGGGCGCTGGATGCGACGTCGATCTGGACCGTCGGCGTCTGCAACGGCGTCGGGCTCCTTGCCGCGACGGGCGCGCTGAAAGGCCGGAAAGCCGCCACCAATTGGTTCTATCGCGACCGGCTCGCCCGTTTCGGCGCTGAGTTCGCGCCGGGGCGCTATCACAGATCGGACAAATATGTGACGGGGGCGGGCGTCTCGGCGAGCATAGACGCCGCGCTGTTTCTGACGCAGCTGATCGGCGGCGAGAACCTGGCGAAGACGCTTCAGCTCGGCATAGAATATTATCCGGACCCGCCCTTTTCCGAGCGCGCGCCGGCAGAGGCCCCTGATTTCGCCAAGCAGCTTGTCTCTCAATTCGAGGAGAGCGGCGGCGCCGAGCAGATGCGTCAGACCGCCCCCTTCGCAAACATGGTGCGCGTCGGCCCCTGAAAATCGCGACGCGGACCGCCTGCCTCTACCCCTGCGCCACCTTCTCCGCGATGGCGTTCACGCGCCGCGTCGCCGCCTCGATGACGCGGCTGGCGGTCGAGGCAATGGCAGAGCGATATTTTCGCCGGCTCGCCCTCGCAGGAGAGCGTCAGGCTTCCGCAATGACAGGCGGCTGTGCGGGGCATGGGGTAAAAGTGAAACGGACGGCGGTCGGACGCATGCGCTGTGGCAGGCGGTATCGAGCGGCTTCGTCGCAGGACGCGCATGATTTCGATAGCCTCGTGTAGGAGCACGTCTCGGCGTCTCACGGTGAGGCAAGCTTGTTCATCGCGGTGGCGAGATGAGAGCTTAAAAGACGAGGCTTAGCAAGCCACACGCTACGGCGCGTGTAATGCATATACGTAAGAACTTGAAAAAAAATAGTATACCCCTAATAATTAGAACTCAATGATTCATTATTGTATTTAACACGGTACCCCATGCCTTGGTCCGATGGCCTTAATCCTGAAACTCCTGCATACCAAATTGCGTCGTCTATTAATGCTCGTGTCCGCGTAGTTGCTGGTCCCGGCACCGGTAAGTCCTTTGCGATGAAAAGGCGGGTTGCTCGGCTCTTAGAAAGTGGCGTTACTCCCCAAGCAATCCTTCCGGTGACTTTTACAAGAGTTGCTGCCGAAGATCTGCACCGCGAACTTGTCAACATGAATGTTCCGGGTTGCGATGATCTTGAAGGCGTAACCCTTCATAGCCTGGCTCTGCGTATGTTAATGCGAAACCATGTGCTGGGCGCGACCGGTCGAGTTCCGAGACCTCTCAATGAGTTCGAACTCGAACCGCTAATCAGCGATTTAAAGGCAAGCCATGGTGGCAAGAAAGCAGTCAAAAAGCTGAAGATTGCCTACGAAGCCGCTTGGGCCCGCCTTCAGCATCAGCAACCGGGATATACGCCTGCTCCTGCAGATGCGGCCTTTCAGGCTGATCTTCTGGCATGGCTCAGATTTCACGAGGCGATGTTAATTGGTGAGGTCATTCCACAGCTTCATCAATATTTACATAATAATCCAGCAGCCGGCGAAAGGACTGAGTATTCTCATATATTAGTAGATGAGTACCAAGATCTGAACCGAGCCGAGCAAGGTCTCATCGAGCTGCTCTCAGACAGTGCGGACGTTTGCATCGTAGGTGATGACGACCAGTCGATCTATAGCTTCAAACACGCTCATCCAGATGGCATCCGTGAATGGCTTAATTCTAATGCCGGGGCGGATGACCTTAGTTTAGATGACTGTCGCCGTTGCCCGACGCGCGTTGTCGAAATGGCAAACAGTTTAATAGGACACAATACTCATCGTCCTGTGCCGCGACGTCTCAATCCGATGCCTGCTAACGGCGCAGGCGACGTTCGGATTATCCAATATAATACGATTGCGCAGGAGGTTGCTGGTGTTGCTGGGTTAGTATCGCAAATGATCGCAAACGGTGTGCCTGCTGGAGACATTCTCGTGCTTGCTCAAAGTAGGGCCTTTGGAACTCCGCTGTATGAGGCCCTAGTAGAGCAAGGTGTCTCTACCAAATCTTATTATGCTGAGTCAGAATTGAGCCACTACGATGCTCAATGGGCTTTCGCGCTACTAAAACTCTTTGTGAATAGGGAAGATCGAGTAGCGCTACGTTGGCTTGTTGGCGTGAATGGAAATGACTGGAATGCTGCTGGATATAGTCGTGTTCGCCAACATTGCGAGGAAAATGGAATCTCTCCGTGGGAAGCATTGACTCAGCTTGAGAGTGGCGCGTTGTCGTTGTCTTACACGAAGGGTGTAGTGGGTTCGTTCCGCAAAATCCTTGAGGCTCTAAATGATCTTGAAACGCTTCCCGATCTTTCGGCTGTGGTCGATCAACTTTTTCCGGAAGGGCAAGATACAACCCGTGACATTCGTAAGCTAGCAATAGCCATTATTGACGCGCTAGGTATTACCGATCGCAACGAATTTATTCGCGAGCTTTCAACCTTAATCAGTCAGCCGGACATTCCAACTGAGATTGAAGATGTTCGGATTATGAGTCTCCATAAGAGCAAAGGACTCAACGCGCCTGTCACAATCATTGCGGGTTGCGTTCAAGGTCTTTTGCCTAGGCCTCCTGCGGATGGCCTGACTCTAGCTGAGCAGGAACAACATATTGAGGAGCAACGGCGGCTTTTCTATGTCGGCATCACACGTGTGAAGGCTGCGCCTCAATATGGCAAACCTGGCACGCTGATCCTTACCTACTCTCGACAGATGCCCGTAAAAGAAGCGCTATCAGTCGGAATTACTCCGGCTCAGCGAATGTATGATCAAGCAATTCTTCACGCGAGCTGTTTTATTCAAGAGCTTGGCGCTGCTGCGCCTAATCCTATTAATGGATTGGGTTGATCTGGGTATGTAAGCCAACGTTAGGTTTTCCTGCCCCTACCCCTGCGCCACCTTCTCCGCGATGGCGTTCACGCGCCGCGTCGCCGCCTCGATGACGCGGCTGGCGCCGCCGACGGTTTCGGCGTCGAGGGCGTCGGTCGCGCCTTCCATGTCGGTGAGGCGGCGGCGGGTTTCAAAGAGTTCGTCGCAGACGGTCAGCGCCGCGAGCAGCATCAGCCGCGGGTCGCCGATCTGGCCGAGTTCGGCGGCGAGCTTCGAGACGTGGCGATCATAATATCCTGCCAATTGTTGCAGGCGTTGCTCCTGCCCGTTGTCGCAGGTGATCTTGTAGACGCGCCCGTTTACGGTGACTTCGACCTGCGCCATGCCGCGCTCCCTTTTCCTATTCCGCCGCTTTCGATTCGCCGAGCAGGGCCCGGAGGTCGCCGATCGCCCCGGCGAGGGTCTCGGCGGCTTCCCCCGCATGGGCCCGCGCGGCGCGGGCCTGACGGCGCGCCGCGTCAGAGAAATCGCCGTGCGCGGCCAGTTCGCTGAGCCGTTCGTCGAGCCGCGCCTCCAGCGCGTCGAGGGCGCCGGCGAGCGATTGCACCGCGTTTTCGAGAGCCGACATGAGGGCCTCCGATTCGTCCTGGGGTTGAGGCGGCTACTGTGGCAGGCGACGACGCGGCAGGGAAGACAGGGATGAGGGATTGGGGATGAGGGATTGGAAAAGGGGCGCCCGCGACCCTCCGCCGCCTCATCGCCAATCCCTCGTCCCTTCTCTTGACCCCCCCTGTCCCGCTTGGCATGTAGCGCCGCACGCGCATTCGGGCGCTTATCCCGCCGAACTCGAGGTCCTCGATGGCCGACTCCGCCCATGAAGGGGCGCACGCCGACGCCGTATCCCATGCGAACATGGCGAACGCCATCCGCGCCCTGGCGATGGATGCGGTCGAGCGCGCCAAATCCGGTCACCCGGGCATGCCGATGGGCATGGCCGACGTCGCGACCGTTCTTTTTACGCGCTTCTTGAAGTTCGACGCCGCCGCGCCCGACTGGCCCGACCGCGACCGCTTCGTGCTGTCGGCCGGCCACGGCTCGATGCTGGTCTACGCGCTCGCCTATCTCCTCGGCTTCGAGGGAATGGGCATCGAGGAGATCAAAAATTTCCGCCAGCTCGGCGCGAAAACCGCCGGGCATCCGGAATACGGCCACGCGCCGCTGGTCGAGACCACGACCGGGCCGCTCGGGCAGGGCCTCGCCAACGCCGTCGGCATGGCGATCGCCGAGGCGCATCTTGCGGCGCGGTTCGGCGACGGGCTCGTCGATCACCACACCTACGTCATCGCCGGCGACGGCTGCCTGATGGAGGGGATCAGCCAAGAGGCGATCGCCCTCGCCGGGCACCTGAAGCTCCGTAAGCTGATCGTTCTGTGGGACGACAACGGCATCTCCATCGACGGGCCGGTGTCGCTCTCCGATTCGACCGATCAGCTCGCGCGCTTCGCGGCGTCGGGATGGGCGACGGAACGGGTCGACGGCCACGATCCGGAAGCGGTGGCGCGCGCCGTCGAGAAGGCGAAGGCGTCGGACCGCCCGAGCCTCATCGCCTGCAAGACGGTGATCGGCCGCGGCGCGCCGAAAAAGGCGGGCACGGCGTCGAGCCACGGCTCGCCGCTCGGCGCGGAGGAGATCGAGGGCGCGCGCAAGGCGCTCGGCTGGCCGCACGCCCCGTTCGAAATCCCCGAAGACATTCTCGCCGCCTGGCGCGCGCACGGACGGCGCGCCCGCAACGCCCGCCAGCAATGGCGCGCGCGGGTCAGCAATTCGTCCGACAGGGACGCCTTCGAGACGGCGCTCGCCGGCGACCATGACGAAGCGCTGACGGCGGCGATCCGCGACTACAAGGAAAGTCTCGCCAAGGAGCTGCCGACGGTCGCCACCCGCAAGGCGTCGGAAATGGCGCTCGAAATCGTCAACGCGGCGATCCCGTCGACGCTCGGCGGATCGGCGGACCTCACCGGCTCGAACAACACCAAGACCAAGGGGCTCGACCCTTTGACGGCGGCGAACTACGCCGGGCGCTATCTCTATTACGGCATCCGCGAGCACGGCATGGCGGCGGCCATGAACGGCATGGCGCTGCATGGCGGCGTCGTTCCCTATGGCGGCACGTTCCTCGTCTTCACCGATTACTGCCGCCCGTCGATCCGGCTTGCGGCGCTGATGGGGCTTCGCGTCGTCTTCGTGATGACCCACGATTCCATCGGTCTCGGCGAGGACGGGCCGACGCATCAGCCGGTCGAGCATCTCGCCGCCTTGCGCGCCATTCCGAACCTTCTCGTCTTCCGCCCGGCCGACGCCATAGAGACGGCCGAATGCTGGGAGATCGCGCTGAAAGAAAAAGCGCGCCCGAGCGTTCTCGCGCTCACCCGCCAGAACCTGAAGCCCGCCCGCCTGACGCATACGGACGAAAATCTCTGCGCCAGAGGCGCCTATATCGTCGCCGACGCGCCGGACCCGGACGTCGTCCTGATCGCCACCGGCTCGGAAGTCGAGATCGCGCTCGCCGCGCAGGCCGATCTCGCCTGCCAGAAGATCAAGGCCCGCGTCGTGTCGGCGCCGTCGCTGGAGCTGTTCGCGGCGCAGCCGAAGAAGTACCGCGAGAAAGTTCTCGGCAAGGCCCCGCGCGTCGCCGTCGAGGCGGCGATCCGCCAGGGCTGGGGCGGCGTGCTGCGCCACAAGGACGCGTTCGTCGGCATGACCGGCTTCGGCGCCTCGGCCCCCGCGCCGGCGCTTTACGAGCATTTCGGAATCACTTCGGCGGCGGTCGTCAAAACCGCCAAAGAGCTTATCGACTAGGAGAAGACCATGACCTTGAAAGTCGGCATCAACGGGTTCGGACGGATCGGGCGCCTGACGCTGCGCTCGATGATCGAGAGCGGGCGCAAGGACATCGAAGTCGTCGCCGTCAACGATCTCGGACCGGTCGAGACCAACGCCCATCTCCTGCAATATGACTCCGTGCACGGACGCTTCCCGCAGGACGTGAAGGTCAAGGGCGATACGATCGACGCCGGGCGCGGCCCCATCAAGGTGTTCGCCGAGCGCGATCCGGCGAAGCTGCCCTGGAAGGACATGGGCGCCGACATCGTGTTCGAATGCACGGGCCTCTTTACCGACAAGGCGAAAGCGGCGGCTCACATTCAGGGCGGCGCCAAGCGCGTCCTCATCTCGGCGCCCTCCGGCGACGCCGACAAGACCATCGTCTTCAAGGTCAATCACGACAAGCTGTCGAAGGAAGACATCATCGTCTCCAACGGCTCGTGCACCACGAACTGCCTCGCGCCGGTCGCGAAGGTGCTGAACGACGCCATCGGCATCGAGCGCGGCTACATGACGACGGTGCACTCCTACACCGGCGACCAGCCGACCCTCGATACGATGCACAAGGACCTTTACCGGGCCCGCGCCGCGGCGATGTCGATGATCCCGACCTCGACCGGCGCCGCGAAAGCCCTCGGCCTCGTGCTGCCGGAATTGAAGGGCAAGCTCGACGGCTCGTCGATCCGCGTGCCAACGCCGAACGTCTCGGTGGTCGATCTGGTCTTCGTGCCGGGCCGCGCGACCAGCGTCGAGGAGATCAACGCCGCCATCGTCGAGGCCGCCGACGGCCGCATGAAGGGCGTGCTCGGCTACACCGACCGGCCGCTCGTCTCGTCGGATTTCAACCACGATCCGCATTCCTCGACCTTCGCCCTGAAGCAGACGCAGATCGTCGACGGCGGCCTCGTGCGCATCCTCACCTGGTACGACAATGAGTGGGGCTTCTCGACGCGCATGAGCGACGTGGCGCTTGAAATGGCGAAGTTCCTCTAGGGCCGGCGCAAGGAACCCGCGGGGGGAGGGATGTGTTCGCCATGGTCGGTCTTCGAAGGGATGAGAAGATGATCACGCTGCGTTCCGTTTCCGCATTCTGCGCCTTCGCCCTCCTCGCCGCCTGCGGCGACGCGGAGGAGCGCGCCGTCCGGGAGGCGCCCGTCGAGCCGACGGTCGAACCGGCCGCGCCGGCCGAGGACGCCGCGCCGATGATCCCGCCCGCCGCGCCGGTCTATGTCGGCGTCTGGGCGGCCGAGGCGGACTGGTGCGAAAACGCGCCGGGCTCCGGCGAAAACGCGCCGATCGCCATCACCGAGGGAGAGTTTCTCGGCTACGAGAACCGTTGCCTCATCGGGCAGGTCGAGGAAGGCACCGAAGGCGGTTATCTCGTGGCGCTGGCCTGCGAGTCCGAAGGCGTCGAACGCACGGAAGTTCTCGAACTCGATGTCGACGGCGAAATGCTGCGCATGAAGCGCGAGGGGGCGGACGACGAGACCGTGTTCGTGCGTTGTCCGGAGGAAGGCGTTCCGCCCGCTGAAGGCGAAGGGAACTGACAATGCCGGCCTACCGCACCATCGACGATCTCGACGTTTCCGGAAAGCGCGTTCTGGTGCGCGTCGATTTCAACGTGCCGATGAAGGCCGGCAAGGTGACGGACGGAACCCGCATCGAACGCGCCGTCCCGTCGATCATCGAACTGTGCCAGAAAGGCGCGAAGGTCATTCTCCTGTCGCATTTCGGCCGGCCCGAAGGCGGTCCGAACCCGGACTTTTCCCTCAAGCCCGTCGCCGAACAGCTCGCCGTGTTCATGGGCAAGCCCGTCGCCTTCGCCGCCGACTGCATCGGCGACAAGGCGAAGAGCGTCGTCGACGCCATGGCGATCGGCGACGTCGCCGTGCTGGAGAACACCCGCTTCCATCCGGGCGAGGAAAAGAACGATCCCGAGTTCGCCCGCCAGCTCGCGGCGAACGGCGACATCTATGTCAACGACGCCTTCTCCGCCGCGCACCGCGCCCACGCCTCGACCGAGGGGCTTGCGCATCTTCTCCCCGCCGCGGCGGGGCGCGCCATGGAGCGCGAGCTCAACTATCTCGCGGCGGCGCTGTCGAATCCGGTGCGGCCGATGATGGCGGTGGTCGGCGGCGCGAAAGTCTCAACCAAGATCGACCTGCTTTTGAATCTCGTCTCGAAAGCGAACATGCTCGTGGTCGGCGGCGGCATGGCCAACACCTTCCTGTTCGCCAGGGGCTATCTCGTCGGCAAGTCGCTGTGCGAACCGTCGCTCGCCGACACGGCGCGCGAGATCATGGCGCAGGCGGAGGCGCGCGGCTGCGAGATCATCCTGCCCGTCGACGTGGTCGTCGCGAAAAAATTCGAGGCGAACGCCGAGCACGAGACCCGCGCCGCCGACAGCGTGCGCGAGAACGACATGATCCTCGATCTCGGCCCCGACACGGTCGATCTGATCGCGGAACGCATGGACACGGCGAAAACCCTGGTGTGGAACGGGCCGCTCGGCGCCTTCGAGATCCCGCCCTTCGACACGGCGACCGTCGAGGCCGCGCGCTACGCCGCGCGCCGCGTCAAGGAGGCGGGGCTTGTCGCCGTCGCCGGCGGCGGCGATACGGTGGCGGCGCTTAACCATGCGCAGGCCGCCGACGATTTCACCTACGTCTCGACCGCCGGCGGCGCCTTCCTTGAATGGCTGGAAGGCAAGGAACTGCCGGGCGTCAAGGCGCTCGAAACCAACTGATCGGCCTGAAGGGGAATCACCTCATGAATCTCGACGCACTGAACAAGATCGCGGTCGCCATGGTCGCGCCGGGCAAGGGCATTCTCGCCGCCGACGAATCGTCCGGCACCATCAAGAAGCGCTTCGACTCGATCGGCGTCGAGTCGACCGCCGACAACCGCCGCGACTATCGCGAGATGCTGTTCCGCTCCAAGGAGGCGATGGAGAACTACATCTCCGGCGTCATTCTTTACGACGAGACGATCCGCCAGAACGCCAAGGACGGCACGCCCCTCGTCAAGCTGATCGAGGAAGCGCGTTCGATCCCCGGCATCAAGGTCGATATGGGCGCGAAGCCGCTGGCCGGCGCGCCGGGCGAACTCGTGACCGAAGGTCTCGACGGCCTCCGCGAGCGTCTCAAGGAGTATTACGATCTCGGCGCGCGCTTCGCCAAATGGCGGGCGGTGATCGACATCGGCCGGGGCGGCGACCGCTCGATCCCGTCCTACACATGCGTGCGCGCCAACATGCACGCGCTCGCCCGCTACGCGGCGCTCTGCCAGGAAGCGGAGATCGTGCCGATCGTCGAGCCGGAAGTGCTGATGGACGGCGATCACGACATCGACCGCTGCTACGACGTCACCGAGATGACGCTGAAGCTTCTGTTCGAGGAGCTGTATTTTTCGCGCGTCGCGCTCGAGGGGACGATCCTCAAGCCCAACATGGTGATCGCCGGCAAGAAGGCGGCGAAGCAGGCCGGCGTCGGCGAGGTGGCGGCGAAGACCGTCAAATGCTTCCGTTCCGCCGTTCCCGCCGCCGTGCCGGGCATTGTCTTCCTTTCGGGCGGCCAGTCCGACGAGGAGGCGACGGCGCACCTCAACGCCATGAATGCGGAGTATGCGGATCAGATGCCGTGGCCGCTGTCCTTCTCCTACGGCCGCGCGCTGCAGGCGGCGCCCCTGAAGGCGTGGGGCGGCAAGCCGGAGAACGTCAAGGCCGGTCAGGCGGCGTTCACCCACCGCGCGAAAATGAACTCCCTCGCCCAGAAAGGCGACTGGTCCGACGGGCTCGAGGCGGCGTAGACGCGCGGCTTCACAGGCGCCCGTCAGATTCCCTCTCCCGCGTGCAGGAGAGGGCTAGGATTGGGACGGTAGCTTTCTGCCTATAATAGCGTCAGTTCCAAACTCTGATAAGCCCTGCGCATCAAACATGCGCTGTATTTCTTTTAGCCTCTGTGTCGAATCTGTCTTTGTACTGAATAACTCCTTGACATACTCGTCAGTGAGGCGTCCCTCTCTTATCGGTTCGCGGTCAGTTAGGAGATTAAATTCATTATCCGCCATAAAATACATGAAGTGGTGCTGAGCTTCTAACAATGAAATGAAATCTTTGCGGCGCGGGCGGATTTCGTCGGCACGATTTTTAATATCCGTTGCAGCTTGCCACGCAAGAAGGTCAGCGCATTGCAATAAGACAGCTTCCTTCTTGGTCGCAAATCTAATTTCTGGCGGTATGCGACTTCTGAGGAGGCCGACTAAATTGATAGTCTCATCAATATACTTCCTCGCCGACCCTTGGCTTGCGTGACCAGCCTCGAAGCAAACATTTAGCAATGGAAAGGAGTCATTATAGTTGAGCCTTGCCGTCACATGAAGCAGCGTAAAATTTACGGCCTGAGTATATGGATCCTCTAATTTTTTTAGCCCCATTGGGTGACTAAATCGATTAGGATTGAACGCGCAGCAGAAACCACAACTGGCGTGTTGCTTGATCAAATCGATACAGTGTTTAGCTAACTTGCTACGCGAATCCTTGGAGAGATGCTTAAAGGCGCGATTCCCATGTGCGCAGTCGACCATATGAAAGAAGGGAACGCCTGCGTCCGATAATGCTTTTCCCCATTTTCCTTCTAATATCCGTGCGCGATCTGATCGAAAGATATACCCCGCTAACGTAAAAACGCGACCTTGATCCTTGTCGCCGCTTTCATCGAAATAAGCCTCCCAAGCGGGCATGTTTTTCTCAAGCGCGAGTCAGTGGCTTTTTAGGTGTGAGCGAAAAGACTATTCCGCCTTCGGCTTTTCCGAAAACGCGCCCTGCAGGAACTTCCATTCGCCGTCGCGCTTGATCGCGACGCCGGACAGCACCCCGTCGAACGCATAGGTGAAGGCGTCCGACGCGATATGCATGCCGATAGCGGCGTGAAACGCCGCGGCGTCAGGCGACAGCGGCGTCACCGCGACGGCGCCGACCTCGTTGTCGACCTTGAGGTGCATGCCTCTGGCCGCCTCGAGGCCGGCGACGATGGCTTCGTGATCCGTATACCGAACTTCGCCGAGTTCGATCCAGGCGAAGCCCTTCTCGTCGGCGTAGTAGCGGGCGAGGGCGTCGTAGTCGTCGCCTTCCCCGGCCGCCGCCCAGTTCTCGACCAGCGCCGCCACGCTTTCTTCGACGGCGTTGGGGTTGAACGGCACGTCGTCGCCCCGGTCGCAGGCGGCGAGGCCCATCAAGGCTGTCGCCGCGATCAGTCCAGCTTTCATCGCCCTCTCCGTTGATGTCGGCGGCAAGGTTAATCCGCCGGCGCCGGCGCGGAAACATTCTCCGCCGGCTCTTGACGAAAGCCCGCCCCGAGCCGACATTCAGGGAGGTAAACTGGTCAGTGTAACCGGATAACATCCGTTTCGGAGTTCAGCCATGAACGCGCAGCCGCAACAGGCTCAGTTCGACGCCGCCGGGCCCGCGCCCGAGCCGACGGGATTCGCCGCGCACGTGCCGCCGGAAAAGATCGAGTGGCATGACGGCTTTCCGCTGCCGCCGACCCAGCCCGTCCGCCCCGTGCACGCGCTCGTCTCGGTGATCCGCCTCATCCGCAACAAGGAGGATACGCGGCAGGTTTTCGAGACCGTGCAGGCGCTCGCCGGATCGAGCGGCAAGAAGCTGTTCAAGAAATTCGCGGCGACGCCTTACGGGCGACGCGTCGTCTCCGAGCCTGTGCGGCTTGAAAAAATTCTCTCCGACCGCGACTGGCTGCGCGCCATGCCGGAAGGCAGCCTCGGCCGCGTTTATCTCGCTTTCATGGAGGGAGAAAATCTGACGCCGGAAGGATTGCTCGGCGCGGCGGCGGAGGCCGGCATCGATTACGAATGCGAGACGCAGTTCGAGGAGTTCCGCCGCCTGTTCCTGCACCTCTCGGTCAGTCACGATCTCTGGCACGTCCTGACCGGCTACGGCCGCGACGCGCTCGGCGAGCTCTGCAATCTCGCCTTCACCTATCAGCAGACACGCAATCCCGGCTTCCGCCTCATCATCGCCATCGGCCTCCTGGCGCAGAAGCGCGAAGCCTGGCGCGCGCCGCTGATCAGGGCGGTGATGGAAGGCCGCCGCATCGGCAAGGGCGCCGATTTCATCCTGAAGCACGATGTCGAGGCGTTGCTGCCCCTGCCGCTCGCCGAAGCACGCGCGAAGCTCGGAATCGCCGCGCCCGAGATCTATAATTCGGTGCCCGCCGATCTGAAGGCCGGCCTGCTCCAGCCGAAGGTCAAGGAAACGCAGGCCGAACGCGAGGCGAAGGCGCTGGCGGCGTAGATTTCAGGTTCGGGAAGTTCGGTGCTAGGGGAACGCCGTCGTAGTTCCGCTTTGCAACGTCTGGCGCTTACCTTCCATGTCCTGCCGCCTTTATCTCGTCACGCCGCCTGTGGTCGCCGATCTCGCGCGCTTCGCTGAAGCGTTCGCGCAAGCCCTCGACGGCGGCGACGTCGCCTGCCTGCAAGTGCGGCTGAAGGACCGCGCCGGAACGCCGGCGCCCGACGACGAGATTCTGCGCGCCGCCGAGAAGCTCCTGCCGCTCGCAAGGGCGCGCGACGTCGCGCTGCTCGTCAACGACCGCCCCGACCTTGCGAAGAAAGCCGGCGCCGACGGCGTTCATGTCGGCCAGAAGGACATGAGCGCCCGCGAAGCGCGCAGGCTGCTCGGCGACGCGGCGACGGTCGGCGTCACCTGCCACGCCTCGAAACACCTGGCGCTCGAAGCCGGCGAGGCCGGCGCCGACTATGTCGCCTTCGGCGCCTTCTTCCCGACCGGGACGAAAGACGCGCCGACCCGGGCCGACCCCGAGATTCTCGAATGGTGGAGCTACGCGACGACGCTGCCCTGCGTCGCCATCGGCGGGATCACGCCGGAGAATTGCGCGCCGCTGGTGCGCGCCGGCGCGGACTTTCTCGCCGTGTCGAACGCCGTGTGGGGCGCCGAAGACGGCCCCGCCGCCGCGGTGAAGCGCTTCACCGCGGCGATGGAAGAGGCGCGGTGACTCTCGCAGAAGCCGTCATCCCGGGCGCGCCGTACAGGTTATGAATGCGCTTGAATCCTGCTATCCCGAAACGGCAAGGGGAGGCCGCCATGTCCGTTTTCAAAACCGTTCTCGCCGCCCTGTTTCTCGCCGCCGCGCCGGCTCTGGCGCAGGAGGCGAGCGTCGCCGAGGCGTTCGAGCGGCTGAGCCAGGGCGACTATGAAGGGGCGCGCGCCATCGCCGCGCCGCTCGCCGAGGCCGGCGACCGCGACGCGCAGCACATGCTCGGCTATCTCGACGAGAAGGGCCTCGCCGGCGAAAAGAATCTCGCCAGCGCCATCGACCTCTATGCGAAAGCCGCCAACGCCGGCAGCGCCGACGCGCAGTTCGCGCTCGGCGAGCTCGCCTATTACGGCGAGGGCGTGAAGCAGGATTACGAGCGCGCCGCCGGCTGGTACGCGCTCGCCGCCGGCCAGGGCCACCCGCGCGCGCAGGTGCAGCTCGGCCTGATGCGCATGAACGGCGACGGCCTGGCGCGCGACCCTGAAGCCGCCGCCGACTGGTTCGAGAAAGCGGCGCGGGCCGGCGACGCCGACGGCGAGTTCTTTCTGGGCGCGGCCTATCTCGGCGGCGCCGGGCGCGAGCAGAATTACCGCCGCGCCGCCGAATGGCTGAAAAAGGCGGCGGGGAAGGGCCACCGCGAAGCCGCCTACAATCTGGCGCTCGTCTACGACAATGGCGGCGTCAAACCGGATGCTCAGGGTGCGGACTACTGGATGCGGCAGGCGGCGGAGAAGGGACTCCCCGAAGCCATGGTCGGCCTCGCCCTGATGCTGCATGACGGGCGCGCGTCGGGCGCGGGCGGCGAGCGTCCCGCCGACTGGTTCGAAAAGGCCGCGAACGCCGGCGACCCGCAGGGACAGTTCCTCTACGCCGTGGCGCTCGCCGAGGGCGACGGCCGCGACAAGGACCCGCGCGCCGCGCTGCGCTGGGTCGACCGGGCGCTGATCGGCGCCGACGAGATGGGCGACGGCTTCCGCGCCGACGCCGAAGCGCTGCGCGCCCGCCTCGCGGAGGAGATCGCCGCCGCCCGCGGCGGCCGGCAATAGCGACGGTCCGGCCAAATATTCCCGTTTCGTTCTTTCCCGACTCCCCTATGCTGCCGGCCATGGGTTCGGTGATTCGCATTCTGGGGCTCGATCCGGGGTCGGCGGCGACCGGCTGGGGCGTCGTCGATTGCGACGGCCCGCGCCTCTCGTTCGTCGCCGCCGGGGTGCTGCGCCCGCCCCGGGCCGAGACGCGCGCGGGCAAGCTCGCCTTCATTTTCGCGTCGCTGCGCGGGCTTCTGGAGGCGCACGCCCCCGACGAGGCGGCGGTCGAGGAGACCTTCGTCAACGCCAACCCGCGCGACGCGCTGGTGCTGGGGCAGGCGCGCGGCGTGGCGCTGCTGGCGCCGGCGCTTTCGGGGCTCGAGGTCGCCGAATACGCGGCCAGCAAGATCAAGAAGGCGGTGGTCGGGCAGGGCCACGCCGGCAAGGAACAGGTGCAGGCGATGATCCGCGTGCTGCTCCCGGCCTCCGGCGCGCAGGCGCACGACGCGGCCGACGCGCTCGCCGTCGCCGTCTGCCATGCGCATCACCGCGCGGTCAAACGCATAGAGGAGAGGGCGCGCGCATGATCGGGCGTCTGAAAGGAACCGTCGCGTCCGTCGACGAGGACTGGGCGATCGTCGATGTCGGCGGCGTCGGCTACGAGGTTTTCGCCCATGCGCGCACGCTGCAGAATCTCGCGGTCGGCGAGGCGGCGATGCTCAGCATAGAGACCATCGTGCGCGAGGACCTGATCCGTCTCTACGGCTTCGAAAGCGAGGAGGAGCGGCGCGCTTTCCGCCTCCTGCAGTCGGTGCAGGGCGTCGGGGCCCGGCACGCGCTGGCGATCCTGCAGGTGCTGCCGCCGGACGATCTCTACGACGCGATTTCGGCGGAGGACGTGACGGCGCTCGCCCGGGCCCACGGCGTCGGCAGAAAGCTCGCCCAGCGCATCGCCGCGGAGCTGGCCGCGAAAGTCGGCGCCGTCGCCGCGTCCGGCGCGGCGCTGAAAGCGGCGGCGCGCAAGATGGCGGGCCCGGCGAAAGCGGCGCCGTCCGCGAGCGCGCGCGCCGACGCGGTGTCCGCGCTTTCCAATCTCGGCTACGACGGCGTCGAGGCGAGACGCGCGGTCGGCGCGGCGGCGAGTTCATTGGGCGAGGAAGCCGGCGTCGAAGCGCTCATCAAGGGCGCGCTGAAGGAGCTGGCGGCGTGATGCTCAGGCTACGGAATGATGATCCGTTCCCCTCTCCCGCTTGCGGGAGAGGGGTTAGGGGTGAGGGTTGCGAGGGTGCGGCCCGATCCGTCGTCCGTTTATCATTGCGAAGCCGGCGGCCCTCACCCCCGGCCCCTCTCCCGCAAGCGGGAGAGGGGGGAGCGAACGCGAATGGCTGAACCCGCCCGCAAGGACGACCGACTCATCGAAGGCGCGAGGAAGCCGGAGGACGCGGACGCGGCGCTCAGGCCAAAGCGGCTCGACGATTTTGTCGGGCAACGGCAGGCGAAGGACAATCTGCGGGTTTTCGTCGAGGCGGCGAAGGCGCGCGGCGAGGCGCTCGACCATGTGCTCTTTCACGGGCCGCCCGGCCTCGGCAAGACCACGCTCGCCCAGATCGTCGCCAACGAGCTCGGCGTCAATTTCCGCTCGACCTCCGGCCCGGTCATCACCAAGGCGGGCGATCTCGCCGCGCTCCTCACCAATCTCGAAGCCGGCGACGTCTTGTTCATCGACGAGATCCACCGCCTGACCCCGGCCGTCGAGGAAGTGCTCTACCCGGCGATGGAGGATTACGCGCTCGACCTGATGATCGGCGAGGGCCCGTCGGCGCGCTCGGTGAAGATCGACCTGCCGCGCTTCACGCTGATCGGCGCGACCACTCGCTCGGGGCTCCTCGCCAAGCCGCTGCTCGACCGTTTCGGCATCCCGGTGCGGCTCGACTTCTATTCGCATGCGGAATTGTCCTCCATCGTGCGGCGCGGCGCCGACAAGCTCGCGACCGTCATGTCCGACGACGGCGCCATGGAGATCGCCCGGCGCTCGCGCGGCACGCCGCGCGTCGCGGGGCGCTTGCTTCGCCGGGTGCGCGACGTCGCGACCGTCGAGGGCGCGATGATCGTCGACCGCGCCGTCGCCGACAAGGCGCTCGCCCGCCTCGAAATCGACGCCCTCGGCCTCGACCCGCTCGACCGGCGCTACCTTCGTCTGATCGCGGAGCATTTCGGCGGCGGTCCGGTCGGCGTCGAGACCATCGCCGCCGCCCTCGCCGAAGCGCGCGACGCGGTCGAGGACGTGGTCGAACCGTTCCTCCTGCAATGCGGCCTCATCCAGAGAACCCCGCGCGGACGGGTCCTCTCGTCGAGCGCCTGGAAGCATCTCGGAATGGCCGCGCCGAAGGGGATCGGCGGGGATTTGTTCGAGGCGTAATGGATTCTGGCTTGTCTAAATCAAACTTAGAGAGAGTTGCGCGAGAACCAAAAACGCACGACTTTGCTACTATTTTGTTTTCGCGTCCGGTCGACGAAAACGGCGTAAAAGAGCTAGTAAAGGTTGTTTCTCAATTCATTCACGCGGGCGCTTCTGGAGTTCATATAACAATTCACTCTGGAGGCGGCGTCCCGACGAACGGGCCATTTTTTGGATCAGTAATTCGTACAATGAATTTAGCTGCAATTGGTCATGTAGCTGGGGATGCTTTCTCTGAAGCAGGAAATTTATTTGCATCATTTCCGTATCGTACAATTTCGCATACTGGAAGAGTCGGTTTTCATCAGGCTTCCATGAAGTTGGATGCGGGGTCATATCCAGAAAGTAGAATTTCAGATCTTCTTTCTCAGGTTCGAGGGCTGAACCAGAGTATGATTGAGAATGTAGTGAAAGCCTTGGGGGTGTCAGATACTGAGGCGCGAAAGTGGTTTGCGGAAGGGGCCACATTTGTAGGCGAGCAGGCCAAGTTGGCAAGGATCGCACATGAAGTCCTCGAGCCCAAAATCGATAAGTACGATATTATGCTGATGGGATAAAATTAGGTGGCGAAGCGGGAGGAAACTATGAACGGCGCGCCGGTTTTCCTGACGCTTTTCTTCGCTCTTTTTCTGGCCATCGGCGTCGCCATACTCGGGTTCGGGCTGCGCTCGCTCTTCCTGTCGAAACAGGCGGAGGGCTGGCCGACCACGCCGGGGCGGATCGTGTCGTCGGACTTCGTGACGGACACGGATGATGACGGGACGACCTACCGGACGAAGCTGCGCTACGCCTACAATGTCGCCGGCCGCGACTACGAGGGCGACAGGATCGCCTTCGGCTATTCGGCGAGCAGCGGGCGGGCGTTTCACTACGAAATTTACGAGGCGCTGCCGGCGGGCTCGCAGGTCGCCGTGCGCTACGACGCCGGCGACCCGGCGCGCGCCGTGCTGGCGTTCGGCGTCAACCGGTCGATCCTGTTTCTGCTGATCTTCGGCGGCGTCTGGACGATGTTCACGCTCGGCATGGCGGCGATGTTCTGGCTGATGGAAAAGGGCGCCGGCGGGTTTCTCGAAAACATCATCGTCTATTCGCGCGGCTGAGCTACGTTGCGCATGAAAATGCAGGAGAAGTAGCTCTCTAACCTCTGGCTAGTGTAGTTGGAACCTGACTGAGAGGTATGTAAGATCGTTAGGCAATAACAAAATGGAGAGGGAATCGTGGAGTCTCAATTCAATTTGTTTTCCAGCCCACTAACACCTTATGGATTGGCGTTTCTGGGGGGTCTAGCAATTGGGTATGGCTTAGCAATAGTGTCTAAGCGACTCAGATTGGCTCCCGTCTCAGGGAAGCTTTCGGTTGTTGAGCAACGGTTTCTTGCAAATGAGAGTGCGATTGATAACGACATTGAGCTGGTGAAATCCAACATTGAAGCGGTATTCGTTGCTGCGCGGGCGGTTATGTCTGCGATGGATCGCTTAGAAAAAACCTTTGGTAGCATTTGGGGTAAAGATGAGATTCCAAAGCGGGTGCGGGAAATTCGAGATGAAGTTGAAAAAGCAAGAAAGAGCTTAGAGGCTTCGCCAAATGAGACGTCGGTATGATATATGGGTTAGGCAATTATCTGTAAGAATACCCACTTATTTCGCCTTTCCGTTCGCGTCTATTACGAGGACACGGATTTTTCCGGCGTCGTCTATCACGCGCGCTACCTGCATTTCTTCGAGCGCGGGCGCACGGAATCGCTCCGCGAATGCGGCGTGACGCATACGGAGCTTCTGGCGCGCCCCGAGCCCCTGGTGTTCGCCGTCCGCAAGATGACGACCGAATGGCTCGTCCCGGCCCGCGTCGACGACCTGCTGGACGTGCGCACCAGCTTCGCCGAAGTCAGGGGCGCGCGGATGCTGCTCGACCAGGAGATCCGGCGCGGCGACGCGCTCCTCGCCCGCGCCGCGGTCGAGGCGGTCTGCATGAGCCCCGCCGGCAAGCCCCGCCGCCTGCCCGCCGATATTCTGGAGGCCTTCCGGCCCCGCTAGGCCGGGCCTTCGTCCCGCATATCCGGGACGGTTGTCGGGGCGATTGCGGGTTGCGCATCTCCCCCCTTGCGGCGCACTCTTCCGTAGGCAGAAGGGGAGGACCGCATGTCTTGCATGATTATCCTGAGAACGGGCGTCTTCGCGCTCGCAGCATCGCTCGCCGCCGCCGGCGCTCTCGCTCAGACCCCGAAATCGGACGGCGTCTACCGCATTCCGTACGAGGACGGCACCAAGGTGCGCGTCACCAACGACGCCAAGGGTCACGATCCGGTCGGCCGCATCGACATGAGCGGCCGCGAGGGCTCGACCTACCGCATCGTCGCCGCCGCCGACGGCGTCATCCGCTTCATCGAGGACGGCTTCTCGGCGCAGCTCGACAGCGACACCGCTCCTCAGTGCAACAACAACTATGTGTGGATCGAGCATCCGAACGGCGAATGGACGAAATATTCGCACATGCGCAAGGACTCGACGACCGTGAAAGCCAAGCTGAAGGTCGGCGACACGGTGAAGGCGGGAACCTATCTCGGCGACGAAGGCGCGGTCGGCTGCGCGTCGGGCTCGCACCTTCATTTCGAGGTCGGCGTGCCGCGCGATACGAACCCGATCACCACGGTCGGCGGATTCCTGCAGGACAATGCGGGCTCGAAGCGCAACCGCGATCCGCGCATCTGCAACATCCCCGGCGGGCTGTTCAAGGGCGGCGAGACGTACACGGCTGAAAAAGTCCCGGGCAACATCCGCTCCGGCCTCGCCGAGGTGGCGCGGCACGGCATGCCGATCTCGGACTATCAATGTTTCTTCGACCAGATGATGGTCGCCGACTACGAGCCGGTGTGGCTCGACATGTTCGACGTCGACGGCAAGGTTTTCGTCAACGTCATAGCGCGCAAGCGGTCCGGGCAGGGAGCGGGTTTTCACGGCCTCTCCGGCGCCCAGTACCAGGCGAAGTTCGAGCAGCTCACGCAGGCCGGCTACCGCCCGGTCGTCATCGAAAGCTACGCGCAGAAGAACGGCGTGCGCTACGCCGGCTGGTTCAAGAAGACGTCGGGCCCGCAATACGCCGCCTATCACGGCCTCGACGCCGGGCAGCACCAGGCGCGGTTCGACCAGCTGACCGGGCAGGGCTACCGGCCCGTGTCGGTGTCCGTCGTCTCGAGCGGCGGCCGTCAATACACGGCGCTCTACGAAAAGAAGGACATCGGCTCATGGGCGCTGCGCTCGCAAATTCCGCTGGCGGACTATCAGAGCGTCTTCAACGAGAACGCGCAGGCGGGACGGCGCGTCGTCTATCTCGACGGCTACCGGCATGAAGGAACGTCGTATCTGTCGGCGATCTTCAGCTCGGCCGCGCCCGCGGGCGGCAAGTCCCGCCATGGCCTGACCGGCGGGCAGTATCAGAACGAATATGAGAGCGCCCGTCAGGCCGGGATGCTGACGGAAGTCGTCACCGGCTATGACTCCGGCGCCGGGGCCCGCTACGCCGCGGTCTGGCGGGGCGCGGCCGCGCCGGTCCGCGCGACAGTCGCGCCGGCGAAGGCGCCTGTAAGAGTGAAGCGTCAGGACTGACGCCAAGCCGGACGCAAAGCGGATGCAAAGAGGGCGGCGCGGATGACGCGCCGCCCTCCGGCTGTCGGGCGAACCGGCGCAACTCCCGCTATTAAAGCTTCGCAATCGTCGCCTATGACGGGCCGAACGCGCCTAGGATTCGCCCAAATTCTGTGGGCATCTCGGCGGAGAAAAGGTTACAAAGTCGCGCCCGGCGATGGTAATCGTTCGATGGGCGCGCCCGGCGGGGCGGCGTCGCGCGGACCTTTGCCGGGTTCGGGCGGGGCGGCTCTTACGGTTAACAGACGCTTAACGAGCGGCGCCTAAGACACGGGGCGCCGGCGAGGATCAGGCGCCAAGGGCGGCGTCTCCGGCCTGAAAAGGCCGGGCATGGCTAGAAACATTTTCCGCGAAACCGGCCCGCGCGGCGGGCGAGTGCAGGGGACAGGCGAACATGGAGACTGATGTCGCGATTGCGGCGGGCGCAGGACTGGGAGGCGAGTTCAGCCTCTGGAGTCTGTTCTGGAGCGCCGGCCTCGTCGTCAAGGTGGTGATGGGCATTCTCGCCGTCGCCTCGATCTGGTCGTGGGCGATCATCATCGACAAGTCGCTGCTTTTCGGCCGGCTGAAGACCAAGTCGCGCCGCTTCGAGGATCAGTTCTGGTCGGGCAAGCCGCTCGACGAGCTGGCGCGCAAGCTCGGCGACAAGGGCGACCATCCGATGGCGCGGGTGTTCACCGCCGGCATGGCCGAGTGGGCGCGCTCGAAGGATTCCGGCCGCACCGACATTCTCGCCGCGGGCGCCAAGCAGCGCATCGACAAGGTGATGAACGTCGCCGTGTCGCGCGAGCTTGAAGTCGCCGAACGCAATCTCGGCGTGCTCGCCACCATCGGTTCCGCGGCGCCGTTCGTCGGCCTGTTCGGCACGGTGTGGGGCATCATGACGGCGTTCCAGGCGATCGCCGCGACGAAAGACACCAACCTCGCGGTCGTCGCCCCCGGCATCGCCGAGGCGCTGTTCGCCACGGCGCTGGGCCTGCTCGCCGCCATTCCGGCGGTCGTCGGCTACAACCGCTACACGGCGTCGGTGAATTCCTTCGCGGTGCGCCTGCAGGGCTTCGCCGACGAGTTCTCGGCGATCCTGTCGCGGCAGCTTGACGAAAGGGCGCGTTGATGGCGATCGGAATCACAGACAGCGGCACGGGCGTCAGCCGGCACCGGCCGGGACGCGTCAGGCCGATGGCGGAGATCAACGTCACGCCGTTCGTCGACGTGATGCTGGTGCTGCTGATCGTCTTCATGGTGGCGGCGCCGCTGCTGACCGTCGGCGTCTCCGTCGATCTTCCCGAAACCGCGGCGCAGCCGATTCCCGACCAGGGCGAGCCGCTGACCGTCACCGTCGCCGCCGACGGCGTCATCTATGTGCAGGAGACCGAGGTCGACATCGACAGCCTCGTGCCGCGGCTGCAGGCGATCGCCACCGCCGGCTACGAGCAGCGCATCTACATTCGCGGCGACCGCTCGCGGTCGTACGGCGACGTGATGCGCGTCATGGGCCGCATCAACGCCGCGGGCTTCAAGAAAATCGGCCTCGTCTCCGATCCTGAACTGAACTAGCGCGAGAGGGGGACCCGCGAGGGCCATGCGTTTCGGCGTCATCGCTTCGGTTCTGCTTCACCTCGCGGCGATCGGGCTGGCGTTCATTTCGCTGCCCGAGAGCTGGCGCTCGAAAGTCGTTTCCGAGCCGGTGGTGCCGATCGAGCTGATCCGCGAAGCCGAGCTGGCGGAAAAGACCAGCGTGCCCGCCGCCGCGCCGAAGCCCAAACCCGAAGAAGAAAAGAAACCCGAGCCGCCGGCGCCCAAGGAAGAACCCAAGCCCGAGCCGCCGAAGCCGCAGCCGAAAGCCGAGCCCGAGCCGGCGAAGCTCGCCGAGGCGCCGAAGCCGAAACCCGAACCGGTTCCGGAGAAAAAGCCCGAGCCGCCGAAGGAAAAGCCGAAAGAGCAGCCGAAGCCGAAACCCAAGCCGAAAACCGACGAGCTCGATTTCGACCGGCTCGCCGCCGTCGTCGACAAGGCGAAGAAGGAAGAGGCGAAGCCCGAAGCGCCGTCTGAAACGACGCTCGAGGCGGAAAAGGCGCGCGCCGCCGTGGGGGCCGGCGACCGGCTGACGGCGAGCGACATCTCGAAGATGAAGGCCGCCGTCGGGCGCTGCTGGTCGGTGTCGGCGCTGGCCGGCGCGCCGGACGCCAACAAGCTCGTCGTGCAGCTCGAGTTCGAGCTCAACCGCGACGGCACGCTCATCGGCGCGCCGCGCGTCGCCAATTCGATGCAGATCAACCTTTCCGGCAACCGCTTCTGGAAAGTCGCCGAGCAGACGGCGATCCGCGCCGTCGTGTCGTGCCAGCCCTATGATTTCCTGTCGCCGGACCGCTACAACACATGGCGCGAGATGGAGCTGGTGTTCGATCCGAGCGAGATGGCGGGATATTAACTGTTGCGGGGGCGCGCAGCACATGAAAGTGAGACGATGAACAAGACGACGAAATTGATCCTTACCCTGATCGCTCCGCTGGCGCTGCTCGCCGCCGCGCCGGGCGAGGCGCGCGTCCGGATCGACATCACTCAGGGCACCGTCGAGCCGATGCCGATCGCGGTTCCTGAATTCATCGCCGCCGGTCCGACCGCGCAGGGCGTCGGCCGCGACATCACCGACGTCGTCAAGGCCGACCTCGACCGCTCGGGCCTGTTCGCGGTGATCGACCCGCGCGCCTATATCGAGGATCTTTCGAGCGTCAACGTCCGTCCGCGCTTCGCCGACTGGCGGCTCATCAACGCGCAGGTGCTGGTCGCCGCCGAGGTGCGCGATCTGCCGGACGGGCGCATCGAGGTGGCGACCCGCGTGTGGGACGTCTACGCCGACGAACAGCTCGGCGCGGTCTCCTTCAAGACGCCGGCCGACAACTGGCGGCGCGCCGCGCACAAGGTCGCCGACTTCGTCTACAAGTCGCTGACCGGCGAGGACGGCTATTTCGACACGCGCATCGTCTTCGTGCACGAGACCGGCCCGAAAGACCGCCGCGTCAAGCGCCTGATGATCATGGATCAGGACGGCGCCAATCCGGCGCCCCTGACGGACGGCCTCAACTATCAGGTGCTGACCCCGCGCTTCTCGCCGACGCAGCAGCAGATCACCTACATGGCCCTCTTCGACAATCGTCCGGGCCAGGTCTATCTGTTCAACATCGAGACCGGCGAGCAGGAGCCGCTGGGCTCATTCCGCGGCATGACGTTCGCGCCGAGATTTTCGCCCGACGGCACGCAGGTGCTGCTGTCGATGGAGCGCGGCGGCAATTCCGACGTCTTCAAGATGCAGCTCTCCACCCGCCAGCTTACGCGGCTCACGGACAATCCGGCGATCGACGTGTCGCCGACCATGTCGCCGGACGGGCGGCGCATCGCCTTCACTTCCGACCGGGGCGGCACGGCGCAGATCTATGTGATGAACGCCGACGGCTCCAATCAGAAGCGGATCACCTTCGGCGAAGGCCGCTACCAGACGCCGGTCTGGAGCCCCCGCGGCGACCTCATCGCCTTCACCCGCCAGTACCAGGGCCGCTTCTATATCGGCGTCATCCGGCCCGACGGCACCGGCGAACGGCTGCTCACCGAGAGTTACCTCGACGAGGGGCCGACCTGGGCCCCCAACGGGCGGGTTTTGATGTTCTATCGGCAGACGGCGTCGAACCGGGACGGCTCGGGCGGCGACACGGCGCTCTGGTCGGTTGATTTGACTGGACAAAACCTCCGCCGCATCCGCACGCCGGGAATGGCGTCGGATCCGGCCTGGTCGCCGCTTTTGCCATAAAAAAGCCGTAACGAAATATTCATTACCGAGCCGGAACGGCTTTTCTTGATCGGCGAGGCGAGCAACGGTACTAATCAATCGACGGTTAAACTTTTCGGAATACCCGGAAGGTGATCGTAAGCTCGCGGCTTTATGCAGGTCAGATGGCGTACCGCGATCGGCCGCGCACGAACTATGGGTGAGGGGCTGTAAGCGGGGGCGCGCTCGCACGGCTCGGCTAATGCAAGTGGAGCAATGAGGGTCATGAACTATAAAACAATCGTGAAAACGGCGGGCGTGTTCTGCGCGCTCGTCATGGCGGCCGCGTGCACGACCAACAAGGGTCCGGACGTGGCGGCGACGGATTCGTCTTCTTCGGTGGGGCAGCGTCCGACCGGCGTCGAGCCGGGCAGCCAGGCTGACCTCGAACAGAATGTCGGACACCGCGTGTTCTTCGCCTACGACCAGTACACGCTGACGCCGCAGGCGCAGGCGACGCTCGCCCGTCAGGCCGCGTGGCTGAAGGAATATCCGTCGACGCGCATCACGCTCGCCGGCAACTGCGACGAACGCGGCACCCGCGAGTACAACCTCGCGCTCGGCGCCCGCCGCGCCGAAGCCGCCCGCGCCTATCTCGTGTCGATGGGCGTCGACGGCTCGCGCATCACCACCGTGTCCTACGGCAAGGAGCGCCCGCTTGATCCGCGCTCGACGGAAGACGCCTGGTCGGTGAACCGCAACGCCACGACGACGCTTTCCGGCGTCAGCTCGTAAGCGACGGTTTCCGTACGGAATGAAAGGCGCGCCGGCCTTCGGGCCGGCGCGCTTGTTTTTGCGCGGCAGAAAGCGGCTATTTGCGTTTCTTGGCGTTTTTCTTCTTCGGCTTATTCGCCGTCTCGCCGGCGGCCTTCCGGGCTTTTCTGGCGAGCTTCTTCGCTTTCTTCGGCTTCAGCGGTTTCGGCCGCGCATGCGCCGGCTCGTAGACGCCGACCGTCGCGCCGCTCGGCAGCGTCAGCTCGGTAAGCGTGCCCCAGTCCATCTTCCGGCGCGGAGCGCAGGCGCCGCCATGCTGTTCGGCGCGCGCCGCGAAAGCCTCGACGTCGGCGACCATGAAATAGAATTCCTGCGCGGTTCCTTCCTCGCCCGGATGAATGGCGACTTCCGCCGGCGGCAGCCCGAAGATCAGCCAGCCGCCGCCGACGTCGACATGCGGCAGGGCGAGAACGTCCTTCACAAACGCCCGGTCCGCTTCGGCGTTTCTGGAATAGAGAATCGAATGGGCCCCGATGATCATCTGCAACACCTCGAAAAAATCGCCGGCCGAAGCATCGCGCTTCGCCGCTTCCGCCGCCATTCTTTTGTCTTATCAGCGCCTTAGGGTCGCGGGGCGCGGAGTTGGTCCGGCCGGGTGAATTCCGGTAGGATGCGCGCGAAACGGCGCGCGGGAGAGTCCGCGCGCATTATGCTGTTTAGAGGCGTGTCGCCTGAAAGGCCTGAGGTTATGGGAACCGGCGCTATGAGAAACACCGTCTTCACCCTGTTCGCCGCCGGCGCGCTGGCGCTTTCCTTCGCCGCGCCCGCCGCCGCGCAGTCGACCAAGGACCGCGTCGAGATGCTGGAGCAGGCGGTCGCCGACCTGCAGGCGCGGGCCCCTTCCGCCGCCGATTCGGCGTTGAAGATCGGCCGTCTGGAGCAGGAGGTGCAGGCCCTCACCGGCCGCGTCGAGGAGCTGACCTGGCGGCTCGACCAGGCCAATGCGCGCATCGAATCGCTGACCGCCGCGATGGCCGGCGACACTCTCGGCGCCGCCGAGTACGGCGCGCCGCTGCCGGGCGCGCCCGGCCAGGCGACGGCCGCCGGCGCGACGGGCGGTCCGGCCCGGCTCGGCGGCTCCGGCGATCCGATCGGCGACCGCATCGCGGAGGCCTCGGGCGACGAGGCGGAAGTGGCGCTGCCGCTCGACGCCAACGAGGCGTTCGAATACGCCTCGTCGTTCCTGCTGCGCGGCGATTACGCGCGCGCCCAGAAGGCTTTCGAGCTTTACGTCGCTGCGTTTCCCAATCATCCGCGTACGGCGGAAGCCCAGTTCCGTCTCGGCGAAGTCTATCTCGCGACCGGCGCCAACGCCGACGCCGCCGACGCCTTCATCGCGCACATAAAGAAGTATCCCAACGATCCGCGCGCCGCGGAGGCCTATCTGAAGCTCGGCACGGCGTTCGCGCGGCTGCAGAAGAACACCGAGGCCTGTCAGGTGTTCAAGTCGATGCGCGGCAAGTTTCCGAGCGCCGCCCCGGCGGTGATGCAGCGCGCCGACATCGAGATGCAGCGCATCAACTGCAAGTAGGGCGAGACGGCGCCCCGCGCCCCGTCCTTTATGCGCGCCCGCTCCGGCGTCCGCCGGGGCGAGCGGCGATGGCGTTAGGATCGGCGCATGACCGTCCCGCTCGCCTTTGAAACCTACCGCGCGCGCCTCGACGGGCTCGCCGCGCCGCGCCGCTATGCGGTCGCCGTTTCCGGCGGGCGCGACTCGATGGCGTTGATGCGGCTGGCGGCGGTGGACGCCAAAGCCGGCGCCGACGTCGTCGCCCTCACCGTCGATCACGGCCTGCGCGACGGCTCGCGCGCCGAGGCCGAGCAGACGGGGCGGTGGGCGCGCGCCGCCGGGCTCGATCACCGGATTCTCGTCTGGGAAGGCGACAAGCCGTCGGCCGGCAAGCAGGAGGCGGCGCGCCGCGCCCGCTATTTGCTTCTGGCGTCCGAGGCCGAACGGCTCGGCTTTCCCGCCATTCTCGCCGCGCATACGGCCGACGATCAGGCGGAGACCGTGTTCATGCGCCTCGCCCGCGGCGCCGGCCCGCAGGGTCTTTCCGGCATGGCGCCGGTCTCGCGCATCGCCGCCGGACCCGGCGCGCCGCTGGCGCTGCTGCGTCCGTTCCTCGACGCGACGCGCGAGGAGACCGGCGCGACCTGCGCGGCGTTCGGCCAGCCTTACGCCGACGATCCGTCCAATGACGATCCCGCCTATGAGCGCGTCCGCGCCCGCGCCCTGCTCGCCGCGCTCGAAGAGCAGAAGCTGTTGACCCGCGACGCGCTCTTGAAAACCGCGGCCCGCGCCCGCGCCGCCGCGGAAAGGCTCGCCGCCGCCGAGGCGCGCGTTTTCGCCGGGGCCGGCGGCTGTTTCCACGCCGGCGGCTGGGCGAGCCTCGCCGCGTCGCGGCTCGACAGATCGGCGGCGGCGATGGTCGCCCGCCTCATCGGCGCGGTGTCGGGGAGCGAGCATCCGCCCGGCGAAGCGGACGCGGCGGCGGCGCTCGAAGCCCTCGCCGCTTCCGGGGCGGCGACGCTCGGCGGCGCGCTTTTGAAACGACGCGGCGGGACGGTTTTCGTCATGCGCGAGCCGGCGGCGCTGCTCGGGCGCGCCGGGGTCGATCCGCTGCCGGGCCTGCCCTTGCCGGCCGGCGGACGGGCGCTGTGGGACGGGCGCTTCATCGCGGAAAACAGCGGCCCGGCGGCGGTTCTCGCGCCGCTCGGACCGGCGGGACTGACGCACCCGGCGCGCGGGCTTTTTGACGCGCCCGACGAGGCCCTGCTCGGCGCGCCCGACGCCTTATTCGCTTCGTCCGGCGCAATCGCCTTGAAACCGCTCGCGGAAGAACGTTTTTTCGCCCCGGTGCTTCGATTTTGTTAGGACCGCTGTCGTTTTCTTAAGATTGACGCAAATCTGACGGTCCCCCGTGGCGCCCGGCTTTCTTAACACCGATCTTGTAAATTGTCTGAAACCCGCGGGCGCGGCTGCGTTCGCCTTAAGGATTGCTCGATGAACGGACGCAACCTGCTCATTTGGGGCCTCGTCTTCATTTTCTTCATCATCGCGTTGCAGCTCTTCGAGCTGTCGACGCCGGGCCCGCAGGTTGAGCCGCTCACCTATTCGGAATTCGTCAGCCGCATCGACTCCAACGGCGTCAAGGAAGCCGAGATCGACGGCGAGAAGGTGAAGGGCGTGCTCGCCAACGGGACGCATTTCGTCACCGCCATTCCGGCCGAGTCGGGCGTCACCATCGCCGACCGCCTCAACGCCTCGGGCGCGGCCACCAAGATCACCCCCGAGGAAGAATTGCCGCTGGCGCTGTCGCTGCTGTTCAACATCCTGCCGTTCCTCATCTTCCTCGCCTTCATCTTCTTCGTCATGCGCCAGATGCAGGGCGCGGGCGGCAAGGCGATGGGCTTCGGCAAATCGCGCGCCAAGCTGCTGACCGAACGCCAGGGCCGCGTCACCTTCGACGACGTCGCCGGCATCGACGAGGCCAAGGAAGAACTTGAGGAGATCGTCGAGTATCTGAAGGACCCGATGAAGTTCCAGCGCCTCGGCGGCAAGATCCCGAAAGGCGCGCTGCTCGTCGGCCCGCCGGGCACCGGCAAGACGCTTCTCGCCCGCGCCATCGCCGGCGAGGCGAACGTGCCGTTCTTCACCATCTCCGGTTCGGATTTCGTCGAGATGTTCGTCGGCGTCGGCGCCTCCCGCGTGCGCGACATGTTCGAGCAGGCGAAGAAGAACGCGCCGTGCATCATCTTCATCGACGAGATCGACGCGGTCGGGCGCCATCGCGGCGCCGGCCTCGGCGGCGGCAACGACGAGCGCGAGCAGACCCTCAACCAGCTCCTCGTCGAGATGGACGGCTTCGAGTCGAACGAGGGCATCATCCTCATCGCCGCCACCAACCGCCCGGACGTGCTCGACCCGGCGCTGCTGCGCCCCGGCCGTTTCGATCGCCAGGTGGTGGTGCCGAACCCGGACGTCGTCGGCCGCGAGAAAATCCTCAACGTCCACGCCAAGAAGGTGCCGCTGGCGCCCGACGTCAACATCCGCACCATCGCGCGCGGCACGCCGGGCTTTTCCGGCGCCGACCTCGCGAACCTCGTCAACGAGGCGGCGCTGCTCGCCGCCCGGCGCGGCAAGCGTTTCGTCACCGCCAAGGAGTTCGACGACGCCAAGGACAAGGTGCTGATGGGCGCCGAGCGCCGCTCCATGGTGATGACCGACGACGAGAAGCAGCTCACCGCCTATCACGAGGCGGGGCACGCGCTGGTGGGCATCACGGTCCCCGGCAACGATCCCGTCCACAAGGCGACGATCATCCCGCGCGGCCGCGCCCTCGGCATGGTGCAGTATCTGCCCGAACGCGACCGCTACTCGATGAGCCTCGAACAGATGAAGGCCCGCATCGCCATGGCGATGGGCGGGCGCGTCGCCGAGGAGCTGAAATTCGGCAAGGAGAAAGTCACCTCCGGCGCCGCCTCCGACATCGAGCACGCCACCAAGATCGCCCGCGCCATGGTCACCCAGTACGGTCTTTCCGAAAAGCTCGGCCCCATCGCCTACGCCGAGGACGAGGGCGAGGTGTTCCTTGGACAGAGCATCGCCCGCACCAAGGCGATCTCCACCGACACCGCGAAGCTGATCGAGGACGAGATCCGCCGCTTCGTCACCGAAGGCCACGACAAGGCGCGCCAGATCCTCACCGAGCGCCGCGAGGAATGGGAGCGTTTGGCGCAGGCGCTGCTCGAATACGAAACGCTGACCGGCGACGAGATCGCCAAGGTCCTGAGAGGCGAGAAGATCGTCCGCGAGGACCCGTCGGATTCGCTCACGCCGCCGCCGTCCTCGGTGCCGACCGCCGGCGCCCCGACCGGCGGCGAAACCGCGCGCAAGGGCCCCGAAGGCTTCCCGAGCCCGCAGGGCGCGTAACCCCCGCTTCCGGTTTGCAGCCGATTTTCAACCCTCCGTCAGTTTCGCTGGCGGAGGGTTTTTGTTTCACTATAGATGAGGGCGGCCGCAGGACCGGGAGAGGGACTTTGCTCAGCACACGTATGATAACCGCGCTGTTCGCCGGCATGGCGCTCGCCGCCTGCGCGCCGAAGGACGCGGCGCCGGCGAAAACCGAATTCACCGACGTCGGCATGACCCGGCGCGCCTACGCCGACGAGACGCGGCGCAACTGGACGGACGACGGCCCGCGCCCGCTGGCGACGCTGATCTGGTATCCCGCCGCCGAACCCGGCCCCGGAACCGCGCTCGACATTCCCGAGAACGACCCGATCTTCCGCGGCGGCGCCGCGCAGCGCGGCGCGCCGCCGCGGCAGGCGAAGGCGCCGCTCGTGGTGATGTCGCACGGCACCGGCGGCGCCGGCTTCCAGATGATGTGGCTGGGGCGGCGCCTCGCCGAGCGCGGCTACATCGTCGCCGCCGTCGACCATCACGGCAACACCGGCGCCGAGGACCATTACGATCCGCGCGGCTTCCGCATGATCTGGGAGCGTCCGCGCGATCTCTCCGCCGTCATCGACGCGGTGCTCGCCGACGAGGAGTTCGGCCCGCTGGTCGACCGCGAGCGCATCGGCGTCGCCGGCTTCTCGCTCGGCGGCTACGCGGCGACCGCCGTCGCCGGCGGACGGTTCAGCCCGGCGCTGAACGAGACCTTCTGCGCCGGCCCCGACGCCGACTTCACCTGCGAGCCGCAGCCCGAATTCGAGGCGGCGGCAGACGAGTTCCAGAAACTGCTCGACGCCGATCCGGGGCTCGCCGCGCGTCTCGAGGCGGAGGCCGGCGCCGACTATCGCGACCCGCGCGTCAGGGCGGCGGCGCTGATCGCTCCGGCGCTCGGCCGTTCGTTCACGCCCGAAAGCCTCGCGGCCGTCGACGCGCCGATGCTGGTCGTCGTCGGCGAGAACGACGCAGTCGCCCCGGCGGCGACAAACGCGCAAACCATCGCGGAGGCGGTCGCCGCATCGCGCTACGAAACGGTTCCCGGCGCGGGGCATTACACGTTTCTCAATCCGTGCACGAAGAAAGGCCGCGCCTTCGTCGAATTCTGCAAGGACGCGAAAGGCGTCGACCGCGACGGCGTGCACGAGAAGGTCGCCGCCGAGATCGGCGACTTCTTCGACACGACGCTGCATCCGGCGTCCGGCTGGGGCGAAGAGAATCCCGGCTGGACCGAGCCCTACGAACCGTTCCGCGTCATCGGAAACATCTATTCCGTCGGTCCGTGCGGGCTCGGCGTTTATCTTATCGCCACGCACGAAGGCCACATCCTGCTCGACGGCGGCCTGCCGGAAACCGTTCCGCTGATCGCCCGCAACATCGAGGCGCTCGGCTTCAGGCTTTCCGACGTGAAGATCCTCCTCAACAGCCACGCGCATTTCGATCACTCCGGCGGGCTCGCGGCGCTGAAGGCGCTGACCGGCGCGACGCTGATCGCCTCGGAGGGCGACCGCTCGGCGCTCGAAGGCGGCGTCTATCTCGGCTCGGAGGAGGACGCGCAGATGTCGGCGCCGCCGGTGGCGGTGGACGAAACCGTCGCCGACGGCGGAACCGCGTCGCTCGGCGGCGCGGCGCTGACCGCGAATCTGACTCCCGGCCACACGCGCGGCTGCACCTCCTGGTCGATGACCGTCGAGGAGGAAGGAAAGCCTTACAGCGTGCTGTTCTTCTGCTCGGCGAGCGTCGCGGCGAACCGGCTCGCCGACCCCGAAAAAGGCCCGCAATATGAAGGCGTCGTCGAGGACTACCGGCGCACCTTCGAAAAGGCGCGGGCGATGCGTCCGGACGTGCTGCTCGCCGGCCATCCGGAGTTTTTCGGGATGGAGGAAAAGCGCGCGCGCCAGAAAGCCGGCGACCCGCTCGCCTTCGTCGATCCGGAGGCGTTTCCCGCGCTGATCGCCCGGCAGCAGGCGGATTTCGAAAAGCGTCTCGCCGAGGCGACGGCGGCGCAATGACCGCCGCGCCGGCCATCATGGGCGTCGTTAACGCGACGCCGGATTCATTCTCCGATGGCGGACGGTTTCTCGATCCGCGCGCCGCTGTGGCGCACGGTTTGAGACTGGCGGACGAGGGCGCCGCCATTCTCGACGTCGGCGGCGAGTCGACGCGGCCGGGCGCCGAGCCGGTCGATCTCGACGAGGAGCTGGCGCGCACCATTCCCGTCATCGAGGGGCTGAAGGGAAAGACGCAGGCCCGCCTCTCGATCGACACGCGCAAGCCGGAAGCGGCGCTCGCCGCGGTCAGCGCGGGCGCCACGATCTGGAACGACGTCTCGGCGCTGACCTACGCGCCCGACAGTCTCGAAACCGCCGCGGCGCTCGGCTGCGACGTGGTGCTGATGCACGCGCAGGGCGATCCGCGCACCATGCAGGATCATCCGCACTATGACGATGTGGTCGGCGAGGTCTGCGCCTTTCTCGCCGGCCGCCTGGAGGCGGCGGTGAGGGCGGGGGTTCCGGAAAGCCGCCTGATCCTCGATCCGGGGATCGGCTTCGGCAAGACGCCGGCCCACAATCTCGCCCTTCTCGCCGGACTGGGGCGCCTCGCCGCCCTCGGCCGGCCGGTGCTGGTCGGGGCCTCGCGCAAGCGCTTCATCGCCGCCCTCGACCGGCCGGGAGAGGCCGCAGACCGGCTCGGGGGCTCGATCGCCGCCGTCCTCGCCGCCCGGGCGGTCCTGGGCCCCGCCGCGCCCGCCATTTTCCGGGTCCATGACGTCGCCGCGACGCGCCAGGCGCTGGCCGTCTTTTCCGCCATAGAAAACGCCAAAAACTCAGGTTAATCCCTGTCTTAAACGTTAAAGTATTGGCAGCGGGGGCGTGGTAGGCTTCCCGCCCTATTCAGGAGTCCGGCCATGCGCGGGGATGACGACGCGCCGAAACCAGTAAAAGCGGCGAGCGGCCAGACGGAGCGGAAAGCCTTCGGCACCGACGGGGTCAGGGGCCTCGCCAACGCCGGCGCCATGACGCCGGAGCGCATCCTGCGCCTCGGCATGGCCGTCGGGCGGGTGTTCAAGAACGGCGCGCACCGCCACCGGGTGGTGATCGGCAAGGACACGCGGCTTTCCGGCTACATGATCGAGCCGGCCCTGACGGCGGGCTTCGCCGCTTCCGGCATGGACGTGTTCCTGCTCGGGCCGCTGCCGACGCCGGCGATGGCGATGCTGACGCGCTCGCTCAGGGCCGATCTCGGGGTGATGATCTCCGCCTCGCATAATCCGTACCAGGACAATGGCGTCAAGTTTTTCGGCCCGGACGGCTTCAAGCTCTCCGACGAGACGGAGCTGAGAATCGAGCGGCTGATGGAGGACGGGCCGGAAGCCGGACTCGCCGGCTCCGCCGACCTCGGCCGCGTCAAGCGCGTCGACGACGCCGGCGCGCGCTATATCGAATTCGCCAAGAACACGCTGCCGCGCCGCCTGTCGCTCGAAGGGCTCCGCGTCGTCGTCGACACCGCCAACGGCGCCGCCTACAAGGTCGCGCCGACCGTGCTGTGGGAGCTCGGCGCCGAGACCATCAACATCGGCGACAAGCCGGACGGCTTCAACATCAACCGCGACTGCGGCTCGACCGATCCGCGCGCCATGCAGAACGCCGTGTTGCAGTACCGCGCCGACATCGGCGTGGCGCTCGACGGCGACGCCGACCGCGTCATCATCTGCGACGAGAAGGGCGAGATCGTCGACGGCGACCAGATCCTCGCGCTGATCGCCCGCTCCTGGAGCCGGCAGGGACGGCTCAAGGGCGGCGGCGTCGTCTCGACGGTGATGGCCAATATGGGCCTCGACAAGTTTCTCGCCGGCGAGGGCCTCGTCCTCGAGCGCACCAAGGTCGGCGACCGCTACGTGGTCGAGGCGATGCGCGCCAGAGACATGAACGTCGGCGGCGAACCGTCAGGACACGTCGTATTATCCGACTATTCGACCACCGGCGACGGCCTCGTCACGGCGCTGCAGGTGCTGGCGGTGATGGCCGAGGAAGCGCGCAGCGCCAGCGAGGTCTGCCGCAATTTCGCGCCGTTTCCGCAGCTTCTGAAAAACGTGCGCTTCTCGGGCGGCGATCCGCTCGCCGCCGAGCCGGTGAAGGCGGCGATCGCCGCCGGCGAGGCGCGGCTCGGCGCCGCCGGGCGTCTCGTCATCAGGAAGTCCGGCACCGAGCCCCTGATCCGCGTCATGGCGGAGGGCGAGGACGAAACGCTCGTCAACGCCGTCGTCGCCGACATCTGCGCGGCGGTGGAAGCGGCGAAGGGCTAGGGCGCGCGGCAAACTACTCCCTGCGCGCGTCGCCTTTCGTCGCCGCCAGTAGGGCGGCTAGAATCAGGAACACGCCGAAACCGAACAGCAGCCAGGCGCTCGCCACGTCGACGCCGAGGCTGAACGCGGCGTTCGGGAACAGTTTGACCAGAAGCGCGCCGATGCAGCAGAACAGTCCGACCCACAGCAGTTTCGCGAAACCCATGACGCTCTCCCTCGCCGATCCGTCGCCGCGTCTTATCGCCGCCGATTCCGGCGCGAGCGGGGAGAGGATGGGGCGATGAAAGGGCGCGTGCTCATCATCGCCGGCTCCGATCCGTCCGGCGGGGCGGGCGTGCAGGCCGACATCAAGACCGTGACGGCGCTCGGCGGCTACGCGGCGGCGGCGATCACCTCGCTCACCGTGCAGAACACGCTCGGCGTCAAAAGCGTCCACCCGGTCGCGCCGGCGGTGATCCGCGCCCAGATCGAGGCGGTGCTCGAAGACATCGGCGCCGACGCGATCAAGATCGGCATGATCGGCGAGGCGGGCGCGGCGGAAGCGATCACGGCGGCGCTCGAAGCGCGGGCGAAAGGCGTTTCGGTCGTGCTCGATCCCGTTCTGGCGGCGACCTCGGGCGGGGCGCTCGCCGCGCCCGAAATGGTTCCCGTACTGATGAAACGCCTGCTGCCGCTTGCGGCGCTCGTCACGCCCAACGCCGAGGAGGCGGCGGCGCTGACCGGGCGGCCGATGCGCGGCGAGGACGATCTCGCGGCGGCCGGCGCGGCTCTCGTCGAGGCCGGCGCGAAGGCGGCGCTGGTCAAGGGCGGGCATCTCGAAGGCGAGACGGTCAGCGACGCGCTGGCGACGGGAGGCGGCGCCGTTTTCTTCCGCAATCCGCGCATCGTGACGACCTCGACGCACGGCACGGGCTGCACGCTCGCCTCCGCCGTCGCGGCGGGGCTGGCGCAGGGCGCGGCTCTCGAAGAATCGGTCGGGCGCGCCATCGCCTATGTGCGCGAGGCGATGCGGACGGCGCCCGGCTTCGGCAAGGGCCACGGGCCGCTCAATCACGCGCATCCGTTCCGGAAACCCTGACCCGCCTTGCCGGTCCCGCCGGCCCCCGCTACCAATCGCTGCGGACGGGACGGGGCCCGAACAGAGGAAGAAGCCTGTGAAACGCATCGCTGCGGCGCTCGCCGCCCTGCTGCTGGCGCCGCTGGCGGCGGCGGCGAAACTCCCCGCCGATCTCGCCGAGGCGGCCCGCGCCTACGAGGACGCGCAGCTCAACGCCGATCGCCAGACCATGGAGCGGCTCGTCGCCGACGACTATGTGCTGGTGGGCGGCGACGGAACGCGCCAGACCAAGCAGGACCTGATCGACGGCTGGATGACGCCGGGCCTCAGCTTCGATCCGCTCGCGTCGCGCGAGACGGTCGAGCTTGTTTGGACCGACGGCGCGGCGCTCAGCGCCACGGTCGATCTCAGCGGAACGGCCAGCGGTGCGCCGTTCGCGCAGACGCTGCGCTATGTCGACATCTGGAAGAAAACCCCGCAGGGCTGGCGCGTCGTCTACAGTCAGGTGACGCGCGTCCCGGCGCAATAAACCGCCCTCCGGCCAGCGGACGCTCTGATGCAGGAAACGCTTTCGCCCCTCGCCGACGCCGAGGTCAGGAGCTTCGTCGAAGACGGTTATGTGAGAATCGAGCGCGCTTTCCCGCGGGCGCTCGCCGACGAGGCGCGCGCGACGCTCTGGAAGGATGCGGGGCTCGATCCGGACGATCCGGCGTCATGGACGAAGCCGGTGGTCCGTCTCGGCATGTACGCGCAGAAGCCGTTCGTCGAGGCGGCGAATACGCTGGTCCTGCGCGCCGCTTTCGACCGGCTCGCCGGCGAAGGCCGCTGGGCGCCGTGCGGGAGCATGGGAACCTTTCCGGTTCGCTTTCCGCATAAGGACGATCCGGGCGACGCGGGCTGGCACATCGATGTGAGTTTCGGCTGGGACGATCCCGATTTCATGAACTGGCGCGCCAACCTCAGATCGAGGGGGCGGCTGCTGCTGATGCTGTTCCTGTTCTCCGACGTCGGCGAGGACGACGCGCCGACCCGGTTGCGCGCCGGCTCGCACAGGGACGTCGCCCGGAGACTGGCGCCCGCCGGGGAAGAGGGGCTGACTTTGCGCGAGCTCGCGGCGAGCGGTTTTTCAGAGTCCGAAGCGCGTCCGGAAAGGCTGGCGACGGGCGAGGCGGGGACGGTCTATCTCTGCCATCCGTTCCTCGTCCACTCGGCGCAGCCGCATCGCGGATCGAGGCCGCGCTTCATGGCGCAGCCGCCGCTGCTGCCGAAAGAAGAGGCGTCGCTGGCGCGCCGGGACGGACGCTATTCGCCGGTTGAGCGGGCGATCCTGGAGGCGCTGGACGGCTTCTAGGCGCGGGCGTCGAGAACCGCCGTTTCCGCCTCGGGCCGGCGGTAGGCGGCGAGAACGGCGCCGTCGCGGCTGGGCTCTTCCGTCTCTTCCGCCTGCGGATCATCCGCCGCCCGCCGGGCGACGCTTGCGACCAGATCCTCCAGCCGCAATTCTTCCTGCACGGCGAGCGCGGCGCGGCGCAGCGCCGCGATGTCGTCTTCCGCCGCGGGCGCTTCGTACTGGATGTCGAGAAGCGCCGGCGCCGCCGGCGGCGCGGCGAGAACGACGGGCTCGGCGCGGGGCGCATGCGGATGCGGCGCTTTCGGCGCCGGCGTCTCCCCGCCGGCGCCGACGTCGCCTCTGCCGCCGTCTTCAACCGCAGACCCGCCTTCAGCCCCGTTCCCGCCTTCAGCCCCGTCCTTGTCCTTGACTTTGTCTCCGCCCTCGATGCGGGCGGCTTTCGCCGCGGCCTTGTCCAGGAGCTTGAGCGCGGCTTCGGCCCAGGGCGGCCCGCCGCGCCCGTTGCTTCCCGGAGCGTGGGGAAGCGGGCGCGACGGGGGGAGCCCGCCGAGGGTACCGAGCGCTAGACCAAGTCCTGACATCGTGAACGCCACCGTCGCTTGAATTCGATGGAGCGAGAGTGCGGCCGGCGCTATTTCGGATTTGCGGCAAAATTAGTTCAAATTGTCTCTATCCTGTTAGCCATGTTGCGGGATATCGCGCGGGATCGGGCGCGCGGCGTTAATCCCTGCTAACCTTGGCGCGCCTTGAGCGGAGCTATCCGGCCTCATCAGAATTAATCGGTTGCGATCGCCGCCGCCGCCCCGACATGGTCAACGCAAATCGGGAAAGCGGATAAAATTTGAAATAAATTTCGCGGTTTTTTCCGCGCCCGGAAAAAGAGAGAGCCGAGACGATGAAAACCTACGCTTTCGAGACCTGGGACGTGTTCACGAAAACCCGCTTCGAGGGCAATCCGCTGGCCGTCGTTCCGGACGCGGCGGGCCTTTCCGACGCGCAAATGCAGACGCTCACCCGCGAGTTCAACCTCGCCGAGACGGTGTTCATCCTGCCGCCGAAGGATCCGAATAACACCGCGCGCCTCAGGATTTTTACGCCGTCCTACGAAATGCCCTTCGCCGGGCACCCGACGGTCGGCGCGTCGCTGTCGATCGCCCGGGCGCGCAAGCTGTCCGGCCTCATCCGGCTGGAGCTCAACGCCGGCGTGTTCCCGGTGCGGATCGACGCGGACCGCCCGGTCCCGACCGCGCAGTTCGAGAATCCGAACCTGCCGGCCGAGCGCGGGCCGGCGCCGGACGCGGCGCTCCTCGAAGCGGCGCTGTCGCTGCCGGAAGGCTCCGTCGACCGCGGCGCCCACAAGCCGCGCCGGATCGGCGCGGGCGTCAACTTCTACTTCTTCAAGGCGCCGCTCGAGGCGGTGCGGGGCGCGAGAATAAACAGCGCCGCGTGGGAGGAACTCGACATGAAGGGCCTTGTCGGGGTTCTTCTGTATGCGGAAGGCGGCGAGAACGCCGGCGCCTCGTATCATGTACGGATGTTCGCGCCCGACGCCGGCGTGCCGGAAGATCCGGCGACCGGCGGCGCGGCGGCGTCGCTGCCCGGGCAGATCGCCCTGTCGCAGAAGCTCGCCGACGGCAAGCACGAGTGGGTCGTCGAGCAGGGCTACGAGATGGGCCGCCCGAGCCGCATCGAGATCGAGCTGGAAACGCTCGGCGGCGCGGTCAGGGCCGTGCGCATCGGCGGCGCGGCGGTGCCGGTGTCGAAGGGCGAGATTGCGGTCTGACGCCTAAACCGCCTCCGCCTCGCGCTCTTTCTGTTTGACGCTGGCGACTGTCACCGGCGCGAGGCCGCCCGCCGTGGCGGCGACCGGCGTCTTGCGGCGGCGCTGGCTGACCGCGACGCCGGCGAGGATGATGGCGAGGGCGAGGAAGACGCGCGGGCGCAGCTCCTCCCCGAACAGCGCCGCCCCGGCGAACACCGCCGTCACCGGCACGATATAGTTGGCGAGCGCCATGAAGCCGGCCCCGGCGCGCTTGATGACGATGATGATGATGAGGCCGGCCAGTCCGGTCGGCCCCGCCCCGAGGCCGACGATGCTGAGAGCGCTGGCGAGCGACCAGTCGTCGGGGCGCCACTCGGCGAACAGCAGGAACGGCGTCGAGAAGATCGCCGCGCCGAGCACCGTCCCGGCGGCGAAGACGCGCGGACGGATCGCCGGCGCGCGCCGCGAGATCACCGCCGAGGCCGCGTAGCACAGCGTCGCCAGCAGCAGCGCCGCCTGCGCCAGCACGCCGGAGCGCGCCGCGCCGCCGATAATGTCGGCGCCGAGGAGAATCATCACGCCCGTGAAGCCCATGGCGAAGCCGGCGATCTTGCCCGGCGTCAGGCTTTCGCCGGCGAAAAAATAGGCGAGGCCGAGCGTCCAGATCGGCATGAACGCCATGTAGACGCCGGCGAGGCCCGAGGCGATGTATTGCTGCGCCCACGGGAAGATGAAGAACGGCACGGCGTAGCCGATGAAGCTGACGGCGAGCATGAACGACCAGTCGCGGGCGAGGCGAAGGCGTCCGGCGTGACGCTCGACGAACGGCGGGAAGCGCCGTCCGGCGAAACGCATGATCGCGTACATCAGCGCCGCGCCGACCCACAGACGTCCGGCGCTGACTATGGCGGGCGGAATGGTTTCGACCGCCACGCGGATCATCGAGAAGGAGGACGAGCCGAGCGCCACGAGCATGGCGAGCAGCAGCCAGTCGAAAGCCTTCGGCTGCGCCGGCGCCGTGTTGGTCGCTGGCTCGCGGACGTCGTCCATCGCGATCGTGACCTTCTACAGTCCGCCTCCCGGCGTTCAGCCGGACAAGCGGCGTTGACGAGGCGGAAAACGCACCTTCAACGCCGCAGCTATGCCTGTCGGGGAGGCCGGTCAAGCGCGCGTTTCTAACGCCGGCATCACGAATTCTATCGTCAAATTCGCGGCTTGCGGCGCGAGGCAAGATCGTGCGTACGGGAATCGTTTCTTGCGCGCCGCGCGCGCCTCCAGAAACGGCGAGAGCATATTCGGCCAAGGCGGAGGATTGTCGCTTTTTCGTGAGGGCGCGGCGCGGGCGATTGACGGCGGCGGGAAATTCCGATGAAAGTCCGCGCGGGCCACCTCTCCCCAACGAGAGGCGACCCATCTGAGAGGATGGGAGTAAAACATGACCTCGAAACCCGCGACGCGCCCCGCGCGTCCTTTCTTTTCTTCCGGCCCCTGCGCCAAGCGCCCCGGCTGGTCCCCCGAAAATCTCGACGCCCCGACCCTCGGCCGCTCGCACCGGGCGAAGATCGGCAAGACGCGCCTCAAGGAAGCGATCGACCGCACGCGGGCGCTGCTCGAAGTGCCGGACGATTACCGCATCGGCATCGTGCCGGCCTCCGACACCGGCGCCGTCGAAATGGCGATGTGGTCGATGCTCGGCGCGCGGCCCGTCGACATGCTCGCCTGGGAAAGCTTCGGCGAGGGCTGGGTCACGGACGTCGTCAAGCAGCTCAAGCTCGACGCGCGCATCCTCAAGGCGCCGTACGGCGCGCTGCCGGATCTCGCAGAAGTCGACCCGAAGCGCGACGTCGTATTTACGTGGAACGGCACCACCTCCGGCGTGCGCGTCCCCAACGCCGACTTCATCGCCGCCGACCGCGAAGGCGTCGTGATCTGCGACGCCACCTCGGCGGCGTTCGCGCAGAAGCTCGACTGGCCGAAGCTCGATGTCGTCACCTTCTCGTGGCAGAAGGCGCTGGGCGGCGAGGCCGCGCACGGCGTCCTCGTTCTGTCGCCGCGCGCCGTCGAACGGCTGGAGTCCTACAAGCCCGACTGGCCGCTGCCGAAAATCTTCCGTCTCACCAAGGGCGGCAAGCTGATCGAGGATATTTTCGAGGGCGCGACCATCAACACGCCGTCGATGCTGTGCGTCGAGGATTACATCGACGCGCTGAAATGGGGCGTGTCGGCCGGCGGTCTTGACGGGTTGTGCGCGCGCGCCGACGCCAACCTGGCGCTGATCGAGGAGTTCGTCGACGAAACGCCGTGGGCGGCGTTTCTGTGCGCCGACCGCGCCGCGCGCTCCAATACGTCCGTATGCCTCAAGATCGTCGATCCGGCCTTCGCCGCGCTCGACGAGGACAGGCAGCGCGCCTTCGTCAAGAAGATGGAATCGCTGCTTGAGGCGGAAGCCGCCGCCTACGATGTCGGCGGCTATCGCGACGCGCCGCCGGGCCTGCGCATCTGGTGCGGCGCCACCGTCGAGCAGAGCGACATCGAAGCCCTGCTGCCGTGGCTCGACTGGGCCTTCGCCGAGGCGAAGAAGTCCGTTTCGTAGTTTCCGTGATCCCGGGCGCGTCGCAGCGCGCAACGATGCGACGCAGGCCCGGGATCGCCGTCCATTTTCCCCTTCTAACGATACCGGCTCTCCGCTTCGCTACGGCCGGGATGACGCCAAAAGGATAAAGACCATGCCCAAAGTTCTCATCTCCGACGCCCTCTCCGACACCGCCGTCGCCATCTTCCGCGACCGCGGCGTCGAGGTCGACTACATGCCCGATCTCGGCAAGGACAAGGAGAAGCTGCTCTCGATCATCGGCAAGTATGACGGCCTCGCCGTGCGTTCGGCGACCAAGGCGACGGCCCCGGTCATCAAGGCGGGCGCGCGGCTCAAGGTCATCGGCCGCGCCGGCATCGGCGTCGACAATGTCGACATTCCGGCGGCGACCGCGCAGGGCGTGGTCGTCATGAACACGCCCTACGGCAACGCCATCACCACGGCGGAGCACGCCATCGCCATGATGTTCGCGCTCGCCCGGCAGCTGCCGGTCGCCAACGCCTCCACCCACGCCGGCAAGTGGGAGAAGAACCGCTTCATGGGCGTCGAGCTGTTCGGCAAGACGCTCGGCGTCATCGGCTGCGGCAATATCGGTTCGATCGTCGCCGACCGCGCCGTCGGCCTCAAAATGCGCGTCGTCGCCTACGATCCGTTCCTCACCGAGGCGCGCGCCGTCGAGCTCGGCGTCGAGAAGGTCGACCTCAACGACCTGCTCGCCCGCGCCGACATCATCACCCTGCATACGCCGCTCACCGAGCAGACGAAGAACGTGCTCAGCCGCGACAACCTCGCCCGGACCAAGAAGGGCGTCTACATCGTCAACTGCGCGCGCGGCGGCCTCGTCGACGAGGAGGCGCTGAAGGACGCGCTCGATTCCGGCCATGTGGCCGGGGCCGGCGTCGACGTGTTCGCGGTGGAGCCGGCGACCTCGCACCCGCTGTTCGGGCACGAAAAGGTGGTGGCGACGCCGCATCTCGGCGCCTCGACCCGCGAGGCGCAGGAGAACGTCGCCATCCAGATCGCCGAGCAGATGGCCGACTATCTGCTGCGCGGCGCCGTCACCAACGCGCTCAACATGCCGTCGATCACCGCCGAGGAGGCGCCGCGTTTGCGCCCGTTCATCAAGCTCGCGGAAAATCTCGGCCTGTTCGCCGGACAGCTCACCGAGACCAGCGTCAAGGCGATCGAGATCGTCTATGCGGGCGGCGTCGCCAAGCTCAACACCAAGCCGCTGACGGCCGCCGCCGTCGCCGGCGTTCTGAAGCCGATGCTCGCCGAGGTGAACATCGTCAACGCGCCGATGGTGGCGAAGGAGAGGGGCGTCGTCATCGCCGAGACCTACCGCGACGACGCCGACAGTTTCGAGAGCGTCATCCGCCTCAGGATCGTCACCGAGCGGCAGGACCGCGCCGTGGTCGGGGCGCTGTTCGGCGCGACGCCGCGCATCGTCGAGATCAAGGGCGTCGAGATGGAGGCGGGCTTCTCGCCGAACATGCTGTACGTCACCAACGAGGACAAGCCGGGCTTCATCGGGGCGCTCGGCGCGACCCTCGGCGAGGCCGGCGTCAACATCGCCACCTTCAACCTCGGCCGCTCGGCGCCGGGCGCCGACGCCATCGCCCTCGTCGCGGTGGACGAGCCGGTGAACGACGCGGTGATCGCCAAAGTGCGCGCCCTGCCGCACGTCCGGCAGGCGAAGACGCTGAGATTTTAGGAACTCACGTCTTCCGCGCCGCCTCGACCAGCGCCTTGATCGCCCAGCGCTTGACGGCGCGCGCGTCGCTGTCGTCCGTATCGAGAACGTCCTTGAAGACGATCATCGCCTCGGTGCCGACGATCAGCGCGAGGGCCTTGGTCAGCTTGTCGAGATCGGCGGGGCGGAACGCCTTGCGCGCCGGCTTCAGCGCCGCCTCGATCAGCGGCGTGCGGCGGTTCTGGCGCAATGGCGCGCCGTCCTCGCCGCCCTTGACGCTGCGCTCGAGCGCGTTCGCCAGCATCAGCCGGAGCGCCGGCTCGTTGGCGAGCGTCATGTCGTGAAACGCCGCGTCGACGCGCAGCGCGCGCTCCGTCGGGTCGTCCTTCGGCGCGCCTTCGAAAACCTTCTCCTCGAGCGGCGCGGCGATGTCGAGCGCCGCTTCGGCGAGCAGCGCCTCGACGTTCGGGAAATAGCGGTAGGCGGTGGCGCGCGACACCATCGCCTCTTCGGCGATCTGCTCGAGGCTCGGCTTGACGCCCGACTGCATCAGCCGCGCCGCCGCCTGCAACAGGTCCTTGCGCGTCCTGAGCTTCTGGTTGGGCCGTCCCGGTTTCGCCGCCTTGCCCGCCACGTCTAGTCCTGCGGCAGTTGCTGCAGGATGGCGGCGAGGTCGAGCCATACATTCTCGCGCTTGATGGCGCCGTCGTCGGCGAACTCGACGACGTGCAGCATGCGGAACGCCAGCGCGCGGCCCTTGCCTTCGAGCCCGAAGGGCCGGCCGGGCGCCTTGCCGCGCCACAGCGATTCGTCGACGAGGAAATTGTCGCCGTAATAGCGCCGCAGCGTTTCGACCTTGCTGTCGGAAAGGTCGGCGAACAGCGCTTCGTAAAAGGCGCGGGCGCTTTCGGGGCCGCGGGTCGGCCCGGTCGGCGCGCCGACGATGTCGTGCTCGACGTCGGAGGCGAGCGTCGCCAGCACCCCCTCCACATTGTCGGCGGCCTCGAAGCCGAAATGCTCGTCGATCTTGGCGTCCATCTGCTGGCGGGTGAGCGGCATGGGTCGTGGTCCTTGTTATGCGCCCCCGGGCGGCCCGCCGGCGGAAATTTCGTGGAAACTCCCGCCTTGAAGGCCGTCCCGGGCGGCGTCTGGCTGTTATGGGCGCCGATATAATGAGACAGTTGTCTCATTGCAAGAGAAAAGTCTTATTACCGTTTCTGCGGCGGAACGCGCCGGGGCTGCGGCGAACCGGGCTTGCCGCCGCCGCCGGACGGCCCTATTTCCCCGCGACCGAAAAAAGGGGAGTCCCGAAAATGAAAACAGCCATTGCGTCTTTCGCCGCCTTCGTCGCCGTGCTCGCGCCCGCCGCGGCGGCGGATCTTCGTCCCGATCAGAAAATCCTGGTCGAGAAAATGCTCGCCGGCATGGAGCCGTCGATGCGCGAGCCGATGCGCGCCCAGATCGAGCAGTCTGTCGCCATGCTCAACAAGGAGCAGACGGCCGCCGTCATGGCGAGCATGACCGACGACGGCGCGTCGAACGCCGCCGCCGAGCCGCAGGAAGAAGAGCCCGCCGTCACCGCGTCGCCGGAAGATCTCGCCTACAACCGCGCGCAGTTCGAACCGGCCATCCGCAAGAACTGGCAGGCCCAGAAAGCCTTCGACGATTTCGTCGACGCCGAAATGGCGGCGAAATGTCCGGACCGCCACAAATATGCGGTGGTCGACGGGCCGGCCCGCTACGAGCTGCGCGCGCTGTCGCCGAACTGGCCGCGCGCCTCGCAGAACGTCGATATCGACGTGGCGGTGTTCGCCGGCTCCTACGCGCCGCAGGACGGGCGTTATAAATTCGACTTCTCGAAAGTGCGCACCAGCTTCGACAAGGCCGCCGTGTCGTCGGCGATCAGCGAGGCCTGCGCGGCGTGGACCCGCGAAGCGGCGGCGTTCCAGCCGAAAGTGCGCGCCCTCGTCGACGCCGGCGACAGCCAGGGCGCGTTCGCCTTCGATCGCGCCGCCGCGGCGAAAGTCCGTCCCATCGAGGAGCCGCTCGAGACGTTGCTCAACGAGCAGGCGCCGTCAGCCGACTATGCGCTGGTCAACGCGCTGATGAACGGCGAGCGGGTGAAGTAGGGGCGGCGCGCCCCTACGGCACCGCCATGTCGAGCATCACCGGGGCGCCGTAGCCGAGCGCCTTGAGGCGCTTGGCCTGCGTCGCGGCGTCGCCGACGACGACATAGTTCATGGCGTCGGGCGTCACATATTCGCCCGCCAGCGCCCTGATCTTGTCGACGGTCATGCCCTCGACCACCGCCGCCTGCCGCGCGGCGTAGTCGCGGGGCAGACCGTAATCGGCGATGTCGCCGAGCATCGCGAGCTTGGCGCCGAGCGATTCGAAGGCGCGCGCCTGGCTTTTCAGAAGGAAGCTCTTGGTGACCTCGAGGTCTTCCTCCGTGAACGTCGCGCCGTAATCCCTGAGGATGTCGCGGATCAGCGTCGCCGCCTCCAGCGTCACGTTGGAGCGCACGCCCGACTGCACCCGGAAGTCGCCCGCCCGGCCGGAGCCGGAGAAAGCCGAACGAATGCCGTAGGTGTAGCCCTTGCCCTCGCGCAGCTCCTGCGTCAGCCGCGAGGCGAAGCCGCCGCCGCCGAGAATGTAGTTCATCACCGACGCCGGATAGAAATCAGGGTCGGCGCGCAGCGGGCCGGGACGGCCGAACTGCAGGATCGACTGCTTGGCGCCTGGCATGTCGACGAAATACACCGCGCTCTCGCCGGGCGCGGGGGCGGGAAGAATGTCCGGGACGGCCGGCGCCGGCGTCGTCCAGCCCTTGGCGAGGCCGGCCGTCGCCTTTTTGATATCCGCCTCGCTCGCCGCGCCGACCACGCGAAGGCTCGCATTGCCGGGCGCCAGCGCCCGCCCGTGATAGGCCTTGAGATCGTCCATGCTCATCGCCGCGACGGATTGCTCCGTACCCCGAACGTCTCGCGCGAAGGGATGCCCGGCGCCCCAGGAGACGAGCGCGTAGGCGCGGGCCGAAAGTTCGAACGGCGAGGCGCGCGAGGCCTGCAGCTCGCTCGTCACCCGCGCCTTGGCGAGCGCCAGCTCGCCTTCGTCCCAGCGCGGCTCCAGCAGCATTTCGCGCACCAGATCCATGGTCGGCGCGAAATTGCGCGCCAGCGTCTGCCCGGAAATGACGAAGCGCTCGTCGCCGGCCCCGACAGCGATCGTCGCGCCGAGAAGGGCGACCGCCTCTTCGAATTCGGCGACGGTTTTCTTCGCCGTGCCCTTGTCGAGAATCTCGGCGAGGAGGTTCGCCGCGCCCTGCCTGTCGGGGCTTTCGAGCAGCTGGCCGCCGTCGATCGACAGCTGGAACTGCACGAGCGGCAGCTCGCGGTCCTCGACGGCGTAGACCTTGAGCCCGTCCGCCAGCGCGAATTCGCGGATCGCCGGGGTTTTGACCTGCGGCTTCGGACCGTAAGGCGGCTCGACCGAGCGGTCGAACGAGGAGGGGGTCTTTTCGTACGTCGCCTTCGCCGACGTGTCGAACGCTTCCTCCGCCCCCTGAACGATCGGCTCCTCGACGACCTCGGCGCGCGCCGAGCCCTCGAGCGCGAGCGCCGCTTCGCCCTTCGGGACGAAGCTCGTCGCCACGTAGGGCTTGTCCTTGATATAGTCGTTATAGACCCGCATCACGTCGGCGGCGGTCACCGCGCGCAGCGACGGAATTTCCTCGTTGATGATGCCGGGATCGCCGTAGACGGCGTCGTACTCGCCGAGATTGACCGCCTTGCCGAGCACGGTGCCGACCGCGCCGTAGAAGCCGACTTCGAGCTTGGTCTTGATGCGGGCGAGATCCTTCTCGGCGACGCCGTTCGCCTCGAAGCGCGCGAAGCCCTCGTCGAGGGCCGCCTTGACGTCGTCGAGATCGACGCCGTCGAAGGCCTGCGCCTGCAGCAAGATCTCGCCGGCGAGCTCGCCGTCGTAGCCGCCCATGGCGACCGCGCCGGTCAGCTGCTTCTCGTCGATCAGCACTTCGTTGAGCGGGGCCGTCTTGCCGTCGGTCAACAGGCCGGCGAGCACGGCGAGCGCGTAATAGTCGTCCGTATACTGCGCGGCGCCCGGCCAGGCGAGGGTGAGCTGCGGCAGTTCGGCGAAATTGTCCTCATGGTAGAGGCGCCTTGTTTCGGGAAGCGCGAACGGGTCCGGCCGCTGCGGCGCGATCTCCGGGCCGCGCGGAATCTCGCCGAAATATTTCTCGACCCAGGCTTTCGCCTGCGCCGCGTCGAAGTCGCCGGCGACGGTCAGCGTGACATTGTTGGGCGTGTACCACTGGCGATAGAACTGCTTCACGTCGTCAAGCGTCGCCGCGTCGAGGTCCTCTAGCGAGCCGATCACCTGCCAGCTGTAGGGATGGCCTTCCGGATAGAGCGCCCTGTCGATGACGTACTGCTCGTGGCCGTAGGGCTGGTTGTCGACGCTCTGGCGCTTCTCGTTCTTGACGACCTGCTTCTCCTTGGCGAGCACCGGCTCGGTGACGGTGTTGATGAACCAGCCGAGCTTGTCGGCTTCCGCCCACAGCATTTTTTCGAGCGCGTCGTTGGGAACGGTCTGCAGATAGTTGGTGCGGTCGCGGCTGGTCGAGCCGTTGGCGCCGGAGCCGCCGATGCGGGCGCTCAGCTTGTCGAGCCCGCCGGGTCCGAGATTTTCCGATTCGAGGAACAGGAGATGCTCGAACAGGTGCGCGAAACCGGTGCGGCCGGGCTTCTCGCGCGCCGAGCCGACATGCGCGGTGAGCGTCACCGCCACCACCGGGTCCGAACGGTCGATGGAGAAAATCACGCTGAGGCCGTTGTCGAGTTCGAACTTTTCGAACGCGACCAGCTTTTCGCCCGCCGCCGGGGCCGGCGCCGTCGCCTCGCGGGCGCAGCCGAACAGCAATACGCCGCTCATGGCGGCCAGCAGGATCGCGGATTTCTTCATTGCGGCAGTTCCCCTCTTCGCCTTTACGACGTTCTATAGGGGCGCCCGCTCCGCGTCGCGAGTCCCGCCTTCGGCCCGCCGCGCGGCGGGAGCGGTTCATCGCAGTGCGTAAAAAACGACGGCCGGCGGTAGGGCCCCGCCGGCCGTCGTCCTACGCAACTGTCCCCCCTCAGGCAGGCTCGTCGGCGCCGTCCGGGCGCCCGGTACGCAGGGCGCCCGATCCGGCCCGCCGCCTAGAAGGCGGCGTATTCGTTCGCGGCGAAGACTTGCGCCGGCGCCGGCGCGTCGAACGGGTTGTCGATCTTGGTCAGCTTCCGGGCGATCGCGTCCTCGGTGTTCTGCACGACGAGCTCCAGCGTGCGCTCGCGCGAGGCGTCCATCAGCGCGTAGATCTTTTGCATGTCGACGGCCGGGGCGGCGGGCTCCTCGGCGCGCGCTTCGGCGCCCGACAGGATAACGCAAGCGGCGGCCGCCGACATCAGCGTGAAGGCGGTTTTGAACGTGGTGGTCATGGCTGCTCTCTCCAGTTTTTGTTTTGCGGAACGTTCTGTCCCGATGGAGATCAACCTAGGCGCTTCCGTCAAAAACCCCTGTGCGCCCGCTCACAGGCCCGTCCCGTTTTCGAACAAGGGCGAAATTGCGGCGGAATTTCAGCGGGATGGGGCGGTACCCCCCGAAACTTGATTTTGGGGGGTATTTGTGCGATACCCCCCAAAAGAAACTTTTGGGGGGTACAGCGTGGCCGGCGATTTTCCCCTGGCGGTCCAGACGGCGTATCAGGATCTTCTCGAAGCGCACCGGCTGCGGCGCGTCGCCGACATCGAAGGGGCGCCCGTGCTGCGGGAGCTGCCGCAGGGCAAATACTGGTACGCCAAGCAGAGGGTCGGCGACCGTCACGACTACAAATATCTCGGGCCGGACAGCGAGGCGCTGCGGGCGCGCATCGACAGGGCGCGCGCCGAGCGGGAAACCCGAAAGGATTTCGAGCGCCGCTGCGCCGTCCTCGTCGCGCAATTGCGCGCGGCGGGCCTGCCGGCGCTCGACCGCGCCACCGGAAAAATCCTCAACGCCATGGCGCGCGTCGGCGTCTTCCGGCTCGGCGGCACGCTGGTCGGCACGCACGCTTTCCGCCTCTACGGCGCCGAACTCGGGACGCGCCTTTCCGGGGCGCTCGCGGCGACCGAAGACGTCGACATCGCCGCCTTCGAGAATCTGAAGCTGGCGATCGACGACAGGGTCGACCCGTCGCTCGGCGACACGTTCAGGGCGCTGGCGCTCGAACCGGCGCCGGGCCTCGACAGGAAAAACCGCCCGACGCGGTGGCGGATGGCGGGCGGCGGCGCGGCGGTGGACTTTCTCGCGCCGCAGATGCGCGCCGATCGCGACGTCGTGGCGCTGGAGCCGCTCGGCGTCTATGCGCAGGCCCTGTCATTCCTGAATTTCCTGATCGCCGAGCCCATCGAGGCTGTGGCGCTCTACCGCAGCGGCGTGCTGGTGCAGATACCGAAGCCGGAGCGATACGCCGTACACAAACTGATCGTGGCGCAGCGGCGCGAGGCGCCGGCGGCCGCCAAGGCGGCGAAGGATCTGGCGCAGGCGGAAGCGCTGATCGGGGTTCTCGCCGAAGACCGTCCCGGCGAACTCGCCAACGCCCTTGAAGACGCGCGGGCGCGCGGGCCGAAATGGCGGACGGCGATCGACAAGTCGCTGAAGCAGCGTCCGGCGATCCGGGAAAGGCTGGCGGCCGTCGGCTGACGGCTACGGTCCGAGCAGCGCCTTGAGGGCGTAGGCGGCGGCGGCGACCGCGATCAGGCCGCCGAGCCACAGGCCGGCGAACCACAGCAGTTTTTCCTTGAGCGGACGGTCGCGGCCGTCCTCGCCTTCAGTGGTAGCCATGTTCGGCCGACGCCTTGCCGCGGAAGATCCAGTAGACATAGGCGGTGTAGCCGAGGATCACCGGCAGGATGACGCCGCCGCCGGCCAGCATCAGCGCCAGCGCGCTGTCGTCGGCGGCGGCCGCGCGGAAGTCGACCGCGAACGGCACGACCATCGGAAAGATCGAGATGACGAGGCCGAGGAAGCCGCCGGCGAAAATCGCGACGGCGGCGGCGTAGGCGCGCCATTCGTGCTTCGTCGCGCGCGCCCACAGGAAGCAGGCGAGCGCCGCCGCGCCGGTCGCCAGCGGCAGCGGCGCCATGGCGAGGAAGCGGCTCCAGTCGACATGGGTCATGGAGGCGCCCCAGCGCTTCGTCACTTCCGGGTCGAGCGACAGGGTCGCGAGGCTGACCGCGCCCATCGACGCGCCGACGAGGACGACCAGCGTGCGCGTCCAGCGCCGGGCCTTCGCCTGCAGCTCGCCATCGGTCTTGTAGACCAGCCACGCGGCGCCGAGCAGCGCGTAGCCGGCGGCGAGCGACAGCGACACGAGCAGGCTGAACGGCGTCAGCCAGTCGAAGAAGCCGCCCGAAAAGCCGCGGTTCTCGACCTCGACGCCCTGCAGGAAGCCGCCGAGCACCAGACCCTGCGCCAGCGTGGCCGCGAGCGAGCCGCCCATGAAGGCGCCGGTCCAGAATTTCCGTCCGCGTCCGGACGGTCCCGCCTTGGCGCGGAACTCGAAGGCGACGCCGCGGAAGATCAGTGCCGTCAGCATCATCCCGATGGGCAGGTACATGGCCGGCATGATGATGGCGTAGGCGAGGGGGAAGGCGGCGAACAACCCGCCGCCGCCCAGCACCAGCCAGGTTTCGTTGCCGTCCCACACCGGGGCGATGGCCGCGGTCATCACGTCGCGCTCCTTGGGGGTCGCGAAGGGAAACAGGATGCCGACGCCGAGGTCGAAGCCGTCGAGCACCACGTAGAGAAACACCGCCAGAGCGATGATGCAGGCCCAGATCAGGGGAAGGTCGAGCGCCATCGCATCACTCCGCAGGCTGAATGTCTGGCTTGTCGCCGGCGGCCGCGAGCGGCGCGCCGGGCGGCCGCATGGAGGGAAGCTCCAGCGCCTTGCCTTCGCGCTCCGGCCCCCGGGCGATGAGGCGCATGATGTAGAGCGCCCCCGCCGTGAACACGATGGCGTAGACGATCATGTAGACGAGCAGCGAGACGCCGACGCCGCCGGCCCCGACCGGCGAGACGGCGTCCGCCGTCCGGAGCAGGCCGTAAACGACATAGGGCTGTCGCCCGACTTCCGCCGAGATCCATCCGGCGAGCACGGCGACGAAGCCCGAGGCGCCCATGAGAACCGAGGCGCGGTGAAAGAGTTTCGAACCGTCGAGTCGGCCGAGCCGCCACAGGAGGGCGCCGCTCCAGCCGAGGGCGATCATCAGCAGGCCGACGCCGACCATGACGCGGAACGCCCAGAACACGATGAACACCGGCGGGCGGTCTTCCGGGGCGAAGGCGTCGAGGCCGTCGAGACGCGCTTTCGGATCGCCCGCGACGACCCAGCTCCCGGCGCCGGGCACGGCGATCTCGAAACGGTTGGTCTCGTTCTCCTGGTCGGGAATGGCGAACAGCACCGTCGGCTGGCCTTCGCGCGTCTCCCACCAGCCTTCCATCGCCGCGACTTTCGCGGGCTGGTGCTCATGCGCGACGACGCCGCTCTCATGGCCGATCAGCAACTGCGCCGGGGCGAGGATGGCGATCAGCAGGATCGCCATGCGCCGCATGATGCGCGCCGGTTCGGAATTGTCGCCCTTGAGGGCGAGATAGCCCGCCGAGCCGAGCACCGCGAAGGCGGTGGTCAGATACGCCGCCGTCACCATGTGCGCGAAGCGTGACGGGAAGGAGGGCGAGAAGATCACCTTCATCCAGTCGGCGGCGACATAAAGGCCCTTGTCGTTGACGGCGTAGCCGGACGGCGTCTGCATCCAGCTGTTGGCGGAGAGAATCCAGAATGCGGAGAACAACGTGCCGACCGCGACGCAGACGGTGGCGAAGAAATGCAGCCGCGGGCCGACCTTCGACCAGCCGAACAGCATGACGCCGAGGAACGACGCTTCGAGGAAGAACGCCGTCAGCACTTCGTAGGCGAGGAGCGGCCCCATCACCGAACCGGCCTTGTCGGAAAACACCGACCAGTTGGTGCCGAACTGGTAGCTCATGACGACGCCGGAGACGACGCCCATGCCGAACGCCAGCGCGAATATCTTCACCCAGAAGAAATACAACGAGCGGTAAGCGGGGTTTTTCGTCTTCAGCCACAGCCCCTCGAGCACGGCGAGGTAGCTCGCGAGCCCGATGGTGAAGCTCGGGAAGATGATGTGGAATGCGATGGTGAACGCAAACTGCAGACGCGACAGCAACAAGGCGTCCCATTCCATGGGCTTCGCTCCTATGCAGGTTCGCTGCGTTTCTTATAGCGGAGCGCGGGCTGCGGGTCTCCCCCAAATCGCCGCGCGGCGGAAGGGCGCAGGCGCCTTGAAACGTCATCCCGGGCGCGTTGCGGCGCCCGGCGCCGCTGCGCAGGCCCGGGATCGCTATCGGGTCTGGCGTTGGTCGCCGCGCTCGGCGCTCCATGCGACGGCAGATCCCGGATCAGCGAAGCAGCGCTGCGCGCTGCATCGCATCCGGGATGACGCTTGGCGAAATAGCGGCGCGCCTAAGGCGCCTTCTTCCTGTAAATCCCGACGAACCAGTCGTCCCAGGTCTTTGTCTCGGCGTTGTACTGCTGGAAATGCTGCCGCACGGCGCCGTCGTCGAGTTTCGTCCAGACGCCCCGGAACGGCGCGACGGCGCCGTTCGCATAGCCGATAGTCCCCTCAAGGACCATTTCGCCCGCGTCGTTGAGGCCGCCCGCGTAATCGATGGTGACGCCGGGACTGACCCATACCTGGCGCCATTTCTTCAGGGCGTGATCGTAGAAATTGTAGCTCTGGCCGGTGGAGCCGCCGGCCCCTTTCCAGCGTTCGACCAGCAGGCAGCCATATTCCTGCCGCGTAATCGAATTGTAGCCGGCGATCGTCCCGTCCGGAGAGGTCACCTCCCACTCGCCGATCCAGAAGTCGAAGGCGTGATATATATCGTCCGCACACGACGGTTTAAGCGCCGCGCCGTCCTGCGCGGACGCCGCGCCGGCGGACGCCAGCACGGCGGCCAGAGCCGTCGCCGCAAGAATGCGCATTCTCATCGAAACCCTCGTCCGCCGCCCGGAAGCGGCGCTCGCCCGCCGCGACAGCATCGCCGGGCGCGTCCCCGTCCGCAAGCCGCCGCAAGGCGAGCCGTTGCGATCGGACGGCGGGCCGCGCCCGGCCCGCCTCGGGATGTAAATTATCCGAGCAGAAAATCGCCGGCGCGCACGATCGTTCGTTCACGCCGGCGTGAGGGCCGATTCAAGGCGCTATTCGGTTCTCGACGGCCCGAGGCGGTTTTCTTCCTTGACCAGGGCGCGCACTTCCGGCGTCACGCAGACGACGTCGCCGTCGTACGCCTCGCGCCAGACATAGCCGGAGACGCAGGTGTTGGGGCCGTAGGCGCCGTTCGGATTGCGCCGGCTCGCCGCCTGCGCGTTTTCGTTCGCCGTCCGCGCGCGCGATTCAGGCGTGACGCAGACATAATCGCCGGGCCGCGCTTCGCGCCACACGAAACCGGACTTGCAGCGCGGTTGCACGACCGGCGCGTAGACCGTGCGGTCCTCGACGCCCGGCGCCCGGCGTTCCGGCAGCACGACGGCGCCTCCCTCGGCGATAACCACGCGGTCAGATCGCCGGATCGGTTTTTCCTGGATCGCCGCGACGATCATGTCCCTGATCGGTTCGAGCGCCGGGTAGAAACAGGAGTCGATCGAGCCGACCCACCGCCATTGCATTCCGGAAGACCCCGCCGGCGGCGTGTAGCCGGGAATGTAGCTGCCGCTGCATGTCGACTGCACGCCGGCGATGCCGATGGCGGCCCCGCCAGGCGCGGTGACGACGCTCGGGCCGCCGCTGTCGCCGCCCTGGCCGATGTTCGAATTGGGGTTGGAGGGATTGGCGTTCACCCAGCGGAAGCCGGCGAGCGACGCGAAGCTTTGCGCCTGCGCCGGGCGGGGCAGGGGCTGCGGCGTGAAGGTCGCGCTCCGGTATTGTCCGAGTCCGGACGCTGCGGTCGGCGCCGGTCCGGCGCCGAAGCCGCCGGTGGCGAGAGTCCCGTAGCCCTGTCCGTACTGGGTGATGAGCAATTCGTCCGTAACCGGATGAGGATAGAGAAGTTGCGTGTTGACCTTGCCGAAATCGTCGCCGCCCAGGAACAGCAGCGCGACGTCGGGCTGTGTCGCTCCGCCGGCGCCCGGCCCGACCCCGGCGAACGACAGGATGCGGGTCGGCGCCGCCGTTTTCGCCGACCATGCGGCCCGCACCGTCACGTTCGCCGGCGGCAGCAGCTCGCCGCCGAGCTGGCCGCCGACCGCCACGCAGTGATGCGCGGTCAGCACCCAGTAGCGGTTGAGCAGCGCGCCGCTGCAGCCGTTGTTGACGGTGACGAGGCCGAGCTGGCGCTGGTCTTCGACCGACACGAGCTGATTGCTGACGATCGGCTGCTGCTGCGTGCACACCGGCCCCTCGGGCGTGTCGCGGCAGCCGGCGGCGAAGGCCGGACCGGCGAACAGCGCCGCGGCGAATGCGATCGCCGGCGCCGAAAGATGCGCGGCGGGTCTGCGGCCGTCGCCTTGCGCCCGGAAACCGGCTTTCGAAATCGGTTGTTTTCGCGTCATGCGCATTTCGCTCTCCTCATAGCTCATGGCTAGAACGAGACCCTGACGCCGAGATCGACATGGTGGCCGTCGATGTCGGTCGTCAACGCCTGCCCGAGCGCCGTCGTCTGGTCGACGGTCCCCGCGTCGAACCAGCGATACTGCGCGGTGAGCGAAAGGCGCGGGCTCAGCCTGAAAGACGCGCCCGCCATCGCCTGCCAGGCGAATCCGGCGGCGCTGTCGTCGATGTGCACGGTCTTGTTGTTCGGCGCGAAAGCCGTGCCGGCGAACCGGTACGTGTCGATCTTCGCCGCGCCGACGCCGCCTCCGACGTAGGGGCGCAGACGGGTGCCCGCCTTGCCGAAGTCGACATAGGCGTTGGCCATGAATCGCAGAATGTCGGTCTCGCCGTCCTGCTCGAGCGTCGCCGTGAACGGCGAGGTGATGTCGAACGAGTCGGCGTCGTTTTCGGTGCGCCCGACTTCGGCTTCGATCCGCAAGGCGCGGTTCAGCCGGTAGCCGACGGCGCCGTGGCCGCCCCAGCCCGTGTTGTTGTGATTGACGGCGGTCAGGGTGAGGCCGGGCATCGGCGCATTGGCGATGGTCTGGTCGGCGTCGCCCAGAAACGAGACGGTCGCCGCGGCGGCGACATAGAATCCGCTGTCGCCGTCGGCGGCGCGCGCGGTTCCGGCCGCCCCGATCGCGATGACGGCCGAAGCGATGACGGCTCTGGTTATTGTCATGGAATCCCTCCGCTTGAAGTTGAGGGGCATTCTGTCTTCGGCGCGAAAGCGGCGGTCTAGGACGGCGGCCTGATGTTTCGCCGACCGGACGCCGATGATTGGGCGAGGGCCGCGCCAGACTCTCTTCAGCGCCGCCGGCGCCTCATGTAAGATCGGGGCGGGCGCGCATCGGGACCGCGCCGGGGGACGGACGGACATGGCGAGCGAAAGCGGAGAGGCGGCGCGAACCGGCGACGGCCTGACGCCGATCGATCTCGCCGCCGAGCCGGATTTCCGTCTCGGCGACCTCCTCGTGCGGCCGTCGATCCGGGCGGTGGTCGCCGGCGGCGAGGAAGTACGGATCGAGCCGCGCGTCATGCAGGTGCTGGCGGCGCTGGCGCAGGCGGGCGGCGAAACCGTGTCGCGCGACGTCCTGGTGTGCCGCTGCTGGAACAACGTGACGGTCGGCGACGACGCGATCAACCGGGCGATCGCGCGGTTGCGCCGGCTGAGCGCCGAGACGGGCGGCGCCTTCCGCATAGAGACCATACCGCGCGTCGGCTTCCGCCTGACCGCCGCGCCATCGCCGCCCGCCGCCCCGCCGTCCGCCGCCCCGCCGTCCGAACGGATCGAACCGCCGCGCGCGCCGCTCGGCCGTCGCGCCGCCTATGCGGCGCTGGCGCTGACCGTCGTCGCGGCGACGGTGGCGGGCATCGCGCTGTTCGGCGGGGCCGCCGCTTTCCTTCGGCCGGCGGAGCGCATCGCGGTGCTGGAGTTCGCCGGCGGCGGCGAGACCGCCTCCGACGACTTTCCGCTGCGCATCGCCGCGCGCATCCGCCAGACGATCGGCGTCAACAATCTGCCGACGCTGGCGCGGCCCGATCAGCAGCGGTTCCGCGGCCCCGACATGCCGAACGCGGCGCGCGACAACGGCGTCGGCTATGTGCTGGACGGCGACGCCCGGCTCGAAAGCGGGACGATGGTCGTTCACGCCGAGCTGCTCGACGCGCGCAACAATCTTTCGCTGTGGTCGCGCGAATTCCGCCGCAGCGAGGCCGAGCGCGACTCCATGCTCGACCAGATCGCGACGCATGTCGCGTATGTGCTGCGGTGCGCGCTGGTCTCCCGGCGGGCGCGGGCGGGCTTGCAGGACCCGCAGACTCTGGCGGTGTTCCTGAAGGCCTGCGACCAGATCAATCTCTATGACGGCGGCCGCGACGAAACGCTCGAAAGCGCCCGCGCCGTCACCGAACGCGCCCCGGACTTCTCGCCCGGCTGGTCGATGTATGCGATGGCGGCGGCGGCGGCGAGCCGTTACGCCTCGCCGGAGAGACAGAAAGAACTGCGGACGCAAGCGCGCGCCGCCGTGGCGCGCGCCCGCGCGCTCGACCGCCGCAATCCGGAAACCTATCTCGCCGAGGCCGAGCTTCTTCCGTCCATGGGCGCATGGCTGGAGAAAGAGGCGCTGATCGCCGCCGCGCTGAAGCTCGCGCCGCATGACGGCGCCGCCCACGCCATGCTCGGCGACGTTTATCTGGAGACGGGCCGGATGAAAGAAGCGCTGGCGGCGTATCAGCGCGCCGTCGGCGCCGATCCCCTGTCGCCGATGAACCAGACCAATCTCGTTCCCGTCCTCGCGGCGCTCGGCCGTCAGGAGGAAGCCGCCGCCATGTGCGAGCGGCTGTATCGCATCTGGCCGACGTCGCCGCGCGTCTGGATGCACCGCCTGCACAACGCGGCGTTTCCGGGCAAGGTCGAGGACGCGGCGCGGGTGCTCGCCGGGGTAGACGCCGCGCCGTTCCGGATGGAGGCCGATCGCGTCGACGCGTTCCGCCAGTATCTCGCGGCGAAGGTGTCCGGCGATCCCGAGCAACGCCGTTATGCGGCGCTGCATTACAGGGAGCTGGCGCTGGCCGGGCGTTTCGACATGGCGCCGGCCGTCGCCGCCCTGGCCGAAGCCGGCGAACTGGACGCGGCTTTCGAACTGGCCGGCCCGTATCTCGCCGATCCGGCCGCCTCGTCCTGGCTTCTGTTTTCGCCGCCCGCGAAATCCATGCGCCGCGATCCGCGTCTGATGACGCTCGCCGGCGGGATCGGGCTGACGGATTACTGGGCGCGGTCGGGGCGCTGGCCGGATTTCTGCGCCGCCGCCGACCTGCCTTACGACTGCGAAAGCGAAGCCGCCGGGCGCACCGTTCGGAAGTTTTCGCAGGCGCGCTGAGGCGCGGCAGAGGGCGGGGCGGGTTGTCGTTGACCGGGCCCTGAAAGCCCCTATGGTGCGCCCGCAATTACCCGGATCTGGAGGCTTTTCATGGCCGACGTCACCGTCATCGGCGCCCAGTGGGGCGACGAGGGCAAGGGAAAGATCGTCGACTGGCTGTCGGCTCGCGCCGACGTGGTGGTGCGCTTTCAGGGCGGCCACAACGCCGGCCACACCCTCGTCATCGACGGCGCGGTCTACAAGCTGTCGCTGCTGCCCTCGGGGGTGGTGCGCGAAGGCCGGCTCGGGGTCATCGGCTCGGGCGTCGTGGTCGATCCGTTCGCGCTCCTCGCCGAGATCGCGCGGCTCGCCGAGCAGGGCGTCAGGGTGACGCCGGAGAGCCTCGCCGTCGCCGAGAACGCCACGCTGATCCTGCCCGTGCACCAGGAGCTCGACGCGATGCGCGAGACCTCCAATTCGGGAACGAGGATCGGCACGACCAAGCGCGGCATCGGACCCGCCTACGAGGACCGCGCCGGGCGCCGCGCCATCCGCGTCGGCGACCTCGCGCATCCCGAGCGCCTCGCCGCCAAGGTCGAAAACCTCCTTGTACACCATAATGCGCTGCGCCGCGGCTTCGGCGCCGCGGAGGTCGACGCCGGCGCGCTGCTCGCCTCGCTGCAAGAGGTCGCGCCGAAGATCGCGCCCTATGCGCGGCCCGTCTGGAAGCTGCTCGACGAGGCGCGCCGCGCCGGCAAGCGCATCCTGTTCGAGGGCGCGCAGGGCGTGCTGCTCGACGTCGACCACGGCACTTATCCTTACGTCACCTCGTCGAACACGGTGGCGGGACAGGCGGCGACCGGCTCCGGCCTCGGGCCGCGCGCCGCGGGCTACGTGCTCGGCATCGTCAAGGCCTACACGACGCGGGTCGGCGAAGGCCCGTTCCCGACCGAGCTCGTCGACGCCGTCGGCGAGAAGCTCGGCAAGCGCGGCCACGAATTCGGCACGGTGACGGGCCGGAAGCGCCGCTGCGGCTGGTTCGACGCGGCCCTCGTCCGCCAGTCGCTGAAGGTCGCCGGCATCGACGGCGTGGCGCTCACCAAGCTCGACGTGCTCGACGGCTTCGAGGAGCTGAAGGTCGGCGTCGGCTACCGCATCGGCGGCGAGACCTACGACTATCTCCCCTCATGGGTCGACATCGCGACGAAGGTCGAGCCGCTCTACGAGACGGTCGAGGGCTGGTCGGGTTCGACCGAGAAGGCCCGTTCGTGGGCGGATCTTCCGGCGCAGGCCGTCAAGTACGTGCGCCGCATCGAGGAGCTGATCGAACGCCCGGTGGCGCTCGTCTCCACGAGCCCGGAGCGCGAGGACGTCATCCTGATGCGCGATCCGTTTCAGGATTGAGGTCTGAGGGGGGTGCTGCGAAGAGCCCCCATCGGCGCTTCGCGCCGGCGCTGTTGCAGCCCCTCTACTTGTCCAGATCCTCGATGCAGACCTCGACCTCGACCATCACGTCGTTGACGGCGCTGAGGGCGTTGATGTTCATGACGCCGGTCGCCTCGTCCATCGCCGCGCGCGAGGCCTGCTGTTCCTCGTAGGTGATCTTCGTCGGGTCGAAGGCGAAATATTTGTGCCAGAGGACGAGGCGCTGGCTGTCGTCGAGCGCCGAGGCGAGGCCCGCGCCCTTGGCGCAGCAGGGCTTGGCGCCGCGCAGGAAGCGCGAGCCCCGTTCGGTTTGCGGGCCGACCCGCTCGGCCTGCCAGCCCATGGCGCGCTCGCAGACAGCGGCGACGTTCTTGCCCGGCGCGCCGAGCGCGGCGGCGGGCTTGTCGGCGGGCGTTTCGGCGCCGCCGCCGCACGCCGCGAGAGCGGCGAACGCGGCCGCCGGAATCGAATATTTCTTCAGCATGATTTCCCCCATCGCGCCCGCGGCGCCGCTTGCAGCCCGGCGCACTATCGGTGATTTGCCGCCGCCTGCCTAGAAAGAAGACGCCGGGACGGGCGGCGCCTTGCCGGCGCCTTACGGGGCGGGCATGTAACCGCCATGCTTCCTCGCCGCACTTTCCTCGTCGCCGCCGCCGCCATGTTCGCCGCGCCGGCGCGCGCCGGCGCGCAATCTCTTGCGGCTATCGAAAAAGCGCTCGGCGGGCGGCTGGGCGCCTTCGCCGTCAACGTCGCGGCCGGCGCCGCGCTGTCGCACCACGCCGGCGAGCGCTTCGCCCTGTGTTCGACCTTCAAGCTGGCGCTGGCGGCGCGCGTCCTGCAGCGCGCCGAGCGGGGAGAGGATTCGCTCGAAGAAACGATCGCCTTCTCGAAGGACGACCTCCTGTTTCATTCGCCCGTCACCGCTCAGCATGCGGAGGAGGGGGCGATGAGCGTCGGGGCGCTCGCCGCCGCTATCGTCGAGCATAGCGACAATCTCGGCGCCAACCTGCTGCTCGCCCGCGTCGGCGGCCCGCAAGGGATGACGGCGTTCTTCCGGGCGCTGGGCGACGGGACGACGCGGCTCGACCGCTACGAGCTGGAGCTCAATTCCAACATTCCGGGCGACGAACGCGACACCACGACGCCGGAAGCGATGGCGGGAACGCTGCGGGCGTTGCTCGTCGACGGCGCCGCGCTCTCGCCGGCGAGCCGCGAAACGCTGATCGGCTGGATGCGGCGCGAACGGAACGCCCCCGGCCGGCTGCGCGCCGGCCTCCCTGCGGACTGGCGCGCCGGCAGCAAGCCGGGCACCAGCAACAACGGCGCGACGAACGATATCGGGATCGCCTTCCCGCCGGGAACGGGCCCTCTCGTGATAAGCGTCTATGTCGACGCGCCGGACGCGCAGCCGACGGCGCGCGTCGCCGCCATCGCCGCCGCCGCCCGGTTTTTCGCCGAACGGCTCTCCTGACGCGGCGCGCCGGGTTGCGCCGCCGGCGGTTTTATGGTTCGGGAGACGCCGAGGCCGGAACAGGGGCCGCCCATGAACATGCACGCCAGATCCGTCGCCGCCGCGCCCGCCCGCCCTTCCGGCGTGCGCGAACAGATTCTCGCCGCCGCGCAGGACGCGGTGCTCGCCAAGGGCTTCGGCGCCACCTCCATCGAGGAGCTGATCGCCGCCGTCGGCATTTCGAAGAGCGGCTTCTTCTATCATTTCCGCGACAAGAACGAGCTCGCGAAGGAGCTGCTCGTCCGCTATGTCGAGGACAACAACGCCATCAACGACCGGGTGTTCGCCGAGTCCGAAGCGGCGCACGACGATCCGCTTGCGGCCTTTCTCGCCGCGCTCGACCGGTTCGCCGAAATCTACGCCGACCTGCCGAGCGGCCATCCGGGCTGCATCGTCGCCTCGGTCTGCTATCACGAGCGGCTGTTCTCGCGCGACGTGCTGGAGATCAACCGCCGCGCCGTCGAGGGCTGGCGCGACAGGGCGCTGCAACGGCTCGAACGCATAGCCGCGCGCTATCCGCTTCGCATCGACGCGAGGCTCGAGGATCTCGCCGACATGATGTATTGCGTCGCGGACGGCGGCATCATCCTGTCGCGCGTCGCGCGCGATCCGATGGCTCTCCCGAGGCAGATGCGCGCCTATCGGGCGCTGATGGCGCTCGCCTTCGGCGCCGCGTGACCCCTCAGCTCATCACCGGCGCGTAGCGCGCGGCGATCAGGGTGACGCCGGAGAAGACCTTGCCGAAATTGATGAGGAAGTCGTGGTCGTAGCTGACCTCGATCTTCTTGAAGGTCACGCCGTCGATGTTCTCTTCCGTGAACGACACGGTGAGATTGGCGAGCTCGTTGCTGCTGAAGCGCGCCTCGACCGCCGCTTCGGCTTCCGCCTCGTCGTCGGCGCCCTTGATTTCGAGCATGCGCGCGCCGTCGGAGCAGGCGGCGGCCACCTTGTTGCGCTGGTAGAGGGCGCGTCCGGTCTCGAACGTGCCGAACGTGAAACCGAAGATCAGCGGGCACACGATCGCGAACTCGATCGCGGCCGCGCCGGCGTTGTCGCCGACAAGGCGTCTGATGAAGCTAGCGCGTCTGGACACGGATTTCCGCCTTCAGGGGAATGTCGGGAATGAACAGCGCCTCGTAGGTCTTCTCCGCCGAGAGGTCGAAGAAAACATAGCAGGGGCGGTCGTTGGCGCAGGTCGAATCGCAGGCGACTTCCGCGCCGTCGCTGGCGCAGCGGCACGACTTCACCGCGTCGACCAGCGGCGCGCCGCCGAGATTGACGTCGTCCTGGTCGCTCTTGCTGAGGCCGGTTGTGGCGGCGCGGATCAGGTCCTTGAGGTCTTCCGTGTCGGTGACGCCGCTCATCACGAACTGCGCGCCGGCGCGAACCCCCTGCTGCAGCGAGATCTGCTCGGTGATGGCGAGGCCGATATCCGACATCAGCAGCAGCGCGGCGGTGAGAATGGGCGCGAACAGCGCGAACTCCGTCGCCGCGATGGCGTTCCTGTCGGCGCCGAATCTCACGATGCGTCTGAACGTCCTCATCATGCCCCTCACTCCACCACCCGCACGGTCTGGCCCGTGGTGATTTCGCGCGTGCCCGACGCCGAGCAGTCGGTGTCGAAGTCGGAATTGCCCCAGAACGTCACCGTGCCGCCGATCACCTGCGTGCACTGACCGGCGGTGAACGGCGCATTGTTGCCGGTGAAAGTGATGTCGGAATTCGGCGAATAGATCGCCCCGACGATGGAGACGCCGGAATTGCCGGTGAGATCGAATTCGCCGGCGCTGTCGCGGTCGCCGAAGATGGCGACGCCGCAATAGGTGGTGCAGGGCGTCGCGTCGTCCTTGGTCGGCGCGGTGATGTTGATCGTGGCGTTGCCGTTCACCTTGATCGAGGAATTGCCGGCCATGAAGAGCGTCACGCCGGTTCCGGTGATCTTGCGGCTGCCGTTGAGGCGCAGGTCGCTGTTGTTGAGAATGTAGAGGCCCGGCGCGAGTTCGATGTCGCGGCTGATGGCGCCGACATTGTTGTAGCAGCCGGGCGCAGGGCGCGACGGGTTGCCGGCGTTGGTGAAGGCGTTGGCGTTCTGGCAGCCGCTGACGGCGGGCTCGGGAACGTCCGCATAGGGATCGGCGGTGATCGGCGCGTTGACGATCGGCCCGGGACAGTCGGTGTAGGTGATGGCGTTGTGCGGATCGACGACGCCCCCGACCGCGGTGACGCAGCCGGTCTCCACCTCGACCGCGCCGCCGGTGGTCAGCACCGCGGAATCCGACACCGAGTTCGCCGCAAGATCGCAGGCGGTGAGCTTGACGCTGGCCGAGCCGCCCGTGGCGATCGCCCCCGAGGCCGTCGAATGCAGCGCCAGGATGCAGGCCGGCCGGCCGGACGACACCAGCGCCGTCGCGGCGACGGTGAACGACACCGGCGTCTTGTTGAAGATGCTGGTGAAATAGCGCGGCAGGGAATTGTCGAGCACGACGCGCACCGCCGAGGGATCGCCGGCGTAGGCGCCGGCGTCGGGCGGCGTCGACAGATGCACGCCGGAGGCGTCGCCCCTGTAGCCGCCGAGTTCGGCGATGGGGCGGGCGATCGCCTTCAGCGAATCCTGATTCTTGATTCCCGAGCGCAGCTGCGTGCCGGCGGCGTGCGCCGCCAGATCGACCGCGTCCTGCAGCTTGCGCCGCGACTGCTCCCACAGGCCGAGCTCGGCGCCGAAGGCGAGGCCGCCGATGATGAACGGCGTCAGCAGCGCAAGGGTCAGCGCCGCGCCGCCGCGCCGGTCGGAAATATACCGACGGAATTGTTCCGTAATCCGCATGACGGCTTGCTAACTCCCCGTGAGCTGCCGGATAGGGCGCTTCCAGCTTGCGCCTTCGTACCGACCCTACCCGTCCGGATATTAAAAGAAGGTTTGACAATAGGGCGACAATGGCGGGGTCAGGGGCAATGTTCGCTTAACCATGAAGGAGGCGCTCCGTACACGTTGCAACGGCGGCGCGCCCCGGCGGCGGACCCGCCCTGTCCCGAAAAGGGAACTCTTTCCTCCGTCGCGCATTGGAGCAATGGGACGTTTACGAACGGGAGCTCTCCATGCAGGGCCGTGGCGGCGGCTACGCGCGATTCGGCGCGATGATCGCGACGTCGATGCTGGCGATGTTCGCGTTGATGTATCTCAACACCTATGCGCCGGCGCATGTGCGGTTCAGCGAGACCCGCCTGTTCATGACCTTCATCATGGGCGCCGGCATGGCCGTCGTCATGCTCAGCTTCATGCTGGCGATGTATCCGGACAGGCGCGTCAATCTCGCCATCTATGCGGCGAGCCTTCTCGTCTTCGCGCTCTCCTTGTGGCTGGTGCGCAGCCAGGCGACGGTCGGCGACCGCGCCTACATGAAGGCGATGATACCGCATCACTCGATCGCCATTCTGACCAGCGAGCGGGCGCGCATCGGGGACGCGCGGGTGCGCGAACTCGCCGACGGCATCATCCGCGCCCAGCGCCGGGAAATTAAGGAGATGGACTGGCTGATCGACGACATCGAAAAGAATGGCCCGGCGCGCACGCCGGCCGAAGCGGCGGCGCGGCCGGTTCCAGACTTCAAGGGCGAGACGGAGGCGGAGAAGCATGGACGCGCCCCGCAATAGCGGCGCGGCGGGGCCGCGCGAGGCGGTCCTCTACCGCATGGCGACGCCGGACCATCTCTGCCCGTTCGGCCTCAAGTCGAAGGCGCTGCAACGTGCCGCTGGGCTTCGTGTCGCTGACCGAGAACCTGATGATGCTCGCCATGGGCGTCTGGATGCTGGCGAAATAGCCTCGCTCAGGCGAACAGCACCGGATACAGCGAGCCGACGAGCAGCAAGGCCATCGCCGCGTTGAAGACTCGCAGCCGCGCCGGGTTGGTCAGCACGCGGCGCATCTGCTGGCCGAGCGCCGCCCATGAGCCGACCGACGGCAAGTTGATCGCGCCGAACACCAGCGCCACGGCGACGATGGCGGCGAGCGTCTTCGAGGGCGCGTAGACGGCGATCGCCGTCAGCGCCATCGCCCAGGCTTTCGGATTGACCCACTGGAACAGCGCCGCCTGCACGAAGGTGATGGGCGCGCCCTTGTGCGCGCCTTCCCTGGGCGGCGCGGCGGTGGCGATCTTCCAGGCGAGATACAGAAGATAGGCGACGCTCGCCGCCTTCAGCGCGACATAGGAAAGCGGCCAGGCGTCGAAAAGCTGCACCAGCCCCGCGCCCACCAGCACGATCATCAGCGTGAAGCCGACCCCCACCCCCAGCATGTGGGGCACGGTGCGGCGGAATCCGAAATTCGCCCCCGACGCCATCAGCATCAGATTGTTCGGCCCCGGCGTGATCGACGAGACGAAGGCGAAGGCGAGGAGGGCGGGTAAAAGATCGTTTGTCATGGACGCATATTATGCGAATATAAGCGGCGAAGGCTTGCGAAGTTGAGCGTCCTGAACCTATATTTGCAATAAATGACGAAAATCGACGAAATAAACCGTAAAATATTGCATGAACTGTCGCGCGACGGGCGGATCAGCAATGTCGAGCTGTCGGAGCGGGTCGGGCTCTCGGCCTCGGCCTGTCTGCGGCGGGTGCAGGAGCTGGAGCGTGCCGGCGTCGTCAAGGGCTACCGGGCCGTGCTCGACCGGGCGGCGATGGGGGCGGGTTTCACCGCCTATGTGGCGGTCGGCCTCAACGAGCACACCAAGGCGTCGCAGAAGGCGTTCGAGCGGGCGATCACCAAGTCGCCGGAAGTCATCGAATGCCACAATGTGACGGGTACGGTCGAATATCTCCTGCGGATCGAGGCGAGCGACCTCGTCGCCTACAAGGCGTTCCACACCGAAGTCCTCGGCGCCCTGCCGCAGGTGTCGTCGATCACCTCCTACGTGGTGCTGGAATCGGCGAAGGACGGGCGCGCCTGAAAGCGGCGCGCCCCGACCCCTAGCGCGCGTCCTGAAGCTGGGCGACGCGAAGCTCGATCTTCTTCAGCTCGCGCAGCAACGCGAGATGGTTCATGCGCTCCCACATCCACAGTTTCAGCATGGCGACGGAGAGCGCGAACCACAGCGCGCCGGCGCACCACAGCACCGCGGCGCGCGCGTCGGCGGCGACATAGCCCCGCCAGAAGCAGAACAGGAACAGCAGGAAGAACACGAAGGTGAAGACGAAGGCGAGCACCGTCCAGCCCTTCATCGGCCCCTGCAGGGTCGCGCCCATCTGCGCGAACATGCCGCGATCCTCGAGCGTCCGGAGGAACGCCTCGTCGTCGGCGGAAAGGCCGGCGCGCAGTCTGTCGTCGAGATTGGTCATGGCTGGTCTCCTGATAGCGCCGCCTTGAGCTGGCGGCGGGCGTGAAACAGACGCGACTTGGCGGTGCCGACGGGCGCGCCGGTCGCGGCGGCGATTTCGGCGAGGCTGAGCCCCTCGCCGAAGAACAGGACGGCGGCGGCGCGGTGGTCCGGGCTCAGCGCCGCGAGCGCCTGGTCGATGCTGATCGCCATGTCGGCGTCGCCGGAAGGCGCGGCGAGCGTCTCGCCGTCGAGCGGCGCGTCGCGGCCGCGGCGGCGAACCTCCGCACGCAGACGGTCGGCGCATTTCCTGTGCAGGACGCCGAACGCCCAGGCCGGAAACTTCGCCGGATCGTCGAGCGCGAACCAGCCGCGGCAGATTCCGGCCCACGCCTCCTGCACCGCCTCGCGGGCGAGCTCGTCGTCGCGCAGCAGGCGCCGCGCGGTGCGGATGAGGCGGGGCTGCCAGCGCGCCGCGAGGCGGTCGCCGGCGGCCCGGTCGCCGGTCCGCGCCAGCGTCACCAGCAGTTCGTCGAATACGCGGCCCGATTGGCCCGGCTGTCCGTCGCTGCGCACGCGGTTTTCCCCGTTGCTGCAAGGATAGTCGCGCGCGCCGGGCGAAAGGTTCAAATAAATCGGCGCCGGCGGTTCAGGGGGCGGCGGGAGCGGCCTGTTTCGCGGCCAGCCTCAGCCGCGGCAGCGTCCCGTAGGTCAGCGCCCGCCACGCCCATTCGAGCGGCCCGTAGGCGAAGCGCTTCAGCCAGAAGCCGCTGAACGCGACCTGCGCGCCGTAGCCGATGGCGACGACGAGCAGCACCATGGCCGTTCCGATTTCGCCGGCGAGGGCGAGTCCCGGCCACACGCCGAACAGCACGAAGGCGACGATCAGGCTCTGCGTCACATAGTTGGTGAGCGCCATGCGCCCGACATGGGCGAGCGGACGGATCAGCGGCGCGGCGGCGGGGGCGCGCAGGCCGGCGACGATCATGCAGACATAGCCGGCGGCGAGAACCGGCGCGGCGACGAGATGCAGCGCCTCGGCGGCGACTTTCAGCGCGGCGCTGTCGGGCAAGGCGCCGGAATCGAGCCCGGTCGCGGCGAGCGCCGCGGCGAACTCCCCGGCGAGCCCCGCCGGCAGGAGGATCTTCAGCCAGCGGCGGAAGCCGGCGATATGCAGGTCCGCGCGTTCGAGCCAGCCGCGCCGTCCCACCCAGGCGCCGACCATGAAGCGGCCGAGCGCGTAGAAGAACCAGGCGAGGAACAGGCCGTTCTGTATCCAGTCGAGCCGCAGGAACTCGGTGAACTGGGCGAGCAGCGCCGGATAGTCGCCGGCCGCCGACGCCGCCTGCCGCGCCAGCACCGCCGCGTCCGTATAGGCGGCGTCGACGCCGGCGCTTTCGGCGTAGCCGCCGAGCTTCACCGTGAAAGTGACGATCAGCCGTCCGAAAACGGCGAGCAGGAGCCCGCCGATCAGCAGCGCCCGGTCGCCGGTCTTGCGCAGGAAGAACAGCGCGAACCCGCCGAGGGCGTAGAGATGCAGGATGTCGTACGTGAAAATGAAGAAGCAATGGACAAGGCCGAAGAGCAGCAGGATCGTCAGCCTGCGGAGATAGATGCGCTCGAAGTCGGCGCCGCGCGCGGAGAGGCGCTGCATCTGCAGCCAGAAGCCGAGCCCGAACAGGAAGGCGAACAGCGTGTTCGCCTTGTCGTGGACCAGCCAGCGGACGAAGAAATCGGCGACGCCGTCCGCCCAGGCGCTCGGCAGGGCGGCGAGCTGGTCGGCGGTGGCCATGAAGCCGTCGCCCGCGTAGCCGGTGAAATTGGCGGTGAACACCCCGATCAGCGCGAAGCCCCGCAGGGCGTCGAGATCGCCGACCCGTTCGCCGGCGCTCGCCGGCGCCGCGCCGCGCGCGGCGCCCGTCGAAATGTCGTTCAAGATTTGTCTCCCCCGGCCCCGGCCGGGCCGCAGCGGAATCTATCGCCGTTTCGGGGACGAGTCACCCGACGCTCCCGGCGGAAAGCCGCCTACAGCAGCTTGCCGCCGACGATGCGCACCCGGCCCTCGATGACGTGCTGCACGACCTCGTCGAGGGAGAGCGAGAAGGCGGGCGCTTCCGCGCCGCGGCGGAAGGCGACGGAAAGATTGTCGCCGAGAACGAGGGCGTACTCGCCGCACGGCGCCGGCCGGGCGCCGGCGAACACGCCGCGGGAAACGATGGCTGTTGTCGCGGGACGCATGGCTTTTCTCCTTATATCCGCGAAAGGCGTACTGGACGCTGCGGAGAATAGGACGAAGCCGCAAAGCCGCCTGTGCGCGCGCGCACAGCGCGGCGCGTTTGTAGAAGCTTGTCGCTTGAAGGGGAAAAGAGGGGCGCTCGCGCCGCTACTTCTTCGCTGCGACCGACGGCAGGCGGTCGCCGCCGAGGAGGCGCATGCGGCCTTCGCACAGATGCTGCTGCATGGCGTCGACCGACATGGAGAAAGCGTGCCGCGTCGCGCAGTTGCAGAAGCCGATTTCGCAGTCGGAGAGGCGGGTGATGTCGTATTCGCCGACCGGCGCGACGGCGGGGCCCCTTCCGTTGGCGTAGACGACGCAGTCGCGGATGAGGGCCTTCGAAGCTGACGGCATGAAACGCTCGCTGCGCGCGCCCTCTTGGCGGGGCTGGGACGGACGGATGACTGTAACGCTCATAGGTTCCCAAATCGTATGCGAACGCCTCACACGTGGAGAGCGCTTGCGGCGGAAGCGTGGCGGAGCGGCGGCGTTTCGATGAAACGGACCGGCGTTGCGCGGAAGTAAGGAAGAGGCCCCCGAAGCGCGCCGTGCTTGGCGCAAGGCGCGCGGCGAATAAAGTGAATTCCGATTCATTCTTGTTTGATGCCCGCCGCCGGCGCCTTAGGGCGTTCGTCCGATAATCCGGGGTGTGAAGCATCCGCAAAATGCTTTCTTAACTCCCGGTCATCTAGCCTCCGCATCGGGGGACCCGCCTGGGCACGGGGCTGGACCGATGTACGGGATGATCCATAAAGCCGCCCGCGACATGGCGATCGAACGCTATGGCGACGAGGGGTGGCGCGCGATCCTCGCCAAGAGCGGGCTCGGCGCCGAGCACTTCATCAGCGCCCGGTCCTATCCGGACGAAACGACCTTCCGCCTGTTCGCCGCCGCCGCCGACCACGGGCGCCTCGCCTTCGAGGAGTTTCTGGAAGCGTTCGGGCGGTTCTGGATCCGCTACGCCGGAAGATCCGCCTACGCATCCATTCTCGACCGCACCGGCGCCGATCTGGTCAGCTTTCTCGGCAATCTCGATCGCATGCACGCCTCGATCCGCACGGTGATCGGCGGCGCGCTGCTGCCGACGTTCGCGCTCGTCAAGGCGACCGAGTCGGAGGTCGAGGTGTCCTACCGCTCGTCGCGGAACGGTCTCGAACCGTTCGTCGCCGGGATGCTGAAGGGGCTGCTCGACCGCTTCGGCGAGACGGGGCGCGTCGCCTGGCGGCGCGACGGGGAGGCGAGTCTGTTCAGGATCGCGCGCGGCCATGCGTAAGGAAGCTTCCTCCGACGAGGCCCTGAAGCCGGCGCCGGAGGGCGTCTTCCTCTCGGCGCGCGAGGTCGATTTCCTCTGCCCCGCCTGGATCAATATCGACGACGACGGGGTCATCAACCGCGCCGGCCCGGCCATCGAACGGCTGACCGGGGAAAACCTCGCCGGCCGCCGCTTCTTCGACGCGGTGGAAGTTGAGCACGCCGACATCGCCAGCGTCGAAGCGCTGCGCGCCTTCCGCGGCGTGCTGTTTCTCAAGACGCGCACCGCGCCGTCGCTGCGCCTGCGCGGCGCCGTCCTGACGCGGGCCCGCGCCACGCATCTCATTCTCGGCCTCGCGCCCGACGCGGCGGGCGACGCCCTGCCGCTGCAGTTCTGCGACTTCTCGCCGGGCGACTCCTCGCTCGACCTCATGCTCGCCGCCGAAGTGCAGAAGGCGCTGCTCGAGGAGGCCGACGAGCTGGCCCGCGAACTGTCGCGCGAAAAGCAGCTCGCCGAAGGCGCGAGCGCCGCCAAGAGCGTCTTCCTCGCCACCATGAGCCACGAGATAAGGACGCCGATGAACGGCGTGCTCGGCATGGCCTCGCTGCTGTCGCGCACCGATCTCGACCCGCGCCAGCGCGAATGGCTCGACGTCATCATCCAGTCCGGCGAGACGTTGATGGCGGTGCTCAACAGCGTGCTCGACCTCTCGAAAATCGAGGCCGGCAAGTACGATTTCGAACGCGCCCCATTCAACGCCGTCGACATTCTCGACGACGTCGCCTGCCTCTACGAGATGAAGGCGCACGAGAAGGGCCTCGGCTTCACCGTCGTCAGGCCGAAGCGGAGCGACGCTTCCGTCTACGGCGACGCGGCGCGGCTGAAGCAGGTGCTGGGCAATCTCGTCTGCAACGCCGTCAAGTTCACCGATCGCGGCGAGGTCAGGGTGAGCCTCGCGGCCGAACCGTTCGGGGACGGATCGACGCTGCTGTCGTTCGACGTCGCCGACACCGGCATCGGCCTCGCCTCCGACGCGCTCGACCGGGTGTTCGCGCCGTTCACGCAGGGCGACGCCTCGCTGACCCGCCGCTACGGCGGCGTCGGGCTCGGCCTGTCGGTCGCCAAGCGGCTCGTCGAGCTGATGGGCGGGGCGATCAGCGTCGATTCCGCGCCCGGCGCCGGTTCGCTGTTCCGGGTGAGCCTCGCGCTCGAAAAGGCGCCGTTCCGCGAGCGCGCGCCGTCGCCGGTCAAGGAAAGGCCCGCCGTGGCGGCGCTGCGGGACGCGCGGCCGCTGCGCATTCTCGCCGCCGAGGACAACGACGTGAACCGCCGGGTGCTCGCCGCCTTCCTCGAGCCGGTCGGCGCCGATCTCGTCATCGCCCGCGACGGCGCCGAGGCCATCGAGGCGTTCGAGCGCGGACCGTTCGACCTTGTGCTGATGGACATCCAGATGCCCGGCGTCGACGGCATCGAGGCGACCCGCGCCATCCGCGCCCGCGAGCGCGAGAAGGGCGCCCGTCCGACCCGCATCGTGGCGCTCACCGCCAACGCCATGAAGCACCAGATCGAAAGCTGCCTCGAAGCCGGCATGGACGGCCACGTCGCCAAGCCGCTCACCCAGGGCGCGCTCCTGAAACTCATCAGCGACGCCGGCGCCGACAGCGAAGCGGCCTAGCGGTCCCGCCAGAACTTGCGGCCGCGGCGTTCGCGGCCGTCGTTCCTGACGTCGCGCAGGTCGCGGGCGATTTCCGAATAAAAGCTCAGCATCTCGCGCTCATCGGCGTAGAGCGGGGCCGGGACGGCGCCCTCGATGGGCTTTCGCGGCAGGTTCTGGTGCGCGGCGAGCATGAAGTTCTTCCAGATGCGCGCCGGCAGCGTGCCGCCCGTCACATGGTTCATCGGCGTGTAGGCGTCGTTGCCGACCCACACGCCGGCGACGATCTGCGCCGTGTAGCCGACGAACCAGGCGTCGCGCCAGTCGTTGGTGGTGCCGGTCTTGCCGGCCGAGACGCGCCCGCCGAGCGAGGCCCCGGCGCCGGTGCCGGAGTTCATCACCTGGAACAGGAGATAATTGATGTCGGTCGCCGTCTGGCGCGACAGCACCTGCACCGGCTCTTCGTCCCGGTGCTGATAGATCACCTGCAGGTTCTGGTCCTCGATGCGCTGGATGGCGTAGGGCTCGACGCGGGTGCCGCCGCGGGCCAGCGGAATGTAGGCGCCGGTCAGCTCCTCGAGCGTCATGTTGGCGCCGCCGAGGGCGATCGACGGCACCGGCTGGATGTTCGACTGGATGCCCATGCGGTGCGCGGCCTCCACCACCTTGTCGCGGCCGGCGAATTCGCTCGCCTGCACGGCGATGGTGTTGACCGACTTCGCCACCGCCTCGGTGAGGCGCATGCGGCCCTGATAGCCCTCGCCGTAATTTTTCGGCTCCCAGCCGTCGATGTTGATCGGCTGGTCGACGAACGCCGACTGCGGCGTCAGGCCGGCCTCGAGCGCGGCGATGTAGACGAACGGCTTGAACGCCGAACCGGGCTGGCGGCGGGCCTGCGTCGCCCGGTTGAACTGGCTCTCCACATAGGAGACCCCGCCCACCATGGCGCGCAGCGCGCCGTTGACGTCGTAGGCGACGAGCGCTGCCTGTTCGGCGCCGGCGAGTTTCGTCTCGGTGCTGATGACCGAGGCGACCGCCGCCTGCGCGTCGCGCTGCATGCGCGCGTCGAGCGTCGTGGTGACGATCAGGTCGCCGCGCCGCCCGCCCGCCATGTCGCGCGCCTTGGCGGCGATATAGTCGAAGAAGTAGCCGAGCCCGACATCGCCCTCGCCGGCGGCGATCACCGGCGGATGCTTCCTCGCCTCGCGCGCGTCGAACTCGGTGATGGCCCCGGTCTCGACGAGATTGTCGAGCACGTCGCCGGCGCGCTTCTGGGCGCCGAACGGGTTCTGCGTCGGCGCGAGGCTCGACGGCGCCTTCGGCAGACCGGCCAGCATCACCGCCTCGGAGAGCGACACGTCCCGCGCCGACTTGCCGAAATAGGTTTTCGCCGCCGCCTCGACGCCGTAGGCGCCGGCCCCGAGATAGATGCGGTTGAGATACAGCGAGAGGATCTCGTCCTTCGAGTAGCGCCCTTCGAGCCACAGGGCGAGCAGCGCCTCGCGCGCCTTCCTGACATAGGTCTGTTCGAGCGACAGGAAGAGGTTGCGGGCGAGCTGCTGGGTGATGGTCGAACCGCCCTCGACGACGCCGCCATGCTTCAAATTGGTCATGAAGGCGCGCGCCGTGCCGCGCAGGTCGACGCCGCGATGTTCGTAGAAGCGCCGGTCCTCGGTGGCGATGAACGCCTTCACAAGATAGGGCGGCAGATCGGAAACCGCGACGCGCTCGCCGTAGCGCGAACCGCGCGCCGCGATCTCGTCGCCGTTGCGGTCGAGAATGACGATCGAGGTCTGGCGGTTGGCGGCCCACAGGTCGGCCCCGGCGGGAACGCGCGGCGCGACCAGCACGAAGGCGACGAACAGCCCGCCGGCGATCGCCGTCAGCGACAGCGACCCGGCCAGCCAGCCTATGTCGACCATCAGTTCACGGACCATCGGCCCCGGCGGCTTGCGGCGGGCGCGTTTCGGCCGGGGCGGGCGCGGCGCGGCGAGCCTCGGGCCCTTCGGCGCGGTGATCGGCGGGTCGGCGGGCATCGGGGCGGATCTTTCGGCGGCGAGAAGCGGCTCCTTGCCCCGATTCTCGGCCGCGCCCTCCACCGGCGGCGCCGCCGGCGCGTCGTCGAACAGGTCGCCGCGCGGTTCGGCGGGCTGCTTTTGCGCCGCCGCGCCAAGCCGCAGGGCGCGGGTCCGCGACGCCAGCCTCGACCAGACGTCGCGCGCCGTGTCGCGCGCTTCGGCGGCGATGACGCGCGCCGCTTCGGCCAGCGCCGCGCCCGCCTGCTTCAGCAGGGCGAGCGCCCGGGCCGGGCCGGAGGTCCGGTCCGCCTTTTCAGGCTGTTCGCTGTCGTCGCCGTCGGTCATCGCGGTTTCCGCCCGCCTTCAACGGCGGTCCTGCTACGCCAGTAGCATGGCCGCCATCGGGCAGGAACAGGGCGGAAATTATGGCGCGGCGAGGCGAGGCGTCGCAGCGGCGCGGCGAACGGAGGGCGCGCCCCGTTCTGGCGGCGCATGGCTCGGCGTATCGTTTCGGGCGTCGCCGCCACGAGGAGAATTTCCATGCGCGCCGCCATCGCTTTCGCCGCTCTGGCGTTGTCCCTGTCGCCGGCCGCCGCCGGCGCCGCCGGCCATGACGCCGACCTTGCGGCCTTCCGCACCGAGTTTTTCGCGCGCGACGCCGCCTATTCGCCCGAAGCGCGGGCCGAGGCGGAGCGCCGCCTCGCGGCGCTCGAAGCGGACTCCGCCGCGCTGTCGAACGCCGCGTTCGAACTCGCTCTCGCCGGCGTCGTGGCGCTCGCCGACAACGGCCACACCTACTATGCGATCGACGACTGGCCGGCCCGCTTCGCGCGGCTGCCGCTGACGCTCATCGTGCTCGACGGCAAGCTTTATGTCGGCGCCGCGGCGGGCGGCGACGCCGATCTCGCCGGCGCGGAAGTGCTGCGCATCGAGGGCGAACGCTGGCCGAAGGTCGAAAAGGCGCTCGCCCCCTATCAGGGCGGGATCGACGCCCGCAAGCGCCAGAAACTGCCGTTCTTCCTCGAGGCGCCGGAGATCATGCAGGCGGCGAAGCTGGCGCGGCGCGGCGATTCGCTGGAACTCGCCGGGCGCCGCGCCGACGGAAAGAAATTCCGCAGACGGATCGCTTCGGTTCCCGCCGATGCGGCGGCGGCGGAGGCCGCCGCGACGCCGCGCCTGCTGACTCTCGCCGCGGCGCGCGCCGACGCGCCGCTCTATCTCCAGGAGCCGGCGCTTCTCTACCGCCTGCGCCGCCTCGACGGCGACATCGCCTATGTGCAGTTTCGCGCCAACGCCGGCCGCTCGCCGGACGGCGAGGGCGCCGTCGCCTTCTCGAAGCGCGTCATCGCCGATCTCGAGGCCGCGCCGCCGCGCCAGGTTATTCTCGACCAGCGTTTCAACGGCGGCGGCGACCTCAACAACACCCGCGACCTGATGCAGGCGCTGCCCGGCCTCGTCGCCGAGGGCGGCAAGGTGTGGACGATCGTCTCCGGCAAGACGTTCTCGGCCGGCATTTCGAGCGTCGGCTATCTGAAGCAGGCGGGCGGCGATCGCGTCGTCATCGTCGGCGAGCCGGTGGGCGACCGTCTCGAATTCTGGGCCGAGGGACGGTTCATCGAACTGCCCGAGTCGGGCGCGCAAATCCTGTTCGCCACCGAGCGCCACAATTACATGACCGGCTGCCAGGAAGACGACTGCCACGGCTCGATCAAGCGCCATCCGATCCGCGTCTCGACGCTCGATCCCGACTATCCGGTGACGCTGACCTACGCCGACTTCGCCGCCGGCCGCGATCCGGCGATGGAGAAGGTCATGGCGCTCATCGGCGGGGAGTAGCGCCGGCGAGAAAACCGCGCGTCGCCTCGTAAAGCTCGAAGCGGCTTTCCTCGAGATGCATGAGGTGCGAGCCCTTGCTGATTTTCACGTCGCGCCTGGGATCGGCGTTCGCCAGCGCCTCGAACAGCCAGCGCGCGTCGGCGTCGGCGGTGACGCTGTCCCATTCGCCGCGCACGATCATGGTCGGCGCCGTTATCTTTCCGGGGTCGTAGGGAAAGGCGCCGCTCCACGCGTCGCGAAGATCGGCGGCGGGGCCGCCCGGAATGAGCACGGCGGGCGGCGAGCGCGTCGCGCTTTCGGGATCGCTGGCGAGATAGGCCGGTCCCCAGCGCTCGAAATGCCGGTCGAGCAGGACCGGCGGATGGCCGGCGGGCGTGTCGGCGACGAAGCGGGCGTGCTGCTGGTCGACGGTGACGAGGCGGAACGGCGGCGAAGGGTCGTCGCCGCGCGGCCCCTCGCGCCGCGCGACCGGGCCGAACAGGACGAGCCGTTCGAGCCGCTCGAGCCGGCCCGCGGCGTAGACCCCGGCGGCGAGCGTGCCCCATGAATGCGCGACGATCGACGCGCGCGGCGCGCCCTCGCGTTCGCAGATGAAGGCGACAGCGCGCTCGATCTGCCGCGCCGCTTCGCCGGCCCGTCCGGGCGGCTCGGCGCGCGCCGTTTCGGGATAGCGCGCCGATTCTCCGTACCCGGCGAAATCGAGCCCCCAGACGCTGAAGCCGGCGGCGGCGAGATCGTCCATCCACGAATAGCCGTCGAAGCGGAAGGCGATCGACAGCGCCGACGGGAAGGTCGCGCCGTGCACGTAGAGAACGGGCGCCGGCTGTTTCGGGCCGTCCGGCCGCTGGCGGCGCAGGAACAGGTCCGGCTCGCCGGCGGCGGACAGGCGGAAGGTTTCCCGCCGCCCGCCCGCGCCTGGGTTTTTCGCGGCGGCGCCCGCGAGGCCGGCGGCGGCGAACGCGGCGGCGCCGATGAACGTCCGGCGCGACGACGCGCTCGGGGGAAGGGCGGGAAAGACCATCGGAAGGCGCCTCCTGAAACGGTGACGCCTTCCTAGCAGACGGCGGGCGGCGGACGGTTCGATGCGCGCCGAACCGTGGATGTTTACGCGGCCTTCGCGCTGAGCGAGCGTCCGATCAGGTCGGCGAAGCGGGCGGCCCGGGCTTCCGCTTCGGGCGGGAGCGGCCCGTCGTCGCGCATCTCTGCGTGCAGGGCGCCGCCCCAGGTCATGCCGAAATAGCGCGCCGTCTCGGCGAACGGCGTTTCGAAGCCGTCGGGCAGCGACGGCGAGCTGCTGGTGGCGAGAAGGAACATCGTCTTGCCGGCCAGCGACCGCCCGAGCGGCTTGTCCATCCGAGTGAGGTCCGACAGCCGGTCGAAGAAGGTCTTCATCTGCGCGCTCATCGCGTACCAGTAAACGGGAGTCGCGAAGACGACGACGTCGCTTTCCGCCATGTCGCGGGCGAGAGGGAGAAAGTCGTCCGTTCCGTGACGATGGCCGTAATCGTAGGGCGCGATGTCGTAGCCGGAAAGGTCGACGATGCGCGCCGCCGGTTCGCCGCGGAACACCGCGTCGACGAGGCGGGCGGTGTTGCCGGCGCGCCGGCTGGAGCCGAGGATCACCGTGACCGGCGCGACGGCGCGGGCGCGGCGCTTGAGAAGTCGTTCGAGATGCTCGGCGAGATGCGAGCCGTCATGGAATTGCTCAGACATAGAGATTCCTTTCCGCCGGATCGTCGGACAGATATTCGACGAACTCGAACTCGAGGCCGTGTTCGGTGAAATAGGCGTTGCGGCGGTGAGGATGCGCCGGGCCGCGATGATCCGGCTCGTAGCCGGCGCGGGCGAGGCGGGCGAGCGTCCGGTCGAGCGAGGCGACGACGAAGCCGAGATGCGCGAGCCCCGGCTCATGGCCGTCGAGGTCGCGCAGGGCGCCGGCGCCGTTGTCGTTGAGAGTGATGAAGAAGTCGTCGTCGCCGAAATGCAGCCAGCGGCGTTTCTTGCCGTTCCATTCGTCCCTTCCTTCGCCCCTGACCCGCCATTCCGGAAAGGCGGCTTTCAGGAACTCGAGCGTCGGCTCGATGGCCGTGAGCACGAGATTGGCGTGTTCGAGGCGGGGGCTCGAAAGGCGGACGGGGACGGCGGCGTTCGGCTGGGACAGGACTGTTGCGGACATGCGTCTCTCCTGGGGTTGGCGCCCTTCGGGGGCGTCGTTTTATGAAAGAACATCCTTTCGATAATCCCGCTTGTTTTTGAAAGCAATATCTTTATAAAAGAATCGATGCGCAAAATGCCGAACGAAACCATCGAAAAAACCGATAGCCCCGCGACGCGGGCGAAGCTGCTCGACCTGTTGAAGCGCCAGGGCGGGCAATCCTCCGCCGAACTCGGCGACGCGCTGGGCGTCACGCCGATGGCGGCGCGCCTGCATCTCTACGAGATGCAGAAGGAAGGCCTCGTCGACTGCGTCGCGAGACCGTCCGAACCCGGACAAAGAGGAAGGCCGGTCAAGGTCTGGGCGCTGACGGAAGACTCGGCCCGCGTCTTTCCCGACGCGCATCAGGGGCTGGCCGTCGGGATGATCGAGTCCGTGTCGAAACTGTTCGGCGAGGAGGGGCTGAAGAAGCTCATCGCCGAGCACGGAAACCGCCAGCGCGCCGCCTACGCGGAAAAGCTCGCCGGCGCGAAGACGCTCGGCGAAAGGGTGAAGCGCCTCGCCCAGGCGCGCGACGCGGAAGGCTACATGGCCGAGGCGCGCCGCGACGGGCGCGACTGGCTGCTCGTCGAGAACCACTGCCCGATCTGCTCCGCCGCGAAAGCCTGCACGCGGCTTTGCGCCAACGAACTGCAGGTGTTCGCCGATACGCTCGGCGAGGGCGCGCGCGTCGAACGCGAGGAGCACATCCTCGCCGGCGCCCGCCGCTGCGCGTATCGGGTGAAGGCGGGGTAGGCGCGCAAGCGCTCGCTCGCCTTCTCCTGCGCCGCCGAGTAAAAACTTCGTACAGTCGTCGCGATTTCTTCGCCTGTATCCGTTATTGCATCAATCAAGACTGGATTTTAAGGTGAACGCCAGCGTGGGGACGGGGGCTGATGGCGGTTGTCGTAACGGTGCATGGCACGGGGGACACGAATGCGTCTCCCGACGGGGATTATCACTGGTGGCAGCGATCGGGCAGGTTCGCCAGATCGCTTTCCGAAAGGTTGCCGGCCCTCGCCGACAGCATCGAGCCGTTTATCTGGTCGGGCGAGAACAGCGAGCGGGCGCGCAGAAGTTCCGCTGACGCGTTCCGGAAGGAATTCCTGCCGGACATCATAAGCCGGCTGCCGGCCGGCGACAGCATCCATATCATATCGCACTCGCACGGCTCGAACGTCGTCGCCGAGGCGTTGCTTGATTTGAGCATCGACGATGAGGCGAGCGGCGTCAGGCAGCGCATCGCAAGCTGGACGGCGGTCGGCGCTCCTTTCTTTCGCTACCAGCCCAACATGGAGCAGGGCAGCTTTCTCGGGCGCGTGTTTCTGGGCGCGCGGATGGCGTTTGGGCTGATTATTTTTGCAGCGCTAGTGGGGTTTCTGGGCTTCGCCTATTTCAAACTCGGCCTAGATGCGCTGCGCATCAGCGATGCGCACACGGGCGGTCGACTGGCGGCCGGTTTGTCCGAGCTGTATTCGCAAGTCGCCGCCGCGAGCGAAGAGCGCAGGGCCGCTCTCGAAGAGCGGGGCGGCCCGAGCGTTGTATCGACATATATTGGGATAGCATTGAACGTGATTATCTGGGGAGGGATGCTTTCCTACGCAGTGTGGGCCGGGCTGATCAGACCGCTTCTGACGCGCGCGAGGCTCGATCGCCGCAGGCATGAGAAGAGCCTTGAAAAACGCTATCTGGAATTCTGCAACAAGTTCGTAAATATCCATTCCGAATTCGACGAGGCGCTTGCTGCGCTCTCCGTGTTTAACGACAGAGGCAAGGGAAAGAAGGCCTGGATGAGCCGGATTTTCGACGTGCCGGCGCTGAGATGGGACCTCTCTTATCAAACAGCCTGGATGAGCTTTATCCTGGTGATCGTCTGTCTGGCCGCGTTTTCGTTTCCTGTCGCATCGGCTTTCATCGCGCCGCAGGCGCTAAGCGAGAACGCATTCAATATCGCCGGGTTACGAGTTTCCCCGTCGAATTACGTAATCCTCTCCGCCTTGGGTTTCTATGTATTGTTGATCGTCATTTTCCCTCTTGCAGTCATGAGAGGCAGAAAACATGGGGCGTGGATAGAAAACGCCATAGAACGGGTCTTCCAGAAGCGGCTGGAGTCCGCATCGCTTGGCGACGATTTTCCGCTTGAAGGCATAACCGGCATCGAGACCTTTCCGGAAGGATTCGAGAAGGCGCGGTGGAATTCCTTGCCTGCGAGGATTTCAGAAAACCTGCGGGATTTCACCGAACGTCACAGCACGGAAACGCTCAACAGATTGCGGCGGGCCATGGCGAAGTCGGCGTTTGTCGGCGATCCCGCCGACCTGGTGGCGTTGCTCGCCAAGGAAGTGACCTATCGGGAGCTGGTGCACACCAACTACTTCCAGGCCCCGGAAATATGCGACCTCATCGCATACGGCCTGATGGCGCACGACGATTCCCTGAAAGAAGGAAACTGGATAGCCAGATCGCCGGACAAGGCCGCCGAAGTGGAAGATCTCTTCAGGAAAACCAAGGGAAGCTACGGCCGCGCCCAGCCTTGACTGAGAAACAGGCGCGGGGAGGCCGCCGAGTTGAGTCCGCCGCGCGAAGACGTGCTATGCTCGTTTCATGGCCGCGCCCTTCTGGGAAACCAAGACCCTCGCCGAGATGACCGAGAAAGAGTGGGAATCGCTCTGCGACGGGTGCGGGCGCTGCTGTCTCGTGGTGCTCGAGGACGAGGACGAGGAAGGCGCCTATTACGAAACGAAAGTCGCCTGCCGCCTGTTCGACGCGCAGAAAAGGCGGTGCACGGACTATGCGCATCGCCACGCGCGCATTCCCGACTGCGTGAAGCTGACGCCGCAAAACGCCGGGGCGCTGCCCTGGCTCCCCGAAACCTGCGCCTACCGGCGCCTGGCGCGCGGGCAGGGCCTCGCCGACTGGCACCCGCTGATATCGGGCGACCCCAAGTCCGTCGCCCGCGCCGGCATCGCCGTGTCGAAAAGGGTCAGGAGCGAGGAGGATGTCGACATCGCCGACATCGAGGACTGGATGACGAGGAAGAGAAGGTAGGGGCGGCCGGGCGGTGTGCGGAGCGCGAGATCGATGTCGGCGAGAACGCCATCGAATCGCTCGCGAAGTTCGCCGTTCCAGAATCGCATCACCTGAAAGCCGCGCGATTGCAAACACGCGTCGCGCGTCAGATTGTGCGCCATCTGCGCGTCATCGCCATGCTGGCCGCCGTCGCGTTCGATGACGAGCTTTCGCGCAAGGCAGATGAAGTCAACAATGTACGGCCCATCGGATGCAGTCGGCGGAACCCGAATCCGTCGAGCCGCCTGCCGCGAAGCGCGCGCCAGAGTTTCTTCTCAGCGTCAGTCATATTGTTGCGCAACGCTCGGGCGCGTTCGTTGGCCATGAAAGCTTGCTTTCGCTTTGCGCCGCCATCCTATCAGCGCGCGCGAGCCCATCAATCGATTGCGAATGTCGAAGCGATCGCCCGCCTCCCCTCAAGGGGGAGGCCGAAACCTGACTTGTCAGGTTTCGGGTGGGGCTCTGCGTCGCAGGGCGACGAGCGTAAAAACCGGTGCCCCTCTCCCTCCCGAAACTTGCTGCGCAAGTTTCGACCTCCCCCCAAGGGGGAGGTGCGGGCGCCCTCGTCCCTACAAAAAACTCCATCCCGGTACGGAGAAATTCGGTATTATGACGCAAACGCCACGAGAAATGAATCCGCACCCGTCCCATATTTCTCCCCATGGCGGACACGAACAAATACGCCCTTGCGGCGCTGAAGGATAAGAGGGCGATTCTAGCGGGCGAGATCGCCTAACTTAAGAACAAGCTCGCTTGGGCTGAGAGCCGGCTAAAGCACGTTGACGCGACCATCGGGCTTTTCGAGCCGAGCTTTGACCCCGACTCCATTCCTGCAAAGCGGCCTCAGAAGCGCATCAAGCTGTTCAGGCAAGGAGAACTGGGCGGGCTAATCCTAGACGCCCTCAGGACGGCGGAGGGGCCGTTGCGGACTCAGGACGTGGTGAGTTATGATTGCGCAGGACCATGACGAGGCCACTAGGACGGCGCTCGCCCCGCGCGTGAGGGGTAATCTCCAATACCTGCAAACAAAAGCTGATGCTGTCTCGAAAATTGGCAACGGCAAGGATGCTCGTTGGACAATTCGCGAACGGTCAAAAACACGTCCGTAACTACCGGTTGCATTACACATTTGTACATCTTATAGTAGTAAATTTATCGTAAAATGATTTTTCCATTGCCTTTAGGTTGCGAGTCGCCGGAGTCTCTAAACCATTAGGGGAAACCCGTCACCTAATGGGCAGGAGGCAATTTTGGATAACGTAGCCAGAATATCAGACCGCAGGATTGACCTGCGAGACCATCAAGCCATGCTTATAGAAGCCGAGTCCGCGTCCCTTGCTGCGCTCGAAAAAGTATCTACCGCCAGCGCCGCCTTTGTTCGGTTTGTTCAGGACATGAAGTTATCTGTCGTGCATCCGCGCGTACGTAAAATGTTACGGCGCCTGCCGGCGACATTTCAAAAGGCGGTCGATGTTTCGGACGATTTGTCGGCGTTTCACAGTGACGCCCAGCGCTTAGCGAAAAGCCACGGCGGCGAAGTGATCATGACGGGCGGCATTCCGAAAGAGGAATTACCGCCCGAAAGAGGCTGAACACAAAGGTCTGAAAATTGTCAACGCTGCTCGATAACGCGCTTCCATTCAGCTATATCGCTGCAGCGTTTTTCACCGCAATAGTGGCCCTTTTTTGGGGAACGCAAAGCAAGATTACGGGCGCCGGTTTGCTGCTGGCGTCCGTGCTAATTTCGAACATCGTCTACGCGGCCCGCAAGGAACTGCTCCTTTCCACAAGCGACCTGGCCTTAATATACGTAATCATTGATCTCGGCGTCGCTTGGGTTTTTGTCGAGATTTACCGTCGCTCGACCCGGTGGGATCGTGGTCGCTGGGCGGCCGTTCTCGCCGCTATTCAGTTGTCCATGGTCTGCGTGAACTTCATCGGTTGGGTAAACCATGAGTTCATACGAATGCCGATTTTTGGTCTGTCTCTAAATTTGCTGACTATCGCAGCTCTGATCGTTTGCCTTATCGGCTTTATGCCGAAATCGGCTTCAGAGGCTAGGGATGTGCTTCTTTCAAAGCTACTCTTCTTACGGCATGACCTGTTTAGAAGAGTTTTGGTCGCGTTTCAGAATGGAAGGCGAAGTGGAATGTTTGGACGTAAGAACGGCGAAAGCACAACCCCAATAGATGCGCATGTTGGAAAGCGCATACGAGAAGCCCGTAAGCAACGAGACATGACGCTTTCAGACCTTTCCGCCGAACTCGGCGTAAGCCCTGCGCAACTTCAGAAATATGAGATTGGCGCTTCGCGCGTTTCCGCAGGCATGTTGTTTTTCTTATCGAAGTTTTTTGGGACGGATATGAAATTTTTCTTCGAAGGATTCGATGGCGATCACGAAATCGATTGGGCTCAGAAAAGATCTACTCAAAACTGAGGTCGCAATGTCTGAAACCGACACAATGTCGCTGACCGCGCTAATCAAGCATCTGCCAACGGATGAACGGTTGAAGTTGCGAAGGCGCTTCGAGGCTGTGACCGAATTCTGGGCGCTTCGGTTGCTAGGGAAATATGGTTTATTCCGCGCCCAACTTCGATGCCGTTATCGAGTTGTCTATTGCACCATCCATGCGCCCGGGATTCGTCTGCAGATATGGCAACGCGTGTGGGACAGGCTGAACGCCTGAAATAGAAACCGCCCCCTTTCGGGAGCGGCCCGGATCGAGTTCCACCTCATCATCCAAAATCAGAGTAACAGCAGACGGCGGCGGCGCCAAGATCGGGAGCGGGATGGATGCCGGCGGGCGCTGGCTAAGGATCGGTCTTCACCACGCCAGCCCTAATCAAGTCGTCAAGCTCGCGCTGGATCAGGTAGCGGGCGACCTCGCTCTTGCTCTTCCCGTAGCCCTTCTTCCTCAACTGCTCCAGTTGCTCGTGCTGAGCCGGGGAGAGGGTGGGTTGGACGGTCTTGGATGCTTCGCCAGCCATGGCCTATTGTAATCCTATTGGGATAACAATACGATCTTAATAAGCGCGGGCCTTTCAAGCTGGCGGGCCGGCGTCTAGGATAAAAACGCGGCCTTATGTAGCAAGCGCACCAAGTGCTTCTACTGAGGCCCAGAAAGAAACGTGTGTTACATGAAGAAGGGCTAAGACGGCTACACGCTTTCCTTGGAAGAATTGGAGTCTTAGGCGCGCTTTTCACGGCGGCGTTCCTTGCGTTTCCTCCTCTCGCCAATCCCATTGCTCTCGAACAGGCTCGGTGAATCCCATTCGGTAGCGCCCACTCATGCTTACGTCTGGATCGATTTCGAGTTTGCACTTGAACGAAAGCCAGCAGGTGTTGCGAAACACATCGTCGATGCTGAGAAGTCCCCCAACTTTGATTTCCGTAGTCTTCCAGCCGTTGATTCTCTCTTCCAACGGTGGGGGAGTTTCGAGAATATGTGCGAGTTTCTTATTGTAGCCGTTGAGCACAATCTTAACCTGATCCCCCGCGGGAATGTCTGGAAAGGACTCTTTATGGTGCGGGGAGTCCGCTATTTCGCACGCTCAGAATTACGTTGAGAGGCTTTCCTCCGCCCGGCACATCCAATCAAGGCGCGCGATCGTGAAATATCCTCTGACCTGAGCCTCGCCAACTCGCTTTGTCTCTTTCCCAACTTCAGCCGTCTCTTGCCAAATCAGAAACAACAGCACGACGCCCAGCAAAGTCGCGCTAAACATGTGCATGGCCCAGAGCGCCATGTCCTGTTGGGCTTGGAGATCCTTTTCCGAGCGGTATTCATCCCTATAGGCTTTGTCATAGGGGTCGGCGGGCCGTGGTTCGCCGCTCACAGGATCGAGAACCGTAGGGAGCGTTTCGCAGTGGCGCAGATCACCCTTCTCGCGGGCGTCGTATGTGTGGGTTGGGGAATTAGCTATTTTATGTAGGATAACATCGGCAATCAGTATGCCAACGAACGCCGACAGAATAACTAGAAGTCCGACACCCACAGGTTCTCGCAGTCTATCGCCAAAAGACATTGAACAAGAAAAACTGCTGTGAATTTGCTCCGCGCCAGTTTGTTCCGAATATTTGGCTCGGATTCACTGACCCCAATTGCGGCCAGCTTATCGACTAGCTGAGCGTAGGTCACGTTGCGCTTTTTCAGCTCGGCTTTCAGCAGACCCTTAACGAGCCTCTCCCATTCGGCGACGTTGCGTATGGTCATTGTGGAGCGGCTTTCGGCTTGCGAAGCGCTTCCCGGCGCTTATAGGCCGCAACGGCGTCGCGAGCTTCCTGCGCGGAAGCGTACCAGCCAGATGGGGCCGGGAGGCCGGAAAGCCAGGCGCGGGCCGAGGCGGGGGCGTGCGGCTTTCATGGATCCGGCGCACCCGCGTCGGCGGCGACGGGTGGGAAGGCGAGGTTCCGGTCGGCGAAGCCTATGAGCGCTACCGTCTTTACATCTGCGACGGCGGGACCGCGCTGCGCGCGGTCGAGGTCGCCGGCCCCCTTCGCGGCGGACGAGCCTCCGAACCTTCTCTATACGGACGAGATGATCGCCGAAGACTTTCCCGGCGGCCTCGCCGTCCACCCGGCGGCGGCGTTCGCGGTCGCACAACTCTCCGACCTCGTCGGAGAAGGGGAGAGGACAAAGAAAGGGTTCGCCGGGTGAGCGGTTCCTGCCTGCGGTTTTATCGGCTAGCCTCCGCCGCACGAGCGGGCGGGGTCTCCGGGGCATGATCGGATTGCTGGCGGCGTTGAATGGCGCGTTGGGCGCGGTTCTAATCGCGGCGGGCCTGTTGCTTGGCGAACTGCCCTATCCTGCCATCGTGCAGGCGGAAGGCGGCGATGCATTCCGTCTTGTCCAGTTTCATCTTTGCTTGACCGGCTTCACCCTGCTTCTGGCTTTGCGTTTTGCGGGCGCGCAGCGCGCCGCCGCTCTCACGATTTTCAGCGTCAACATGCTTCTCGCCCTGGAACTGTTCGGGCGATGGGAGCCGTCCTTTTACTGGGTGGCGGCGCTGCCCGCGTCTAGTCTGCTTGGCTGCAGCTACTGGATTCTCGTCGAAAGAAAGGCGATGGCGGGCTCTGGGGAAGAGAGTGTGAGCAGCCCGATAGAATCCGGCGACGAAGAGACCCTTGTTCCCGAAGATTTCGGCGCGATCGAGCCGTCGCTCGGACTGACGCGTTCTTACTTCTTATTCGCGGTCATCCTCACGGCCGGAATTGTGGCCAGCTCTGCGATGTTGATGTATCTGGGGCTGCTGAACGCGGTGATCTTTGACGGCGTTGAAATCGCGTTCGAGCGCCTAGCCAGCGGTTTAGCCGGCGTCATCACCGCCAATGCGTGGCTTATCGCCACAAACGTCATCGTTCTCGGCGGCGCGATGATCATTCGGGCTTTTCTCTCCGCCGTCGCCGCCCGGTCTGATGTCGGCGCCGTGGCGGATGCAAACCGCCCGCTGTCGATGGCGGAACGTCGGTTCATCCCGGAGTATGTCGACGGACTGACCGCTTACATCGAAAAGCGCGCGTTCGGCCTTGTCCCGCGCGCGGTCCTGCTCGTGTGGTTCGGGCTGTTAATTGTTCTTATGAGCGGCGCGCTTGTGCTGACCATGATTGTGGAAGACCTCGTCGGCGCCCGATTGTTTTCCGTACGCGCCCAAGGCGCGGCAGTCATCCATTACGGCGGTCCGTTCCTGATCGGCGGGGCTGCTTCCGCCGCCGCCCTGGGCGCGGCGGCGAGCTGGGCGTTCGTTCAGTATCTGGGCGGCCGTTTTCCCAAGATCGCGGCGTATTTTTACGTTCACGGAAATTGGAATACGTTCAAACCGTCGGGCCGCACATCCATGGATTACGCCAAAGACCTTGCTCGGCTCATTCGTTTACGGATGATTGATGTCGGCTCTGGAATCGGCTTCGAGCGATTTCTATGGCTGGGCTTCCGCGCGCGCGAAGCGATGGTTTATAAAATTCTTGCTTTTCTTATTCTGCTTTTGTTCGCCGCATTCGCGCTCGACGTCGGAAAATATGAACTGGTCCATGAGAACGGCGTCCGATATTCCAAGTACTTTGATTTCTCGTCCAAGGAGGCGGCGTTCTCCGATCTCGACCGTGTCGAGTTGCGCTGCTTCCGGTCAGAGCCGGACGGCGACGGAAGCGGCGCCCTGACGCTGGAATACATTCTCGTGAAGGACGGCGCTTTCCGCATCGATCTTCTGGACAAAGAGATTGATGGGCGCCGGCTTGAAAAGCTCGAAGACCTGGACCGGATTCTTCGAAGCGCCACCGTCGAGAAAGCGCACGCATCTCGCGCAGGTTGGCTGTTCGGCCGCAAGAGCGGTTTCTTGTCGACTTGTGCAGAGGAGATCGACAAGGACTATCCCCCTGAAACGGCGGCGCGATTGAAGACGTTGCTCGACGCAGGCGGCGACCCTGAAAGGTGAGCCCCCTTGTCCCGGAAATCGGGGGGTGTGCGTCCTTATTCTAGGGGTTGTGCGGCGGCGCCGCTTTCGGTCATGCTCCCCGGCGAGAGAGCGTCCGGCCTGTCTGCGGCCGGACCTGGCGTCGAAGGGGAGACTCACATGACCGCGACTTTGCTGAAGCGCCTCGCGGGGGCGCTGGCGGGAGCCATTTTCATCGCGGCGCCGGCCGCCGCCGAGCAGGTTTACGCCCTGTCCGGCGACGGCGTGATGCGCATGCTCGCGGACCCGAATTGCGCGCCCGCCGACTGCCGCTGGGTCGACATCGACCGCAACCGCCGCTCCGTCGCCATGGCGGCGACCGTCGAGAACGTCTTCCAGCTTCACGACAACGGCGAGATCTGGGTGTGGACCGGCCGGCCCTGCGACGGCGGCTCCTGTCCGCACTGGCGCCGCATCGACCGCAATCCGAAGGCGACGGCCATCGCCGCCAACTACGCTAATCTCTTCCAGCTTCACGACGACGGCTCGATCTGGCGCTGGAAGGGCGCCGCCTGCGACGGCGATTCGTGTCCGAGCTGGGAGCGCATCGGCACGCCGTCGGAGACGCGGGCCATCGCGGCGCAGGCGGGCGATCTGTACGCGCTGCGCGCCTCGGGCGCGATCTACCGCTGGACCGGCGCGCCGTGCGGGGCGAGCGTCTGTCCCGGCTGGTCGCAGCTCGACCGCAATCCCGCGACGCGGGCCATCGCCGCCGGCGGCTACGGCAATCTCTACCAGCTCCACGAAGGCGGCGCGATGTGGCGCTGGAAAGGCAGTCCGTGTACGGCGTCCGGCTGTCCGTCATGGGACCGCATCGACCGCAATCCGGCGACCAGGGCCATCGAGGCCGCGCCGGGCGCGCTCTATCAGCTTCACGACAACGGCGCGATCTGGCGCTGGAAGGGCGGGGCCTGCGACGGCGCGTCCTGCGCGAGCTGGGAGATGCTCGACCGCAATCCGGCGGCGCGCGCCATCGCCGCCGCCTCGGTCCCGACGACGAGCGATCTGCGGCCCGCGTCGGCCGGACGCCCGCCGCTGTTTCAGGTCCGTCAGAACGGCTCGGTGTGGCGCTGGAAGGGCGAGCCCTGCGCCGGCGCGAATTGTCCGCCCTGGGACGATGTGACGGGGACGGGCGCCTTCGCCGCCTACAGCCCGTCGCGCGGCGGCCTCTACGTGTTCGACGGCGCGGCGCGCTCGGTGTCGGTCGCTTCCTCCGATCTCGGCCCGGAGGCGTTCGGCTACGACACGATGCGCTTCGCGCGCACCGCGCCGAAGCAGGTGACGCTCAACGTGCTCGTCATCATGTCGACATACGCCGATACGTCGTTCGACGCCGACCAGACGGCCGACTATTACCGCGAACGCTTCTTCGGCGCCGCCGACCGCATCGAGGCCTATTACAACAAGAACTCGCGCGACGTCGCCTTCAAGGTCGATCTCGCCGGCATCGAGCGGGTGCGCGACCCGCGAGAGCTGAAATGCGCCCATCGCTGGGAGACCTGCGACAGCCGCGACGGCGCCTCGTTCGAAATGGCCTCGGCCGAGCATATCGAGATGCTGCCCGCCGGGTCGGCGGCGCGGTACCGCCGCTACGACCGCAACAATGACGGCCGTCTGACCCCGGACGAACTGTTCGTGATGAAGATCGAGGGCAGTCCGCCGGTGAGCCCCGGCTATCCCTACGGCGACGACGGCGGCATCAAGCGCACGCTGCCGCGCTGCGCGACGCTGCCGGCGGCGCCGGTGACGCTGACCGATCCGTCGAGCGCCGTCGACCGGCTGCGCGGGCCGTTGCAGATCTGCGGCGACTTCCTGCCGACCGGCGACGAGACGAATTTCGTCACGGTGGTGCACGAGATCACCCACCTGTTCGGCGCCGCCGATCTTTACGGGTCGGGCCGCTCCTACCGCTACACGCTGATGGGCGCGACCTGGGAGGCGAACGAGTTCTACACCCATCTCGACCCGTGGCACAAAATGGTCATGGGCCTCGTCAAGCCGAAGATCGTCAAGATCCCGGCGTCGACGACGGCGCGCCAGAGCCTGCGCCTCACCCTGCCGGTCAACGACGCCGCCTACGAGCCGGTGCTGTTCTACCGAGACGGTCAGCCAGCGGAATATTTCATGCTGGAGTTCCGCCGCAACAAGGCGAGCAGCTTCGACTACGACGTGCCGTCGAGCGGCCTCGTCGTGTGGCACGTGAAGACCGACGCGTCGTTCCGGCCGCTCAACTATACGAGCGTCGGCCTGCCCGAAGGGGCGATGGTGTCGATCGTCGGCGCGCCGGGCCAGACGGTCGGCGCCGGCAGGGCGTGGACTTCGGCCGACGGCGTCGTCGCCCTCAACTGGCCGGGCGGCGGCGACAGCGGGCTGCGGCTGCAGGTCAAGCCGTTCGCCTCGACCGCCATGTTCCTCGACGTCGAGTGGTGGCGGAACTGAGACGCCGGGCGGGGGTCGAATCCCCCGCCAATTAACGCCCCGCCCCTTCATTTTCGGGCGAACAGCCCTATCTCATGGAGTGCGTCCGCGGTCGGCCGCCGCGGCGGCGCAGGGGTTTAATCCTTGCGAAACTTCAGGGCCGAAGAATGGGTTGAACAGGGTCGGGTCGTGGCGCGTAATCCCTATATCGTTCTGGGCGTTTCCCCGGCGGCGTCGGATTCCGACATCCGCGCCGCCTTCCGCAAGCTCGCCAAGCAGCACCACCCGGACCGCAATCCCGGCGACAAGAAGGCCGAGGAGAAGTTCAAGGAAGTCTCCGCCGCCTTCGACATTCTCGGCGATCCCGAGCGGCGCAAGAAATTCGACCGCGGCGAGATCGACGAGGACGGGCGCGAGCGCGGTCCCTTCGGGCGCTACAGCGGCCCCGGCGCCGGGGCGGGCGGGACGTCCGGCGGCGCCTACCGCAACACGTACGGCAACGCTTCGGGCGCCTCGTTCGACGATCTCGGCGACATCTTCGCCGACCTGTTCGGCGCGGGCCGCCGTCCCGGCGCCGGTCCGAATTTCGGCGGCGAAGGCGCGCGCATGGCCCGCGGACGCGATCTGCGCTACCGGCTCGAAATCGAATTTCTCGACGCGGCGAACGGCGCCACCAAGCGCGTCACCATGCCGGACGGCAAGACGCTCGACATCACCGTGCCCGCCGGGCTCGAGGACGGCCAGACGCTGCGCCTCAAGGGGCAGGGCGAACGCCCGCCCGGCGGCGGGCTTCCCGGCGACGTCTATGTCGAGGTGAAGGTGAAGCCGCACGAAACCTTCACGCGCGACGGCGCCGACATTCACATCGAGGCGCCGGTCGGTCTCAAGGACGCGGTGCTCGGCGGCAAGATCACCGTGCCGACCGTTTCCGGCGACGTATCCGTCAGCGTGCCGAAGAACTCCTCCTCCGGCGCCGTGCTGCGTCTCAAGGGCCGCGGCGCGCCGGACGGCAAGGGCGGGCGCGGCGACCAGTACGTCAAGCTGAAGATCGTGCTTCCCGAAGGCGGCGACGCCGAGCTCGAGGCTTTCGTCAAAGGCTGGAGCGGCGGCGCCAAGACAGCCAGGAAAAGCAAGGCGGAAGCGTAAGCGTAAGCGTAAGCGCCTTATCCGATTGAGGCGCGCGCCGGCTTCGCTATGCTGGCGCGGGCCTTCGGAGTTTCCCTTGTTCCTCCCGTTCCGTTTTCTGCGCGCCGCCGCGCTTTGTCTGTCGCTCGCGCCGATGGCGGGCGAGGCGGCGGCGGGCGAGGCGCTGGTCGCGGTCGCGGCGAATTTCGCCGAACCGATGGCGGCGCTTGAGGCGGCGTTCGAAAAGGAAAGCGGCCACGCGCTGACGGTCAGCACCGGCTCCACCGGCAAGCTCTACGCGCAGATCGCCGGCGGCGCGCCGTTCGATGCGTTTCTCGCCGCCGACTCCGAGCGCCCGGCGCGGCTCGAAGCGGAAGGGCGCGCGGTCGCCGGCTCGCGCTTTACTTACGCCGCCGGACGTCTCGCGCTGTGGAGCGCCGACCCGGCGCTGATCGGCGCGGACGGCGCCGCCGCGCTGCGCGAAGCGAAATTCCGCCGTCTCGCGATCGCCAATCCCGACCTTGCGCCCTATGGCGCGGCGGCGATGCAGATCCTCGCGGCGCTCGGCCTCGACGAAACGCTCCGTCCAAGGATCGTCATGGGCGAGAATATCGGCCAGGCCTACGCCATGATCGCCAGCGGCAACGCCGAACTCGGCTTCGTGGCGCTGTCGCAGATCGCCGGCGAGCCGGCGAAGGGAAGCCGCTGGGCGCCGCCCGGCAGTCTGTACGCGCCGATCCGGCAGGACGCCGTGCTGCTCAAGCGCGCCGCGGACAACGAGGCGGCGCTCGCTTTCCTCGCCTATCTAAAAACGGACGCGGCGCGGGCCGTTATGGAGCGGTACGGCTATGCGCGGTAGCGTTCATGCTGCTGAACGGGGCGCTCTTTTGTCCTCCCCCGTTTACGGGGGAGGTGTCGCCGTCAGGCGACGGAGGGGGGCTTCGCCGCGCGCAATGCATCTGACCCAAACCCCCTCCGTCAGCTTCGCTGACACCTCCCCCGCTATCGCGGGGGAGGAAGGGGAAATGCGCGTATGACAGTCGATCCCGGCCCGATCCTCCTCACCCTGAAGCTCGCCGCCGCGACGACGGCGGCGCTGCTCGTCGTGGGCGCGCCGCTCGCCTGGTGGCTGGCGACGACGCGCTCGCCGCTGAAGCCCTTCGTCGAGGCGCTGACGGCGCTGCCGCTGGTCCTGCCGCCGACGGTGATCGGCTTCTACATGCTGCTGATGATGAGCCCGGACGCGCCGCTCGGCGCCTTCTGGGTGAAGGCGACCGGCGACACGCTCGCCTTTTCGTTCGCCGGGCTCGTCGTCGCGTCGGTCGTCTATTCGCTGCCCTTCATGGTGCAGCCCCTGCAATCGGCGTTCGAGGGCGTGGGCGAGGGCGCGATGGAGGCCGCCGCCAGTTTGCGGGCGCCGCCGCTCGACGCGTTCTTTTCCGTCGCCGTTCCCCTGTCGGCGCGGGGCTTTCTCACCGGCTCGATCCTCGCCTTCGCCCATACGGTCGGCGAGTTCGGCGTCGTGCTGATGGTCGGCGGCAACATACCGGAGCGCACCAAAGTCATCTCCATCGCCGTCTACGAGCATGTGGAGACGTTGCGCTATGACGAGGCGCACGCCCTGTCGGCGCTGCTGCTCGCCTTCTCCTTCGCGGTGCTGTTCGTCGTCTACGCCGTCGGCCGGCGCCATCGCGTGCGGGCGGGCGGATAGATGGGGGGCGACGGTCTCACGCTGCGCGTCGACGCGGATTTTCCCGGCTTCGCGCTGCGCGTCGACGAGACCATTCCGCTCGACGGCGTCACCGCCGTGTTCGGCCCCAGCGGCGGCGGCAAGACGACGCTCTTGCGCGCCGTCGCCGGCTTCGTCCGCCCGCGCGCCGGGCGCATCGCGCTCGGCGAGGAAGTCTGGTTCGATTCCGACGCGCGCATCGACGCGCCGCCGCACCGGCGCGGCGCCGGTTTCGCCTTTCAGGACGCGCGCCTGTTCGCGCATCTCAGCGTCGAGGGCAATCTCGACTATGCGGAGCGGCGCAGCGCCGGCGCCGGGAACGGCTTCGGCAAGGCCGCCGTCGTCGAAGCGCTCGGCCTCGCGCCGTTGCTCAGCCGGCGGACGGACGCGCTGTCCGGCGGCGAGCGTCAGCGCGCCGCGCTCGCCCGCACCCTGTTGTCGCGCCCGAAGCTCCTGCTGCTCGACGAGCCGCTCGCCGCGCTCGACCGCGTCCGCAAGGCCGAAAGCCTCGCCTTCATCGAGGCGGCGCTGAAACGCTTCGCCGTGCCGGCGCTGTATGTCAGCCACGACATCGAGGAGGTCGCTCGCCTCGCCGACCGGACGCTGTTGCTGACGGAAGGAAGGGCGCAGGCGCTGGGGCCGACGGCGGATATTCTCGAACGGCTCGATCTGCAGGACGTCACCGGCAAGTTCGAGGCGGGCGTGCTGCTTGAAGGGCGCGTCGCGGCGCACGATGCGCGCCTCCGTCTGACGCAGGTGGAGATCGGCGCCGTCTCGCTCAGCATGCCGATGATCGACAGGCTCGCCGTCGGCGACCGCGCGCGCCTCCGCGTGCGGGCCCGCGACGTGGCGGTGGCGACGACGCGGCCCGAAGGGCTCTCCATCCGCAACGTGCTGCCCGGAACCGTGGCGCGGCTCGTCGCCGAGCCGGACACCGCCTTCGCCGAGGTCTTCATCGCCCTCGACGGCGCGCATCTGCGCGCCCGCATCACCCGCGCCGCCGTCGAGGAATTGCAACTGACGGAGGGCGCCGCCGTGTACGCGCTCGTCAAGTCGGTGAGTTTCGACCGGCGCCTTGTGTGACGCCGCGATGACGGCGCGCCCGCTAGCCAGCGTTCGTCCGTTCCCCTACACTTCGCGGCCGCGGAAGTTCTGAAGAGTCAGCGCCTTGTCGACCGTCCCCACACTCACGCCGGAAAAGCGCGCGCGGCTCGTCGAGTTTTTCGGGTCGCTCCCCGACGCCGCCGCCGCCCGCCTGTTCGCGGCGCTCGAGCACGACCGGGCGAAGGGCGGAAAGGGACTGCCGCACGACGCGCTGCTCGCCGACCTGCGCCGCCAGCTCGCCGCCCACGACGCCGCCTTCCCGGCGCGGCCGGCGACGGCGCAGCGTCTCTTCTACAAGCCGTTCGAGGATTTCTTCGTCGCCCATCGCAGCGGCAGGAAGCGGCGGGCGCGCATCGCCCGCGCCTCCATCGCGCCGGTCTGGGCGCTGCTGACGCAGGACGCCTCCTGCGCCGGCGCGGCGCGCGCCGTCGCCGCGCTCGACACGGCGATCGCCGCCGGCTCCGCCAACGTCGCGACCTTCGAGGAGCAGATGTTCGCCGAAGCCGGCGCCGGGATCGGCCGGCTTCTCGCCCACGCCGGCGAGGCGCCGTCCTATCGCGCCGATCTCGTCGAGCGGCTGGGCGGCGAGGAAGGCTTCGAGGATCTCGTCGAAATCGGCGCGCTGATCGGCGCCGCGCCGCATCTCAAGGCGCTGCAGGCGGCGTTCAGGAAGCCGATTGCGACGCTTACGGAGGAAGACCTGTTCGACCTGCGCGGCTTGTATGCGCAGGCGAAGCGCGATGCGCCGCGCGCCGCGCCGTATCTGCTGCTGGCGCTGATGGGGCGGATGCAGGCGCCGTGGCGGGCGCTCGCCGCCTGCTATCATCTCGCCGGGGCGCGCGACGAAGCGCTCGGCGGCGCCGCCGAGGACGCCGCCGTCATCGTCGACACGCTGTTCGAGGATCTCGAATCGGCGGCCCGCGCCCTTGAACGCGAAGCCGCCGACGCCTTCGACGCCGAGGAGGCTTCGATGCGGCTCGCCGCGTTCGCCGAACTCGCCGAAGGCATGGCGGGCGAGGCGGGCCGCGCCGGCGACAACGCCGCCGTCAACCGCGTCGAGGCCTGCCGCGACGTCGCCGCCGACTGTCTCGCGCGCTTCGCCGAGCAGTCTCTGGCGGCGATCCGCAAGGCTTCGCCGGTCCGCCACGCCGGCGGATCGAGCCGGCTGATGGGGCTGCGACCCGACTATGCGCGTCCCCTCAACCCGCGCGCCGCCGCCGCGGCGCGCGAGGCGTCGGGCTTTCTCGCCGCGCTCGGCGACATGGCGGAGCGGCTCGGCCGGCCGCGCATCGGGGCCGGCGTCGTCGCCGACGCCGCCGAGGAAATGCAGCGCTACGCCCGCGATCTGGTTTCCGAAATCCGCGCCGCCGAAGGCGAGGAGCGGGCGAGCGCGCGGCGCATGATGGAGCACGCCCTCGACATCGCCCGCCCGCTGCTGCCCGAAGACGAAATCGCCCTCCTGCGCGAACGCGCCAACGCCGCGGCGGTGACCGCCTAGATCGCGTCATGTGATAACATTTTACATTGCGAACACAGTGCGCATCTGAACTGGCGAATATTCGCGCTTCTATTGACAATGCATCTCTAATCACTTTGCATAGCGGGCATGAGACGCGGGGAGAGCGTCGCTCGTCATGCGGCGCCCGGGGGTTTATCGGAGAGAGCGGCCTTCGCCGTACGTTCAGGCGCCGTTGAGAACGGCCGACGTATTCACGACGCGCCGTTCGTCGCGTCCGGCGAGCGCGTAGCATTTCTCCGACGTTCCTGATTGCTGCGCCCGCAGCGGTTTTCCGCCCGCCTGTGTGAGTGCCGGTTTTCGGCGCGCGCATTGTTACGACGCCCGCGCCGGTCAGCGTATTCCGTACAAATTTCACATTGCGAGGTACTTCCCATGAAACATGCAGTCATGCTTTCCGGTTGCGCGCTTGCAGCCCTGGCGGCCGGCTTCGAATCCGCAGCAGCGCAGGATTCGGCCATGGACGTGTTTGAGAAAGAAGTCCGCTACAACGGGTTCTATCCGTTCCTGTCGCCTTTGAACGAGGTGGAGTTCGGAACGCTATGGGTGAAGTTCGACGTCAAGGGCGTGAACGCCAAGCGAAAGAAACGCGGCGTCGAAATGGAAACTGCGGTCATGGACGGGTTCCAGCCCGTTTGCCGCTATTTCCCGGGGGTCGCGGCGAAGAGTATCGACACGATCTGGAAATCGACTCCGGTCAGCGTGAAATATCGGAACTTCAACTTCCTCGCTTCTCTCCTGAGCCTCATTCCCGGCGCGCCGTCCGGCGGGGCCGACTACACGAAAATCAAAGCCTATTCCGTAAACTGGGGGCAGCCCAAGGTGCACGGCATTGCGCCGATCATGGACAATCCCTACTCGAAATATTCGGTCTCGCACCAGGTCGATCCGGCGGCGCACGCCGAAGCGGTGAAATGCGGGGAATTCTACGACAGTCTCGGCCAGATCGACAAAAAAGCGCAGAAGTCGGCGTTCGTGTTGATGCAGGCGGTCGCCGTCGACGATTTCGACATCGGCTTCGATCTCAATCCGCAAGCGCTCCCCGCGACCGGCGCGAACGCCGGCGCCAATCCTTCCCCTGCGTCCGCGAACGCCGGCAAGGAAGCCGATAAGGGAAAGGGGGCAGGCGCCAAACAGGCGGACGCCGCCAAGCCGCCGCAATCCGCGGATGAGGCGCCGATGCTCGGCTCGCTGACCATTTTAAAGGATGACGAGAAGGCGCTTCATGCGGGCGCCGCCGACACGGACGCGAAAGCGGCGGAGGATTTGCTGAATGCGTTCGGGATCGCCGACGATCCGAAAGTAAAATCGCTTCTGAAAGCGTGGAACGCGATTCAGGCGCGAGAGAAAACGGCGGTCGCGGCGGCCGACGCTCCGACGCCGGCGGTGACCGGCGGCGATGCGGGCGGCGGCAAAGGCGCGGCCCAACCCGGTCCGAAGACTCAGCCCGGCGACGCGGCGAAAGCCGGGAAGCCGGAAACGGAGGCGTCCGGCGACGCTCTCTATGTCGCGCAGCACCTGCAGCCGGATGCGAAGTGCGGTTTTTCCGGCGGCGTCAAGGCGGCGCTCGGCCCCTATAACGGCGCGGCGGCGTTTCATCTCTGCCAGACCAGCGCAAGCAGCCTCAAGGCGCGCGTGCCCTACTATGTCGGCTATCAGGGCATGGCGATCGAGGACCTTCGCGGTCTTTACGGCGCGGACCACACGACGCCCGAGATCGGCATTGTCGGCCGCACCTATTCTTCCGAAGAGATCGATTCGATGAAAGGCGTTCCCCTCACGGCCAGCCTTCTCGACTCACTCGTCAAGGTCGGGGCGGTGAGCGAGGCTGAAGCGAAGGACCTGCTTGTCGATCTTGAATAGTCTTTGCAGGCCGGGCGGCGCGCCGCCGCCCGGCTGCGTTGCTGAGCGCAGCGGGGGGCGCATGTTGAAACCGGGGTGTCGGAATTTCTGGACTGCTTTCGCCGCGGCGTTGTTTGCGGCCGTTCTTCCGGTCGCGGCGAAAGAAAATCCGGCCGCCGACAAGATCGTCAGCTGCCAGGCGGCGCCGAGTTTCCGCACGCCCGGCGAAATGGCGGCGGCCTATGCGCGCAGCGCCTTCGAGATCGAGTATTTGACGGACGATCATTGGGGCCGGTGCAAACGGCTCTACAGGGGAGGCACCGCTTTCCTGATCGACCCCGCGGGCTATTTTCTCACGGCCAGTCATAATTTCCGGAAGATCGCCAAAAAGATCACCATCGAACGCGCCGGCGGAAACGGCGCGCCGCGGCGGATCGAGGTCGAGGAAACCGAATTTTTCAGGGGCGTGAAGCATCAGTGCCCGATCTATCTGCGGCGCGGCTCGACGAGAATCGAAGTCAGGGAAATATTCTGCGGCAATCCGGGAGACTGTCCGCTGTCGCGATTTCGGCCGCGGCTCGAACAGGCGGGCGTCGATCCTTCCGAAATGTGCTCGGGCGATGCGGACTATTCGATTCTGCGGGCGGTCCCCTCGTTTGACGCCGACGGGCGGGAAATAGACGCCGCCATGCGGTTCATCGGCGTTCCCGCGCCCGACATTTACATGGGCCAGCCCGTCGCCGAATCCTTCGCGCCGGAGTTGGCGGTCCTCGGTTTTCCTGCTGCGAAGGACGAGGTTTCGCCCTGGGTCGCGGCGCACGAGCCGGACTGGCTTGCGCCGTTGACGGATCAATACAGAACCGACTGGAGGCGCCGCGACGAGTTCCTTTCGACCCGCGGCCGTTCGACCCACGGGTTGAGCGGATCGGCGGCGCTCGACCGCTACGGACGAATCTGGGGAATCGACAAAGGCGCGGAAAGCGACAAGCCGCCCTTCCGTGAAGCCTTCACGCCAGGCGGCGGGGGCGAACCGGTGAAATGCGACGCCGCCTTCAAACCGGCGAAAACCGGCAATGAACTTTTCACCCGCGCCTACAATCTCGGCGCCGGGCTTCGGACGGTTCCCCTGATCGGCGAAGCGGGTCTTTTGCAGGCCGAACTTGAACGCGGCGCGCTGAGCGAAACGTCGATAAGCTTCGCCCGGCGCGGTGCGGCGACCCATTTCGAAGCCTACAGGCTGGTCGCCGACATCCTCGCAGAGCGGGCGGCGAATATCGAAGCGCGCAGAAGCAATCCGGGGAATCCGCCCCCGGTCTCCAACAGGTATGGAAAGGGATTGGGCGAGGCTCCGCTGGCCATTCTCAACATGGCCCGTTGCGCGGACCTTTCTTTCGAGATGGCCGAACTCGCCGCCGAAATGCAGCGCTTGGGCGTTTTCGACGAACAGGATCCCTGGGACGACTCGGACCGGGTGTCGGCGGTGATCGTGGCGAGCGCCGCGTATGACGGCGTCGCGGGAGAGGGGAGCGCGCAGGCCCGCGAGGTTGCGGGCGACTTGCTGCAACGCGCGCTCGCGGGCGTGGCCATCGGCGAGATCGACGGGGCTCATGCAGCCGCCATCGGCGGCGGCTACGCCCGGTACGCGCTGCTGTTAATGCGACCCGGACGCGCATCCTCGGCCGCGCCCGACACCGAGCTGACTGGGCGGCTTGTCGCCGCCGCGCTTCGCCTCGCGCCCAATGACTGGCGCGCCGCCTTCGCCGCAGCGAAACATTTTGAGGCGGCCGACCGCCGCCGCGACAGCCGCACGATGGGACTCCTGGCGCTGGCGCTCGCCGAGGAAGCGGAAACCGCCGCGCTGATGACCCGCGACGGCGAAGGCGCCGCGTTCGCTCGTCGGGCGCGCGACGGAATCCGTTCCGAAACGCCCGCCATCGCCGACGCGTCGCAAGAGGAGATCGCCGCCGCCAGCCGCCGGATCGCCGATCAGTATCGCGCCAGACATTTCGACGTGATGTTGGACTCTGCGCTTCCGGCGATAGGCGCGAACGAGCCGGTTTTCTAGCGCGCCGCGCGCGGTGGCTTCCGCCGTCCCGTCCGTTCACGGACGCATGCCGCGACGGATCGTTTCCCATAAGCCCGGGCGTCGCGCGCCGCCGGTCCGATGGAGGGGGGAAAGCGAAGGCCTCATCGGCCGGGACGCCATCGCCTCCCTTGTTTGTCTCGGGCGGTGCCTGTCACCGGCCGGCCGTCGCCGTCCGCCTCTTGACTCCGGGCCGGTCTTTAAGTAACTTACCAGTCAGTTATTTATGAGGGGCCGGGCCGTGGCGGCGCCGCGCAGGAAAGAGATCAAGGAAGCGCCGGAGACGAAAGGGCGCGGGCCGAAATGGCGCCGGCGCTCCGACGAGCGGCCGGACGAAATCCTCGACGCCGCGCTCGACGAATTCGTCGAGAAGGGCTTCGACCAGGCGCGGGTCGAAGACGTGGCCAAGCGCGCCGGCCTCTCCAAGGCGGGCGTCTATCTCTATTTCGACGCCAAGGAGGACATCCTCCGCGCCCTGATCGAGCGCGAGATCGCCCCGATCGCGCGCCGCGTCAGGGCGCTCGCCGAGGCCGGGCGCGACAATCCGATGAGCACGCTCACCGGCATCATCGGCGCCTTCATGACGGTGCTCGAAAACCCGCGCGTCGCGGCGGTGCCGCGGCTTGTCCTCTCCATCGCCGGACGGTTCCCGGAAATCGGCGAATATTACCGCGAGAACGTCGTCGAGCACGGCCTGTCCGCCTTCGCCTCGCTGCACCGGGCGGGCGTCGAGCAGGGCCTGTTCCGCGACGTCGATTCGGCGATGGCGGCGCGCGCCGTCATCGGCCCGGTGCTGGTGCATGTTTTGTGGACGCACGTTCTCGGCGGGCCGCCGGGCGGGATGAGCGCCGTCGAGCGCGCCAAGACGCAGATCGACCTGCTTCTCAACGGCCTCGCCGCCCCGGACCTGAGGGAGGCGTCGTGAAACGCGCGCTCCTCCTTCTCGCTTTCGCCGCTATTGCTGCGTGTGCGGACGATGCGCCGGGCGCGCTCTCCGGCTATGTCGAGGCCGACACGCTCTACATCGCCTCCGAGGAGCCGGGCCGCATCGTCGAGGTCATGGCGCGCGAGGGCGACCGGGTCGAAAAGGGCGCGGCGCTGTTCCGGCTCGACGCGGCGCGGCTTTCCTATTCCCTCGAACAGAGCGAGGCGCAGGCCGTCGCCGCGCAGCGCCGCGTCGCCGACAAGGGCGCGCTCGACCAGGCGGTGGCCGAGGCGGAAGCCGAGCGCGAACGCGCCCGTCTCGCCTATGAGCGCTCGCTGTCCCTGAAGCGCGACGGCTACGTCTCGCAGGCTCGCGTCGACAACGACCGCGCCGCCTTCGAGGCGGCGGAGGCGCGGGTCGCCCGAGCCCGGGCCGAGCGCGACGCCGCCGCCGCCGACGTCGCGGCGATGGACGCGCAGGCCGGCCTCGCCCGCCAGCGCCTCTCGGATCTCGTCACCGTCGCGCCCGCCGCCGGGTCGATCGAGCGCATCTACCGCCGCGCCGGCGAGGTGGTCGCGGCCGGCGATCCGGTGCTGTCGCTGCTGCCGCCGGGCAGCGTCAAGATCCGCTTCTTCGCGCCGCAGCGGCTGCTGTCGTCCCTGTCCGTAGGCGGAACGATCCATTATTCCTGCGACGGCTGCGCCGGCGAGCGCGCCGCCACGATTTCCTACATCGCGACCGAGCCGCAGTTCACGCCGCCCGTCATCTATTCGATCAAGGAGCGCGACAAGCTGGTGTTCCTCGTCGAGGCGCGCCCCGAGGACCCGGAGGGACTGCGCCCCGGCCTGCCGGTGGACGTGAGGCCGAAATGAGGGCGACGCGCCATGCCTGACGCCGTCATCGACGCCCCGGTCATAGATGTCAGGGGACTGACGAAACGCTTCGGCGGGCGGGCCGTCGTCGATCATTTCGACCTCAAGGTGCCGAAGGGTTCGATCTACGGCTTTCTCGGGCCGAACGGCTCGGGCAAGACGACGACCATCCGCATGGTCTGCGGCCTCCTCCAGCCCGACGACGGCGAAGGCACGTGCCTCGGCTACGACGTCATCCGCGAAAGCCGAAGAATCAAGGCGCGGGTCGGCTACATGACGCAGCGCTTTTCTCTCTACGAGGACCTGTCGATCCGCGAGAATCTCGAATTCACGGCGCGTCTCTACCGTCTCGATAGAATAAGGAAAAGGGTGGACGCGGCGCTCGACGATCTCGGCCTCTCGACCCGTCAGAAGCAGCTCGCCGGCAAGCTTTCCGGCGGCTGGAAACAGCGCCTCGCGCTCGCCGCCTGCATGATCCACGAGCCGGACCTGCTGCTGCTCGACGAGCCGACCGCCGGCGTCGATCCGAAGGCGCGGCGCGATTTCTGGGACACCATCCGCCATTATGCGGCGCGCGGCGTCACGACTCTCGTCTCGACCCACTACATGGACGAAGCGGTGCAGTGCGACCGCATCGCCTACATCGTGTACGGAAAGAAACTGCTCGACGAGCGGACGGCGGACATTCCCGCGCAGGTCGGCCTGCACGCCCGGAAAGTCACGGCGGACGACCTCGAAGAAGCGGCGCGGCGGCTGAAAGGCGCCGACGGCGTCGATCTCATCGCCCGGTTCGGCGCGGCGATCCACGCCTGCGGCCTCGACGAGGCGCGGCTCGACCGCGCCCTCGAACGCCTGCGCGGCCTCAGCGGCCTGACGATCGCGCCGATCGAGTCCGGGCTCGAGGAAGCGTTCATCTACCTGATGGCGGAGCGGGCGGATAATTTCAGTGCGTAGTGCGTAGTTCGTAGAAAAGAGTCAGGGACGGGAGCAAGAAAGATGAGCAGGCGCGCCGGTTGCAAAAATCATTCTACGCCCGACGCGCGACGCACGGCGCGCTGACATGTCCTTCTCTCGCGTCATGGCGATTTTCATCAAGGAGCTGGTGCAGATGCGCCGCGACCGGCTCACCTTCGCCATCATGATCATGGTGCCGATCATGCAGCTCATCCTGTTCGGCTACGCCATCGACACCGACCCGCGCCATTTGCCCGCCGCCGTCGAGCTGCGCGACGAGGGGCCGCTGACCCGCTCGCTGCTCGCCGCCATGAAGCAGTCGAGCTATCTCGACATCGTGGCGCGCGTCGCGACCGACGAAGAGGGCGAGCGCCTGCTGCGCTCCGGCGAGGTGTCGTTCCTGATCGTCGTGCCGGAAAATTTCGAGCGCGATTTCGTGCGCGGCGACCGGCCGGAAATTCTCATCGCCGCCGACGCCTCGGACCCGGTCGCCTCGGGCGGCGCGGTGTCGGCGATGCGCGAGATCGCCGCGCGCGGCCTCGCCGCCGATCTCGAACGGCTGCCGGCGAAACTGAGGGGCGCCGCCGCGCCCTACGACATCGTCGTGCACCGGCAATACAACCCGACCGGCGAGACGGCCTACAACATCGTGCCGGGCCTGCTCGGCGTCATCCTGACGATGACGCTGATCATGATCACCTCCATCGCGCTCACCCGCGAGACCGAGCGCGGCACCATCGAGTCCCTGCTGTCGACGCCGGTGCGCCCCATCGAGGTGATGATCGGCAAGACCACGCCCTACATCCTTGTGGGAGTCATCCAGGCGTCGATCGTGCTGGGCGCCGCGGGGCTGGTTTTTGGCATCCCGTTCACCGGCGCCGTGTGGGCCTTCGTCGCCGGCGTTTTCGTTTTCATCTTCACCAACCTGATGCTCGGCTACCTGATCTCGACGGTCGCCAAGACGCAGATGCAGGCGATGCAGATGACGTTTTTCGTGTTCCTGCCGTCGCTCCTGCTGTCGGGCTTCATGTTCCCGTTCGCCGCCATGCCGCTGTGGGCCCGGGCCATCGGCGAATGCCTGCCGATCACGCACTTCTTACGCATCGTGCGCGAGACGACGCTGAAGGGCGCCGGGCTTGCCGATATAACGGGCGATCTGTGGCCGCTTCTGGCGATCCTGACGGTGCTCGCCTTCGCGGCGCTGCGGCGGTTCCGCCAGACGCTGGATTGAGAAGCGCAGGGGCGCCAAACTCGGCTCATCCGGGCCGCCGCCGGGACAGGCGGGACGAAGCGTTCCGCCCATAGTCGTGAAGGATTAACTCCGTGTCCGAACAAACCGCCAAAGCCCAGTTCGAAGGCTCGCAAGGCTCGAATCTCTCCGCCGCGCTGGAGCTTCCGAACGGCGCCCCCCGCGCCTTCGCGCTGTTCGCCCACTGCTTTTCCTGCACCAAGGACATCAAGGCGGCGCGCGACATTTCGCGGGCGCTGCGGGCCGACGGCTTCGCGGTGCTGCGCTTCGACTTCACCGGCCTTGGCTCGTCGGAAGGGGATTTCGCCAACACCAACTTCTCGTCCAACATCGCCGATCTCGTCAAAGCCGCCGACTTTCTGCGGCGCGAGTTCGAGGCGCCGAGCATTCTCATCGGCCACTCGTTCGGCGGCGCGGCGGCGCTGGTCGCGGCGCTGCAGGTCCCCGAGGTCAGGGCGGTCGTCACCATCGCCGCGCCGGCCGACGCGTCGCACGTGCTCACGCATATCGGCGACAAGCGCGCCGAGATCGAAGCCAACGGCGTCGCCACGGTCGAGCTGTCGGGCCGTCCCTTCACCATCAAGAAGCAGTTTCTCGACGATCTCGACCATGACCGGGTGACCGAGGCGGCGGCGGCGCTGAAGCGTCCGCTTCTCATTCTGCACGCGCCGCTCGACAAGACGGTGGGGGTCGAGAACGCCACGAAAATCTTCATGGCGGCGAAGCATCCGAAGAGCTTCGTGTCGCTCGACGACGCCGACCATCTGCTGCGCGACGAAAAGGACGGGCGCTACGCCGCCGCGGTCATCGCCGCCTGGGCGAGCCGGTACGTGCCGGCGCGGACGGGCGCCCCGGCGCCGGCCGCCGACGACGCCGAGGCGGAGATCATGCAGCGCGCCGACAGCCAGGACGGGTGCGGCGCGCGCCTGATGAAAGACAAGCGCTACGCGGTGATGGGCCGGGCCGGCGCGCACCGGTTTCCGATCGACGCCGACCCGGAAGACGGCGGCGACGGGGCCGGCCCCAATCCGACGCGGCTTCTCGAAGCCGCGCTCGCCGCCTGCGGCGCCATCACCGTCCGTATGTATGCGGAGCGAAAGGGCTGGCGGCTCGACGATCTCTGCGTCACCGTCACGCGCGCCGATGGCGAGGACGCGCATGTGACGCGCCGCTTCGAGAAAGTCCTCGACGTGAAGGGCGATCTCGACGACGCGCAGCGCGCGCGCCTGCTCGAGATCGCCGACAAGTGCCCGGTGCAGAAGATATTGACCGGCCCGGTGGAGATTTCCTCACGGCTGAAATAAATCCGCCCCGCAAGGGTTGCGGCGCCGCGCGGGCCTTCCGATACTCGCCCCTTCGTTCAGGGGAGGGGAGAAGCATGGCAGCACCGACTATCCGGGCGCTCGCGTCCGCCGCCGCGCTGGCCTTTCTCGGCGCCTGCGCGAAAACAGAGCCGCAGGCCGACGCGCCGCCGTCCCAGCCGGTCATCAACGCCCACATGCATGCGTCCTGGCCGGCGTTCGACGACGCCGAATACCGCGCGCAGGTCGTGCAGGAAATGCGCGACAACAACATCGTTCTCGCGGTGCTGCACGTCAACGAACCCTCCGACCTCGACGACTGGTCGCGCGCCGAACCGGGCCTGTTCGTCGCGGGGCCCGCTTTCCCGTGCCCGACGAACACCGGCGACCTGAAGCACGAATGCTTTCCCGGCAGCGGCGGCTGGCCGCCGCTCGACTGGCTGGAGCAGGGGCTCGCGTCCGGCGATATCGGCGCATTCGGCGAGATGCTGTTCAATTATGTGGGGATCGCGCCGGACGATCCGCGCATGGACCCGTACTGGGCGCTGGCCGCGAAATACGACGTTCCGGTTTTCGTGCATATCAATCGCGGGCCGCCGGCGCAGTCTCCGGCGCGCCCCGACAATTGCTGCCCCGACTTCGACGCCGACATGGGAAACCCCGCCCTGCTGCGGCCGGTGCTCGAGAAGCATCCCTCGCTCAGGATCTCGCTGCAGCACGCCGGCTTTCCGGCGCTGCCGCGCATGGGAAACATCGACTATTGGGACGAAACGCTGTCGCTGATGCGCGACTATCCGAACGTCTACGCCGACATGACCATCCTCAACAGCATTCAGACGCCGGAGGTTCACGCGGCGGCGCTGCAGCGGTTCGTCGCCGAAGGCTTCGCCGACCGCATTATGTTCGGTACGGACAATATGCCGGCGGCGCCGATCATCGCCCGGCTCGAAGGCTTCTCCTTCCTGACCGCGGAGCAGCGCCGGGGGATCCTTCACGACAACGCCGCAAGGTTCCTGCGGCTCGGGGAGGAACAGCGTTAACCGCTCATCGGCGGCGCGACCCTTGGGGCGGGGGGCGGGGCGGAAATATCGTCGCGGAACTCCCAAATCCCCTTTAGGCTCTTGACCCGGCCTTCCGTCCTTTCCAAAGTTTAATGAACTCGTCCCCGGCCCCAGCCCCCATGCGGCCTTAAATAACCGCCAATGAGGCGACGACCAGTCATCCTGGACGCATCCTGGACGGGGGCGCCGATGAGACCCAGAGGATCAAGGAATTCAATATGAGTAAGTCGAACTCCGCGGACCGTGGTTCCGTTTTGCGCGCTTTCGCATTGGGCGCCGCCAGCGCCGGGGCGATCGCCGTCGCCGCCGTCGGCCTCACCGCTGAGGCGCAGGCCCCGCGTTTATTGTCTCCTCCTCTCGCCGCCGACGGCACGCTTTCCTTCGCCGACCTCGTCGAGCGTGTCTCCCCTGCGGTGGTCAGCGTTCTCGTCGAGAAAAAAGTCGAGACGCCGCAGCTGCCGAGCCAGCTCGAAAACTTCTTCCAGTTCCGCTTCGGCGCGCCCGATCAGGGCGACGGCTTCGGCGACGGCTCGCCCTTCGGAAGCGAACCGCAGACCATGGAGGCGCAGGGCTCCGGCTTCTTTATCGACGCCGACGGCCATGTCGTCACCAACAACCACGTCATCGAGAACGCCGACCGCATCGAGGTGCGTCTCGCCGACGGCAAAACCGTCAAGGCGACCCTGGTGGGCGCCGATCCGCTGACCGATCTCGCGGTGCTGAAGGTCGAGGCCCCGAAGGGCCAGGCCTATGTTCAGTTCGCTGACGATGTGAACCTGCGCGTCGGCGACTGGGTGGTGGCGGTCGGCAATCCGTTCGGGCTTTCCGGCACGGTGACGTCGGGCATCGTCTCGGCGATCGGCGGGCAGGGCCGCGACGCGCAGTTCCTCGACTTCATCCAGATCGACGCGCCGATCAACCGCGGCAATTCCGGCGGCCCCACCTTCGACCTCAAGGGCCGCGTCGTCGGCGTCAACACGGCGATCTATTCGACCACCGGCGGCTCGGTCGGCATCGGCTTCGCGATTCCCGCGAAAGTCGCCAGGGAGACCACCGACCAGCTTATCAAGAACGGCTCGGTGACGCGCGGCTGGCTCGGCGTGTCGATCCAGCCGGTGACGACGGAAATCGCCGCCGCGCTCGGCCGCAAGGAAGCCAAGGGAGCGCTCGTCGCCGAAGTCATCGACAACACGCCCGCCGCGAAGGCCGGCCTCTTGAGCGGCGACCTCATCCTGGCGGTGAACGGCAAGGACATCGCCGATCCGCGCGACCTGACGCGCACCGTCTCGGCGCTGCCCCCGGGCGAGAAGGCCCGCGTCAAGGTGCTGCGCTCGGGCGCTGAAAAGACCCTCAACGTGACGCTCGGCGCGCGCGGCGACGTCGATGCGGCGAACGGCGCGCCCTCCGACGAACCGAAGGGCGCCGAGGACAGTCTTTCGACCGATCTAGGGCTTCGCGTCTCCGAGCTTTCGCCGACGCTGCGCCAGCAGTTCCGCCTGCCGGACGGCGTCAGCGGCCTGGTGGTCACCGGCGTCAAGCACGGCAGTCCGGCCGACCAGGCGGGCCTCCGGTCCGGCGCCGTCATCCTCGACGTCGACGGCAAGGCCGCGACCTCGACCGGCGCGCTGAAAAAGACCGTGGAAGACGCCAAGAAGGCCGGCAAGGAAGCGGTTCTGCTGCGCTATCAGGTCGGCGAGCTGAAGCAGTTCGGCGCCCTGACGCTCAAAAAGGCGGGCTAGCGCCGCCCCCCGCTCGCCCGGCCCGCGGCGGAACCTTTTCCGCCGCGGCGCGTTCCGTGTCGTGAATGTAATGTGCTTTCAGCCCGCATTGCAGCAAGAAAGGCGACTATGCGAATCCTCGTTATCGAAGACGACGCCGAAGCGGCCGCTTTCCTTTCAAAAGGCCTGCGCGAAGCCGGCCATGCGGTCGATCATGCGCTCGACGGCGAAGCCGGTCTCAACATGGCCGGCGCCGGCGACTACGACGCCTATGTCGTCGACCGCATGCTGCCGAAACTCGACGGCGTGACGCTGCTCGAACGGCTGCGCGACGAAGGCGACGAGACGCCGGCGATCTTCCTGTCGGCGCTCGGCGAGGTCGACGATCGCGTCACCGGCTTCAAGGCGGGCGGCGACGACTATCTCGTCAAGCCCTACGCCTTCTCCGAACTGCTCGCCCGCGTCGAGGCGCTCGGCCGCCGCCGCGCCGCGCCCGCCAACGTGACGACGCGCTATCAGGTGGCGGATCTCGAAATCGACGTCATCACCCGCACCGTGCGCCGCGCCTCTCAGAAGATCGACCTGCAGCCGCGCGAATTCCGCCTGCTCGAATATCTGATGCGCCACGCCGGGCAGGTCGTGACGCGCACCATGCTTCTGGAGAACGTCTGGGAATATCATTTCGATCCGCAGACGAACGTCATCGACGTTCATATCTCGCGGCTGCGTTCGAAGATCGACAAGGAATTCGACAAGCCGCTCCTCAAGACCATTCGCGGCGCCGGCTATACGATTTCGGACGCGGACTGACGAGGTTGTAGGTTGCAGCTTGCAGGTTGTAGTTTACTACAGCCGTAGTTCCGCCGCCCGTCCCCGCAACCTGCAACCTGTCGCCTGAAACCTATGTTGCGGCTCCTCCGCACCACTTCTTTTCGTTTCACGCTGATCTACGTGCTGGTGTTCACCAGCGCGGTCAGCGTGCTGGGGGCGTTTCTCTACAACGAGACGTTCGGCGCGGCGGCCAAGCAGACCGACGCGGTCATCGACCAGGAAATAGAGGTGCTGGTCGGCCTGTTCACCAATGAGGGGCCGGGCGCGCTCCGCCGCGTCATCCGCGAACGCGCCGCCTGGCGCGACGACGGGCTTTACATGCTGATCGCCGCGCCGTCCGGGGCGATTCTCTCCGGCAACCTCACGGCGCTGCCGCCGGAAGCTCTGTCAGCGGACGAAGGATTTTTCAATTTCGTCTACGAGCGCCCGCGCGTCGACGCGGCGGGACGCGAGGTCGGCGTCGAGAAGCGCGAGGCGCGCGGCAAGATCCGCCGCTTCTATTCGACGCCGGACGCGGAGAACTTCTTCCTGGTGTTCGTCGCCCGCGACGTTTCGGGCCGCGAGGAGCTGAGGAACCGGCTGCAGGGCCTCATCCTGCGCGTCGGCCTCGTGACGCTGGCGCTCGGCATCGTGGTCGGCCTCGGCTTTTCGCGCACGCTGTTGCGGCGGGTCGACGCGGTGAGCCGCACGGCGAGCGCCATCCGCGGCGGCGATCTGTCGAAGCGCATCGCGCTCACCGGCTCCGGCGACGAGCTTGAAAATCTCGCCATCAATCTCAACGCCATGCTCGATCAGATCGAGCGGCTGATGACCGGCATGCGCGAAGTCTCCGACAACATCGCCCACGATCTGCGATCGCCGCTGACGCGCATCCGCAACCGCCTGACGACGGCGCTGAAGGCCGATTCTGAGACCCGCGACGCGGCGCTGAAGGCGACACTCGACGAAGCCGAGAACATGATCGCCACCTTCAACGCGCTGCTCTCCATCGCGCGAATCGAGTCGGGCGAAGGCGCCGGCCACATGGAGAAGGTCGATCTCGTCTCCATCGCCGAGGAGATGGCCGAGCTTTACGAACCGGCGGCGCAGGACGCGGGGTTCACCCTCGAACTCATCAAGGGGCCGTGCCCGCCGGTCAGGGGATCGCGCGCGCTGATCTCGCAGGCCATCGCCAACATGCTCGACAACGCTCTCAAATACGCGGTCGGCGGCAAGACCATCACGATGCGCGTCGGCAAGAGCCAGAAAGGCGCGGCGCTGCTCACCGTCTCCGACGACGGGCCGGGCGTGCCGGAGAAAGACCGCGCTCATGTGCTGAAGCGTTTCGTTCGTCTCGAGACGAGCCGCACGACGCCGGGCAGCGGCCTCGGGCTCAGTCTCGTCACCGCCATCGCCCGCGCGCACGGCGCCAATATCCGGCTGTCGGACGCCAGCAACGAGGAAGGCCGGCGCGGCCTCAAGATCACCTTCGCGTTTCCGCCGGCTGAAAAAGGATGAGGCGCATGCGGCGCGCAAGGCCGGGCGCCGCGCCGCACTACTAACTTGCCGCCGTTCATGCTGAAATAGGCTTATGAGCGCCGCCGACGTTTCCGGTTCCTTCGTTTCCCGCATCGTTACGATCCCGCGCATTTACGACGAGGCCGCCTCGCGCCGGCTCGCCGATGCGTTCGGCGCGCGTCTCGATGCGCTGGCGCCCGAAGCGCGCGCGCTGGCGCTCGCCGTCGGCGGCTGTTCGCCGTTCCTGAGCCGGCTTGCGGCGCGCGATCCCGAGAGGTTCGGCGCCTGGATGGAAGAAGCGCCGGAGCGCGCGTTCGCGTCTATCGTCGAAGCGGCCGACGCGGCGGGCGACATCGACGACGCGGCGGAACGGTCGGCGGCGCTGCGGCGCCTCAAGGGGGAAGCGGCTCTGCTCGCCGGCCTCTGCGAGATCGCCGGCGCGTGGCCGACGCTGGAGGCCGCCGCGGCGCTTTCCGCTTTCGCCGACGCAGCGACCAACGCGGCGTTGCGCGGGGCGCTCAGGGGCCTCGCGCCCAAAGGTTTTCAGTACGCCGATCGCCCGCGTTGCGAGGAGGCCTCGGGCGTCGCCGTGCTCGCCATGGGCAAGCTCGGCGCCAGAGAGCTCAACTATTCGAGCGACATCGATCTCGTCGTGCTGTTCGACCCGGACGCGCCGGCGCTCGGCGATCCGTTGTCGGCGCGCGAGATCGCGGTGGCGGCGGCGCGAGCCGTCGTCAAAACACTCAACGAACAGACCGCCGATGGCTACGTGTTCCGCACCGACCTGCGGCTGCGCCCCGATCCCGGCGTCTCCGCCGCCGCCGTCTCGGTTCGCGCCGCCGAAGCCTATTACGAGGCGCACGGACAGAACTGGGAGCGCGCCGCGTTCATCAAGGCGCGCGCCTCGGCCGGCGACATCGCGGTCGGCGAAGCCTTCCTCAACTCCCTGCGTCCGTTCATCTGGCGCAAATATCTCGACTTCGCCGCCATCGAGGACATCCACTCGATCAAGCGCCAGATTCACGCCGCAAGGGGCGGCGAGAGCATCGAGTTCCATGGTCACGACATCAAGACGGGCCGCGGCGGCATCCGCGAGATCGAATTCCTCGCCCAGACCCAACAGCTCATTCTCGGCGGCAAGGACAAGACGCTGCGGCCGCGGCCGACTCTGGCGGCGCTTCGGGCGCTGCGCGACGCCGGACAGGTGAGCGACGAGGCGCTGGCGACGCTTGAAGCAAATTATCTCTATCTGCGCCGCGTCGAGCACCGGCTGCAGATGATCAATGACGAGCAGACCCACAGGATACCCCGCGACGCGCCCGGCGCCGAACGCCTCGCCGCTTTTCTCGGCGAGGAAAGTCTCGCGGCGTTCGAGAAAAGGCTGACCGGCGTTCTCGCCTCCACGCACAAGCTGTTCTCGGCCTTGTTCGAACGCGAGGAGCGCCTGTCGGCTGAAACAGGCAGCCTGATTTTCACCGGCGTCGAGAACGATCCGGCGACGCTGAAAACGCTCGAGGCTTTCGGGTTCCAGCGTCCCTCCGACATTTCCGACACGATCCGCCGCTGGCATACGGGATCGATCCGGGCCACGCGCTCGCCGCGCGCCCGCGAATTGCTGACCAAGCTCGGCCCGCGTCTCCTCGAAGCGCTGTCGGCGGCCTCCGACCCGGACGCCGCCTTCATCGCTTTCGACAAGTTTCTCTCGCGGTTGCCGGGCGGCGTTCAGGTGTTCGCCCTGTTCGCCAACAACCCGCACATTTTCGACATCCTCGTCCGCATCATGACGATCTCGCCGTTCCTGGGGCGCGAACTGTCGCGGCGCACGCATCTCATCGAGGCGGTGCTGGAAAGCGGCTGGCCGGGGCCGGCCCCCGATCCCGCCGCTTTCGAAAGCGAGCTTGCAGGCCGCCTCGCCGCCGTCGACGGGTATGAAGCGAAGCTCAACGAGGCGCGGCGCTGGGGCGCGGAGCAGAATTTCGAAACCGCCGCGCGTCTCGTGCTCGGCGCCGTCGAGCCGAAAGCCGCCGCGCGCCTGTTCACCGCTGCGGCGGACGCCGCGATCCGCGCGCTGCTTCCGCTGGCGCAGGCTGAGACCGAACGCGCCCACGGCAAGGTCGAAGGCGCGCTCGCCGTGCTCGGCCTCGGCCGGCTCGGCGCCGGCGCGATGACGGCGAGTTCCGACGTCGATCTCGTGTTCATCTACGAGGCGCCGGAAGACGCTCAGTCGGACGGACCGAAACCGCTCGACGCCGTCACCTATCACATGCGGCTGGTGCGCCGCTTCCTCGCGGCGCTTTCGGCGCATACGGAGGAAGGCGCGCTCTACGAGGTCGACATGCAGCTTCGTCCCTCCGGCGCCAAGGGGCCGTGGGCGGTGACGCTTTCCTCCTTCGAGCGCTATTATGACGGCGAGGCGTGGGCGTGGGAGGAGATGGCGCTGCTGAAAGCGCGCGTCGTCGCCGGCGACGCGGCGTTCGGCGAACGGGTGCGGACCGCCATCGACCGCATCGTCGCCCGTCCGCGCGATCCGCGAAAGCTCGCCCGCGACGTCGACGACATGCGCCGGCGCCTGATCGAGGCCAGGCCCGCCAGCGGCCCGTGGGATCTCAAGCACGTCAAGGGCGGGCTGGTGGAGATCGACTTCCTGCTCGCCTTCCATGCGCTCGCCGCCGGCGCGCGGATCGGACCGCCGCCGCAGGGGCCGGCCGCCATCGCCGAATTTCTTAACAGACATCAGGAAATTGCCGATGAAACGGCGGCGGCGCTTTTAACCGCGTCCGAACTATTCGAGAGTGTAATGCAGATCGCCCGCGCGGCGACCGGCGGCGACTTCGCGCCGGACGGCGCGGGGGCGGCGATCGCGGCCCGGATGGCGGCCGCCAGCGGGGAGGCGTCAATAGAAGCTGCGGAAGCCGCGCTTCAGCGGCTGCAGCGAAGGGTCCGGCGTCTGTATGACGAAACCGTCATCTCGGCAGGCGAAGATGCGCCTGATGCGCCCGCAGCAGGGCCCGCTACATCCGACGAACTCTCATGAAGCAACGCCGGCAGTTTGACCTTGTGATCATCGGCGCCGATGCGCCGGGACTGGCGGCGGCGGCCTGCGCGGCGCGCGCCCACCCGGATATCGCCATGCGGGTCGCGGTGGTCAGGACGGGCGACGAGCCGCCCGCCGGCGCGGCTTCTCCCGGCGTTCCGGATTTTGTCTGGCGCCGGCTCGACCTGCACCTGAGCGATCTGAAAGCGAGACCCGTCGAGGCGCTGGTGTCGATCTTCGACGAGGAGCGTTCGCTCGCCACCTATCAGAACGAGCGGCGCACCGGGCGCGAGCTCGAACGGGCCGGCGCCGACGACGGCCGTCTGTGGGCGGACTATGCCGGCGCGCGCGCCCGGGCATGGCGCGAGGCGGAGGAAATCCTGCGCGGCGCGGCGAAGGGCAAGAACGCTCTCCTCTCCGGTCTCGGCGGCGCGAAGGGCGTGCGGCTCGGCCGGCGCCTCACCCAGTCCTGCGCCGAAATTCTCGACGACCATTTCGACAGCGAGGAGCTGAAAACGCATCTGTCCAGCGCCGCGCTGATGCCGCTGGGGCTCGCCGGCGACGAGCCGGGCTCGGGCCTGGCGCTCGCCGCGGCGAGCGACCCCGCCGCCTGGCGGGTGACGGCGGGCGACAGGGGCCCGAGTCTCGTCAAGGTGCTCGAAGACGCCTGCGCCGCCGCCTCCGTCGCCGTCTTCGAGAGCCCGGTGCGCGACATTCAGGTCGCGGACGAAAAGACCCGCATCGTCGAGCTTGAAAACGGCGAAACCCTCAAGGCGCCGATGGTGATGGCGGGCCGCGCCGCCTGTGAAACGGCCGCCCGGCTCGGCGCGGCGCCCGCCTTCTCGCCGCTCGCCCGCCGCGAGGGAGCGACCGCCGAGGTGCGGGTCAAGCTGGCGCGCCCGGCGACGCCGCCGGGCGAGGAAGCCGAAGCGGTGTTCTTCGCCGCCGGCTCGCGCGAGGCGCTGAAACGGGCTCGCGACGCGGCGCTCGAAGGACGCATTCCCGACGATCCGCCGATCTTCTTCCGCTTCGTCAAGGACGAGATCGTCGTCACCGCACCTTATTGCCCCGCCGTTCTCTATACGGAGGACGAGCGGCGCGACTGGAGCGAGCAGGATCGCCAGGCGCTCGGACGGCGCATCGTCGAGCGGCTCGGCGCGGTGCTCAACGGCGCCGTCAAGAATGTGCGCCGCATCGAGGTGAAGGTGGCGGCGCGCGAAGCCGGCGTCGGCGTGGTCGGCGCGGGTCCCGCCCGTCTCATCGCGCCGCCGGCGACGCACGATGAAATCGGCGCCGCGGCGCGTCTCGCCATGGAGCTTGTCCGTGGCGAGTGAAGCGCTCCGCGAAGAGCCGCCGGTCGTTCCGGTCGGCAAGCAGCAGCCCGGCATGATCGAGGGCGGCCTCGACGCCATCGTCATCGGCGCCAATTTCGACGGCCTCGCGGCGGCGGCGCTGCTCGGCAAGGCCGGCCTCAAGACCGTGCTGCTCGCCGGCGGCGACGCGTCGAGCGAACAGGGGCCGCGCGAGTTCGCGCCCGGTTATTTCTGCGCCGACGGCGACCAGCTCGTCGACGCGCTTGATCCGGAGCTGATCGCGGCGCTCGATCTTTACCGCCACGGCCTCGCTTTCGCGGCGCGCCGGCTCGAGACCGTCTACTATTTTTCCGACGGCGGCGCGCTGCTCACCGACGGCGACCTCTACCGCCTCCGGGACGCGGTGACGGCGATGAGCGAGGACGACGCCGCTTCTTTCGCCGCCTTTTCGGAAGCCGCGCTCGACGCGGCGCGCGCGCTGCGGCCGATGTTCGAAGGCGGCGATCCGCCCGCTCTTAACGGCGCGCTGGTCGACAGGTTTCTGCACGGCTCCGTCGAGGAGACGCTGGACGGACTGTTCACGGACGATCATCTCAAGGAGATGCTGGCCGCCGAAGCGGCGTTCCGCGCCGCGGCTCGGCCGAGCGATCCCTACGGCTTCCTGTCGCTGATCCGCCGCTGGTCGGGCGAAGCGGCGGGACTGCAGGGAGCGATCGCCTATCCCGAAGGCGGATCGGCGGGCGTCAACAAGGCGATGCGCCGCGCCGCGCAGGCGTCGCGCGTCGATTTCCGTCTCGCCGTGACGGCGAAGCGCGTGCTCGTCGAATGGGACAGCGTCGCCGGCGTCGAGACCGAGGGCGGCGGACAGATCCGCGCGCCGATCATCGTCAACGCGCTTTCCGCCGAACGGGCGTTCGCCGAAATGATCGGTCCGTCGCTGATCGACATCGAATTTCAGGCGGCGCTGACGCCGCCGCCGCCCGCCGTCGCCTCGGCGCGCGTGCATCTGGCTCTCGACGGCGTTCCCGGCGACGAGCGGACCCGAGGCAATCTCGCGCGCCGCCTCGTCTATGCGCCGAGCCGCATCGAGCTGCGCCGCGCCTACGCCGCGGCCCGCGCCGGCTGGCCGGCGGGCGAGGCGCCGCCGCCGCTGATCATGGAGGCGATTTTCCCGAGCGCCTTTGAAAAAGCCCTTGCGCCGGAGGGCGGGCATTCGGCGTCGGCGCTGCTGCATCCCGTTCCGTATGTTCCGGAAGCGGACGCAAACTACGTTGCGGCCGTGGAGCGGGCGGCGCGCGCCGCGTTCGACAAGCTGGCGCCGGGCGCCGCCGAACGCATCGTCGCCGTCGACGTCGCTCCGCCCGAACCCGCCGCGCCCCCGGTGCTGACGGCGTGGACGCGCGCCCGCGCCCTCGCCGGCGCGTCGGGCGTCAAAGGCTATTTCTTCTGCGGGCCGGAAGCGCAGATCGGCCGCGGCTTCATCGGCGCGGCGGGCCGGCGCGTCGCCCAGGCGGCGATCCGCTTCTCCAGAGGCAAGGCGGCCGCCGCATGATCTTTCCCGTCGACGATCCCGTTACGGACGATCCCAATCCGACCGCGCTCTATGCGGCGGCGGCGTCGGCCGCCAGCGCCAACAGCTGGACCTCGGTCAACGGCTGGGCGGTGGCCCGCGCCTACACCAGCGTGACGGAGGAATACGAGGCGGCGCTCGAGGGGGCCTGCGTCGCCGATGTGGGGGCGGTGACGCGCTACGCGGCGCGGGGGCGCGAGGCGGCGGCGATGCTGGCGCGGGCGACCACCGCGCCGGTCGAAGGGCTCGCTGTCGGCGAAAGCGCGCGCGGGCTGATGCTCGACGAGAACGGTTACGTCGCCGACAAGATCGAGGCGGCCCGGCTCGGCCCCGACCTTTACCTTCTTTCGTCTTCGCGTCCGCATGCGCGGCGTTTGCAGCTCGCCGCGCGCGGCTTCGACGCGTCGATCGACGACATCACCGGGCAGATCGCGGCGCTCGCCATTCTCGGCGCCGAGGCGCGCGACATCGCGGCGGCGGCGGGGCTCGACGCTGAAAGCGAGGTGCTGGCGCGGCAGGGGCGGGTGCGCGGTGTCGAAACATCGGCGCGGCCCATCCATTTCGGCCTGCTCGCCGGCATCGAGGTGATCTATCCGCGCGACGAGGCGCTGACCCTGTGGGAGCGGCTGCGCCGCGCTCGCGCGCCCAAGCCCATCGGCCTCGACGCGCTCGAAATCTTCCGCATCGAAGGTGGCGCGCCGCGTCCCGGCCTCGATTTTGCGATTTCCGACGAGGCGGCCGACGACGCCGACAAGCGATTGCCCGACGAAATCGGGCTCGCCCATCTGGCCCCCGCCAACCGCGCCTGGTTCAACGGCCGCCGGGCGCTGGTCGGCGCGCCGCGTTCGGGCCGAGCGCTTGCGGTGCTGGCGCTCGACGCCGGCGAGGCGAAGGCGGGCGCCGCCGTGTACGGAAAGAAAGGCCAGGTCGGCCGGCTCACCTCCGCCGCCTATTCGCCGCGCCTCAAACGCGCCGTGGCTTTCGCCGACCTTTCCATCGAAGCGTTCGGCAAGCCGCTGGAGGTGGCGCTGCCGGGCGAGGAGGGAAAACGCGCCGCCGCGGCGATTTTCGAAACGCCGGAAAACCGGTTGGCGCAGGCGTTCCGCGCCGCGCAGCGCTAGCCTTCGCCCTATTTCGCTTTGGCGCCGACCATCGAACCGACAACCGAATTCACGACGCTGAGCAGCTTGTCGACCAGCGTCTGCTTATGCTCGCCGAAAAACAGCGCGATCTTTTTGAACAGCCCGAGACGTTCCTCGTCGGTCTTGCCGATACCGTGCGCGGCCAGATAGCTGATGAAAGCCTGCTTGTCGCCGTTGTTGACGAGGCTCTCTATCCGGTCGGCCTGCCGGTAGATTTCGCCGTACAGCGCCGCCTCGGCGACGAGATTCTTTGCGATCAGCCGTTCGAGCTGCGGCGACCCGACAAGCTCGAGAAGACGGTTCGCCCGTTCATCGAGTTCGTCGGCCGGCCGCCGCCAGCGCGTCAGCACGAGCCCCAGCACCACGGCGACGAAAACCGCCGCAAATCCCACTATCAGAATAATGCTTATGCCGTTCAGCGTCATGCATACTTCCATGGAGCTCAAATAAGCGAGTCCATTACTACAGTAATGTTGTAAAGAGTCCAACAGGCTAAAAAGAATCGCCCGCTCGCCTCAGCGAATTCCCATGAATTCGTCGAGCCCCAGCGCCAGATTGACGTTCTGGATCGCCTGCGTCGCCGCGCCCTTCAGCAGATTGTCGAGCGCCGCGACCACGACGGCGTGGCCGCCGGCGCCGTTGCTGTCGCCGACCGCGAAGCCGCCGATGACGACGCCATGATTGTCGGCGCCGTCCTTCAATTCGGGCGGTTCGTCCTGAAGCGCGATGAGCTTCTCATGGCCGTACGCCTTGACGAACACGTCCTTCACCTCGGCGGCGGTCATGGCGCTCTTCAGCGGCAGATGGGCGGTGACGACGAGGCCGCGGAAGGCCGGATGCACATGCGGGGTGAAGCGTACGGCATGGCCGAGATGGCGGGTCGCCTCGCGCTCATGGTTATGGCCGACGAGTCTGTACGGCATCAGATTGTCTTTCAGCCGGTCGATATCGTTGCGCGGGGAGGGCGTCGTCCCGGCGCCGGAATAACCGGAGACGCCGAACGCGGACGGCGGACCCGACAGCCGCTCCAGCATCGGCGCGATCGCGAGCTGCACGGCGGTCGCATAACAGCCGGGATTGGCGATGCGCCTTTTGCCGGCGATGCGGTGGCGGAACAGTTCGGGGAGGCCGTAGGCCCAGGCGTCGTCGAAGCGGTAGTCCGCCGAAAAGTCGACGATGATCTTCTCCGGCGCCGACTTTTGTATCGCCGCCACATAGGGCTCGCCGACGCCGTCCGGCAGGGCGAGGATGACGACGTCGGCGCGCCGGCGCGCCACCTCCGCCGGGTCCAGCGCCTCGAAAATGCACTCGTCGAGAATATCGGGGGAGACTTCATTGACCTTGCGGCCCGCCAGTTCGCGGCTCACCGCGAAGGCGAGCATCAGCTCGGGATGCGCTGCGATCAGATGCAGCAGCTCCGCGCCCGCATGACCGCGCGCCCCGACGAGGCCGACAAGATAAGGTTCGCTCATGAGTCTCAGTCTTCGAATGAAGCGGGAAGCGACGCAATGCGCGCCACGATCGGCGCTATTCTCTCAAAGTTCGTCTCGCCGATCCAGAACACCGTCCACTCGCCCCTCTTGACGCATCCCGTGCAGGCTTCGTTGTAAAAGGCGTTGAAGCCGTTGGCGGTGCGCGAGCGCCAGTAGAAGACGGGGTTCTGCTTGGTGAACTGGCGCCAGACGGTGCGCGCGAGCCCTTCGCCGCGCGCCTCCTCCAGCGAGCCGAACTTGTCGAGATAGATAAAGTCGTCGACCTTGGTGAGGATAGCCCCGGCGCGGTAGGTCTCGGACATGTGAACCTGATGGATGTCGAGACTGTCCCACCAGTCGCGCTTCAGCTTGCGCGAGAAAGCCGCCTCGACAAGCGCTTCGGTCTTGGCGCGGTCGAGCTTGGTTTTGGTGGTGAAGGTGCGGATCGGTTCGCCCATGCGGACGAGCGTGCCCGAACCGCCGTGCGTGAACAGTTCGCGAATAAGCTCCCGAGGCGTCGTGATCGAAACGGAGGAGGAGAGCGGCGCGGATTCGAGAAGGCGCTTGATCTCCTGAAGCTTGAGGCGCATGCCGCCGGTCACCCAGTCGGCCTTCATCAGCTTTTCGAAGTCGGAGGCGAGGTTAATCGAGTGCATCGGCCGTCCGTGCTTGTCGAGAAGCCCGCCGACGCCGGAGAGGAAGACGATCTTCATCGGCTGCAGCGCGCCCACAAGCGCGCGCGTCGCCGAGTCGCCGTTGATGTTCAGAAGCTGCCCGCCCGGCGCGATGCCGAGGCAGGTGAGGATCGGGATGGCGCCGGACTTGACGACCGACTGCAACAGGCCGAGCCGCACCGTCGTCGGCTCGCCGACGAAGCCGTATTTGTCCTTGTCAAGATAGTCGGCCTCGATGACGCCCGAGGCGAGGCTGTCGGCGTCGACGCCGGCGGCGCGCACCGCTTCCACGAGCTTGATGTTCTCGCCGATGAAGACGTCGCGCGCCACGTCCATCGCCGCGGCGTTGGTGACGCGCAGCCCGTCGATCTTCGGCGTTTCGATGCCGGCGTCGGCGAGCTTGCGGTCGAGCTGCGGCCCGCCGCCGTGCAGCACGATGGGCGTGAGGCCCACCGTGTGCAGGAAGGCGAGGGCGCTCGCCGTCTCTTCAAGCTGCTCCTCGAGGATGGCGCCGCCGATCTTGATGACCGCGAAGCGCGTCTTGTCGGCGCCCGAAAAGCGCTGGAGGTAGGAGCGAATCTCCTTGCCGTCCTGCATGTTCGACAGGAGCTGGACGATGGTGGCGCGGGTGTTGGGGGCGGCGGTCATCTGAGTAATATCGATTTACTTCGGAGATATGTACGCTGCGAGGAAGTTTGGTACTCGTCCATTTTTTCCTTTGGAGCAAAATTCGAACGCTTCCTCACCCCCTATTCTCGTGCCTAGTTGTATCAAGTAGTTAGTGGCCTGCTCATGTAACGTCTTCCTGAGCTGATCTGGACCGTCATTTCCGTACCATTCTTTAAACAGGACTGCTCCTACTGCGAGCCACAGTTCCTCCTGCTCATCTTCGTCTAGATTAGATGCTTGGAGTGCACCATCTACAAATCCCCATACATATCCCTTTGAAAAGTCGTCATCCGGCAACGGCCGCTTTTCGAGTAAACCTAACTGCAAGTCGATAGCGGAATGACAGACCTTCACGAAGAAAGTCATGTGTTTGGCTTTCTTATCGACGTTCACTTCGCCAGCGCCTTCATGATCGCCTTCTGCACGTGCAGACGGTTCTCCGCCTCCTCGTAGGCGATGCAGGTGGGGCCGTCGAAGACGGCGTCGGTCATCTTCACGTTGCGGCGCATCGGCAGGCAGTGGGAGACGAGGGCGTTGTTGGTGAGGCGCATTTTCGCCTCGTCGACGATGAAGTGTTTATGCGCGTCGCGGATCGGCTTTTCCGGCGCCCAGTTGCCGAAATAGGGAAGCGCGCCCCAGCTTTTCGCATAGACGACGTCGGCGTCCTTGTAGGCTTCCTCGATATTATGGCTGAGGGTCAGCGTGCGGCCGTTCGCCTTCGCGTCCTTCTCCGCCTGCGCCATGTAGCGCTCGTCGAGGACATAGTCCGGCGTCGGACAAAGCAGCGTCACGTCCATGCCGAACTTGGCGGCGATCATCAGCGCCGAGTTGGCGACGGCGGTGTTCAGCGGCTTGGGGTGATAGGTCCAGGTGAGCAGGAACTTCTTGCCGTCGAGAGGCCCGAGATCGTCCATCTCGAATCGCTCCTGCAGCGCCATGATATGCGCCATCTCCTGACAGGGATGGGTGATGGTCTCCATGTTGATGACGGGGACGTCCGCATAGCGCGCGAAGGCGTTGAGGATCTTGTCCTTGCGGTCTTCGTTCCAGTCGATGAATTTCGGGAAGGCGCGCACGCCGATCATGTCGCAATAGCGCGACAACACCTTCGCCGCTTCCTTGACGTGCTCCTCCGCCTCGCCGTCCATGACGACGCCGTCCTCGAACTCCAGGGGCCACATGCCGCCCGACGGCGAGAGCACCACCGCATGCCCGCCGAGCTGATGCGCGCCGACGTCGAACGAGGTGCGCGTCCTCAGGCTGTTGTTGAGAAACAGGAGGGCGACGGTCTTGCCCTTCAGGGCGTCGCCGTAGGGCGAGGCTTTCATCGCGCGCGCGTCGTCGAGCATCGCCTGCAGCTCGGCGCGGGACCAGTCGGCGGTGTTCAGAAAGTGTTTCATCGGCGCTATTTACGGGGGAGGGCCCCCGATTCCAAGCGGGTTCTAGGGGCGGCGCCGTCCTTGCAGCGCGGCCCGATTGAATTGGCGCGAGCCCGCCCCGGCGGGTATGCTGGCGGGCGTTCGCCCCGGGGGACGGCGTGGGAACCATCTACTCTCTTCAGTATCTGCGGGCGATCGCCGCCATCCTGGTGGTGATCTTTCACGCCACGCTGATCGTCAGCCAGACTTTCGCGCCGGGCCTCCGCCTGTTCACCGCCGGAGAGATCGGCGTCGACATTTTCTTCGTCATCTCCGGCTTCATCATGTGGACGATCGCCAGCGCCCGCCCCATGGGGCCGGCGGAGTTCATGACGCGCCGCGTCGCGCGCATCGTGCCGCTCTACTGGGCGCTGACCATCCCGGCGGCGCTGATCTCCACCGACGGCGGGGTCGGGATCGCCTGGCCGCCGGACGTTGCGGCGATCCTCAAGTCGCTGTTCTTCATTCCGTTCTGGAACGCGCATCTCGGCGGCGTTCGCCCCGTCATCCCCGTCGGCTGGACGCTTAATCTTGAAATGCTGTTCTATGCAATCTTTGCGCTTTCGCTGCTGCTGGCGCCGCGCGCGCGGCTCGTCGTCGTCGCGGGGCTGTTGCTTCTGGTCCCGGCGTCGAAGCTCGTATTCGGCCAGTCGGCGCATCCGGCGCTCGAGCTTTACACCAAATCGGTTGTCGGCGAGTTCGCCTTCGGCATGCTGCTCGGCTGGGCTTACGCCAACGGTCTTTCCCGCCTGACGGCGCGCCGGGGCGCCGTCCCCTTCGGTCTCGCGCTCATCGCGCTCGCGGTCGCGGCGATACCTTTTCGCGGGATGCTGACCGACGCCCGCATCCTGCATTTCGGCGTTCCGGCGCTGATGATCGTGCTCGGCGCGCTCTGTCTCGAAAAGCAGGCCGCCAGGCGCCCGCTCGGGGTTCTGAAATTCCTCGGCGACGCTTCCTATTCGATCTACCTCGCGCACATGCTGGCGCTGAGCGCCGGCAAGATTCTCCTCAATGGCGGTTTCGCCGCCGCGCATCCCCTTGCGGCGGTGGCGTTTGAGGCGATCTTCGCCTGCCTCGGCGGCGTCATCGTCTACCTCGTCATCGAGAAGCCGGTGACCGTCGGCGCCAAGCGGCTGCTCTCGGGCAATCGCGCCAGTCGGGCGCCGCGCTTGCCGGCGTCGCAACCGGCGCGGCCGTCGCCATGAAGTCCATCGTCTCCCTCCAGTGCATGCGGGCGGTCGCGGCGATCCTCGTCGTCTTCTACCACCACATGAACACCATGCGCGACGGCCCCGCGCCGGGGATGCCGCTGTTCGAGATCGGCAAGTTCGGGGTCGACATCTTTTTCATCATCTCCGGCTTCATCATGTGGACGACGGTCAGCGACCGCACGACTCCCGCGCAATTCATAAAGCGCCGGATCGTCAGGATCGTGCCGCTCTACTGGACGATGACGCTGGCGACCGCGTTCGTGACGACCACGGGCGGCGGGATCGGCGTCAGTCTCGACGCGGACTATGCGCGCCTCGTCAAGTCGCTGCTGTTCATTCCGCAATGGCATCAGGTCTATCCGATCGTCGCGCCCTACATGATCGTCGGCTGGACGCTCGAACTCGAGATGCTGTTCTACGTGCTGTTCGCCCTGGCGCTCGTGCTGCCGAAACCGCAGCGCCTCGTCGCCGTGTCGGCGGTTCTCGCCGCGCTCGCCGCCTTCGGCCTCGTCGTCGATCCGCAGAACGCGGTGCTGAAAGGCTTCACCAACAACATCCTCGTCGAATTCGCCATGGGCATGGGACTCGGGCGATTGTACGAACTGGGGCGCGCGCCGAAATCGGCGCTCGCCGGCGCCGGTCTCATCGCCGCCGGCGTGGCGCTCGTCTCGATCCATCGCCTGCTGCCGGAGGCGCGGTTCATCTATTTCGGCGTTCCCGCTCTCCTCATCATGGCCGGCGCGCTCGCCTTCGAGGAGCGCCTCAAGGGACGCTTCTGGACGGCGCCCAAGTTCCTCGGCGACGCTTCCTACTCGATCTATCTCGTTCACCTGATGGCGATGGCGGTGAGCACCAGGATCGTCTCCGCCGCGTTCGCCGGCGCCTTTCCGGCGGCGGCGCTGCTGTTCGAGGTCGCTTTCGCCGTCGCCGCCGGCTGCGCCGCCTATCTTCTTGTCGAAAAGCCGCTCACCGACGGCGCCCGCCGGCTGATCGCGCCGCGGGCCCGGCCGGCCGAAATCGTCAAGGGGCTTTGACGGGAGAAGCGGCGGGGCTAGGTTGAGGCGGCGCATACGCGCCGTTTTCTCACCGATCCACAGGCCCCGACATGGACAGCGCGCCCGAGCCGCAACCGACCCGTCTTTCCGATTACCGCCCGCCCGCCTACCTCATCGACCGCGTTCGTCTCGACGTGTCGCTCGACCCGAAGCGGACGACGGTGAAGGCGCGCCTCGACATGCGGCGCGGCGCGGCCGGGGAGGGCGAGGCGCTCGTGCTCAACGGCGAGCATATCGAGCTGGTCTCATTGAAAATGGACGGCCAGCCGGTCGACGCCGGACGCTATCTCGTCGGCGAAAAAACCCTGACCATCGACGAGCCGCCCGCCGCTTTCACGCTCGACATTGAAACCGTCTGCGCGCCGGAGGAGAACACGGCGCTTTCCGGCCTGTATCTCTCCAACGGCATGTTCTGCACCCAGTGCGAGGCGGAAGGCTTCCGCCGCATCGCCTATTTCCTCGACCGGCCGGACGTGCTGGCGAAATATACGGTGCGCGTCGAGGGCGACAAAAACGCCGCGCCGGTGCTTCTCGCCAACGGCAACCTGATCGAAAAGGGCGATCTCGCGGGAGGGCGGCATTTCGCGGTGTGGGAGGACCCGCACCCGAAGCCCTCCTATCTTTTCGCGCTGGTCGGCGGCGATCTCGTCGCCGTCGAGGACGAGTTCGTCACGCAGTCGGGCCGGCGCGTCGCGCTCAAGGTGTACGTGCAGCCCAAGAACAAGGAGAAGTGCGCCTACACGCTCGACTCGCTGAAGCGCGCCATGCGCTGGGACGAACAGACGTTCGGGCGCGAATACGATCTCGACATCTTCATGATCGTCGCCGTCGACCATTTCAATTTCGGCGCGATGGAGAACAAGGGCCTTAATATTTTCAACTCGGCCTACGTGCTCGCCTCGCCGGAGACGGCGACCGACATCGATTACGAAACCATCGAGTCGATCGTCGCGCATGAATATTTTCACAACTGGTCGGGCAACCGCGTCACCTGCCGCGACTGGTTCCAGCTCTGCCTGAAGGAAGGCTTCACCGTTTTCCGCGACCAGGAATTTTCAGCCGACATGCGCTCGCGTCCCGTCGAGCGCATCAAGGAGGTGCGCCGGCTCTGGAGCCAGCAGTTCCCAGAGGATGCAGGACCGCTCGCGCATCCCGTGCGGCCTGAGAGCTACATCACCATCGACAACTTCTATACGGCGACGGTCTATGAGAAAGGCGCCGAGCTTGTCCGCATGATGAAGACGCTGCTGGGGCCGGAGAAATTCCGCGCCGGCTGCGATCTGTATTTTTCCCGTCACGACGGCACGGCGGCGACGGTGGAGGATTTCGTCGCGGCGATGGAGGAAGCGGGCGGGGCCGATCTGAAGCAGTTCCGCCGCTGGTATTCCGACGCCGGCACGCCGAAAATCGCGGTCGGAGAAACCTACGATGAAAAGACCGGCGATTATGCGCTGAACCTGTCGCAGAAGACCGCGCCGACGCCCGGCCAGCAAAACAAGCCGCCGCGGCATATTCCGGTGGCCTACGCGCTGTACGGCGCGAAAACCGGCGGCAAGCTGGCGGAAGGCGTCGCCGAGCTGAAGGATGAGAAGGCGGCGTTCGGCCTCGGCCGCTTCGGCGAACGGCCCGTCGCCTCGCTGCTGACGGGATATTCCGCACCCGTCCTTCTCGACCGCGAGCTGGCGCTCGACGACCGGCTCCTGCTCGCCGAACGCGACGAGGACGCCTTCAACCGCTGGGCGGCGGTCGAAAGCCTGTGGCGGGATCTCTGTCTCGCCTTCGCCGGCGCGCGCGCGATGAGCGATCGCGAGGCGGCGCTCGAAAGTTTCGCCGGCGCGCTGCGTCCGGCGCTGCGCGACGCCGGGGACGACAAGGCGCTCGCCGCGGAACTGCTGCGCTGCCCGTCGGACGCCGATCTCGCCCGCAATGTCGACGTTATCGACCCCGGCGCCATCGTCGCGGCGCGCGCGCGGGTCCGCGCCGATGTCGCGAGGATGCTGCGCGGCGACCTGCGCGCGCTCTACGACTCGCTGCGATCGAACGCGCCGTTCGAGCCGACCGCCGAACAGGCGGGCGAAAGGGCGCTGAAGAACGCCGCCCTGTCGCTGCTGGTCGCCGGCGGCGACGGCGCGCTGGCGCTCGAGCAGGCGAAGGGCGCCGCCAACATGACTGACGAGGCCGCGGCGACCGCGGCGCTCGCCATGAGCGACGCGCCGCAACGCGGCGAGGCGCTGGCGAATTTCTACGAGCGCTGGAAAGGCGACAGCCTCGTCGTCAACAAGTGGCTCGCCTGGAACGCGATGGCCGCGGGCGAGGGAGCGCTTCGAGCGGTGGAGGCGCTGCTCCGGCATGAAGCCTTCGACGGCAAAAATCCCAACAAGGTCCGCAGCGTCGTCGGCGTGTTCTCGCGCGAGAACCTAGCCGGATTCCACCGCGCCGACGGCGCCGGCTACCGGTTCTTCGCCGACCAGCTTCTCGCCATCGACAAGCTCAATCCGCAGCTTTCAGCCCGCCTCTCCTCGGCCCTCGACAACTGGCGCAAGCTGGAGCCGGGTCGGCGCGCCCTCGCCGAAAAAGAGCTGGCGCGGGTCGCCGCAGCCAAAGGCATTTCGGCCAATCTCTACGAGATGACCGGCCGCATTCTGGCCGGGTGAAGCGAGGGTCGGCGCGCTGTGGAAAATTTGAAGGGTTTATTAACGACTCTTCCCTGCCGCCGCCGCATAGTGTGCGCCGATTCCAGCGTGACAGCGGCGCGCGAATAGGAATAGTTTCGAAATAGTAAACGCCAGCGCGCGCTCGCCGGCTCGCAATATTACAATTCTTTCAGGCCAGTCAGGGTCGGCAATGACGAGCGAAGCCAGAGAGAAAGAAGGCGATGCGCTGAAGGCGAGGGTGGACGCCCTGTCGCCGCGCCGTCTGGTCGTTCTCTGCGGCGGATTTCTAGTCGCCGTCGCGGCGCTCATCGTCCTGCAGCTCCGTGAGGATGTAACAGCGCGCCGGGTCGAGACCGAGCTCAGGGTGTCGCAGGCGGCGAGCGATTGCTCGGCGGCGCTCAATGTCGCGATCATGACCGGCGAGTCGGGCCGGGCGGCGCTCGCCGCCTGTCATCCGGGCGGCAGGGCGGCGATTTTTCACCTGTCGCAGTCTGGCGACATTCTCACCGCCTACGGGGCCGGCAAGGCGGTCGATCTCGACGCCGCGACGGCGCGCGCCCTGACGCTCGACCGGCGCGGGGAGGGCGTGCTCGATCTCGCCTCGGGCAAGGCCGCCGCCTCATGGCGCCCGCTCGATAACGGCGAAGCGCTGCTGGTCGCCGCGCCCGCCGGGGCGATGTTCGCAAAGACGCCGCTGTGGGTCAGCTATGCGCTGATCCTCGCGGCGATTTCGCTCGTCACCGTTTCGCTGCTCGCCGCGTTCATCCGCCAGAGCCGCGCCGCCGCGGAAGCGGCCGGCGCCGTCGTCGCGCTGCGCGATTTCACCGCCGCGCTCGCCGGCGGCCGCTGCAGCCCGTGGCGCTACGACGGCAAGGAGCGGACAATCCAGATGAGCCGCACGCTGCTCGAACCGCTCGGCCTCGGCGCGCGCGACCGTCTGCTCACCCTGCGCGAAATATCGGCGCTGATTCATCCCGATGATTTGCGGACCGCGCTGGCGATCATCACCGGCGATCCGTCCGGCGTCAGCGAAGGTCCCGCGCGTCTGCGCGAACCGGGCGGCGGCTGGTCGCGCATCTATCTGCGCACCGCGCCGGATGCGACGCGCTTCGAGCGCCGCGGCGTCGCCTTCGATCTTTCCGGCGCGAAGGGCGCGACCCCCGCCTCGATGATCGCCGAGGCGCGGCTCAAGGACGCCATCGAGTCGATCCCCGAAGCCTTTGTTCTGTGGGACGCGCAGGGCCGCCTCGCCCTCTGGAACAAGCGCTTCGCCTCGATCTTCCGCTTTCCCGAGCGCGGCTTCGTCGCCGGCATCAGCAGCGAGGAAGCGGCGACGCTCGCCCGTACGCGCGGCGACATCATCCTTCAGTATTTCGCGCCGGAAGCCGCGCTCGACCAGCAGTCGGTCGAGGTGGCGCTGCCCGGCGACCGCTGGCTGCACGTCTCGCGCCGGCGCACAGCCGAAGGCGGCCTCGTCTGCATCGCCTCCAACGTCACCGACATGAAGCGCCGCGCCCGCGCCCAGAAGAAGAAAGAGCGCGAGCTGAAATCGACGGTCGACGATCTGAAGAAGTCGCGCAGCGAGCTTTCCGAAACGATGCAGAAATACGAGCTCGAAAAGCATCGCGCCGAAGAGGCGAGCCGTTCGAAGAGCGAGTTCCTCGCCAATATGAGCCACGAGCTCAGGACGCCGCTGAACGCCATCAACGGCTTTTCCGAAATCATGCAGTCGGAGCTTTACGGTCCGCTCGGCGACGGGAAGTACAAGGAATATATCTCCGACATTCTGGCGAGCGGGCGTCATCTTCTCGAACTGATCGACGACATACTCGACATGTCGAAAATCGAGGCCGGCCGCATCGAGCTCGATCCGAAACGCGTCGAGCTCGAGCGCGTCCTTTCCGAAAGCGTGCGCCTCGTCGCCAAGCGCGCGGCCGACGCCGGCGTCAGGCTCACCGCTTCCGTGCGGCATGCGCCGGCCGTGTGGGCCGACGCGCGCGCCGTCAAGCAGGTGACGCTCAACCTTCTCTCCAACGCGCTGAAATTCACGCCGGCCGGCGGCGAGGTGACGATCACCGCCGAAGCCGATCTCGACGGCGTCACCGTGATCGTCGCCGATTCCGGCGCCGGCATCGAAAAGCCGCGGCTGAAAACCCTCGGTCTGCCCTTCGAGCTCGCCGGCGACTATTTTTCGAAGAGCCGTCAGGGCTCCGGCATCGGCCTCGCCCTGTCGAAATCGCTGATGGATCTGCAGGGCGGCATTCTCGCCATCGCCAGCCAGCCCGGCAAAGGCACCGTCGCTTGCGCCACTTTCCCGCGCCGCAAGGACGCGAAAGTGCGCCTGCCGCAGTTCATGCGCGGCGAGGCGCATATCCTCACCGGCCCGCGCCCGGACGCCTTCGCGCCTGCCTCGGAAGCCGCGGAATAGGCCGGAATCAGGCCGCTACACCCCGAATTAACCAGTCTTTCGGAAATTCGGTTCCTGGGAAACGCCGCCAAAGCGCCGGGGATGTCTGACACCGATCTTATCAAAAGCCTGACCGGGTCGAGCCGGCTGGAAGAGTCGAAGCGCCGCGCCTTCATCCAGACATCGATCGGCTTCGCCGTCGCGCTCGGCCTGTACGCCGTCGTGATGCGCTTCGTGCTGCCGGGCTTTCCTCTCGGAAACTGGATCGGGCTGTTCGCGGCGCTGTCCTATCTCGGCCTCGCCTACGCCGCGCATCGCATGCGGACGCTCGCGGCGCCGGCCGCGGCCTTCGTGACGATCAGCATCGCCGGCATTCTCGCCACCACCATGATCAGCGGCGGCGTCGACGACTTTACGGCGCCGTTCTTCGTCGCCGTGCCGGTCATCAGCGGATTTTTTCTCGGGGCGCGCGGCGCCTTTTTCGCCGGCGTCGCGACCATCGCCGCGGTGTGCGGCCTCGCCGCCATCGATGCGGCCGGGTTCGTCGTCGACAGCCCCTATCCTCAGGATGTTTTCGAATTGGCGTCGGCGGCGGTGCTGGCCACGTCCATCGCGCTCACCATGATGACGGCGCATCTGTTCACGGCGCGCGCCGCCGAACACGCCGCCAGCATCGAACAGAGCAACGCGCTGCTTTCCGCGTTCGCGCGCACCGCGCCGATCGCCGTCGCCATGTTCGACCGCGACATCCGGTATATCGAGGCGAGCGACCGCTGGCTGACCGACTACGGCCTGACGCGCGAGGAGGTGATCGGCCGCTCGCACTACGAGGTGTTTCCGGAAATTCCGCAGGCGTGGAAGGACGTGCACCGGCGCTGCCTCGCCGGCGCGACCGAACGGTCGGAAGCCGATCTCTTCCGGCGCGCCGACGGATCGGAGCAATGGCTGCTATGGGAAGTGCAACCGTGGCGCGACGCGAAAGCCGACATCGGCGGCATCATCATGATCAGCCGCGACATCACCGAGCAGATTCGCGCGCAGGAGATGCTGAAGGCGGCCAAGCGGCAGGCGCTCGAAACGTCGAAAGCCAAGTCGGCGTTCCTCGCCGCCATGAGCCACGAAATCCGCACGCCGCTGAATGCGGTCATCGGCCTCACCGAGGCGCTGCTCGACGCCGGTCTCGACGCGCGCCAGCGCAAGCTCGTCGCCGAAGCCAACCGCTCGGGCGAGCATCTTCTGGCGTTGATCTCGGACGTGCTCGACCTTTCGAAGCTCGAAGCCGGCAAGATGGCGCTCGATCCGGTGCGCTTCAGCGTCACGGAGCTGGTGTCTAGCGTCGCCGGCATGTTCGCCAGCGCCGCCGAACAGAAAGGCCTTGTTCTCGAAACGACGGTGGCGCCGAACGTGCGCGAGGAAGTGACGGCGGACGAAAAACGGCTTCGTCAGATCCTGGTGAATCTCGTCGGCAATGCGCTGAAGTTCACTGAAGCGGGCCGGATCGACATCCGCGTCCGCACCGGCGCTCTGAATACGGACGATTCCAGCGCCGAACTCCTTATCGACGTCGCCGACACCGGCGTCGGCATCGCGCCTGACCGCGCGCCGGCGCTGTTCGAAGCTTTTACCCAGGCGGACGCCTCGGTGGCGCGCCGCTTCGGCGGCACCGGGCTCGGCCTCGCCATCTGCCGCAAGCTTCTCGACGAAATGGGCGGCGAGATATCCTGCGAGAGCGCGCCGGGCGAAGGATCGACTTTCCGGGTGCGTCTGCCGGTCAAGCTCGCCCGCGGCGCATCGCCCGCGCCGCGCGACGCCGATGCGGCGCAGGCCGAGGGCGTCTTGCAGGGTCTGCACATCCTCTTCGTGGACGACAACGCCGGCAATCGTCTTGTCTATGAGGAGATGGCGAAAAAACTCGGCTGCACGGCGCGCATCGTCGCTTCGGGCCACGAAGCGGCGGCGGCGTGCGGACGCGAAACTTTCGACGCGGTCATCATGGATATCGAGATGGCCGACATGGACGGCATCGAAGCGACAAAGGCCATCCGTGCGCTCGACGCGCCGGCTTCGGGGGTTCCGATCATCGCCGCGACGGCGCACGCCTTGCGCGGCGACCGCGAGCGCTTTCTCGCGGCGGGGATGAACGACTATCTGGCGAAACCGATTTCGCGCCGCGCCCTCGCCGAAACGCTGATCAGGGCTCGCGGCGGCCGCAACGGAGAGGCGGCCGACGACAGGCCGGCGTCCGACGAATCCGGCCTCTTGAATGTCGACGTCGTCTCGGACCTCGCGGCGCTGTCCGCGGCCGGGCGCTCGGCGGGACTCTTCGGAGAATTGTGGGACAGTCTCGCCGAAACGATCGAGGCGCTGGAGAAAGCGGGCCCGGACGGCGATCCCGCGCTCGTCAGGAAGCTGGCGCACGACGCCTGCGGCCTTTCGGCGAATCTCGGCGCCAGCGCCTTGTCGGCGGCGCTGCGCAGTCTTGAACAGGCGGCGAGGGACGAGACCGCGACGCCCGACCTGTTCGACGGCCTGGCGCGTCTCGGCGGCGCCAGCCGCGAAGCCGCCGAGGCGTTCATGGCGCGGCGAGCCGCGGCGAACTAGGCGGCGGTCCGGCGTTTCGTCAGCACGCGGTCTATCTCGGACCCGAGCTTCGCCGCGGTGACGGGTTTCGTCACATAGCCGTCGAATCCGGCGGCGAGATAGTCCTCGATCTGCTGGCGCATGGCGTGGGCCGAGACGGCGATGACGGGGGCGCGCGCGCCGTCGCCCCGTTTGTCCTCGATCGCTCTCAGGCGGCGCATGGCTTCGACCCCGTCCATGCCGGGCATGGAGATGTCCATCAGCACCACGTCGTAGACCTCGCGGCTGAAAGCATCGAGCGCCCCCTCGCCGTCTTCGGCGAAGTCGATGCGATGACCCATCGGCGCGAGCAGCGCATGCAGCACGGCGCGGTTCACGGCGTTGTCTTCTGCGGCGAGAATGCGCGCCGGCCGGCCCTGAGGACGCGCGCCCGTCTGACCGGCCGTTTCGTTCGGCTCCGCCGTTTCCTCCGCCAGCGGCAGCGGCAGGACGACAATGAAGCGCGAGCCGTGCCCGAGTTCGCTGACGACGTTAATCGAACCGCCCATGGAACGCGCCAGCCCCTCTGCGATGGAGAGACCGAGACCGGTGCCGCCGAAACGGCGCGCCGTCGTCGTGTCGGCCTGCGCGAAGGGATCGAAAATTCTCCCCGCCTGTTCCGGCGTCATGCCGATGCCGGTGTCGGCGACCTCGATGACGCACCGGTCCGCCTCGCCGGCGTTGATGCGGATGAACACGCCGCCGCGATGCGTGAACTTGACGGCGTTGCTGACGAGATTGTGCAGGATCTGCACGATGCGGTGCGGGTCGCCGAGACGCGGCTTTTCGCAGCTTCCGGCGATATCGACCGAGAAGTCGAGACCTTTCTCGCGAGCCTTCAGGCTGTGCAGGCTTTCGACCTTGCGGGCGATGTCGGCGAAGCGGAAAGGCGCGGTTTCAAACTCGATGCGGTTGGCCTCGATCTTCGAAAAGTCGAGAATGTCGTTGAGGATGGCGAGAAGCAGATCGCCGGATTCGCGGATGATCCGCAGCTTGTGCGCCTGCTCGGGCGTGAGGCCGCTGTTCTCGAGCGCTTCCGCCATGCCCAGAACGCCGTTCATCGGCGTGCGGATTTCGTGGCTCATGGTGGCGAGGAAAGTCGATTTCGAGCGGCTCGCCTCTTCCGCCGCGGCTTGGCGCGCGAGCGCATATTCGCGCTCGCTCCGGAGAATCTGGCTGACGGCCCGGTGTTGGCGGAACGCGACGGCGAGATGCGCCAGGTAGAGGACGGTGGCGAGAAGGATCGCCGCCGCGCCCCAGCGGCCCGGTTCGGCGCCGGTGACGAGCGAGATCGCCGGCAGGCCGAGAAAGTACAGCGCATGCGGAGTGATGGCCGCGAAAAAAGTACGGCGTTCGTGATGCATGTGAAGCGTCACATGCAGCAGCGCGCCGCAGAGCCACAAAGCGGCGAAGATCTGTCCCGGCGCGCCCCACAGATACCACATCATCACCGGAAAGCCGGAATAGATCAGCGAGGCCTGCGCGGACGACGCGCACAACGCGATCCATTCGCCGCGCGTCAACGGCGCTCGGCGCGCGGCGTCGCGATAGGGAATCCACACGCGGGAGTCGACGATCTGGCTGACGATCACCGACACCAGCCAGCAGAAGGCGTAGGCCGGGTTTCCGACGAGCCACAGAATCGCCGCGCCGATGACGGCGATGACGAGGCGCGTTCTGAGCTCCCGGCGGCGCGTCTGCGCCGTCGCCGCGAGGCCCGAAATCACCGAGGGTTGTCCCGGCGAAAGCGGGCGCGCCGGCTCCTGAAAGCCGGGTTGGCCGCCGTCGCGGCCGGGCGCGCCGTCCGTTTCCGTTTCCGCCTGCACGAACCGTCTCCCCGGGTGTGCGAGACCGGAAAGGTAGACCTAAGAGTTTAACCCGGACCTACCCCGATAGCAGAGCGACGGGGCTGCCTGTCGACGATTGCGGTAAGCAAGCGTTAACGATCGTCGCCGGCTAGTCGCCCGGCGGGACGAAATCGTCGCCGTCTTCATCCGGCGGCGGGCCCGGGCGGTCGCGGTCCCGCTCGCCGGGGCCCCCGAACTCGTCGCGCATCCGCATGCGCATTTCATGAGGGCGTCCGCGCTTTTCCATGGCCTCCACCAGCGCCTTGCGGTCGGCGGCGGAAAGCCCTTCGAAAGCGTCGACCATCAGTTCGGCGAGCGCCGCTTGCTGGGCGCTGTCGGCGGCGCGCAGGTCGGCCAACGCCGCCTCCACTTCGGCCCGGCTCCACGGGTCGGCGGCGAGCGCGTCGCTCAGCGCCTGGCGCAGGCGGCGCGTTTCGCGGAAGTTCTTCACCAGCCGCTCCCGGCTGTCGCCGAACGCCTTGCGAAACGCATCGCGGGCTTCGGGCGACAGCGCCGAGAGATTCTCTCCCATGCGCCATTTGAAACCCGGCGAGGCGTCGATCGAATGCACGAAATTCCGGTGCGGCGGTCCGCCGATCATGCGGCCCGCGACGAAACCGCCGAGAAACACGTTGGCGGCCAGCGAAACGATCAGGAGAACGGTCAGCGTACGGTTCATTGCTCGATCGCCCAGAAGGCGTCCTCTTCGGAAAGCGTCGAGGCGATGGCCGCCTCGGCGTAGGCCAGCGCCTCTTCCTGCGCCGACGCGCCGCCAGGAGTGCTGACCATGCCGGCGGCGAAGCCGAGCGCGGTGAGGCCGGCGAGGGCGCCCGCCGGCGCGAAGCGGCGGCCGGCGAACAGCGACGCCAGCAAAGGCGCGCCCTGGGATGGGCGCCGCCCCGGCGCAGCGGCGAGCATGCGTTCTTTCAGCGCGTCGCCGGCGGCCGGCGCCGTGACGAGGGCGAGATCCCGGTCGAGCGCCAGCGCAGTTTCCCGCGCCGCCTCGAACCGCGCGTCTCCGGCCAGCGCTTCGGCGGTCCGCCGCGCCTGTTCGGGCCAGCGCGCGAGGTCGGCGCCGTAAGCGTCGAAATACGCCAGCGCCGTTTTCAGCAGCGCCTCGCGCTCAGAGAGAGAGGGGGGATGCGTCATGGCGCGCTCCTTCCATCAGTTCGGCGCGGCGCGGCGACAGCCGTTCGCGCAGGGCGCGCCTGCCGCGCGCAAGAAGCGATTCCAGCGCCTCGACGCTGATCTCCAGCGCGGCGGCGGCTTCGATGTTCGAAAGCTCCTGGTAATGACAAAGCGTGATGGCGGCGCGCTGGCGCTCCGGCAACGCCGCCAGCGCTTCTTCCACGACGGCGCGGCGCTGGCGCTGCTCGATGCGTTCGTCCGCAAGCGGCGCGATGTCGGCGCGCTCCGGCGCCTCCTCTTCGGGGCGCTCGCGGCCCCGCCGGCGCAGCCGGTCGAGGCAGATGTTCATAGCGACGCGATACAGCCATGTTTCAAACTTCGCCCCCTGCGGCTTCCAGCGCGCCGCATGCTTCCAAAGACGCAGGAAGGTTTCCTGCGTCGCGTCTTCCGCCGCGGACCTGTCGCCCAGCATGCGATAGGAGGCCGCGAAAATCCTGTCCGTATGGCGAAGCACGAGCGCGCCCGCCGCCGCGCGATCGCCCTCGCCGGCGCGCGCCACAAGCCGTTCGTCGCTGTCTTCGCCGCCGGTCAATCGAGTCAGCGTCCCTTTTCGCGGGATCGGCGCCCGTTGGGTCCGCGCTATCCCCGGCGCAGACTTTCCGAGCCTACCCCGAGACGCCTTCGCCCCGAAACCGCGAAGACGCCCCGCCGTCCCGTCCGCCGCGCCCGTTACCGACGCCCCGGCCCTTTGCGGTGATGGCCGGCCTGCATTTCTTCCTTGCTCAGGACGCCGTCCCCGTTTTCGTCGAGTTCAGCGAAACGCTTGTCGTGCGCGGCGTCGAATTCCGCCTTGCTGACGACGCCGTCGCCGTCCGCGTCAGGAAACATCTTGGCCTGCATTTCGGCGCGCCGCTTTTCGTGATGCGCTTTCATTTCCTCCTTGGAAATGGCGCCGTTTCCGTCGGCGTCGGCGGCTTCGAAAAAGGCGCGGTGGCGCTCGTCGAGCTCGTTGAGCGTGATCTGGCCGTCGCCGTCCTTGTCGTACTTGTCCCACATCCTGTCGCCGCGCTCGCCGGCGAACGCCGGGGCGGTCATCAGGCCGAAGCCCAAAATAACGATTGCTGTCTGAAGCCTTTTCATGGCGTGTCCTTGTCCTTCTAAACCCTGGGCCGAAGGCCCCCAACCTGAGCCTTTAACGCGGGGGCGGGGGAAATCCGTCGCGCCCGGATTTTCCGGCCTATTGCCGAACAACAGGCGAACACCTCTAATCGGGACAACCGAAAGGACGGCGATGGCGAGCGAAGGCGGCGGCGAATTTCTGGTGCAGGCGGCGACCTATCTCGGCGCCGCCGCCGTCGCCGTGCCGGTGTTCAACCGCTTCAAGCTCGGTTCGATCCTCGGTTACCTGGCGGCCGGGGCGGTTGTCGGGCCGTTCGGCCTCAACCTGCTGCATGTGCGGGAAGGGGTGTTTCACGTCGCCGAGCTCGGCGTCGTGCTGTTCCTGTTCGTCATCGGGCTCGAACTTTCCCTATCGCGTCTCTGGTCGCTGAGGACCGATATTTTCGGTCTCGGCGCGGCGCAGATGCTGCTGACCGGCGCGGTGATCGCCGGCCTGTTCGTGCTCGCCGGCGTCATGCCGGCGCCCAGCGCCGTCGTCGCCGGCCTGTCGCTCGCCTTCTCCTCGACGGCGCTCGCCATGCAGCTCATGAAGGATCGCGGCGAAATGAATTCGAGCTACGGCGCGCGGGCCTTTCCGGTGCTGCTGTTTCAGGATCTCGCCGTCATTCCGCTGCTCGCCGCGATCCCGTTTCTCGCCGGTTCGGCGGCGTCGGCCGTCGAGACGGCGGGATGGGTGAACGCCGCGAAGGCTCTCGGCGTGGTCGCGGCGCTGTTCGTGGTCGGCCGTTTCGGCATCAATCCCGTCCTGAAGCTTGTGGCGCGCTCCGGCTCCCGAGAGGCGTTTGCGGCGACGGCGCTGTTCATCGTCGCGGCGACGGCGCTCGCCGTATCGTGGGCGGGGCTTTCCATGGCGCTCGGCGCCTTCCTCGCCGGCGCGCTGCTCGCCGAAAGCGCCTATCGCCACCAGATCGAAACCGATATCGAGCCGTTCCGCGGCCTGCTGCTCGGCCTGTTCTTCATTTCGATCGGCATGCGGCTCGATTTCGGAGCCATCGCCGACTCGCTGCTGATCGTGCTCGGCGGCGCGTTGGGCCTGGTGATCATCAAGGCCGCCGGGCTCTACTGGCTGGCGAGGCTGTTCGGTTCGGAAAGCGACGACGCGCTGAAAATCGGCGCGGTGCTGAGCCAGGGCGGCGAGTTCGCTTTCGTGGTGTTCAGCCTCGGCGTGGCGCAGGGCCTGTTCAGCGACGGCGAGGCGAGCCTGTTGTCGGCCATCGTCACCGTGTCGATGGCGATGACGCCGCTTCTGCTTCTCGCCGCCCGGCGCCTTGCGCGCGCCGAAAAGAACACCGACGGCCTCGAACGTCCGCATGAGGAGAAGGGCCAGGTCATCATCGTCGGCTTCGGCCGCATGGGACAGATCATCTCTCAGGTCCTGAACAATTCAGGCGTCGCCGTCATCGCCATCGACCGCAATCCCGATCACATCGAGAACGCGGAGCGCTTCGGGTTCAAGGTCTATTACGGCGACGGCGGCAGGCTCGACACGCTTCTGACGGCCGGCGCGCTCGAGGCGCGGGCGATTATTCTGTGCATGGACGATACGGCGGCGGTCAACCGCGCCGTCGAGGGCCTGCGCGAGCGCTCCCCGACGCTGCCGATTTTCGTCGTCGCTCACGACCGTCTGCACGAGATCGAGTTGCGCCCGCTCAATCCCGACTTCATCGTTCGCGAAACTCTCGAATCGAGTCTGCTGCTGGCGCGCGAGGCGCTCGCCCGGCTCGGCCACGGCGAACGCGAGATCGCCGAATACATCGAGGAGTTCAGGAAGCGCGACCGGCGCCGCCTGCTGGCGCAGATGGATTACGGTCTCGATGCGGAAGTCGAGCTTCTCCACACCCGTTTCGAGTCGGCGAGGGAGAAGACCTGACGCCGCTATCCAGCCGCGTCCTCGATCTCGTGCATCGCCTCGTCGGAGAGGCCGAAATGATGGCCGATCTCGTGCACCAGAACATGCGTCACCAGTTCGCCGAGCGTGACGTCGCCGCGGTCCGCCCATTCCTCGAGCAGCGGCCGGCGGTAAAGATGGACATGATCTGGCGAGGCCTGCGGGTCGGCGAGCGATTTTTCGGTGACGTCGACGCCTTCGTAAAGTCCAGTCAGCTCGAACGGATCCTCGATGCCGAGATCGTCGAGAATCTCGTCTTCCGCGAAGTCCGCCACATGGACGACCACGTTGCCGCAAAGCGCCCGGAACTCCGGCGGCAGACCGGCGAAGGCGGTTTTTGCGAGGGCGCTGAAATCCTCCAGCGACGGCGCGACGAGATTGTCGAGGTCGCGAATCATCAAGATCCCTGATCGGCGGCGCGCGCGCCGAGCGCGTCGACGATGGCGGCGAGCGTCGGGGCGACGATGTCGATCGGCGCCTTGTCGCCGCGCGTCATCCCGGTGCGGACGATCACCGCGTTCGAGTCCGGGACGATGAACACATACTGTCCCTCGTGCCCGGCGAAGTAATAGACGTTGTCGGGAACGCCGGGCAGATAGCGCGCGCGTCCCTCGCCGTCGCGGTTCAGCCAGAACTGAGCGCCGTACTCGCCGTTCGAGGCGGGCGTGGGCGTCGCCACATAAGCCGCCCAGCCTTCGGGGAGAATGCGGACGCCGTTCCACACGCCGTCCTGCAGATAAAGCTGGCCGAGCCGCGCCCAGTCGCGCGCCGTCATGTAGACATAGGACGAGCCGATGAAGTCGCCGGCGCTGTCGACCTCCATCACCGCGCTCGCGGCGCCGACCGGAAAGAACACCGCCTCGACGGGAAACGAATGATAGTCGGCGCCGTTCGCTTCGACGGCCGCGCGCAGGGCGCGCGCGATGATATTCGTCGTGCCGCTCGAATAAGCCCAACGCTCTCCCGGTTTGTAGACGAGCTTCTGCGCGGCGGCGACGGCGGCGGCGTCATGCGCGGCGAACAGCATCTTGCTGACGTCCGAGAAGGGATCGCCGTAACCTTCATCGAAAGCGAGCCCGCTCTGCATGCGCATGAGGTCGTCCCAGGTGATCGCCGCGCGCGCATCGTCCTTCCATTCGGGCGCGGGGACCGGATCGCCGATGTCGAGATAGCCGCGCAGCGCCGCCGCGCCGACCAGAGTGGCGGTGACGCTTTTCGCCATCGACCAGGAGAGGAACGGCGTATCGGCGGTGAAGCCGTCGGCGTAGCGCTCGGCGACGATTTTGCCGTCGACGATCACCACATAGGCGCGGTTCGCCGCCGCCGCGTCGGCCATCGCCGCGTCGAGCGCCGTGTCGAGCGCCGCATAGTCGACCCGCGCAAGCGCGCCGCGCGTTTCCTCGAAACCCTCCGGCCACGGAGCGCCTGCGGCGATGGCGGGCGGCGTCGCCAGCGGATCGAGACCGCCGCTTACGATGGTGCAGCCCAGATGTTCGCGGTAGCGCGCGCGGGCGCGCCCGAGGCCGAACAGCGAGGCGCGCGCTTCTTTCTTCGCGCTGTCGATCTGCGCGCTCACAAGATCGACGACCGGGCTGATCCCGGCGAACTCGACAGCCCGCACGGCCTGCTCGTCGCGGCCGGCGACGAAGACTTCCGAACACAGGGTTTTCGCCACATAGGCCGAAGCGACCCGCGCCGGCGCGTCGGCGAGCAGCGCGCCGCCGACGAGCAGCAGAATCAAGGCGGCGAGCGCGGCGAAAAGGTTGCGCGGTCCCATCGGCGTCCCCTGAATAACGATCGCCCGACCGTACCGCATGGGCGCGGCCCCGCAAGCGGCGGAGGCGCCATGAAAACCGGAAGGCTTGAGAGAAGGCTAGTCTATCGGGCGGAACACGAGCGTCAGAACCACCCCGACCAGGCCGATCACCGCCCACAGCGGGATGCCCATCAGCGTCTCCAACGCCTTGGCGACGCCCCCCGGCGCCGCATCGGCGAGCGCGCCGCCGTCGACGCCGAACAGCGCCAGCACCGTGCCCGTGGTGCGGATCACCGGCACGCCGCTTTCCAGCGAAGACACCGCGTCGGCGCCGAGAAGCGCCACGGCGATCGCCACCAACAACCATGCAATAAAACGAAACGCCGCCATCTGAGCCCCTCGCATCTGACCGTCCGTCGCGGCGGAGACTAGCCCGCATGCCCCCGTCCTGCCAACCCGGCGCGGACGGATCCTTAACGCCGGGTCTTTGCTGCGATTTCAGGGTCTTGCGCTTGCGCCCTCGCCCGGCGCTTGTATAGTCCCGCGCTCCGGACCGCCCCCTGGGGCGCGACGGACCGCAGCGGCCGCATACGCGCCGCCGCTCCCGGACGGACAGGTGGCCGAGTGGTTGAAGGCGCACGCCTGGAACGCGTGTAGGCGGGCAACCGTCTCGAGGGTTCGAATCCCTCTCTGTCCGCCAGTATTCAAGGAAAAAGCATGATCGAACCGGCGTGGGTTGATCGGCCCTGCCGCCATCGTTCAATCGCCGCGCCGCGAGCGCTTATCCACGGAACGAGCGCGTCAAGATCGGCGGCGGGCGGACATTTCTCGTCGCCGAGCTTGCGAGACTCTTTGATATCAAGAGGGCGGCTTCACGGCGAGATACACTGTGCTCCACAGCTGCGCCGCGTTCGATTCGTCGGCGTCGCCCTGCTGCTGACCGAAGGGTTCGATGACGAAGGCGCCGTCCCGCATCGACCAAGACCACAGTTCCGAGGTTTTTACCGCCCTTGCGGCTTCGATGACGCGCCACAGATCGCGCTCCGCGCCCAGAAGTTTTCCGCGCAACGCGTCGTCCAGATCGTCGCGGCGAAGTTGCCGTGCGAGTCCCGAGGCGAACAGCGCCTGTTGCCACGACCACACGACGGCGCCGTGATAGTGATTGTTCGAAAAGTCGCTTTGCAGCGTTGACGGCGCATAAACGGCGTTGGCGACGAGCAGGCCGGCGGGCGACAGCAGGCCGGCTGGGAACGGCCGCATCGTCGCGTCGACCGCCGTCTCGAGCCGGTCTGGCGACGGATCGGAAAAGGCCAGCAGAAAGCTTTCGTCGGAGTTGAGAACGGGGATCGGCGCGCCTGTTTCGTCGAGCGCCACTGCGTTGAAGAGGACGGCGTCGCCGCTCAGCGAAGCGAGCGCGTCGCGGGCGGGAACGCCCAGGGCGGCTGCGTAGGATTCGACCCGCGCCCGCACAGATCGCGCATCGATACGCACACGGAACATGGGCGGCGCTGCGCTCTCCCATGCAGCCGCCAGCGCATCGGCGTCTCCGGGCGCCTGGTCGCCGGCATAAGGCGCAAGAAGTCCGCTGGCGTAAAGGCGCCCCGCGGCGCGCAACGCCGCCGGAACCAGCACGGCGTTGACATCGTAGGGCGTTCTTCCGCCGCCAAGTCCTTCCGGGCTGTCGCGCCACTCGCCGGCATATTTTCCTTGCCGGAGATGAATGAGAGTGCGCCAGTCCGGATTCTCCGCAAACGGGCGGGCGGAAGCAACGACGAACGCCAGATTACGGACAAGGGCTGCGCCGTAGGGCTCGCCGGCTTGCGTTCGCCGTTCGAGAAAAGCGGCGGCGAAAGGCTGGTTTCTTGCGCTGTCAAGGAGGTAGTCGGCGGCGAGGGGCGCCAGCAGGAAATCGTCGTCGATCATGGCGTAGTCATGGATCGGCGCCGTCGACGGGGGCTCGCCGTCTTCTCGCCGGCGCAGCCATGCATATTCGGCGAGATCCTCCTCATGCGCGACCTCGCCGTTCTCATTGAGCCGTTCGATAACGGAGGCGAGGCCCGCCTCCATCAGCGCCGGCGAAGCGGCGGGGGCGAGCATCTTCAGGCTGAGCAGCGTGTCGCGGCCGAAATAGGTGAGAAACCGCCACGAGCCGGCGAGAAGCTTTTCGCGGTAGCTGAGAAAAGCGAGGCTTTTCAGAGCGCGCGGATCGGCGCCGCTTGCATCGTCAAGAAGCTGCCGCAGCGGAATGGGAGTCAGAGGCTCGTCGCCGGTCAGCGCAGCGATCCTCAGACGCAACCGTCCGTTCTCGGAAGGAACGAGCGCGACCTTTCCCTCTCGACGCTCGACGGACCCTTCGAGCGTCTGCACCGAAAGGTAATAGCCGCCGCCGCCGTCGAGCCGGGCGCGCCGCCAGACAATGCGGTTCTCGCGGACAGAGGGAGCCGCATCGATGGCCGAAGGCGTTTCGCCGGCATAACCGTAGTCGCGGATGCTGCGTACATTGCCCAGCACGGCGCGGTCGACGATCAGCGTCGGGCCTTCGAGCGTCGCTTCCATGCCGACGCCGTAGAGCGCGCGGCCTTCCTCGTCCTTCAGCATGACGCCGCGCGGCGCGCCTTCGAGCCGCCACGCCGCCTCGCGCGCCGCCGGTTCGAACCACAGGCTGACGCCGCTGTTGCCGGCCGGAAACGCGGCGATGAAGCGCGGCTTCATGCCGGACGTGAATACGAGATGCGCGGCGACCGGGCCTGCGCGGTAAAATTCATTCGCGGCCCTTCCGTCGACGACGGAAAAATGCAGCGCGTCCTCGCCGGCCAGCGGAACGGGAAGGGTGTCGCCGGTCGCCACTTCAGGCGCGCAGCCGGCGCCGGCCAGCATCAGGCTGAGGAGGATTGCGAACGTGCTTCGGGCGTGTGGGCGCCGCATATATATCGTCCGGCATGACTATCGGCGCGGGGTGGCGCCTTGCGGTTCATAACAAAAACGGCCGCCGGGAACTATCCCGGCGGCCGTCCGCAGTCTGACGAACCGCGCGCCGCGGGAGGAGGGGGCGCGCGGCGGTCGTTGCGATGGCTCAGAAGTCGTAGCCGACGCTGAACATGACGGACCGTCCGAAGATCGGCCGTCCGTTTGGCGCCGCCGGATTGCGCGGATCGCCTTCGGTGATGCCGTGCGAGTCGTTGAGATTGTCTGCGTGCACCTGGAAGAACAGGCCCGAGGGCGCGTTAACGAGAAGACCGAGATCGACCTTTTCGTAGCTCGGCAGGACGACCGTATTGCCGTTGTCACCGAACCGTTCGCCGACCAGCGACACGGCGCCGTACAGCGTCGCCTCGAAGCCGTTGACGTCCAGCGTATAGGCCGGCGAGATGCGCGCCTGCCACTTCGGCTGCCGCAGCACCTGGTTTCCGATGTCGGAGGGGGTCGTCGAGTCGGTGATCTCGGCGTCCTGAATGGTGGCTGTGACGTTGGTCGAGAACGGCCCGAAGAAAACCTCGCCGTCGACTTCGACGCCGTAGGCGCGAGTCCTGAATTGAGAGGCGGGGACGACGCCTCCGACCGTCGAGCTGAAGGCGTCGTTGGTGTTGCGGAAAGCGGTCGCGTAGAGATTGAACCATTCCCCGCCGTATTTCACGCCGGCTTCGATCTGCTTGACGCTGTCGACCTGGTTGCGGCCTTCCCGGATCTCATCGAAATGCGGGAAAAGGAAGCCTTTGGTGTAACGCACGAAAACGCCGAGATCGTCGGTGACGTCGTAATTGCCGGCTGCGGTGTAGGCCCATTCGGAGCCGTTGAGTTCGGTCGTCAGCTCCGGCGTTCCGTCGGGGAATCCCGTCGTGCCGCCCATGCCGTCCGGCCCGTCAGTGTCCAGCACGTAGTCGATCTCGAGCCATTCGCGCCGGGCGCCCACATCGAGGCGGAAGCGGTCGAACACCTGCCATGAATCCGCGATGTAGACGGCGCGGGCGTGGGCGTCGCCCGCCGAATTGATGCGGAAGTTGAAACCCGCATCGCCGCCGGCGGCGGCGATGTCGGCCGGCGTGATCGACGGGTCGAGCGCTTCGCCGTTGGCGACGTTATGCACCGGGATCGGGTTGCCGATGTTCCACCAGTCGTCCGACGACCAGGTCGACTGGTAGTAGCCGACCGTGATGTCGTGGGTCGAAATGACCTTGTTGATGCTGAGGTCGTTGATCGCCGCCTGCAGATCTTTTTGCACGACCCAGTGGCCGTAGGTCTGCACATACTCGGAGTCGGCGAGCGTCGCGCCGCTTTGGGTCATCACCGGGCCGCCGCCGATGACGGCGCTGACGTCTCCCGCCGTGACCGGGCTGCCGGACGGCACGAAGCCGTAGGTGTCCGCGTCGCCGGTCATGAAGGTGAACTGGTCGCGGATGGTGAAGCCGGAGCCGAGATCGAACTCGGCGCTGCCGCCGGTGACGACTCCCTTCCAGCCGCGACCGTCAGCGAAATCGAAAATTTCCGTATCGCCGGCGGCGTTGACCTGCAGCTCGCGGAAGCGCGTGTCGTTCCCGAGTTGCGCGAAGGTGCCGAGATCGTTGCCGGTGTTGAGCGCCATCGGCAGCACCCATTGGCCGTGATCGTCGGTGGCGCGGGCGAACAGGTTGATTTTGCCGTTGTCGAAGACCTTCGTGAGATTGGCCGTGAACTGATAGCCTTCCTCCGACTTGAACTGCGTGTCGCGAACGCCGTCGGATGAACGGAAGTAGCCGCCGATCATATAGTAGAGATCGTCGTCGAGCTTGCCGCTGAGCACCGCATCGACGCGCTGCAAGCCATAATCGCTGGTCGAATATTTGATGCGGCCTTCGGTCTCCTCGCCGCCTTCTTTCAGGTTGAAGTTGACGGTGAGACCCGGCTCGCCCTTGCCGAACACCGAGTTCGGGCCGCCGCGCAATCCCTCGACGCCGGCGATCGTCTCGTCGATGCGGAAGATCGAGCTCTGCTCGAAGAAAGAGAGCATTTCCGTGCCGTAGATCGGCGAGCCGTTGATGGCGAGCAGCACGAACGGCGCGTCGCCGCCGCCCGGCAGGCCGCGCACGTCGATATTCGCGCCGGCGACGCCGCCTGAGCTTTCGACCCAGACGCCGGGGATCGACTTGAACAGATCGGCCGTGCTCTGCGGCGAGAACTTGGTGATCTCATCGGGATTGATTGTGGTGATGGCGAAGCTCGCGGCCTGCCGGCTGGCGCCCGCGCCGCCCGGCGTGCCGATGACGACGATCTCGTCCACCGGCGCATCCGCCGGCTGCGCCTGCGCCGCGGTTGCGGCGAACGCGAATACGCTGCCGGCGCCGACAAGGCAGCGACGGAGCAGTTTCAGATTACGGCTGTTAGCTTTCGGGTCTCTCATAGGTTTCCTCCCTGTTGCGCCGGCGTGGATCGCCATGTGGTCTTGAGCGCGCCCTAAGCGCGGACTCCGCAGGGCGACTTTTGCGCGGAGCATGCCCCGATCCCCGGGTATGCGCAATCGATTGCCAAACGCATAATAGGCATTTATTGGGAATTTCTGACTTGATGATGTTCGCATGCAACGCTTCTTGCGCAAGATTGCGCAAGATCAGAAATTATTTTGCGCTGCAAGACCGACGAACGATGAGTTCCGTCGGCAGATGGATATCGCGACGCGCGCCGCCATCGATAATCGTCAAAAGATTCTCGACAAGCGCCCGCCCGCCCGCGGTGGTGTCCTGGCGCACGGTGGTGAGGGCCGGCGTCATATAGGCGGCCATGGCTATATCGTCGTATCCGACGACGGCGACATCCTCGGGCACGCGGATCTTGAGGTCGGCCAGCGCCTGCATCGCGGCGATGGCGAGAAGATCGCTCGCCGCGAACACGGCGTCGTGCCATGCCCCGGAACGGAACAACGACTGCGTCGCCTGATAGGCGGAGGCGCTGTCGAACGGCATTGAAAGAGTAAGCGTCTGATCCTGCGAGGCTCCGGCCGACGTAAGCGCAGACATGCAGCCGCGATGCCTGAGGCCGATATCGACGTAACGGATGTCGCCGAAGAACACGACGCGGTTGCGGCCCTGCGACAGCAAATGCTCTCCGACCAGTTTGCCGCCGAGGAAATTGTCGCCGCCGACGACCGCATAGTTGCGGCCGGGGATGTCGACGCCCCAGACAATCACGTTCTTATGCGTTTCGGCGTAGCGGACGAGAGGTTCGGGATCGCGTCCTTGGCCGATGATGATGACGCCGTCGGCGCGATTGGAGGTGAGGGCGTCGGCGCCCGATACGTCCGTCCACGGACAGGCGCGCGACAGCAGAAGGTCGTAACCGTGTTCGGCGAGGGCGTCGGCGATGGAGGCGGTGATCTGGCTGAAGAACGGGTCGGAGAAATGCTGGCGGTTCGCCTCTGAAATGGGGATGACTACTTCGATGGTCCGCGTCTTCTGCGTGCGCAGGCTGCGGGCGCGGCTGTTGATGCGATAGCCGCTGGCTTCGACCAGCGAGAGGATGCGCGAGCGAGTCTCTTCGGAGACCCGGCGGCTGCCGGCGAGGGCGCGCGACACGGTCGATTCGGCGACGCCGGCCAGTTCGGCGATCTGCGCCATGGTGCGCGCCTGCCCGTTCGTATCTCTCGCGCCGTTTCCGGTCATGGCGCCGCCTATCTTTCGCGGAGAACGAGGCCGCCGAAGGCGGGCAGGATGGCGCGGTTATCTTCGAAGCGGCCGGGCAGCGGGTAGCCGAGAGACGAGGCGGCGCTTTGCGGGACGCGCCATTCAACCGGCGCGTCGCCGAGATTGAAAAGGCAAAGCAGTTTTTCTTCGGCGCTCGTTCTCCGGAACGCCAGCAAAGGTTCCGGGGAGTCGACAAATTCGATCTCGCCGGAAACGAGCGCGCGATGATTGCGGCGGAAGTCTATGCAGCGACGCGTCAGATTGAGCGTTGAAGATTTATCGCGCGTCTGACGGTCGACGGCGAGGGCGTCATGCCGCTTGTCGACCGGAAGCCATGGTTCAACCGTCGAAAAGCCGGCGTTGACGGCGCCCGCGCGCCAAGGCATCGGCGTGCGGCAGCCGTCCCGCCCCAGACTGTCGGGCCAGAAGCGGATGCCTTCCGGATCGCGCAGCCGGTCGAAGGGAACGTTCGCCTGCGGAAGCCCGAGTTCGTCGCCCTGATACACGAAGATCGTGCCGCGCAGGCACATCAGGACGCCCATCAGCAGTTGCGCGAAGGCGTCGCCAGCCTCCTCGCCGCCCCAGCGCGTTCGGGCGCGGACGACGTCATGATTTGAGAAGGACCAGCTCGGCCAGGCGGTCTTGCTCGTCCAGCTTTCGAGAGCGTTGCGAATCAGCGCCGCCGTGAGCGGGCCGTTTTCGAGCAGCATGAAGTTGTAGGCGGTGCTGAGCCGGCCGGGTTCGGTGTATTCGATGCTGCGCGCGATATAGGAATCGCTTCCGATCTCGGCGACCGTCATGCGGTCCTTATACTGATCGGTCAGCCGGCGAAGTTCTTCCATGAAGGCGAGATTTTCGGGCTGCGAGCGATCGTAGAGATGCCGCTGGTGCTGATAGGGACGAGCGAAGCCGCCTTCAGGGCGCTTCGGCGGGTTGTCGCGAAGCTGTTTGTCGCAATAGTAGAAGTTCGCCACGTCGAGGCGAAATCCGTCGACGCCGCGATCCAGCCAGAATCGCGCCGCATCGAGAATCGCCTCGCGAACCGCCGGGTTGTGAAAATTAAGATCCGGCTGCTCGGCGAGGAAATTATGCATGTAATATTGGCGGCGGCGCGTATCCCACGACCACGCTTGCCCGCCGAATAGAGATATCCAGTTGTTCGGCGGCCCGCCGTCGGGTCTGGCGTCGGCCCAGACATACCAGTCGGCCTTGGGATTGTCGCGCGAGCGGCGGCTTTCCTTGAACCAGGCGTGTTGATCGGACGTATGCGAATAAACCTGGTCTATGATGATTTTCAGGCCGGAGTCGTGAGCGCCAGCCAGCAGCGCGTCGAAGTCGGCGAGCGAACCGAAAATCGGATCGACGCCGCAATAGTCGGAAACGTCGTAGCCGAAATCGCGCATCGGCGAGCGGAAGAAGGGCGACAGCCAAACGGCGTCGACGCCGAGCTCCTTCAGATAGTCGAGCTTGGAAACGACCCCTTGAAGATCGCCGACGCCGTCGTCGTTGGAATCGCAAAAGCTGCGCGGGTAAACCTGATAGACGACGCCGCCGCGCCACCATTCGTCCATTCCAGCCGTCCTCTCGCGCTTCACGCCTCTTGCTGCCCGGTCGTTATATCAAGGCTGGGCTCTTGCGCAATCGATTGCCAAGCTTCATAGTGGTGAAAATATCAATATCGCGCGTCGAGGCGCGAGGGAAACGCCGGAAGAGGGGACGCCCGCGATGAGTTCGATCGGCGTGCGCATCGCGCTGTTCTCCGCCTATTTTCTTTTCGCCATTCTGCTCAACAGCGTCGGTACGGTGATCCTGCAGTCGATCGCCAGTTTCGGCGTCACCAAGGAAGGCGCGAGCATCCTTGAGGCGTTCAAGGACCTGCCGATCGCCGCTGTGTCGTTCCTGGTCGCCTCTTTCCTGCCGAGACTCGGTTATCGGCGAGCGATGATCGTCGGTTTCGCGACGGTGGGCGTCGCCTGCGTTCTGATGCCGCTGTTTCCGGGCTTTCTCACCGCCAAGATTCTGTTTTTCGCCATCGGGGCCTCGTTCGCGCTGATCAAGGTGTCCGTCTATTCGACCATCGGGCTCCTGACCGACGACAGCAACAAGCACGCGAGCATGCTCAACCTGATCGAAGGCTTCTTCATGGTGGGCGTGCTGGCGGGATACTGGGTTTTTGCGGCGTTCATCGATCCGGCCGATCCCGCTTCGCTGAGCTGGCTTGATGTTTACTGGGCGCTCGCCGTCATCGCCGCCGTCAACGTCGCCATTCTGCTCGCCGTCAGATTCCCGAGGGCGCCCGTGTCGACTGCGCCGGGCAGCAACCTCCTCACGGATTTCGCCGCCATGTTCGCCTTGTTGTGGAAGCCAGCGGTGCTGGTGTTCGTGATCTCGGCCTTCCTTTACGTCCTGATCGAGCAGGGCATTGGCACCTGGCTGCCGACCTTCAACAACGAAGTGCTGCATCTGCCGCAGGCGATGAGCGTCCAGGCGGCGAGCATCTATGCGCTGGCGCTGGCGGCCGGACGATTGAGCGCCGGGCTCGTCCTGCGGTTCATCGACTGGTTCCGGCTGCTGCTGATCTGCATCGCGGCGATGGCTGCGTTGATACTGGTGGCGCTGCCTTTAGCGTCGGGACTTCACCCCAACCCGGACATGAGCTGGGTCAACGCCCCGCCCGCCGCCTACGTGCTGCCGCTGATCGGCCTGTTCATGGCGCCCATCTATCCGGCCATCAATTCAGTGATCCTGAGTTCGCTGCCGCGCGAACGGCACGCCGCGATGGCGGGGCTCATCGTCGTGTTCTCGGCGCTCGGCGGCACCACTGGTTCGTTCATCACCGGGCGGACATTCGCGGCGTTCGGCGGCTCGACGGCGTTTTACCTGTCGCTCATTCCCATGGCGGCGATCCTGCTGGCGCTTGTTTTCCTGAAACGCCTCGTCGCCAGACCGGCCTGATTTACGCGGCGGTAGCGGACCTTGCCCGGCGGTTAACGCCGGGCGTCGACCCCGGTCAGCAAAAATTCAAATTTTCATGCGCTACTGGCGAGCGAGAGCCAAGGGGAGGGCGCTGCGCGCGAGCTGAGCGCGCACCGAAATGAACTGTATGGATTCGAAAAAGAAGTCTCCTAAAGAAACCGCCGAGGCAGTTCTCGCCGATCTCGAACGCATGTCGATCGCGCCGGTGCCGGAATGCTACGAGGTCTGGTTTTTGCACTTGCAGAATCAGAACCCGAATCTGTCGCAAGATATCGAAGACCGTATCGCGCAGGGCGATCCGCTCACAATCGATTTCATCACCGGGCTTTATTACAAGCATTGCGGTTTCGATCATCTGCGCGCCGCCTTCGATCAGCACTATGACGGGATTATGGGCGAGGTCGTCGGGTTGCAGGACGTCGCCAAAGGCTTCGCCAAGAACGCCAGCGAGTTTGGCTCCGACATCAAGGCGATTTCGGACGATGTTCAAGAACTGACGCTGACGCAAAGCGAACTCAAGCGTTTCATAAATCTCCTTGTCGAGACCGCGGCCGGCGCTACTCAGCGCAACATGCAACTTGAAGAGGAGCTCGCCGCCGCTGCGGAGAAGATCACTTCGCTCCACGATTCGATCAAGGAGATCGAACAGGATGCGCATACGGATTTTTTGACCAAGCTCGCAAATCGCCGCCGCTTCGACAAGTCCATCAGAGAAGCGATGGCCGCCGCCGAGCGCGACGCCTCGCCCCTGTCGGTCATTCTTTGCGACGTCGATCACTTCAAACGGTTCAACGACACCTGGGGGCATCATATCGGCGACCAGGTTTTAAAGTTCGTCGCCGGCGTGCTGCGCAAGAACACCAAAGGTCAGGATATCGTCGCCCGACATGGCGGCGAGGAGTTTGCAATCGCGCTGCCGAATACGGCGCTTGAAGGCGCAGAGAAACTAGCTGAGCAGATTCGTATGGAGATTTCGCGGCGCAAACTGGTCAGCAAGACCACAAATGAGGATCTCGGATCGATCACCATGTCGTTCGGCGTAGCGGAATACTGCGCCGGGACGACCCCGACTGCGCTTTTGCGCGACGCTGACGAGGCGCTGTACCGGGCGAAGGGCGCCGGAAGAAACATGGTCGTCGCGCACGAAACAGAGGTTCGGCGCATCGCCTGATCTAGCTGCGTTAGAAGTTCTCCGGATCGCGGATCTGCACGAACGCCTCACGACGCTCCTCCTCGCGGGCGTTGGTTTCTTCCCGTCGTTCCTGTTCGGCTGCATCCGACAGAGATTTCCAGGCGGTCTCCTGCCGAAGCGATGCTAGCAGGGCGGCCTGATGCGTTGCCTTGTGCGGATCGAGCGATCGCGCCTTTTCGCGCCGCTCTTGCGCCGCCTTTTCGAGCAGCTTCTGACGCAGGCCGTAGGATTTCAGGGCCTGACCGTTCAACTCCTCGCCGACGGCTAAGGCTTCGCGCGCAGAGGACTCGATAGCAGTTGCTTCCGCGATCAACGTCTGCTGGGCGGTTTTCACGGCGACGAAGCGGCTCTGCTCCAGTCGGCTTCTGGCCTTTACAACCCGCAGGAGCTTTGAAATGCGCGCGAGGTTCATTGGATGAACTTCTGCTTCGATTTGCGGATGATTTCGTCGGCGTAGTGAATGGCGGCCGCGACGGCGGCGTAGTGTTCTTTCCTGATCTCCTCACCGACCTCGACCATGGCGTAGATCGAGCGCGCTGTCGGCGGGTCGCGCTGGATAGGCACGCCCGCCTCAGCCGCCACTTCACGGATGCGCGCAGCGATCGCATCGACGCCCTTGGCGACGCAGATCGGGGCGGCGCCCGATTTGCGGTCCCATTGCAGCGCCACGGCGTAATGAGTCGGGTTGACGATGACGACGTTCGCTTTCGGCACGTCGGCCATCATGCGGTTTCTGGCGAGCGCCTGGGCTCGTTCGCGGCGCGCGCCCTTGAGCGCCGGATCGCCCTCATTCTCCTTCGATTCCTTTTTCAGCTCCTCATGGCTCATCATCAGCTTTTTCTGGTGCTGGGCCCGTTTCCAGGGCAGGTCGATGGCGGCGATCACCACGGCGGCGAAGGTTACAAGACCGAGAAAGAACGCGGCTTCGCGCTGGATGACGGACTGGAACGCCTGCGCGGGCAGCGCAGACATTTCGGGCAATTCGACAAACCTGTCCCGAAGGCCGAAGAACAGAATGGCGCTGATCGCGGATAGCTTGGCGGCGCTCTTGACGAATTCGAACAGTCCGTTCGGACCGTATTTCTGCTTGGCGTTGTCGACTATCGAAAGCCGCGACAGTTTCGGCTTCAGTTTCGATGGTGCGAACACGACGGCCTGCTGCGCGACGAGAGAACCGACGGCGGCGATGGCGAGCGCGCCGAAAATCGGCGCAAGAGCCGACATGATTTCTATAATGAAACCGCCGAGGAACCCTGTCGCGTGCGGCGAAAGCAGCGCCGCGCCGACATCGGCGGGATGACGGAAGAAAGCCGAGAGGGTCGCAGCGATGCGCGACAGCGACCAGCCCCCGGCGATGATGATGACGGCGTAGAACGCGCCGTAGGTCGCCGCGACGGTGATTTCAGAAGAGTAGGGAACGTCGCCTTCATCGCGCGAGCGTTTTATTTTCTGCTGCGTCGGCTGATGCTGGCGGTCTTCGCCGCCCTGCTTGTCGTCGCTCATCTGGCCGCCCCCATGAGCGTCGCGAAGATGCGGTCGAGCATGTCGGACCAGACGCCGAGAAGCAGCGGCGTCGAGGCGGCGAGGAGCACGAGACCGGCGAGCGTGATCGCCGGCGCGCCGACGAACGCGACCATAAGCTGCGGCATCGCCCGGTTGGCTGCGCCGATCGCGAGGTTATACATGAAGCCGAGAACCACGAACGGCAAGGCCAGAGACAGCGCTGAGGCGAAGGCGAAGCCGGCGCGGTCGGCCGCCCAACGGCCGGCCTGTTCTGCGCCCGGAAAAGTTCCGAAGGGCATCACGTCGTAAGAGACGGCGAGGGCGCTCACCGCCTTGAAGTGAACGCCGCTGGAGACAGCGACGGCGATCGCCGCGACCATCATCAGCGTGGCGATCGGCGGCTCCGGCGCGTCGTCGAGGCCGCCGCCGAAAATCTGCGACAGGGAGAGGTGCTGCGCGGCGATGGAGCCGGCCGTCTGGATGGCCCATACGGCGATGCGGATCGAAAAACCGATCAGCGCGCCGCATACGGCTTCGGCGCAGAGCGTCAGGGCGATCGCCGACGGCGCTTGAGGCGTGGCCGGACTCGCAGCCATCACGATGGGCATGAGCACGAGCGTCATGGCCAGCGCCGCAGCGAGACGAATGCGCGGCGACACGGCGCGCTCGCCCATGCCGGGCAGCAGAAAAACGAGCGCGGAAAGCCGCACGAAAACGCCGGCGACAATGGCGATCGGCCCGACGCCGAGCTCCACAAGGGGCTGCAGGGCGGCGATCAGCTCCATCCCCTCGCTCCTCAGGCCACGCCGAGAATCGCCGGTTTTTCCGACGGGTCGATCTCGTCGTAGGAGATCACCATGTTGCGAATACCCTTGGCGCTCAACACGGCGCTGAGGAATCGGCGCCGCCGGGCGCTGGTGACGATGGCCGGGAAAGCGCCGCGCGATACAGCGGCGGCGATCTTCTCGCGCACCGCGCTTGCGAGGCGGTTGAAATCATTGGGCGACAGCGCAACGTCGACTGAACCGTTCTCGCGCTCGGCTTCGTGTTCGCGGAACAGCGTCTCCCAATCTGGCGAAAGCTGAATCAGAGGCAGACGGCCTTCCTGATTGCGAAGTTTTGAAATGAACTGGAAACCGATCCGCTGGCGGACATATTCTGCAATCTGCTCTGGCGACGAAAGAGCCGTCCGGCCTTCGGCGATGGCTTCGAGAATGACCGGCAGGTTGCGGATAGACACGCGCTCGGCCAGCAGCAGCCGCAGCACCGCCTGCACGAGGTCAAACGGGGTCTTGTCGGTGATGAACTCGTCGAGCATCTTGCGGTTGGCCACAGCGCGTTGCGGATCGGAGACGGCCACGAACTCGTCGAGGATGCGGCGCAGTGCGCGGCGCGTCATAAGGCGGCCGAGATTGGCCTTGATGACTTCGAGAAGGTGCGTCGCCGCCACTTCCGCAGGTTCGATGATCGGCAGGCCGAGCATCGCCGCGTCTTCCTGACGCTCGGCGGGAATCCAGCGCGCGGGCGCGCCATAGACAGGTTCCTTTACGTCTCTGCCTTTGATGTGGAGCGGCGCGTCGTCCCGCGTCAGAACGAGAACGCCGTTCGGATCGATGATCGAGCGCGCCACCTCGACGCCATGTATGCGGATGACATATTCGTGGCTCGGGAGCGTCGCATTGTCGGTGAGCCGGATCGCCGGAACGATAAAGCCGAACTCCGCCGCCACGTACTTTCGGATCTTGGTGATACGCGAATCGATGCCCGCTTCTGATTCCATGGCGATAGAAACGAGATCGGGCGCGAATTCGACATGGATTTCGTCAAGATCGAGAACGTCTCCAAGCGATTGCTCGACGGGCCGTTTGTCCTCGGCGGAAGCGGGTTCTTCCAGCCGCCGCTTCTTGGCCGCCTGCTGAAAGCCGAAATAGGAAGCGCCGACCAGACCGAGCGACGCAGCCATGAATGGGAGGAAGGGAAGGCCCGGAAACAAGGCGAAAATCCCGAGAATGGCGCCGACTGTCGCCAGCGCCGCCGGGTGCTCGCCGAGCTGATGGAACAGCGCCTTGTCCGTCGATCCTTGCACGCCGCCCTTTGAAAGAAGCAACGCCGCGGCGATCGAGATGATGACGGCCGGAATTTGCGATACGAGACCGTCGCCCACCGTCAGCATCGAATAGGTCTCGATCGCTTCGCCAAAGGAGAGATTGTGCGCGCCGATGCCGACCGAGAGGCCGACGATGATATTCAGCAGAGTGATCAGCAAGCCGGCGATGGCGTCGCCCTTGACGAATTTCGAGGCGCCGTCGAGCGAACCGAAGAACGTGGTCTCTTCCTGCTCCAGCTTGCGGCGCTGCTTCGCCTCTTCGTGGGTGATGGCGCCAGCGGCGACATCGGAGTCGATGGCTAGCTGCTTGCCGGGCATTCCGTCGAGGGCGAAGCGCGCGCCGACTTCCGCCATGCGTCCGGCGCCCTTGGTGATGACCATGAAATTGACGATCAAAAGCACCGTAAAGACGACAAGGCCGAGAAAGACGTTGCCGCCCATGATAAATGTCGCAAATCCGTGAATGACGCCGCCGGCTGCATCCGGACCGGTGTGACCCTGGCCGATGATCAGTTTGGTCGATGAAACGTTGAGCGACAGGCGCAGCAGCAACGAGGCGAGCAGCACTGTGGGGAACGAAGAAAAATCGAGCGGCCGGTCGATGAACAGCACGATGGTGAAGATCAGGATGGCGAAGGCGAACGAGCATGTCAGCCCGACGTCGAGCAGCCAGGCCGGAGCCGGCAGCACCATCATGACGATCACCGCCATCAGGGCGATGGCGAGCAGCACAGTGGGCTGGAAGAGGGTTTTAACGTTGGCCGACGGCATGGGCGTCACTCAGCGGCCAAAGGGTGACGGAAACGCATCCTCATCCCCCCGCGATGATCGGAATGACCTGATCCTTGAACAGGCCCACCAACAGGCGTGAGGCGAATCCCGAGCACAGCGCGAATGCGATCAGCATCGCGATCAGCTTCGGCACGAAGGTGAGGGTCAGTTCCTGGACGGACGTCAGCGCCTGCAATAGGCCGATGACGACGCCGACCGCCAGGGCGGTCAGCAGCAGCGGCGAAGCGATCCACACGCCCGCCCACAGGAAGCTGCGCAAGACGTCGAGAAGCGCTGTTTCACTCATTGTTCGACCCCGCCATCGCTTGTCCGTCAGACCGGCATGCGCATCAGTTCCTGGTAGGCTTCGACGACGCGGTTTCTGAGCGTCACCGCCGTTTCGACGGCGAGTTCGGCCGAAGCGAGCGCCTCGACGACAGAATGAGGGTCGGCGGCGCCGACCATGTAGGCGGACGCCGCGCTCTCGCTCTTAGCGATGGCGGCGGTCATTTCTCCGAACAGCTGTTGCGGATTGAAGCCGCTTTCGCGGCTTTCGCCTTGCGCCGGCTTGGTTTCCGGTTTCAGAAGTTTCTGCGCCGCGCCGTATGTCTTTGCTGCGCTGAATGCATTGATGTCCATAAAAGCGATTCCTATCGTCTCAGCAGCTCAAGCAGGCTCGAATACATCTGCCGGGCCTGCTGGAAGGTTGCGAGGTTTGCCTCATACGAGCGGCTCGCTTCGCGGCCGTCCGCCATTTCCATCATCAGATTGACATTCGACATCTCGACATAGCCCGCCTCATTGGCCATCGGATGCGACGGGTCATAGCGCTCCTCGACCGGCGACTGGTCGAGCGAAACGCGGTCGACCGCGACGCGACTGACGCCGGTCTCGGAGTCGAAAACGTTGCCGAACGATATCTGTTTGCGATGATAGCCGGGGGTGTCGACGTTGCCGATATTCTCGCTGACGACGCGCATGCGGAAACCCTGGGCGTTCATGCCCCCGGCCGCCGCGCTCATCGCCTTTACGAACGGATTCATCTCTCACCACCTACAGATTTTTGCCGAGGCTGAGACGCAGAATGTCGAGCGTCTTCTTGTAGATCGCCGTCGCCGCCTGGTGATCCTGCTGCGCTTCGATAGTGCGCATCATCTGATCTTCAAGAGAAACCGTGTTGCCGTTCGGCGATTCCGCGCCGGGCGTATAGACTTCAGAGAAACGCCACTCGGCTGTGCTGATCGCGCCGGAAGTCTCGCGGCCGGCGGTGCTCGCCATGCGCTCAAAGCTTTGCGCGAACGGTTCGATGTCCTTGGCGCGATAACCCGCCGTGTCCGCGTTGGCGATGTTTTCGGCGAGCACTTCATGGCGCGCCGCCGCGTGCCGGGCCATCGCCGACGCCATGGTGAGAAGCTTCAATTCTCCGAGCATTTGCGACGTCCTGTTAAGGATTACGGTTTATGAACGTATTTGTGAAAGTTGAAGATAAACTTAACCAAAACGGAGCGCTCCTTGACGCCTGGCCTGATTGAAATCGCGCAGGGCGTCGCCGCGGGGGTAAGGCCCGAACGGCCCTTTGGACGCGTCAAGGCGGTCGACGGCGGCGCCATTCGGCTCGCCGGGCTGTCGGAGATCGCCCGCATCGGGGACGGCGTCGTCATTGATGATGCGCTCGCCGGCGAAGTTATCGCCGTGGACGGCGATATGGCCGTCGCCATGCCAAACTGCGCTGTGAACGGAATATCGATCGGCGCGCGGGCTTATTTACGCCCCGACGAGGGCGCGCGGCCCACCCGCGCCTGGCTCGGGCGCGTGCTCAACGGCTTTGGCGAGTCATTCGACGGTTCCCCCGCCCCCCAGGGCGCGCCGACGCCGCTAGCCCCATCCGCTCTGCCTGTGAACGCCCGCCGCCGACTCGGAGCGCGAATTAATACAGGGCTCGCCGCGTTCGACACTTTTCTGCCGTTGTGCCGCGGCCAGCGCATCGGTCTTTTCGCGGGTTCGGGCATCGGCAAGTCGAGCCTTCTCGCCGACCTTGCGAACGGCGTTGAGGCCGACGTGGTCGTGCTCGCCCTGATCGGCGAGCGTTCGCGCGAAGTGCGCGATTTTCTTGAAGAGACATTAGGCGCAGAAGGCAGGGCGCGTTCCGTCGTCATCGTCTCGACCTGCGACGAACCTGCGCCGCTGAAGCGGCGCGCGGCGTTGCTCGCCATGACGACGGCGGAGTATTTCCGCGACCTCGGCCTGCACGTGCTGCTGCTGTTCGATTCGGTGACGCGTTTCGCCGACGCCTATCGCGAAATCGGTCTTACAGCCGGCGAGACGCCGTCGCTTCGCGCTTATCCGCCGTCCACTTTCCGCACGGTGGCGGCCCTAGCCGAGCGCGCGGGGCCTGGCGTCGGCGCGGCAGGCGACATCACTGCGATCTTTACTGTTCTTGTCGCAGGCTCCGATATGGACGAACCGGTCGCTGACATGATGCGATCCATCCTTGATGGGCATGTGGTGCTCGACCGGGCCATCGCAGAGCGAGGCCGCTTTCCGGCTATCGACATCCGCCGCAGCGTGTCGCGCGCCCTGCCGCGTGCGGCGAGCGCTGAAGAGAACAGTCTGCTGGCGGACGGGCGGGCGCTGATCGCCGCCTATGAAGAAGCCTCGACAATGATCCAGACCGGCCTTTACGCGGCGGGCAGCGATGCGAGGATCGATCGCGCCATCGCCGTATGGCCCGCGCTCGATGCTTTCGTCGGCGACAAATCCGATAGTTGCGAGGACGCTTACGCGCGTCTCGCCGCCATTCTGGCGCAGAAAAACAAATCCTGATCCGGCCTATATCTGCGACAGCAGCAGGTTGAGGCCGCCGCCCTGTCCGAGCCCCGAGCTCTGAAGCATGGTCAGCGCCGCCATGCCGGGCGTGTCGGCCGAGGGGCCGTTCGCGAGCTGGCGGAACAGAAAGAACCGCCGGATGGCGTCCTCAATTTTCGCCGGATCCTTGAAGACCGCGACCGACTTGTTCCCGAACACTTGCAGCGACTTGTCGGCGAAAATCTCGCGCTGTTTGTCGATGTCGAGCTTGGAAATAGAAGAGGGCAGGCCGAGCGCCGTAGTCAGCAGTTCGCGCAACGGCTTGTTGCCCATCACCCGAAGCCAGCCGCTGCGGTCGGCGGTGTCTGAGGCCGCCAGGGCGCCGATCTCGCGCTTGAAGTTCATGGCGAGGCGCATGTCGTTGTCGACCTCGCCCACGGCGCGTTCGAACTCCTGTGTCTTGAACCGCGCGATCACGTCTTCCTGAAACGACTTCAGGAGGATGTTCGATCCCTGCGTGATGTTGCCGTAGTCAAAGGCCTTCGCCAGCGCCTGAAAGCGCGGGTCGCCAAGACGATTGGCGAAAGAGCGCGGGTCGTCCGTGCCGCCCTCGAGGATCTTCTGAATAAAGGCTTTTTTGCCTATTTCATCGCGGAGCCCGAACGCCCCAAGCGCGACAGTCAGGAGGCGACGGTCTTTAACAAGATCTTCGGCCGTGCGGGCGTTCTCGATATTGGCCCGGAAATACTCAATATCGCGCGCCAGCACCGGAGAGCGGTCGAAGGTTTCGCGCTGCCTGACCTGGGTCGCCTCGAGAATGCGCCAGCCGCCGTATCCGCCAGATCCGATGATCGGTTGAAACGTCATTATCCGGCCTTGTCGAGCTCGCGCTTCTGCGCGGCGGCGCGCAGCAGAGCTTCTTCATGCGGCAACACGCGATTGAGCGCACGCATTACATGGTAGAAGCGTCCTTCGCGCGCGTCGGCGAGCGCCGCATCGAGATCGACGCGGCAAAGTTTCTCGCCGAATCCTTCGCGAAGCGCTTCAAGGCCGGGCACAAGCTCCGCCTTCGTCTGATCGGGATCGGCCTCGCCGACGACCGCGAGCTGGGCGATGTAGTAAAGTCGCTTGGCGGGCGTCACCGCCTGTTCCGGGTGCAATGCATCGCGGATGCGCAAGATCTTTGCGTCCTGCGTTTCAACCCGAAGCCGCGTGCGGCGGTCGCCGTTTTCAATGATGACGCCGTTTACAATGAATTTTTCGTGCGGCCGAAGACGGAGGACAAGTCCGCCTGACATTACTCATCTCCCTCTTTTCCCGCATTGGTCCGCAAGCCGCGCATCACCGCCGTATTGATGTCGATAAGGACGTCGGCGACCGCCTCGTCTCTCAGGACCTTGGCGCTGTGCTGGCGCGTGAATTCAAAAAGGTAGAAGAGTTTGGAGCGCAGCTCGCTTGGGAGGGCGTTGTTCTCGCCCGCCACGTCGACGGCGAGCGTCGTCCACAGTTCAAGATTGTCGTAGATCGCCTTGTGGAGACGGGCGGTACGCTCGAAGCCGTCTCCCTGAACGGACAGCGCGCGCGTGACGCGCGCGAAAACCTGGTACTCGATTGATCGAGGCGAAGCGGTAGAGCGCGCAGACTGGGCGTAAGCTGTTTCCGCAAGACGCGACTCAAGCATGGTGGCTGGACCTGCAAAACCTTAAGAGTGACTTCCCCCGAAGCTGGAAAGACCGGAGCGGCGCAAGGCCGCTCCGGTCCCCTGGTCGATTAGCGGAACAGGTTGAGCAGAACCTGCGGACGCTGGTTGGCGATGGCGAGAGCCTGAACGCCGAGCTGCTGCTGCACTTGCAGCGACTGCAGACGGGCTGAAGCTTCTTCCATGTCGGCGTCGGTCAGCGCGCCGATACCGGTTTTGAGCGCGTCCATCAGCGTCGTGACGAACTCGTTCTGGATGTCGATACGCTTTTGCGCCGAACCGAAGGCCGCAGAGGCGTCGATGCCGATCTGGATGAAGCCTTCGATCGCCGACAGGGCCGAAGCCGCGCCCGCCGTCGTCGTGACGTCGACATTGGCGACCGCCGCAAGACGCGAGGTCGACGAGTCTTCGACGTCCGAACCGAGGTCCACCGCAGCCGAGCCGGAGTTGGTGAAGGTGATCGTGTCGGCCGCGACGCTCACGGCGACGTCCGTGATCTTGTCGCCGATGACGGCCGCCAGACCGGCGGCGACTTCATTCACGCCGTCGCCTTTGCGGGCGACGTAGTAGTATTTATCCGTGCCGTTGGTGATCGAGTAGGTTTCACCTTCGATGACCGTGCCGCCGATGACGGCGGTGGCGGTCGTCGGCGTGGACGAACCGTCGGCCATTGACGCAGGGTCGGTGATCGTGCCCGTGGCGGTGATGGCGGTTCCGCCGGCCACCGAGATATCGTCGCGCGAGACGGCGATGTCGGAAGCGGTGACGGTGCCGTCGGCGGCGCGGTCGAGCGAGGCGAGAATGTTGACCGAGCCGGACCCTTTCAGCAGGTTCGAGCCGTTGAACTGCGCGGCGTTCACGACGGTGTCGATCTGCTCCACGAGACGATCGATGTCCGTCTGAATCTTGGCGCGGTCGACGTTTTCTTCCTGCGCGGAAACGACGAGTTCCTTGATCTGGCCGAGCAGGTCGGTGACGCTTTCAGCGGCGCTGCGCGCGACGCCGACAGTCGCCGAGCCGAGACCAAGCGATTTCGAGATGGCTTCGAAGCCGTCGACGTCCGATTGCATGACGGTCGACACCGCCCAGATCGCCGCGTTGTCGCGAGCGGTGGCGATGGATTTGCCGGTCGAGATTTCCGCCTGAACGGTCGAAAGGTTTTTGTTGATGCTGCGCAGGGTGCTCAACGCAACCATTGCGCTTTCGTTGGTGAGAAGACTAGACATGTGCACGCTCCTGATAGTGACGTATTTTTTCTACGCCGATGATTGAGTCCGGATAGGCTTCGCCAATCTCACCGGAACGATCGTCATTCTGACGTGTGTGGAACGCGTTCTGTCGATCCCACGACTTGCTATCTTCAAAACCGGCTCCCCCCGGCTTCGGGAAGGTATTTACAGTTCGCGATATAAATTTCGGTTAATCTTGCCCTAGGCGAGCTTGCGTCTGGTGACGCCTGCGTCAGGCGTCATAAGCTTTTCGCCTGTCTCTCCGTATACGCCAATGTTGCGCTGACGGTTAACAATATCTTGTATGCGCTTCTGCGCGGCTTTCACTCCGATGCGAGCGGAAGCGAGAAGCGTTTCGTTCTCTTGCGCGAGCGCGACGATCGCCGACAGGTTTCGGCGGAAGGCGGGTGCCTGGGGCGCGTAACGCTGATCGAGCAGCATCTCGTCGAGACGTGACGAGAGTTTCTGTTTCTCCTGAAGGATGGACGCAATTCCATCGAAACGGCCCGCCAGCAGCTGAACCTTCTCCTGCTCCAGCAATGATTTGAGGCCGGCGATGACGTCTTTAAGCGTTTGTTCGTTCGACATTCGAAGCGCCCTTCGCCTGCAACTGTTCGTAAATCTTTTCAGCGAGGCCGAAGCCGCCCTTATCCACCAGCTTCTCCGCGTACTGTTCGACGAGAAGCGAAGAGAAAGCTTCGCCGCCGAAGCCGCCATTCGATGAGAGCGCTTCGGTCAAGCCGCTGTGCTGGAGCATTTGCGCCACAAAAGTCGCTTCGAACGCCTTGGCGTTGCGCATCATTTCCGCGTCGCGCTCCGCGCCGGCGGGGCGCCGCGGTTCGAGGGGAGCGGGCGCTTTAACAGGCGCTATCGCATTGGTCATGTCATTCGCCTTTTGCGGCCCCGAAGGCAAAGGCCCGGTAACCTTTTTGTCGGATAACCATGCCCACGAAAATTTTAACGAAGGTTTGCAGCGTGGACATTTTAAGAGCGCTCGGCGTCGGCGGTTCGAAAGCTCGCGAACTCGACGGCGTTGGCGACCCCAGCCTGCTTGGCGTCAAGGCCGGAAAAACGGACGCAGCCGGGTTCGCCGCGCGGATGAGCGAATTGAAGCAGCTTCGTACTGAACAGAAAATCGCCACCGCGACACAGCCGGCCGGCCAGGTCGCGACGGAGGAGGATGGGGAGAGTGCGCTCGGAAGCAATCCTACGGTCGCCGGCGAGGGGCCGCTTCTAATCATACCGACAGAGGAAAAGGCGGACCCCGTTGCAGGCGGGCCGGATACTGCCGATTCTCAGTCATCTCCGGACGACGCCGATACTGCAGTCCAGACGCCGCTCGCCGTCTTGAGCGCGGCGGCTGACGGAACCGCCGTCCCCGCCCCCCGACCCGCCGATAATAAGGACGCTCCTGGCATCGAGAAGAGAATTCTGGAAACGCCTGAGCAGGTCGCGCCAGAAGCATTAGAAGAAGCCGTCGCCTCGCAGCCAGACGAGATCCAGCCTGCTAAAGAGACATCTTCGCCGCCGGTTGACGTTTCCTCTAAAACTGAATCGCTTGCGACGGCCGCTACTGCCGGGCCTGACGCCAACGCTGATGAATCGTCTGTTGCGCGTGCGGCTTCTGTTAGAGAAGACGGGCCGCGGACGGCTGCGCCCCCTGTTGCAGGGACGCCGACACCCGAAGCAGGGGCCAAGGATGCGTCGCCATCCTCAACCATCCCCCGCGTCAGCGAGTTCCCGGCCGCCGGTCCGGCGCAGGGCGCTGTCGAGACGCCTGAACGCGCGCCTGAACTTGCGCCCGCGACAGATAAAAAGCTGCTCGACGGCATTCCCGAGAAAACGAAAGAAACCGTCGCCCAAGCAGGTCCGGTCAAGGCGGCGTCCGAGAGTCAGCCGGTATTCGTCATCCCACTGGCGTCGTCGGAACATGACAGCGCCTCGACGGTTTCGTCCCCCGCCAAGCCGCACGCTCAAATCGTGCAGGCGCATCTTGACGCGCCCGACGCGCGGCAGGTTTTCGCCGCTATCCGGACGGAGAAAAGCGGCAGCGTCGATTTGCGGCTCGACCCGCCGGATCTTGGCCGGGTGCGCATTCACTTCTCTTTCGAACGGACCGACGCGGTTACCGCGACGGTCACCGCTGATCGGGGCGATACGCTTGACCTGATGCGCCGCCACGCCGGCGATCTCGCGCGCGATCTGCAACGCGCCGGGTTCGAAGGCGTTCGGCTCGAATTCGCCTCGAATGACAATCATGACGCCCGCCCTCAGGAGGCCGCGTCGGACAGATTTTCACCAGACTGGTTTGAAGACGAGCCGGTCGATGCGCGTCGCGTCGTCTATCTTTCCATGCGCACGGATAACCGGCTTGATCGGCTCGTGTAACGCTGAGGAGCATTCAAATGACAATCACTACAGACAATACGACCGCTTCTCAAAGCAATCCGCCGCCGACGACGTCGCCCAAGAAAGACTCGGCCGCCACCGCCGCCTCCGATTTCAAAAGTTTCCTCAAACTCCTGACGGCGCAGCTGCGCAACCAGGATCCTTTGAGCCCGCTCGACTCGACGCAGTTCGTCGAGCAGCTCGCAAGCTTCTCGTCCGTCGAGCAGCAGATAGAGACCAATACGCTGCTGAAAGAGCTGACCGCCAGCATAGGTCAGTCAGGCCTGGAAAACGCGACCCAATGGATCGGCAAGGAAGTCGAGACGCCGGTAAGCAGCGTGCATTACGCCGGAGAGCCCCTGTCGTTCTCGCTGCCGTCCGGCGCTTCTGGAGAAGTGGTGATTCGGAATTCTTCAAACGACGTGATTTTCCGCCAGGAGATAGAGGCAGGCCAGACCTCATTCGAATGGAACGGCCAGAAGACCGACGGAACGACCGCTCCTATTGCAGATTATAAGATTCAGGTCGAGAAGAAGAGCGATACGGGCAAAACCGAGACAATGCCGGTCAGCACCGTCGCGAAAGTCGTAGAAGCGCGCCTGGTCGAGGGGTCTGTGTATCTCATCCTCGAGAGCGGCGTGCTTGTCGATCCTTCCTGGGTGACGGCGGTGAGAACCCCATCGGCCGAAGAGGCGGGGTCCTAAACGTCAGACGTCCTGGCGGGTAATGTTCAGGATCAAGACGTTTTCCGCGTCTTCGCCGACCACTGTGCGCGCGGCGCGGAGCAATTCAGAGCGGATCGTATCGAGATTTGCGGCGTCGAGCAGGTTCTGGTTGAAGGCGCCGCGGTTTGACAGGCTGAGCAGCGTCGCCAGCATGGAATCGCGGAGTTTCGGCTCGCGCGTATAGATGCTCTCCTCCATGCCGGGCGGCACTTCGATATTGATATCCATGACGACAAGAGAGCGCACGCCGGATGCGGTAATGACCGGCACGACAAACTGCCGGCTGAATTTCATGAAGCTCGATCCGCCGGTTGTCTCCCCAACCGGCGCGCCATGGCCGCCGCCATGACTGTTCTGAGCGGCTTTATCGTCCCCGTGCTTGTCCTTGGAGGCGTGCTTGTCTTTAGGCTTGTCGGCGTGAGCGGCGTCGCCATGTCCGCCCTTGGCTTCCGCTTTCGTCGCCTTGCCGTGATCATCCCCATGACCAGCGGCGGCCTCGTCTGAAGCGGGAAAACTCGACTTCAGAACGATGCCGGCGCTCGCTCCGCCGAATACGGCGAGCGCCTGGATGACGAGCGGAACGATCTTTCCGACGGGAAGCTTCATGGCGGGAACTTTCGGCATAAGCGTTAGAACGGAAGTACGGCGTCAAGCGCCTGATGGCCGTAACGCGGGTCCTGAAGATCGGTGATCGTGCCGCGGCCGCCGTAGAGCACGCGCGCATCAGCGATCTTTTCATAGGTGATAGTGTTGCGGCGGGAAATGTCTTCAGGCCGGATTATGCCTGCGACCTGCAGATCCCTCAGTTCACTGTTGACGCGGACCTCCTGGTTGCCCGCGATAACCATGTGGCCATTAGGCAGAACCTTCACCACGGTTGCTGCGACCTGAAGCGTGATCTTGTCTTCGCGACGGATCGTTCCGTCGCCGCTGGTCTCGGATTGCGACGATGCATCGATCGCCGGATCGAGATTGGCGCCGCCCGGCAGAACTTTCTCAGCGAGAGTCTGCAGGCCGAAGAAGTTCGGCACGGAAAGACCTTCGCTTGCATCGCGCTTGCGGTTAGTGCGGTTGCGGATTTCGGCTTCCTCGTCGATCTCGACGATGACCGTGACGATATCGCCGAGACCGCGCGCGCGGCGGTCGCCGAACAGGGAAGACGGGCCCGAGCGCCAGAGCGATCCGGAGGATGCGTCCTCATCTTCTCGCGGCGGCGCGAGGCTGGCCAGCGCCACCCTCTCCGGCGACACCGGCGGCAACGCCCGCGGCGGGTCGCCTGGGCCGCTCATAGACGGACCGCGGCCGAGATGATCGACGCGGCTGACGCAGCCCTGCGCGGCGAGGCCGAGCGACGCGGCGCAAAAGAACAGAAGAGCCCGTTTCATTGTTTGGTCCTCACCGTATTGGCGTTGACGACAACGGCGGAAACAATCCGTTTCGACAGAAGATTCATGACGCGGATACGATCGCCGTCTCCGCCATTGTCGAGGGCGCGCCCTTCGGTCGAGATCAGCATCGGGCCCTTGACGAATTCCATGGTGACGATGGCGTTGCGTTCGATGAGAGTCGGGCGGCGAAGATCGTCCTTGCTCAGCGGCTGTCCCTTGTAGATTGACCGGGCCGCTTCGAGGCCGATGAACCCGGCCGCCATACGCAGCGCCGCGTCGCCTGCCGGCGTTACGATGTCGGCCGCTTCGATGAGGTCGCCGGCGCGGATATTGCGGGCCGCCACGACGTCTTCGGCGAGAGCGGGCGTCATGCCGCCCGTCAGGATCATCGCGGCGATGACGCCGGAGAATTTCGAAGAAGAGAATTTATCGCGCATGACGTCACCTGATCTGCGTTGTCGCGCCCATCATCTGATCGGCGGCGGATATGACTTTTGAGTTGAGTTCGTAACCGCGCTGCGCCTCGATGAGTTCGGCGATCTGCTGCACAACGTCTACGGACGATTCTTCGAGATAGCCCTGCCGCATCGTGCCCCGTCCGTCGAGGCCGGCTTCGCCGATGATCGGCGGGCCCGAGGCTTCTGTTTCGCGGTATAGGTTGCCGCCCAGCGGCTCGAGTCCTTTTTCGTTGGCGAAAGTGGTGAGCTGTATGGTGGCGATGAGCTGGCCCTGCGATTGTCCGTCGAAATATGCGTAGACCTCGCCCTCGGGGTTGATTGAAATCGACCGCGCGTCCTCAGGAATGGTGATGTCGCCGGCGAGACGGTAGCCCTCGCTGTTGACGATCAGGCCTTCGCCGGTGCGCTTGAAAGAACCGTCGCGCGTATAGGCGGAATCGCCGGAGGGCAGGGTGATTTCGAAGAAGCCCTTGCCCTCGATGGCGAGATCGAGATCGCCGTTCGTGGCTTTCAGCGTGCCCTGCGTCAGCTCCATCGTGATCGCTGCGGTGCGCACGCCGAGGCCGAGCTGCACGCCTTCCGGCACGACCGCGCCATCCGATGAAGATGTGGCGCCGGCCGCGCGCGCGATCTGGTAATGAAGATCAGTGAATTCGGCGCGCCGTGCGGCGTAAGCCGTCGTGTTCATGTTTGCGAGGTTGTTGGAGATCACCTCGACCCGTGTTTGCTGGGCGTCCATGCCGGTCGCCGCAATGCTTAGTGCACGCATGGGATTCTCCCTTTGCCTATCTCTCTATGGCCGATCATTGTGACTGACCGAGTTCGCGGACTGTGCGTTTGATGCGCTCATCGTCCGATTGCAAAAAATTCTGACCCATCTCGTAAGCCCGCTGGACTTCGATAAGGTGCGCGATTTCGGTGACGGCGCTGACGTTCGAGCCTTCGAGCGCGTTCTGGCGCACCTTGGCGTCGGCCGCCGGCTGGTAGCCGCGCTCGGCCCGGAAAACGTTGTCGCCTTCACGAACCAGATAGGCGGGATCGGCGGTGACGACGCCAAGACGGCCGACCGGTTGATTGTCGGCCGTGACGGAGCCGTCGGGCGCCACCGAGATCGTTCCGCTCTGCGGCGGGACGACGAGAGCGCCGCCGCCCTCGTCGAGCACGCGGCGGCCATCCGCCGTGATAAGCTCGCCGACAGCATTGAGAGAGAAAGAGCCGGCGCGGGTGAGGCGCGGGCCGCCTTCGCCCTCGACGAGAAAGAAGCCGTCGCCGTCAATCGCCATGTCGAGCGGATTGTCGCTGCCGCGAATCTCGCCGCCGGAAAAATCGATGTAGCGATGATTCATGGTGGCGATCGACAGACTCGGATCGCCGCCATGCAGCGCTTTCACGTGCTCGGCGAAAATCACGCTTTCGCGCCGGTATCCGCTGGTGCTGGCGTTGGCGATATTGTTGGCGATCGTGTTGAGTTCGCGCATCAATCCCGCCTGGCGGGAAAGAGAGATGTAGCCTGCGTTATCCATCGCTCAGCATCTCCTCGATCATGTCGATTTCGGCGTCGGCGCCTGCGATCGCCGCTTTGCTGCGGTCGAGAATGGTTCCGTCCGCCGCGACGTCGAACAGCGACTTCAGACCTGCAAGGTCGGGACTCGATTGTTGATTCAGCACCGCCTCGGCCGCCTGCGGCATGGATTTTTCGCCCGCCATGTAAGCGGCGAGCGCATACCGCTTGGCTTCCTCGACGCTCATTTTCGCCGGATCGATTTTCTGATAGGCGCGCGCCGCGCTCGCCCAGTCGCCGGCGCGCCAGGCGGCGTTGGCCATGGCCGCCGCCTTTTGTTGCGGGTCGGCGAAAGCGGAAGCGGCGGCGAGCGCCGCATAGTTGCGTTCAAGCGCCAGATTGGCGTCGACGATGAGCGCGGCGAAAGCGGGATCCTCGGCGTAGGGCGCGGCCGCTTGCAGCGCGCGTTCGGGATCGTTGGCGGCGAGGAGAGCCTTGGCGCGCAGCATGGCGTGCGCGGCGTCGCGGTCTTGCGATGCTAGCAGGCCAAGCGCCGCATTAGGCGCGCCGAGCGCGATCGCTGCGCGCGTCGCTGCGGCGGGAACGTCGTCGCCGCTTGCGCCCAGATCGACGAAATCCTTGTTCTGGAGATAGGAATCGAGCGCTGAGATCATGCGCGCTTCATCCTTTGAGGCGAAGGCCTGCAACAGCAGGCTGCGCGCCTTGGCGCTGGCGAGCGGCGCGGCGTCCGGATCGACGCGCGCCGCGTTCTTCAGCAGCATCACGCCGGCTTCGATATTGCCTTCATTGGCCCACAGCATCGCCTCGCGCAGCGCCGCTTCGCCGCCGCGGGCGGCGCCCTGTTCGGTCTTCGCCAGCGCTCCTATGTCCTCGGCGAAACCATGCGGCGGCGTTTCGCCGCTCTCCGTGTAGCGTTCAGCGAGCGCCAGCAGAGCGTCTTTCGACGCTTCTGAGTTGGTGGAGGCGACTTCCTTCATGAGCCGGTCAGCTTCGCTTTCCGCGCCGTCCTGTTCGAGAAGTTTCGCAGCGATAAACTGCAGATCAGGCGTAGCCGCCGAGACGGCGCTTGAGGCGACGGCGTAAAACCGGCGCGTCTCTGTCCAGTCTTCAGCTTCGATCATTTTCTTGGCGATGCGCGTTGCGAGCGCGGCGCGCAGGCGCTTCGGCAAAGCCGCGACTGCGTCGCCCGAGCGTTTGGCGGCGACGGCGGCGCGGGCGGGCTCGGCGGCGGCGGCCTGCCACAGCGCGTGCGCGCCGCGACAGTCGCTGGCGGCGAGAATAATGCTTGCGGGCGACAGAGAACGCTCGGCGACGATGCGGGCCATGTCGGCGCGCAACGAGTTCGCTTCGCCATATTCTTCCAGCGCGGCGAGCGCCTCGTCGCCGAACGCAATGGCCAGATAGCCCTCGGCGAGCGCTTCCACGGCTTTATGCTCCTGGCCTGGCGCTGCGTCGGCTAGGCCCGCTTGCAGTGCGGTGATGGCGCCCAGCGGATCGCTGTCGAGGGCCGAGCCGTCGAACGCGAACGCCGCGTCCGGCAGGCAGGAATACATGGCAGGCGCAGGCGCGGTCCGCGCGTTGCCGGCGCGGGAATTTGCAGGCGAAGTCGGCGCGTTCGTCTCGGCCGCGCCGACGGGGACCAGCGGCGTCGGTTTGGTGAGCTCCGGCGCGCCGTCCTTGACGGTGACGAGCCCGTCGTCGGCCGCCTTCTGCAGCAGCTCGATCATGCGGTTGCGCGCTTCCTCGACCGAGAGCGCATCGGCCTCGGTGATCTTTCCGGCGGCGGCCGGCTTTTTCGCCGGCGCGGCGGTTTGCGTTTCGGGCTTCTTGGCGGAAGCGGCGTCGTAAATATCGATGACGAGGCGGCCGTCGCCGAGACGCTGCTGCTCGACGCGGCAGTCGCAGGCGAGATCGAGGCGCACCACGGAGCCGGCCGGCGTCGCGACCGCATGTGCTTTCATCACGCGGCGCGCTTTCCGGCGCTCGTTGATGTCGCCGAGATTGAAATCCGCTTCAAGCGGGCTGAAATGCAGGCCAATGGTGCGGTCCGAACGGGTCACCGAAACCGGACCCGCGCCGGCCGCGACGACGACGCGCGAATGATCGCCATGCTCGCCGGCGGAAATGACGATCTCCCCGGCGGCCTCGGCGGCTGCGGGGAGAACAAGCGCGGCGAGCGCGACCAGATGCGGGCGGAATATCCTCATGCGGCTTTCTGGGTTTCGCGGATCGCGTCTTCCATATCGGAAAAACTTGGGCGCATTTTCTTCGGCGCGTTGCGGCGCGCCACCTCGACGCAGATTTGAGGCGTGTGTTTGTGGAGGCTTGCGACGAGCGCTTCCCGGATGAGGTTGTAGAAACAGTGTTCTTCGTCCCGCACGGCTTTTGCTTTATCCGCAAACGGACCGACGACGCCGTAAGCGAGGAACACGCCGAGAAAGGTGCCGACCAGCGCCCCGCCGATCATCTGTCCCAGCACTTCCGGCGGCTTGTCGATGGAAGCCATGGTCTTGATGACGCCGAGCACGGCGGCGACGATGCCCAGCGCTGGCAAGCCGTCCGCCATTTTCTGCAAAGCGTGCGCGCCGTGCTGGTTGGCGTGATGCAGCGACTCTAGCTGCTTTTCCAGCATCTCCTCGACCTGGTGCGCATTGTCGAAGTTCATGATCATCGAACGGATCGTGTCGCAGATCATTTCCATCGCGGCGCCGTCCTTGGCTATCTTGGGATAGCGCTGGAATATCTTCGACTCGCCGGGGTTTTCGATGTGCTGTTCGATCTCGACAGGACTGTCCTTGGCGATGCGCACGAGAGTGAACATCAGGCACAGGAGATCGCGGTAGTCCTGCTTTTTCCACTTGGCGCCGGTGAACACCCGCGTGATGTCGCCGGCGGTGTGCTTGATTACGTCCATGCCGTTGCCGACAAGGAAAGCGCCCATCGCGGCCCCGCCGATGATCATCATCTCATAGGGCAGGGAATGCAGAATGATGCTGAGCTTGCCGCCGGCGATAATATATCCGCCGAACACCATAGCGAGCGTCACGGCGATGCCGAGAATACTGATCATGACTTAACTGTTTTCCCTGCGCGCGAGTTAACTTCCGCAGGAAAACTTTATAGTTTTTGGAAATTAAGATTTAATTGAAACGGATCGCGTCAACGCTGTTTCACAGCAGCGTTTCTGCCTGCGATAATAATGCTCGCGGCGTATGCTTTTTCGGTATCCATGTTGGCGAGGATCAGCGCCGCGCTCTCGCTGTTCATTTCCGTCAGAAAGCCTGCGGCGAACGACGCGTCCATGGCGTTGAAAATTTCGCCGGCCTTCGAAGGCTTCATGCTCTCATACATTTTGGCGAGGCGGGAAAGGTCGTTCTGCACTGCGCTTTCCGCATAGGAAAGCCGCGATTCCAGGTCGCCCTTGATCGTCTTCATCTCGGCGGTTTTCTGCTCCACACGCTTTTCGACGACTTCCAGCAAGCGCGCGCGTTCGGCGAGTTCCGTTTCGCGCGCATCGAGTTGCGCGGAGCGTTCGCGGATGGCGTCCAGGAGGCTGGAAATCTCGGCGCCTGAAAGCGACGCCGGATCGATGACGGGTCTACGGGACGCGGCGGCCTGCTCGGGTTTGGCCGCATCCGGCGACGTCTGCGGTTTCGATTCCGCCGAAGCGATATGTGTTTCTTCCTTCGTTTCCTTCGCCGGCGCCGCGGCGTGGCTCGCCGCTTGCGGCTTGTCGTGCTCCTTCCCGGCGGCGCTCGCCATGGAGATCGCGCGCCCTGAAAACGAGGCGGCGAAAATCACCGAAATGATAAGGAGCGGATTGGGTTTCATGCCGCCGCTCCGGCGCTCGCCCGTTTGATTTTCGCAGAGATGCGCGCCGCGGTATCGTCAAGGGTGACGACATCTACATCTGCATTAGCGCGTTTCGGCGTTGCAATGGGCGCCGCCGGCCGGGCCGAGGGCGCGCGTTCGATGGCTTCGAGAAGCCGCGCCGCGGCGTCGTTCGCCTCGCCGAGAAACGGCGCGATCGTGTCGACATACTTTTTAGTCGCCCCTTCCGCATGCGCGACCACTGACGAGCTCATCTCGGAAAGTTCGTCGATCAGCTTCTGAAGGTGTTGCGTTTTCTCGTCCGCTTCGCCGAGCAGCGTCTCGATGCGCGCAGCGGCGGCGTCGGCGGATTGCCTTGTCGTCGATACGGCGGATTTCATTTCTTCCGCAGAGCGCGAAAGCGCGGCGATGCCGGCGCCGAGTCCTTCCCTGGCGCTGGTGAGGCCTTTCAGCCGCCGGTTCAGCACGAAGCAATAAAGACAGGCTGTGGCGGACGCGGCGAGAAGCAGAAAATCGGTGACCAAATCCATGACTTGAGTCTCCCTAGGTGAGAACGAAATCGGTGATCAGGATGTCGCTGACGGATCCTTGCGGCGCGACCAGTTGCAGCCGTCGTAGCATCTGGGCGCGCAGACGGGTCATGCTCGCGGGACGCTGCAGGTCGCTCTCGTCGACGGCGCGCAGATAGGTGTTGAGCACGTCGCGGATGCGCGGGGAGAGCGTGTTAAGAGAATTTTCATGATTCTTGCTCGTTTCGAGACTGATCGAGATCTTCAGATATTTTGACCGCGCATTGGGCCCGAGGGAGATCACCAAGGGCTCCAGATTAACGTATGCGACATCTTTCGGATCGATCCGCACATGCGACGGAGAGCCGTCCGGCGCCGGCGGGACGACGCACTTGCCCGCGGCGGGCGTGATGACGAAAGCGGCGCCCGCGGCCACGCCGCCGAGGGTCAAGGCGCTCGCCAGCGTCGTCAGCGCGCCCTTTATCGGCAAGCCTTTCTTCGGCTTTTGCTGCGCTTCGCCCGCATCGTCTTTCTGTTCGTTCTCAGCGTCGCTCATGTTCCGCTTTCGCTCCGCGTTCCGCGCGCAGATAATCGTCGCGGCCCGCTCTTTTTCGTCAGCGTCCTCCGATACGTAACCTCCTCTTAATGATGAAATCGTAAATGAAACGCCGCGCATGCCGAATAAATCGGCAAGAGGCGACGTTAACGGGCGGATAAAAAATGCAGGGACTTGTTTCGGTTTGGCGCATTCTGACCCCCGCCAAGAGGGTGATGCTGATCGGAGCGGTGGCGGCGACCATCGCCATGTTCACCATTCTTGCCCGTACAGCGTCGAGCTCTCCCATGACGATGCTTTACTCTGGGCTCGACGGCCGCGCCGCCGGGCAGGTCATCGCCGCTCTCGAGCGCATGAATGTCGAGTATGAAGTGCGCGGCGAGGCGATTTACGTTCCGGCGGCGAAGCGCGACTCGACGCGGATGTCGCTGGCCGGCGAGGGGCTGCCGCAGATGGGGCAGGCCGGGTACGAACTTTTGGAATCCCTCAACGGCTTCTCGACGACCTCCGACATGTTCGACGCAACATACTGGCGCGCGAAGGAAGGCGAGCTGGCGCGGACAATCCTTGCGACGCCTGGCGTGCGCGCCGCGCGCGTGCATATCGCCAATCAGCAGACAAGCGCTTTCTCGCGCAGCGCGCCGGCGCCGACCGCAGCAGTGACGGTCTCGATGGGGCAGGGGCGGCTCAGCGGACCGCAGGCGCAGGCGATCCGGTTTCTCGTCGCTTCGGCGGTGCCGGGACTCGCCGCGGAACAAGTGGCGGTCATCGATTCCGCCGCCGGCGTCATTCTCAGTCCCGGCGATCCCGAAGGCGCCGTCAGCGTCGACAGCGACGCCGAGGCGCGCGAGCAGAAGCTCGAAAAAGACATCCTCAACCTTCTTGAAGCGCGCGTCGGCGCCGGCAACGCCCGGGTGCAGGTGGCTCTCGATCTCGACATGGAGCGCGAAGCTGTCTCGGAACGCATTTTCAACCCTGACGGCCGCGTCATCTCAGGCAAGGAGACGACGGAAGTTACGGAATCGACTACGGGCGCGTCGTCGACCGTGTCGGTGTCGAGCAATTTGCCCGAAGGCGACGCGTCGGGCGGGCAGGGCTCTCGCACGCAGCGCACCGAGACCCGGGAGACGATCAAGTACGACATGTCCGAGATGAAGCGCGAGCGCGAGAAGATGCCGGGTTCGGTTCGCCGCATGAGCGTCGCCGTCTTCGTCAATCAGGTCGCCGAGGCGGCGACGGAAGAAGGGGCCGAGCCTGTGCTGCGCAGCGATGCGGAAATCGCCACGCTGCGCGACCTGGTCGCCATGGCCGCCGGTTATGACGAAAAGCGCGGCGACACGCTGACTATCCAGACGCTGCCGTTCCGCCCGCTCGCTGAAGGCGGCACCGTCGCGAAACCCGATCTCGTTGGCGACTTCATGGCCAACCACCTGATGAACGCCATCCAGATACTGGTTCTGTCGATGGTGACGCTGGTGCTCGGCCTGTTTGTGGTCAAGCCTCTTCTTTCTACGAAGGACGCGCCTCAGGGAGCGCTTGAAGGGGGCACGGCCGACGGAACGCCGACCTTGACGGCGGCCAACGCGCCGCAAAATCAAAATCCGGCGGAACCGCCCGACGCCATAGCCGCGCTGAAACAGATCGCCTCGTCGAAAACCGACGAAACCGCGACGCTGATCAAGTCGTGGCTCGAAAACGCCGAGAACGCAGCATGACGGCGACCGCCCTTAAGCTCGAACGGTTCGATCCGGCGCCGCATACAGGCGAGCGAAACGACAATAACGAAAGCGTGCTCATGCAGCGAGCCCGGGCCGAAGCTTATGCGGAAGGCTACGCCGCTGGGCAGGCTGCCGCATCGGGCCGCGCCGAGGAACACAATCATCTCGCCGCCGCTCTGGCCCGCGCCATCGAGCGCGAGGTCGTCATGGCGCCGGCCCGCGCCATGGAAGAAGCGGGCGGCGCGGTGAAGATGCTGCTGCAGACGATATTTCCGACGCTTTCGGAAAAAGGCTTCGCCGCCGAAGCGGCGAGCGCCTTCGCCCGCGCCGCCAGGGGTTCCGGACGCGGCGTCATCGAGATCGCCGTCTCGAAGCAGCATGCGGCGGCGGTCGAAAAGCTGTTTGCGGCGCTCGCTCCCGGCGAAGCTTTCGAAATACGTGTCGATCCAGCGCTTGCTGGCTCGAGCGCCCGGGCGACATGGAGCGGCGGCGGCGTCGAATTCGACATGGACGCGGCGGTCGCCGCCTGTCTCGACGCATTCGAGAAAGCCATTCATTCCCTTGCAAGCGAGAAGAGCATATGAGCGCTGAGGAAACCGCCGCGACGGCCGCCGACATGACCGAAGAAGGCGCGCCCGAACTGGAGCGCCGCGACGGGTCGCCCACCAACAAACTGAAGCGGGCGATCTTCAGCGTGCCGATTGAAGTCGTGGTCTCTGTCGGCACGGCGCGCCCGCTTATCGGCGATCTTCTGAAAATGGAGCGCGATCATCTGCTTCCTCTCGACAGCGGGCTGGACGACCCTGTCGAACTGCGCGTCAAGGATCGCGTCATCGCGCGGGGCGAACTCACCCAGCCGGAAGACGGCCGCGGCGGCCTGGCCGTGCGGCTTACGGAAATCGTCGATATCTCAGAGATTTTATGACACGTCTCGCCGCGAGACTGCTGACGGTTCTGGCCGGAGCGGCGCTCGTTTTCCTCATGCTTGGCGGCGCCGCGTCGGCGCAGGAGATCCCGGCCGATCTCGCCGCCGCCGGGTCGGGGTTGAGCATGCGGGTCGTGCAGCTTTTCCTCATCGTCACCGTGCTCAGCATGGCGCCGGGCATCGCTATGATGATTACCTGCCTGCCTTTCATGGTGATCGTTTTTTCGATCCTCCGTCAGGCCATCGGCCTGCAGCAGGCGCCGCCAAACATGCTGATCATGAGCCTGGCGCTCTTCCTCACCTATTTCGTCATGGAGCCGGTCTTCGCCGAGGCCTGGCGGTCCGGGGTGCAGCCGCTGCTCGACCATGACATCACCGAGGCGCAGGGGTTCGAGCGCGCTCTTGCGCCGTTCGAGGTCTTCATGAACGGGCGCGTCTCTCCGGCGGCGGTGACGGCGCTCAGCGAGGTCGCGCCGGCGCGCGTCGCGGCCGATGGGGGCACGCCGCTGTCAATCTTAATTCCTGCTTTCATGCTTTCTGAAATTCAACGGGCGTTCGAAATCGGATTCGTCATCTTTCTGCCGTTTCTGGTGATTGATCTCATCGTCGCCTCGGTGCTGATGGCGATGGGTATGATGATGGTGCCGCCGGCGATCGTCTCTTTGCCGTTCAAACTCGCCTTCTTCGTGCTGGCGAACGGCTGGATCGAAATAGCCGGCGCCGTCGTTAAGGGATACGGGACATGACCGACGCCGCCGCGCAACGTAAAAACGAATTGACGCTCGCCCAGCCCGGCGGTTTTACTGCCCCGCAGAAGGCGGCGCTGATCCTCGCCGCGCTCGGGCCTGAAGCGGCCAAGCCAGTTGTCGAAAGGGTCGGCGACAAGCATCTCCAGGCCTTCGCCGAAGCCTATGCGCACTTGCGGAACATTCCGCGTAAGGAGCTGCTGGCTGTCGCAGCCGAATTCGTCGCGCAGCTTGGCGCGGGCGACGAGCGCCTCAAGGGCGGCTTCGACGAGGCCCGCGATCTCATCAGCAAGGTGAAAAGTCCGGACGAAGCGACGCGGCTTCTCGACGAAGTCAACGCGCCCGGCGGACGCACCGTGTGGCAGAAGCTAGAACGCGCCGACCGCAAGGCCTTCGCCGCCTATCTGAACGCGCAGCATCCGCAGACCGTCGCGGTGATCATGACCCGGCTCGACGCCGATTTCGCGTCGTCTCTGCTCGGCCTGATCGACGTTGATCTCGGCAAGCAGGTGGTGATTCGTCTCGCCAAGCCGATGCCGGTGCGCCGCGAAGCGTTGCGCGTGCTGGAAGACGCGATCGAACGGGATTTTCTCGCGCCGGCGCGCGCCGCCGCGAAAGCCTCGAAGCCCGGCCAGATGATCGGCGCGATGCTCAACAACATGCCGGAAGAAAAACGCGCCGCGATGCTGGAGTTCATCGCCGCCGAGTCGCCGGAAGTGCTGGAGGACGTGAAAGCCTTCATCCTCACCTTCAAGGATATTCCCGAGCGCGTGCCGGCCAACGCCATCGCCAAGGTGGTGCGCGAGGTCGAGGTCGACGTGTTCCTCAAGGCGGCGAAATACGGCAAGCAGAACGCGCCGGAATCGGTCGAGTTCATCTTCAAGAACATCTCGCAGCGCATGGGCCAGCAGTATGAAGAGCAGATGGGGGAGATGAAGCCCTTCACGCTCGCCGAAGCCGAAGCGGCGCAGGCCGAGTTCATGACGGCGCTCCGGCGTCTCGTCGCCGCCGGCGAGTTCGAGCTGGTCAAGCCGGCGTCGGACGAACCCGATGAAGAGGTTTACGTCTAGCGATCTGCTCCGCTTGCCGGCTTTGGCGGCGTTTCTCTTGCGCGGGATGAGAAGGCAGAACGGGCGGCCGATTTCCAGCCGTCTGGAGGCGGGCCCCCGCTTTGCGGGCCGCCGCAAAAACCTCCTGAAAAAATCGCCCGCTCCCGCAAAAATTTTTTGCGGGCGTTACGCGGCGGTCCCGTAAGCTTCTGATTTTCCCTCATACTTGTCGGGGCGGGGAATGTTATCCGCCCCCCTTCGAGCCGCATCTATTCTTTGCGCGTCCTTCGCGCTGGAGAGCCGTTGTCGCGACAGTTCGGCGGTCGGCGAAGGATGCGACGCTCGGATGAGGCGGGCGCGCTGCGGACTTCGCCCGATTCCGGACGGCCATCCGCGCGCGAAACCGCATCCAGCGAAGAAACAAGAGGTTAGGGAATGAGAAAAAGAAATGTCGTCCGGGGCAGGACGCCGCTGCCGGCGGCGCGATGCGGATCCGGGTCCGGGCGAGGCGGCCTACTGGACGACCAGTTCCGCGTGCAGCGCGCCGGCCGATTTAATCGACTTCAGAATATCGATCATTTCGCGCGGAGAGACGCCGAGGGCATTGAGGCCCGAGACGAGGTCGGAGAGCGTCACGTTCTCGCTGATCAGCGCCACCTTGCGGTCGGGATTGTCGTCGACCGTGAGATCGGTTCGCGGCAACACGACCGTGTCGCCGTTGCGGGAGAAGGGGTTGGGTTGCGAGGCCTGCGGCGTTTCGTTGATGCGGATCGACAGGTTGCCCTGCGCCACGGCGACGGAAGTGATGCGCACATCGGCGCCGAGAACGATGGTGCCGGAGCGCTGATCGACGACCACGCGCGCCTTCTGCGCCGGGGAGACTTCCACATTTTCGATGGCGCTCATCATGTGCGCCGGCGAGCGGAATTCCTTGTCGACGTCAAGCTCGACCGCGGTCGCATCGAGCATGGTGGCGATGGGATGCCCGACCGATTTGTTGATCGCCGTTTCGATGCGCGAGGCCGTGGTGAAATCCGGCGAGCGAAGCGACAGCTTGATTTTCTTCATGTCGGCGAAATCGAACGGCAGTTCGCGTTCAACGCGCGCGCCGTTGGGGACGGTGCCGGCGGTCGGCACGCCCTCGGTGACGGAAGCGCCGGCGCCCTCGGCGGAAAACCCGCTGACCAGGATGGGCCCCTGGGCGACGGCGTAAATCTGTCCATCCGCCGCATTGAGCGGAGTCATGATCAGCGTGCCGCCCATCAGGCTCTTGGCGTCGCCGATCGCCGACACGGTGACGTCGATCTGCATGCCGGCGCGCGCGAACGGCGGCAGGGTCGCCGTCACGAGCACGGCGGCGACGTTTTTCGGGCGGAAATCCTCGCCCTGCACGTTGATGCCGAGACGCTCGAGCAGGCTCGACATCGCTTCTTCCGTATAGGGCGAATTGCGCAGGCCGTCTCCCGAGCCGTTGAGGCCGACGACCAGGCCGTAGCCGACAAGGTCGTTGCCGCGCACGCCCTCGACCTCGATGAGGTCTTTGAGACGCACGTCCGCAGTCGCCGCGCCGGGAAGCGAAGCGAGGCAGAGAAGAGCGGCGCCGATCAGGATTTTCTTCATGAGTCTATCTGAGGAAATTGGCGAGAGACAGTTGCGACAGCCGCGCGGTCATCAGATACGAAGCCTCAAGCTGCGACTCGAGAGCTTTCAGCGCCGCCGCCGCCTCGAACGGATCGTTCGCGGTTTTCTGGTTGTAGACGTTCGTGAGCACCGTTTCTTCCGCTTCGTACCGGGTCTTGCTTGCGCTGATGCGCGCTTCGGAAATGCCGACTGCAGCGCGCATGTCGGTGAGGCGGTCTTCGGCGTCGATGGAAAGGTTGGCGGCGCTGGTGACGAGCGCGTCGCGCTCCGCGATCGAGCCGCCGGGCAAGGTATCGAAGTTGGCGATCACCGCGAGGCTGCGCATCATGTCCTTGATGGGCTGGGCGTTGGCCTTCACCGAGGCGGCGATACGCACGCCGGGAGCGATCTCGACGTCGGGCGCATTGCCTGCGCCGCCAGCGTAGATCGAGGTCTCGAAGCCGCCGGCCGGATCATTGAAGTACGTGTCGAGCGCGGCCTCGGCGCTGGCCGCATCGGGCGCGGCGGCGAGGATCGCCTGCACGTCGGAAATCAGATCTTCCACATCCGCAAGCGGGGCGCGATCGACCGCGTCGCCGCTGAACAGGGCCCGTCCGGCGACGCTGACCGAGAGCGCGGAGAACATGGTCGAGAGCGTCGCCTTGGCGTCGGCGGCGCTGGTGGTCATCGCCACGTAGTCGCCGCGCCCGAGGAAGGACAGCGTGTCGGTTGCGAGACGCCGCGTGTCCGCGGTCAGGCTCGCCATCGCCGCTTGCGTCTGCCCCGCGCGCGTCTCCGCCAGAGAGAGCGTCGACTGGTAGGCTTTGGCGTCTTCGACGGCTTTGAGAAGAAGATGCACGCCGCCGATATCGCCGTTGTTGGCCTTCGTCACGTCCTCGTACCGTCCGGTGACGGCTTCGGTGCGCGCCACGTCGGCGCGCGACTTCATGTCGGCGACGAGGCGCGCCAGCCGCGAGTGAGACAGGATATCGGGAACGCCGCCGCTCATGTCTACAGTTCCATCAACAGTTCGATCATTGCTTTCGCGGTCTGGATGACCCGCGCATTCGCGGCGAAAGCCTGTTCGACCAGCAGCAAGTTCTGCATTTCGGCGTCGGTGTCGACGCCGGTGATGGCGATTTCGGATTCGCTGATCGCCGTGGCGCGGGCGCTGGAGGCCGCAAGATGCGATTCAGCGGCGATACGCGCCGTACCGATCGACGAATTGACGCCGGCGGCCATCTGCGTCGCCGACAGCGAGCCTGCGAGGCCGGCGCCGGCCGGAGGCGTGCGCTGTTCCGTGAAACCGTCGAGCATGGCGCGAATGAAAGCGTCGGCGCCAGCCGGTCCTTCGGCGGCGGCGCCGAGACCGTCGCGCAGGCGCCACAGCGCGCCGCCCGCCGCCGGATCGACGGCGGTGTTAAGCGAAAGGCGGCTCGCGAGGCCTGTCTCCGTCAGCGGATCGAAGGGTCCGCCTGCATCAGTGAAAAGGCCCGGCGCGCCCGGCGCAAGCGTCGCATCGATGTCGGTGAAGCGTTCGATCAGGTCGCGCGACAGGGCGTCGATTTGCGACTGGAAGGCGGGCGCGATCTCGTCGCGCACGGCGAACAGGCCGGAGAGGGAGCCTTGCCGGATCGCCTGGCTGCCGCCGCCGCCAGGCGTGATGTCGACGCCGTCGACAGTCAGGCCGGACAGGACGCCCGCGCCGCCATTATAGGAAAGATCCGCAGTGATGATGTTCGTACGCGTGAAGTCGATCTGCCTCGCCTTGCCGGCGATCAGAAACACGCCTTCATCGGTGATGAGGTCGATGCCGCCCTGTTCGCGCGGAATTTCGCGCACCGGGATGAACTTGGCGACTTCGTCGATAAGCCCTTTGCGCTGGTCTTCGAGGGCGGTGGTGTCGCGTCCGCTCGCGCCGGCCTTGGCGATGTCGCCGTTCAGCTTTTCGATCTGCTTGAGAGCTGCATTGACCGTATTTACGCTCTTGGCGATTTCGCCATCGGCGTCCTGGCGCGTCCGCTGGGTTTCGCTGGCGAGGCGGTTGATGGTTGAGACGACGGCCTTGGCGGCGTCGAGGACCTGCGCTTGTTGAGGCGTCGATTCCGGCGACTCTCCGAGCGCGCGCAACGCTGTCTCGAGATTTTTGTATTGTCCGACGAGGCTGAACGGATCGTCCGGCCCGCCGAGCGACGCGTTGAGGCTGGCGTACGCCGAAGCGATCGCCTTATCCCGGCCCGCGAGACCGTCGGCGATGCGGCGCTCTCGCGTGACCGCCGCATCCGTTACGCGGCTCACGCCGTCGACGGTGACGCCCCCGCCGGAGCCGCCCGCGATGCGTGCGCTTACCGAGAGTTCGCGCCGCGCATAGCCGGGCGTCAGCGCGTTGGCGATATTATTCGAAATGACGTCGGCGCGCCTCTGCGCGGCCGAAAGGCCGGAATTCGCATTCGAGATCGCGCCGGTGATCGACATTCTGTCAGCCGCCTACGAACTGCGCTCTTAGCGCTTCAGGTTTGTGGTTTCCTGGAGCATCTCGTCGACCGTCTGGATGATCTTGGCGTTCGACGAATACGCGCGTTGAGTCTGGATCAGGTCGGTCAGTTCGTTGGCGATGTCGGTCGTCGATTCCATCAGCGAAAAGCCGACGGTCGTGCCGACAGGGCCGGAACCGGCGTCCCAGAAGTAGACGTCGCCGCTGCTCTGCGAAATGGCGAAGGCCTGATTGTCGAGCGCGGTGAGGCCGTTGAGGTTCGGCACGTCGGCGACCGGGATCTGATAGATCGTGCGGCGGAAGCCGTTGTCGTAGATCGCCTCAAGCATGCCGGCGTCGTTGATTTCGATGCCGCTCAGCGAGCCGATCGGCGCGCCGTTCTTGGTGACGCCGGTCGGCGAGAAGTTCGCGGAGAGCTGGCTCAACGGGCTGCCGTCGCCGGGCTTGCCGATGAAAAGATCCATCGGGCCCGAACCGACGTTGACTTGCACGATGCCGGTAGCGGCGTCCCAGGCGGCGCCCGCGCCGGCGGTCACCGTGGCGATCGAACCGCCTTGCGCGGCGGTGTCGTCGAAAGTGATGTCGAAAGTGGCGATCGGCGTCAGCGGGTCGCCCGCGGAGTCGGTGATGCTGACCGTCCAGGCGTTGCTAGATCCCGTCGCCGGTACGGTCGGCGTGAATGTAAGGGTCAGCGTTTGCGAGCGGCCGAGATTGTCGAAATATTCGACCGGCAGGTCATAAGGCGCGCCGTCTGCGCCGGCCTGCGTGGAAGATGCGGGAAGATTGACGCCGAGCTCCATACGGGTCGTCGGGGCGGCGAGGAACTGGTTGCGTGTCACCTGCACCGGCTCGAGCCCGGTGGCGCTGTCGCGGCTCGGGACCGTTACGGTGCCGTCCGGATTCGCCGGCCATCCCATGAGGAAAAGCCCGCTCGAGGTGCGCAGATAACCGTTCTGGTCCGGCGCGAAGGAACCCGTCGCCGTCAGCATCAGCGGCCTGTCGCCCGGCGCGGCGTTGAGTCCCGCGCCGCTGGTGACGGGCAGCAAGCCGCGGCCGGCGATCGAGATGTCGGTGCTGTTGCTGGTCGAAATGAGCGAGCCTTGCGCGGCGACGTCCTTGAAGGTCGCGGCGCGGACGCCGCCGGCGTTGTAATCGCCTTTCGTCTGTTCAAGGACCATGTTCGTAAAGTCGGTTTGAACGCGCTTGTATCCGTACGTTTCCGAGTTCGCGATGTTGTCGGAAATCGTCGAAAGCTTGGTGGCGTTGACCGCAAGGCCCATGACGCCGGCGTTCATTGCAGAGGAGAGACCCATTTGCGCAACCCGATGTTAACGTTTCTGAAAGCTGTACTTGCAGCGCGAGTATTGCGGGCAACGATTAAAAGACTGATAAGCAAGGCGCTCCGTCAGTCCCGCAAAAGCGTGATCGAGATGCGCCGGTTCTGCGGCGCGAGAGGATCGGGCGTCAGCGGTTCGGTGTCGGCCTTGCCTGAAACCTCCGCGACCTGGCTGACGCCCATGCCGCTGGCGACCATCAAGCGCCGCGCCGTGTTGGCGCGATCCGTCGACAGCTCCCAGTTCGTATAATTGCGGTCTCCCGAATAGGGCCGGCTGTCCGTATGCCCGACAATGGCGACGTTGTTGGCGACCTGCGCGACGGCTCCGGCGACCACCTGAAGCAGTTTCACCATCGTGGGCGAGGGTCTGGACGAACCGACTTCGAAAAGCGGGCTGCCGTCGACCTCGACGAGTTCGATGACCAGTCCGTCCGGCGTCATGCGGGTCTGGATATGGCGGGCGAGGATGTCGCCTTCCTCTTCCATGGCCCTTTTAAGAAGGTCGGCCCCGACAGCCTTGAGCGCGCCGTCGTCGGCGCGTTTCTCGACGTCGGTCTTTTCCTCCGCCTTGACCGAAACCTCTTCGGGCTGCGTCTGTCGTCCGCCATGCCCCTGACGCGCCAGTTCGTCCTCGACGAATACCGAAGAGCCTTCAAGCACGTCGGCGCCGCCGCCGGAAACCTGACTGATCGGAATGGAGGGATTGAAATAGTCGGCGATGCCTTTGCGCTGATCTTCCGTCGTCGCGTTGAGGAGCCACATCAGCAGAAAGAACGCCATCATCGCGGTGACGAAGTCGGCGTAGGCGACCTTCCAGGCGCCGCCATGATGCCCGCCGTCCGACACCTTCTTCACCCGCTTGATGATGATGTTATGAGGGGTGCTGCCCAATGACGCGCTCGGAGCAAGATGTTGCGGGACCAAGCCGTGCATACGGGGGCGGCGCAAATATTCTCTTAAGGCGTCCGTTGGCTTCGGCATGGTTAGCGATCCGTCAACCAATCTTGCGCATACAGGCGTGACGCGCGTCGCGGGAGGCGGAACTCTCAATGTCGGAAGCAACGCTCTCGGTGCTGGCCCGTATGGCCGGCGAGTCGAAACCGACGACGGCCTCTTCATCCGATCTCGGCGTCTTCGCTGGCGTCGTCGTGAAGGCGATGAAAAGCGCGTGCTCCGCTTTGCTCTCTACCGACATTGAGCCGAACGTCTCCGCCTGTTGCGCTGGCGCTCTCGGCGAAAGGCTTCAGGAAAAGCCCGCCTCGGGCGTCTACTACTGGACGAACGACGATGCAGGCATGCCCGCCGCGCTGTTCGTGGTTGATCCTTCGTTCGCCGCCTGCATGACGGAGAGGTTGTTGGGCGGCGCGCTCGGCGCCCCTCAAGCCGGCGCGGAAGCCACGAAACTTGTCTTCGACATGGCGTCCGCTCTCGTCGATGTCGCCGCTCCGGCGCTGACCGAGGCGTTCGCCAAGCATTCGGGCGGCGCTTCTAAGCCTTCCCTGAAAGGCAAGCGCGGCGAAATTCAAAAGACAAAAGCGAGTCTCGATGTCGAGAATCTGCCCGTATGCGCCATCACGCTCGATTTGAAGTACGGCGATATGGAAGCGAAAGGCGCAATTGACATATTTTTTGCGCAGTCATTCGTTGATCGCCTTGGCGCGAGCGGCGAGGCGAAATTGCCCGCCGCGAAAAAGGCTGGCGCTGCGGACTGGTCGGCGCGGCTGAAGCGTAATGTTCTTGGCTGCGAAATCCCGCTTGCTGTCATTATTGACAGTTTCGCCACCAATATCGGCGAGCTGTCGCGTCTGGCTGTCGGTCAGACGATCGATCTCAATTCCGAGTCGCTCGGCGCTCTCGATGTTTCGGCCATGACGGACGCCGGGCCCGTCAGCATCGCCAAAGGCCGGCTTGGCGCTATCCAGTCGAATAAAGCCGTTAAGCTTACGACCGGAATCGATCCCGACTTTTTGCGCGGTTTATAATCGCGCCTAGGCTCCGGCTTTCTTTGCGTAGCTCCAGGCGAGCGAGGCCAGAGGCTTTACCTGCGCGCCGAGGCTTATAGCCCGTTCTGACGAGGCGTTGCCCTGCAACGCCCGTGCATATACGCCCTGAGCGATCGAGCCGAGACGGAACATGTTGTAGGCGAGGCAGAAGTCGAGGTCGGGAAGATCGGCGCGGCCTGTGCGCTGGCAGTATCGTTCGACGGCCGCATCGAGCGAAGGGATTCCCAGCGCTTCGAGATCGAGGCCTGCAAGACCGCCGCGCACGCTCGGCGGAAAGTGCCAGACCATGAGCAGGTATGTGAAGTCGGCGAGCGGATGGCCGAGCGTCGATAACTCCCAATCGAGAACCGCCAGCGCCTTCGGTTGGCTCGGATGCATGATCACATTGTCGAACCGCAGATCGCCATGGACGATGGTCGTCGCATCGTCGTCAGGGATGGCGGTGGGCAGCCAGGCGATGAGGTCGTCCATTTCGCGGATCGCATCGGTTTCCGCCGCCTTGTATTGTTTCGCCCAGCGCCCGATCTGCCGCTCGAAATAATTTCCGGGCTTGCCATAATCCCCGAGGCCGGCTTTTTCGTAATCGACAAGATGCAGGTCGGCGAGCGTGTCGATCAGCGCATGGAAGAGCGGTGCGCGCTCTTCCCTCGGAACGTCAGGCAGACTCGCATCCCAGAAAATGCGCCCCTCGACGAAGTCCATGATGAAAAAGGCCGTGCCGATGACGTCGGGGTCCTCGCATAGCGCGTAGGTCTTCGGCGCCGGAAAGCCGACGGCGTGGAGCGCCGTCATCACCTTGTATTCGCGCTCTACGGCATGAGCGGAAGGAAGCAGCTTGCCGGGCGGCTTGCGGCGCAGCACGTATTTTCTGCCTGGCGTCGTGATGAGATAGGTCGGATTTGATTGTCCGCCCTTGAATTTCTCGATCTTCAGCGGCCCGGCGAAACCCGCCACATGCGCCTGCATGTAGCGCGTCAGCGCGCTCTCGTCGATTTTCAGATGGTCGGGCGTCTCGCCGACGCCGCTGAATTCCTTAGCAATCGCGTCCATCATCGCACCCCTAACTGCCCCGCATGAAATGCTCGCCCACCAGCAGGGCGCCTATGACAAGGAATCCCGCCCCTGCGATCAGTTTCAGCGGCAACGCCGCAAGATAGCGTTCCGCCGCCGCGCCCAGGACGACGGCGACGCCGGTGGAGGCGATAAGCGCCGTCGCGGCCGCGATGAAGACCAGCGTCTTCGATCGTTCGCCGTCTGATGCGAAAAGAACGGTCGCCAACTGCGTCTTGTCGCCAAGCTCCGCGAAAAAGACAGAAAGGAATATCGTAAGAAAAGCGCTCATGCGTCGACGGTTCCCTGAGATTTGTGAAAGTCGAAGAAAGACGCAGCGACAGCTTCCGGGGCTTCTGTGTGCGGATAATGTCCGATATCTTCAAACAGCACAGCGTCGGCGTTCGGAATCTGTTCGAGATAATAGTAATACAGATGCGCGCCGGAGACCGGATCAGCCCCGCCGTCGATGAGGCGCAACGGAATGAGCGTATTTTGAAGCGCGCCGACCCAGCGTTCGCGATTTGCGGCGCGTTCCGGAATATAGTGCAACAGGCGATGCAGGACGCGCGCGCCGCCGCCTTCGCGAATGAGGGCGAAATGCCCGTCGATCTCGTCCTCGGAAGCCTTGCTGTTCGGGCCGAAGATGGAATCGAAGGTCCGGCGCAACCGGCTGCGCGACATCAGCAGGCCAAGCGCCGGCCCGAATGGCGTGAGCCCGAGTTTTTGAATGGGGCGGGCGCGGTGCTGCTCCGGAAACAGACCGCCATTGAGGAAGACCGCCGACTTCAGCGAAAAGCTGAGCGAGCCTTCATTGCGGCGTGCGATCAGTTCCTGGGCGACGGTGTTTCCGTAATCGTGAGCGAACAGGTGCGCCTCGCCGACGCCAAGATGTTCGAGCAGCGCTTCCTGCAGGTCGGCCTGCTCGAAGATTGAATAGGCGTGCCGGCGCGGCTTGTCGGAAAGACCGAAGCCGAGCATGTCGAGCGCAGCGAGCCGGAACCGGGCTGACAGAGCAGGCCATATCGCCGTCCAGTCCCAGGAAGATGTCGGATACCCATGCAGGAGAAGAAGCCAGGGGCGGCTTTCGTTGCTCTCGTCGCTTATCCAATATGCCAGGCGCGCGCCGCCGGCGGTAAAGAAACGCGCTTCCTCGCGCCAGTCCGCTAGCTTTCTCATCAGGCGCGCTCCAGCGCCCGCCAGCCGATATCGCGGCGGCAAAATCCCTCAGGCCAATCGATGATGTCGACGGCTTCATAGGCGCGCGCGACGGCTTCTTTGATCGTCGCGGCTGTCGCCGTGACGTTGAGGACGCGGCCGCCATTGGCGACAATTTCGCCGCCTATTTCGTCTGTGCCCGCATGAAAAACGACGACGCCCGGAATTTTTTCGGCTTGCTCGACGCCCCTGATCGCCGAGCCTTTGCTGTAAGCGCCCGGATAGCCGTTTGCGGCGAGGACGACGAGAGCCGCGGCGTCGTTCGACCAGTCGAGCGAGCGTCCGGCGAGATCGCCGCGCGCCGCAGCGTAAAGCACGGGCAGAAGGTCGCTCTTGAGCCGGCGCATCAGCACCTGGCATTCGGGATCGCCGAAGCGGGCGTTGAATTCGACGAGGCGCGGGCCGTTCTCGCCGATCATCAGACCGGCGTACAGCACGCCGCGATAGGGCGTTCCGCGCCGCGCCATTTCGGCCAGCACCGGTTCGATGAGGCGCGTTATCGTCGCTTCGCGAATCGCGTCCGTGAACACCGGCGCCGGCGAATAGGCGCCCATGCCGCCCGTGTTCGGTCCTTTATCGCCGTCGAAAGCGCGCTTGTGATCCTGCGCGGCGATCAGCGGCAAGGCCCGCTCGCCGTCGCAGATGGCGAAGAAGCTCGCTTCCTCGCCATGCATGTATTCCTCGATGACGATTTCTTCGCTCGCAGCGCCGAAACGGCCGCCGAGAAAATCTTCGACCGACGCGTCTGCTTCGGCGAGATCCCCGGCGATGACGACCCCTTTGCCGGCGGCCAGTCCGTCAGCCTTCACCACATAGGGAGGCTGCTGTGTCCGCAGGAACTTTTTCGCTTCCTCGATCCGGCGAAAGCGCCCGTATGCTGCGGTAGGCGCGCCTGCGGCGACGCAAACTTCCTTCATGAAGGCTTTCGAGGCTTCTAGCTGCGCGGCTGCGGCCGTGGGCCCGAAACACGCTATGCCCGCCTCTGTAAGCCGGTCCGTCAGCCCTGCCGCCAGAGGCGCTTCCGGGCCGACCACGACCAGATCGACTTCATGCGCCGCCGCCGCCGCCACTATACCGTCGATATCTTCGGCTCCGATAGGAAGAGTGACGCCGAGCGGCTTGAGTCCCGGGCTCCCCGGCGCCAGATATAGCGTCGACAAAACCGGGCTTTGCGCGATTTTCCAGCCCAGCGCATGCTCGCGTCCGCCGCCGCCGATGAGCAGGACCTTCACTTGGCTTTCCTTCCTCAATCTTCCGCCGTGAAAGGCGCTTCACGATATTTCTTCCGAACGTCGGCAGCGGCGCGCTCGGTGGCGGACGGTCTCGCGTTCCGCGCATCCTTTGCGCACCCCGCGTCGCCTCGCGTTTAGGCTTCGCGCCCAATGGGATCAATGCCGCCTGACACCGAAGCGCGCAAGAACGCCGCCAAGCCGGGCGGCGGCAGGGCGCGTTCCCGGTTGCGCGCGGGCGCGGCGTTGAGGCGAACCCTGGACGGATATGGCGCGGCGAGCGCCCGATTCCTCGATTATCTGGCGGTCAACGACGTTCGTCGCCGGCGCACATCCCTGGCGCTGGCTGTGGCGCTCAATATCGTCGTCCTGTCGCTGATGGCCGCATATGGGCGGATCCGCATCTGGATTCCTTCGACGCCCGGTGAGAGCGCCATCTCGGTTGTGATGGTCGATCTGCCGACCGAGACCGTGCTGCCGGAGCCGTTTGAGCCTGAGGTGGTCCCCGAGCCGGAACCCGAACCGCAGGAAGAAGAGCCTGAAGTCGTTCCCGAACCCGAACTGGAACCAGAGCCCGAACCGGCGCCGGTGGCGGAGCCGGAACCCGAGGTGGCGCCAGAACCCCAGCCCCAGCCGGAACCGGAGAAGGCCGAACCAGAGCCGGTGATCGATCTGACGTCGGAGCCGGTACTTGCGCCGCCGGCGGAGCAGGAACCCGATATTTATGTTCCCGAAGTGGACCCTGGGCTCGAGCAGGAGCCCGGACCGCTGACGGTGACGGAAGAGCAGGGCCCGGACCTCGAACCCGCCGCGCCTGAGCCCCCCGCCGACGAGCAGCAGGCGCCGGCCGAGGAAGCGCCGCCCCTGCTGGAGGAAGAACAGTCGCCGCAGCCCGATAGCGGCCTCGAAGTCACCGACCGGACGGCGGAGGGTGAAGAATCTCCCGAAGTCGCCGGCGTGCCCGAGGAGACGGAAGAGGCCTCAGTCGAGCCCCCGGCCAATGACGACCAGTTCGACGAGGAGCCGAGGTTCGCGCCGCGGTCTGTGCTTCAACTGCCTCAGGTGGATTTGCCGCAAGGCGAAGCGTCGGCGGCGCCCGGCGCGTCGGGCGTCGTCGCGATTTTCTGTCCAGAGGAGTTCAAGGACAAGGACAAGGCGGCCGAATGCGCCGGCCGAACCGAAATCCGTTCCGGCTGGCGGCCGGGATCAAGCGGCGAAGACTGGTCGAAAGCGCGGGAGCTGCTTCGTCAGGCGCAGGAGCGAGGCCAGACGGGCGACGATCCGGCGGCCGTCTTCGGGCCCGACATCGCTCGCCGGCTCGAAGAGCGGCAGCGCCAGCAGGATCTCGAATACGGACGCCGCGGCGTCGGCGTCAACGATCCTGCAGGCGCCGCCTCGGGCAACCTGGACAGGACACTCGGACGACCGGATATCGGGCCGCGCGACTTCGAGCCGGCCTGGACGCTTCCCGCAGATCCAAACGTTTCGCAGGAAGAGCTTCGAAAATTGCAGAAAGCGCTCGAGGAAGCCGAGAAAAGTAAGAATCCGAACAACTAACGCTATCAGCGCCGCAGCGGCGGCCGCTGCGGCGCTCCGGCCGGGATGCGGAAGGGAGACGTTAGTTCGACGACCCTTCCGGCGTCGGCTCGGCGCTTTGGCCGTCTTCAAGGTCGAGATTTATGTCTTCGGCGAGTTCGTCCGCCGGCGCGTCGCCGCCCACGAACGCTTCTCCGGCGCTTTCGTAGACATCGACAAAATCATCCCCTTCGCCCGCACCGCCCGCCGGGGTTTCGGCTCCCTCGACATATTCGTCCAGCGATTCGTCGATCGTCTCGTCGTCCACGACTTCCTCGTCGGAAACGTCGTCCGTATCGACAGCGTAGGCGTCGACAATCGTTTCGTCTTCCGCCGTCGCTTCGCCGGCGGTTGCGCCGGTTGCCGGCGCCGGCGCCGCAGCCGCTTCAGCCGCGTCCCCGGAGTTGTTCATGAAGTAGTAAGCACCACCAGCCGCCAGCGCGGCCACGATGACCGCCGCCGTAATCATAGTCCGTGCGCTCATTGCGCCCACTCCGTTGCTGTATGTCGCGCGCCCGCGCGCCCCGCCTCTCGAGGCGTGGAAAAATAGCGCGGGCGCAAGCGGGCGCAAGGGGCGCTGCGCGCGGCGCGCCTATATAATCCTGAACAATCTATAGCGCCGCGAGGTTACGGATCGGACAGGATTTAGTTTCCATGGGAATCAATCGGGAGGCGCTGTACTTCCATTTGGTTCGGAACCGGAGGGGGCGGGGTCCTGTTGGACAGCTTCAAGACCTTCCTCGATCACTTCCTGAACGGCGGGCTCGTCGAGCACGTCCTCGCCTCCGCGCCAGATCATCTCCAGCGCCACGAACAGAATGATCAGGAGGCCGATATAGGCGACCCAGCGATGTTTCTGCAGCACGCGCGCAATCAGCGTCGCCGCCACGCCCATGAGTACGATCGAGAGAGTGAGGCCGAAGATCAGCACCGAAGGATGCTCTCTCGCCGCGCCGGCGACAGCCAGCACATTATCGAGCGACATCGACAGGTCGGCGAGAACAATTTGTAAAATCGCCTGGCCCAGCGATTTCGCAGGCGGCGCCTCGCCCCCGGCCTGGCGCGCGTGCGCCGACCCTTTCGGCGGATGCAGTTCCCGCCACATTTTCCAGGCCACCCAGAGAAGCAGGACCCCGCCCGCCAGCAAGAGTCCGACGATCTGAAGCAGCTGCGTCGCAACTATGGAAAAGCCGATGCGAAGCACAGTGGCGGCGAGAATGCCGACAGCTATAGCGCGGCCGCGCTGCGAAACGGGCAAGCCGGCGGCCGCGAGGCCGATAACGACTGCATTATCGCCAGCAAGCGTCAGATCGATAATGACGACTTGCACGAAAGGCGCGAGCCATTCGGCGTCAAGGAAATCCATGCGAACTCTTCGAACCGCCGCAGACCGGGAAATGGCCCCTCAACGGCCCGGCGTCCAGCCTGCGCCGACGGATTTTTTGACGCGGGTCGCCCGGCGTCTCCCGGCGGGAATTTTCAAAGGCGGGCGAGCGTCAGCGACTTGCTGTCTCCCGCCCACGCTTGCTTGAACAGGCCAGAGGCGTATTTCGCGCCGTTCTTGTCGCCCTGCGCCTTGTAAGCCTCAGAAAGACCGTACAGAGCCCAGCCATTATTTGGCGACTCGACCAGCGTTTCGAGGAAAAGCTGTTCGGCCCGTTCGGCGTCGCCGCTCTGCAGGACCAGCGCGGCGAGCGTCTGCTTGGCCGGATAGTACCAGTAAGGCGGCTCGGTGTAGTTGAGCGCGTCCTGCAGCGCCACGGCCTCCTCCATCGCCTCTATGGCGCCGTCGAGATCGCCGTCGACCTGAGCCGCTTTGGCGAGAACGGTCAGGCGCGAGATCTCCAGAATGTCGCGGGCGGGAATGCGGTTCTCCTCCATCACCGAAAAATCCGTCTCCGCGACGAGCCTGGCGATTGCTTCCGCTTCGGCGCGCGCCGCCGCCCCGTCGCCGAGTCGCGCTTGCGCAAGCCCGCGCGCGTAACGCCAGGCGCCCTGCAAAATGAAAAGGTCTTTGCCCGGATCGTCGAGAGCGAGAATATCGGCTGGCTCGGCGAACTGCGCCATGGCGAAATACGGCGCCGCCTTGATCGGCGCGGCGAAAGGCACTTCCTCGACGAACTGGACGGGTAGTTTCTCGTCGAGCTTTTTCGCCATCGCCAGAGCTGTAGCTCCGTCCCCGGCCATCTGCGCCGATGTCATGACGAAGTGGATATTGTGAACATAGTAGCCGAATTCGTACATCGGATGAGCCGGGCCCTTGGCGAGTTCGGCTTCGTCGGCGGCGACGGCCTCAACGTTTACGCCCAGCGACTCTTTGAAGCGTCCAATGCGATAATAAGTGTGGGAGGGCATGTGGATGAGATGCCCGAGCCCCGGCGACAGGGCCGCGAGCCGGTCGGCGTATCGCGTCGCCTGATACGGGTTCTGCGTGTTCTCCGTCATGTGGATGTAAAGATGGATCGCCGGGATATACTCCGGACTGCGCGCAAGAACTGCTTCGAGCAGCGACATGGTGCGCGCCGTTCTTCCTTTCGGCGTGCGCCCGTCCTGCTCCCAGTAATCCCACGGCTGGGTGTCCATGTTTGCTTCGGCGGCGAGCGCGGCGATGAAGTCGTCGTCAGGATATTTTTTCGCGACCTCGTCCATCGCGTCGGCGAAGGCGTTGTCGAGCTTCGAACGGTCCTTCAGCGCCGCCGACTGGTAGCGATATGAGAGCGCGTTGATCAGGGCCTGCTCTTTTTCGCTGGCGGCGGAGGCTCGCGCCTGCGCAGCCTTCAGCGCGCGCCACGCGGGCGTAATTGTCTCGTCGAACATCGGCGCGTTGATGTTAGGGCCATACGACAAGGCTTCGGCCCAGTAACACATGGCGCACTGATCGTCTGCTTTCTGAGCCGCCTGGAACGACTGCGCTGCGGCCCCGTGGTTAAAGTTCCACATATGGGCGACGCCGGCGTTGAAATGCGCCTGCGCCAATGGGCTCGATGTGGTGATCGCGTAGGCGATAGAGCCGGTCTGCTGGGGCGTAATCGACGTGTCGACTGCGCCTGTGGTCTGGATCTCCGCGGCGGCGGCGCGCCCGGTTCGCAGGAAATAGGCGCGCGTTGAGCCCGGACCGCCGGCCTCTCCGCCGCAAACTGAACCGGACAGGAGGAGCGGATTGACGAAGGGCACGCGTTCGTCTCCGGCGCGATCTCTTGCTTCAAAGCCGACCCCGGCTATGGCGATGACGGCGGCGCTAGTTGCAAGGATGATTTTGGCGTTCATGGCGTCTCTCCCCGGCCGATGAGCTTGATGGCGGCTAGATGCCTCCTAAACGCCCTCAATACAATAGCGTCCGACTGCACTTGCAGTGCAGCAAACCGGCTGCGGGGCGCGCCGCTTATCGTGCAAGCGGAAATATGCTGTAACCGCCGAATGGTCGAAGCGACTTTTGGCAATGTCCACGAATATACGGTGTCCGAGCTCGCCGGGGCGGTGAAGCGGGCGATCGAGGATGAATTCGGGTTCGTTCGCGTGCGCGGAGAGCTTGGGCGCGTTACGCGAGCCGCTTCCGGACATGTCTATCTCGACCTCAAGGACGACCGCGCCGTCCTGTCGAGCGTCATCTGGAAGGGAAACGCCGAGCGCATCCGTTTCACCCCTGAGCAGGGCGTGGAGGTCATCGCCACCGGCAAGATGACGACATTCCCCGGCCAGTCGCGCTACCAGCTCGTTATCGACCATCTTGAGCCCGCAGGCGTCGGCGCGCTGATGGCGTTGTTGGAAGAGCGGAAAAAGAAGCTGGAGGCGGAAGGGCTTTTCGCGGCCGATAGAAAGCGGAAATTGCCGTTCCTGCCTTCCGTTATCGGCGTCGTCACGTCGCCTTCCGGCGCGGTTATTCGCGACATTCTTCACCGCTTGCGGGAGCGGTTTCCTCGTCATGTCATCGTCTGGCCGACATTGGTGCAGGGCAAGGGAGCGGAAGCGAAGATCGCGGCTGCGATCGCCGGCTTCAACGCGTTGACGATAGACGGCGAGGTTCCGCGTCCGGACGTTCTCATCGTCGCCCGGGGCGGCGGCTCGATCGAAGATCTCTGGTGTTTCAACGAGGAGATTGTTGCGCGCGCCGCAGCGGCGTCGACCATCCCGCTGATTTCCGCGGTCGGTCATGAGACTGATACGACGTTGATCGACTTCGTCGCCGACAGGCGCGCGCCGACGCCGACAGCGGCCGCTGAATTCGCGGTGCCGCTGCGTTCGGAACTTTTGTCGGAGCTCCTGAACAAGGAACGGCGCTTCACCGGCGCCGAGGGTCGGCTGTTGGAGGCGCGGCGGGCCGCATTGCTGTCCGCTGCGCGCGCGCTTGGCCGCCCGGAGGATGTTCTCGGGCCGGCGCAGCAGAGACTCGACCGTGCGGGCGACAGACTGCGCGGCGGGCTTCGCGCCCGGCGCGACGAAGCGTCGACGCGATTGTTGCGCGCCGCCGGCCGTTTCGGGCGGCCGCTGCTTTCCGCTTCGATCGCCGATAGCGCGACACAGCTCAACCGCGCCGCTGATCGCGCAAGCCATGCTGCGACGCGCGCCGTCGAACGCAAATGGCGACTGCTTTCCAGCCTTCGGCTTTCACCCGCCGCGCTCGGGCGTTCGTCCGCTGACGGCCGGAGGGCGCTGGCGAGAATTGAGACGCGCTTGGCTAGTCTTCAGCAGCGACTGCTCGAAAGATCGTTGCAGCGTCTCGCGAGCGCCGGCGGTCTTCTTCAGACCCTGTCGCATCAGAGCATCCTTGAGCGAGGCTTCGCGCTCGTTAAGGGAGACGATGGCCTGCTGAAGCGGCGGGCGGCCGATATCGAAAGCGGCGCCCGTCTGAAGCTGGTATTCGCCGACGGCGAGCGCGCGGCGACAGCAGACGAGGCGGGTCGCTCAGCCTCGGGCAAAGTCCGTCCCGCAAAGGGAAAATCGCGACCCCCGGCCCAGAAAAGCCTGTTCGACTGATGAGCCGCCTTTGACGCGCCTTCTTCTTCTCGCGATAATGCGAGCGTGAAGGCGCGCGGCGGCGAGACAGATATGAATATTCACGAAACTTCCGGCGGCGAAGCGGTGCTTGAGTACCGCGACGCCGAATTCGTCATCCTGAAACCGGGCTCTTTCGTGCGCTGCGCGGTCACTGGCGCCAAGATTCCCCTGCAGGCGCTGCGCTACTGGAATATCGACAAGCAGGAAGCCTACGTCGACGCTGTCGCTGCTGTTGAAGGCTTTGGCTTGGGAAAACGCACATGAACGCCGTCATCCTGGCAGCCGTCATGCTTGTCGCCGGCCAGACGCCGCTAGAGCTCGACGAAGAAGCACAGCCGTCGCCGCCGCCGTCGCACGCCGTCGCCGAAAACAGTGCGGGACTGTCGCCGCTGGCCGTGCAGGCGAATTTTTCCGAGGCGATGCAGAAAGTCGCCGAGCGTCAGCTTGTGTTCGATCGCTCGTCGCCTTCGGTGACGCTGACCGGCAGGGCGGCGCAGGGGGGACTGGTGTTCGGCGAGACGGCGCCGGGCGCGACGGCGCGCCTTGACGGCGAGGACGTGATGGTTTCCGAGGACGGCAAGTTCGTCATCGGTTTCGGGCGCGACAGCGCGCCGAGCGCGCTGCTCGCCGTCACGCTTCCTGGCGGGTCCATCGAGCGCATCGCGATCGAAGTCGAGGACCGCGAATTCCCGGTGCAACGCATCGATGGTCTTGATCAGTCGAAAGTGTCCGGGTTCACCGAAGAACAGCTCGCCAAGATCGCCGTCGACAAGGGAAAGAAAGACGCCGCTCGCGCCGACACGCAGAAAGCCGCCGACTGGGCTGGCGGTTTCGATTGGCCCATCGTCGGGCGGATCAGCGGTGTGTTCGGCTCCCAGCGCATCCTGAACGGCGAACCCAAGACGCCGCATTCGGGGCTGGATATTGCGGCGGCGACCGGAACTCCGATCAAGGCGCCGGCGGCCGGGCTCGTCCGTCTTGCCGAGACGGACATGTATTTCGAGGGCGGGCTGGTTTTTCTCGATCACGGCCAGTGGCTCGAAAGCGCCTTCATGCACATGTCCCGGATCGACGTTCAGCCGGGCCAGCATGTGGAAAAAGGGCAGGTGATCGGGGCGGTGGGATCGACCGGTCGGGCGACCGGGCCGCACCTCCACTGGAGCCTCAAATGGGCGGGGCGGCTGGTGGATCCGCAGCTGGTGCTGCCCGAACCGGCCCCCGCCGTCGGCGGAGACGAGACCGCGCCTTAACCTTCCAGTAATTGACAATCATTCTTACTTGCACCATCTAGGGCGCAGCCGGCACGAGGCCGGGACCGCTCCTGCAGGGATGATCGTCCGCCGATGTATGTGTGTATCTGCAACGCCCTCCGCGACAAGGAGCTCGCCGAAGCGGCGCGCGCCGACGCCCGGTCCGTCGCCGATGTCTTCCGGCGCTGCGGCCGTCGCCCGCAATGCGGCAAGTGCCTTCCCGATGTGGCGCAGATGATCGAAGACGCCCGCCGGCTTGAGGCTGGCGCGATCTGCGCCGCCGAGTAATTGGCTGTCGATTGCAGCAGTCTTACTGCGCGCAAAAATCTGCGCGAGTGATTGTCGATTTCACAGATAGCGCTTTGGGCCGCGCGCGGATCATGTAGGTTGCGGCGGAGCGGCAACCAGCGGAGCATGACGTGAAGGGCGATCCGAAAGTCATCGAGTATCTTAACAAGGCGCTGAAACTCGAGCTGACCACGGTCAATCAGTATTTCCTGCACGCGCGCATGTACCGGAACTGGGGCTTCAAGCGCCTCGCCCATGCAGAGTATGAAGAATCCATCGACGAAATGAAGCACGCGGACGAGCTGATCGAACGCATCCTGTTTCTCGAAGGGCTGCCCAACGTCCAGGATCTCGACAAGGTCTATATCGGCGAATCGGTGAAGGAATGCCTCGAGTGCGACCTGCGCGCGGAAAAGCGCGCGCACCCGCTCTACGTCGAGGCAATCGCCTATTTCGAAAAGGCGCAGGACTTCGTGAGCCGCGCCATCCTCGTCCGCATCCTCGAATCCGAAGAAGAGCATATCGACTTCCTCGAGACGCAGCTCGAACTCATCGCCAAGATTGGCGAACAGCTCTACATGCAGGCGCAAATGAAAAAGGACGAGGAATGAGTCCGGTCCGTTTCGCGCTTGTATTGGCGCTGTTTCTGTCGGCGGCCTGCGCCGGCGGCAAGGACGGTCCAGCGACAGGTAAAACCGGCGGCATGTGCGGCGGCATCGCCGGATTCCAGTGCGCCAGCGACGCCGACTATTGCGCCGTCGAGAAAGGCGAATGTCGGCGCATCGCCGATGTCGCGGGCGTCTGCAAGCCGAAGCCGCAAGCCTGCACCATGGAGTATCGTCCGGTTTGCGGGTGCGACGGCGAAACCTATCCCAATCCATGCGCGGCGGCGGCGAGGGGAGTCAGCGTCGCCTCAGACGGCGCCTGCGCGAGCGAGCAATAGCCAAGGCTATTTCGCCTCTTTCGGCCAGCGCCGGTGCAGCCACAGCCATTGTTCCGGGCGGGCCAGAATGTGGCGCTCAAGGTGCTGATTGACGAGAATGGTCAGCGCGCGGACATCGGCGTTAAGATCGCCGCTCGGCGTGAAGGCGATCGGCGCGCCCACCAGCATCCTGAAACGCGCGCCTTTGAGGCGTTCGAGCCCCACCGGGACGATCGGCGCTGAAAATTTCAGCGACAGCCGCGCGGCCGCTGGCGCCGTCATCGCCTCGCGTCCGAGAAACGGCGCGGGGATCCCGTCGTTCAGTTTCTGGTCAACCAGCATGGCGAGCGACTTGCCGGCGCTCAGCGCTTCGATAAGCGCCCGGCCGCCCCGCTTGCCTTTGGGAATCTGCAATCGCGTCATCGCTTTGGCGCGCATGCCGATGATCAGTTCGTCGACCAGCGGATTGTTGGCGGCGCGATAGATGACGCCATAGTCGACGCCCGTGGCGGTGAGCGCGATGGTCATCGTTTCCCAGTTGGCGAAATGGCCGGAGACGAACAGCCTCGGCCCTCCGCCTTCGGCGGGCGCGCGCAAGTGCTCCGCGCCAACAATTTCGACGCGGGCGTTCGGTCCGTACGGCGCGAGCTTGTCGAAATGCGCGAATTCGCCGGCGGTGCGGCCGAGATTTTCCCAGACGCCCGCAATGGTCCTGCGGATGCGCGTCTCGTTCCAGTCCGGAAACGTCGCGCGCAGATTTTCCTCGCCGCGCCTCGAGATCGGGCGGATCAGCGGTCCGGCCACACGCAAGAGCCTTCCGGCGATCCATGATGCGGCGTCTATGCCGACGAGGCGGAAAAATCCGAGCAGAAGACGCGCGGCGAGATATTCGAGCCGATAGACGAGCGTGATCGGCCGGTTGGCCCGGCGCGCGGGAAGAGGGATTTCGTCGTTCATATCGAGCGCGTCGGTCATGCGCCGGCCCCTGCTTGGCCGGCGAAGGCGGCGATAGCGGATGAAAGCATGCTGTCGAGCCGCGCCGGATCGTCGATCCGCATGCTGACCGGCAACACGGTCACGCCGTCCCGGAGCGCAACAGGCAACCGCGCAAAATCCTTTTCTGTCGTGACAAGGGTTGCGCTGGCTTTCGCCGCCTCTCGTTTTAGCCGTGCGATTTCCGCTTCGCTGAAACGGTGATGGTCCGGAAACGGCCAGCGCGCCGCGACGTCGAAGCCCAATTTCGTCAGCAGGTCAAAAAACCGCTGGGGACGGCCGATGCCGCAAAAGGCGGCGGCGCGGCCCGGTGATGGAATCGCCGTCGCTTCCAGCCAGGCCCGCAATTTTGGCAGATCGGACGGCACCCCTTCGATAACGGAGCTGCCGTTTTCCCCGGCCGTCACCGTCACCAGCGCGCCGGCGCGCGCTGCGGCGCGCAGCGGCGGTTCGCGCAACGGACCGGCCGGAAAAAGACGGGCGTTGCCGAACGGATCGGCTGCGTCGATCAGCAGAAAGGAAAATGTCTTCTCAAGCGACGGGTTCTGGAAGCCGTCGTCCATGACGATGGCCTCCGCGCCTGCGGCCGCCGCCGCCTTGGCGCCCGCCGGCCTGTCGCGCGACACCCATGTCGGCGCAGCCGCCGCCAGCAGCAGCGCCTCGTCGCCCACCTCGTTGGCGCCGTGTCCGTCGCCGTCGACGCGCACCGGACCGGACAACGATCCGCCATACCCGCGCATCAGGAAATGCGGCTGATATCCGAGCGCCTTCAACCGCTCAGCCAGCATTATGGCGAACGGCGTCTTGCCGACGCCGCCGAGCGTCGCGTTGCCGACGCAGAAAACCGGGACCGGCGCGCGCACCGGTCTGGTCATCGCCGCCCTGACGCGTTGGCCTGCATCGTAAATCAAAGCCGCCGGCGCCAGCGATAGGCTGGCGGCGCGCGCTGCGAGCGTCCGCTCCCGCCAGAACCAGGGCTCGCCGATCATGCGGCGAGCGCGACCGCGTCGAACCGCTCGAGCACAGCGTTGCTGATGTCAGCGAGCACTTTCTCCGCGCTCGCCTCAGCGGCGCGTTGCGCGGCGGACGCCATCGCAAGCCGGGTCTTTTCGTCGGAGAGAAGACGACGCACGGCGGTCGCCAGCTCGCGATCGTTCCGTACCAGCGCCGCTCCGCCAGCCGCGCGCATCTCGCCATAGGTCTCGACGAAATTGAACGTATAGGGACCGTGCAGGATCGCGCCCCCAAGCCGCGCCGGCTCCAGCGGATTGTGGCCGCCCTTCGGCGTCATGCTGCCCCCGACGAACGAGATATCGCTCAAGCGGTAGAATAAACCGAGTTCGCCGAGCGTATCGGCGATATAGATGTCGGTTTCGGGATGAATGGGTTCTTGCAGCGCCCGCCGGCTGGCTTTCAATTCGGCGTTTTTGACGAGGCTCGCGACCTCGGCGCCGCGGTTGGGATGGCGCGGGGCGAGAATAGTTAAAATGTCGGGGAAAGAGGCGCGCAGGGTCTTGTGCGCGCTGAACACTGCATCTTCCTCGCCCGGGTGCGTACTCGCCGCCAGCCACACGGGGCGGTCGCCGATGCTTGCTTCCAGAGAGGCGATCTCGTTCTCGGCGCCGGGCAGGGCTGGCGCTGCATTTTTTAGATTGCCGAGCGTCGCCACATCGTTTTCAGAGAGCGACCTTAGCCGCTCCGCATTCTGATGGTCCTGCGCCAGCAACAGATCGAAAGCGGACAGCACGTAACGGATCGTGCGCGGTTTCTTCGACCACTCTTCGAAAGATTGCGGCGATACGCGGCCATTGACCAGCGCCATGAATCCGACGCGCTGGCGCGCCGCTAGGATAAGGTTTGGCCAGAATTCCGACTCGACGAAGAGCGCGGCCTGCGGCCTCCAGTGATCGAGAAAGGCTGAAACATATTTCGGATGATCGAGTGGCACATACTGGTGGAAGGCGCCCTCGGGCAGACGTTCGCTCATCAGCCGCGCCGAAGTGACGGTGCCGGTCGTCACCAGAAATTGCAGATCGGGTCGTAAATGCCGAAGGCGATTCACCAGAGGCAGAACGGAGAGCGATTCGCCGACGCTGGCGCCGTGAATCCACATTAGCTCGCCCTCGGGCCGGGCGAGCCCGGGGATCCCGCGGCGTTCTCCGATGCGCGCAGGATCCTCCTTGCCGGCGCGTATGCGCCGCGTCAGGGCGAAGTCTGCGATCGGCCCGGCCGCCCGGCTCGCCGCGCGGTATAGTTTGAGGCCGAAAGGCTCGGAAAATTCCCCGTCGGTAAAGCTCATTGCTGCATCCTAGCCTATCGTCTGTGAGTCTGGCGACTGGCCGGCGCGGGCGTCGGCGAGCCGCGTGGCTTCGTTGAGGGCGCGTTCGAGCTCAAGGCGCTTTTCCTGCATGAGCTCCGGCGAGGCGTCGGCGGGCACGCTGATCGGCGCAAGCGCTATGAAACAGCCGCGCGAGAAGGGCAGAGGCAGGAAAAACCGGTCCCAGGTGCCAAGAAACCGGCCCCGCGTCATCGAATAGGCGCCGGGCAGAATGGGAGCGCCGGAAAATTGCGCCAGCCTGATAACGCCGATATGCGCCACTTCCCGAGGGCCGCGGGGGCCGTCGGGATTGACGCCGACCACGTGTCCCTCGCGCAGCGCGCCGATCATCTGCACCAGCGCCGGCCCGCCTTTCTTGTCCTTGCCGGCCTTTTTCGGATTGGCCGCGGAGCCGCGGATGAACTCGACGCCAAAGCGCTTGGCGGCGTTTACCACGATCTCCGCATCGCGGTGCATCGAGGAGAGCATGAACACGCGCTTCGCCGTTTCGCGGCGCAGAATGGCGGTCATCAGAAGCCGGGAATGCCAGAAGGCGATGATGACGCCCTTGCCGTCGACATTGAGGGGATCCCAGTGCTCGCGGCCGATCAGATCGAATCGGGACGTGCGCTCGACCAGCCATACGTAAAATACGATCAGCCAGCTCGCGACGCCGCGAAAAAAGCCGGTCTGGAGGAGGGATTTGGTAAACCGTCTCAGCGACATGCTGGGTTTTGCGTCGAGGCTCAGTCTCAAGAAGCTTGCTTGCGCCGGTCGCCGCACCCCGCGATGATAGACGCAAGGGGCGAGCGGCCGCCGATTCGGATAGGACGCCTGCCCCGGCCGCGCCCGCGCGCCCAACCCAAGGAATCCCTCAAGCTTGTCGCGCCGCCATCCCGTATCCGATCACGCCTCGACGGTAAAGCTCAGCGGCCGCCTGTGGGCCGGCTATCTGGGGCGATATTGGCTGCTGCTCGCCATGGCGCTCGCCGCCATGCTGGTCTACGCCGCCTCGACCGCCGCCCTTCCTGTCGGGGTCGAATGGATAAATTCCGCCTTTGCGGGCGGTGAAAACCGTTTTTCGGCCGATGTCGGCGACGTGTTGAGGTGGGGGCCGTTCGTCATCATCCTGCTCGGCGCGGTCAACGCCGGCTCGCAGTTCCTGCAGGCGCGTCTCAGCCAGACGGCGGCGCTATCGGCGTTGCGCGACCTGCAGCGAGATATGTTCGACCGGCTGATGCGCTTTGATTACGCGCAGATGAAAGACGACGCTTCCGGGCAGCTCATCTCGCGCTTCACCAACGATACAGCGGTGCTGCGCGAGACGTTGACGCGGGCGACGACCGGCGTTCGCGATTCGGTGACGCTGATCGCCTTGTGCGCGACGATGATCTGGTATGACTGGGTTCTGTTTCTGGTCGTCGCCATCATCTATCCGCTGGCGGCGATTCCAATATCGAGGATCGGCAAGTATCTGCGCCGTTCCTCGGGCGAGGCGCAAGCGCAGGCTGGCGACATCACCACGCTGGTCGGCGAGACCATAGCCGGCGCGCGCATGGTCAAGACGTATCAGCTTGAGGATTATGAGCGGGCGCGCGCCGATGTCGCTTTCGACCGGCGCTTTCACCTGCTTGACCGCATGGCCCGGATGCGCGCGCTCAACGAGCCTTTGATCTTTCTCGTCGGCTCGATTGCGATCACGCTTGTCGTTGTCGGCGGCGCGTGGCGGATTTCGACGGGCGCGCTCGAGGGCGCGCAGTTCATTCCGTTCATTCTCACCCTGTTGCTGCTGTCGCAGCCGGCGCGGGCCTTAAGTTCGCTCAACGCCGCCATGCAGGAAGGGCTCGCCGCCTTCGAACGCATGCTCGACATTCTCGATCGCGAGCCGGAAGTGGTCGACAGCCCCGATTCGCCGGTTCTGACCATATCGAGGGGGGCGATTTCGTTTCGCGACGTTTCTTTCTCCTACGGGCAGGGCGCGCCCGCGCTCGACGGTTTTTCCCTCGACGCCCCGGCCGGAGCGAGCGTGGCGCTGGTCGGCGAGTCCGGCGCGGGCAAGTCGACGGTGTTTCATCTGCTGCCGCGGCTTTACGATCTGAAACGCGGCTCCATCGTCATCGACGGTCAGAATATCGCCGGCGTCTCCCTTTCGTCGTTGCGCAAGGCGATCTCGGTCGTCAGTCAGGAGGCGATCCTGTTCAACGACACGATGCGCGCCAACATCGCTTTCGGCCGGCCGGGCGCGAGCGAAACGGAAATCGTCGCAGCCGCCCGGGCGGCGGCCATCGACGAGTTCATCCGGTCCCTGCCGAAAGGCTACGATTCGATCGCCGGCGAAGCGGGCGCAAATCTGTCCGGCGGGCAACGACAGCGCATTTCGCTGGCGCGGGCGTTCCTCAAAGATGCGCCGATCCTGCTGCTGGATGAAGCCACCTCGGCGCTCGATGCGGAATCGGAAGCGCAGGTGCAGGCGGCGATCGAGCGTCTGACCAAGGGACGCACCACGCTGGTCATCGCCCATCGGCTTGCAACGGTGGTGTCCGCCGATCTGATTGCGGTGATGGACAAGGGAAGAGTGGTCGAGACGGGAACGCATGATGAGTTGATCGAGCGTCGCGGTCTCTATGCGCGGCTGGCAGAGCTGCAGTTCAGAGCGCCGGCTCGGGTCTGAAGGCGCGCGCCTACTCGCGGCGCAGGATTTTTTCCGTCAGCAGGTTTCCCCACCATGAACCGAGGAACGCCTGCTTTGCTGCGCCCGGATCGTAGACCGTATCGACCCAGCGCATGAAATGGTCTGGGGAGGAAAGATTCGTTCCTTCGCGTCGCGCATGCTCGATATACTGCTCGAGCGCATGGTCGATGACGCCGGTTTTGCCGTGACGGATATGGCCATAGCGGAACGAAAGCTGCTGCATCGCCTTGTCGAGCGGTGCGCCTTCGCGGAAGAAGAGATACAGCGTCGACATCAGCCCGACGCGGTCCGCCCCTGATTTGCAGTGCATTGCTGCGGGATAGCGGATGCGGTCGAACAGCGCGCGGGCGTCGCGCAACGTTTCTTTTGACGGGGCTTCGCGCGAGAAAACGCGGAAGGTGATGAAATCGAGGCCGAGACGGCGGCAGGCTTCTTCTTCGAGAAAATAGAAGCCGCTCGGTTTGTCGCCGCGCAGATTGACGATGGTTTTGACGCCCCGTCGGGCCAGCGCTTCGAGGTGCCGCGGGCTTGGCTGATAGGTCCGCCACATCCGCCCCGGCGCGATCTCATGGGTGTTGCGGTAGAGAAGACGGATCAGTCCGTGATCGGCGAGCATCAATTCGCGCCAGGCGCGGGCGCGGCCTTGCGGCGTTTCGAACTGTTCGCGAGTGAGGGGCGCGGCCACGCGCTAGAACTTCCCGTCTCCGTCCGGGTCGAGCAGGCGATGCAGATGCACGATGAAATAACGCATATGCGCGTTATCGACGGTGGCCTGCGCCTTGGCGCGCCACGCCTTCTCCGCCTCGGCGTAGTTCGGGAAGACGCCGACGACATCGACCGAAGAGAGGTCGCGGAAGCGGACTTCCTCGAGATTTTCAAGCTCGCCGCCGAACACGAGATGCAATAGCTGCTTTTCCATTTCCCAGTTTCCGTATCAGTCGCCGGCGATGGTCATCTCGCCGACCAGCAGGCTCGGCGCGTTGGTTGCGCCGACGAATTCAAGATCGTCCGCCGCTTCGATGGCGGCGAACATGTCGAGCAGATTGCCGGCGATGGTGATCTCGCTGACCGGATGCTTGATGACGCCGTTGTCGAACCAGAATCCCGAGCAGCCGACCGAATAGTCGCCGGAATTGCCGTTGATCTGTGGGCCGAACATGTCGGTGAGAAGCAGGCCTGTGCCGGCTTTCGCCATCAGCTGATCGAGGCTGAGCGCGCCGTTTTCGAGATAGAGGTTGGTGGGGCCGGCGCCCGGAGCGCCGCTGACGCCGCGCGTCGCGCGACCGTTCGTTTCAAGGCCGAGCTGGCGCGCCTGCGCCGAGTTCATCAACCAGTCGGTGAGCGCGCCGTCGTCGATCAGCTTGAGCCTTGCGAGCGCCACGCCTTCGCCGTCGAACGGTTTCGAGCCGTGCCCCCGGCGGATGTGAGGATCGTCGATGACGTTGACTCCCTTCGGAAAGATCCGCTCGCCCTTCTTGTTCTTGAGAAAGCTCACGCCGCGCGCGATGGCTCCGCCGTTGACCGCTCCGGCGAGATCGTCGAGCAGAGAATCGGAAAGGCGCTTGTCGAAAATCACCGGCGCGGTCTGGCTTTTCAGTTTCTTCGGCGACAGCCGCGCCACGGCCCGCTCGCCGGCCCGCCGCCCGATGGCCGTCGGAGCCCGCAGGTCCACGAAATGCGTTTTCGAATCGTGATCGTAGTCGCGCTCCATGCCGTTTGCGTCCTGGGCGAGCACGCTCACCGACACCGAGTGCCGCGAGCCGCCTGTGGCGCCGAAGAATCCCGCGGACGTGGCGACCCATTTGCGTCCCTCGCCATAACCGGCCCCGGCGCCCGACGAGTTGACGACCCCTTGGACCGCAAGCGCTGCTTCCTCGCATTGGGCGGCGCGCGCCTTGAGTGTCTCAGTCCCGGGTTCGTTGAAATCGCCAAGATCGAGATCGGGGTAGGGCGGTTTCGCCAGCCGATCCTTCGGCGCGAGGCCGCACCAGGGATCTTCGGGCGCGGCTTTCGCCATGGCGGCGCAGCGCTCGACGAGTTCGTCCAGCGCCGCCGGCGAAATGTCGGTTGTCGAGACGCTCGCCTGCCGTTTGCCGAAGAGGATTCTGAGCCCGAGATCGCGCCCTTCCGAGCGCTCAACGTCTTCAAGCTTGCCGAGCCTCCAGGAAACGCCGGAGGAGACGGCGTGATAGAGCACCGCGTCGGCGGCTTCGGCCCCGGCGCGGCGGGCGGCGTCGAGAAGGCTGGAAAGGAGGGATTCGGCTTCGGCGTCTTTCATGGGGCCGGATTAAAGGCTCGGCCCGACTTGCGCAATGCGGCTCAAGCTCCGACCTCGGCTTTCGCCGCCGCGCCCCATTCCTTCATCGCCGGGAGCGCGAACATCATGTCGCGCCACTCCGCCGCCGGTTTCGGCAGGTCGATCGGCCCGTAGGTGACGAAGCGGGAGACCACCGGCGCGTACATCGCGTCGGCGATCGAAAACGCGCCGAACAAAAAAGGGCCCTGCGACCCGAATTTCTCGCGGGCGTTCGACCAGATTTCGACGATGCGCGCAACATCCTTTCTGACAGCGTCGGGCTGGATATGGCGCATGCCCTCGCGGGAAAAGACCATCGGCCACACGGTGCGCAGGCTTGCGAAGCCGGAATGCATTTCGGCGGATACGGCGCGCGCCTCGGCCCGGGCCGCCTTGCCTTGCGGCCAGAGATTTTTTTCCGGGAACATCTCGGCGAGATACTCGGCGATGGCGAGAGAATCCCACACGGTGACGTCGCCATCGACCAGGCACGGCACCAGACCATTTGGAGATTTGTCCAGAATGTCGCTCCGCGTCGTAGGCTGGCCGAGGCGGATCATCTTTTCCGTGAACGGAATGCCGGCCTGTTTCAGGATCAGCCAGGGGCGCAGCGACCAGGAAGAAAGGTTTTTGTCGCCTATATAAAGCGTGAGCGCGCTCATGCGATGTCTCCCTATGCGGACTGGTAAAAAGCGGCGATCCATTGAGTAATGACGGCGCGGTCGCTTTTGCGGGCGAAACTGGCGCGCGCTTCGTCGATCAGCGGCGCCGGGATGCGGCCTTCGCGCGCCCGAAGGAGATCGGCGGCGAAGGCGTGGTCGAATTCGGGGTGCATCTGGAACGAGATCGCCGGCCCCTGGGCGTAGGAAAGCGCCCCGTTCGGGCAGAAGTCGGAGCCGGCGAGCCGGCGCGCGCCCTGCGGGGCCCGCGTCACCTGGTCCTGATGCGAGACGACGCAGGCGAGACGGTTCTGGAAGGGGCGCATCCAGTCCTCGGCGCGCTCCACCTCATACTGATGGACGCCGACGCCCCAGCCCCGCTCCGCTTTCACGACTTGGCCGCCGAACGCCTGCGCCATGATCTGATGCCCGAAGCAGATGCCGACCTGCTTCTTGCCGGCCGCCGCCGCGCCGCGGATCAGCGCTTCCAGCGGCGCGATCCACTCGTGGCCTTCATACGCGCCCGCCGGCGAGCCGGTGATGAGAAGCCCGTCGAAGGCGTCGAGCGGCGGCGGCGCGGCGCCGTCGAAAACGCGCGCCGTAATGAAGGAAACGCCGGTTATTCGCGGCGCAAGCATCCGTTCCATCATCGCCGGATAGCCGCCGTGACGGCGCTCGAGGTCGGGCGGCGGCGCGCCGGTTTCGATAATGGCGATGCGCACGGGAAGCGAATCCCTTGGGCTGGCTGGAGCGTGGGCGGGAGATGCGGTGCGGGGCCGCGCCGGTCAAGCTCTATTCGGCGGGCTGGTGCGGGCTGGTGCGGTCGATGGTCATCTGAATCACTGGCGGCATGCGATCCCTATGCCGCCGCAGCGAGGCGTCGACATTCGGCCATTTGCGGCGGATGGCGCGGACAAGCCGTTGCACGGGCGGCATATAGGGCGCCAGAAGGGCGAGACCGATGGTGAGGAGAACAAGGCCGATGGGGATCGGAGTCGGCGTCAGGATCGCGCCAGCGATGACGAGGACTGCCCCCAACACCTGATGAACGATCGACAACACTTAGAAACGCAACTCCCCAGTGAGCGCAACGCACTCTTAATCGGACGATAATCTGACGAAGCTTGTTTGATTCTTGTTTAAGCTAGGGCCGCTGCACTGCGGCGTAAAGAGCGCGCTGCTTCGGTTGGGCGATTCTGCGCTTCACTTTTCGTTAAGGCGAAGGGTCGGTGAGACCGGACGCGAATATGTCACGGCCCGAACGAGGTCCCGCTCAGGGGCTCGGTGCGATAGGTTGCGGGAAAGCAATGAGAGCGGCGGCGCGATGTCCTACCGGTCGTTGAGAGACTTCATAGACAAACTTGAGGCGGCGGGCGAGCTCGTCCGGGTCGCCGAGCCGGTCTCGACCGTTCTGGAGATGACCGAAATTCAAACGCGCCTTCTCGCCGAGGGCGGTCCGGCGGCGATCTTTGAAAAGCCGGTGAAGGAAGACGGGTCGATTTCGCCCATTCCAGTCATGGTCAACCTGTTCGGCACCGTGAAGCGCGTCGCCATGGGCGTCACGCTCGGGGGCGAGGAAAGGACCGACGCGGCCTCGCTGCGCGCGGTCGGCGAGACGCTGGCCTTCCTGCGCCAGCCGGAGCCGCCGGGAAGCATCCGCCAGGCGGTTACTCTGGCGCCGCTGGCGAAGACGGTTCTCGACATGAAGCCGGCGAGCCGCGACTGGGGAGCGCCCTGTCAGGAAATCGTGCTGACCGGCGACGATGTCGATCTCGGCGTTTTGCCGATCCAGACCTGTTGGCCGGGAGAACCGGCGCCGCTCATCACCTGGCCTCTGGTGGTCACCAAGGGGCCGTCTTCGGCCAGGGAGGACGACTACAATCTCGGCATCTACCGGATGCAGAAAATCGCCCGAAACAAGACCATAATGCGCTGGCTCGCTCATCGCGGCGGCGCGCAGCAGCACCGGCGCTGGGCGAAAGAAAAGCGCGAGGCCCTGCCGGCCGCAGCCGTGATCGGCGCGGACCCGGGGATCATCATCGCAGCAGTGACGCCGGTGCCGGACACGCTTTCGGAATATCATTTCGCGGGCCTGCTGCGCGGCAGGAAGGCGGAGCTTGTCGATTGCAAGACGGTGCCGCTGAAAGTGCCCGCCGAAGCCGAGATCGTCCTCGAAGGTCATGTCTCGCTCGACGATTACGCGGACGAAGGGCCCTATGGCGATCACACCGGCTACTACAATTCCGTGGAGCGCTTTCCGGTGTTCACCATATCGGCCATCACCATGCGGAAGAATCCTGTTTATCTTTCGACTTTTACGGGCCGTCCGCCTGACGAACCGAGCGTGCTCGGCGAAGCGCTGAACGAGGTGTTCATTCCGCTGCTGCAGCAGCAGTTTCCCGAAATCGTCGATTTCTGGCTGCCTCCCGAAGGCTGTTCCTACCGCATCGCCGTCGTGTCGATGAAGAAAGCCTATCCCGGCCACGCCAAGCGCGTGATGATGGGCGCCTGGTCGTATCTTCGGCAGTTCATGTACACGAAGTGGATCATCGTCGTTGACGACGATGTGGATGCGCGCAACTGGAAGGACGTGATGTGGGCGATCTCGACCCGCATGGATCCTGCGCGCGACATCACCGTCGTGGAGAACACGCCGATCGATTATCTAGACTTCGCCTCGCCGGAATCGGGGCTCGGTTCGAAGATCGGCCTCGACGCCACCAACAAATGGCCGCCTGAGACGAAGCGCGAGTGGGGCGAGAAAATCCGCATGTCGAACGATGTCGTCAGGCGCGTCGACGAAATGTGGTCGCGCCTCGGTCTTCCCGGGTCCGGCAAGTCGATCTGGAAGTAGGGTTCGCCTTTGTTCAGGCGCTCATGCGCGCTGCGGCGCGGTTATGGAATTCCAGCGCGAAACCGGTGTCGGCATGACGGCACACGCGGCCCTGCAGCGTGCCGATCTTGACGATGCTGCCGAGCGGGGGGCGCACTTCCGATTTCACCGCCGCTCCGTCCGCTGACAGGTTGGAAATCTCGCACTCGAAACCGTCGCCGCCGCCGATGATGAAGGCGACCGCGGGAAGCGAAATCGTCATGCGGCTCGACGATCTGTTCTCGAACAGGCGCAGATAAGGCGTGCCCGTCACCGCCGACTTGATGCGTTTGGCGAGGTTGGCGCGCTGGCCGTCGCTGAGACTGAATTTGACGCCGACGCCGCCATCGAATTTGCGCACTACGACGCCGGGCAAGCGGCCGAGGCCTTCGGGGTAGGCGATGAGTTCATCGCCTATGTCGACCGAGGTCGGCGCGGCGAGCGCCATGCCGCCCTCGGATATGTCGATGAGGCGGCCGCTCGCTTCAAGATCGGTTCGGGAAATGAACCGCGTCGGCCGTCCCAGCGGAAATCGCTCATATTGACGGCGGTCTTCGACGTTCAGCATGACGCTCTCCAGAAAAACGATTTGCGTAGAATGAGAGCTAAATTTGTCTCGTAATATCCGCAAATTGGGAGGGGGTGGGGCCGAAATCGCATTAAGAGGCGGTCAGAAGCGCAAGACGCACCAGTTCCGCCTGGCGGGTGACGCCGGTCTTGCTGAATGAATTCCTAAGATAGGTGCGGGCCGTCGACAGAGAAACGCCGGCGTTTCTCGCCGCCTCGCCGACATCCATTCCGAGCACCAGACCGTGCACGACGCGCGCTTCGCTGGGAGATATGCCGAGCGCCGCCGCAATCATCTCGGGAGCAGGGGCGCCGCGTTTTTCCGGGTCGGTGAGAACGAGATTGTAGAGCGACTCGCCGGGCGCAGGGCCGGGCGAAAACAGGGCCGATACGATGACCGGCAGGCGTCCCGGTTCGCGAGCGAGACGCAGCACGCCCGCGCCGGTGCGGGCGGACGCCGCCGCGGCTTTGAAGAACTCGTGGAGCTTCGCGGTTTCTTCGGCGCCGGCGCCGCGCAATTCTTCCCTGGGCCCGAGCGCGAAGGCTCCGCTGCTGCGGATGATGTCGGCCGCTTCGTCGTTGACATAGACGAGGCGAAAGTCTGCGCCGATAACCGCGACGGCGATTTGCGCCTGCTCGAGCGCGGCGATCGACATTTCGGCGAGCCGTCGCCGGTCGCGCAGCGCAAGCTCCGCCCGCGCCTCGTCCAGCGCCTCTTTAAGCGGCGCCGCCTCGACGGGTTTCACGAGAAACCGCAAGACGCGCGTCCGGTTGACTGCATCGAGCGCCGATTTGAGGTCTACGCTCGCCGACATCAGCATGCAGATCGACTCTTCCGATACATTTCTCATGGCGACCACGAGATCGACGCCGGTCATTGATGCAAGAGAGAGTTCCGCGATGACGATATCCGCCGGCGCCGTATTCTGAGCGGCGATGGCGGCGCCGGCGTCTTCGAAAAGCTCTACGGCGAAATCGTCGCTATAGGCGTGCAGCCGGGCGCGCAGGTCTTCGCCCGCCGCGCGGTCGGCGTCGATGCAGTAAACGGATACGCGACCTTCCGGCATCGAGTTTCTCGGCGAATGCTTCCGTTGTCTTAGCCTTCGTAAATTTAACGAGGCGCTAAAACAGATTATCCGGCGATAAACGGCGTGTTTACAGGCGCTGCGCCGGCCCCGCTGAGAAAACGTCAGGCGGGGACTGGTGGGCGCGACTGGGATTGAACCAGTGACCCCTACGGTGTGAACGTAGTGCTCTCCCGCTGAGCTACGCGCCCGGAAGGCCAGGTGATCGGGAAGCGAAGTCATAGCCGCGCTGACTTGCGCGTCAAGCGCTTTGCAGCCGGGCGCGGGCTGACGAAAGAATGGACGGGTCGCCTAGCCGGCGGCTGCGACGGCGCGGGGCCGCCCCGAGATCCGCTCCGGCGGCAGCACGATCAGGGCGCGCGTCCCCTCTCCGGGAGTGGAATCGAGACGGAAGCTCGCCTCGTGCGCGGCTGCGATGGCGTGGACCAGCGGAATGCCGAGCCCCAGCCCTTCTTTGGAGCGATGCAAGGACATGTCGGACTGCGCGAACGGCTGAACGAGCGCGGCGAGCCGTTCGGGGGCCATGCCCGGGCCGGTGTCCTGCACCAGAAAAGCCAGTCCGCCGGATTTTGTCAGCGTCGTTCCGACCACGACGCGCGCGCCGGGACCGGAGAATTTCAGGGCGTTGTCGATCAGCTTGCCCAGCGCGCGCGCGATTAAGCCGCGGTCGCCGCACAGTTCCTGTTCGGGATTTTCAAGCGCCACCGACAGCTCGATATTCCCCGCTGAAGCGGCCTTCCCCGCCGCGGCGCAGGCCAGGTCCACGATCTCGCCGACCGTGCATGCTTTCTCGTTGATGACGATCGGGCCGGTGCGGGCGTCCGAGGCAAGCAGCATGTCGGACACGGAATTGAGCAGCCTGCGCCCGCCGTCGATGATATAATCGGCGTATTCCTTGTGCAGATTGTCGTTTTCCCGTTCGAATTGCTCGGAGAGGATTTGCCCGAAGCCGATGATGGCGTTGAGCGGCGTTCTCAGCTCATGGCTCATAACGGACATCAGGCTGTCCTTGAACTTTGCGCCGGCCTCAGCTTGGTCGCGAGCGGCGCGCAATGCGTGCTGATCGCGGCTGGCGCGGAGCACGAACATCACCGACTGGCTGAACAGGGTCCAGTTTATCGGCTTCGCCAGGAACGAGGTGGCGCCCGCGGCGAACGCCGCTTCGACGGCGCTCGCATGATCGCTGCCGGTGACGACGATCACAGGCACGTCCTGCCACTCGTCGGAGGCCCGGATGCGCCGGGTCAGTTCGAAGCCGTCCATGACGGGCATGTCGAGATCGGAAATCACCAGATCAGCGCCGTCGCGGGCGAGCGCTTCGAACGCCGCGCCGCCGTCGGCGAATGAGGCGACGTCGTGACCCGCCGCCGCAAGTTTGGCAGAGGCGAGCTCGCGCATGATCGGATCGTCGTCCGCGAGGAGAATCCGCGCAGGTTCGATGATCGATGTTTCAACGTCCGCCACGGCGGTAAAAATCCCCCGGATAACCGTCCGCAAGGATCGCGAATTACCGTTAAGAAGAGCTTTCACAGGCCCCCATGAAAGCAATTGGAAATTAAATTTCGCCAGATTGCCGGGGCGGTTAACGTTTCCGAGCGGTCTTTCACCAGTGATGCGACGAACAAAGACCATGCGCAGCCGGCTGACGACGCTGGTGGTCGTCTCCATTTTCGGCGCGGTGGGCATCGTCACCGCTTCGTCCGTATGGCGTGAATTCGCCCAATACGGGACCGGCAAGACGACAGAGCTTCAGGCCTCGGCCATCGTCATCGCCTCGGCGGTCGCCGACGAGTTGCGCGCCGGCGACCGCGAGGCCGCCCTCAATACGCTGCGCCCGATCTCCCATGTGCCCAGCATCGACTATGTGCGCATCGACAGGGCGGACGGATCGCTGTTCGTGGAAGTCGGCGCCAGCGTCGCCGTCGTCGGGGAGCAGCAGGCATTGCTGCCCGAGGCGGCGATTTCCCATGACGCGCTGTCGATGCTGACGACGCAAACCGCTTCCGTCCGGGTTCCGATCATCAACGACGGCGTCGAAATCGGACAGGTCTGGGTGGAGGCGGATGCGTCGTCGCTCGCCGACCGCATCGGCGCGCTGCTGTGGGATGCGTTCGCGGCGGCGATTTTCGCCGCCGGCATCGGGCTCCTGATCGCTCTCAGAATGCAGCGCGAGGTGACGCGGCCGATCATCGCCCTGTCGCGCGTCATGTCGGCGGTGCGCGAAACGGGGGATTTCGCGAAACGGGCGAAGCGCGAGAACGACGACGAGATCGGCGAACTGGTCAGCGCCTTCAACGAGATGCTCAACCAGATCCAGGAGCGCGACGCGCGGCTGCTGGCGCACCAGCAGAATCTTAAAAACATCGTGCAGCGCCGCACCCGCGAACTTGAGCGCGCAAAAGAGTTCGCCGAAGCGGCGAGCCTCGCCAAATCGGACTTCCTCGCGACGATGAGCCACGAGATCCGCACGCCGATGAACGGCATGCTGGCGATGGCGGAGCTCCTCAGCAGCGCCGATCTTCCACCGCGCCAGAAGCGCTACACCGACGTCATCGTTAAGTCCGGCCAGAGCCTTCTGGCCATCATCAACGACATTCTCGATTTTTCGAAAATCGAAGCCGGACGGCTCGAACTCGAGCGGATTCCCGTCAGTCCCGTCGCCATCATCAACGACGTGGTCGGCCTCTTCTGGGAGCGCGCCTCAAGCAAGGGGATCGACCTCGCCGCCTATGTCGGGCCGAGCGTGCCGGAGATGATCGAAGGCGACCCGGTGCGCCTCAACCAGATTCTTTCCAACCTCGTCAACAACGCGCTCAAGTTTACGGACGAAGGCACAGTCATCGTTTCGGCCAAGCGCATCAAGTCGACGGACGGGAGCTGCCGCGTCGAGTTTTCGGTCACCGACACCGGCGTCGGGATCGCCAAAAACAAGCAGGCGGCGGTGTTCGAAGCCTTCAGCCAGGCGGACCAGTCGACGACGCGCAAGTTCGGCGGCACGGGACTCGGCCTCGCCATCTGCCGGCGGCTTGTCGAAAGCATGAACGGCGAAATGGGCCTCAACAGCGTCGAGGGGAAAGGCTCTCGGTTTTATTTCAGCCTGCCCACCACCGTCGTAGAGGCGCCGAAACCGGCTCCTGAAACGATGGGACGCAAACGCGCTGTCATCGCCGTGGACGGGCCGGCGACGGCGCGCATGCTGGCGCGTTATCTCGAAGAAGCCGGCGTCGCCGCGCAGGTCGTGGAAACCGCCGACGCCGTCATTTCGCAGACGGCGTATACGGATATTATTTTCGCCTCGCCGCAAAATCTTGAAGCCTTCCATGAGGCCATGCAGGGCAGCCCCCGACAGTGGGCGCCGGCGCGGATTTGCGTCAGCGAGCTTGGCGACGCCGCGCCCGACCGGCTGCTCGAAGCCGGAGTCGCGGAAGACCTTCTGATCAAGCCGCTGTCGCGTCACGACGTCATGGATCAGATCGGGCGCGTTTTCGAAGGAAGGCTTCGCGGCAAGGAGGCGGTGCGGGTGTCCGCGTCCAGGGGGCCCGATCTTCCCTCGTTCCCGGGCGTGCGCGTCCTCGCCGCCGACGACAGCGCCGTCAATCGCGAAGTGGTCAAGGAGGCGCTGGCCCGTCTGCAGATCGAGGCGACGCTGGTCGCCGACGGGCGGGAGGCGCTGGCCGCCGCCGCGCAGCAGCGCTTCGACCTCATCCTCATGGACTGTTCGATGCCGGAAATGGACGGCTTCGAGGCGACGCGCGCCATCCGCGTCCGAGAAGCGAAGATGGGCGAACCGCAAACGCCGATTGTCGCCCTGACAGCGCATGTCGCCGGCGGCGACCTCGAATGGCGCGAGGCGGGGATGAACGGCTATCTGACGAAGCCCTTCACCTTGCTCTCTCTGGCGCACGCGATCGCCGCGAATCTGCCGGGCAAGGCCGCCGTCTCCCCGCCGGACGGCGCGAAAAAACCGGAAGCGGATGCGGACGAAGCGTTCGACGAGACTGTGTTGCGCGAGCTGGAGGCGATGCAGGGCGCCGGCGGCGATCTTGTCGGGCGGGCGTTGTCGCTGTTCGAAGACCACGCGCCGGAAGGGCTGCGCCGTCTCGACAGGGCCGTCGCGGCCGGCGAGCCGGACGAGATCAAGAAAGCCGCGCACGCGCTGAAGTCGATGAGCCTCAACGTCGGCGCATTGCGCATATCATCCGTATGCAGAGAAATAGAAATGCTGGCGGCCGGCGGCGCTGGCTCGGGTTTCGCCGAGCTGATGGACGCGCTTCGCTCCGGCCTGAGAACTGCATTCGCCGCCGCGCCCGCCGTAAAGGCCCGTTTCGCCCGCGACGCCGCCTGACTTTTTCACCTTCTCAATGGAACCTGATCGATACGCGCGCGCAGCCGATGATGCGGGCGTCGCCCGCGACTTCGACGGTCCGGTGCGAGGCGTCGCTGGAATGCGGTTCGAGCCGCGCCGGGTCGCTGCGCCAGCGGCGCAGGATCGGAAAGCCGAACGGCGCAGCGAGACAGAACGTGCCGTCCGTAGGCCGACGGTCGCCATAGTCGATCACCACCAGGGAATCTTTCGGAAAGGCGAGGTCTATGGCGCCGTCGGAAACGAAGATGGCGAACACCTTGGCCGAGCCGGCGGTGACCGGAATGTAGTCCTCGGCGACGGCGTGCGGGTCGGTCGCCGGATCGTCGATGAACCGCGCCGCATCCCGGAAGGAAATAACCGGCGTGTGCTGGATCGGGCGGCGCAGATACGCCGCCGCCGGATGCTTGTCGCGCTCAAGAGCGGAGCGCGCGCCTTCTGCGAGCCATTCCATCGGCACCGAGAGCGCCTCGGCGAGCTTGGCGAGCATCAGCCGGCGCGGGTCATGCACGCCGGATTCCCAGTTGGCGACCGCCGGCTGGGTGACGCCGACGCGCTCGGCGAGCGCCGCTTGATTGAGCCCGACATTCTTCCGCGCGAGGCGTATTCGCTCGCCGATCGAAGGGGGCGGGGCTTCCAGAAGCTCGCTCATCGGCGACTCTCCGTTTTATAAGAATAACTTATATTTCCGTGCTCGATTTTGGCAATATTTTTTGCACTGCAGCAAAAAGATGAGGAAAATAGCGGGTTTTCCAGTAAACCGACTGGTATCAAATTTTGAAGTACGGTCTTGAAAAAATCAGCAAGACTTATATTCTCCCCTCGCAGGACGTTCGTTACTGGCATTCGAGGTGATAGATGTCTGATATGTGCACCAACGACGGCGCGGCGCGCCTCGCGGCTCAAATCAAGGAATTCTGGCGCAAGCGCGGCTTCGAGGTCGATGTTCAGACCCGGGAGGAAGGCTTCGTTCCGACCATGCGGTCGGCGCGCACCGATCTTCGCAGCGACATGGTCAACGGCATGCCGCGCCGGCTCGCGGCGGCGGAAGCCGGAGCCCGCTAGGCGCGAGGCGCTAAAAGTCATCGCAGCGCCGCCGCGACCAGTTGCGGCAGCGCGCGATAGTCGTCGAACCTGCCGAAAGCCTGGTCCGCGAGGCTGAGCGGCCCATACCCGAAATTGGCGACGAGACACGGCAGCCCGGCCGCAGCCGCAGCCTTTATGTCCGTATCGCTGTCGCCGACGAAAACGCCGCGGTCGGCCCGCGCCCGTTCCAGGCAGAGCCGCACCGGCGCGGCGTCGGGCTTCGGAGCCGACGCCGTATCCATCCCGACAATCGCATCGAATAACGCCGAAAGCCCTAGCGCCTCGATCAGCAAGCGGGCCGGCGCCTCGCGCTTGTTGGTGCAGATCGTCATGCTTGCGCCGGCCTCCCGCATCGCGCCGATGGCCTCGACCGCGCCCGCGAACGGCCGCGACCGGTCGGCGATGTGGGCGAGGTAATAATCGAGGAAAGCCGTCAGATGCCGGTCCATTTCCTCGGGCGGCGGCGCGGCGCCCGATTCTTCGAAACCCCGGAGCAGCATCGCCCGCGCGCCGTGACCGACGAGGTGGCGCACCCGCTCGCCGGGCACGACGGGCCGTCCGGCCTCGCGAAGCGCATGGTTCATCGCCGCCGCAAGATCGCCGGCCGTGTCGATCAGGGTCCCGTCGAGATCGAAGACGACCGCGACGCCGTTCAGGTTTGCGCGCATTTACAACTCCGGGCCGGAAAGCCAAAAGGGCGGCGACGCCGCTTCATCGCCCGATTCTGACGGGCGAGGCAGAAGACCGGCCGGACCGTTCGCCCGGCCGGAGCACAGCGCGAGGTATCATGCCTGAAAGACAGATCGCCGCCGTCATCCTCGCCGCCGGGCATGGGACGCGGATGAAATCGGCGAAGACCAAGGTTCTGCACGAGATCGGCGGCAAGCCGATGCTCGCCCATGTGATCGAGACGGCCGGCGGGCTGTCGCCGTCGCGGCTCGCCGTGGTCATCGGCGATCACGCGCCGGAAGTCGGCGAGGCGGCGAAGGCGATGCGGCCCGACGCGGCCGTCGCCGTGCAGGCGCCGCCGCGCGGCACCGGCGACGCGGTGATGAAGGCGGCGCCGGCGCTCGAAGGCTTCGACGGCGTCGTGCTGATTCTCTACGCCGACACGCCGCTGGTGCGCGCCGGAACGCTTGCCGATCTGGTCGATGCGGCCGCGGGCGGCGCGGGCGCCGTGCTCGGCTTCCGCGCCGACGTCCCCGGCGCCTATGGACGCCTCGTGCTCGACGACGAGGACGATCTCGCGGCCATCGTCGAGGCGAAGGATGCGAGCCCGGAGCAACTCGAGATCGACCTCTGCAATTCCGGCGTCATGGCGGTCGACGCGGCGTTCCTGCGCGAAGCCTTGCCGAAGCTCGAGCCGAACAACGCCAAGGGCGAATACTATCTCACCGACATCGTGGCGATGGCTCGCGCCGCCGGCCGGCGTTTCGCGGTGGTGGAGGGCGACGAGGAGGAAGTGCTCGGGGTCAACAGCCGCGTCGAGCTCGCCGTCGCCGAGGAGGTGTTTCAGGACAGGATGCGGGTCGCCGCCATGAAGAACGGCGCGACCCTGATCGATCCGACGACGGTGTTTTTCGCCCATGACACGATTATAGGGCAGGACGTGCTGATCGAGCCGAACGTGTTTTTCGGTCCCGGCGCGCGCGTCGCCGACCGGGCGACGATCAAGGCGTTTTCGCATATCGAGGGCGCGCAGGTGGGCGAAGGCGCCGTCGTCGGTCCGTTCGCGCGGCTGCGCCCCGGCGCCGATCTCGGGCCGAAATCGCGCGTCGGCAATTTCGTCGAGGTGAAAAAGGCGGCGATCGGCGAGGGCGCGAAAGTCAACCATCTCACTTATATCGGCGACGCTTCCATCGGCGCCCGCGCCAATATCGGCGCCGGGACGATCACCTGTAATTATGACGGCTACAGCAAGTACAAGACCGAAATCGGCGCGGACGCTTTCATCGGCTCCAATTCGGCGCTGGTCGCGCCGGTGAAGATCGGCGACGGCGCCTATATCGGCTCGGGCTCCGTCATCACCCGCGATGTCGAGGCGGACTCGCTCGCCGTCGCCCGCGGACGCCAGGCGGAAGTGAAAGGCTGGGCGGCGCGGTTCCGCAAGGCGAGCGCCAAGGGCGCGAAGGACGATTGAGGCAGACATGGCGAGCGCCGACGAAATGAAACGCCTCGCCGCCGCGGAGGCGGTGAAGCATGTACAGAGCGGCATGACGCTGGGGATCGGCACCGGCTCGACCGCCGCGCACTTCATCGACATGCTGGGCGAAAAAGTTCGCGCCGGCGTTTCTGTGAGAGGCGTTCCAACCTCGGAGGATACGCGGCGCAAATGCGAGGCCGCCGGCGTCGCCATGATCGAGCCCGACGAGACGACGGCCATAGATCTCGCCGTCGACGGAACCGACGAAGTCGACGCGCGCCTCAACCTCATCAAGGGCGGCGGCGGCGCGCTGCTGCGCGAGAAGATCGTCGCCGGCGCTGCGAGACGCTTCATCGTCATCGCCGACGCCTCGAAGAAAGTCGCCGAACTCGGACGTTTTGCGCTGCCTGTGGAAATCGACCGCTTTTCGTACGGGCTGACGGTCCGGCGCGTGCGCGAGGCGATCGCCGCCGAAGGCCTGAAAGGCGAGCTGGCCCTGCGCCACGACTGCGAAGGGAGGGCCTTCCTTTCCGATGGCGGCAATCTCATTCTCGATTGCGCCCTCGGGCGCATCCACGAGCCGGCGCGGCTCGAAGCGGCGCTGAAAGCCATTCCCGGCGTGGTCGAGACCGGACTCTTTCTCGGCATGGCCGATCTCGTCATTCTCGCCGGCGCGGCGGGGATCGAAACGCTCGAACGCGGCTTGCGATAGAGGTGCGAGGCGTTCAGGGTTCGGCGCCAGGAACGGATGGAGCGATGTCGGACAGAACCGGCCAGAAAAGCGACGGGAACGAAGCGGGCGCCGCTCGTTTCGGCGAGTTGAAACGCGCCATCAAGGACTATGGCGAGGCGGCGTTTCAGAACCTGCTGCGTTCGCGCGCCCTTGGCGAAGCGGTGATCGAGGGCTTTCCCGCCTATATCGGCTGTTCGCCGAATTGCGTCGTCGCCGTGCCCCCGGAAGGGCCGTTCGATCCGCGCAAGGACTATGGCGAGGAAGCGTTCAGCTTTCACGCCCGCCCGGTGATCGTGCTCGAGCCGGTGCGCTTCGGCGTGTCGGTGATCGTCGGCAACTCCGAGGATTCCGGGGCTCTGTGGCTTCGCACGGCGGTTTCCGCCGAAGTGTCGGGCGATGCGTTCGAAGTCTTCGTCGGCGCGCAGCCGCGCCTGCGCGTGCCGCTCGAATTCGAAGGCAGGCTCGACCCGGTGTTCGCGGCGATCTATCAGGAATTTCTCGACACCTTCCAGCTCGAGATCATGGAATTCAACGATTCCCGCTTCAAGGACGGCATCGGCTTCCTGCCGGGGTAACGCGGTTTTTATGCGCCGTGTGCGGAAAGGGGCGATAAGGAAAGCGCGCCCGCCCTTTCGCGGCGACGGTTTCAACAGGCGGCCTGCATCATGACCCAATACGACTACGACCTTTTCACCATCGGCGCCGGCTCCGGCGGGGTCAGGGCCTCGCGGCTCGCCGCCATGTACGGCGCGCGCGTCGGCGTCGCCGAGGAATATCGCGTCGGCGGCACCTGCGTCATTCGAGGCTGCGTGCCAAAAAAGCTCCTCGTCTACGCCAGCGAGTTCGGCCACGCTTTCGAGGAGGCGAAGGGGTATGGCTGGGACGCCGGCGACGTCTCGTTCGATTGGAGCAAGCTGATCGCCAACAAGGACGCGGAGATAGACCGCCTCAACGGCATCTATATCAAGAATCTCAAAAACGCCGGCGCCGACCTGTTCGAGACGCGCGCCGTCCTGAAGGACGCGCACACCGTTCACCTCGTGAAGGAGAATCGCGACGTCACGGCCGGGAAGATCCTCATCGCCACCGGCGGCGCGCCGTGGACGGACGAAACCGTGCCGGGCCACGAGCTCGCCATCACCTCGAACGAGGCGTTTCATCTCGAAAAGCTGCCGAAGCATGTGGTGATCGCCGGCGGCGGCTACATCGCCGTCGAGTTCGCCTGCATCTTCCGCGGCCTCGGCTCGGAAGTCTGCCTCGTGTATCGGGGCGAGGACGTGCTCCGGCATTTCGACCGCGACATTTCCGTGCAGGTTCACGCCGAGATGAAGCGGCTCGGCATCCGCGTCATCACCCAGACCGTGTTCGAGAAGATCGAGAAGCTCGACGGCGACCAAAAGCGCGTGCACCTGAAGAACGGCCATCATGTCGACGCCGATCTGGTGTTCTGGGCGGTGGGCAGGAAGCCGAACACAAGCGGCATGGGGCTCGACAAGGCCGGCGTCGAACTCGGCAGGGACGGGGCGGTGAAGGTCGACGAGTTTTCGCGCTCCTCCGTGCCTAACATATTCGCGGTCGGCGACGTCACCGACCGGGTGGCGCTGACGCCGGTGGCGATCCGCGAGGGCGCGGCTTTCGCCGAAAGCGAGTTCAACAGCAACCCGCAGAAGATGGACTACGCCTTCATTCCCAAGGCGGTGTTCTCGCAACCGCCGGTCGGCACGGTCGGCTACGCCGAGCACGAGGCGCGCAAGAAGTTCGCGAAGATCGACATCTACAAGACCGATTTCCGCCAGATGAAGAACATGCTCACCGGCAACGAGCAGCGCACCATGATGAAGCTCGTCGTCGACGCCGAAACGAACCGGGTCGTCGGCGTTCACATCGTCGGCGAGGGCGCGCCGGAGATGATCCAGTGCCTCGCCATCGCGGTGAAGGCGGGCGTCACCAAGAAGCAGTTCGACGAGACCTGCGCGCTGCATCCGACCGCCGCGGAGGAGCTTGTCACCATCCGCGAGAAATTCGTCCCGAAGATGTAAGGAGCTCGCACGCCGCGCGGCTTCCGTTTCGCGTGAAACGGAATAGAAGGCGGGCCGGTCGCGTTCTGCACCGGAGGAACGAGAATGAGCGAAGCGAACAAGGCCGTCGTCCAGGCCTATGTGAAGGCGTTCAACGCCGGCGATTTCGAGCGTCTGCGCGCTGTCCATGCGCCGGATGCGGTGGTGCGCGGCGTGCTCGGCTGGGGATCGGTCGACGACGTGATGCCGATCTGGCGCGACCTCGTGGAATGCCTCGCCATCCGTCTCGACATCGAGGCGCTCGTCTGCGAAGGCGACCGGGTCGCGGCGCGCTTCAGGGAAACCGGAACCGCGCGCCGGGAATTCCGCGGCATGCCGGCGACCGGAAAGTCCTATGAACTCGTCGCCATGGAGTTCTACGAAATAAGGGACGGCAAGATCCATCGCCGCTGGGGCGCGCGAGACGCGGCGAGCCAGGCGCGCCAGCTCGGCTGGACTTCCTGAGCGATGGCCGGAATCGTGCGAAACGGCCTCATTCGCGAGTCGCCTCGTTGAGCGCCGGCGCGGGGTGCGGCCGGCTTTCGCGCGAAACGCAGCGGGCGCGGCGGGGCGCCGCCGCCGGGAGAAACCGGGCGACGCGCCGCAGGCTGAATATTGGCGTTCTTCGATCATGCGCCCACAATAAGGGCGCCTGAAAAGCCGGGGATAACTTTCCCCGCCTTTGTTTTCGCGGGCTTTTTCAGGCCCTCAGAAGATCGTTGACGCTGGTCTTCGCCCGCGTCTTCTCGTCGACGCGCTTGACGATCACCGCGCAATAGAGATGCGGGCCGCCTTTCGAGGACGGCATGGAGCCGGCGACCACGACGGAGTAGGGCGGAACCTCCCCGTACAGGACTTCGTCCGTCTCGCGGTCGACGATGCGCGTCGAGGCGCCGAGATAGACGCCCATCGACAGCACCGACCCCTCGCGCACGATGACGCCCTCGGCGACCTCCGAACGCGCGCCGATAAAACAGTTGTCCTCGATGACGACCGGGTTCGCCTGCAGCGGTTCAAGCACGCCGCCGACGCCGACGCCGCCGGAAAGGTGGCAGTTCTTTCCGATCTGCGCGCAGGAGCCGACCGTTGTCCAGGTGTCGACCATCGTGCCTTCGCCCACATAGGCGCCGATATTGACGAAGGACGGCATCAGCACTGCGTTCGGCGCGATGTAGGCGCCGCGGCGCACGACGGCGCCCGGCACGGCGCGGAAACCGCCGGCGCGAAATTCCTTCTCCGTCCACGACGCGAACTTGGTCGGAACCTTGTCCCACCACGGCCCGGGCGAGCGGTCGATCATGCCCTGGCCCGGCGCGTCGCCGGCGAGCGCGTTGTCGTTGAGCCGGAAGGAAAGAAGCACGGCTTTTTTCAGCCATTGATTGACCCGCCAGCGCGTGACGTTCCCTGTCTTCACCGCATCGGGCTCGGCGACGCGGGCGCGGCCGCTGTCGAGCAGCGCCAGCGCCTCCTCGACCGCGTCACGCGTCTCGCCGCGCGTCGAGGGCGAAATGTCGGCGCGCGCGTCCCACGCCTGGTCGATGATGCGGGCGAGAGCGGTCGCGTCGGTCATGAGCGTCGGTCTTCCTTCAGGCTGCTGCGGCGACGACGGCGGCGCCGAGAAAGCCGGCGAGGTCGTCGGTCACATGATGCACATGCGCGTGGCGGTCGCCGGGGAGGGCAGGGCGCTTGTCCGCCGGCTCGTCGGCGATCCATTCGGCGCGCGACGTCACCAGCACGGTGGTCATGCCGAGATCGTAGGCCGATTGCAGATTGTGCGCGAGGTCCTCGAACATCGCCGCGCGCTTCGGCGCGACCGCATGGGCAGCGAGGAAACGCTCGTAGGTCTGGCGGTGCGGCTTCGGCGTGTAATCCGCCGCCTCGATGTCGAACACGGCGTCGAACAGCCCGGAGACGCCGAGGCGTTCGACGACGTTTTCGGCGTGCTTCACCGAGCCGTTGGTGAAGATGTAGCGTTTGCCCGGCAGCGCCGCGATGGCCGAGGCGAGCGCCTCGTTCGCCGCGACGACGCTGAGGTCGATCTCGTGCACATAGTCGAGAAACGCGCGCGGCGCGACGCCGTGCTCGCGCATCAGTCCGCTCATCGTCGTGCCGTACTTGACGTAATAGCCCTTCTGCAGGCGCCGCGCTTCGGCCGCATCGCAGCCCAGCAGGCGTTCGATGAACGCCGCCATGCGCGCGTCGATCTGGCCGAACAGGTTGCACTCGGCCGGATACAGCGTGTTGTCGAGATCGAAAACCCAGGCGTCGACATGCGAAAGGTCGGGGGACGGGGAGGCGGTCATTACAGAAACCAGAAGCCAGAAATCAGAAACCGGAGGAGCGCCCTTCTGGCTTCTGGATTCTGGCGTCTTCTTTCTTCCTTTCTCACTGCGTCGGCGGCGCGACGAACATGGTCGGCGTGAAGTCGAACGTCGCCGATGTGGCGCTGCCGATGTCGACGCGCTTGAACACCGCCTCGTCAAGCTCCTGATCGGCGCAAGTGAGTTCGCTCGAAACCTCGAACTTCACAGCGTTGACGCAGAATTTCTTGTCGCCGCCGGCGAGCCGGCGTTCGCTGCGGCCTTCCTCGATGACGCCGTAGACGTAGAAATGATTCTGTTTGAGCTCGCCCTTGACGACCTTGGCGCAGTCGCCCGGCTCAAGGCGCCACCAGCCGCGCGCTGTATAGACGCCTTCTTTCGCCGGCTCGGCGATGGCGCTCCATACGGCGGCTTCGGCCTTGTTGCAGAAGAACAGTCCGAGCTTGGCCTCGCGCGCATTGGCGTCGTCGATCAGCGCGTCGATCAGCTCATCGTCGATGGTCGCGCCTTCCGCGAGGCTCTTTTCCTTGCGGTAGGCGGCGAGGATGCGCTGCGTGTCTCGTCCGAGCGTGCCGTCGATCGACTTGATGTCCTTGCCGACGTCCTGAAGCAGACGCTGCACGCCCGCCACCTCGGCGCTGTAGACGGTGAAGTTGGTGGCTTCGGCGAAATCGGTCTGCCAGTTGCCGCCGGCCGCGGGCGTCACCTCGACGTCGAAGAACGAGCGCTGCTTGGAGGGATCGTCGCGGCAGATTTCCTGATTGCGGAGATTGAAGAAGCCGGAATTCTCGACGCAGAGCGGCGTGTCGCCGGACCAGGTGCGCGTCGGCCCGCGGTGGCCGGGAATGGCTTCCGCATAGACGAAGTAGCGTCCCGGATTGGTCTGCTCGGTCAGCACCACCTTGCACTGGCCGGGGCGCAGCCGCCACCAGCCGCGCGTCGCCAGCCGGTCGCCGTCGACATAACCGATGGACGCGGACAGCGCGTAACTGGTCTTGTTGCAAAGCGAGTATTTCGCTTCGGCGCCCGTCGCGACGGCCGAGACGAGAATGGCGGCGACGAGAGACAGGAGAAGACGCATTGCGATGGGTCCGCCATTAAGCGACAAGGGGCCGGAAGTCGGCGGTAATTCAGCCGAAACCGGCCCACGGATCAAGCTGCGAGGAATGGACGCAAGGAATAACGAACCGCGCGCCGCGCCGGGAGCGGCCCATGCGGCCTCGCCGAATCGGCGCGATTCTTCGCCGGCGCGCGTCAAAGTCCTGTTCCCCCTGCCTCTTTTCAAGAGTTTCGACTATCTCGCCAACTCGCGTCTCGAACCGGGAACATGGGTCGTCGCGCCCTTCGGCCCGAATCTGGTCCGCGGCGTCGTCTGGCCGGACGGGGACGAGGACGGCGAGACGTTCGACGCCGCCAGGCTGAAACGCATCGACGCGGCGCTCGACGCGCCGCCGCTGTCGCGCGCCGTCATCGATTTCATCGACTGGGTCGCCGGCTACACGATGTTTCCCGCCGGCTCGGTGCTGCGGCTGGTGATGCGCGGCGGCGACGCGCTGGAGCCGCCGGCCGGCGTCGTCGGCTATCGCGCCGCCGGTCTTCGCCCCGACCGCATGACGCCGCAACGCGAAGCCGTCCTCGCCGCCGCGACGGGCAAACCGCTGCCGGCGAAGGATCTGGCCGCGAAAGCCGGCGTCACCGACGGCGTCATTCGCGGGCTGGCGAAATCCGGCGCGCTCGAGGTCTTGCGCATCGACCCCGACCCGCCGTTCGATTCGCCCGATCCGGACCGGGCGCCGCGCGCGCTGTCGCCGGAACAGGCCGAGGCGGCGCGGTCGCTCGACGACATGATCGCCAAAGAGGCGCCGCCGCCGGTGCTGCTCGACGGCGTCACCGGCTCGGGCAAGACCGAGGTCTATCTCGAAGCTGTCGCCGCCATGCTGCGCCGCGAGCCCGGCGCGCAGGTTCTCGTGATGCTGCCGGAAATCGCGCTGACCGCGCCGTTCCTGAAGCGAGTCGAGGAGCGCTTCGGCGCCGAGCCCGCCGCCTGGCATTCCGACATTTCGAGCGCCGCGCGCCGCCGCGTATGGCGGCGCGTCAACGACGGAAGCGCCCGGCTGGTCGTCGGCGCCCGCTCGGCGCTGTTTCTTCCGTACAGGAACCTTCGTCTCGTCGTCGTCGATGAGGAGCACGAAAGCGCCTACAAGCAGGAAGACGGGGTGATCTATCACGGGCGCGACCTCGCCGTGGCGCGCGGCAGCCGCGCGCGGTTTCCGGTGATCCTCGCCTCGGCGACGCCGTCGCTCGAAACCGTGGTCAACGTCGATCAGGGCCGCTACGGCATCGTTCGCCTAGGCGCGAGGTTCGGCGGCGCGCGCCTTCCTGACGTCGAGATCGCCGACATGCGCCGCGAGCCGCCGGAACAGGGGCGATGGCTCGCGCCGCCGCTGGTCGCCGGCGTCAACGAGGCCCTGGCGGGCGGCGGGCAGGCGCTGCTGTTCCTCAACCGCCGCGGCTACGCGCCGCTCACCATCTGCCGGCGATGCGGACACCGCATGAAGGCGCCGAACTCCGACACGTGGCTCGTCGAGCACCGGTTCGAGAACAGGCTGGTCTGCCATCACACCGGCTTTTCGATGCCGAAGCCGGCGGCCTGCCCCGAATGCAACGCGGTCGGCGGATTATCCGCCTGCGGACCGGGAGTCGAGCGCGTCGCCGAGGAAGCCGCGAGTCTGTGGCCGGACGCGCGCCGCGCCGTGCTGTCGTCGGACGTCGCCGGCGCCGGGCGCATCCGCGAAATTCTCGACGCGATGCGCGCGGGCGAGATCGACATCCTCATCGCCACGCAGCTCGTCGCCAAGGGCCATAATTTTCCGAACCTCACCTTCGTCGGCGTCGTCGACGCGGACATGGGGCTGGCCGGCGGCGACCTGCGCGCCGCCGAGCGCACCTATCAATTGCTGTCGCAGGTGGCCGGCCGGGCGGGGCGCGCCGAAAAACCCGGCCGGGCGCTTCTGCAAAGCTATCAGCCGGAGGCGCCGGTGCTCGCCGCGCTCGCGGGCGGCGACCGCGACGACTTTCTCGCCGCCGAGGCCGCGAGCCGGCAGGCGCTCGGCTTCCCGCCCTACGGCCGTCTCGCCGCCGTGCTGCTGCGCTCGACCAACGAGAAGGCGCTGCACGAGGCCGCCGCCGCGCACCGCCGCGCCGCGCCGCACGCCGACGGCGTCGAACTCTGGGGCCCGGCCCCGGCGCCGATCTATCGCCTGCGCGGCGAGACGCGCATGCGGTTTCTCGTCAAGGCGCGAAAGGACGTGAACGTGCAGGCTTATCTCGGCGCCTGGCTCGGAAAGCTGAAACTGCCCGGCCCAGTGCGGCGGATCGTCGATATCGATCCGTATACGTTTTTATGAGCGCCGATCCGGCTTTCGACTCCGACCATCCCGGCGAAAGCCGGGACGAGCGGACGGCAAGGCTGATGGCGATTATCGCAGCGAATGCGCGCGTCTGCGCCCGCCGCGCCCTCGATTTCATCCTGCCGCCGACCTGCCCGATCAGCGGCGAGCGGGTGGCGGCCCCGGGAACGTTGTCGGCCGCGGGCTGGGCGCGGCTTTCCTTCATCGACGATCCGGTCTGCGCGCGCTGCGGCTATCCGTTCGAGCACGATCATGGAGAGAGCGCGGAGTGCGCCGCCTGCATCGCCGAGCCGCCCGCTTTCGAGGCGGCGCGCGCCGCCGTCGCCTATGACGACGCCAGCCACTCGCTCGTCACGGCGTTCAAATACGCCGACCGCACCGAGCTCGCGCCGCTGCTCGCCGGCTGGCTGGCGCGGGCCGGCGCGCCGTTCCTCCGTCCGGAAACCGTTCTCGTCCCGACGCCGCTGCATCGCCGCCGCCTGCTCGCCCGGCGCTACAATCAGGCGGGACTTCTCGCCGTCGGCCTGTCGAAACTGAAAGGCCTGCCGGTCCTCCACGACGCTCTCCTCCGCACCCGTCCGACGCCGCCGCAGGCGCGGCTCTCGGCGCAGGGGCGCAAACGCAATGTCGAGGGCGCGTTCGCCGTGCGCGAGGAGCGCCGGGAAGAGCTGAAAGGCAGGGCGGTGGTGCTGATCGACGACGTGCTGACCACCGGCGCGACGCTCTCGGCCTGCGCCCGGGCGCTGAAACGGGCGGGGGCGGCGCGGGTCGATGCGTTGGTGCTGGCGCGAACGGCCAGAAACGGCGTCGAGGCGATTTAGGACGATGCGGCTTGACGCCCGGTTGCAAGCGGCGCGCGACACGCCATATTCGCGCCTGCTAAGGAAGGTCTATGAAAAAAGTCACCGTCTACACCCGTCCGCTCTGCCCCTACTGCGTGCGCGCCTTGTCGCTGCTGCAGCAAAAGGGCGCCGAGGTGGTCGAACTGTCCGCCGGCTTCGACGCCAAGCTGCGCGAGGAAATGCTCGCCCGCTCGAACGGCCAGCGCACCTATCCGCAGATCTTCATCGGCGAGACGCATGTGGGCGGTTTCGACGAGCTGAAAGCGCTCGACGACGCCGGCGAGCTCGACGAGCTTCTCAATGCCGCGTGAAGGCGGGACGTTTCTCGCCGCCTGCGCGCAGATGCGCTCGGGAATCGACCGCAAGCGCAATCTCGCCGACGCACGGGCGCTGATCGCCGACGCGGCGGGCAAGGGCGCGACGTTCGTCGTCACTCCGGAAATGACCAACGTGCTCGACCGCGACGCCGCCCGGCTTTTCGCGCATCTGCCGGAAGAATCGGGGCTCGAGGAAGTCGGCGCTTTCGCTGCGATGGCGCGCGAGTTCGGCGTGTGGCTGCTGATCGGCTCAATGGCGGTGAAGATAGGCGAACGCCGCGCCGCCAACCGCAGCTTCTTTTATTCCCCGCACGGAGAAATCGTCGCCCGCTACGACAAGCTGCACATGTTCGACGTCGACCTGCCGAACGGCGAGAGTTGGAAGGAATCGAAGGTCTACAGACCGGGCGAGGGCGCCGTGCTGGTCGATACGCCGCTCGCCAAAATCGGGCTGACGATCTGCTACGACGTGCGCTTCCCGCATCTTTACCGCGCCCTGGCGCAGGCTGGGGCCGGGGTGCTCTGCGTTCCCGCCGCCTTCACCCGCCAGACGGGACAGGCCCACTGGAAGACTTTGTTAACCGCCCGGGCCATCGAGAACGGCGCCTTCGTCCTCGCGGCCGCGCAGGGCGGACTCCACGAGGACGGACGCGCGACTTACGGTCACAGTCTGGTGATCGGTCCGTGGGGCGAAATTCTCGCGGAAGCTGAAAACGACGCGCCCGGCGTCATACTTGCAGAGATCGATTTAGGGCGCGCATCCGAGGCCCGCGCCCGGATTCCCGGTCTCGGCCTTGAAAGAGCCATCAAAGTCCTCACTATAAAAGCATGATGAAATACCAGTTGCGTTGCGACGCAGAACATCACTTCGAAGGCTGGTTCCGCTCCAGCGAGGACTATGACGCGCAGGCCGAACAGGGCCTGCTCGCGTGTCCCGTTTGCGGCACCGGCGACGTGCACAAGGCGATCATGGCGCCGGCGATCGCCAAGGGCGAAGCCGGCCGCGCCGAGCGCCTCGCCGACATCCGTCAGTCGGTGACGGAGGCGGCGGCCCGGGCGCGCGCCTATGTCGAGAAGAATTTCGATTATGTCGGCGACAAGTTCCCCGACGAAGCGCGCCGCATCCATTACGGCGAGACCGACCCGCGTCGCATCTACGGCGAGGCGACCGGCGAAGAGGTCAAGGAGCTGGTTCGCGAAGGCGTCGAAGTCGCGCCGCTTCCCGGGGCCGGGCTCAAGTCCGACAAGGCTCCCGAGCGCGCCGGCAAGGCGCGGATTTCGCCGCGGGCGAAAAAAACGCTGAACTAGGCGGCCCCTTTCTGACCACGGATAAAAGCGGCGCAGAGCCCGTCTCGATGCGGCGGGCCCGCGCGGCTTGCGCGCGCCTGCAACGCAGCGCTACCTCTTGGTGCCATGATCCCGATCCGCGAACGCCTGAAGGGCCTCGCCTTCTTCCAGCAGCTTGACGGCGCCGCCGTCGAATCGATCGCCCGGCGCGGCCTGTGGTTCTCGCTCGCCGGCGGCTGGGAGCTGTTCGCGCAGGGCTCCTATTCGCAGACGCTGTTCTTCGTTCTGTCGGGCCGCCTGATCGTCGTGCGCTCCGGTCAGGGCGGGGACGAGGTCATCGGCTATGTGCGGGCCGGAGAGCCGGTCGGCGAGATGTCGCTGCTTTCCGGCGAGCCTCACTCCGCCTCCGTCTACGCGCTGAGGGACACAGAGCTTCTCGCCCTGCCGCGCGAGGACTTCGACGCCATGCTCGAAGAGTCGGCGGATTTCGCCAGCGCCCTTGCGCGCTCCGTGCTGCAGCGCGCCCGGCACCCGCGCGCCAGCTTCAAGAAATCGGCGCCGCGCGTCTTCGCCCTCGTCGCCTCGTCGCCGTCGATCGACCTCGAGGCGCGGGCGCGGCGCATCGCCGCCGAGATCGAACGCTACGGCGTTACTGTCCGCCTGCTGACGGAAGACGACGCCGATCATGTGTTCATCTCCTTCGAGGCGCAGGAGAACGCCCATGACATAGTGCTGCTCGCCGCGCGCATTTCCGACACGTCGTGGTACAAGTTCGTGCTTCGGCACGCCGACCGCTTTCTGGTGTTCGCGCGGCGCGACGCCCGGCCGCAGCGTCCCTTCCCCTTAAGTCCGGAGGAAAGCTCCCCGGCGCGCAAGTTCCGCCTCGTCGACCTGGTGATGATCCAGGAGGGCGTCAGGGCGGCGAGCGTCAGGGACTGGGCGGAGGCGATGGACGCCAACCGCATCTTTCACTGGCGCAACGACGAATGTCTCGGGCGCCTGGCGCGGGTCATCGCCGGAAAATCCGTAGGCCTCGTCCTCTCCGGGGGCGGGGCGCGCGCCTATGCGCATATCGGCGCCGTCAAGGCGCTGCGCGAAAAGGGGCTGCCGATCGATTTCGCCTGCGGCGCCTCGATGGGCGGCATCATCGCCGCCTGCGTCGCCATGGGCTGGGACGACGCCGAGATCAGGGAGCGCATCACCGATGCTTTCGTCGCCTCCAACCCGCTCGGCGATCATGTGCTGCCGGTGGTGGCGCTGACGAGGGGCGGACTGGTCGAGGAGCGGTTGCGGCGGCATTTCGGCGACACCCTGATCGAGGAACTGGAGATTCCGTTCTTCTGCGTGTCGTCGGAACTGACGATGGGCGCGGCGCGGGTGCACCGCGTGGGATTGCTGCGGGATGCGCTGCGGGCGTCGATTTCGCTCCCCGGCATCCTTCCGCCGGTGGTCGACGGCGACAAGCTGTTGGTCGACGGCGCCGTCATCAACAACTTCCCGACCGACATCATGACCGGCATCCATCGCGGGGTCACCATCGGCATCGATGTGGCGCAGGAAGGCACCATCCGCGCCGAGGATTTCGCCGACCCGCCGAGCTTCTTCGGCTGGATGCGCCGCCATGGCATGAAGTCGGCGCCGCCCATCGTCTCGCTGCTGATGCGCGCTGCGACCGCCCGCGAAGAAGGGACGAAAAAGGTCCATCCCGCCGATCTCATGATCGCCCCCAACGTGCCAGGCGTCGAACTCAGGGACTGGAAGAAATACGACGTCGCCGTCGAAGACGGCTATCGCGCGACGCTGAAGGCGCTTGAAGAAAAATGGGCCGATCTCGGGCCGATCGCCGAGGCGGCGCGCCAGATCACCTGAAGGGGCGGGCGTCGGAAAACCCGGCCGCGTCCACCGTCGGCAGGTCGATGGCGATGACTTTTCCGCCCTCGCGCGACACCGCGTAGACCCGCTGCGCGCCGTCGGGCGCGAAGGAGAAAGCCTGGCCTTCCGCTTCGACCGCGATGGTGGCGACATGGATCAGCGTCGGCCCCATGACCGGCTTTCCGAGCACGTACATTTCCGGCCGGTCGTGGCCCATCACATAAAGAAGCCCGTCCGGCCCGATGGCGCCGCCCGACGCGGCGTGCGGCGCCATGCGCGCCAGAACGCTGTCGGGGAACAGCCAGCCGCCCGTTCTGCGCCATTCGCTGTCGAACGTCACGACGCTGGAGTAACGGTGGTCCTTGTACGGAAGGCCGCCATTTTCGTCGTAGTGCGCGAACCCGGCGATCCAGCCGTCGCCGTAACGGTCGAACCACACCAGCGAGCCTTCCTCGGTGAGGCCGAGGCTGTGGCTTTCCGCGTGGCTCATCGTCGCCGAGTCGAAAATCTCCGCCGACGATCCCATCGGCGTCAGCGAGTAGTTCGAGTTTGCGCAGTAAAGCCGCCCCTTCTCGGCGAAGCAGCTGTTGAGGTGGCGGATGAGGCCGTGCGCCGGGCCTTCCCAGGCGGCGACGCGGTCGCCATCCTTCAGCGCGTATTTAGCGATCACGCTGTTGTCGACGGCGTAGAAATATTTCCCGTCAGCCGCCGCGCCCTGATCGGCTTCGGGCGCGTCGTAAATTCTCGCCGTCGTCGCCTCCAGCGCCAGCGGCGCCGGCGCGACATAGGGCGCGGGCGTTTGAGCCAAAGCAAAGGCGATCGCCGGCGCGCAGCCCCCTAACGCGCCGGCGATCGTCAGGCGGAGGCGGCGGCCCGGGAGGAGGGCCGCCGGCGCTTTAGCCGCCGAAGCCGATGCTGACGCCGAAATAGAACGTGCGTCCGACATACTCATATTCCGTATTCCAATTGTCCCGGCCGCCCTGGAATTCGGAGGTCGGTTCGTTGTTGAGATTGACGCCTTCGGCGAAGATTTTCACGTTGTCGAAGAGTTCGTACGAAATCCGCGCGTCCCAGCGTCCGAACGCGCCCTGATCGAGAACGAGGTCGGGATCCGGATTGAAGTCGGTGAGATAGCTGTTGTTATAGGCGTAGCTCACCGTCGCATCGAGCGGACCCTTCTGGTAGAAGATCGTGAAGGCGTAGGTGCTGTCCGCCTGTCCCGTGAGCGGCACCGTGCCGCTGGGCAGTTCGGTTTCGCCGTCCAGGAACGTCGCCGACGCCGACGCGCCGAGCCCGTCGAAGGGCGACGGCAGGAAGCTGAACTGGGTCTGGCCGAGAACTTCCACGCCCTTGAGCGTCGCCGACGCGCCGTTGACGGTCGTCGACAGGTCGAGCCGGGTCAGCCCCGACGTGTCGATGAGGCCGGTGAGGCCGCGCGCCGCGAGCGCCGCGTCCATCGCCGCCTGATCGGCGAGCGACTCGGTGAAGCCGACCAGCTCGTCGGAAATATCCTTGTAGAACAGGCCCACCGAGAACACCGAGAATTCGGTCGGATACCATTCCGCCGAAAGATCGAAGTTCCACGATTTGCGCGGACGAAGGTCCGGATTGCCGATGCTGATCGTGCCGATGGCGCCGTCCTCGCTCGCCGTCGAGCGCGGAGCGATGACGTCGAAGTCCGGCCGGCCGATGGAGCGCGTCACAGCGGCGCGGAAGACCAGCGTGTCGGTCGGCGTCAGCTTGGCGATGGCCGACGGGCTGACGAACAGATAGTCGCCGCCGTCCTCGATCTCGGTCGCGACGCCGCCGGCGAGCAGCTTCCCGGCGCTCGCGATGTCGGTCCATTCGACGCGGGCCCCGCCGATCAGCTCAAGGGCGCCGAGCGTTTTCTTGCCCATGACATAGCCGGCGAGGACACGCTCGCGCACCGAATAGTCGCCGGCGTTGTCGGAGACGAAATTGGCGGCGTCGTCCGCTGCGAAATGGCCGGCGTTGGCCGGATCGGCGAAGAAGGCGTTCATGCCGTCGATGTCGAGCCAGATGTTCGGAACCTTGGCGCCGTTGACGTCGTTCATGAACGCGCCGTTGGTGAACAGGGGCGACGTGCCGAGCGTCAGGGCGAGCGAGCCCGGAACGTAACGCCGCTGGCCCTCGTCGAGATCGCGGTCGGTGTTGGTGAGCTTGACGCCGGTCTTGAAATAGGTGGCGTCGTCGACGTCCCAGCGCACGTCGATCTTGCCGATATAGGTGACCTCGTCCATCCGGCGATCGAAGAAGCTGACGCGGCGGAAGCCGATCAGGCTCGGGTCCTGACGGTCCGGCGTGCCGGCGTCCGGAGTGACGGTGACGACGCCGTCCTCGCCGAGCACCCATGTGTTCGGTCCGAAAATCGCGCCGGAGCGGAATTCCCAGTTGTCGTTCGGCTCTTCGAGCGTGTTGTCGTTGCGCTGGCCGAGCACGTTCACCGTCACGTCGTCGAAGACGCGCTCGCCGCCGACCGCCATCGAGAACAGCGACTTGTCGGCTTTTTCGTTGCGGATGTTCGCGAGGATGCGGTTCGGACCGGAGACCCCGTGGCTCTCGTCGGCGGCGACGACGCCCGCCGAGAGATTCTGTTCGTAGCGGTTGCGGTGCTGAAACTCGTCCCAGGTGGCGTAGAAGCCGCGCACGAAATATTTCGACTGGTCGTCGGGGCGGAATTCGAGCGCGCCGTTGATGTTGAGGCGCTCGCGGCCGATGACGTAATAGTTGTTCTTGACGTTGACCGGCAGGCCGGCGGCCGGATCCCAGTCGTCCTGGTAGATGCCGGTGGCGATATATTCGCGGTCGGACCAGGTGGCGCCCAGAAGCCAGCCGAGGCGGCCGTCGGCGAGCTTGCCGGAAACCATGCCGTCGATGGCGTAGGGATTGTGCCCGCCGAAGGCTTCGTCCTCGGGCTTGATCTGCTCAATGCCGTAGCGGCCGGTGAAATAGCCGTAGAGATCGTCGTCGCGGTCGAACGGCATGGTGGTGTCGACGTTCACCGTGCCGCCGATTCCTTGCGCGTCCATGTCGGGCGTCGGCGTCTTGATGACCTGCACGCCGCCGAGCACGCCGCCCGTGATGAGGTCGCGCGGCGCGAGGCGGCCGCCGCCTTCCTGTTCCGGAGAGCCGAGATTGACGCCGTTGATGGTGACGTTGTTGAGCGCCGGATTGATGCCGCGGATCTGCACGAAACGGCCTTCGCCCTTCTCCACGAGCATGGAGACTCCCGGCAGGCGGTTCAGCGATTCGCCGACATTCTTGTCGGGGAGCTGGCCGAGCTCGTCGACGCCGAGCGCGTCGACGACGCCGTCGGCGTTGCGCTTCTCGTCGATGGCGCGCTGGCGGGAGAGCTTCGTGCCCTGGACGATGATTTCGTCGACAGTGGCCGCGTCGCCGGCGGCATCCTCGGCCGGTTGCGCGAACGCCGGTTGGGCGCAGGCGAGCGAAAACAGTCCCGCCGACGAGGCGAGCAGCAGCGTCTTGAACGTCATGTATCAGTCCCCGAGTAAAGCAACCCCACGCCGCGGCGTCTAAGCGGCGACCGCGAACTTTTGGTGACAGAAATTTTTCGGTTGTATGAAATTGTGCGGGAGCGAACGAGCGTATACGGACGAAACCCGATAAAATCAGTCGAGCCGCGCGCCGCTTTGCGCTTCTACAGGCGCACAAATTGCTCTAGGGTCGGATAAAACCGCAATGGAGAGACGGGGTTGGGCGAGGAAGATCAGAATCATAACAAGACTCAGGCGAGCATATACTGGCGCGAAAACGTGAAACTGCTAGGCGCGCTGCTCGCCCTCTGGTTCGCGGTTTCGTTCGGCGCCGGCATCCTGTTCGTCGATGCGCTGAACCGGATAACCATCGGCGGCTTTCCCCTCGGCTTCTGGTTCGCCCAGCAGGGCTCCATTTACGTGTTCGTGGCGCTCATCTTCGTCTATTCGGCGCGGATGAAGGCGCTCGAACGGCGTCTCGGCCTGTCGGACGATTGAGGCCGGTCCGTGGACGCCAAACTCCTTACCTGGATTTTCATCGGGGCGTCGTTCGCGCTCTATATCGCCATCGCGATACTTTCGCGGGCCGGGTCGACGAAGGAATTCTATGTCGCCGGCGGCGGCGTGCCGCCGGTCGCCAACGGCATGGCGACCGCCGCCGACTGGATGAGCGCCGCCTCGTTCATCTCGATGGCCGGCATCATCGCCTTCGGCGGCTACGACGCCTCGGTCTATCTGATGGGCTGGACCGGCGGCTATGTGCTGCTCGCCCTGCTGCTTGCTCCTTATCTCAGGAAGTTCGGCCAGTTCACGGTGCCGGACTTCATCGGGGCGCGTTATTATTCGAAGACGGCGCGGGTCGTCGCCGTCGTCTGCCTCATCGTCATCTCGTTCACCTATATCGCCGGGCAGATGCGCGGCGTCGGCGTGGTGTTCTCGCGCTTTCTCGAAATGCCGATCGAGTGGGGCGTCGTCACCGGCATGGCGGTGGTGTTCGTCTACGCCGTGTTCGGCGGCATGAAGGGGATCACTTACACGCAGGTCGCGCAATATTGCGTGCTGATCTTCGCCTATCTCGTGCCGGCGATCTTCATTTCCATGATGATCACCGGCAATCCGGTTCCCCAGCTCGGGCTCGGCGCGGCGGGCCCCGACGGCGTTCACGTGCTGGCGAAGCTCGACGCGACGCTGGTCGATCTCGGCTTTTCCGAATTCACGCAAGGCGCAAAGTCGAAAGCCGACGTGTTCGCCATCACCCTCGCCTTGATGGTCGGCACGGCGGGGCTGCCGCACGTCATCGTCCGCTTCTTCACGGTGCCGAAAGTCTCTGACGCCCGGAAGTCGGCGGGCTACGCGCTGGTCTTCATCGCGCTGCTTTACACGACGGCGCCGGCGGTCGGCGCCTTCGCGCGCCTCAACTTCATCGAGACGGTGAACGGCGAGGAATACGCCGAGGCGCCGCAATGGGTGAAAACGTGGGAAGGGATCGGCCTCATCGCCTGGCTCGACAAGAACGGCGACGGCAAAATGCAATATGCGGCCGGCGCGCCGTTCGAGGGCCGTCCCGTCTTCAGCGGCGCCGCCGGCGCGAACGGCGAGCGGCTCGTCTCCAACGCGCCGACCGCGAACGACAACGAGGTCGCGGTCGATCCGGACATCATGGTGCTCGCGAACCCGGAGATCGCGCGGCTGCCGGCCTGGGTCGCGGCCCTCGTGGCGGCGGGCGGCGTCGCGGCGGCGCTGTCGACGGCGGCGGGGCTGCTTCTCGTCATTTCGGCGGCGGTCAGCCACGATCTCCTCAAGAAGACCTTCCGCCCGCAAGTCTCCGAGCGCGGAGAATTGCTCGCGGCGCGCCTCGCCGCCGCCGCCGCCATCCTCGTCGCGGGCTGGCTCGGCATCAATCCGCCCGGTTTCGTGGCGCAGGTGGTGGCGCTCGCCTTCGGCCTCGCCGCGGCGTCATTGTTCCCGGCGATCCTGATGGGGATTTTCTTCAAGGGCATGAACCGCGAAGGCGCGATCGCCGGGATGCTCGCCGGCCTCGTCTTCACGCTTCTCTATATCGTGTGGTTCAAGTCCGGCTGGTTCGGCGCGTCCAACACGGCCGCACAGTGGCTGTTCGGGATTTCGCCGGAAGGCATCGGCGCCGTCGGCATGCTTTTGAACTTCGCCGTCGCCGCCGTCGTGGCGCGGTTTACAGCGAAGACGCCGCAGGATGTGCGCGAGATGGTGGAGATGATACGGACGCCGAAAGGCGCGGGCGCGGCGCAGGGACACTGACCTGCGCCGCCCTTCGCCTACGGACGGTAATACCTTCCGCTTCTCGTAATCACGTCGCCGTCGCGCTGGATGCGCGTGGCGGAATAGTCGTAGACGCCGGGCTCGACCCTGACGGCGGAACGATCGACGGAACGGGACGTGCCGTCGCGGTAGGCGCGGTCGTAGGAGTAGGAGCCGTAGCCGGCGTCGCGGTCGACATAGCGGTCGTAGTCGTATGACGCGGTGCGGCCTTCGCGGCCGGTGTGATGGCCGTAGCCATAGGCGTGGCCGGGCTCGCGGGTCGCGCCCTGCGACCACGAGGCGGTGCGCCCGCCCGGTCCGGTGTAGGAGCCCCCGCGCGACCAGCTTCGCGCTTCGGCGGCGGTGGAAACGAAGACAAGCGCTGCGCACGCGGCGCCGAACCCCGCGACAAGCCGATTTTTCACGATCATGGATACTCTCCCGTTCGTCAGCGCCTCCAGCCCGGAGTCGTCATGTCAAACGGGCGAGGAAAAGAATTCCGTCGCGGCGCACGGCGCCGAGGTCAGTCCCAGTGCGTCGCGTTTTTCGGAAAGCCGGGGCGCTGCACGCGCACGATGCAGAAGCGCTGGCCCGTGGGCGCCTCCATCACCACCCACCGTTCAAGGCGCTTTGAAACCGTCGCGCCGAGTTTCTCAAGACGCGCGACTTCGGCGGGAATATCGTCGGTTTCGATGTCGATATGCACGCGACTTTCGTGATCGACGCGCTGGATCTGCACGATGGGTTCGTCGGGCGGCGTTTCCAGCATCACATAATCGCCCCGCGTGCCGGGATGATCCGGATCGACGGCGCGGCCGAGCGCTCCGGCCCAGAAGCTGGCGGCTTTGTTAATGTCGGGAACGTTGCAGTCGATCAAGACGGCGCAGAGACGGGAGCGGTGCATGGCGGCGGCCTTTCCTGCAAAAGAGTTGCGATCCGCCGCCTATATAGGATGCGGCGAGGCGTTCAGCGCGCCGCGTCGCCGTTTTTCACCGCCGTCAGCATATAATTGACGTCAGTGTTTTCACCGATGCGCCAGACGTCGAGCAACGGATTGTAGGTCACGCCCGCCGAGGCGGTGACGGTCATGCCCGCGCCCCCGAGCGCCATCCTGATCTCTTCCGGCTTCACGAACTTTCTCGGATCGTGCGTGCCGCGCGGCAGCCAGCCGAGCACATATTCGGCCCCAACCTTGGCGAGCGCGAAAGCCTTCAGCGTACGGTTGATCGTGGCGACGACCAGGAAGCCGCCGGGTTTCAGCAGAGCCGCAGAGCTTTTGAGGAAAAGATCGATGTCGGCGACGTGTTCGACGGCTTCGAGATTGAGCACGATGTCGAACGGCTCCTCGCCGGCGTCGACCAGCGCCTCCACCGTCGTCGCGCGATAGTCGACGGCGAGCCTGCCTTCTTCGGCGTGGAGCTTCGCCACCTTTATGTTGGTCTCGGAGGCGTCGACGCCGACGACGCTCGCGCCGAGCCGCGCCATCGGCTCGGCGACAAGACCGCCGCCGCAGCCGACGTCGAGCAGCCGCAGTCCGCGAAGCGGCAGGTTCGCCCGACGGTCCCGCCCGAAATGCGCGCAAGCGCCGTCCCGGATATAGGCGAGCCGGACCGGGTTGAACTTGTGCAGCGGCTTGAACTTGCCGAACGGGTCCCACCATTCGGCGGCGATCTTCGAAAATTTCTCGATTTCGCCGGGGTCGACCGTCGTGGATCTCTGAGCGGATTCTGCGGCGGCGGACATAAACTGCTCCTCGAAACGGCTCAGGCGCGCGGCGGGCTTAAAACTTTCTGGCGGGGCGGGGGCCTTCGGTCTCCCCTTTTCCGCAAAACCCACTAGATGTACGCCGCCATTATACGGCGAAACCGCCGCCGGCGACGCCCTGCTCCGCCGCGACGTTTTCGCCCCCGCCGAGCACCGCAGCGACAAGAGAGACCGCCCGAGACCCGCCATGGCCCGCATCGTGATGAAATTCGGCGGCACCTCCGTCGCCGACCTTGACCGCATCCGAAACGTCGCGCGCTTCGTTGCGCGCGAGGCGAAGACGGGCAACGGCGTCATCGTCGTCGTCTCGGCGATGGCGGGCGAGACCAACAAACTCGTCGCCTTGTGCAAGGACGCCGGCGACGCCTCGCTTAACGGCGCGCTGCGCGGCGTCGAGTACGATGCGGTGGTCTCGTCGGGCGAGCAGGTGACGTCCGGCCTTCTGGCGCTGGTGCTGCAGGCGCAAGGATTTCGCGCCCGCTCGTGGCAGGGCTGGCAGATTCCGCTGAAGACCGACAGGGCGCATTCGAAGGCGCGCATCGCCGACATTCCGGAGAGCGTCATCGGGCCGGCCATCGACAGCGGCGAGATCGCCGTCGTCGCGGGCTTCCAGGGCATTGCGCCGGACGGACGCATCGCGACGCTCGGGCGCGGCGGTTCCGACACGACGGCGGTGGCGCTCGCCGCCGCGGTCGGCGCCGAACGCTGCGATATCTATACCGACGTCGACGGGGTCTACACCACCGATCCGCGGATTCACAAACTGGCGCGCCGCATCGACCGGATTTCCTTCGAGGAAATGCTGGAAATGGCCTCGGTCGGCGCGAAAGTGCTGCAAACCCGTTCCGTCGAACTCGCCATGGCCTATAAGGTCCGAGTGAGAGTGCTGTCGAGCTTCGACAATCCCGACGCGCCGGGCCCCGGCACGCTCATCTGCGACGAGGAAGACATCGTGGAAAAGAAAATCGTTTCCGGCATCACCCCTTCGCACGACGAGGCGAAGATCTCGCTGATGGCGGTGCCCGACCAGCCCGGCAAGGCGGCGGAAATTTTCACGCTGCTCGCCGACGCCAACATCAACGTCGACATGATCGTGCAGAGCCCGTCTCGCGCGCCGGGCGGGGCGAACATTTCCTTCACCATCCCCGAGTCGGATCTCGACCGCGCCGCCGATCTGCTCGCGCGCGCCAAGGAAGGCGTCGGTTTCTCCTCGATCCAGGCCGACCGCAACGTGGCTAAAGTCTCGGTGATCGGCGTCGGCATGAAGAGTCACGCCGGCGTCGCCTCGGTGATGTTCAAGACGCTGGCCGACCGCGGCATCAACATCCAGAACATCTCCACGTCCGAGATCAAGATCAGCGTGCTGATCGACGCTCAATATTCGGAGCTCGCCGTGCGCGCGCTGCACCAGGCGTACGGTCTCGACAGAATCGCCGGGGAGTCATGAGCCCCGGCCGCGAAGCGAGCGGGGCATGAGCCTCGAAAAGACACGTCCGCCGCATGGCGGCCACGGCGAACGCGGCATCACGGTGCTTTTGCGCCGGATGCGCGAGGCTGTGGCGCTGGAAGCGACCGTGCAGGAACGGCTCGACCATCTGACGCGGGTCATCGCCACGCATATCGTCGCCGATGTCTGCTCCATCTATCTCAGGCGCGCCGACGACGATCTCGAACTCTATTCGACGGAAGGCCTCAACCGCGAAGCCGTGCACCAGACCCGCCTCAAATGGGGCGAGGGCCTTGTCGGCACGGTCGCGGCGACGCAGCGCGCGCTGGTCACCGCCGACGCGCCGCTGCACCCGGCCTTCGTCTACAAGGCGGAAACCGGCGAAGACCCGCTGCATTCGTTTCTCGGCGTGCCGCTCATCCGTTCCGGCAAGGCGCTCGGCGTCCTCGTTCTCCAGAACAAGGCGAGCCGGCGTTACACCGAGGATGAAGTCGAGGCGGCGCAGGCGCTCGCCGTCCTGCTCGCCGAAGTCGCCGCCTCGGGCGAACTGCTCGACAAGGAAGAGACGGCGGCGGTCGGCGAGATGCTGCACCGGCCGGAGCGTCTCGTCGGCGTCGGAGTCGTCCCCGGCGTCGTGATGGGCAAGGCCGCCTTCCACGAGGCGCCGGCCCCGCAGCACAAGGTTTTCGCCGAGAATGTCGCGGTCGAGGCGGAGCGTCTCGAGGAGGGGCTTTCAGCGCTGCGCGCCTCGGTCGATGAAATGCTGTCCAACGAGGCGCTCGCCGGCGTCTCCCGCGAAGTGCTCGAAACCTACCGCCTGTTCGCCTACGACCGCGGCTGGAAGGACCGGCTGCGCGCGGCGGTGTTTTCCGGCCTGACCGCCGAGAGCGCCGTCGAGCAGGTGAAGGCGGAAAACCGCGCCAAACTGTCGTCGGCGCGCGACCCCTATCTGCAGGAGCGGCTGCACGATCTCGACGATCTCGCCCACCGCCTGCTGCGCCATCTCGCCGGCGACGGCGCGGAGGCGCCCCGGCCCATACCGGATGAGGCGGTCATCGTGGCGCGGATGATGGGCCCCGCCGATCTTCTCGAATATGACCGCGCCAAGCTGAAGGGGCTGGTCCTCGCCGAAGCGTCCGCCACGTCGCACGTGGCGATCGTCGCGCGGGCGCTGGAGATTCCGCTGGTCGCCGGCGTCGACAATGCGCTGGAGCGCGTGTTCGAGGGCGACGCCGTCATCATCGACGGCGAAACCGGCGAAGTGCATATCCGTCCGACAGCGGACATTATCGACTCCTATCGCGACAAGCGCGAATTGCAGTCCGAGCGGCAGGCGGCTTTCGCCAAGGAGCGCGACCTGCCGGCGGAGACGCGCGACGGCGTCGGGATTTCGATCCTGATGAACGCCGGGCTGGCGCTCGACATGCCGCATCTCGAGGCGACCGGCGCGGCGGGCGTCGGCCTGTTCCGCACAGAGCTGCAATTCCTCATCGGCCAGCAGCTGCCGAAAGTCGGCGTGCAGGAGCGGCTTTATCGCGACGTGCTGGAGCGGGCCGGCGGCAAGCCTGTCGTGTTCCGCACCGCCGATCTCGGCGGCGACAAGGCGGCGACTTATATGAAGCGCCGTCTCGAAGGCAATCCGGCCATGGGCTGGCGCGGCCTGCGGATGGCCGTCGATCGTCCCGGCATCATCCGGCCGCAGCTGCGCGCGCTGCTGGCCGCCGCCGAGGGGCGCGATCTTCACATCATGTTCCCTATGGTGACGCTGGCGCGCGAGATCGAAGCGGCGCGCGCCCTCGTCGACCGGGAGATAGACCGCCGCATGAAGCGCGGCGCGCCGCTGCCGGCGTCGGTCTCGGTCGGGGCGATGATCGAAACCCCGTCCGCCGCCTGGCGGCTCGAGGAGATCGCCGCCAAGGTCGATTTCCTCTCCGTGGGCGGCAACGACCTCGCGCAGTTCTATTTCGCCGCCGACCGCGAGTCGGAAATGACCCAGCGGCGCTTCGATCCGATCGAACCGGGTTTCCTCAGCTTCATTCAGATGCTGGTCGACAAGGCGAAGTCGGCGGGCAAGCCGCTCTCCTATTGCGGCGAGCAGGCGGCGGATCCGCTGATGGCGGCGGCGCTGATCGGCGTCGGCGTGCGCCGTTTCTCGATTCCGGCCACGGCGGTCGGGCCCTTCAAGCGGCTGGTGCGTTCGCTCGACGCCGGCGCATTAACCAAATGGCTCGGCGAGCGCCTTCATGGCGAACACGCCGCCCTGCGCGCCGCCCTGATCGAGCATCTGCGCGAGCAAGGCGCGCAATTTTCACAAAAGCGCTAACCAAGATTTGGCGCCTTTGATGCTACATCCCTAACCGGAAGTCTTAAATTTTCGCAGTCGCCGCGTCGACGGGCGGAATCACGGTGTAATTGGTCCCCCGGCTGCGCTAGGCTTTTCGGGGTGTGCGTAAGGGCGATGCTTGTGGCTACGAACAACGGCTCGGCCGAAATCGTCAACATGGAGGACGCGCGGGCGCGCCGCCGCGCCAGCGAGCTTGAGGCGAAGGATTTTCCGACAGCCGCCGCGCACTTGAAAGCCGTCCGCGAAATGGCCGGGCTGACGCTCGTCGACGTCTCCGAACGCACCCATATCAAGCCGGTCTATCTCGAGGCCATCGAGGAGATGGCGCTGAAATCGCTGCCGTCGCGCCCGTTCGCCATCGGCTTCGTCAGGGTTTACGCCGAATCGCTGGGGCTGGACGCCGCCGCGATCGTCTCCCGCTTCAAGGAGGATGCCGGCTGGGCCGCGCCGGCCGAAATCGAGACCGAGCGGTTCGAGGCGTCTCACGCCGCGGCGGCTGAAACCGACCGGCCGCAGCTTTCTCTTTGGGCGGTGATCGCCATCACCGTGTTCATCCTGTGGTGCGCGGTGCAGATCGCCACCAGCGCTCACGACGAAACGACGCCGTTCAACATGAACGGCGCGCGCCCCGGCGCCGAGGCGATCGTCATGCCTCCGGCCGGCCGGACCGATCGGACGCCCGTCGAACCCGCCGCCGCAGGGGACGGGCCGGTGCTGGTCGAGCGGATCAGCCCCATCTATCCGACCCGCTGCGAGCTTGGCGCGGCCGACGTGGAGACAGTCGAGGTCGCCCTCAACGTCACCCCCGACGGGACCGTCGCCGGCGCGCGGGTGGCGACCTCCAGCAACAGCTGCTTCAACGACGCGGCGCTCAACGCCGTGCGCCGCTGGCGCTTCGAGCCTCGCACGGTCGACGGCGTCGCCCGTCCGGCCTACGACCAGCGTTTCACGCTGCGCTTCGAGCGGCCGCTCTGATCCCTGGCCGAAACGCCCGACTGGCGGGCGTTTCGGGACCGGGCCTTGACTTCTTAGCGGCTGCGGTAATCTTGCAACGGAGCCGGTAGAAGGGCCGAAAGCCCAAAAGGACCCGTCATGTCAGTTCGCCCGTGGCGCGATATCGCCCGCCGCAAATCCCGTCAGATCATGGTCGGCAAGGTGCCGGTCGGCGGCGACGCGCCGATCGCCGTGCAGTCGATGACCAACACTTTGACCTCCGACGCCCAGGCGACCATCCGGCAGGTCAACCAGATCGCCGAAGCGGGCGCCGACATTGTCCGCGTCTCCTGCCCCGACGTCGAATCGACCGCCGCCCTGAAAGAGATCTGCAGGAACGTCCCGGTGCCGATCGTCGCCGACATCCACTTCCACTACAAGCGCGGCATCGAGGCGGCGCAGGCGGGAGCGGCGTGTCTCAGGATCAATCCGGGCAATATCGGCTCCGAAGAACGGGTCCGCGAAGTCATCAAGGCGGCGAAGGATCACGGCTGCTCGATGCGCATCGGCGTCAACGGCGGCTCGCTCGAAAAGGACCTGCTCGAAAAATACGGCGAGCCCTGTCCCGAGGCGATGGTCGAAAGCGCGCTCGACCATGCGAAAATCCTTCAGGACAATGACTTTCACGAGTTCAAGATTTCGGTGAAGGCTTCCGACGTGTTCCTGTCGGTCGCCGCCTATCAGGCGCTCGCCGAGGCGATCGACTGCCCGCTGCATCTCGGCATCACCGAAGCCGGCGGGCTGCGCATCGGATCGGTGAAGTCGGCCATCGGCCTCGGCTCGCTGCTGTGGGCCGGAATCGGCGACACCATTCGCGTTTCGCTGTCGGCCGACCCGGTCGAGGAAATCAAGGTCGGCTTCGACATCCTGAAGTCGCTCGGGCTGCGCCATCGCGGCGTCAACGTCGTTTCCTGCCCCTCCTGCGCCCGGCAGGGCTTCAACGTCATCGAGACGGTGGAGACGCTTGAAAAGCGTCTCGCGCACATCACCACGCCGCTGTCGCTTTCCGTCATCGGCTGCGTCGTCAACGGGCCGGGCGAGGCGCGCGAGACCGACATCGGCTTCACCGGCGGCGGCGCCGGCAAGGAGCACGGCATGATCTATCTCGGCGGCGAAGTCGATCACCGCATCGACAACGACAAGCTGGTCGATCATCTGGTCGAACTCGTCGAGAAGAAGGCGGCCGAGATCAAGGCGAAGGAAGAGGCCGAGTCCGTCGCGGCGGAGTAGCGGCGCGTCATCCATACGCGCGTGAGGCGACGCCTCGCGCGCGTTTTTTCATGAGGGTTGAAATGCTGAGAACGTTCGCGCTCGCGTTGGTTTCGATCTTGCTCGCTTCCTGCGCGCAAAAGGAGGCCGAGGCAGCCGCGACGGATTCTGCGGCCTATCTCATCATCGTTTTCCACGTCGCCGAGGACCGGCTCAGTGATTTTCTGCCGATCATGACGGGCGTCAACGAAGGGATGGCCGGCGAAGAAGGATTTGAGAGCGCCGTGGTCTATCGCGACGTCGATGATCCTCTGACTTTCACCCTTGTCGAAAAATGGACCAGCCGAGAGCTGCACCGGGCGCACTACGACCGCATCGTGGCTTCGGGCGACTGGGCGAACATTCTCGATATGCTCGAGGAAACGCCGGCCCTGCGGTACAACCAATCGCTCTGATCGAACCGCACATGATCGCCCAGGAAAAGCTCGACGCCCTCATCCGCAAATTCGACAAGCTCGAAGCCTCCATGTCCGCCGCGACGAAGAGCGACGAGATCGTTCGTCTCGCGAAAGAGCACCGCGAGCTGCAGAAGGTCGTCGAGAAGGCGCGCGAGCTCGGGTCGATCCGCAAGCAGATGGCGGAGCTGACGGAGCTGTCGGAGGCCGACGACGCCGAAATGGCGAAGATCGCCTACGAGGAGCTGCAGGAGCTGAAGGCGAAGGAGCCGGAAGTCGAATACGCCATCCAGATCATGCTGCTGCCGAAGGACAAGGCGGATGACTCCTCGGTCATTCTCGAAGTCAGGGCCGGCACCGGCGGCGACGAGGCGGGGATCTTCGCCGGCGATCTTTTCCGCATGTATCAGCGCTACGCCGGACTTCAGGGCTGGCGGGTCGAGATCCTCTCCATGTCGGAGGCGGAGATGGGCGGCTATAAGGAAGTGCAGGCCAACATCTCCGGCGACGGGGTCTTCGCCAAGATGAAGTTCGAATCCGGCGTGCACCGGGTGCAGCGCGTGCCGGCGACGGAAACGCAAGGGCGCATCCATACGTCGGCGGCGACCGTCGCGGTTCTTCCGGAGCCGGAGGAAGTCGACATCGAAATCAAGGAATCGGATCTCAGGATCGACGTGTTCCGCGCTTCGGGACCGGGCGGCCAGTCGGTCAACACCACGGATTCGGCGGTGAGGATCACCCATCTGCCGACCGGCGTCGTGGTCAGCCAGCAGGACGAGAAATCGCAGCACAAGAATCGCGCCAAGGCGATGCAGGTGCTCCGGGCCCGCCTCTACGAAGCCGAGCGCTCGCGCGCCGACGCCGAACGCGCCGCGACGAGAAAGGGCATGGTCGGGTCGGGCGACCGCTCCGAGCGCATCCGCACCTACAATTATCCGCAAAGCCGCGTCACCGATCACCGCATCAATCTCACGCTCTATAATCTCGACGAGATCATCAGGGGCGACGGTCTCGGCGAGATCATCGACGCCCTGATCACCCAGGACAGGGCGGACCGGCTGGCCGAAATGCAGGAAGCAGTCTGATCCCGGGAGCCGCCGGTGCGCCTTGAAACCTATCTGCGCGCCGCCGCGTCGCGCCTTGCGGTTTCCCCGTCGCCGCTGCTCGACGCGCGCCTTCTTGTCAGGCATGCGCTCGGCCTGAACGATGCGGGACTCATTCTCAGCGCCGCCCGCAGCTTGTCCGTGGTCGAAATCGAAAAGCTCGACGCGCTCGTCGCGCGCCGCGCCAGGGGCGAGCCCGTCGCCTATATTCTCGGCGAGAAAGAATTCCGGGGGCTGACGTTTCGCGTTGCGCCGGGCGTTCTCGTGCCGCGCCCGGACTCGGAGACGCTTATCGAAGCGGCGGAGAAGCGTCGCGCATCGGACGCGCCGCTCCGCATTCTCGACCTCGGGACCGGTACGGGCTGCCTGTTGTGCGCATTGCTTGCGCACTTCACGAACGCGTCGGGCGTCGGCGCCGACATCAACGAAGAGGCGGTCGCTCTCGCGCGGGGCAACGCCGCAGCGCTCGGATTCGCCGGACGGACCGTTTTCCTCGAAAGCGACTGGGGCGCGGCGGTCGACGGGCGGTTCGATCTCGTCGTTTCGAACCCGCCCTATATTAGGGAGGCGGATCGCGAATCGCTGCCGCCGGACGTGCGCGACTATGAGGATCCGCGCGCGCTGTTCGCCGGCCCGGAGGGGCTCGACGCCTATCGGCGCATCCTGGGAGAGGCGGCGCGTCTCGCCGCGCCGGGGGCGTTAATTATTCTTGAACTTGGCGCGGGGCAGGCTGAGGCCGTCGCCGCCCTTGCAAAAGCGGCGTTTCCGGGGGCCTCCATCGGCTTCGAGGACGATCTTGCAGGCCGCCAGCGCGCCCTTGTCGCAGGACTGTGAAGGCAAAAAAACATTTGAAATGCCGGGGCGCCCGGCTATCATGGCGCCAAGACAGATGAAAGCGGCTTGGCGTCCTTCCGCGATTTGACGCCGTTTCGCTCGAAAGTCTTATTCCACGAAGGTTCGAACCTGATAACGCAGCATGGGCTGCGGGGCTTACAAGCCAAGCGATTGGGTCAGGCGCCTTGGGATAAAATCCTGGCGAGCTTTCGAAGGATGTCGCCGACGACGTTAGGTCAACGGAGAGACGACGGACGGCCGGGCGCAAAGTCATTTGCGACGCAGGCGAGGTAAAAGTCTGCGGCGCGCAGGGGACCAACTTAGCTTTGAACGACTAGAGAACAGGACGATTCCATGAAGCGTGGCCGCAACCAGCGCCGCCGCCAAGGCGTGAATATTAATCGTGCGCTCGATTCCAATGGACCCGACGTCAGGATCCGCGGCACGGCGAACCAGATTTACGACAAGTATCTGGCGCTGGCCCGCGACGCCACTTCGTCGGGCGACCGCGTCAAGGCTGAAAACTACCTTCAGCATGCCGAGCATTATTTCCGCCTGATCCGCTCGATCCAGCCGTCGATGCCGATGCATAACGACCAGATCGACGCCGACGGGGACCAGCCGTCGATCGGCGACGGCCAGGGCGGCAATGGCGGCGATCACCGTTCGCAGCAACGCCGGCATGAGCAGTCCGAGGATCGCTTTTCCGGCGCCGGGGACGATGAAGACGGCGAGTCCGCCGAGAACGAGACGCGCCAGCCGAACGGCGCCGAAGGCGACGGGCAGCAGCAGCGTCGCGATCCGCGCCCGCAAAACGCCCAGCGCGGCGAGGGCGGAGACGGCGACCAGCGCCGCCGCCGCCGCCGGCCGCGCCGGCCGACGCAGGGCGGTGACGACGCGCCCGAAGAACGCGAGCGCGAGGAAGAACCGGTCGCGGACGCCGCCCAGTAACTGCTTTCCGGCTGCGCGCCTTTGTTGCGCCGGCCGTTTCGCCTGTCGATAGTGCGCCCTTGCAACGACGCGCGGGACGTTTCCGCGCGCGCAGGGGAACGCGCTTATGAGTTTCGACGGCACTCTCTTCGACCTTTCCGGCAAGTCCGCCATCGTCACCGGGGCCTCGCGCGGCATCGGCGAAGCGATCGCCCGCCGCCTCGCCCAGCACGGCGCCGGCGTGGTCGTATCGAGCCGCAACCTTGAGTCTTGCGAAGAGGTCGCCGCTTCGATCAACGCCGACACGGGGCGCAAGGCGGCTGTCGCCGCCGCCTGCAACATCTCCCGCAAAAACGATCTTCAGGCGCTTGTCGACGTTGCGAACGAAGCGTTCGGCGGCGTCGACATTCTGGTCTGCAACGCCGCCATCAACCCCTATTACGGACCGTCCGCCGGGATCACCGACGAGCAGTTCGACAAGATCATGACCAGCAACGTCAAAGCCTCGCACTGGCTGTCGCAGATGGTGCTGCCGGGCATGGTCGAAAAAAAAGACGGCGCCATCGTCATCATCTCTTCCATCGCCGGCTTCGCCGGCAGTCCGACCATCGGCGCCTACGGGATATCGAAGGCCGCCGACTTGCAACTGGCGCGCAATCTCGCGGTCGAATACGGCCCGCACAATATCCGCGTGAATTGCATCTGCCCCGGCATCGTGAAGACGTATTTCGCGGAAGCGCTCTGGAAAGATCCGGCCATTGAAAAGGCGGTGACCAGCAAGGTGCCGCTGCGCCGCTTCGGCGCGCCGGACGAGATCGCCGGCGCGGCGGTGTTCCTCGCCTCGCCCGCCGGGCGCTGGATGACCGGCCAGGGGATGATTATCGACGGCGGAACGATGATCTGCGCCGGGGGAATCTGACGCGTCAGCCGCCTGGCGCGAAACCGAACCGGGCGGCGGTCTCGACCATGTTCGGGATGGCGTCGACGCTGCCGTGGATGAGGATAAGCGCCAGCAGGTTGCGGGTCCGCATCCATAGAACGCCGAAGACGAGGCCCGACGGCGCGAGAGTCAGCACGCAATAGGCGGCCGAGGCGAGCGGCCCGAGCTCCCCAAATTCTCCGCGCAGGAACAGTCCGGGCGCATGGGCGAGACCGAAGACAAGGCTGGCGATCAGCAGGCCGCCGACATCGCTTTGCATCGCGGCGGCCAGCCGTTCCTGCAGCACGGCGCGAAAGAAAACCTCCTCGACGACGCCGGCTTCGACAGCAAGCCATAGAAAGGAAAGGCTTGCACCGGCGAGGAGGAATGAGAGCGGATAGCCGCCCGAAAGAATCTTCGGCCCTTCGCGTCCGGCGAAAAGCTGAACGGCGGTGAACAATGCTGCGAAGACGAGAATGATCAGGAGCTGACGCGGCGCCAGCATGCGCGAAATCGGACGCCACCCGAAACTGCCCGCGGGCTCGCGCAAAAACCATCCGAACACAGCCAGCGGGATCAGCGCGAAGATCGTCAGCTTGAGCGCGAGGCTCGCCCACCCGGCGAGCGGTTCGAGCGCGGCTGCCGGATAAATCCGCTCGAATACGCCTTTCGATCCCAGCGCGAAAAACAGGCAGACAGGGACAAGGCAGAGGAGCAACGCCGGCAGCGCGCCCGGCCGATGCGCAATGCGCTGGCCGAGCGGTTCGAGGCGGAGCGTCAGCAGCAGCGCGATCGCGGGAAAGGCGACGCCGAGAAGCCCGCTGAGAAACAGCGTTTCTGCGCCGTCGCCGCCGACGACGCGCGTCCAGTAAACAAAGGAGGCGGCGTATAGCAGCGCGAACAAGGCGGCTGAAACAAGAGCGGCGCGGCGACCGGTCATGCGAACCTGTTGAAACCCCGTCATAGAGCCAAACCTGCTGCTGTCTTTCAGTCAAGCAGGCGCCCGTTCGCCCTGGACAGTGGGGAATATACTTTACATATCAGTCGGTTATTGCGCCGGGGCGGCGCCTCGGCGGTTGCGCCTCGAGGCGGATGAAACGCTCTCCGGCCGGCCGTTGAAGACGCGGAGTTAACCTTGCGGTTGTGAAGATCGTTCCCAAGTAATGGGCAGGCCGGATCGCCGTCTCCCGGGGTCCGGCGTTTCAATGACGCTCCCTTAGAGGTCGAACGGATGCAATTTGAGAATTACACCGACCGCGCCCGCGGTTTCATTCAGTCTGCGCAATCGATCGCCCTGCGCGACCGGCACCAGCAATTTACCCCCGAACATTTGTTGAAGGCTCTTCTCGACGATCGCGAGGGCCTTGCGGCGAACCTCATCCGCGCGGCTGGCGGCAAGCCGGAGCAGGCGCTGGCGGCGGTCGACGCGGCGCTGGCGAAACTGCCGAAGGTCGAAGGCGGCTCGGGCCAGCTTTACATGGCGCCGGCGACGGCGCGGGTTTTCACGACGGCTGAAGATGTCGCCAGGAAAGCGAAGGACCAGTTCGTCAGCGCCGAGCGGCTGCTGACGGCGCTCGCCATCGAATCCGACGCTGGCACGGCGAAAATTCTGAAGGACGCCGGCGTCACCGCCGTGAAGCTTAACGCCGCCATCAACGACCTCAGAAAAGGCCGCACCGCCGACTCCGCTTCCGCGGAGCAAAGCTATGATGCGCTGAAGCGCTATGCGCGCGACCTCACCGAAGCGGCGCGCGAAGGCAAGCTCGATCCGGTCATCGGCCGCGACGAGGAAATCCGCCGCGCCATGCAGGTCCTGTCGCGCCGCACCAAGAACAATCCCGTGCTGATCGGCGAGCCCGGAGTCGGCAAGACGGCCATCGCCGAAGGCCTCGCCCTGCGCATCGTCAACGGCGACGTGCCCGAAAGCCTGAAAGACAAGAAGCTTCTGGCGCTGGACATGGGCGCGCTGATCGCCGGCGCCAAATATCGCGGCGAATTCGAAGAGCGGCTGAAGGCGGTTCTTTCGGAAGTCACCGCCGCCAACGGCGAGATCATCCTGTTTATCGACGAAATGCACACGCTGGTCGGGGCCGGCAAGTCGGACGGCGCGATGGACGCGTCGAACCTCTTGAAGCCGGCGCTGGCCCGCGGCGAACTGCACTGCATCGGCGCGACGACGCTCGACGAATATCGCAAGTACGTCGAGAAGGACGCGGCGCTCGCCCGGCGTTTCCAGGCGGTGTTCGTCGACGAGCCGACAGTCGAGGATACGATTTCGATCCTGCGCGGCCTCAAGGAAAAGTACGAGCTGCATCACGGCGTGCGAATCTCCGACTCGGCGATCGTCGCGGCCGCGACCCTGTCGCATCGCTACATCACCGACCGCTTCCTGCCCGACAAGGCGATCGACCTGGTCGACGAGTCCGCGTCGCGGCTCCGCATGGCTGTCGACTCCAAGCCCGAGGAGCTCGATGAACTCGACCGGCGCATCATCCAGCTCAAGATCGAACGCGAAGCTCTCAAGAAAGAAGACGACGCCGCCTCGCGCGACCGCCTGCAAAAGCTCGAGGTCGAACTCGCCGATCTCGAGGAACGGTCGAACGAACTGACGGCGCGCTGGCGCGCCGAAAAAGACCGGCTCGCCTCGGCGACGAAGATCAAGGAAGAACTCGACCAGGCTCGCCAGGCGCTCGTCGACGCCGAACGGCGCGGCGATCTCGGCCGCGCCTCCGAGCTTAAATACGGCCGCATTCCCGAACTTGAGAAACAGCTCGCGAAGGCGGACGCCGACGAGGGCCGCGACGCGCTGGTGCACGAAGTGGTCGACGCCGAGGACATCGCCGCGGTGGTCTCGCGCTGGACCGGCATTCCGGTAGACAAGATGCTCGAGGGCGAGCGCGAAAAACTTCTGAAAATGGAAGAGGCGCTCGGGGCCCGCGTCGTCGGCCAGCGCGAGGCGGTGGAAGCCGTCTCCGCCGCCATCCGCCGCGCCCGCGCCGGTCTGCAGGACCCGAACCGGCCGATGGGATCATTCCTATTCCTCGGCCCGACCGGGGTCGGCAAGACAGAGCTGACCAAGGCTCTCGCCGAATTCCTGTTCGATGACGATACGGCGATCGCGCGCATCGACATGTCGGAGTTCATGGAAAAGCACTCCGTATCGAGACTGATCGGCGCGCCGCCAGGCTATGTCGGCTATGAGGAAGGCGGCGTTCTCACCGAGACCGTGCGCCGGCGTCCCTATCAGGTGATCCTTTTCGACGAAGTCGAAAAAGCCCATCCCGACGTCTTCAACGTGCTGTTGCAGGTGCTCGACGACGGCCGCCTGACCGACGGGCAGGGCCGCACGGTCGACTTCAAGAACACGATCATCATCCTCACCTCGAATCTCGGCGCCGAACACCTCGCCGCCCAGCCCGAGGGGCAGGACACCGATGCGGTGCGCGATGTGGTGATGGACGCGGTGCGCGCGCGCTTCCGCCCGGAGTTCCTCAACCGGCTCGACGAGATCATCCTGTTCCATCGCCTGACGCGGCCGAATATGGACAGGATTGTCGACATTCAGATCGCGCGCCTTGCGAGGCTGCTCGAAGGACGCAAGATCCGGCTCAACCTCGACGAGGCGGCGCGGCGCTGGCTCGGCGACGCCGGCTACGATCCGGTCTACGGCGCGCGCCCCCTGAAGCGCGTCATCCAGAAATCCCTGCAGGACCCGCTGGCGGAGCTGATGCTCGCCGGCGGAATCAGGGACGGCGAGACGCTCGACATTTCCGCCAATCCCGACGGTCTGACCATCAACGGCAAATCGGCGGGGCGGCGCGGCGCTGACTTCCGGCGCGGCGCAGGCGGCGCGGAAGCGCCGCCGCCGGGCGCGCTGCTCAACTAGGAGAGGATCGTCCGATGGCTGATAAAAAGCGGTGGACGCCCGACAGCGAGGAGGCGCTGAAAGCGCTCATCCGTCAAACCATCGCCTCGGCGGGCCTGCACGATCCGGCGAGCCTGCCGCACCGGGTGAAAGAGCGCCTCAAGGGTCAGGCGACAGGCGATCTCGATGTCGACGCCTATGTCCGGCAGGTGCTCGAGGAAGAAAAGCGCAAGCACCGGCTGTAGGCGCATCACATCGGGTTGATCGGCGAGGCGGCGGGTTGCCTCCGCGAAGGGCCTCGCGCAAGAACGCCGGCGATTCCTCATTCAGAAGGAACGCAGCCATGCCCTCGCTCCCCGACCTTTCCCGCGCCATCCTCCTCCCCGTCGACATGCAGCAGGCCTTCGACGCGCCGCCCTGGCCGCGTCGATGGAACCGCCATGTCGACGAGAACGGCCTCGCCCTGCTGGCGCGCTGGCGCGAGACCGGACGGCCGATCATTCACGTGCGCCATGACTCGGTCGAACCCGGATCGACGCTCGCGCCGGGCGCGCCGGGCAATCGCTTCCGTCCCGGCTTCGAGCCGCGCGACGGCGAACCGCTGGTGACGAAAAGCGTCAACGCGGCCTTTATCGGCACCGATCTCGACTTAAGGCTGCGCCGGCTGGGCGCCGAGGCGGTGGTTCTATTCGGGATTTCCACCGACATGTGCGTGTCGACAACGACCCGCGTCGGTTCGAATCTCGGCTGGAAGATGATCCTTGTCGAAGACGCCTGCGACTGCTTCGATCTTCCGGGTCCTGACGGAAAGGTCATCCGCGCCGAGGACGTGCACGCCGCCCATGTGGCGACTCTGGGATTCGAGTTCGCGACGGCGGCGAAGACGGCGGCTGTCCTGAAAGCCTAGAGAGAACTGGCCGCGCTGTCTTTCTTGGCGACGAGGTTGGAGTCGGGTTCCGCCGGCATCCGCATCGCGTCGATATGAGCGCGCACAGCCTTGAAGGCTTCGAGGTCGCGGCCTTTGAGCTCGACGCCGGTGGCGATCTTCAGGTTCTGCGGGTTCACCTGGACGTTGTTGTAATGCACTTCGTAATGCAGGTGCGGGCCGGTCGAACGGCCGGTGGTGCCGACATACCCGATAATGTCGCCCTGATCGACGCGCGCGCCGGCGCGGACGCCTTTGCGGATCGAGTTGAGATGGGCGTAGGCGGTCTTGTAACCGTTGGCGTGACGGATCTTGATGTAGTTGCCGAACGAGCCGTAAGGGCCGGCGCGCTCGACGACGCCGTCGCCCGCCGCCTTGATCGGCGTGCCGCGCGGCGCGGCGAAATCGACCCCCTTGTGCGCCTTGGCGTAGCCGAGGATCGGGTGCGTTCTGGTGCCGAAACCGGAGGAAAGCCGCGCCCCGTCGATCGGCGTCTTCATCAGGAGACGCTTGGCGCTCTGCCCGGCGGCGTCGAAATAGTCGCCGTTCTTGCGCCCCCCCTGATAGTCGGCGAAGAGGTAATAGCCTTTCTCTTTCGTCCGCCCGCGCCATTTCAGCCGGCCGTAGAGAATGTCGCCGGCGCCGACCATGCGGCCCTTGTCGTCGTACTTGACCTCGAAAATCGCCTCGAATTCATCGCCGCCGAAAATCTCGCGCTGGAAGTCGACATCGTAGGCGAACATGTCGGCGAGGCCGGCGATCACTTCGTCGGGCGCGCCGACGCTCTTGGCGGAATAATAGAGGCTGCCGTTGATGCGTCCGGAAATGGTCACCAGACGGGACGTCAGCGGCACCGAATCCTTCGCCGCCTCGAAGCCGCCGTCGCCGGCGCGTCTGACGGTGATGCGATTCTCGCTGTCGGCGCGGAAATCGAGCGAGAGAAGGTGCGCTTCGCCTGGCTGCCTGGCGGAGGCGAGCTGGAACAGAGTCTGGTTGGGTTCGGCGGTGGTCAGGACGAACTCCTGCCCCGGACGCAGCGCCCGCAGATTCTGATAGGCGCCGAACGCATAGGCGGCGCTGTTTCTGTCCTCGGCGCGCACGCCGGCCCGGCGCAGGGCGTCGACGAACGTCTCGCCTTTGGCGAGGATCACGTGCACCGTGTGCGGACCGTCGGTCACGTCGCCGGCGTAGGCCACCGACAGCGGCGGTCGCGACGGGCGGGAAGGCGTCAGCTCCTCGACCGGAAAGAAGGGCGGGGGGCCGTCCTCGTCGCTTGCGAGAAACGTCTGGCCGAGGGCGATCAGGCGCGACGGCGAGGCGGCGGGCGTCGATGCTTCCTTGTCGAGCGAGGGTTTCGGCTTGAGGCTCGGGCCTTTTGTCGTGTCGATGGTTTCGTCCGCGAGAATGCGCGCCGGGTTGAGGCTGGGCGCCAGGCCGCGGGTGTCGATGGGCGCCTCGGGATCGACGGCTGTGGCCTCAGGAGCATCGACGATCGCCGGGACGGAAAGCGGCTGAGGCGCCGCCGCCGCCGGCGCGATATTTTCGGTGAGGACAGCCGGCTCGCCAGCCGCCGCGGCGGGGGCGGGCGCGCGCTGCATGACGAAGATCAGAAACGCCGCGCCGGCGAGCATCACCGAGATGGAAACCGCAAGCGCCGCCGCGCTGCGCGCGGGGTGGGGCTCAAACGCCGCCATCGCCTCGTCATTTTCTTCGAACAGATCGCCGGTGTCTCGGAATTGCAGCATCTCGGCCTGAAACTGTGCGGTCCGCCCGGATCGGGGCGCGAGGCTTGGGGGTGCGCGGCGGGCTTGCAAAACCCCCGCCGTCGATTCTTTCGCACGCCTCGCTTTTGGGTTCAAATGCCGGCTATGCTTAAAATCGAACTTTCGGGGATTTTATCGACTTTCGCCTTAAGCAATGGCGAAGCGCCGCGCCCGGTTTCGAGCAAAATGGGTAAGGCATGAGGGGGCTCTGGCGTTTCATTGCGGGACTGCTGCTGGTTGTCGCGATTTTCGCGGGCGCGGCGGTTGTGTTTCGCGCGCCTCTCGCGGCCGCCCTGATCCGCACAGCGATGGCGGGCATGGGCGTCGAAAACCCGGCGGTTTCCGTCAGCAGGCTCAACTTTTCTGAGATCGAGCTCAAGGATCTGTCGGGCGGCGCCTCGGCGCGAGACCTTGCAGTGCAGCGCGTCGTCGTCTCTTACGACTGGCGCACACTGCTCGCCGCGCGGCGGGTGAAAGCGGTTGAAATCGGTCCCGGCGAAATCATCATCCGCATGGCCGGAGACGGTTCGCTCAGCCTCGCCGGCATGGCCTTGCCGCCGAAGGGGGAAGGCGGCCCGCCGCCCTTCGAGGCGCTGGGTCTTGAAGATCTGGCGTTCGCCGTGGCGACGCCTGAAGGGTCGGCGCGCGGACGTCTGTCGGGCAAATTCTCCCCGGAAGAAGGCGGGACGTTTGCTCTCGCCGCGCAAACGGACGCGATGGGCGCCGCGGAGACGAGGGTTGAGGCGGCGTCCCTCGATGCGAGATTGGCGCTCGCGCCGGACGGCGCCGTCCAGTTCGAAGCGCGCGCCGACGGGGATATTTACGCGCCGGCCGGCGCGGCGCGCGGCGTCGCCTTCGCCGCGTCGGGAGAGGGCGCTTCGTGGCGCAGGGCGATGGCCGGCGAAAAAGGAGCGTTCGAGGGAACCGCCGCCATCGATCTTCTGTCAGCGGATATTCCGACAGCGGAGGCTCCGTCGCTCGCGGCGCTGACCCGGCCCGGCGCGACGGGCCGCGCCATCAATCTTCTGACATTGTCAGGAAAGCTCGCCGCCGCTTTCGGACCTGACGGCGTCTCTGTCTCCGCCGTCGACGGCGCGCCGCTGCGTCTCATCGCCGATCGCGGCGACGCGCTTGCAGTTTCGGCCGTCGACGGCGCGCCTCTATACGAAGCGACGCCGCAGGCCCAGCGCGCCGGCTTTCGGCTGTCGCTTACAGGGGAGATCGCGACAGGCGAAGCGCAGCTGCGTGCGCATAGCGTCGAGGACGGCGTCTGGACGTTCGACATCGGCGCCGACTTCGCCGATCAGGTCGTCGCCGGCGTCGCCTTCGGCGCGACCGCTTTCTCCATGACCGGCGAGGCGAACGCGACGCGTTTCGATGGCGATATTTCGTTTACGTCGCTCGTCAAGCGTGCGGAGATGGGACGGCTGTCGTTCGCCGACACGGCGCTGCGCGCGCTGCTCGCGGTGCGGACGGATTTCGCTGAAAAGTCGCTGATCGTTTCCGGCGACAGGGCCAAATGCGTTTTCCTCGACCGCGCCAGGCTGGCCGTCTCCGAGCAGAACAGCGAAGCCAGGCTCGGCGGCGCGAGTCTCTGCCAGACCGAAGGACCGCTTCTCGACGTCGGCTGGAGCGGCGCGCCGCGCGCGCGCCTGGCGGGCCGTCTGACGGCGCAAAGCGCCTTTTATCGCATCGGCGAAACCCGGTTCGAGGGGGCGCCGCCCGTCATCGACTTCGCCGCCGAGTATGAGCCTGAAGCGCATCTGACTTTGGTGGACGGTTCGGCGGCCGGCGGGCGCGTCATCATCAACAAGGCCCTCGTCATGTCGGACGCGGCCGGCAGATTCGCGGCCCGTCTCGACGCCGACGGCTTTGGCGGCGAAGCGACGCTCGAACGCGCCCGCATTGCTCAAGTCGATGAAGCGCCGCAGGTCGCCCCGGTGATAGCCGCCGGGACCGGACGTCTCGACGGCGACAGGGCGAGCTTCGATTACACCGCCTCGACCCTGAAGGGCGTGAAGCTCGGCGCAGGCGCCGGCGCGCACGATCTCAAGACCGGCCGCGGCGAGACGACCTTCCGGACGGGAGAGCTGGTTTTCGAGCCGGGCCGCCTCCAACCCGCCGGCCTTGCGCCGGGGCTGACGGGCATTATCGGCGAAACCATCGGCGCGACGTCCGTAGACGTATCGTTCGTCTGGGGCGCAAAGCCGGAAGACGCGCGTTCGTCGGCCCGCATCGCGCTTCGCGATCTGACGTTCCGCGGTCCGGGCCGCGCCGTCTCCAAGACCGGCGGGCTGACAGGAACGCTTGCTCTTTCCTCCCTCGCGCCGCTGAAAAGCGACGGTATGCAGACCGTGAAGATCGGCGTGGTCGATCTCAACACGCTGATCATGGAAAACGGAACGGTCGATTTCGAGCTTCCCGGCGACGAAACGCTGCATATCGCGCGCGGCGCGTTTCCGTGGTTCGGGGGCGAGATCGGCGTTTACGACGCAGTCGCGTCGCTCGCCGGCGACAAGGCCGACGTGCCGCTGCGCGCCGACCGGATCGATTTCGGTCAGGTGCTCGCCTATTTCAACATCAAGGGCCTTTCCGGAGAGGGCGTGCTGAGCGGGGTGCTGCCGCTGGTGATCGAGGACGGCAAGGCGAGCATCGTCGGCGGCATTCTGAAATCCGACGGTCCCGGAGCGATCCGCTATGTGGGGGAGGCGGCCGACGCGGCGGCCAGCGCCGGCGATCAGGCGGAGATCGCCTTTTCGATCCTGCGCGACCTTCGCTACACGTCGCTGAGCGCCGCCATCAACGGTCCGCTCGACGGCCGGCTTGATATCCAGACGAGGGTCGAAGGAACGGGCGAAGTGCCCCTCGGCAGGCGCTCCGCCCGGGTGCCCGTCAAGTACAATATAGGCCTCGACGCCGCCCTGCTCGAACTGCTCAACCAGGCGAATCTGACCCGCGACATCAAGCTTCAGTACGAGCGCGGCCGGGCCCAGCAGGAGTAACGAAGATGGGATCGAGGCGACTGATTTTCGCCGCTTTTTCGCCCGAAGTCGCGCCTATGTTGGCTTCAATCGAGAATTCGGGCAGGCTCTTCGGCGTCAATGGGCGGGTGAATCATCAATGAGAAATTCCGGAAACGCGCAAATCGCCGGGCTTGTCCCGATGGCGGCCGCAGTTCTCCTCGCGTCCTGCACCACGGTGACCTTGCAGGGCGGAGACAAGCCGATCGAAGTCAATCTCAACGTGAAGATCGATCAGGAAGTACGGGTCAAACTCGACCGCGAAATCGACGATCTCATCACGCAGAATCCAGACATCTTCCAGTAGGGGGAAGGGAGACCATCATGAAAAAGACGGTTCGGATCGCCGCCATCGCCGCCGCCCTTCTTGTCGCCGGGGCGTCGTCGGCTTTCGCCATGTCCGTGGCCGAAGCCAAGGCGCAATGCATCGTCGGCGAACAGTATGACGGCTATCTCGGCTTCGCCAACGAGGCCGCCGCCGACGAGGCGCTGAAACGCGAGGTGCGCGGCATCAACCAGCAGCGCAGGACCGCTTACGAAGGCCTCGCCCAGCGCAACGGCGTCTCGGTCGACGTGACCGCCGCGCTCACCGCCGAAAAGCTGATGAATCAGGCCCCTTCCGGCCAGTGCATCCGCGACCAGAGCGGCTGGCGGAAAAAATAGCGCTTGAAGCGTGACGAAAGCCGTCCGGCGAGACTAGAACGTCCGGATGATCCGCATCTATCACAACCCGGCCTGCGGTACGTCGCGCAACACGCTGGCGATGATCCGCGCCAGCGGCGAGGAGCCGGAAATCGTCGAGTATCTGCAAGCCCCGCCCGAGCGGGCGGCGTTGCGGCGGCTGATCGAACGCGCCGGCCTGAGCCTGCGCGATGCGCTGCGTCAGAAAGGAACGCCCTATAATGAACTCGGGCTCTGCGATCCGAAATGGAGCGACGACGACCTTCTCGATTTCATGACGGCGCATCCAATCCTCATCAACCGGCCCTTCGTGGAGACGCCGCTCGGGGTGCGCCTTTGCCGGCCGTCCGAACGCGTGCTGGACATCCTGCCGAACCCGTTCATCGGCGAGTTCGTCAAGGAGGACGGGGAAGTCATTCCCGCCCGCCGCGCAAACCCCTAGCCACAAACCCCGGCGAATCGGCGATAAGAGCCTCCTGACAGCAAAAGGCTCCGTAATGTCCCGTTCGACCGCCGCGCTCGACCCCGTCTCCCTGTCGGCGCTTCTCGCCTCCCGGCTTTGCCACGATCTCATCAACCCTGTCGGCGCGCTCGGTTCCGGGCTCGAAGTGCTGGATGATTCGGCGATGGATCAGGGCATGCGGGACGCCGCGCTCGATCTCATCCGCTCGGGCGGAGAAAAGTCGATCGCGCTGCTCAAATATGCGCGGCTTGCTTACGGCGCCGCGGGCGGCGTCGGCGCGCAGCTGCCGCTCGAAGAAGCCGAACATATTCTGCGCGATCTTTATCGCTGGTCGAAAGCGACGCTTGTCTGGAAACTGGCGCCCGGCCATGTCGACAAGGAGAAAGCCAAGGCGATCCTTATCCTCGCGCACGCCGCCGCCGATTGCGTGCCCCGCGGCGGCGAGGTGACGGTGTCGGGCGAAAGCGGCGATTTCACCGTGGAAGCCGTCGGCCCGCGCGTGCTCCTGCAGGACGACTTCATTTCGGCGCTCGCCGGCGTCACCGACGACATCAAGCCGAAATTCGCTCCCGCCTATGTCGCCGGCCTGATGGCGCGCGAGACGGGGGGGGAAATCACCGCCGTTCTCGCCGATGAAAAGGTCGTGATGCGCGCGAAATTCGGCGCTTGAGCCGCCTCCCGGCGAACTCGTTAACGCGCGGCTAACCAGAGCCCGCCAGATTAGCGACGGGGGCCAAGGACGGCGTCGCATCGCCGCGTCAGGGAAGTTATGACGACGAAGACCTGTCTGATCGTTGAAGATTCCGCGTTGATCCGCGAAGTCGCGGCCCGCATCGTCAAGGATCTCGGCTTCGAGGCGACAGAAGCGGCGACGAGCAACGACGGGCTGGCACGCTGCCGAGAGGCCAAGCCCGACATCGTGCTGCTCGACTGGGATCTGCCGTCTCTTGCGGCGCTTGAATTTCTGCGCGGCGTCGGGGAATTCGACGAGGCCGCCCGCCCGCCCATCGTGCTCTGCGCCACCGAGAACGACGTGCAGCAGTTCGCGCTCGCCAAGGCGGCAGGCGCGGCTTTCCATGTGATGAAGCCGTTCGACGCGCAGTCCATCGGCGAAGCTTTCGCGGACGCCGGCGTCATCGCCCGTTCCGAAATCCCGAAACTGACGCCGACCGCGCAGCCGCGGGACCGCGCGGCGTCCTAGGCGTTTACGGTCCGACGACGCCCGCTGCGGCGAGTCCGGCCAGTTCGTCCGCATCGAGGCCAAGAACCCCTTCAAGCACTTCGCGCGTGTGCGCGCCGAGCTTCGGCGGCGCGCCGTCCTCGCGCGGCGGCGTTTTCGAGTATTTCACCGGGTGCGGCACGTAGCGCGCATCTTTCGCATCGTCGCGCGCCGGCGTGATCGTCATGCGCCGCGCCGTCGCCTGCGGATCGGCGAACACCTCGTCGATCGCGTTTATCGGGCCGGCGGGAACGCCCGCGGCTTCAAGCGCTGCGAACCAGTCGGCGTTTGTCCGTTCAAGGAGTTTCGGCGCGATGATGGCGATCAGCGCCTCGCGCTCGGCGACGCGGGCGCGGTTGGTTCTGAAGCGTTCATCTTCCGCCAGCCCCGGCAGTCCGGCGGCGCGCACGAACGCGGCGAACTGGCCATCATTGCCGACCGCGACGATGATGTAGCCGTCGGCGGTCCTGAACACCTGATAGGGCGCGATGTTGGGATGCGCGTTGCCGAGCCGCGTCGGCGCCTTGCCGGAGACGAGATAGTTCGACGCTTGATTGGCGAGCATGGCGATCTGGCAGTCGAACAACGCCACGTCGACATGCTGGCCTTCGCCGCTGCGCTCGGCGTGTCGAAGCGCGGCGAGCACGCCGGTCGCCGCATACATGCCGGAGAACAGGTCTGCGACCGCGACGCCGACTTTCATCGGTTCGGCGCCCGGCGCGCCGTCGGGCTGGCCGGTGACCGACATCAGTCCGCCCATGCCCTGGATCATGTAATCGTAGCCCGGGCGGGAAGCGTACGGACCGGTCTGCCCGAAGCCGGTGATCGAGCAATAGACGAGGCGCGGATTGATCGCCTTCACGCTCTCATAGTCGAGACCGTATTTCTTCAGTCCGCCGACCTTGAAGTTCTCGAGAAGAATGTCCGCCTTCGCTGCAAGCCGGCGGACAAGCGCGGCGCCTTCCGGCTTCGCGATGTCGATGGCGACCGATCGCTTGTTGCGGTTGGCGGAGAGAAAATACGCGGCGTCGGTCGCATCGCCCTTCTCGTCGTGAAGAAAGGGCGGGCCCCAGCCGCGCGTATCGTCGCCTTCGCCGGGACGTTCGACCTTGATCACGTCGGCGCCGAGGTCGGCGAGAACCTGGCTCGCCCACGGGCCGGCGAGGACGCGCGAAAGGTCGAGAACGAAAACGCCGTCCAGCGGACGGGCGGGGGATGGTTTGCTCATGGGGCGCGACGATAGCCGCCGCCGCCGCCCGCGCAAGCCGCCCGGCGCAACAGCACGGCGTATTTGACCCCGGCCCTGAGAATTCGGATAGTCGTCTGAAACATAACGAAAAACCACGCTCATTCGAGGAGGAAGACCGGATGCTCGGCCTGATGATGGACCGTCCTCTGCTGACGACGGAGATCCTGAAGCACGCGGTCCGCAACTACCGCCGCACGGAGATCGTCACCCGCACGGTGGAGGGGCCGATCCATCGCTACACGGTCGCCGACGCCCACAAGCGCATCTGCCAGTTCACCCACGCCATGACCGAGATGGGCGTCAAGCGCGGCGACCGCATCGGCGTCATCGGCTGGAACACCTACCGCCAGTTCGAGATGTATTACGCGGTGGGCGGTCTGGGCGCCGTGCTGCACACCATCAATCCGCGTCTCGGGCCGGAGAACGCCGCCTTCGTCATCAACCACGCCGAGGACGACTGGCTGTTTTTCGATACGACCTTCGCGCCGCTTGTGTCGGCGCTGAAGCCGGCGCTGAAAACCGTCAAGCATTTCGTGGCGCTCACCGACCGCGAACACGCGCCGGAGTTCAAAGGCGATCTTCACGTTTACGAAGACCTGATCGCCGACAGGGAATGCGAATACGACTGGCCCGAGTTCGACGAAAACACCGCCGTCACCATGTGCTACACGTCGGGCACGACCGGCGACCCGAAGGGAGTGCTCTATTCGCATCGCGCGCTGGTGCTGCAGAGCTTCGCGGCGGCGCTGCCCAGCGCCATGGGCGTCAAGGAAGGCGACGTCTTCCTCCCCGTGGTGCCGATGTTCCATGTCAACGCCTGGAACGCGCCCTACACCTGCATGATGCTCGGCGTGAAGCAGGTGTTTCCGGGGCCGCGCCTCGACGGCGAAGGGCTTTACGAGCTGCTGGCCGGCGAGAAGGTCACCTATTCGGCGGGCGTGCCCACCGTCTGGCTCGGCCTCCTCAACTATCTCGAAAAGACCGGCAAGACGCTGCCGCACCTGAAAAAGGGCCTGTGCGGAGGATCGGCCCTGCCGGAAGCGCTGATCCGCGGCTACGAGAAGCACGGCGTCGAACTGCAGCAGGGCTGGGGCATGACCGAAATGAGCCCGATCGGCACCGTCAACGTGCTGCCGCCGCATATCCAGTCGCTGCCCGCCGACGAGCGCATTCCCTACCAGCTGAAAGCCGGGCGGGCGCTGCCTTTCGTCGACATGCGCCTCGTCGACGAGGAAGGAAAATGCGTGCCTCATGACGGCGAAAGCGACGGACGCCTGCAGGTGAGGGGGCCGTGGATCGTCAAGGACTATTACAAGGCGGCCGCCAAAACCCTCACCGGCGACGGCTGGTTCGACACGGGCGACGTGGCCACCATCGACCCGGACGGGTTCCTTCAGATCACCGACCGCTCGAAGGACGTCATCAAGACCGGCGGCGAATGGGTCTCCTCGATCGACATCGAGAACGCCGCGCTGCTGCATCCGGGCGTCGCGCAGGCCGGCGTCATCGGGGTCTATCACCCGAAATGGCAGGAGCGCCCGCTGCTCGTCGTCGTCAAGAAGGAGGGCGCCGATCCCTCCGCCGACGAGATCAAGGAATTCCTCAAGCCGAGGCTCGACAAGATCGCCTGGCCGGACGCCGTCGAGTTCGTCAACGAGATCCCGCTCGGGGCCACCGGCAAGGTGCTGAAGACCGAGCTTCGCAAGATGTTCAAGGGCTACGCGCTGCCGGCGTAGCCCTCCGCCCGCGGACTATTCCCGGAAGGTCTTCGCGTCGCCCGCCTCGAACAGCGCGCCGAGGAAGGCCGAGGCCGCCGCGCTGTCGCCGTGCGGCGCGCCGGCCGCGTAGGAGACGTCGAGCGCCGGTTTGTCCGCCGCGCCGTCCGCCGGCTGCTCGATCTTGTCGGAGACCGTGCCGACGCCGCGCTGCAGATAGTCGGCGAACGTCACCCCGAGGCTGACGAAGGTGCCGAACTCGATGGCGATGTTGCCGCGCGGCGTGCCGTAGTCGGCGATGATGTAGCGCGACAGGATGATCGACTGGTTGCTGGTGTAGGCTTTCGCCGCGGCGCGCGCCTCGTTGAAGCCGTTGAGGGCCGACGCCGTGGTGTTGGAGGACGGGCCGAACAGGGCGTGGACGTAGAGCCCGGCGCATTGCGGGTTGCAGGCCGTCGGCTGCATGTAGAACTGGTAGCCCTCGGGCGTGGTGATCTCGAGGCCGGCGGCGCCGTTGTTGTAGACGAGGCTGCGCGAGGTGAGGCCGAGGTCGGTCGCGAGCTGCGCGAGGCCGCTGACGGTGAAGCCGCGCATCATGGTGGTCCCGTCGAACATGGTGTTGTTCTGGGCGCTGGCGGCGGGCGCGGCGCAGGCGGCGGCGATGGCCGCGAACGCGGCGGCGGCTGTGGCTTTCATGATGTTTCCCCTCTGGTCCCCACAAGCGCGGCGAGCCGCCGCGGCGGGCCGAGTATAGGGGCCGGACGCGGCGGGCGGCAAGCGGCGGGGAAGGGCCAGCGCCGGGCGCGCGGCGGCGAACGGGGACGGCTCGGTCATGCTTCTTCCTTCGCGGTTTCGCCGCGCCGAACGCCGGACGCGGCTTCCCGGCTCCGCGATCCGGCCGGACCCGGGAGGATAAAAGTGGAGAGGGCGCGCGGGATGTCCGGCATCCATCTCTGAAATAAAACGGGATGTCGGACATCCCGCGCAGCGGCGTTAGACAGCATCGCCGACAAGGCGTCGCGCCTCGGGCGCCTCGCTCGCCGCGCCTGCAATAGGCCGCAGACGGCGCATGAGAGCGAGACCCTCGGCCGAATGGCCCGACGGATCGACCGGCCGGAATGCGGAGAAGTCCGTAACGCCTTCTCCTCTTCCGCTCGCCGCATCCCCCGCCGCCATAGAACGGTAGCTACAACGCCTCTCCGGCGCGGGGTATGACGCGATCATACGCGCGGCGGCAAAGGCGCGGATAACTATCCCCGTCCGTCCGAAGGCGGAGGAAAATCAGCCGCTTGCGGACGGCCCCGGCGCCGCGCGGCGAAAAAAGTTCGGGGATTTTGCGGATTTTTGAGGGAGTTTTTTCTGCAATTTTTCCGACCGACCTCTCCGCCCGCTCATCCCGGCGAAAGCCGGGACCCAGTTTCAACCTCGCAGTCTGGATCCCGGCTTTCGCCGGGATGTGCGGAGAATGACGGTAGCGCTCGGGATGACGGAATTGTTTGTGCAGGGATTGGCGGAGAGGCCGCAGGGCGCATTCAGCGAAGCGCAATGCGCCGTTGCGGCGATAGGATGGTGCATTGCGCCTTCGGCTTAATACACCCTGCGCTGGAGACGTCTATCGGTGCCCCTGCTTTTCATACATTGAAATTAGGCTCAAAAAGCCAATATTAACAAAGGAATATACAAACATTGCGACTCGGATGATTTTCAGTTTCCAGTGCTAAGGGAAATAGTGGCCGTGGCGATAGGAAGAAAGTGGGCAGGGAACGCTGTAGGAACGCACACGGGCAACTTGTATCTTGAGTTGGAAGGTGACGATGATGCTTCCCTTCGTGGATCGCTTCGCTTCAACGACGACCGCTATGGCATCGTCATTTATGCGGTGGAAGCGAGCTTCGATGGCGAAAAGCTTAAAGTCACTGGAAAGCCAGAAACAACAAAGGAAAATTTAGAATTTGGCGAACTAGAAACGGTGGTGCGCCTTAACGCTCAAGGACAACTGATTGGCGATTGGAAGACCTCCATCGGCTCCGGCGGTGCCTTCAGGTTTTATCCAGCTACCATTGCCTCGACTGGGACAATAAACGATCCGCTTCCCGATCAGTTGTACACAAGCCGTTTTGACTTTGGTGCCATCGAAATCGACCGCGGTCAAATCATCGAGTTAGCTGACGATCTTCAGCGTTAATTTTCGGGCGCAAAAGTTGTTATCACCGTTGCCACCGGCACTCAGCAGGCACGCTATCTAGAGGACTTCAAGCGCATCAAACCGCAGGACGGGCGTTCAAATTATTTGCGGATATATGTTCAGGAGAACGAAGCGCGCGGTGTTATGAGGTCCGTAACTATCGAGTTTGGCCAGTTCGTGAACTACGTGATGACCCAAAGCGGCGATGAGGCGTGGGTTCTTGGCCGTCTAGAAAAGCTTAAGCGAGAAATCAAGAAACTTGAGCGCTTCTATGCGACAAACTACCGCAAAACAGGCACAAATATCGTCCCGCTGCTCTTCTTCAGCGGCGCGATTATCGTTCTCCCGAATATCTCTACCATTTGGCAACGCGCCGTGATGATGGCGGGCGCAATATCTTTGATAATCTTGCTGAACTTCGTGCACGGAAAGTTACTGCCGCTCGCAGTAATATACTTGAGCGAGAAGCCGAAGGGGTTGTTCGCAAAAATCAGCCCGGAAGTGATTTCATGGGCTCTTGCGACAACCGCTGGTGCTGCAGGTGCCCTGCTTGCTAAGTTATTGTCTGAATAGCATTGTATGCAGCAGGTTGGATGATGCATTGCGCCTTCGGCTTAATGCACCCTACGCTCGCTGTTAATATGCGGACTGGCGGAGATCTGCATTCGCATCAAGAGAAGCTCGATGCGCCGTCACCGTTGTTACGCTGTTATCAGAAGATTCAAGATTTTTTTGAGCTTAAAATATCGGCAATTGCGGGGTCTCCTGGAAGCCAGCCAAAGAAACTCCACAACAAAATTTGCGCGACAGCTGACAGCATCGAACCGATAAGCCACCAGTACGCAACCGCAAAAATAAAGAAACCGGTAGTTAAGCTGTTTTCGTCGTTATCTGCTGAAAGCGTCTGACGCAATGTACGAATCGACAAATAGCCGCCCAAGAAAAATGTAATAGCTCGATTAAAGTTATCTACTTTTGACCAAAGCCGCGCAAAGCCTTCGGGAGATGTACGAGCTATGTCCTGCCCATTTTGCGAGATCTCATTGAGAATGAAATTACCTGCCAACAAGACCAAGACTCCACCGGCAACTGTTATGCCAATCGGGCGAAGCCAGTTTTCGTGAAGCGCATTTAGGCCGCGAAATCTTTTCTTTGGTATATTTGACCCTGGAAGATCCTCCGCATTCGCCATATCACCTCACTGACACGCCAGACACTCGTCATAATCCGTGCGCGCCGCAGCCGCCGCGTTGAGGTTCGCCTGCACCTGCGCGTCGAGCGAGTCGTCGTTGGCGGCTTTCTTGCCGTTGGCGTAGCCGGCGCGCTGGACTGATTTCGAGCGGCAGTAGTAGAGGCTCTTCACGCCCTTCTCCCACGCGGTCCAGTGCAGCATGTGCAGGTCCCACTTGTCGACGTCGCCGGGGATGAAGACGTTCACCGACTGGCCCTGGCAGATGTAGGGCGCGCGGTCGGCGGCGAGGTCGACGACCCAGCGCTGGTCGATCTCGAAGGCGGTCTTGTAGATGTCCTTCTCGTCCTGCGTCAGGCAGTCGAGGTGCTGCACCGAGCCTTCGTGCTCGATGATCGAGGCCCAGGTTTCGTCCGTGTCGAACCCTTTCTTCTCGAGCAGCGCCTGCAGCGCCACGTTCTTCACCGTGAACGAGCCGGAAAGCGTCTTGTGCACGTAGACGTTGGCCGGGATCGGCTCGATGCAGGGGGAACAGCCGCCGCAGATGATCGAGATCGAGGCGGTCGGCGCGATGGCGAGCTTGTGGGAGAAGCGCTGCTTGACGCCGCGGTCGGCGGCGTCGGGGCAGGGGCCGCGCTCCTCGGCGAGTTTCACCGAGGCGGCGTCCGCGCCCATGCGGATATGCTTGAACAGGCGGATGTTCCACGACTTCGCCATGGCGCTCTCGAACGGCACGCCGAGCGACTGCAGGAAGGAGTGGAAGCCCATCAGCCCGAGGCCGACCGAGCGTTCGCGCTGCGCCGAGTAGACGGCCTTGGCCATCGACGAGGGCGCGCGGTCGATGAAGTCCTGCAGCACGTTGTCGAGGAAGCGCATCACGTCCTCGACGAACAGCGGCTCGTCCTTCCACTCGAAATATTTCTCGGCGTTGATCGAGGAGAGGCAGCACACGGCGGTGCGGTCCTGCCCCAGATGGTCCTTGCCGGTGTGCAGCATGATCTCGGAGCACAGGTTCGAGGTCGAGACCTTGAGGCCGAGATCGCGCTGGTGCTTGGCCATCTGGCGGTTCACCGTGTCGGAGAACACGAGGTACGGCTCGCCGGTCTGCAGGCGGATCTCGAGGATCTTCTGCCACAGTTTCCGGGCGCTGACGGTTTTCAGCACCTCGCCGTTCTTCGGCGACTTGAGGCCGAACTCCCTGTCCTCGGCCACCGCCTCCATGAACTCGTCGGTGATGTTGATGCCGTGGTGCAGGTTGAGCGACTTGCGGTTGAAGTCGCCGGACGGCTTCCTGATTTCGAGAAACTCCTCGATCTCCGGGTGGTGCACGTCGAGATAGCAGGCGGCCGAGCCGCGGCGCAGCGAGCCCTGGCTGATGGCGAGGGTCAGCGAATCCATGACGCGGATGAACGGGATGATGCCCGAGGTCGCGCCGGCGCCCTTCACCTTCTCGCCGATGGAGCGCACGCCGCCCCAGTAGGTGCCGATGCCGCCGCCGTTGGAGGCGAGCGACACGTTCTCGTTCCACACGCCGACGATCTCGTCGAGCGAATCGCCGACGGCGTTGAGGAAGCACGAGATCGGCAGGCCGCGCTTGGCGCCGCCGTTCGACAGCACCGGCGTCGCCGGCATGAACCACAGTTTCGAAATGTAGTCGTAGATGCGCTGGGCGTGGTCGGCGTCGTCGCCGTAGGTGCGGGCGACGCGGGCGAACATGTCCTGATACGACTCGCCTTCGAGCAGGTAGCGGTCGTCGAGCGTCTTCTTGCCGAAGTCGGTGAGCAGGGCGTCGCGCGAGCGGTCGAGAACGATGTCGCGCACCACGCGCAGCTCCGGCCGCGCCGGGCGGGCGGGCGCCGGCGCGATCTCGGCGCGGGCTTCAGCGGCGGCGTCCAGTCTTTCAGCGGCGTCCGTCGACAGCGACATGTTCTACCCCGTCCCTTTTCTCTCGGGCCCTTGCGGGCGCGCGGCTGCGCGTAGCCGGGTAGCCCCTCAGGGCCGCTCACCGGCGCGGCGAAGCGAAAGTCTTTCATGAAGCGCCGATTCTTGCCTTGCGGGGCTCGTTTCGGGAGCGATTTTCGGGCTTTTTCCACCCTCTCCCGGAGGCGCCCCGCTTAGCGCCATCGACACAACATATAGTGATAGAGGGCTCGCCCCCCGTCAATATGAAGTTACCAACAGGTCAGGATTTTTTGGTTAAGCGAGTCTTAACAGGACGCACTGGGTGCGCTCGCAAAGTTAAGCCCGGTGAGACGTTCCGAGCCTTCGGACGCTTCGTTTCGGCGCCGTCCTCGGCGGGCGGCGGGGCGAAAATTTTTTGCGCGGACGGGGCGGGCGGCGGCTTGTCCGCCGCGCTTCCGCCGCTTTTCCACAGGCGCGCCGCGAAAATTCCGGCGGGAGCGATTCGTGACGGTTTCTAGTCGGCGCCGGGAATCGGCGACGGCAGGAAGCGCTTGCGCTTCTTGCGCCCGCCGGCGGGGGCGGGGCCGGCGAGGAAGGCTTTCGGCGCGGCGGCGAATCCGGTGTCGACGAAGCGCGGCCCCTCGGGCGGCTTGCGCCAGGCCGGGGTCTCGGCGGCCGCGTCGGCGGCGTGCGCGCCCGACGGGCGGAAGCCGGAGAGGCGCGCCTGATAGACGTCGAGCGCGTCCTCGATGCGGCGGATCAGCGATTCGATGCTCGGCGCGTTCATGCCGACGAAGCCGGAGCGCACCGCGTCGAGCGCCTCGCTGCGCGCTTGCCGTTCGGCGGGGGCGGTGAGGACCCCGCGCATCAGGCTGACGACGAGTCCGACGATGGCGAAGAAGAAGGCGCCGACGAGGATCGACGTCACCGCCCAGGGATAGCTTTCGAGAAATCCCGCCGGGAGATCGATGGGGATCTGGATCGGCGTCGGCGCAATCATTCCGTATGCGAATACGCCGGTGAGAAGCCCGAGCAGGAACGCCTCGAACTTGCCGGCCGGCGCGGCGGTTCCGCGAAGGAAGCCGCGGAATTTCAGCGACGCCTCGTAGCGGTCGGGCTCGGTGAGGAATTGCAGGCGGCGGAAGAACACCGCCGCTTCGAGCGCCGTCAGATGCGCGCGCGAGAGTTCGATGACGGCGGCCGCGGGGTTTTCCTTGCGCGCGTCCATGTCGCGGCGCAGCCGGTCGAGCTCGGCGTCGAAATCGAGCGCCAGCGCGCCCGCCTCGCGCCCGAGCTCGGCGGACTTGGCGCGCAGCGCGTTGTTGTCCGACTTGCCGAGGGCCCACACGACGAGGCCGACCACGAACGGCACGGCGAGACCGGCGGCGGCGATGATCGTGAAGGCGCGCGCCAGGATCGCCGCGTCGCCGGGCGCCACCGCGCCCATCCACGCCGCCCACGGCGCCGCGCCGCCGCGGCTGATCCACAGAAGGGTGATGGCGAAGAAGGCCCACATCATGGCGATGATGATGCGGAACCCCTGGGTGATGAGCGACGTCTCGCCGTCGAGGCGCTCGGCGATGGCGCTGCTCAGCGCGCCGGCTTTCTCGGAGAGGCTGACCTGGCGGCCGACGATGTCGTTGGCGCTGCGCGACAGTTCGAAGCCGAGCGAGGTGTCGGGGCGGGCGCTCCCGTCGCCGGCGAAGCCGCGCTCGGACGGAAAGAAAAGCTTCGCGGGGTCCGGCGCGCCGGAGCGGGCGCCGGCGGGTTCGGCGGCGGCGAAGGAGGGGTGATCGGGCGCCGGCGGTTCGGCGGGGCGGACCGGCGCCGGACGGCGCAGGCCGGCGAATATAGTACGGGCGCGCGCCGAGGCGGCGGCGAACGTCCGGGCGAGCGCGGCGCGCGCGCCCTTCGGCTCTTCCGGCCCGATCAGCTCTTCAAGTCTCGACATCCCCGGCCATTCTCCCCGCCCGACGGGCAAGCCTAGCCCAAAAGCGGCGGCAGGTTAATCGCGGCGGCGGACCGTTTACCCCCTGACGCCCGCGTGGCAGGCTCCGCGCCGGATTCGCGACAACGGGGGCGGCGGTGCGGGCGGGCGACTGGAGGCTGATCGGCGTTTGCGCGGCTATTCTCGGCGCGCTGTTCCTGAAGGGACTGCCGCTCGCCCTGCCGGAGGTGCGCGAAGCCAACCCGCCCGGCGCCTTCGACGCGACGCGCGCCGCCGGGCGTCTCGAACGCATTCTCGGCGACGAACGCCCGCACCCGGTCGATTCCGACGAGAACGACGCGGTGCGCGCCCGCCTTCTCGCCGAGATCGAGGCTTTGGGCTACGCGCCGGAAGTGCGCGACGATTTCGTCTGCTCGGCCCGCTTTAATCGCACCGCCTGCGCGCGGGTGCAGAATGTCGTCTTCCGCGCCGGGCCGGCGGCGGGCCGGGCGGTGATGATCGCCGCCCATTACGATTCCGTGCCGGCCGGGCCGGGCGCGAGCGACGACGGCGCCGGCGTCGCGACGGCGCTCGAGATCGCCGCGCTGCTCGCCGAGCGGCGCCCGACCAGGCCGGTGGTGTTTCTCATCACCGACGGCGAGGAGATGGGTCTGCTCGGCGCCAAGTCGTTCGCGGAAATCGATCCGCTCCGGGATCAAATCTCCCGCGTCGTCAATGTCGAGGCGCGCGGCGTCTCGGGGCCGGCGATGATGTTCGAGACCGGCCAGCCGAACGGCGCCGACATGCGCGTTTTCGCGGCGGGCGCGGCGCGGCCCTTCGCCAATTCGGCGATGACCGACATCTACCGGCTGCTGCCCAACGACACCGACGTCTCGGAGTTCCTGCCGATAGGATACGGCGCGATCAATCTCGCCTTCAGCGATCATGTCGAGTTCTATCACACGCCGCGCGACACGCTCGCCGCGCTCGACCGGCGCAGCCTGCAGCATATGGGCGATCTGGCGCTGGCGAGCCTCGACGAGTCGCTTGCGGAGAGCGGCGCGTCCCGGGATCAGCTGATCTTCACCGACATCGCCTCGCGCGCCTTCCTCATGCTGCCGCAGGCGGCGGGCGGGATTCTTCTCGGCCTCGGCGCGGTCCTGTCGCTTGTCGCCTTCGCGCGCGCCGGCGGCGGCGGGGCGTGGCGGGCGCTCGCCGCGCCGCCGCTGACGCTGCTCGTCGCCGGGGGGCTCGCTTTCGGATTGCAGGCGCTTGTCGGCGCGCTGCGTCCCCAGACGCTTTACTGGTTCGCCTGGCCGCAGGCGACGCAGGCGCTCGCCTATTTCAGCGCGGCGGTCGCCGCCGCCGCGGTCATGACGGTCGTCGCGCGCGGCGCCGGCGCGCGCCGGCTGGCGGCGAGCGCCTGGTCATGGTTCGCGCTCATCGGGCTTGCGGGCTTCTTCCTCGCGCCGGGCGCGTCGATCCTTTTCGCCCTGCCGGTCGCCGTCTATGCGGCGGGCGTCGCGATCGCCTTTGCAGCGCCCGGCGCCGACCGCGCCGGCGCCTGGGCGGGAGCGATCCTTGCCCTGATCATTCTGGCGCCGGCGCTCTACGTCACCGAGATCGGTCTCGGCTTTGCGATCGCCGCCGTTCCGGCCCTCGTCGCCGCGCTCCTGTTCATCGCATGGACGCCGCTCGCCGTCGCGGACGAAGGGCCTGGCCCCGCGCCCCTGGCGCTCGCCGGCGCCGGGCTCGCCGCCGCGTTCGTGGCGGTTCTTGCGGTTCCCGCCTATTCGCCGGAAAAGCCCCGTCCGCTCAACCTGCAATACTATGTCGACGCCGATGCGCGGACCGCGCGCTGGCTGATCTCGTCGACCGGCGAGGCGGCGCCGGAGGCGATGTCGGCGGTCGCGCCGTTCGAGCCGGCGGAAATCGAACCGCTGGGCGAGCGGCTCGCCGCGCCGGCGCCGTTTCTCGAAACCGCGCCGCCGACGCTCGACATGATAGAAGAAACAAAAACTGCTGACGGCCGGCGTCTGCGCTTCCGCATCAATACGGCGGGCGCCGATCAGACAGCCGCGCAGCTTCCCGCCGAGGCGGGCGCCGTCGCGCTGTGGGCGGCGGGCCGGCGAACGGAGATGAAAGGCGGGGAAGGGCGGTCGTTCGTCTGTTTCGGACGCGCCTGCGACGGGGCCGAGCTTGAGATCGAGATCGGCGCAGAGCCGGTCGTGTGGACGCTGCTCGGCGTCCATTACGGCCTGCCGTACGCGGCCGCCCCGCTGGTCTCGGCCCGGCCGGCCACCGCGACGGCGATCCAGAACGGCGACGTGCTGATCGTCAGCACTAAGACGAAAATTTGAACGGCTGCGTTAGGCGGTTGTAGGACCTGTCGGCTATTCTCTTCGCCGGCCGGCCGGGGGAGAAAAGGCCGCCGCTGCGTTTCGGCGTTGGCGTCGGCGCTCCCTCGCCTTATTTACCATGTTCGCCGATCGCGGCCGGAGCGTCGCCATGACCGTTTCCTATTCGCAGATGATGGCCTCGTTTCGCGAGGAGGGCGGCGCGCACGCCGCTTCGATCAGCGACGACTGGATGCAGGGGCGCACCACCTATGGCGGCCTCGCCGCCGCGCTCTGCCTCGAAGGCGCGCTGCGCACCTTTCCGGCGCTGCCCCCGCTGCGCTCGGGACAGGTCTCCTTCATCGGACCCGCCGGCGGCGAGGTGCGCGTGGCGGCGTCGCTGCTGCGGGAAGGCAAGTCCGTCTCCTTCGCCGGCGCCGATCTTCACGCCGGCGGCGCGCTGGCGGCGCGCGGCGTCTTCGCTTTCGGCGCGGCGCGGCCCTCGCGCTTCGCGGCGTCCTTCGTGCATTCGCCGCCGATAATTCCGCCCGAGGAATGCGAGCCTTACGTTCCCGAAGGCATGGGGCCGCCCTTCGCGGCGCATTTCGAAACCCGGCTCGTAAAAGGCGCGCGGCCCATGACCGGTTCGGCGGAGCACGACCACTATATCTGGGTGCGCCATCGCGACGAGCGGGCGCGCTCGCTGTCGGCGCTGGTGGCGCTCGCCGACATGCCGCCGCCGGCGATGATGCCGATGTTCCCCGAGTTCGCGCCGATCAGCACCATGACCTGGTCGTTCAACATGCTGACCGACAAGCCGGAGACGGTCGACGGCTGGCAGCTTCTCCAGACCCGCGCCGAAAACGCGGCGGCGGGCTATTCGAGCCAGGACATGATCGTCTGGGACCGCATGGGCCGCGCGGTGATGGCGGGGCGCCAGTCGGTGGCGATCTTCATATGAAGGGCGCGCGCCTCGCTCTCGTCACGCTGGTCGTCGCCGATTATGACGAGGCGATAGAATGGTATACGGATCGCCTCGGCTTTTCGCTCGTCGAGGACTCCGACCTCGGCGGCGGCAAGCGCTGGGTCGTCGTCGCGCCGCCCGGCGGCGGCGCCGGCCTTCTTCTAGCGAAGGCGGCCGGCGACGCGCAGAAGAGGGCCGTCGGCGCGCAGACCGGCGGGCGCGTCGCATTCTTTCTTCATACGGATGATTTCGCCCGAGACCATGCGGCGATGCTGGCGAAGGGCGTGCGGTTCATCGAGGCGCCCCGCGACGAGCCCTATGGCCGCGTCGCCGTCTTCGAGGATCTCTACGGCTCCAAATGGGATCTCATCGAGCCCAAAGGCTGATGCGCCGCGCCGAGCGAACCGGGCGGCGAACCGAACGGAGGGGTATTGCCGCCGCCCGCCGGGACCCCCAAGTCGGCTGTCGGGAAGAGCAGGGGCCTCGCCATGATCCAGGAAGCCGTCAACGCCGCCGTGCAGCTCGGCGCGGTTCTCGTTATTTCGCTCGTCGTCTGGCTGATGTTCGGCCGCAAGCGCGCCGGCTTCGCGCGCTATGTCGGCCTTGTCGCGCCGACCCGGCGGGGCATGCTGACGGCGCTTGTGATTTCGCTGGCGTTCGCGCCGCTCACCGTCGCCTATTATTATTTCTCGCCGCTGAAGGAGATCGCCGCCGGCCCGCATACGGTCGCCGGCGAGATCGCCGCCATGGGCCTTTCGCCCGAGACCGCGGCGACCGTCGCCATCGTCGCGTTCGTCAAGACGGCGCTCGCGGAGGAGATTTTGTTCCGCGGGCTGATCGCCAAGCGCTTGATGAATCTCGCCGGTTTCTGGGCGGGCAATGTCGTTCAGGCGCTGCTGTTCGCATCGATCCACCTGCTGCTGTTCGCCGTTCCCGGCGGGCCGGTCTTTTCGTGGGGGCTCGCCGGGCCGATGCTGGCGATCATTTCCGTGACGGCGATGGTCCAGCTGTGGGTCAACGAGCGCATGGCCAACGGCTCGATCGCGCCCGGCTGGCTGATGCACGGCGTCGGCAACGCCGTCGCCTATCCGGCGCTGGCCTTTCTGTAAGCCCCGTCAGCCCTCGATTTCCTCACGCTTCATTTCGAGGGCGAGCCACTCCTCTTCCGCCGCCGCGAGCGCCGTCTCCGCCTTTTCGAGATCGCCGGCCGTCTTGCCGAACGCCGCGGCGTCTCGTTCGAACAGTTTCGGATCGGCGAGCTTCGCTTTAAGCGCGGCGACGTCCTTTTCGAGCGCCGCGATTTTCGCCGGCAACTGTTCGAGCGCGAACTTTTCCTTGTAGCTGAGCTTCGATTTCGCCGCCGCCGGCGGCCGTTCGCTCTTCTGCTGGGGAGGCGCCGGACGGGCCGGCGCTTTCGCCTCGAATCCGGGCGCGACGCCGCGTTGCGCCACCATGTCGTCATAGCCGCCGACATATTCGGTCCAGCCGCCGGGTTTGAGATCCGGCGGCGGCGCGACGATCGACGTCACCGTGCGATCGAGAAAACTGCGGTCGTGGCTGACGAGAAGCAGCGTGCCGCGATAGGCGGCGATGGTCTCTTCGAGCAGGTCGAGGGTTTCGAGATCGAGGTCGTTTGTCGGCTCGTCGAGCACCAAGAGGTTCGACGGCTTGGCGAGCGCCGCGGCGAGCGCGAGACGGCCCCGCTCGCCGCCCGACAGCGCCGAGACCGGCGCGCGGAACTGTTCCGGCGTGAACAGGAAATCCTTCAGATAACTCGCGGCGTGGCGTTTTTCGCCGTTGATCTCCACCCAGTCGCCGCGGCCGTCGGTGATGGCGTCGGCGACGCGCATGTCGGGCGCCAGCGCGGCGCGGCGCTGATCGAGCGAGACGATCTGCAAGGCCGTTCCAAGCCGCACGGTTCCCGAGTCCGGCGCCAGCGCGCCGGTGAGCAGCTTCAGCAGCGTCGTCTTGCCGGCGCCGTTGGGGCCGACAAGGCCGATGCGGTCGCCACGCGCGATCTCGATGGAGAAGCCGGCGACGATCGCCCGCTCGCCGAACGATTTGGAGATGTTCTCGGCGACGATGACCCGCTTGCCGGAGGCGTCGCCAGCCGCCACCGAGAACGTCACCGAGCCGGTCGCCCGGCGCGCCTCCCGGCGCTGCTTGCGCATGTCGCCGAGCTCGCGCATCCGCCGCACGTTGCGCTTGCGGCGCGCGGTGACGCCGTAACGCACCCAGTCTTCCTCCATGGCGATCTTGCGGTCGAGCTTGTGCGCCTGGATTTCCTCCTCCTCCAGCACGCGGTCGCGCCATTCCTCGAACGCCTTGAATCCCTGCGAGAGCTGCCGCGTCCTGCCGCGGTCGATCCATACCGTCCGTGTCGTGAGGTTTTCGAGAAAGCGCCGGTCGTGGCTGATGATGACGAGGCCCGCCGAAAGGCCGGCGAGATAGTCCTCGAGCCAGCCGATGGCGGGCAGGTCGAGATGGTTGGTGGGTTCGTCGAGAAGCACGACGTCGGGCCGCGCGACCAGCGTCCGCGCCAGCGCCGCGCGCCGCGCCTCGCCGCCCGACAAGGACGCCGTCGCCATGTCGGGCGCGAGCCCGAGCTCCTCGATCAGCCGTTCGCCGGCGTGCGCGTCGTCGGCGGGACCGAGGCCGGCGGCGACATAGGCGCCGACGCTGGCGAAGCCGGCCAGATCCGGCTCCTGCGGCAGATAGGCGACGGCGGCGCCGGGATCGACGAAGCGCTCGCCGGAATCCGCCTCGATCAGCCCAGCCGCGATCTTCAGAAGCGTCGATTTGCCGGAGCCGTTGCGGCCCACAAGCGCGATGCGCTCGCGCGGCGCGACCGAGATCGCCGCGCCGTCGAGCAGCGGGGCGCCGCCGAAAGTCAGGCGGATATCGGCGAGGGAGAGAAGCGGCGGTTCGGCCATGGAGGCGGGGTGTAGCGGCTTCCCGGCGCCGGGAAAACAGCAAACTCGATTTCAATTGAAAGCATCCGCTTAGCCGGCTGGAAGGCTCGCCCCCTATCATCGTGGTTGCGGACAGCGGGCGAAGGGGAGGGACGATGCGGGCGGCGCTGGACTGGTTCGTCGCGCTCGGCGCGCAGCTCGCCTCTCTACCCTACGATGCGGCGAGCCCGACGCGCATCAGCGACAATTTTCTCGTCGAGGTGATGGCGCTGACCTTCGCCTATCTGCTCGGCGCCTATGCGCAGCGCCGCCGCGACATCCGGCAGGGAAAGCGCGGCGTCGCCTCCGACATCGTGCGGGATCTCCGTGAACTGAAAGATGCGTCGTCGGCGCCGAAGGACTTGCGGCCGGCTGAGAAGGCGCGCGCCTCCTCGCGGCTGTTCGCCACCATCGACCTGGCGCGCGACCGCATTCGCATGACGGAAGGCGACCTCGCCCATCTCGAGGCGGTGCGCCGCGCCGTCGCCGCCTATGCGGGCGCGTGGAGCCAGACGAAATTCGTGCGCGAGAACGAAGCCGCCGCCTGGAAAGCGATGGTCGCCGGCGTCGAGCGCCGGCTCGGCTCGTTCCTCAGGGAGCGCAAATGGCTGCGCGGGCGCTTCGACGATATCCGCGATCTGCGCGAATTCGCCTGCGAACCGGCGGCGGCCGGTTCGGCCTCCGGGAAGTAGCCGGCAGGGCCGTCTGTTAAGACGGCGTTTTCCGGTTTCGGCGAGACTGTTTCGCTATGCAACCGGGCGCCGCTATGCCTCATCCGCTTGAAGATTATCTCGCCGCCTCCGGCGACAGCCCGACCGGCTTCGCAAGGCGCGTCGGCGCGGCGCCGGCGGCGATCGCCCGCATCATCCATGGCGGCGCGGCGGGCGACCTCGCGCTTGCACGCCGCATCGTCGACGCCACCGACGGCGCCGTGGCGCTGCAGGACCTTTGCGGGGGGGCGGTCGCCGATTTCGTCGCCCGCCTGCCGGCGGAAAAGGACATTGAGCCGGCTCTGCTCGCGCCGGTGCTCAGGGCGGCGCTCGCGCGCCTGATCGGCGAGGGCGCCGACGACGGCCTGGCGATGCTGGCGGCCGAGGCGGCCGCCGACACTTATGCGGCGCTGGCGCGGATCACGTCGCGTCGCGGTCCTGATCGTCTGGCTCAAGCTCTGCGGCCAGTGCTCGAAGAAATTCTGCGAGAGACGCCGGCGCTTCCGTTCGATGAGATTCGGACGGAAGAGGCGGCGCGAGCGGCGAGCGCAGTTTATTTTCGGGCGACGGCGTCGCGGCGGCCGTAACCGGCGCCCGCGATGACGGGCCGATAATCGTTTCATGCGCGCGCCGTTTCGCCGCCCGCCAGATGGCCCGGGCGACTCTTCCAGCATACACGTCTTCGTTGCAAGTCAATCTTGTTAGTTCCCGTAATGCGCGAAATTGGACATGGCGCATCTTCTCCCTCGCGTTAAGGTTGTGGCTGTTGCGTTCATCAACCTTAACCATGGAGACTGACTATGACTGATATTCGTAAAGAACAGTTGGCCCTGCTGCGTTTCGAGAAAAAGCTGACGACGCTGGCGGCGTCTCTCGCCGCGGCCGGCGTCGCGGCGAAGGCGGTCGACGCCAAGCTCGGCGGCGCCGACGGCGCGGACGCTTTTGCGACGCTTCAGAACACGCTTATGACATTGGCCCAGGCGACGGGCGAAGCGCATGCGGCGCTCAACGCCAAAGCCATTGAAGTCGGGGCGCGCGTGCTGATGGCGTCCGGCGGCATACCGAAAAAAGAACCCGGAGAGCACGTCGCATCGATACTCGGGATTGGATAGTCGTCTCGATATATCTCGCGGCCTGCGGCGCGACCCTCGCGCTCGCCGGCAAGGCGCGGTCGCCGCAGATCATGGCGGCCGCGCAGCTTCTTGCGGCGAGCTGGATCGCCTCGGTGTCCGTGTGGCGCTGGCTGCCGCAAGATTTGCGCACGCATGGCTTCATCGCCATCGACGTGGCGCTTGCTTTCGCGTTCTTCGCCATGTCGCGCGGGCGCTGGTTTCCGGTGCCGCTGTTTTTCCTGCATGCGGCGCTGGTCGCCTATCATGTTTACGCGGGGTTCGTCGGCTCGACGATCGGATGGGTGGGCGCGTTCATCAACCGCGCCTTCGAGATGGCGCTCGCCTATGTGATCGCCTGCGCCCTGTTCCGCATCAGGCGGATAGTCCGGAAACAGAAAGACGCGCCGTTGCGGGCGCGTCTTTCCACCGGCGAAGACCGGTAAAAGTTAGAACAGGCGCTTACGCGTCCGGAGCGGGACCGAGAAGCGGCATCACGTCCACGCAGTCGCACGGAAAGATCGTGAAGTGCGGATGGTTTTCGAACAGCCGCGCCGCCGCTTCGTGCGAGGGCGCGCGCACCACGACGAAAACCGTCATCTCGTTGACGACGTCCGCGACGCCGTCCTCCGACGTGCGCTTGGTGGGGCCGAGCGGCCCGCCCATATAGACGATCGACTCCTTGTGCTCTTCGTCCCAGGCCTTCAGCGCGGCGAGGCCGATCTCGTCCTTTGCGCGTTTCTCTTCCTCGGACATCGCATACCAGGCCCGCCATTTCGGCGAGTTTTTGTTGCTGAGAAACACGGCGAGATAAGTGCCTTTCACGCTCATGCGCGCGCCTTTCGTTGAAGCGGGCGCATGCTAGGAGCGGCGGAGCATAAAGTCACGCAGGCCAGCGGCGAATAAAAAGGCCGCTCCTTTCGGAGCGGCCTTCCTGTTCTTCGCGGGACGCGGCGCCTACTTGAACAACTTCGCCCAGTTGCGCGGTTCGCGCTTTTTCCAGGCGCCGCGGTGGTAGACGTCGGAGACGATGAGCGGCGCGACGCTCGTCGCCTCGGCGAACACCATCTGTTCGTGCACGGTGTCGACCTTGCCCCAGCTCGCCGCTTCCTTCAGCGTCGAGGAGGAGCAGGCGCCATCGCGCACGTCGGCGACGGTGATCTGCACCGCGTATTTGTGCATCTCGACGTCCTCGTGGCCGAGGATCTCCGCGCACACGACCGTGTCCTGCGCGAAGTTCTTCGGCACGCCGCCGCCGATCATGAAGAGCGCGGTGGTGCCGGCGGCGAGTTTGATCTCGGTGAGTTCGCGGAAATCGCCGGCCGAGTCGATCGTCACGAACGGCTTGCCGGCCTTGCGGCGCTCCACCTGGTGCTTGACGATGCCGAAGCCCGCCGAACAGTCGGAGAAGGCCGGCACGAAGATCGGCACGCCTTTTTCATAGGCGCGCTGGATCAGCGAGTCCTTCTTCTTGGCGTTGCCGGCGGCGAGCCACTTGCCGATTTCGTGGATGAACTCGCGCGACGTGTAGGGGCGCGGCTCGAGCTGTTCGCAGATCTCGTAGATCGTGTGATCGACGTGCTGCAGCTCTTCCTCGTCGATATAGGTGTCGTAGATGCGGTCGATGTAGAGCGAGCGCAGCGTGTTGTCGTCGGGAATTTCCTTCGCCTGATAGTGCTTGAAGCCGAGGGCTTCGAGGAAATCCATGTCGATGATCGAGGCGCCGGTCGCGACGACCGCGTCGATCATGTTGTACTCGACCATGTCGCGCCACACATGCAGGCAGCCGCCGGCGCCGGTCGAGCCGGCCATGATGAGCCAGGGCGAACACGCCTCGTCTTCGATGGCCATGTTGAGGATGCGCGCCGCGCGCGCGGCGTCGCGGCTGGTGAAGCTCATCTTCTCCCACGCGTCGATGATCGGGCGCGCGTCGAATTTGGCGATGTCGATATGCTCGACCGTGGCCGAGAGGAGTTCGGCCTTGCGGTTGTCGGGCTTGGTCTGGGTCATTTGGGTCGGGTCCTTCCGTCCGAGTTACTTAAAACCGGATCCGGGCCGCATCCCCGAGAGGCAGGGATGCGCGGAGGGCCGTCAGCGAAACGAGCGCCCGCCGGAGGCGAAGCGCTCGCGGGCGCTATATAGGAACGCCCGCGCCCGCGCCATAGTCCCGGCGCTCATTCCGCGTGAATTTTTTGCGAGCGGTTGCGCCGCTAGACGGCTTCGGCCACTTGCGCGCGCGCGGCGCGAACCGCGGGGACGGCCGGATCGCTTTGCATGCGCGGTCCGGTCTGGTTGCCCTCGAAGTCCATCCAGTAATGCTCTTTGTAATTGTAGAGCTTGCAGGCCCTGGTGATCGCCCAGTAGCCCGGGAACGAGAATTTCACCTTGGTGACGGCGTCGCCGTATTTGGCGAGCAGCTTCGCCTGCGCCTTGCGCTGGGTCAGCGACGGCACGTTCGGCAGCGCATGGTGCACCGTGTGCTCCATGGCGTTCTGATAGAGCGTCAGCCATGGCGTCGGCATCTCGACATGTGTCGTGCCTTCGATGGCGGCCCGGTAGAAGCTCCACTCCTTGGGATCGTCGTACCAGTGGACGTTGGGATGCGTGTGCTGAACGTAGGACGAGAAGCCGGCCATGTAGTTCCAGTAGGAGAACGGGATCACCCAGCCGATCAGGAAGATCGTCAGATAGCTGCGTTCGGGATAAAGCGCCTTGCCGGCCGCCAGGATGGCGGCGATGGTCAGCGCCAGCCCGCCGATCGTCAGGATCGAATCCGGCAGCAGCCGGCGCCAGTGCTTGCGCATGTCCTTGTCGATGGGGACGACGAGATGCGGCGCCCACACTTCAATGTAGTAGTAGAAGAACGACCCGGCCGGGCCGCGATAGAGCCGCTCCATGAAGCGGCGCAGCGGGCTGGCGGCGCGGTACTCTTCGAGATCCATCGGCCGCCACACCGCGTCGACGCCGCGGAAGTTGGTTTTGCCGTGATGGTTCTTGTTGTGCCAGATCTCCCACTGGCCGGCCGAATGTCCGCAGAAGATGAAAACGATGCGGCCGATGATCTGGTTGGCGATGCGGCTCGGCGCGAAGCCGTCGTGGAAGCTGTCGTGGCCGATGACGAACAACAGGCCGATCGCCCAGCCGTTGAGCACGGCGAAGAAGATGTTCAGGGTCAGGCCGAGCCAGCCCGGGCCGGGCATCGGAGCGAGCGCGCCGTAAAGCGTGATGAAGTAGGCTGCGAGATGCGCCGCGAGCAGCGCCAGCGCGACGCCGTGCGAGGTCCGCGTCGCTTCTTCCTGTTCCTCGGGCGTCAGCCATTCGAAGGGCCGCCCTGTGAGCTGTCTGGCGTCGTCTGAAAAAGCCATAACCGTCCGTCCGTCAGGCGCATGCACAGGTCGAACCTATACCGCCGAAGACGCAAGATTAACAGAAGATTAACAGCCGCTTTTACAGTCTGCGCGAGAATTTGAATGCGCCGTTAACCATTTGCGGAGAAACGCGCGTCGCGCGAGGCGCGTCAGGCGGCTGCGCCGGCCCGGCGTTCGTGCTTGGCGTTGCGGGCGATGAAATGCGCGATGTCTTCGAAGGCGGCGCGTGCGTCCTCCAGCGACCAGTGCATATGGAAAAGGTGGAACATGCCGTCGAAAACCCGCAGCGACACGTCGACTCCGGCGCGACGGGCGCGCTCGGCGAGGCGGGCGCTGTCGCCCAGCAGCACATCGCGCGACCCGACATGGATCAGCATCGGCGGGCCGCCGGCGTAGTCGCCGTAAAGCGGCGAAATCCCCGGATCGCGCCTGTCGACGCCGGGCGCGTATAGACCGACCACCGCGTGCACGCCCTCGAGCGCATGGCCGCCGAAGATAGGGTCGTGATGGGCGAGTGTGAGATGGGTGTCGCTGTCGCCGGCGCAATCGGTCACGGCGGAGAGCGTAATGAGGCCGGCCGGCGCCGGCAGTCCGGCGGCGCGCCACCGGGCGACGCTGGCGAGAGCCAGCGTGCCGCCGGCTGAATCGCCCATGACGACAATGCTCGAAGGAGATCTTCCCTGCTCGATGAGGGCCCGATAGACGCGTTCGATCTGTTCGAGCTGGGTCGGATAAACCGCATTCGGGGCGAGCGTATAGTCGACGCCGATTGCTTCGCACCCTGACAGTTCGCACGCCGGCAGCACCGCCGCGGCGTTGACCCGCGGCGAGCCCGAAACGAAGGCGCCGGCGTGAAGATACAGAATGAGCGGATTTGAAGACTCTGTTCGCAGCGTGCGGTAGCGCGCGCACGCCACGCCGCCGATGGTCGCGTCCTCGATCGTATATGGAAAATCGATCTGTTTCAGCGTCGCGCGCCAGTCGCTGTGCGCGACCTGCATGGCGAGCGGGCGGGTGAGCGGGTTGAGCAGCACATGCGCTGTCGGATAGGTCCGACACGCGGCCAGCGCCTGACGCGCAGCCTCGCCGAGATGACGGGCGAATTTCCGTTTCGTCGACGCCAACCGATTTCTCCCCGCACCGCCGACCGGCCGACCTGCCGAAGGCCGGAAGACGTTGCGAATTGGTATCAGGGGCTGGCGAATGCAACGTTAACGGCCGGGATTGCATTGCAACGATCCCGGCCGTTTATTCAAATTAGGACGATCAGATAGAATAGAGTCGGAGTTTTACTTGGCTTTCGCCATCGCCACGACGTTGGATTGCGCCTGCCGGCGGCCGGCGAGGCCGTACATCGAAGTCATCGGCGCATCGTCGACCCGCGCTTCGAGATAAGCGCCGAAGCCGTTGAACTTGGTCGACAGCGCGACGCCGTAGGCGCCGGTAAGGCCGAACTCGATATAGTCGCCTTCGCGCACGTCGGCCGGCAGGAAGAACGGCCCCGCCATCTGGTCGATCGAGTCGCAGGTCGGCCCGTAAAGCCGGTAAGCCTTCAGCGGCCGGCGCGGCCCGCCCTTGGCGCGGAGCAGCTTCGCCGGATAGACGAGCCCGTCATGCGCGGCGTCGAACAGGGCGCCGTAACCGCCATCGTTGAGGTACAGAGCATCGCCCTTGCGCGCCTCGACGCGCACCACCTGGCTGCCCGCTTCGGCGCAAAGCGCGCGGCCGGGCTCGCACCACAGGTCGGCGTTTTCCAGAACCGGCATGTCTTCGAACGCGGCCTTGATCTCGGCGATGTACTGGTCGAGCGGCGGCGGGGTGAGGCCCGGATACGCCGCCGGAAAGCCGCCGCCGACATCGACGATATCGACCGTGACGCCGGCCTGACGGATGACGTCGCTGACAGTCTCCATCGCAGCGCGCCACGCTTCGGGCCGCATGCATTGCGAACCGACATGGAAGCTGACGCCGAGTTCGGCGGCGTGGGCGCGCGCCTCGCGAAGCAGCATCACCGCTTCGGCGCCGACCGAGCCGAACTTGCCAGACAGTTTGTGCTGCGCCCAGTCGCCGGAGACGGCGAGGCGGATGATGAGATGCAGATCCTTTGCGCCGTTGGTCTCGACGAGAATTTTCTGCAGCTCGTCGTGGCTGTCGAGCGAGAAGATGCGCACGCCGTAATCGAAATAGGCGCGGCGGATCGCCGAGCGGGCCTTCACCGGATGCATGAAGGCGAGCTTTGCGTCGGGATAACGCGAACCGACCAGTTCGACCTCTGGAAGGGAGGCGACGTCGAACCAGCGCACGCCCGCGGCGTACACCGCGTCGAGGATCGCCGGGTGCGGATTCGCCTTGACGGCGTACAGCACGTCGCCGGGAAAATTGCGCAGGAACCAGCTAGCAGCCGCTTCGGCTGCATGAGGGCGCACGCAATGAACGGGCAGGTCCGGTTGGTTCGCTAGGACCAGCGAGAGCGCAGATTTTGATCTTTCCATCTCATGGAACCTCGCAAAGGCTGCTTCACCCAAGCGCCAATCTTGCGGGGGTTCCATGGGATTGGCGAAATCGCCACATAAGAAACGTTGGCCCCGATGTAAAGAAAATTTCGGGTTAATCCCCGGGATTTTTTGCGGCGTTTTTATCAGCAGCCTATCGGATAGGCTGCTAAGATGTTGAATTTAAATGAATATTTAAGTCGCATCGCTTGCCAGCCGCAAAATCCTTGAGCAAGCTTTTCTCTGCTACGAATCGCTTCTGTGGAGGAGGTTGCGTATGGCTTACGACCCAGCATTCGCCCGACAGATCGCCGGTTACCGACTGGCCACGGCGGAGATCCTTTATCACATGCCGGATCATCCCGGACTCCTGCAGACCTATGTCTGGCAGGATTACGACATCGCGCCGCGCTTTCCGGTGCTCTCGCGTTTCCTGTCCTTCTGGATGCGGGAGCTCGAAGGGCCGCTGCACTCCGTGAGGGTCGCCGGCAAGCGGATCATCACCGCCGCCGACCTCGCCGCCGGGACAGTGTTCGCTCTCAACTGATCCGCCGCGCCGCCTCACCGGCCGAGGAGCTGCGGGACATATCCCGCCGCCGCCGCCGCGAGCACGACGAGGATCGCATTCGCCTTGAAACGGATGAGGGCGACGGCCGCCGCCGCGGCGATCAGCGCGGCGTAAGGGTCGAGGCTTAAAAGATCCGGTGCGGCGACGACATGGCCCCACGGCGTCGTTGCGGGCGCCGTCCGTATAAAGAGCACATGCGCGGCGAACCAGAAGGCCAGCGAGGCGATGACGCCGAGCACCGAAGCGGTGACCATGCGCAGGGCGCCGGCGGCGCGCGGATTGGAGCGCAACCGGTCCGCATACGGCGCGCCGGCGAAAATCCACAGGAATGACGGCGCGAACGTCTGCCAGCTCGCCATCGCGGCGGCGGCGAGCGCTATTGCGGGCCCGCCGCCTTGCGCCTGCCAGCCGGCGAGAAAGCCGACGAACTGGTTGACGAGCACCAGCGGGCCGGGCGTGGTTTCGGCGAGGCCGAGACCGTCGACCATCTGCGCCGCCGTCAGCCAGCCCTGCGCGTCGACGGCCTGTTGCGCGAGATAGGCGAGGACCGCATAGGCGCCGCCGAAGGTGACGACCGCGAGCGTCGCGAACAGCGCGCCGACTTTGGTGAGAAGATGATCGGGGCCGAGCAGCACAAAGGACGCGGCGAGCGGCGCAAGCCAGACGAAGGCCCAGACGAGCGCCGTTTTGACGGGAGCCCCTGCGGGGGCGCGCGCGGCTTCGGGGGCTTTCGCCGGCGCGTGCGGCTTCGCCCACACGTATCCCGCCGCCATCGCCGCCAGGACGATCAGCGGGAACGGCGCGCCGAACAGCGTCAGCACGGCGAACGACGCCGCCGCGACGGCGGCGTCTAGACGGGTTTTCAGGGCGCGTCTGCCGATCTTCGCAAACGCCTCGACGACGAAGGCCAGCACCGCCGCCTTGACGCCGTAAAAGCCCGCAACAATAGCCGGCGCCGCTCCGTATGCGGCGTAAATCCACGAAAGAGCGAGAATCAGCGCCGCGCCGGGCGCGACGAAAAGCAGGCCGGCGGCGAGGCCGCCCTTCACGCCGTGCAGGCGCCAGCCGATATAGGCGGCGAGCTGCTGCGCTTCGGGTCCGGGCAGCAGCATGCAGTAATTGAGCGAGTGCAAATACGTATCTTCGTCGACCCACTTTCGTTCGTCGACGAAGATGCGGTGCATCAGGGCGATCTGGCCGGCCGGACCGCCGAAACCGAGAAAGCCGATCCGGGCGCTTTCGCCGACAAGCGCGCGAAAACTCGCGCGCGGGGCGGCGGACTGTTCCGCAAACGTCATATATTCCTCTCCCATGCGACACAGGAGCGGATCTTGGACGTCGCCGTCTGATGGGGCGTCCGCGCTTGGCCCGAAGGCTTCAATTTCTCAAACTTTCCCGAACGCGGCAATAGCGCGCTCCTAAAGACGGGCCTTCAACGTCACCCCGTAGGTTCTCGGATCGCCGAGCTGGCCGACGTACAGGCCGGAGCCGCCGGGCTGCGCCGACAGGAACTCGAAATAGTCCTGATCGAATGCGTTGCGGACCCAAGCGAAGATTTCCCAGTCCCCGTTCGAGCGGAAGCCGGCGCGGAAATTGGCGAGCGCGTAGCCCTCGACCTGCAGGTACGCCGAACTGGTCGCGCTGGAGGAGAAGGACGAGCGGTAGCTCGCGTCGGCGCCCAGATAGGCTTCGCCCGGCGCGCCGAACAATCGCGCCGGCGCCGCGTACTCGCCGCCGAAAGCCGCCGACCAGCGCGACAGGCCGGGAAGCTCCGTGCCCGAAATATCGCAGACCTGGCTCGGCCCGCCCGTCAGTTCGAGCGGGCAGGGCGCGTCGGGAAAGGAGACGTATTCTCCTTCTGTCAGCGCCGCCGACCCATAAAGCGACAGGCGCTCGCCGATTTTGGCGTCGCCTTCCGCTTCAAGGCCGCGCACCCGCACCTTGTCGGCGTTGGCGAGATAGCCGCGCAGCACGCCGACCGAGGCGTTCACCACCTGCGCCTGATAGTCGTGGATGTCCGTCTGGAAAGCGGAGAGGTTGACCGTCAGGGCGCGTCCGAAGAACCGGCTTTTCACGCCAGCCTCGTAGTGGCGCTCGTCCTCCGGTTCGATGGAGGCGAGCGACACGGCCGGGTTTCCGTCCGCATCGTTCGGAATGCCGCCGAGATTGACGCCGCCGGACTTGAAGCTGCGCGCGTAGGTGGCGAACAGGCTGATATGGTCGGCGGCGTCCCATGAGGCGGTGATCTGCCCGGAGACGTTGAAATCCTCGAAAGCGGCGGCGTAGCTCTGCGAGGCGAGCACGGAATTCTTGCGCGCGATCAGCGCCGGATCGTCGGTGTCGAGACCGCCGCTGACGACCTGATTGTAATCGGCGTTCTTCTTGTCCCAGTTGAAACGCACGCCCGGCAGCAGGCGGAAGCGGTCCGAGAGGTTCCACGTCGCCTGCCCGAACGCGGCGAGGCTGGTGTTAGAGAAGCCGATGTCGGATTCGGCGCGCAGCCCGTCGAGCAAATCGGGGGTGTCGCCGGGCGCGGGCGCGAGAAGCCAGCGCGCCGCCGCCGGTCCCTGTTCCTGCAGGCCGGTCGAGTCGATGGTCTGACGATAGGCGAACAGGCCGAGCACATAGTCGACGCTCTCGCCGCCCTTCGAAGCGTAGCGCAATTCCTGCGTATACTGACGCTGTTTCGACGGATTGGCGGAGATGGTGGTGATGGGGAGGCCGAGAAAATCGCGGTCGCTCGCCGGATCCCAGTCCCAGAACCGCCAGGCGCTGACCGAGGTCAGCGTTCCGCCGCCGATCTTCCATTCGGCGAGGATCGAAGCGCCGCCGAGATTTTGCACGGCCTGCAGCTTCGAATCGATATCGGTCAGCCGATCGAACGGATCGAGGCTCGGCGGCGCATAGCCGAGGTCGGCGGCCATTTGCGCGAACTGCCGGTTCGGCGCGCGCAGGGTGGGGGCGACGCCGGCGACGACCTGCGTGCAGCATTCGGCGTCCTGACGGTTGAAGTCGCCGGCGAAGGTGACCTTCAGCCTGTCGGAAGGCTGGTACAGAAGCTGACCGCGCACGCCGATATTGTCGAGATCGTTAACGCGCGTATCGGTGAGGATGTTGCGCACCGTCCCGTTTCGCTGCGTGCCGGTGAAGGAAACGCGCCCCGCAAGGACATCGCCGGCGAGCGGGCCGGAGAGGGCGGCTTTCGCCTGCACGAAACCGTAATTGCCGAATGAGGTCTCGACCAGCGCTTCCGGCTCGAACGTCGGCGCGCGGGTCGTCACGTTGATCGCGCCGGCGGTTGTGTTCTTGCCGTACAGCGTTCCCTGCGGCCCGCGCAGGATTTCGATCTGGGCGATGTCGTTGAAATCGAACGTGCCGGTCGCCGGGCGCGGGTGATAGACCTGATCGATATAGACGCCGACGCCCGGTTCGATGCCGTCGTTGGTGAGGCCGAAGGGCGCGCCGAGTCCCCTGATGTTGATCGCCGTGTTGCGCGGGTTCGACGAGTAGAATTGCAGCGTCGGCTGAAGCTGCGTCAGCCGCGCCACATTGTACGTCCCGGTTCTTTCGAGCTGCGCGCCGGCGACGACGGAGAGCGGGATCGGCACCGACTGGGCGTCTTCCTGAATGCGGCGCGCGGTGACGACGATGCGGTCCGCCGCCTCGTCTTCGCGCGGCGCCTGCGCGAAGGCGGCCGTGCACAGCGCCATCGGCAGAAGAGGAATCGCGGATACAGCGGTTCGAAACGGGAACTTCATGCGCGCCTCGCATATTGACTACAGAACATATAAAGTCTATCAAGTAAGTAGAGATTGTCAAACAGGCGCGAGTCTTCGCCATCGGAAGCAACGCCGCCTTCCGCCTTCCGCCTTCCGCCTTCCGCCTTCCGCCTTCCGCCTTCCGCCTTCCGCCTTCCGCCTTCCGCCTTCCGCCTTCCGCCTTCCGCCTTCCGTCTGCTGACGATGCGAGCCGCATGCGCGATGAAAACAGGAAGCAAAAGCCGTGCGACGAGAAGGCCGCACCGGCGCGCGACTCTCAACGCACAATCCGCGCTCGGCGGGCGCTGGCGATGGCGAGCGCGGCGTGGATCGTCTTCGCCGCTGTCGGCTATTGGCTGATGCTCGCCGTCAAGGCGTTGTCGGGCGGCTGACGCGCGTCACCTTGTTAACGTCGGCGGCGAACCGGTCTCGCCGCGTCGGCGATGCTTGTCGCGTCCAGCACCGCGCGCTCGGCGTCAGCGACCGCGGCGAAAGCGCGGCGCACCTCGCAGGCCGATTCGGAAGGGCAGTCCTCGCAGCGCCGGTAGGCGGTCTGCGACAGGCACGGCAGCGGCGCGACAGGTCCGTCGATGAGGCGAAGCACCTCGGTGAAGCTGATCGATGCGGCGGGTTTCAAAAGCGCGTAGCCGCCATGCGCGCCGCGCTTCGACATCACGAGGCCGCGATGCTTCAGGTCGAGCAGGATCTGCTCAAGAAATTTTCGCGGAATGCGTTGGCGTTCGGCGATGTCGGCGATCTGCAGCGCTTCGCCGGGTTCGGCGCGCGCCAGTTCGATCAGGGCCCGGAGGGCGTATTTGGCTTTTTGCGATATCATGCGTTTCCAAAATCATGTTTTCACGACCAAGTCGATAGGAAATATGGGATGAGACCCACGGTGGCCTCCGCATCCTTGCATTTGTTTGTTGACGCCTCCCGGCCTCGCCGGGCACATTCCCGCGCCACTCACGCGGAGACCGCTCTTTGATATTCGGCCTAGAGGCGTTCGCCCCGTACGTCGCGGCGCTCATCCTGATCCTGCTGTTCGCGTCTTTCGCCCTTGAGCTGCGTTCGCCGGAAGTGAGCGCGCTGGCGGCGGCCGCGATCATGCTTGTTCTTGGCGTTCTTTCTACCAACGATCTTCTCGGGGTGCTCTCCAACTCCGCTCCTGTGACCATCGGCGCCATGTTCATCATCTCGGCGGCGTTGGTGCGAACCGGCGTTCTCGACGCGTTGGCGAACGCCATCGCCTCGCGCGCCGCCGCCCAGCCGAGACTCGCAGTGCTCGGATTTTTCCTCGTCGTCGCGGCGATGTCGGCGGTGATGAACAACACGCCGCTGGTCATGCTGATGATTCCGATCGCCATCGCTCTTGCGGAGAAGCTGAAGGAGTCGGGATCGCGCCTGCTGATCCCCTTGTCGTATGTGGCGATCCTCGGCGGCACCTGCACGCTGATCGGGACGTCCACGAACATTCTCGTCGACGGCGTCGCGCGCGAGCAGGGGCTCGCTCCTTTCCACATGCTGGAAATCGCCCCGCTCGGCATCGTCACCGCCGTCGTCGGCGTCGTGTTTCTGGCGCTGACGCGCGGGTTTCTTCCCGAGCGCACCACGACCGCGAGCCTGATCGGGCGGCGCGAGACGCAGCGTTTCATGGTGGAGATCGTCATCGAGGACGAGAGCCCTTATATCGGCGCGCGGCCTCTAGACGTGAAGGCCTTCAACGAGGCGGAGCGGCGTGTCGTCGACGTCATCCGGGGCGACGCGTCCTTGCGCCGGGAAATGGACGATGTGCGCCTGATGGAGGGCGACATCGTGGTGTTGCGCACGCCGATCGCCGAGATTCTGGCCATGAAAGAGCAGGGCGAGATGAAATCGCCCGATCCGGAAGCGCCGCGCCCCCAGGGCCTGCAGCCGATCAGCACGCGCAAAACCATCGTCGTCGAAATTCTCCTGGCGCCCGGCGCGCATTTTATCGGCCGCACCTTGCGGCATCTGCGCCTGCGCCGCCGTTACGGCGTCTATCCCGTGGCGCTTCACCGGCGCGCCGCCAATCTTGCGGAGCGTTTTGAAACGACGCCGCTCGAAGTCGGGGACACGCTGCTCATCGAAGGCGCAGCGGAAGATCTAAAGCGGCTTTGCGACGACAACGACCTCGTCAATGTCGCCGAACCGAGCGAACGTCCGATCCGGCGGCAGCGCGCGCCGCTGGCGCTGGCGACGATCTTCGTCGTGGTCGTCGGCGCGAGCCTCGGCGTCATGCCGATCGCAGGGCTCGCGGTGATCGGCGCGGCGGTGGTGCTGGCGACGCGCTGCATCGAGCCGGACGAAGCGTTCGCCGCCGTCGACTGGCGCATCCTCACGCTCATTCTCGCCATGCTCGCCATCGGCAAGGGGCTCGAGAACACCGGTCTTGTCGAGATCATCGTCGACACGACGACGCCGGTCCTCTCGGGCGCGCCTCCGATCATCGCCCTTGCGCTCGTCTATCTGCTGGGATCGGTGCTGACCGAAATCGTCACCAACAACGCCGTTGCGGTGATCCTGACGCCGATCGTCATCGCGCTCGCTCATGGACTCGGCGTCGATGCGCGTCCGTTCGTCGTGGCGGTGATGTTCGCCGCGAGCGCCAGTTTCATGACTCCCATCGGCTACCAGACGAACACGCTTGTCTATAGCGTCGGCGGCTACAAGTTCGCCGACTATTTCAGGCTCGGCCTGCCGCTGCACCTCATCACGACGGTTCTGGCGATTACGCTCATCCCCATATTCTGGCCTTTCCACCCCTGATCCCGGGCGTCATCGCCAGAATCGGCTTTTCCTTTGCGGGAGCGGGAAGTAGGGTCCGCCCGCATTCTCACAAGAGGCGAGGTTTTCCATGAAAGTAAGAGGGGTGTTGCTGGCCGGCGTCGGCGTGTTGGCGCTCGCCGCCTGCGGCAAGAAAGACGCTGCGGAAGAAACGCATCCGGCGGAAGAGGCGGCGTCAGGCGAGGCCAGCGCGGCGGACGCGTCAGCGGCTCATGCCGACGCGGCCAAGCTGGCGGCGGAAAACCTTGCGAAAGCCGAATCTTTCCTCGCCGAGAACGCCGCGAAGGAAGGCGTCAAAACCACCGACAGCGGCCTGCAGTACGAGGTGCTGTCTGAAGGGCCGGCGAACGGCTACAGCCCGAAGGCGACCGACATTGTCGACGTGCATTATGTCGGCACGCTCCTCGACGGCGTCGAATTCGACTCCTCGCGCGCCCGCGGCGCCGCGGCGCGTTTCCCGCTCAATCAGGTGATCCCCGGCTGGACCGAGGGCGTGCAGATGATGAGCGAGGGCGACCGCTACCGTTTCTGGATCCCGGCGAACCTCGCTTACGGCGAAAGCGGCACGCCCGGCGGCCCGGTCGGTCCCAACGAGTTGCTGATCTTCGACGTGGAGCTTCTGAAAGTGACCAATCCGGAACGCAACGCCGAGGCGTCGAAGAAATTTCTCGCCGACAACGCCAAGAAGCCCGGCGTCAAGACGACGGCGAGCGGCCTTCAATATGAAATCCTCGCCGAAGGCCCCGCCGACGGAAAATCGCCGAGCGACGCCAACGTCGTCCGCGTGCATTACAAGGGCACGCTGATCGACGGCACGGAGTTCGACTCATCATACGCGCGCGGCGAGCCTGTGGAGTTTCCTTTGGCGCAGGTGATTCCGGGGTGGACGGAAGGCGTGCAGCTGATGAGCGTCGGCGACAAGTTCAAATTCTTCCTGCCGCCGGATCTCGCTTACGGCGAGATGGGCACGCCCAACGGTCCGATCGGCCCGAACGAGGCGCTGATCTTCGAAGTCGAGCTTCTCGACGTTAAATAGCGCGACACCGGGTCGGCTGAATCAAAGAGGCGCCCGCGCGGCGCCTCTTTTCTTTTACGCGGATATAAAAAAGCCCCGGATCCTTGCGGATCCGGGGCCAGTAAGCGGCCCTGGGGGAGAGAGCGCCTTAGGCCGCTTGAAGGAGTGACTCTGAAAGAGATTTCAGGGTCGCATCGAGGCTCGCCCTGGCGCGCGCGGCCGCGCCGTCGGCGTCATAGGCCTGGCCCTCGGCGGCGACGATCTCGATATCGGTGACGCCGATGAAGCCGAGCACGAACTTCAGGTAGCGCGTCGCGAAGTCGGCTTCCGATCCGACTGTCACGCCGCCGGAGCCGACGACCAGCACCGCCCGCTTGTCTTTCAACAGGCCGACCGGGCCCTTGTCGGTGTATTCGAAGGTGCGGCGGGCGCGCGTCACCATGTCGATCCAGGCTTTCAACGCCGCCGGCACGCCGAAATTGTAGACAGGCACGCCGATGACGATGACGTCGGCCTCTTCCAGTTCTTCGATCAGGCTTTCCGAATAGGCGAGCGTCGCAGTATGGCGCGCCGTGCGGTTTTCAACCGGCGTAAAATTGGCGGCGACCCATTCCTCGTCGACGAACGGAACGCCGTCGGCGAGTTCGCGGACTTTTACTTTCGCCTCGCCCTTGGCGGCGAGTTTCGAGACGAGTTCCTCCGACAGGCGGCGCGTCGTGGAGCCGTTGCGGCGGGCGCTGGCGTTGACTTGCAGAATTTTGAGCGTTGTCGTTGACATGATCTGTCTCCGGATGATTTTGAATTGTTACCGGCGCGCGTCGAGGCTGAACGCGCCCGGACCGTTGGCGACGACGAGAAGCAGCCCCCCGGCGATGGCGATGTTCTTCAGGAACATGATCTGCTGGATCTGGTCCGCGACATCGCCGTGGAAGACGAAGGCGGTGACGATCGAGAAGCCGGCGAGCAGGAAGGCGGCGAGGCGCGCCCGGAAGCCGACGACAAGCGCCAGCGGAACGAGAAGCTCGAAGGCGATGACGGCGGGCAGCAGCGCGCCCGGAACGCCCATCGCTTCCATGTAGCCTTTGGAGCCTTCGAACGCGGCGACCTTGCCGGCGGCGGAAACGACGAACAGGGAGGCGATCATCGCCCTGCCCAGCGGCGCGGCGAACGAGGCGATGGGTTTCAGCAGGGAGGGTTTGTCTTCAGCGACGGTTGCGGCGTTCATGGCGCTTTTCCTTGTGTCGGGGCCCGGTCAGGCGGGCGCTAAGCGATGACCGGAAAATAATTGTTGCCGACAGAAGGATAAGTCAGATAATAAGCAAACTATTGTTGCCAAAATTAGAACTATGAGCCGGCTGGAGGAAATCGACACCTTTGTCCGCATCGCCGAAGCCGGGTCGATCAGCCGCGCGGCTGAACAGCTTCATGTGGCGAAATCGGCGGTCAGCCGTCGCCTCTCCGATCTCGAGGCGCGGCTGGGGGTTCAGCTGTTTCTGAGGACGACGCGGCGAATGAGCCTCACCGACGCCGGCGCCGCGTTTCTCAGGCGCGCGCGGCGTATCCTCGACGATCTCGAAGAGGCGGAAGCCGAAGCCGGCGAAAGCCTGGCGGCGCTATCGGGCAATCTAAAGATCGCCGCGCCGCTCTCCTTCGGCATGACTCACTTGCGGCCTGTGCTCGTCGAATTCATCCGCACGCATCCGAAGGTGAACGCGGAAGTGGATTTTTCCGACCGCAAGGTCGATCTGGTCGGCGAAGGCTTCGACATCGCGGTGAGGATCGGGGCGCTCGCCGATTCGAGCCTCATCGCCCGAAAGCTGTGCCCCATCCGGGCTGTCGTGGCGGCGGCGCCGGCGTTCTGGAAACATCACGGAAAGCCGAAACATCCGCGCGATCTCTCGCGCCTGCCGTACCTCGCCTATTCGAACATGGCTCGCCCGGGCGCTATCCAGTATTGGGGTCCGCGCGGCGAGACGGGCGCCGTCGAGCCTCCCCTGCGGATGCTCGCCAACAACGGCGAATTTCTCACCGATATCGCCATCGGCGTCTGCGGCTTCGTTGTCGATCCGACATTCCTTCTGCACGACCATCTGCGGTCGGGCGCGCTGGAGGCGGCGCTGACAGACTATGAATGGTCGGTGTCTTCGCTGCATGTCGTCTATCCGCCGACGCGCCAGCCCTCGGCGCGCGTGCGCGCCTTCGCCGATGCGGTCATCGCCAGATTCAACAACAATCCGTATTGGGACGAAGGTCTGGCGATCTAGCCGGGACTGTCGTTTCGGCATCGCACGGCGGCGGCGTACTTTCAGCCGGCCGCGACTTCCGCTCCTTGTTTTGCGAGCACGCTGGCGCGCGCGGAATACAGAAGATAGACGGGCAGGCCGACAGCCATCCAGATGAAGAAGCGCGTCTGCGTCGCTGCCGGCAGGCTGACGAAGAGATAGAGGCAGCCGAGGATCGCCAGCGGCGCGACGACGAAGACGAAGGGCGTCCGGAACGGGCGCGCGCGGTTCGGTTCGCGAACGCGCAGAATCATCACGGCGCCGGCGGTGGCGATAAAGGCGGCGAGCGTGCCGGCGTTGGCGAGCTCGGCGATCTGCGACAGCGGCAAGAGGCCGGCCAGCACGGAGCACACGCCGGCGGTGACCAGCGTCATGATCACCGGCGCGCCGCTTCTCTTGTCGACCACGCCAAGACGGCGCGGCAGCAAGCCGTCGCGCGCCATCACGAAGAAGATGCGGCTCTGTCCGTACATGAAAGCGAGAATAACGGTCGGCAGGGCGACGACCGCCGCCCCGGCGATAAGGCCCGCCGCGCCGGGATGGCCGAGCGTGCGCAGGATATAGGAGAGCGGCTCGCCGCTGGCCGCGAACTCCGTATACGTCATCGCCCCGACGGCGGCGGCGGCGACGACCATATAGATCGCCGTGCAGGCGATCATCGAGCCGATGATGCCGATGGAGAGATTGCGGCCGGGGTCTTTCGTTTCCTCGGCGGCCGTCGATACGGCGTCGAATCCGTAAAAGGCGAAAAAGATGATCGCCGCTGCGGACATCACGCCGCGCGCGCCGTTCGCATCTTCGACGGCCGCAAATCCGTTCGGCATGAACGGCGTGAAATTCGCCGGATCGAAAGCGGGCAGGGCGAGCGCCACGAAGGCGGCGAGCGCGGCGAGCTTGACGATGACCAGAACGCCGTTGACGGTGGCGCTCTCCCTGGTGCCGACCATCAGCATGGCGGCGACCGCCAGAACGATCAGCACGGCGGGAAGGTTGACGACGCCGCCCTGCGCCGGTCCGAGCGTCAGCGCGTCGGGAAGCGACACGCCGATCCCTTCAAGAAATCCGGCCGCATAGCCCGACCAGCCGACGGCGACCGCCGAGCAGACGACGGAATATTCGAGGATCAGCGCCCAGCCGATGATCCACGCCGCAAGTTCGCCCATCGACGCATAAGTATAGGTGTAGGCGCTCCCCGAAGCCGGCATCATGGTGGCGAGTTCCGCGTAGGCGAGCGCCGCGCAGGCGCACACCGCCCCGGCGATGGCGAAAGAGATCATCACCGCCGGTCCCGCCCGTTCGGCGCCGACGCCGATCAGGGTGTAGATGCCGGTGCCGACGATGGCCCCGACGCCCAGCAGCACCAGATGCCAGGCGGACAGGGTTGGTTTCAGCCGGTCCTCGCCCTCGCGGCTTGAAAGCTCGTCGATCGACTTGCGCCGAGACCAGAACGCCATGCGTCGCCCCTCTCTTTAAGTTGTTGTCGCGCCGCGACTTTCTGTCGGGTCGCCGTTCGGCGCAAGCGCCGCCTGAAAACATCTTGCTCTAGATATAAAGATGTCTTTATATGTGTGGCGAAGGAGCCATCCATGACAGATCCCTATCCCGGCCGCCAGCATCGCATCGACGCGCTGAAAGAGGCGCTGACCGAACGGATCGTCGTTCTCGACGGCGCCGCCGGCACTTTCATCCAGAGCTACAGCCTCGACGAGGCCGGCTATCGCGGCGAGCGCTTCAGGGACTGGAAGAAGGAAGTCAGGGGCAACAACGATCTCTTGATCCTGTCGCGGCCGGAGATCGTGCGCGAAATGCACGCGGCCTACCTCGCCGCCGGAGCCGACATCGTCGAGACCAACACCTTTTCCGCGACGACCATCGCGCAGGGCGACTACGCGATGGAGGACCTGGCTTACGAACTCAATGTCGAAGGCGCCCGGCTCGCGCGCGAGGAGGCCGACAAGGCCGGTTCGCCGAACCGCCCGCGCTGGGTCGCCGGCGCCATCGGCCCCACCAACCGCACCTGCTCGCTGTCTCCGGACGTCAATGATCCGGGCAAGCGCAATGTCGATTTCGACTCGCTCGTCAAAGCCTATGGCGAAGCGGCGCGCGGACTCATCGAAGGCGGCGCCGATACGATCCTCATCGAGACGGTCTTCGACACGCTTAACGCCAAGGCGGCGGTTTACGCCGTGGACGAACTGTTCGACGAACTCGGGTTTTCGGTGCCGGTGATGTTGTCGGTGACCATCACCGACCAGTCGGGGCGCACGCTTTCAGGGCAGACGCCGGAAGCTTTCTGGAATGCGGTGCGTCATGCGCGTCCGCTCTCGGTCGGCGTCAACTGCGCGCTTGGCCCCGACCTGATGCGTCCTTATGTGGCCGAGCTTGCGGGCGTCGCCGACTGTTATCTCTCGGCCTATCCGAACGCCGGCCTGCCGAACGCTTTCGGCGGTTATGACGAGACCCCGGCCTCGATGACGAAACATATCGAGGAGTGGGCCCATAGCGGTCTTCTCAACATCGTCGGCGGCTGCTGCGGCACGACGCCTGACCATATCGCCGCCTTCGCTCGGGCGGTGAAAGGTCATGCGCCGCGCGTCCCGCCCTCGCTCGCCCCGGCGATGCGGCTTTCCGGCCTCGAAGCCTTCAGCATGGCGCGCTAGACGGCGGCGAAAGGCTTTTCGCTTCAAGAGCGACGCCGCGCGTTTCAGCGCAGCAGCGAGCGCGCTGTCGGATGAAGCCGCAGGATTTCCGGCGCCGCCGCGCCAGGCATGGCGAGACCGTTTCCGTCGAGAAGACTCCTGCTGGCGGCGCCGCTGTCGAACCGCAGCAGCGCGACAAAGACCGACTCATTCTCGCGCACCGGCAGTCGCGGGAAAGTGTTCTTGCTATGCTCGGCGGCGAAAGCGGCGCAGATCTCGCCGTCCGAGCGCTTGACCGCCGGCGTCGCCGCTTCCGCGAATTCGGCGGCGAAAGCGTCGGCGTGGGGCGCCGTATAGGTCGCTGCGATGAAAACGCTTTGCGCGTCATCCTCCGCGCCGAGGGGCGGGCGCGATGAGGGAAGCGCGACCGGCGCGCCGGCCGGATGCAACAGCAGCACATTGTCGGAATCGATCATTGTCGCATTGGCCGCCTCGCGGTGCGCCGCCCAGACCGGGCCGTTATAGAAGGCCTCAAGCGCCGCCTTGCGCGCCTGCATGTCGGCGAAGCTTCTGATCCATACGAAACGGTCGGGATCGTCGAGATTGCGGAAGGTTGCGACCACGCGCAGACCTGCAGCTTCCTGACTTTCGACGAACTCGCGCTCGAACAGCGCGATCAGTTCGTCCCGCCGGCCAGGCTTCAGCAGATAGTTTCGAAGTTCGAAAATCCGGTGGACGCGCACGGGTTTCTCCATGGCGATTGAAAGGGCGGCGAAAGCGCCGGCGACGACGGTGCGGCGGGTGAACATGAGCGAAGGCATAAGGGGTTAAACCTGACATTTTGCGTCAGGTATTTTCCGCCTATATTGAATCATGCGCGCGAGCCGGCTTCTGTCGATCCTGATCCTCCTGCAGATGCGCGGGCGGATGAGCGCCGAAGCGCTCGCGCAGGAATTCGAGGTCTCCGTCCGCACGATCTATCGCGACATCGACCAGCTTTCCGCCGCCGGCGTGCCTGTCTACGCCGAACGGGGGCGGACGGGCGGGTTCGAGCTGATGGACGGTTATCGCACCAGACTCACCGGCTTCACGTCGGGAGAGGCGGATGCGCTGCTTCTCGCCGGGATCGGCGCGGCGGCGGAAGATCTCGGGTTCGGCGGATCGCTGGCGGCGGCGCAGATGAAGTTGCTGGCCAGCCTGCCGCCCGACTCGGGAGCGAGCGCCCGGCGCGTCGCCGAACGCTTCCATCTCGACCCGCTGAACTGGTACCGGCGCGCCGAAAGCGCCGACCTGCTTCCGGCGATCGCTGCGGCGGCGTGGCGCGAAACCCTGATCCGCGTCGAGTATGAAAGCTGGAAGGAAACGGTGACGCGCACGCTCGCGCCGCTCGGTCTCGTTCTTAAAGCCGGCGTCTGGTACCTCGTCGCCGCCGTCGACGGCCAGCCGCGCACCTACCGCGTCTCGAACATCCGAAAGCTCGAAACTCTCGACCGGTCCTTCCGGCGTCCGGCGAAGTTCAGTCTCGCCGCGTACTGGAAAGAATGGGCGCGCGCCTTCGAGGCCAACCTCCTGAGCGGAAAAGCGACGGTGAAGCTGTCGCCGCGCGGCCTGAGGCTATTACGGGGGGTCAGCGAAGCGGCGGCGGAAGCGGCCGCGGCGAGCGCCAGGGCCGCGAAGCCGGCGGGCTGGGTGACGGCGGAAATTCCAACCGAGGGCGTCGAAAACGCTTCGAGGCAGCTGCTCGCCCTCGGCGCGGAAGTCGAAGTCGTCAGGCCGGCGGCGCTGCGCGCGCGCGTCGCCGAAGAGGCGGTCCGCATCGCGCGATTGTATGGCGGCGGGCCATCCTCTAAGAAGCGCCGATGACCGACCTGTCGCCCCAGCTTGAGTGGATTTCCCGTCTCGTCGCCTACGACACGACGTCGTCGAAATCGAACATCGCGCTCATCGACGATGTCGAAGCGTATCTCAAATCGTTCGGCGCGACGACGTTCCGCGTGCCGAGCGACGACGGCGTCAAGACCAATCTGTACGCCGTCATCGGACCGAAGACGGAAGGCGGCGTCGTACTTTCCGGGCATACGGACGTGGTGCCGGTCGAGGGACAGGCGTGGGACACCGATCCCTTCCGGGTGACGCAGAAGAACGGCCTGCTTTACGGGCGGGGCACCTGCGACATGAAAAGCTTCTCCGCCGTCGCGCTGTCGCTGGTCCCGGAGATGGCGGCAGCGGAACTGAAGCGGCCGCTGATTTTCGCGCTCTCCTACGACGAAGAAATCGGCCTGCTCGGCGCGCCGCGCATGATCGCCGAGATCGCCAAAAAGATGCCGGCGCCCGCCGCCGTCATCGTCGGCGAGCCGACGATGATGCAGGTCATCGACGGCCACAAGGGCATCGCTTCCTTCAGGACGACGGTGAAAGGCTACACGACCCATTCCAGTCTCGCCGACACCGGCGTCTCCGCCGTCGAGGCGGCGGCGCGGCTGATCGCCAAGGTGAGCGCGATGCGCGCCGCGAGAAAGGCCGTCGCCGATCCGGAAAGTCCGTTCACGCCGCCCTACACCACGATGACCGTCAACGTCGTTCATGGCGGCACGCAGGTGAACATCATGGCTGGCGAATGCTCCTTCAACTGGGACTGCCGCGCCATTCCCGGCGACTCCGCCGGGGCGGCGCTCGCCGAGTTCGAGGCGTATGCGCGCGAGGTCGAGGCGGAGATGCGGCTGAAATCGACCGACTGCTCCATCGAGACCGTGCAGATCACCGACGCGCCCTCGCTTTCTCCGCAGAAGGACAATCCGGCGGCCGATCTCGCCAAGGCGCTCACCGGGCGCAACGCGACCGGCGTCGTCTCCTACGCCGCGGAAGCCGGGCAGTTTCAGGAGGCCGGCTTCTCCACCGTCATCTGCGGCCCCGGCTCGATCGAGCAGGCGCACCAGCCGAACGAATTCATTTCGGTCGCCCAGGTCGGCGAGTGCGCGGTTTTCCTCCGCAAACTGATCGCGCGGCTGGCGTCCTGACGGCTCTCCTGTCGTCAATACTCCGTTAACCTCCTGCGCCATTTCGGGACAGGGTTTTTACCCGGAATTTACCACGACCTGAGAGCGTTCAGTCGCGTGCGCTGCGCGCGCTGAAGGGATGGGCGTTTCGTGAAACGGATTACGCATTGCCGGGCCTGCGGCTCGAAAGCGCTGACGCCGGCGTTTTCGCTTGAGAAGGCGGCGCCCGCCGTTTCCGCGCGCATCGGCGGAGCGCTTATTCGCCGCGGACGCGGGGACGTCGATTTCGTGTTCTGCGATCCGTCGAAAGATGCGCGCGCCTGCGGTCTTCTGCAATCCGCTTACAAGCGCGTCGCGCCTATCGCGCCGCCGTCGCCGTCGAGCCGCTACGCCACGGTGCGGGCGCATCTGCGCGCGGTAGCGACCGAGGCGCTCGAACTGATTTCAGGCCGCGATTGCGCGGCGCTCGACATTGGCTGTTCGGACGGCGCGCTCCTGTCATTCTATCCGCGCTGGGTCGAGCGGTTCGGCGTCGATCCGAACGAGGCCGTCGAAACGGTCGGAGAGTGGGCGTGGACCGCCCGCGAAGCGTTTCCGTCGCCGGAACTCGACGCCGCGTTCGGCGAGAAGCACTTCGACATCGTCACCGCCGTTTCGGCGCTGGAGGAAGTCGACGAGCCGCGCGCGCTGTTCCGGCGGGTCAAGGAGCTGCTGGCGCCGGACGGCGTTTTCGCCGTCGAGACGCTCTACGCGCCGATGACCCTGACCCGCAACGGCGTCGAGGCGTTCATCGGCGGCGCCGCGGCGGTCTATTCACTCGGCGTGCTCGAACGTCTCGCCCGCGACTCGGGCCTCAAGATCTTCCGCGGCGCGCTGACCGGCAAGGAAGGCGGCTCGATCCGTCTATTCCTGACTCACGAAGAAGCGGGCGATCACGACTTCGATCCTTGGTACGAGCGTCTCGCCCGGCTGTGGGACGAGGAAAACGCCCTGTCGCTGCGCGCCCTGCAGCCCTATCAGGCGTTCGAGCAACGGGCGCGCCTGGCGCGCGGCGAATTCGTCTCTATGCTGAAGGATATCGCGGCGCGCGGCGAAAGCGTGCACCTTCTCGGGGCCTCGGCTCCTTCGGCGGCGATGCTCGCCTGGGCGGGTGAAAGCGCCGGCGCCATCCGCGCCGTGGTCGATGAAGGCCCGTCGCGCGGCGACGCGATGATGGCCGGGCTGCCGGTGATTTCCGAAACCGAATGCCGGGCCGCAGAGCCTGATTATCTGCTCGCGCCGGCTCCGCTGAAGCGCGAGATGATGGAGCGCTGGCGCGAATCCGTCCTGCTCGGCGCGCGCATCATTGTCGCGACGCCCGAGCCGCACGTCATTCACACGCACAATTTCGCGGCCGAATATGCAAAGACCCTTGCGGAAGGCGACAGCGCCGGCGGCGTCGAGACCCTGCGCGGCATTCTCATCGCCGCGGGCAGGCCGCGCCTCGTGGCCGAACGGCCGGCGGCGCAGGCCGCAAGCGCCTGAAGCCTTTTCAGGCCGAAAGAAACCGGCGCTCCGTTCCTTCAAGCACCGCGGCCGTGAGCTTGCCGCCGTAGCAGGCGCCCGTGTCGGCGTCGATGCGCCAGCCGGCGTCGAGCGGCCTTCTCACCGGATGATGGCCGTGCACGACGAACTTGTCGGGTCTCGCTTCGGGCGGTGCGTTATGGAACTCGCCTCGGATCCACAAGAGATCGCGCTCTTCCTGCGCCTCGAGCGCAACGCCCGGGCGAAGGCCGGCGTGAACGAACACATAATCGCCGAACGTGCGATAGAGATCGAGCCCGTCGAGAAAACGCCGGTGCGGCGCCGGCAGACGGTCGGCGAATTCCTCCGCGACAAGGTGCGGCTCGCGGCTGAAAATCTGGCTGACGCCGTAGCTCTGCAGCGTTTCCGCGCCGCCCCAGCCGAGCCACGCCGCCTCGGCGTCGGGCGCGTCGAGAAAGTCGAGCATCGCCGCCTCGTGATTGCCCTTGAGGAAAACGGTCTGCGGCTGCGTCTCGGCCAGCGCGACCAGCCGGTCGATGACGCTGCGGCTGTCCGGCCCCCGGTCCACATAGTCGCCGAGGAAGATCAGCCGCTTCTCGACAGCCGCGGCGGGCTCTTCCTCGATCAGCTTCAAAAGCGCGTCGAGCTGACCGGCGCAGCCGTGGATATCGCCCACGGCGTAAAGACGCAAACCGGCCGGCGCAGCGGCCAGACGGTCGTCAGCGCCCCGTTTCGCGCCAAAAAGTTTTTCCAGCATCGGTTCAATCGTTCGCCGCAATCGCTCTATAATACCGGCGGAAGTGAAGGCCGGGTCAACAGGGGAGGGTTGGGTCCGGCGAAACCGTCAAAAGGGGCCTTGCGGTGAGCGTGCTCGTCACCGGCGCCGCCGGCTATATCGGCGCGCATATGCTGCTCGCGCTTCGCGACGCGGGCGAGACGGCCGTGGCGCTGGACGATCTTTCGGTCGGCGCGCGCTGGCTCGTGCCAGACGACATTCCCTTCGTTCTCGCCGATGTCGGCGACAAGGCGGCGCTGGCCAAATGCTTCGTCGATTATGACGTTAAGGAAGTGATCCACTTCGCCGGGTCTATCCTGGTGCCGGAATCGCTGGAGCGTCCGCTCGCCTACTATCGCAACAACACGGCGAAGACCCTCGCCCTCATCGAGGCCTGCGTCGAGGGCGGCGTGACGCGCTTCATCTTTTCATCGACCGCCGCCGTCTACGGCACGCCGGATACGGCGCCGGTGTCGGAATCGGCGCCGATCAGGCCGATCTCGCCCTACGGCGCCTCAATGTCGATGAGCGAGCGCATTCTCGCCGACGCGGCGAAGGCCCACGATCTTTCCTTCATCGCGCTGCGATATTTCAACGTCGCCGGCGCCGATCCGAAGGGCAGGGCGGGCGAGATCGGGCGGCCGACGCACCTTCTCAAGGTGGCGGCCCAGATCGCCGTTGGAGCGCGCGACGAAATCCTGCAGATTTACGGCGGCGACTATCCGACGCCCGACGGCGCGGCGATCCGCGACTATGTGCATGTCAGCGATCTTGCGGACGCGCACCTTTCCGCCCTCGGCCGCCTGCGGCGCGGACCGGCGGCGCTGACGCTCAACTGCGGTTATGGGCGCGGCTATTCCGTACGCGAAGTGATCGAGGCCGTGGAGCGCGTCACCGGAAAGCCGTTGCGCCACGAGATCGCGCCGCGCCGCGCCGGCGATCCGGCCCAGCTCATCGCCGACACCGCCGCCATCCGCGCGGCGCTCGACTGGCGTCCCCGCTACGACGATATCGAGTTCATTGTCAGGACGGCGATCGACTGGGAGCGGCGCCTCGCCGCGGCCGAGCCCGGAAAACGCCCATGACATTCATCAAGCTCGCGCGTTGCGTATTCGCGCTGCTGTTCGTTCTCGTGACCTGGCTCACGGTGACGCCCAATCCCGACGACACGAAGGAAAGCCTCGCTATCGCGCGCTGGATTTCCTCGATGTTTTTCGGCGACGGCGGCTATGCGGACAAGGTGGCGCATTTTCTCGCCTATTGCTCGCTCGGCGGCTCGGCGGCCCTGGCGCAGCTTCGCCTCGCCGGCAGGCCCGCCTATACGGTCGCGGGCCTGGCGCTTTACGGCGTCATGCTGGAAGGCGTGCAGGGCGCGATGGGCGTGCGCGATCCGGAAATCGCCGACGCGGTCGCCAATGCGTGCGGCGCGGTCGCGGGAACGCTGGCGGGCGGCGCGCTGCTCGCTCTGTGGAGAGCCCGCGCATGAAAACGATGATCGTCATCCCGGCGCGCTACGCCTCGACGCGGTTGCCCGGCAAGATGCTGCTTGAAGCCGGCGGCAAGCCGCTCATCCAGCACACCTATGAGCAGGCCCTCAAGGTCAAGAGCGTCTCGCGCGTGATCGTCGCCACCGACGACGCGCGCATCGAGAACGCGGTGCGCGGCTTCGGCGGCGAAGCGGTGATGACCGATCCGGCGCATACCTCCGGTTCGGCGCGGGCGGCGGAAGCCGTGCGCGGCGCCGACGCCGACATCGTCGTCAACTTGCAGGGCGACGAGCCCGAGATCGACCCCGCCAATGTCGACAAGCTGATCGCGCTGCAGGCTTCGGCGAAACCGTTCGCCTCGACCCTGGCCTGTCCGTTTCCTGCCGCAGCGCGCCCTGACGACCCTTCCGCGGTGAAGGCGGTTCTCGGCAGGAAGATCGGCGAGAACGCCTGCGAAGCGCTGTATTTCACCCGCGCGCCGGCGCCGTTTCCGCGCGACGCGAAGGGCGCGCTCGATCCTTCCCTGTTCCATCTCCACATCGGCGTTTACGCTTTCCGGGCCGACGCGCTTCAGGCGTTCGCGCGCGCGCCTGAAAGCCGCCTCGAAAAGATCGAGCGGCTGGAGCAGCTGAGAATTCTGGAGATGGGAGAGCGGCTTCTGGCGGCGCTGGTGGAAGCGGCGGCGCCCGGCGTCGATACGCCGGAGGACTTCGAGGCGTTCAGGAAGCGCGCGGAGAAACGGCGGGGATCGTGAGCTTGAACGGGGTGAAAATGAGAACCCCGGCGTTCAGCGGTTGTCGCTGAAATCTCGCCGGGGTTCGTTGGGGACGCTTTTGCGGTCGGTTGCGTTAGTTCGGCTTTGGCCGATCATAACGCTAGGCCAGCGTCGCGTAGGTGTAAGCCATCGGCGCCACCGACGCCGCGAGCACGACCGTCATAAGCAGTATGGAAACGAATTTGGCAGTCATTGGTCTCTCTCCTGTGTTGACCCGGCTGAGATAGGGGAGGCGACAGCGCTGAGAAAGATCGCCGGCCCGGCGTTCGGCCCGCGCCGCGAACGGTTCATCGAATGTCGGAAAAACCGCCGCATTTCATCGCGCGCCGCCCACCTTTCGTCGCTTAACGCTTTCGAAAACGCGCTGACGCGGCCGCCGGGAGGGGCGTATCTCCGCCGCCCCGGCCTCGGACTTAGGTCTTGTTTACGCCCCGGCGCATTTGCGCTAGGTCGGGGCCGATTGCAGGGAGCCCGCCGATGAACAAGCAATACCCTTCCGCCAAGGCTGCGCTCGAAGGCGTCCTCTTCGACGGCATGACCATCATGGCCGGGGGCTTCGGCCTCTGCGGCATTCCGGAAAACCTCATCGCCGCGATCCGCGAGGCGGGCGTCAAGAACCTTACAGTCATCTCCAACAATTGCGGCGTCGACGATTTCGGCCTCGGCATCCTTCTGAAGAACAAGCAGATCAAGAAAATGATCTCGTCCTATGTCGGCGAGAACAAGGAGTTCGAACGGCAATATCTTTCCGGCGAACTTGAGCTTGAGTTCAATCCGCAAGGCACGCTCGCCGAGCGCTGCCGCGCCGGCGGGGCCGGCATTCCCGGCTTCTACACGAAAACCGGCGTCGGCACGGTCATCGCCGAGGGCAAGGAGCACAAGCAGTTCAACGGCGAGACGTATATTCTCGAAACCGGGCTCGTCGCCGATCTCTCCATCGTCAAGGCGTGGAAGGCCGATCCGGAAGGCAACCTCGTCTACCGGAAGACGGCGCGCAACTTCAACCCGATGATGGCGACCGCCGGCAAGACGACCATCGCCGAAGTCGAGGAAATGGTCCCGCTCGGTTCGCTCGACCCGGATTGCATTCATACGCCCGGAATTTTCGTCTCGCGCCTGATCAAGGGAAGCTTCGAAAAGCGCGTCGAGCAGCGTACGGTCCGCCAGAGGGCGTAAATGGCTTCAACACTCACCGAGCGTCAGAAGAAATGGTTCGCTTCGGTGCGCGAAGGGCTGGAGCGCGACACCGGCAAGACGCTCGACGAATGGGTGAAGATCGCCCGGAAATGCCCGGAGACGAAACACCGCGCCCGGCTCGCCTGGTTCAAGGAAAAGCACGGGCTCGGGGTCAATCGCGCTTCGACGATTCTCGGCGCGGCGTTCGAAACGCAGTCCGGCTGGGACAAGCCTGACGCGCTTCTCGACGCGCTCTGGAAGGATGAAAGCCTGCGCGCCATCTATGACAGGATCGACGCGGCGATCATGAAATTCGACGGCGTGACGCGCGGCCCGCGCAAGGGATACACGGCGTGGTCGCGCGAATTCCAGTTCGCCGCGGCGCGCCCCTTCAAGGGCGTCGTTCGGCTCGGCCTCGCCGTCGCTCCGCCCACGGACAAGCGGCTCGAACCCGCCAAGCCGAAAGAAGGCTGGTCGGAGCGGCTGAAATCCGCGGTCATGCTGGATCGTCCGGCGGCGGTCGATGCGGGACTGAAGAAATTGCTGAAACAGGCTTGGGAAGCTTCATAGAGTCGAGGAGACAGGCGCATGGCGTGGGATCGCAACCAAATGGCGGCGCGGGCGGCCAAGGAGCTGAAGGACGGGTTTTACGTCAACCTCGGCATCGGCATCCCGACTCTCGTCGCCAACTTCATTCCGGAAGGCGTCGATGTCACCCTGCAGTCGGAAAACGGCATGCTCGGCATGGGGCCGTTTCCCTATGAGGACGAGGTCGACCCCGATCTCATCAACGCCGGCAAGCAGACGATCACCGAATTGAAGCGCACGTCGTATTTTTCGTCGGCCGACAGCTTCGCCATGATCCGCGGCGGGCATATCGACATCGCCATTCTCGGCGCGATGGAAGTCTCCGAGAAAGGAGACCTCGCCAACTGGATGATTCCAGGCAAGCTGGTGAAGGGCATGGGCGGCGCCATGGATCTCGTGGCCGGCGTCAAGCGCGTCGTCGTCGTCATGGATCACGCCTCGAAGGCGGGCGAACCGAAGCTTCTGCACGAATGTTCGCTGCCGCTCACCGGCAAGCAGGTGGTCGACATGGTGATCACCAATCTCGGAGTCTTCGAAGTCGAGCGCGGCAAGGGCATGAAGCTCGTCGAACTCGCCGACGGCGTCGATCTCGACGAAGTGAAGGCGAAAACAGAAGCGGCGTTCGCGACGGCCCTCTAGGCGCCGGCTACTCCGCCGGCAAAACCGTCTGCGCGCCGGCGCGCCGGGGCATGGTCTTGAACGGGTGCAGCAGCTGGTCTGCGTAGTGGGCTGGCGTCGCCTCGTCTATGCCGTAGCGGCGCGGAGTTTCGCTCTTCGGGAAATGCGCGGTCCCGAACATCAGGTCGATGAACGAAAGCTGTCCGGCGAAGTTGCGGTCGATCGCCGCCGCCTCGTTTGCGTGGTGCCAGTGATGAAACGCCGGCGAGACGAGCACCCAGCGAAGCGGCCCGAAACCGATATTGACGTTCGCATGCTTCAGCAGCGACTGCCATTTGTAGAACAGCCCGAACGCCAAGAGCGCGTCGGTCGAGAATCCGACGACGATCAGCGGCGCGAGCGACAGGAACTTGGTGGCGATCTGGTCGACGGGATGAACGCGGTGCGCGGCCACCCAGTCCATCTCCTCTATGCTGTGATGGATCGTGTGGAAGCGCCACAGCGCCGGAACGGCGTGAAACGCCCGGTGCGCGGCGTAGTAGCCGAGGTCTGCGATAATCAGCGCCTCGGCGAACTGCGCCCATACAGGTTGCGCTGCGACCAGCGCATGCAGCCCCGACAGCGGCAGCGTTTTTGCGGCGACAAACACGGGAGCGATCGCGGCGATAATGCCGAGCTTGATCATCACGCCGCTGATGAAGACGTGGCAGAAGTCCGTCCCAATGCCTTTCCGGAAGAATTTCTGGCCGCGCCGCATCGGCAGGAGCCATTGCAGCGGCGTGAAGATCACCGCCGTCAACAGCAGATCGGTAAGGTCGAACGGCCCCATGCCCTCGCTCCGCAAGCGCCTCGCTTTGCGAAAGACCTAGTCAACCAAGGTTGAAAAACCCTCAACAAAAGCAGGCTTAAGACCGCGTTAAGCCTGTCCGGCCACAGTGCGGCGGCAGGGAGAAAGCCTCGCATGTCGCTGGTTAGTCGCATCAATGCGCTCGCTCGCTTCCGGGCGAGGCCGGCAGGCGATGGCGGCGGCGTCCGGGCGACCGTCGTTGCGAATGGCGGGCTTTTGCTCGCCGTCGCCGGCGTGTCGATCGTGACTGCGCTGATCGTGTTTTTCCTCGACCGCTCATGGGCGAGCGCTGACGACGGCGCTTACGGCTATATCGCCGAACGCCTGTTGCGCGGGGACGTTCTGCATCGCGATATTGAAGACATCCATGCAGGCTACATTCACTTCATCAACGCGGCTGCGATGTCGGTCTTCGGCGTCGATCTGCTCAGCATGCGTTATCCGTTGGCGATAGCGACGCTGCTGCAATCGGCGCTGGCGTTTCTGCTGGCGAGGGAAAAGGGAGCGCTTCCCGCCTTCGCCGCCGCGATCGTCGCCGGCGTTTTCAGCTTTATTCTGTTCAACAATCCGACGCCGAACTGGTACGCCGTTTCGGTTTCCTACGCGGCCGTTTGGGCGGCAGCCAGCCGACGGCTGCTCCCGGAGACAAGGGAAATCGCCCTTGGTTTTCTTGTCGGCCTGATTTTCCTGCTGCGCCAGCCGACAGGCGTGTTCGTCGGCGCCGGCGTTCTTCTCACGGTGCTGCTTGCGCACTCGCGCCCAGCGGGCCATTCTCGCGCGGCGAGCGGAAAAGCGCTGGTTCTTGCTGTTGCAGCTGTATTCGCCGCGTATGTTTTCTCAAAAGCGCAACCTGCCGGGGTTTTGCTTTTCGGTCTCGGCCCGATCGCAATTCTTTGCGCTGCAGCGTTGCGCATAGACACCGGCTTCGCAAAAACCGCCGCCATTATCTTGAGGCTGACGCTCGGCGCGGCGGCCTCAGCTGTTCCTTTGCTGCTCTATCATTCGTTTCATGGAACGTTCGGCGCGTTCTTCAAAGATGTTTTCGTCGCGCCGTTCGGCCTCATTTCGATGCCCTTCTTTGACGATGTTTCTTACGGGTATCTGCTGGCGTTTCCAGCGCTGGCGCTGGCGCAGGGCGATATCTCGGCGATCGGCGCATTCGCCTTTTGGGGCGTGTTGCTGGCGGCTCCGGCTGTTCTTTCGGTGGTTGTTCTGACGCGCCTCCTCTCGAGATCAGACCGGGCGGAGGCGACGCCGCTGATGATCGTCGCGGTCTTTCACGCGATGGTCAGCCTGCACTACGAGATCCCGGTCTATCTGCTTTATTCGAGCGGGCTTGCGCTTGTCGGTCTCATCGCCGCCGCCCCGCTCAGGCTTGAACGGACGGCGTCGTTCGCTGCAATAGGATTGAGCGCGGCCGCGGTCTTGTGTCTGGCGGGGCAAAGCGTGGTGCGCAGCTACAAGGAGGTTGCGGTGCTTGCGCCTTCGCCGCGTCTGGTCGCCGCTTTTCCCAGAGCTTCGCTCCTGGTCGATCCCGCCTCGCGCGAGCAAGTAGCAAGGCCCCTGGCGATCATCGAGGCGTGTACGGACCGGAGCGACCCCATATTCGCCGTGCCGCTCAACGCGGATCTCTATTTTCTCTCTGGAAGAAAAAGCGCTTACCCGTTTTTCGGCAGTTCTTTCGGATTGAGAAGCGAGGAGGACGTTCGCCGCGCTGAGGGCGTTCTTTTTTCTCCCGGCGCTCCCGCGCTTGTCGTTCATCGGTATTCAGACAAGTACAACACGGCGAATCTTGATGCGCTGATGAGCGCTGTGATGGACAGCTATGTGTCGCTGGGGCGCGAAGCAGATTACGACTATTATGTAAGGCGGGACCGCATCGACCGGCCGGGATGCGCGATAGGCGGGGCGCCGTCGAATGGATGATCGTCCGCATAACGGTCCCCTCGTTTCAATCGTCACGCCCGCGCTGAACGAGGCCGGCAACCTCGCCGCGCTCGCCGATCGCATCAAGGAGACGCTTCAAGCCGTCGGCCGCTATGAGCTCATCGTTGTCGATGACGGCAGCACGGATGAAACGCGCGAGAAACTGCGCGCTCTCTCCGTGGAGCGTCCTGAAATAAAGTATATTTCACTGTCGCGGAATTTCGGCCATCAGGCGGCGCTCACAGCGGGCCTGCGCGCCGCAAGCGGGCGCTGCGTCATCGCCATGGACGCTGACCTGCAACATCCGCCTTCGGCGCTGATTGAGATGATCAGCTTCTGGCGAGCGGGATTTGACGTGGTGCTGACGGAGCGGGAGGATCACGAGGGAGCGCCGCTATTCAAGAAAGCGACGTCGCGGGCGTTCTACGCCTTGCTGAGCTGGCTGAGCGAAGCGAAACTGGCGCCGGGCAGCGCGGACTTTTTTCTGATCGACGCCAAGGCGCTTGCGGCGCTGCGCCGCTACGACGAACAGCATATTTTCTACCGCGGCCTGTTGCCAAATCTCGGATTCCGGCAACATCGGTTGAAATATAAGGCCGCGCCCCGCCATGCAGGCGCCTCCAGCTACACGTTGAAAAAAATGTTGCGGCTGGCGCGCGACGGGGTTCTCGCCACCAGCATCAAGCCGCTGCGGCTGGGCGTCTTCCTTTCTGGTCTGGTCGGCGTCGGCGCGCTCTTTTACGCCGCTTACGCAGTGTTCGTGTCCCTGGTTCTGGGCCAGGCGCTGCCTGGCTGGACATCGGTCATTCTTGTCATGACGACGATAGGGGCGATGCAGCTCTTTGCGCTGGGAGTCATCGGCGAATATGTGGGGCGCATCCTTGTCGAGGCGCGCGGACGGCCGCTTTATCTGGTCGCTGAAACGAATATCGAAGCTTTAGGCCGCGACGCGCCCGCCTCTTCCGGCGCGCAGGACAGAAAGGCGATGCAATGACGCCGGGCGCTCCGATAGCGATGGCGCTGATCATCGCCCTTTATGTGCTGGTCAGTGTTTCCGGGCTGACATTGATCAAGAGCGCCGAACAGATGGTCAGCGCGCCGTTTGCGGCGGGCATGGCGCTGTACGGCGGCGGCTTCCTGATCTGGATATTCATCATCCTGCGGTCGTTGCCGCTTTCCGTCGCGTTTCCCGTTGCGGCCGGAGCGCTGATCGTCGGCACGCAGATCGGCGGCGTGCTCTATCTGAAGGAGCAGGTGCAGATAACGCACATCGCCGGCGTGCTGCTTATCATGCTCGGAATCGCTCTTATTTTTCTCGACAAGTCGCGCATCTAGGCTTCGCCGGATCAACCGCTGAACGACGCTGTCAAAAGCCTTCCCGTTTTTTCAGTGTCTGCTGTATTTCCCTGAACCGGCGCGTGTTGGTCTGGTCGCGCGCCTCGGCGTCGAGGATCGCCTGCATCTGTTCTTCGCTGAACTGGCTGGCGTAGCAGCGCAACGCCGCCGCCTCCTTTGCGCGTTCGGTCTCGCCGAAGGTCACGGCGACATTCAGCGTGGCCTCCGCTTGTCCGACCAGAGGAAACGCCCGGCTCATTGCTTCGATCTGGCCGTTCGACGGCGAAAATTCATAAAGCCGCATTGCGCCCCAGTCGCGCGAGAACATGGCCTGTTCGACGAGGTCGCCGACCAGCCGATGATCGGGGTGGCCGGTGTAGCCGCCGGGGCCGAAAGTGACGACGACATCAGGCTTCACGCGCTCGATCTCCTCGGCGACCCGCGCCGCCGCTTCGTTGAGACGCTGCATCTGTTCAAGAATGGCCGCGTTGCCGACGATCTGGTCGGGGAAGTCGAAGAAGACGGGCGCTTCGGTTCCGCGCGCTTTCGCCGCGCAGCGCGCCTCCTCCTGGCGCAATTGAACGAGCTCGTCGCTGTCGATCGGAACGCCGAACCCCTCGCGGACGCCGTAGCGTCCGTCGGTCACGTAGGCGACATGCACGCGCGCGCCGGCGGCGGCGTAGCGGGCGAGCGCCGCGCCGGGTCCCGTATCGTCGTCCGGATGGGCGAAAATGGCGAGGATGACTTTCGGTTCGTCCTTGGCTCTCGCGTCATTGGAGGCGACGCCGAAGGCGAGCATCGACAGCGCAAGAACGCCGCGCCCCAGTCGTTTTCTTGAACGCGCATCCGTCATTGCAAAACCTCCCGATGCTGAAATCGTTGCGGCGCTATCGCGCTTTCAGCGCCGCCAAGTGGGCGCGCGCTTCATGGACGTAGTGCGCCGAGCCGACCAGCGCCGTCTTGTCCTCGCCTTCCTTGAGATCGCGGAATTTTTTCGCCGGCATTCCGGCCCACATTTCGCCGGCGGGGACGATCTTGCGCGGGCTCAGGAAGGCGCCGGCGGCGAGCATGCCTCCGGTCTTGACGACCGACCCGTCGAGCATCGTCGCGCACATGCCGACGAACCCGCCGTCCTCGACCGTCGCGCCGTGCAACATGCATTTGTGTCCGATGAGGGCGTTCTCGCCGATGACCGTCGGCAGGCCGCCGACGCTCGGATCGTCCGCATGAATGATCGTGCCGTCCTGAACGTTCGATCCTTTGCCGACGACGATTCGGTTCGTGTCGCCGCGGAGCACGCAGCCGTACCAGATCGAGGCGTTTTCATGCACTTCAACGTCGCCGCAAACGACGGCGCCCGGCGCGATGAACGCGGTCTCGTGAATCTTCGGGGCTCTGTCGCCGATAGCGAAGATCAAGGCTTGCATGGTTCAACCCTTCACCGCATCCGGCTGATTGTCCGGATGCGCTTTTTTGAACGCCTCATGGGCGATGCATTTCTCATAGACCCGATTGAGCCGGTCGAGGCCGGATAAATCAACCTTGAAGCGCAGCGCCGCATAAACCTGAGGGACGAGGCAGATGTCGGCGAGGGAGGGCGCATCGCCGACGCAGAAATCGCCGCCGGCTTCGCCGATCATTTCATCCACCGCCTTCATCGCGCCCCCGACCCAGGTGTCGAGCCATCGCCGCATCGCCGCGTCGTCGAAGCTGGCGGTCTCTCTAAGATATTTCTGCGTACGGAGATTTTGCAGCGGCTGCGCCTCGCAGGCGACGGCGAAGGCGATCTGGCGCGCCCGCGCGCGGCCGATCGGGTCGGCTGGCAGGAGCGACGGTTTCGGCGCCTTTTCCTCCAGATAGGCGATGATGGCGATCGACTGGGTGAGGACCGCGCCCTCGTCGGTGACGAGCGCGGGCAGAAGCCCCTGCGGACTGACTTTCAGATACGCCGCCGACTTCTGCTCGTCCTTCAGGAGATTGATCGGCTGGTAATCGACCTCGAGCCCCTTCAGCGCGAGCGCGATCCGCACGCGATAAGTCGCGCCCGAGCGCCAGTATCCGTAGAGCTTCATGCGCGCTCTCCATTATCTTGCGACAAGAGGCATAAGCCGGGACGCCGCCGCCGCAAATACCGCATTGCGCGCGGACGCGCTCACGACTTAAAGAGGGCGGATGAAGGTTCCCGCCTGATGCCGTTTCCCGTCATCGAAATCCGCCTCCCCCGCTGGGCGGAAGACCTCGCCGAAGCGGCGCCGCCGCTCGCCGCCGTCGAAGACCGCATGAAGCTGGTCGTGCGCGCCGCGCGGATGAATGTGGAGCGCGACGGCGGCGGGCCGTTCGCCGCGGCTGTGTTCGAGGGGGACACGGGGCGGCTCGTCTCGCTCGGCGTCAACCTCGTCCAAAGCGAGGGATTGTCGATCCTGCATGCGGAAATGGTGGCGCTGGCCATCGCCCAGAAACGGCTCGGCTCCTACGACCTTTCGTCGCCAGGCCTGCCGCCTTGCGAGCTTGTCTCCAGCGCCGAGCCTTGCGCCATGTGTCTCGGCGCGACGCCCTGGTCCGGCGTCAGACGGCTCGTCACCGGGGCGCGCGCCGAGGATGTGGAGAGCGTGGGCTTCGACGAGGGGGCGAAACCGCCGGACTGGCCGGATGCGCTCGCGGCGCGCGGCATCGAAATGGTCCGGGACGTCGCGCGCGCCGACGCGGCGGCGGTCATCGCCGAATATGGCCGGCTCGGCCGGGCGATCTACAATCCGGGCAGGTGACTCCGATCAGCGGTTGAACGCAGATCGTAACATATGTTACCAATTCCGCCGGCGGGCGATCGCGCCCCGAGGAGGATCTGATCATGGCCGACCTGTTCGAAAACCCGATCGGAACCGACGGTTTCGAATTCGTCGAGTTTACGGGGCCCGAGCCCGACAAGCTGGCGACGCTGTTCGAAACCCTCGGCTTCGTCGCCGTGGGCAGGCATCGCTCGAAGGATGTCGTCCACTACAAGCAGGGCGACATCAATTTCATCCTCAATCGCGAGCCTGCGGGCCAGCCGGGTCACTTCCGCAACCAGCATGGCGCGGGCGCCAATGCGATGGCTTTCCGTGTGAAGGACGCGCACCACGCTTTCAAGGAAGCGGTGAAGCGCGGCGCCAAGCCCATAGAAGCGAAAGCCGGCCCGATGGAGCTCAACATTCCCGCCATCGAAGGCATCGGCGGCCTCAACGTCTATCTCGTCGACCGTTACGGCGCGAAGTCGATTTACGACGTCGACTTCGAACCGATCGACGGCGCCGACGCCAGGGCGAACGACGCTGGCCTCACCTATATCGACCATCTCACCCACAATCTTCACCGCGGCAACATGGACAAGTGGGCGAGCTATTACGAGACGATCTTCAACTTCCGCGAAATCCGCTATTTCGACATCGAGGGCAAGTTGACGGGGCTCGTCTCAAAGGCGATGACCAGCCCGTGCGGCAAAATCCGCATTCCGCTCAACGAGAGCCAGGACGACAAATCCCAGATCGAGGAGTTTCTCAACCGCTACAACGGCGAGGGCATCCAGCATATCGCTCTTGGTACGGATAATATATACGAGACGGTGGAGGCGTTGCGCCGGCGCAAGGTGCCGTTCCAGTCGACGCCCGACACATATTATGAGAAAGTCGACGAACGCGTCGGCGAGCACGGCGAAGACCTTTCGCGGCTGAAGAAAAACGCCATCCTCATCGACGGCGCGCCGACGCAGGGGCAAGGCCTTCTGCTGCAAATTTTCACGCAGGACGCCATCGGGCCGATCTTCTTTGAAATCATCCAGCGCAAGGGCAACGAAGGCTTCGGCGAGGGCAACTTCAAGGCGCTGTTCGAGTCGATCGAAGAGGACCAGATCCGCCGCGGCGTGCTGAAGGCGAGCGCGTAGGCCCGATGAGCGAGGCCGCCAACGTCGGGGAGAGGGCGCCGCCGCTTGTTCTCTCCGAGTTCCTTCCCTACCGGGTCGTCGTGCTCGGGGATCTCATCAGCCGCCGTCTCGCCCGCGCCTATGAGGCCGAAAACATCACCATTCCGGAATGGCGCGTTCTCGCCGTCATCAGCCAGGCGGACTCCATGGCTGCGCGCGACGTCGTCGCCAGGACGCCGCTCGACAAAATGGCGGTCTCCCGGGCCGTCGCCTCGCTGGAAGAAAAGGGCCTCGTCGAACGTCAGACGAACCCGCGCGACAAGCGCGTCTCAGCCCTGCTTCTGTCGGCGCAAGGCCGGGCCCTGTTCGCCCGCATCGCCCAGCTCGCCCTCGATTACGAGCGCCGGCTGCTCGCGACGCTCGCATCCGAGGAACGCAAGGCGCTGCTCGACATTCTGTCGAAACTCGAAACCGGCGCTGCGAACGTCTCGGCCGGCGGCTTTCCCGCGCCGGCCAATTCGGAGTAGCGTCCATTGTGAATTTTGACTGAGAGAACGGCCAGGCTGGGCGGGGATCGATCTTGGTGCGTATAAAGACCATCGTCCGGCTGATCGCCTCCTGCTGCGCTCTCGCGGCGTTTGCCGCTTGCGCGTCCTTTCCTGACGCGCCGTCCCCCGCGGCGGCGCCGGCGCATTTCGAAGGGGAGGCGTTCATCTCCTACGACGGTTCGGCGCTCGGCCTCACCGTCTGGCGCGCGGCGGAGCCGAAGGCGGTGCTCGTCGCCGTGCACGGCATGAACGATTACGCGCACGCTTTCGCCGGCCTCGGCGCGTGGCTGTCGGAGAATGAAGGGGTCACTGTCTACGCTTACGATCAGCGCGGTTTCGGCCGGTCGCCCGGCTTCGGCCGCTGGCACGGCGAGGAGGCGATGATTCTTGATTTGCGCGCCGCCGTCGCCGCGGCGCGCGCCGCGCATCCGGGCGTTCCCCTGTTCGTCCTCGGCCACTCGATGGGCGCCGCGACGGTGATGACGGCGATGCGCGACAGCGATCTCGGCGCCGACGGGGTCATTCTCGCCGCGCCGGGCGTGTGGGGCGGATCGCGCCTGCCCATCGCCTATCGCATTGCGCTGAATATTTCTGCGAACATTCTGCCCGGCAAGACTCTCACGGGCGAACGCGCGGGCAAGCAGGCGACGGATAATATCGCGATCCTGCGCGAAATGTTCGCCGACCCGCTTGTCATCAAGGACACCCGGCTCGACGCCATCCTCGGGGTGGTTCGGCTGATGGGCGACGGTTGGGACGCTTCCGATGAAATCGGCGGGCGCATCCTGTTTCTCTACGGAGAGAGAGACGAAATCATTCCGGTGAAGGCGCTGAAGAAAACCGCGGCTCGGCTTTGCGGCGATGTCGATGTCCGCGCCTACCCTGAGGGCTGGCATCTTCTATTCCGCGATTTGCAGGCGAAGACAGTCTGGCGCGACGTCGGCGCATGGATTCGCGAAACCGAAAGCCAAGCAGACGCCGCGAGCCCGGTGTCAGGGTCCGGACCCGCGGCGTCCTCTTGTGCAGGCGCCGACGGTGGCAGGTCAGTCGCCGTTTCAGCGACGCAACGGAAGGACCGGGTCGGCGTGTGAGGGCCCCGAGCCGGTCTTCGACTGGAGGGCGAACATCCGCTGCGTCGCGCAACTTATACGCGCAAGCGCCTTAATATTTGGTTGCATTGTATATAAGGTACAACTTCAGATTGTTTTTCGTTTACGACGCCTCGCCCGGCTGAAGCGGGGTTTCAGCCCGGATCCAGTCGAGAAAGGCGGGGTTCGATCCCGTTTCCCCGATCCCGAGGGCGGCCACGGCCGGCGTCTCGTAAGGGTGGAGCCGAAGGATAAGGTCCCGCGCTTTTTCTGCGGCGGCCTCAGTCGTCTTGACCAGAAAAGCGGTCTCTTCGGCGGTCTCGACCACGCCTTTCCAGCGGTAGATAGAGGCTGTCGCGCCAAGAATATTGATGCAGGCGGCGAGACGCGCTTCGACCAGCGCCTCGCCGATTTTGCGCGCAGTCGCCGCATCGGGCGCGATGGCGTAGAGAAAGACAATCCGCGTCATGTTGCACCTTTGGCGCATACGGCCTATTTCCGCGCCCCTTCGAGGGGGAGCGGCGCAAGGAGACGAAGTAGAATGCAAGCCCTCGACAGGAACAAGGCCATCATTCTTTTCTCTGGAGGACAGGATTCCTCGATCGCGCTCGCATGGGCGCTTAATCGTTACGCTTCGGTCGAAACCATCGGCTTCGATTACGGGCAGCGTCACGCCGTCGAGCTCGGCGCGAGGAACGCCGTGCGGCGGGAAATCGTCCAGCATTTCAGTGCGTGGGCGGATAAGCTGGGGCCGGATACGCTGGTCGATCTCTCTGGGCTCGGGCGCATCAGTGAAACAGCGCTGACGCGAGACGTCGAAATCGGCATGGCGGAGAATGGGCTGCCGACGACGTTCGTGCCTGGCCGTAATCTCGCTTTCCTCGTCTGCGCCGGGGCGCTCGCTTACCGGCGCGGCGCAGGCGTTCTCGTCGCCGGCATGTGTGAGGCGGACTATTCCGGCTATCCCGATTGCCGCCGGCATTCGATCGACGCCCAGCAGGATGCGCTGCGTCTCGGCATGGACGCCGACCTGACCGTCGAGACGCCGCTGATGCGCGTCACAAAAGCGGAGAGCTGGACACTCGCCGAGCAGCTTGGCGGCCGCGCACTGGTCGATCTCATCGTCGAACATTCGCATACGTGCTATCTCGGCTTGAGGGGCGAGCGCCGCGAGTGGGGCTACGGATGCGGCGAATGCCCGGCCTGCGTGTTGCGCGCGAAGGGCTGGTCCGAGTACGCGGAGGCCGCGTGAGCGTTTATTCCGTAAAGGAACGATATTTCACGCTGCAAGGCGAAGGCGCGCAGACCGGGCGCGCCGCCGTCTTTTTGCGCTTCGCCGGCTGCAATCTCTGGACGGGCCTGGAGCGTGATCGGGAAAACGCCAAATGCCGGTTCTGCGACACGGATTTTGTCGGCGTGAACGGGCCGGGCGGGGGCAAGTTCGCCTCCCCCGCAGCGCTCGCCGATCATATAAAGGCGGCCTGGCCGGAAGGGACGGGCGGCGGAGCGCCCTATGTGGTTTGCACCGGCGGCGAGCCTCTGCTGCAAGTCGACGAGCCTCTGATAGAGGCGCTGCACGCTCGCGGCTTCGAGGTGGCGGTCGAGACCAACGGCACGATCGCCGCTCCTGCGGGCCTCGACTGGATCTGCGTCAGCCCCAAGGCCGGCGCCGACCTCGTGCAGCGTTCCGGCGATGAGTTGAAGCTGGTCTTCCGGCAAGAGGGCGCGCCGCCGGAGGCTTTTGAACATCTCGATTTCGGGCGCTTTTACCTTCAGCCTATGGACGGGCCGGAGGTTTCGCGCCATACAGCCGCCGCCGTCGACTATTGCCGGACCCATCCGCAATGGCGGCTCAGCCTTCAGACCCACAAGCTGATCGGCATACCGTAGGCTAACCGAGGAACGCGCCTTCATGCGCATCGTCAAGTCGATCCAGTTCGACGCCGCGCACTTCCTGGACGACTGTCCGGGCGAGCGCCCCTATGCGCGCATGCACGGACATTCCTTTACGCTCGAAGCGACGATCGAGGGCGAGCCGGACCCGAAGACCGGCTGGGTGGCGGACTTCGGCGACGTCGCAGCCGCGCTCGACGACCTGCGCGACACTCTGGATCACCGGCTTCTCAACGAGATCGAAGGGCTGGGCCGGCCGACTCTCGAAAACATCTGCCGCTTCGCCGCTGAGCGCCTGCGGCCGAAATTTCCGGGCTTGAAACAGATCAAGGTGGCGCGGCCGTCGAACGGCGAAGCCTGCATCCACGATCTCTGAGAATAGTCCGGCCTAGTTCTCTTCAACGAAATCGACGAGCTGACGCGCCCAGTTCGAGAAGGCGCGGTCGACATCCTGCCAGGTGGCGATCTTCGGCGAGTGATCGCCGAGCGACGAGGTGTAGCGGTCGCTGATTTCAGCAAGCGGCGCGCCATTTTCGCTCAAGGTCGCCGTGAAAGCGGCGCCGCCCGCATAGACGGACTCGAAGGCGAGGCCGGGCTGCTTGCTGTAGTCGGCGAGGGTCGGCCGGGTCGCTTCGAGCCTGGTCAGCGTCGCCTCGACGGTTAGCACGTCGTCGCCAGGCGCATCGGCGATGTCGAAACGTTTTTCGAAGCGGTCGATCAGCGCCTCGCGGAACAGGTCGGCCCGTTCCGCCGCGTCCTTGTCCCGCACCGGCCGGTCGTCGCGATCCTGCTCGAGGCTGACGGCGACCGGGGCGATGTAAACGGAGCTGAAGGAAGAAAGCGCTTTCTCTCCCGTCAGGCTTTCGCGGTCGAAGGCCGAGGCCGTCGTCGTGATGGCGAGAATCGCGAAAGCGGCGACCGCTAGGCGGCTGCGCATTGTCATGGTCTCTTCTCCTAAGACGCCCCAGCCTGTCTTGATATAGGACAGACGGGCGGCGCGGAGAAGGCGCCGATCGGATCAGGCGGCGTCGCTGGCCATGCGTGCGATCAGGAATTGCGCATCGCGGCAATACCCCGCCGCCGCCCGGTCGGCCTTTTTCAGCGCCGTGTCGAGTTCGTCGAGCACGCGGGTGATTTCATCGAAGGTGGCGAAGGCGTCGCGTGGCGGATCGAGATTGAGCCCCTTGGCCGAAGCGTCGAGGCGGATCGCGGATACGGAATATTGCGCCTTGCCGCCGAGCTTCACTTCGAGATTGTGGGCGTTCTTGCCGATCAGCGCGCCGGCGCGCGGATCGAGTTCGTCGATGGTCTTGTTGATGGCGAGGCGCAGCTCGTCATAGCTTTCGGCGAGAAGCGCCCTGCCGCCGGCGTCTTCGACTTCCTGCGCGGAAAGCGCGACTTCGTAGGCTTGTTCGATGATGTCGCGGATGGTGTCGATCGAATAAAGGGACGCCTCGATTGCAGCGAGAGCATCACGAATCGGACTGTCGTCGACCCGGACGGCGGCTTCGGCATGAGTCGACGTGGTTCTAAGCGCGCGGTTGAGGCCGCCCGCGAGATCCATTTGAACGATTTCATCGGACGCATCCTGCGGCTTGCGCCGCAATAACGTCGCCAGCGGTCCTCGCCGCGCGGATTTATCCGGCGATTTTTCGTCGCCGCCGTTTCTGTTCAGTGCGAACGCCACGACGTCTACTCCCTCTACGCAACAGCCGTCGCCGACCGTAGGCGGGGGAGTTTGAGGCGCCGTTAAATCCTTGCGTAAATTTTACCGGCCTGCCTTGAGGCTGCGAAGGCGGCTATTTTCGCGGGGTTCAGGCCGCTTTCTGCGTGCGGCCCGCGCGGCCTTCCAGCCACCAGGCGCCGGCGAGGGCGAGGCCGATCAGGGCGAGCCAGACATAGGGCGGGGCGAGCGGCGCGTCGCGCACGGCGTCGAGCCGCGAGGCGCGACGCCCGACGATCCCGGCCCAGCCGGGGCCCGCGTAGGCGTTGGCGGATTCGCTGACCCGGCGGATGGCGGGCAGGGCGACGGCGCCGCCGCGGCGGATCTGATAGGCGCCGCCTTTCGCGGCGGCGACCGCGGGCGCCAGCTTCTTCGTCGTCGAAACGACGTTCTCGAATTCCGGCGCCGCGGCGAGTCCGACCGCGCCGACCGCGAAGAGTTCGCCCGCCCGCGCCCGATACAGTCCGCGTTCGGCGTTCGGGATGCGCGCCTCGAAGCGGCCCGGCGCAGCGGAAACGAGAGCGACTTCGCTTGTCGCGCCAGACGGCGCGACAAGCTCCACAGGACCGGGCGCTTCCTCCATCGACCGGCGGCGGACAAGCAGGTCGGCTCCGACGCCCGCCAGCGAAAGCTGCTCTTCTTCGAGCTCCGGCTCCTTCATAAGCCAGTGCGCGATGCGGCGGAGAAGCTCCGCATGCGGACCGCCGCCGTCGAATCCTCGCGCCCATAACCAGACATGGTCGGAAAGCAGAAGCCCGACGCGGCCTTCGCCGACCCGGTCGAGAATAAGCAGCGGCGCGCCCCCCGGGCCGCTCATCAAAGTGCGGCCCGAACGTTTGGCGGCGGGCATGAGGCGCAGCCAGCGGCCCCAGAAGCTTTCTTCCGGAAGGCCGGCCGTAACCGGATGACGGCGGCCCTCGTCGGTGATCTTCGGGCGGTAAGGTTCTTCTATGGCGTTTCCAGCCGGCGTCGCCGGCAGCACATATTCGAAGTTCCGGCGCGCCGCGAGACTCGAAGGCGTCGCATATTCCGGTCCTGTCGCCACCAGCACCGCGCCGCCGCCTTCGACATAGCGGGCGATATTGTCGAAGTGGAAGGCGTTGAGAACGCCGCGGTAGGAATAGCGGTCGAAGATCAGCAGGTCGAAGGCCGAAAGCTTGTCGATGAAAAGCTCGTCCTGCGGGAACGGGATCAGCGCCAGTTCGTCGGCGACTTCGCCGGGCATGCCCTTTTCGATGGGCCGCAGGATGGTGAAGTGAACGAGGTCCACCGACGGGTCCGACTTCAGGAGATTGCGCCACACGCGCTCCCCCGGATGCGGTTCGCCGGAAATCAGCAGCACGCGCAGGCGGTCGCGGATGGCGGTGATCGGCAGCACGGATATGTTGTTGCGCGTCGTCAGCTCGCCCGGCCGCGCCTCGGCTTCGAGTTCGATGATGAGACCGCCCGGCCGGTCGAGCAGCGCCTCGAAAGAGACTTCCGTTCCCACCGGCACCGCCTGTCGGTGCGCTTCGCGGCCGTCGACGCGCAAGGTGACGACGGCCTGACCGCCGTTGACCGGAATTTCGTCCGGACCGAGATCGTCGATGCGGAACGAGATCTTCGCGGTTTCACGGACGATGCCGTAGCGCGGGGCGTTGATCAGCGTGATCTTGCGGTCGATCTCGCCGGGCCGGCCCGTCGTCATAAGGTGGAGCGGGGCGTCGAGCCTGAAGTCCGCTGCGCGGCCCGCGTCGCTCGCCTGACCGTCGCTGACGACGAAAACGCCGGCGAGACGGCCGCGCGGAACGTCGGCGACGGCGCGCTCGACCGTTTCCATCAGGCGGGTTTCCTCGTCGCCCGTCGCGGCGGATTTTACGACTTCGACGCCGCCGAGATCGGCGAGCCGCGATTCCAGCGCCGCAATGGCTTCGCCGGTCGCCCGGTCCCGCCCGTCGAGTTTCTGGCTGGCGCTTTCGTCGCTGACGATGACGACGACATCGTCGAGGGGCGTTCTTTCGCTGACCCGTATCTGCGGATTCGCAAGCAGCGCGATCAGCGCCAACGCGGCGACAAGGCGCAATGCGCCGCCGCGCGCGCCGCGGAGAAAGCCCAGAAGCGATACGGCGAGAGCCACTCCCGCAATAGCGGCGAGCGCGGCGACGGGAAGGTGCGGTTCGAAAACGATTGCGCCCGTCATCGCCCCAGCCGCTCCAGCAGGATCGGCGTATGCACCTGATCGGATTTATAATTGCCGGTGAAGGCGACCATGACGATGTTGATGCCGGCGCGGAACGCCAGTTCGCGGGCCCGCTCGCCGCCGCGCGCGATCGGGCGCATCGGCGCGCCGAAGCGATCCGTCGCCCAGGCGCCCGCCCAGTCGCGTCCGCCTATTATCAGAGGCGTGACGCCGTCGTTGGGGCCGCCTTCCGCCGCCTGAACCCACACCGGGTTGTTGCGCATGCGCCCGTAAAGATCATCGAGCAGATAAAAGGAGCGGGTGAGAACGTGATCGGGCGGGAGCGGCATCAGCGGCGGCACGTCGATCTGGCCGAGAATCTCCTTGAGGGCGGCGCGCTCCGGCGTTTCAAGGCCGGCGACGGCGCGCTCGTCGTCGCGCGTGTCGAACACGATCAGGCCGCCGAAGCGCATGAAGTTCTCGACATTGGCGAGCGCCGCGTCCGACGGCGCCTGCGCGCCGGCGACCATCGGCCAGTAAATCATCGGATAGACGGACAAATCGTCCGTTTCCGGATCGACGGCTGTCGGCGGCGCCGGCTCTACGGAAGTGCGCCGGTAAAGCTCGCGGCTGAGAGCGGCGAGCCCCGCTTCCGACAGCCGGTCGACATCCGGATCGCCGGTGCGGACATAGGCGAGGCGCGTGGTCAGCGCCGCGGCTTCCGCTCTGGCGTCGATCGGCGCGTCGAGCGGCTGCGCCGCAACGTCGGGCGAAGGAAGAACGAATATCAGGGCGAGCGCGGCCGCGGCGAACCGCAGTCGGCCGCTCAGAAACAGCGTCGCCAGCGCGTCGATCAACAGCAACAGGAGCGCGGCGACGAAGATCGGCGGCGCGAGCCGCGTCGGCGGCTCGACCGAGTAAGCGGCGATCCTTGCGCCGGTTACGGCGAGCGGCGCGAAGCGAAACGCCGGGGCGACGGCGTTGACGGCGACAGGCGCTTCCGGCGCGCCGTAGAAGCCGGGCGGCCTGCCGGGCGCTGCGCCGTCGGCCGCCTGCCGCGCGGTGATGCTCGCCGCGTCTGGCGCTGGGCGTTCGAAACGCCCGAACCCGTCAAGCGTCCGGATCGGGGCGAGCCTCGCCTCCACCGCCGATTCGCCGCGCGTCGGGCCCAGCGCCGACAAAAAGGTCAGTTTACGGAGCATATCGACGAACGTCTCGGAGATCGGCAGGTCGGACCATCCGGGCGTCGCCGGTGCGTGAAAGAGAGCGATGGCGCCCGCGCCCGTGGTCATGCCGGTGACCAGCGGCGTGCCGTCGGCGAGCGTCGCCCAGCTTCGGGCGCTGGTGTCGCCGCCGGGCGCGGCGAGAACCTGGCGGCGAACGAAAATATCGTCCGGCGGGGGGATATCGGCGAACGGCCCGTCCGGAGAAAAGCCCATCAGTTTCTGCGGCGTCTCCCAGGTGAGAGCGCCGCCGAAGGCGCGTCCGCCGCCGCGCAGCAGCACCGGAAGCAAGGCGGGTTCGCCATCGAGCGCCGCAGCGGCGAGGTTCGGTCCGGCGAAACGGATCAGCACGCCGCCGCGTTCGACCCACTGGCCCAGCGCCTCGGCGTCGGCGACGCGCAGCCGTCCGACATCGTCAAGCACGATCACCGAGGCGTCGGAGGCGATGAGGTTGTCGAGACTGTCGACCAGAAACTCGGCGTAAGGCTCAAGCGCCTTCCGGACATAATGCGCGCCCGACAGCAGCGCGTCGGTCTGCGCGTCGTCGCCGCTGATAAGGCCGACCAGAGCCCTGCGGTCGCGGGCGTCGACAAGCTGCATGGCGCCGGCGGAGGCGACGTCCTCGACGGCGACGGAGGCGATGTCGTTTCTCAGCGCCAGCGGCAGATCGAAACCGGCGTCGGCGGCGCGCGCACCGGGATCGAGAACGAGCGACGCGCGCGCCAGCACGCGGCCGTCGCGCGCCGTTGCGGCGAGCGCGCCCCGCCACGCGTCGTCGCTGCGCAGCCTTTCCACGCGCCAGCGCCCGTTATTACGGTCCGGACGAAGAATGATCTGGGGACTCTGGCGATCGACAAACACCGACAGCGCGCCGCGTTCGGAAAGGGCTTGCGCGAGGGCTGCGTCGCCTTCGCCGGCGACGCCGTCGCTCAGCCAGCGGATCTCCGGCGCGCCGCCGGCGCGGGCGAGCGCCTGATCGAGCGCCGCGAGGAGGGCCGCCGCGCCGGCCCGGTCGGCGGCGTAGGGTTTCGGCCGTAAAGCGTCGAATATCGAGCGGGCCTCTTCGCCGGTCATGGGCGCCGGCGCGTCGGCGCTCGCGGGGTCGGCCGTGGTGAGGAGAAACACCGGCCGCCCGGCCTGTCCCGCTTCCTCGGCGCCGAGCCGCAGCGCGTTGAGCCGCAGGCGCCAGGCGGAAGCGGCCGGAAAAGTATCGTCTACGACGAACACCAACGGCCCGGCGCCGGGCGCCGAAACCGGGGCGTTGAGGACAGGGCCTGCGAGAGCGACAATGATGAAAGCGGCGAGAAGCAGACGCAGCAGCAACAGCCACCATGGCGTCCTGTCCGGCGTTTCTTCGCGCGTCGTCAGCCGACGGAGAATGATGAAGGCCGGAAAACGCACGCGCTGCGGCGCTGGCGGCGTGGCGCGCAACAGCAGCCAGATCGCCGGCAGGGCGGCGAGCGCTGCGAGGATCCATGGCGCCGTGAAGGAAAGCGCGCCGAGCGAACCGATCATCGCCGCGCCCTCATTTCAGCGTCCTGAAATCGCCGAGCGCCGCGAAAAGCGCGAGAAGGGCTGATTCCGCCGGCCTGTCGGTGCGATGCGCGGAGAACGACCAGCCGTGACGGCGGCAGATGTCTTCTAGCGCCCGGCGGTGCGCAACGAATCCGGTTCGATAGGCGCCGGCGACAGACCCCGCCTCGCCGAACGTGAGCCGCTCCGGACTCTCCGTGTCCTGAAATTCGGTGCGGCCCGCGAACGGAAACTCTTCCTCGGCGGGATCGACGATCTGCACCAGCGCGCCTTTTGCGCCGGCGGCGGCGTAAGACGAGACGGCGGCGGCGATCAGGTCGGGCTCGGCGAAGAAATCGCTGAACAGCGCGATGCGCGCGCCGGGACTGAGCGGTGCTATGGGCGGCGCCGACTGCGTATCGGCGAAGGCCTCGACGCCGAGCGCTTCGAGAAACCGCGCCGGCGCGCCGCGTCCATGAAACGGCCGCCGGTCAAGACCGAGAATCCCGATCCGCTCGCCCGCCTGCGACAACAGGATCGACAACGCCGTCGCCAGCACGTCGGCGCGCCGGCGCTTGGTAGGGACGCCGCGCGCCGACGCATAGTCGAGCGAGCGCGACGGATCTCGCCAGATCCACACCGCCGCCGCCGCCTCCCATTCGTTCTGTCGGACATACAGCCGGTCGGCGGCGCGCGCCGACTGGCGCCAGTCGATGGCGCCGACCGGATCGCCGAAAGCGTAAGCGCGGTGCTGCCAGAAAGTTTCGCCGGGCCCGGCCCGCCGCCGACCGTGCAGGCCCGCGGAAACCGTGTGCGCAATACGTTCGGCTTCTATCATCAAAGCCGGAAAACGCGCCGCCGCCTCTTCGGCGGCGCGACGGACCGATAAGGTCGCGGGAGTGGCTTTTCTGCTCATGACGGGCTCAGAAAGCCTTCGACAGCAACTCGTCGATGAAATCGTCCGTGCTCAGTCCTTCCGACCGGGCGGCGAAGTTGAGCGCCATGCGGTGGCGCAATACAGGCTTGGCGAGCCTTCGCACGTCGTCGATCGATGGGGCTCGCCTGCCGTCGATCATGGCGAGAGCGCGCGCCGCGAGAGACAGCGCCTGGCTGGCGCGCGGCCCCGGTCCCCAGGCGACCAAGGCCTTGACGCGGTCGTCCGCGTCGCTCGTCGGACGGGCGCTTCTGACCAGCGCCAGAATGGAATCGACGATCTGAACGCCGATCGGCATTTCCCGGACCAGCGCCTGCGCGCGCGTGAGATCGTCGGGCGACAGCACGGAAGCAACCTTGCGGCTCATCGCGCCGGTCGTCGCCGCCAGCATGCGCCGTTCCGAGTCCTCGTCGGGATAGTCGACATTGATCTGCAGCAGAAAACGGTCGAGCTGCGCTTCGGGCAGCGGGTACGTGCCTTCCTGCTCGATCGGATTCTGCGTCGCGAGAACGTGAAACGGATGCGGCAGGTCGTGGCGCTCGCCGGCCACCGTGACATGAAGCTCCTGCATCGCCTGCAGCAGCGCCGACTGGGTGCGCGGACTCGCCCGGTTGATTTCGTCGGCCATCAGCAGCTGACAGAAGATCGGGCCGGGAATGAAACGGAACTCGCGGCGCCCGCCGGGCGATTCTTCAAGCACTTCCGAGCCGAGTACGTCGCCGGGCATCAGATCGGGCGTGAACTGGACCCGCTTGGCGGACAGTCCCATGAGGTCGGCGATGGAGGTGACCAGAAGCGTCTTGGCGAGCCCGGGCGCGCCGACCAGCAGGCCATGGCCTCCGGCGGCGAGGGTCGCCAGGGTCAGCTCGACGACTTCCTCCTGTCCGAAAATGACCTCTCCGAGGGCCTGGCGCGCCGCCGCGAATTTCCCCGAGATTTCGTCAAAGGCGCGCACGATGTCTGCGTCGGTCATGGTGTCCTTTCGGGCGTAAGCGCTTCAAACCGGGGCGTTTTCGGGCCGCAGCACGAGCGAGGGTACGGCATAGCATGGGTTTGAGGCCGATTCACATCCGTCCGCCCATCCTCAGGAACGCATTGTCGCAAACTTCTTGCCTCTTGCCCGGTCGAAGCCAATGTCTCTACGATGCCTCGGCGCCGCGATTGCAAATGACATGTTTATCGCGGCGTTAATGCGGGGTGCGTTACCATTCAGCCAAAGTCGGAAGACTGGCGCGTCGGCCGCTCTGATTGCAATCGCAGCGGCTTGAAGAAGGGGTTGTAAGTGTCTGGCCAGGATCAAAACTTCTCCGTTTGGGGGTTCATCAAGGGTTTCGGCAAGCTGCTGATCGGCCTCTTGTTGCTGCTGCAGGGGATCATCGGCCTCGTCGTGATGCTGCTGGTGGTCGGCGTCATCGTCAGCATTTCGAACGGCATCGCGGGCGGCTCGGGCAAGCCTGTCGCTTCAGTGCCGCCAGGCTCTGCGCTGCTGCTCAATCCGCAAGGCGTGCTTGTCGAACAGGCGGAAGTCGAAGATCCGTTCGAGAAGGCGCTGGAAGAAGCCTATGGCTCCAGCAAGCCCTCGCAGATCGAAGTCGGCGACGTGGTTCGCGCCATCCGCAAGGCGAAGGACGATACGCGCGTAACCGGTCTCGTTCTCGACCTCGGCGGCCTCTTCGTGTCGCCGATCGGCGCATCGAAACTCCACGACATCGCCGCCGAGATCGACGCCTTCAAGGCGTCAGGAAAGCCAGTGATCTCGGTCGGTGACTATTACAGCCAGGAGCAATATTTCCTCGCTGCGCACGCCGACGAAGTATTTCTGCACGAGTTCGGCAATGTGGTTCTTTACGGCTTCGGCTCCTACAATACGTTCCTCAAATCCTTCCTAGAAAAGTTCAAGGTGACGAGCCACGTTTTCCGGGTCGGCGCCTACAAGGCGGCGGTCGAGCCGTTCCTGCGCGATGACATGTCTCCCGAAGCGAAGGAGGCGAATCTCGCCTATCTCAACGTGCTTTGGGACGAGTATGCGAGCGACACGGAACAGGCGCGCCATCTGTCCCAAGGCGCCATCAAGCAGTACGCTGATCGTATGGGCGAGCTTTTGTCCGCCGCCGGCGGCGATTTCGCCAAGGCGGCGCTCGACGCCGGCCTCGTCGACAAGCTCGAATCGCGCCCCGCGCAGTTCGAGTATCTGCAGCAGAAGTTCGGGGCCGATAAGGACGGCAAGTCCTTCAAGCACGTCACCCTTTCAGCCTATCTGGCCGCGCTTCCGCAAGACGGCGACGGGTCGGCGCCGAATATCGCGGTCGTCACCGCCGCCGGCACGATCGTCGACGGCGAGGCCGAGCAGGGAACGGCGGCCGGCGGCGACACCATCGCGGCGCTGCTCAAAAAGGCGCGCGAAGACAAGAACGTCAAAGCCGTGGTGCTGCGCATCGACTCGCCGGGCGGTTCGAGCTTCGCGTCGGAAATCATCCGCGAACAGGTCGTGGCGCTGAAGAAGGCGGGCAAGCCGGTCGTGGTCTCGATGGGTTCGCTCGCCGCGTCGGGCGGTTACTGGATCGCCGCGCCCGCCGATGAAATCTGGGCGGCGCCGACGACCCTTACCGGCTCCATCGGCATCTTCGGTTTCTTCACCACGTTCGAGAACACCGCCGCCGAACTCGGCGTCTATGTCGACGGCGTCGGCACATCGAGCCTGTCGCCGCTGCTTGCGACCGGCATCGGCCCGCTTCCCGACAGCGCCGCCGACATCCTTCAGCAGTCGACCGAGGAAGGCTACGAGCGCTTCCTCAAGGTCGTCGGCGAAGGCCGCAGCCTCGACCGGGACTATGTCGACTCGATCGCTCAGGGCCGCGTGTGGATCGCCAAGACGGCGAAGGATCTGAAGCTTGTCGATAATCTGGGCGGGCTTGACGACGCCATCGCCGCCGCCGCCTCTCGCGCCGGCCTCGAAGAATACGATGTAGTCGAGATGACCGAAACGATTACGCCGTTCCAGCGCCTGTTCGGAAAGATGTCGGCGCAGGCGATGAAGGCGCTCGGTCTCGGCGGAGACAGAGCGCGCGGCGGACGGTCGGGCCTCACGGCGCTGATCGCCAAGGCGGACGAGCAGCTCGTCTTCTTCAAAGGCTTCAACGACCCCAATGGCGTCTACGCCCGCTGTCTGGCCTGCGAAAGCCGTTAGACGCCTTTAGGGCGCCAGAAAATAAAGCGCCGCGCCGGGGGACCGGCGCGGCGCTTTGACTCTTGGACTGCGGCGCCTACTTAGAAATGGCTTCGGAGCCTGCCGATGACCGATCTGATGCGCTACGCCGCCGCGCTCGATGGCGCGGCCAAAGCAAAGGGCCTGCCGCCGGTCGAGCGGTGGGACCCGCCCTATTGCGGCGAGTTGAACCTGAGGATCCGCCGCGACGGATTGTGGATACACGAGGGAACCCCGATCGGACGCGCTCCGCTGGTGCGTCTGTTCTCGACGGTGCTGAAACGCGAGGGCGACCGGTACTTTCTGGTGACGCCGGTCGAAAAACTCGGAATAGAAGTCGAGGATGCGCCATTTCTCGCCGTGCTGATGCGCGCCGAGAACGAAGGCGGCGGGCAAAGGCTGGTTTTCACCACCAATGTCGGCGACGAAGTCGCCGCCGGATCCGATCATCCGATCGAATTCCGCGTCAACGCCGAAACCGGCGAGGCGACGCCTTATGTGCATGTGCGCGCCGGCCTCTGGGCGCTGGCGGCGCGCGCCGTCTATTATGACCTTGTGGCGCTCGGCGAAACGAGGGAGACCCCGACGGGCGCCCAGTTCGGCGTGTCGTCAGGCGGCGTGTTCTTTGCGTTTGCGCCGGAGAATGTCGTGAAGAGCGAGAGTTGAGAATGAAAGGCGACGATCCTTTCAGCGCCCCGGCGTCGCCTGCAAGCGACGGTCTCGCAGACTGGCGCGCGCGCATCGCCGCGAATCTGAAGCGCGCCTCAGCGCAGCGTATCCGCGCGCTCTTCGCGGAGATCAATCCCGGTCTGGTCGGCGACAAGCTATTCGAGGACCGCTGGAGCGACATCAGGCGGGAAGCGGCTGTCCTTGTGCCGATCATCGCCCGGACGGAGGGCGCGACGGTGCTGCTGACGGTGCGTTCTTCCGACATGCCTTCCCACGCCGGACAGATCAGCTTCCCTGGCGGCAAGATCGAAGAGAAGGACTCCGGTCCTGTCGCGGCGGCGTTGCGCGAGGCCTGCGAGGAAGTGAATATCAGGCCGGATTTGGTCGAGATCATCGGAACGCTCGGCGTGCATCAAGGCGGCCTCGGCTTCTCTGTGACCCCGGTGGTCGGCGTCGTCGATCCCGCCGCCGACATCAGGCCGTGCCCGCGCGAAGTGGCGGAAGTGTTCGAGGTGCCGCTCGCCTTTTTCGCCGACCTCGGCAACCACCTGACCGAGCAGCGCGAGCACAAGGGCGTTCGATACAACATGTTCGCCGCGCCGTTCGGCCGTTACCACATCTGGGGCCTGACCGCCGGCATTTTGCGAACTTTGGCCGAAACCCTCCAGGACGATGAGACGGCGCTGACCCCATGACCCGAAAAGCCGCCGAATTGCGCGCCCTGAGCGCCGAGGAAGCGGCGCATTTCGGTTGGGCGAAGTCGACGCCGGTGGCGAAGATCGTCGCTGCGCTCGAAGCGGAAAGACCGGGCGTCGCGCGCTTCGTCGGCGGATGCGTGCGCGACAGCCTGCTCGGGATCGCGCCGAAAGATGTCGACATCGCCACAAGCCTCAAGCCGGAAGATGTCGTCAGCGCCCTGAAGAAAGCGCGATTGCGCGCTGCGCCCACCGGCATCGACCACGGCACCGTGACGGGAATCGCCGGCGGGGTCGGCGTTGAGATCACCACCTTGCGCGCGGACGTCTCTACGGATGGGCGCCGCGCCACGGTGGCTTTCACCGACGATTGGGAAACCGACGCGCGGAGGCGCGATTTCACGCTCAACGCGATCTATCTGACGACCGAGGGCGCGCTGTTCGATCCGGTCGGCGGCGTCGCCGACCTGAGAGCGGGGCGCGTGCGTTTTATAGGCGCGCCGCGGGACCGCATCAGGGAGGATTATCTCAGGATTCTTCGCTTCTTCCGGTTCTCCGCGCGTTTCGCGAACGCTTTCGACGAAGCGGGTCTCGCCGCCTGCCGGGAGGAGAAAGCGGGGATAAAAAAACTCTCGGCCGAGCGGGTGGGCGACGAGTTGTCGAAGATTCTTGCTTTGCCTCGCGCGCCGGTCGTCGTCGAAGAGATGATCCGCGCCGGCGTTCTGGCCGAAGTCTGGCCGGCGCCGCCCGCGCCGGAAATTTTCGCCAACCTGAAGCGCCTTGTTCCTGCGGCGAAGGCCCCGCTCGGGCTGGCGGCCTTGTGGGGAGACGGGAGCGAAGGAATAGACGCCCGCCTGCGTCTGTCCAACGCCGACGCGGCGCGCCGGCGGGGAGCGCTCAAGGCGGCGAAGGCGATCGGTCCGGCGACGCCGGCCAAGGAAGCGCGCGTCGCGCTCTATCGCTGCGGCGATGAAGCTTTTCGCAGCGGGGCCGCGCTCGCCGCCGCGCGCGGCGGGGCTGATGCGAGCGCCCTCGCGCGCCTTGTCGAAATCGCCGACCGTCACGCGCCGCCGCCTTTTCCGTTCTCCGGCAAGGACGTGATCGCGCTCGGCGTCGCCGCCGGCCCCCGCGTCGCCGCCGCGCTCCGGGCGGCGGAAGAAGCGTGGATCGCCGAGGATTTTCCGGGAACGGAGCGGGCGAGAGAAATTCTCGAAAACGCGGTTAAATCCGCTTACTGACCGTCGCGGTCATCGCTTCCGCGCCAGTCGGGCGTCACGCCGCTGTCGGCGAGCGAGTCGTAAAGCGGCGCCGTCAGCCGGGCCGTCGCCGCATCGCCCTGCGCCGCGCTGGCCGCCGCGTAGTCGCGCGCTTCGCGATCACAATAAGGAAAGCGCTGTTCGGCTGTTCTGAAACCGTTATTGAAAGCGGCGACCATTTCGTCGCGCAGCTCAGGCTGCGGCGATTCCAGTTCGACCAGTTTGCGCATCCGGTTGCGCCAGATCTCATCCTCGCCCCAGGCCTCGCAGGTCCGGCGGATATGGTGAAGTTCGCCGAAAACGCGCGAAAGGGTTACGAGATCCCGGGCGCGCTGCGCATAGTCGATCTCCTGCGCGCCCGCCGGCGCGGCGCAGAAGACGACAGAAACAGCGATGGCGAGGCGTTTCAACATGAGGTCGGTCATTGACGCGGCATTATAGCCGTTTTGTGGCGGGCTGGCGAAGCGCCTGGGCGCGGGCGATGGCTTCGCGGGTCTTGTTCCAGGAAAGGCGGGCTATGGCCTCCTCTATGGGGACAAACGCCGCTTCCGCGGCGTCGTCGCCTGCGACGGGTTCGCCCGAAATCCATTCAGCGGCGAAATCGATCAGCAGCGTGTGATTGAGAGGGCCGTCTTCGGGGGTTTCGCGCGGCAGGGCCTCGAACACGTCTATCAGGCCGATGATCTCGATCTCGACGCCGGTCTCCTCCCGCACCTCGCGCCGCGCCGCATTTTTCAGCGTCTCGCCATGCTCGAGGCCGCCGCCCGGAATCGACCAGCAGCCGAGGAAGGGCGGTTTGCCGCGCTTGACGAGCAGCACATCGTCGCCGCGAAAGACGACGGCGCCGACGCCAATAGAGATGGTCTCGCGGGAGGTCATGAATCCGCCTATACATCGCGCCGATGTGCGGACGCTATTTCTTTAGTTCATCGCCGAGCGAGACGGGCGAACATTTCGGCGTCGACGTGCGCGACAAGTTCCCGACGCGCTACAATATCGCCCCGACCCAGCCTGTCGCGCATATCAGGCAGGGCCCAAAGGGACGCGAATACGCCCTGGCGCGCTGGGGGTTCATTCCTTCCTGGATGAAAAAAGTCGACGGCAGGCCGATGATCAACGCCCGCGCCGAAACGGTCGCGGAAAAGCCAATGTTCCGTTCGGCGTTCAGGCGCCGCCGCTGCCTTGTCCCCGCCAATGGTTTCTATGAATGGCTCGGGAAGGACGCCTGGTGCATACGTCCCGCGGATGAAAGGCCGTTCGCTTTCGCCGGCGTATGGGAGACGGCGGTCGATCCGGACGGCGGCGAGATCGACACGCTCGCCATTCTGACGACGGAATCCGGTTCCGACGTTCGTCCGATCCATCATCGCGAGGCGGTGGTGGTTTCGCCGTCAGATTATGCGCGCTGGCTTGAAGCGGACGAACGCGATGTTGAGGAGCTTGCCCCCTTGCTTTCGACCGCGCCGGCCGGGTTCTGGCGCGTCTATCGCGTGTCGAACGCCGTCAACAGCGTTCGCAGTGAAGGCGCGGCGCTGATCGAGCCGGTGGCGACGCAAGCCTCGCTGCTCTAGCAGCTGGACGCATCACAGCATTTTGCCGGGATTCATGATGCCCTTCGGATCGAGCGCCGATTTGATCGAGCGCATCATGGCGAGTTCGACAGGACTTTTGCGGGCCGCGATCGCATCCTTCTTGTGACGGCCGACGCCGTGTTCGGCGGAAATCGAGCCGTTGAAAGACGCGATGACATCGTAGACTCGCGCCTCGATTTCCTTGCGCTTGTCGTCAAGGGCCGTTCTCGGCGCCCCGGCGGGCGGCACGACATCGTAGTGCACATTGCCGTCGCCGATATGACCAAAAGCGATGATCCGGGCGTCCGGCGCGACTGTCGCGACGGCCTCGCCGGCTTTCTTCAGAAATGCGGGAATGTCTGCGGTGGGGACCGAGACGTCGTGGCGCGCGCCGAGGCCCTCATGGTTTATTGCTTCCGACATCGAATGGCGCATCCGCCAGAAAGCCTGCGCCTGCTTTTCGTTCTCGGCGATCGCCGCGTCACCGATAAGGTGTTTATTCAGCGCGGATTCCAGCAGGGTCTCGACGCCGCCGCGAAGATCGCCGCCGCTCGACGAGAATTCCATCAGCACGTACCAGGGGTGAGGCGCGCTCAGCGGATCGCGCGCACCCGGAATGTGCTTCACCACCAGCTCCAGACAGGCGCGCGACATCAGTTCGAAGCTGCTGACGAGGCCTCCTGTGGCGCCCTGCGCGTGAGAAAGCAGAGCGACCGCAGCCTCGCTGTCCGGAACGCCGGCGAACGCCGTGACGACCTGCGTCGGCAGCGGAAACAGTTTCAGCACCGCGCCGGTGACGACGCCGAGCGTTCCCTCGCCGCCGATGAAAAGCTGTTTGAGATCGTAGCCGGTGTTGTCCTTGCGCAGACGTTTAAGGCCGTTCCAGATTTCTCCGCTCGGCAGCACCGCCTCCAGCCCGAGCACGAGATCGCGCGTACTGCCGTAGCGCAAAACATTGACGCCGCCGGCGTTGGTGGAAATGACGCCGCCGATCTGACATGAGCCTTCGGAACCGATCGACAGCGGAAACAGCCGGCCGGCCTCGCGCGCCGCTTCCTGCGCGGCGGCGAGCGTCACGCCGGCGTCGACGGTCATGGCGTTGTCGAGCGGCGACACGGCGCGCACCTTGTTCATCCGCCTGAGCGATAGAAGGATCTCGTTTCCGAAGGGGATCTGCCCGCCCACCAGGCCCGTATTCCCGCCCTGCGGGGTGATGCCGATTTCGTGATCGGCGCAGAGACGGACGACCCTGGCGACTTCTTCCGTAGAGGCCGGCGCGACGATCAGCGCCGCCTCGCCCGGCCAGCGGCCTCGCCACTCAGACAGGAAAGGCGCGCCGTCCGCGCCTTCGAAAACGCCGTTAGGGCCGACCACGCCGCGAATCGCAGCGAGCGCGGTCGGGGAAGGAGCGGAGAGGAGCGGTTTTGTCATCGCGGCGCATCATCGCGGCGCCCGGCCGCCCGTCAAGGCGTGATAAGATAGCGTAGGCGCTGCGCGCGTCTTCGAATAAAGTCGCGGCGCAAGCGCCGCCCTGTCCGGCGCCGGGGAAGAGGGGATTTGCCATGCGTATCCGAAACAGCCTGAAAGTCGTGCTGATCGCCGGCGCGGCGACGTTCGCTCTGGCCGCCTGCGGCGAGAAAACCGCCGCTCCTCCAGCGCCGGCGTCCGGCGAGGACGCCGGCCCGGCGCCGGCCGCCGCGGTGAATTACGACGAGATCGCCGCCGCCGCTGTCGCTGATCCGGCGCGCTCCGACGAGGACCGCTCCAACGATGCGCGGCGCAAGCCGGCGACGGCTCTCGCCTTCATGCAGGTGAAGCCGGGCCTCAGCGTATTCGAGATGGAAGCGGGCGGCGGTTGGTATACGGAGCTGCTGTCGCACGCCGTAGGCGAGAGCGGCAGCGTCGTCATGCAGAATCCGGAAGGCTTTCTGGCTTTCGTCGGCGAAGAGATCAACGCGCGTCTCGCCAATGATCGCCTTTCCAACGTGCGTCAGTCCCTGTCCGTTTTTGACGCGCTCGACACCGCCGACGGATCGATCGACCTCGTGACCTGGGTTCAGGGGCCGCACGAGCTCTATTACACCCCGGACGACGGAACCTTTCTCGGCGATCCCTTCAAATCCTATGCGGAGATATACCGCATCCTGAAGCCGGGCGGGGCCTTTGTCGTCATCGATCATTCGGCCGTGCCGGGTTCTCCGGAAACCACCGGCAACGAACTGCACCGCATCGACCGCTCGATCGTCGTCGATATGGCCGAAGGCGCCGGTTTCATGCTGGAAGCGGACAGCGGATTCCTCGCCAATCCTGACGATTCGCGGACGGCGAACGTGTTCGATCCGTCTATCCGGGGGTACACGGACCAGTTCGCGCTTCGCTTCCGGAAGCCCTGAGACGCATCAGCGCTGCGGTCTTGGCGCGGCGGCGCGGGCGAGGCGGTCGTTGATCGCCTCGCCGAGGCCGCGGCAGGGGATCGGCGCGGCCGAGATCATTTTCAGTCCTCTCGCGCGGCACGCGGCGTCGGCGGCGCGGAGATAGGCGAAAAGGTTGGCGGCCGCCTCGCGCAAACTGCCCGTCCGGCTCAGGTTCAGCGTGTTGGGGCGGCGCGCGAACGGACTGTCGCCGAAGTCGAGATAGAAATCGTGCGCGCTCGGCCAGGCGATGTTGAGCATCAATTTCGACTGCGGCGCGTAGTGGCTCGCCAGCATGCCCGGCGCCTCGATCGCGCCGCCTTGCGGGCGCTCGATTTGCGCGCCGAGCCGCTCCTCGATTTCCTCGACGGCGAGACCGCCGGGCCGCAGGAGGATCGCACGCTCGCCGTCGATCTTGAGGATCGTCGACTCGAGACCGATCTCGGTCGGCCCGCCGTCGAGGATCATGTCGATCTTGCCGTCGAGACCATCGGCGACATGCTGCGCTGTCGTCGGGCTGACGGCGCCCGAAATATTGGCGCTCGGCGCGGCGAGCGGACGCTCGGCGGCGCGGATAAGGTCATGCGCGACCGGGTGCGCCGGCATGCGGATCGCCAGCGTGTCGAGCCCCGCCGAGACGAGCAATGAGACGGAGGCGTCCTGCCGGCGCGGCAGCACCATGGTGAGCGGCCCCGGCCAGAAGGCGAGCGCCAGCCGACGCGCGAAACGCGAGAATTCAGCCTCGCGTTCGGCCATTTGCTGGCCGGAAACATGCACGATCAGCGGATTGAAGGAAGGTCGCCCTTTCGTTTCGTAGATCCGCGCGACGGCGAGATCGTTGGTCGCGTCGGCGGCGAGGCCGTAGACGGTTTCCGTCGGCATGCCGACCAGCCCGCCGCCGCGAATGATATCGGCGGCGCTCGCAACGTCCGGAGGGGCGGGACTCGACATGTCCGACATCTAAGTCGCTGGACGGAAAAGAGTAAGCGGTTTTTGCGGGCGCCTGTTCAATAGCCGATTGACCCGCTCGCCTCGCTTAATCGCCGTTGAGCCCCTCTATGCATGAAAAGGGCGCGGCGTGAGCCGCGCCCTTTCCGTCCGTATTGCGAGCGTTAGAACCGGCGCGTCAGAACGAAATTGACGCTGTGGTTGTTGTAGTCGGTCGTCAGCGTGGCCGGACCGTCGGTCAGAGTCGCATCATCGGCCCCGAAGTAACGGTACTCCACCGCCGCGGAGAGATTCTCCGCGAGCTGCTTCTTGAGCCCGCCGAAGGCTTGGTAAGCGAAGACGAGATCGTGATCGCCTGAACCGCCAACCCGAGCCGCCCCGGCGCCGGCGCCGACATAAGGCGTCACGCCGTACCGGCCGGGCGCCGTAAACACGCCGTTCGCCATGAAGCTTAGGCTGTCCAGATCGCCATCGCCTTCGAACGGGACGCCGGCGATGACGCCGTTGTCGACGTTGTTGGAGCGGTAGGCGATTTCGGCTTCGAAGCCGAAGAAGCTCGACGCTTGATATCCGAGAGCGCCTCCGAACCCGTAACCGGTGTCGGTGTCGATCTCGCCGGCCCCCGAGCCGACGCCAGGCAGATTGGCTGTGATATCGTGATCTGCGCCGAACACGACGCCGCCGAACAGCTTGCCGTAGGTTTCCCCTGCGTGAGCGGGAGCAATTGCGGCAAGCGATGCGGCGGCCGCGACGATGACCATTCTCATGTTTTCACCATTTTTTACTTAAGCGCGCGGCGGACCCTTCCGCCGCAGGGCGCGCAGGTGGAGGCGTCAGCGGGTTCTTTCAACAGGCGAGCGATGAAACGAGGGAGTTTCACGATTATTTGAAATCGTCTGCATCGGAGGCTGGCCCGCGGCACAGGATTGCGACAAAACAATGGCTTGCCCCGACGCCCAAGGAGTTCATCGATGACATTCGCCACGCCGGTTCGCGACATGCGCTTTGCCCTCAAGCAGATGGCGGGGTTCGACGCGCTGAAAAGCGCTTATGCGACGATCGACGACGACATTGTCGAGGCGATTCTCAGCGAGATGGCGAAATTCTGCGACAATGTCGTCGCGCCTCTCAACGAGGAGAGCGACCGCAGCGGAGCCAGGCTCGAGAACGGCGTCGTGCGGACCTCGCCGGGTTTCAAGGACGCCTACCGGCAATATGTCGACGGCGGCTGGAACGCGCTTGCGTTTCCCGAAGAATGGGGCGGGCAGGGCCTGCCGCAGACGCTCGCCATCGCGCTGGTCGACGGGCTCAACCAGGCCTGCATGTCGTTCGCCATCGGCACGACGCTGACGACCGGCGCCATCAAGGCGATCCTGCACGCGGGAACCGAAGAGCAGAAGAAGCTTTTCCTGCCTAAAATGGTCTCCGGCGAATGGACCGGCACCATGAATCTCACCGAGCCGCAGGCCGGCTCCGATCTCTCGGCGCTGCGCACCAAGGCCGAACCGGCCGGCGACGGGCGCTACAAGATCAGCGGGCAGAAGATATTCATCACCTACGGAGATCACGATCTGACCGACAACATCGTCCATCTGGTCCTTGCGCGGCTGCCGGACGCGCCGGAAGGAACGGCCGGCATCTCGATGTTCCTGGTGCCGAAAACGCACGTGAACGAGGACGGATCGCTCGGCGCCCGCAACGACGTCCAGTGCATCAAGCTCGAAGAGAAGATGGGGCTGCACGGCAGTCCCACCTGCGTCATGGTCTACGGGGACAGGGGGGAATGCTACGGCACGCTGCTCGGCGAAGAGCATAAGGGCCTCAGGAACATGTTCGTGATGATGAACGCCGCCCGGCTCGATGTCGGCGTGCAGGGCGTCGGCATAGCCGAACGCGCGTTCCAGCGCGCTCTCTCTTATGCGCAGGAACGCCGGCAGGGGCGCAAGGCGGGCGTCAAGTCTGGGCCGATGATCCCGATCTACGAACACGCCGACGTGCGTCGAATGCTGTATTCCATGAAGAGCCTCGTCGAGGCGAGCCGCGCCATCTGCTACGCCAACGCCGTCGCCTACGATCTTGCGAAGCATGCGCCGGACGAGAAGAAGCGCAAGGAAGCGAAGGCGCTTGAGGAGCTGCTGACGCCGATCTCCAAGGGCTGGTCGACCGACCGCGCCAACGACGTGACGTCGCTCGGCGTACAGGTGCATGGCGGCATGGGCTACATAGAGGAGACGGGAGCCGCCCAGCACATGCGAGACGCGCGCATCGCTGCGATCTATGAAGGCACGAACGGCATTCAGGCGATGGATCTCGTGGGCCGCAAGCTGCAGGGAGACGGCGGCGCGGCGGCGAAGGCTTTCATCCGGAACGTTAAAGAAGAGGCGATCCTGATGAAAGCGGGCAAGCGTCCTGCGATGAAAGCTGTCGGCGCGCGCCTCGAAGAGGCCGCCTCGGCGCTTCATCAATCGACTGACTGGCTGCTCGCGTCGGCGGAAAAAAATCAGGAAGATCCGCTCGCGTCGGCGACGCTGTATCTGAGACAGTTCGGGAACGTCGCGGGAGGCTACTATCTCGCCCGAGGCGCCATGGCGGCGGCGCTGGCGCTCGGCGAACCCGATGCCGACAAGCCGTGGCTCGAAGGCAAGATCGCCATCGCCCGTTTCTTCGCCGAGACCTATCTCACGGAGGCGACCGGCCTGACCGAAGCGATCAAGGCGGGAGCCGAAGCCGTCGCGCGGCTCGACCCGGCGGGGCTGACCGGGTGAAGGCCCAGGCGGGGCGTGAGCCGCGATAGCAATGGAGGAAAATCGCGCGTCTTATCGAAAATTAAGTCGATAAAATTGCAAATAATTCTGTGCAAAGATTAGTTTTGACGCTGCTGGAACCAAGGCGTTATACACGCATTATCCTGCTGACGCCGGCTTTCAGGGTTCCTCGCCGACGACGCGCTTCGATTTTCATTAACCTTCGACCGAATGGAATTTACAGGCCATGGATCCGCTTTTGCGCATCAAAAGCCACGTCGACGCGCACGGCGTCGGCTGTGTCATCGTCAACGATCATGTCGCGATCGGCGTACTGTGGAAGTCGAGAACCATCGGCGGCGAGGAAAGACTGCTTGAACGGATCGAACGTGTTCGGTCGCTGGACGAGGCCTGCTGCGTCATCGGCTGCGACTGTTGCAAGGCGGACCGCCCGAAATCCTGAGGAGACGCGCGACGGCTGCGCCTGCGCGGCGCAGTTACCGCCGGCCGCCGCATGCTGTAGTCTTCTCCCGTCAACCGGGAGACGGCCATGGAAACGCTCAAGGGAAAAACCCTCTTTATCTCCGGCGCTTCGCGCGGAATCGGCCTGGCGATCGCGCTCCGCGCGGCGAAAGACGGGGCCAACATCGCCGTCGCGGCGAAAACCGCCGAGCCGCACAAGCATCTGCCGGGGACAATTTATACGGCCGCCGAAGAGATCGAGAAGGCTGGCGGCAAGGCGCTGCCGCTGATCGTCGACATCCGCTCGGAGGAGCTGGTGCAGGAGGCGGTGTCGAGAACCGTCGAGACTTTCGGCGGGATCGACATCTGCATCAACAATGCTTCGGCGATATCGCTGACCGGAACGGAAGCGACCGAAATGAAGCGCTGGGACCTGATGCACCAGATCAACGCGCGCGGCACGTTTCTCGTCTCCAAGACCTGCATCCCGCATCTGAAAAAGTCGGACAATCCGCACGTGCTGATGCTGTCGCCGCCGCTCGATCTCAGTCCGCGCTGGTTTGCGCCGCACGTCGCCTACACGATGGCGAAATACGGCATGTCGCTGTGCGTGCTCGGCATGGCCGAGGAATTCAGAGGCGAGGGAATCGCTTTCAACGCGCTCTGGCCCCGGACGGCGATCGCCACGGCGGCCGTCGAGTTCGCGCTCGGCGGGGATGCGATGGTGAAGGGCTCCCGCACGCCGGAAATCATGGCCGACGCCGCTCACATCATCCTGACGAAGCCGTCGAGCCAGTTCACCGGCAACTTCATCATCGACGACAATCTGCTTTACGATCACGGCGTCAGGAATTTCGACAAGTATCGCGTCGATCCCAAGAAGAAACTCTTCCCGGACTTTTTCGTTCCCGCAGACGCCACGCCGCCGCCCGGCGTCGCCGACACGCTGGCGACGACGTTCATCGGCGAGGAATAAGCCGCTCTCGTCAATGATGATGGTGGTGGTGCGGCTCTCTATTAAGCCGCCCGCACTTGCCGCATCTGACCACGGCGCCGTGCGCGTCGCGATGTGCGACATTGACGAGCAGCTTCGTCTTGCACGCGCCGCAGCGATAGGTCTCGTCGCCGCCGCCTTCGCGCAGGGGCTTGCCCGCTTCGTGTTTTAGAACGCTCGACGCCTCGACGTCGTCGTCATCGACAAGGATCATGTCGAATTGGGGCATTTGCCGCTTCCTTTCGCGCGACTCGCCCGTTAAAGCGGGCGCGGCGATGATGCCGGTTCAGTCGACGGGTCTCAAGATGCGCGTCGCTTCGCTGCATATTTATCCGATCAAGAGCGCGCGCGGCGTCAATCTTTCGCGGGCGCGGCTGGAGAACCGGGGTCTCGAAGGCGACCGTCGCTGGCTGGCTGTGGACAGCGCGGGAGCGGGCGTCACGCAGCGCTCGCACCCGGGGCTCGCGACGATCGCCGTGCGGTCGAGCCCGGCGGGACTCCGGCTCTCGGCGCCGGGCGCCGCCGATATCGAAGTCGCGACGCCGGACGGCGCGTCGCGCGCCGACATCCTCATCTGGGACGATCCGGTCAGCGCAGCCCTGGCGGACGAGGCGGCGCATCGCTGGATCTCCGATGTTCTCGGCGATCGGCTGCGGCTCGTGTTCATGGACGGCGACGCGCGCCGGGAGAAGACGGGCGTATGGGTATCCGCGCCGACCCCGACCAGCTTCGCCGATTCCTATCCTGTCCTGGTGACGACCACGGGCTCGCTGAAAGCGCTTAACGACGAAATAACAGGGAAGGGCGGCGCGCCGGTCGGCATGGAGCGTTTCCGGCCCAACATCGTCATCGATTGCGACGATGCGTGGCGCGAGGACTGCTGGCGGCGTTTGCAGATCGGTCCAGCGGAGATCGTGTTGGTCAAACCCTGCGACCGCTGCGTGGTCACCACCAAAAACCAGTCGACGGGCGAGAGCATGGGCAAGGAGCCGCTGGCCAGTCTGGCGCGCCTCCGCCGCTCCGCCGATCCCCGCATCAACGGCGTCCTGTTCGGCTGGAACGGCGCGCCGTTGAAGCTCGGCGAAATCGCCGTCGGCGACAGCGTCGAGGTGCTGGAAACGCGCCCGGAAGGGTTTCCTCTAGCGCTCCGTTGAGAAGCGGCTGCTTCCGTTCGTCTGCGGCGGGATCGGGTGCTATTCTGAAATCGGGTTATCGTCACAGGACGCAGAATGACCACGCTGCTTTACACACACGCCTCTTTCGGCGCGCATGAAACGCCGCCGGGACATCCCGAGCGAGCTGCGCGGTACGATGCGGTCGAAAGCGCTCTCTCTACGGAAGAGTTTGCGGATCTTAAGAGGTGCGAGGCGCCGCGTGCGACAGCGGCGGCCATAGAAAAAGTCCATCCGGATGTTTTTCGGCGAAAGATCGAAGAAGGCGCCCCCGCGAGCGATATGGTCCGGCTCGATCCGGACACTTATATGGGGCCGCACTCGCTTGACGCGGCCTTGCGCGCCGCTGGAGCCGGAGTCGCCGCCGTCGATGCGATTTACGCCGGGGAGGCGCGCAACGCTTTCGTGGCGGCGCGTCCGCCCGGTCATCACGCGGAGCCCGGCCGCGCCATGGGGTTCTGCCTGTTCAACTCGGCTGCAATTACGGCGCTGCATGCGCGCGCCCATGGCGCGCGGCGCGTGGCGGTTGTCGATTTCGACGTGCATCACGGCAACGGCACGGAGGCGGCGTTCTGGCATGACGAGAACGCTTTCTACGCCTCCAGTCACGAATGGCCGCAATATCCGGGCACCGGACGGGAGACCGACCGCGGCGCGGCTGACAACATTGCGAACGCTCCTTTGGCGACCGGAACGGAAGGAAGCGCCTTTCGGCGCGTCTGGGGCGAGCGGCTTCTGCCCGCCCTGTCCGATTTCGGGCCGGACTTTCTTGTGATCTCGGCCGGTTTCGACGCGCATCGCGCCGATCCCCTTGGCGGCCTGCTGCTGACGGAAGAGGATTTCGCGTGGCTCACCGCCGAACTCGCCGCCGTCGCCCGCGACAAGGCGGAGGGACGCCTCGTGTCGCTGCTTGAGGGGGGATACGATCTCGCCGCCCTCGGGCGGTCGGTTGCGGCGCATGTCAAAGCCTTGATGCAGGCCTGAAAACCGCGCCATAAGGTCGGCAGGTTGCAGGTGAAGACGAGTTCATGTCGGGACGCATCATAACCGCCAGGCACGGCCGGCCGAACCTTGCGCGCGATCTGACGATCTCGGCGCGCGAGTATGGCGACTGGTGGGCGCGTTACGACGCTTCCGGGCTTCACCCCGACGAAGCGCCCCCTGAAGCGCTGGTCGCCCTCGCCGGCAAGGCGGCGACCGTATTGTCCTCGACCCTGCCGCGCGCCATTGAAACCGCGCGCGAGGTCACGGGCGGCGCGCGCGAGGTGCCGGCCGATCCCATCTTTGTCGAGGCCCCCTTGCCGCCGCCGCCGGTGCCGTGGCTGAAAATGCGGCCCGGGCAATGGGGCGTCGTCAGCCGGGCCTTCTGGGTTCTCGGTTATGCGCCGGAAGGGGTGGAGAGCTGCGCAGAGACCTGGAAGCGGGTCGACCGCATCGCCGAGCGCCTTGAAGCGCTGGCGCAGGGGGGCGATGTGCTGCTATGCGCCCATGGCTTTCTCAACTGGATGATCGACAGAAGACTTCGCCGCGGCGGCTGGCGGCGCTCGGCCCATGACGGCGGCCATCACTACTGGTCCTGGCGTGTCTATGAAGCCGAGCCGAGTCGCGAACTGGCGCGCACCACGCCCGCCATCGCTGAATAGGGAAATTCGCCATGGCCAAGACGCCTAATGACATTGCCGGTCTCTCGTTCGAGAAGGCTCTCGCCGAACTCGAAGACATCGTGCGGAAGCTGGAGGAAGGGCAGGTGGCGCTCGAAGACTCCATCGCGCTTTATGAGCGAGGCGCAGCCCTCAAGGCGCATTGCGAGGCCAAGCTGAAATCGGCCCAAGAGCGGATTGATAAAATTGTCGTCGACGAGACCGGAAATCCGCGCCTCGAACCGGCGAAATTCGACTGACGAGGCGGGGTGTTGCCTTAAAGCCGCCCTGCGCCGCTAAAGCGCCCTTACAAGGCCGTTACCAGGCCATTCCGGGGCTGGAGAAATCCTGCGGAAGGACTAAAACGGCAGGTTCAACCGCCATGCTGCACTGCGGCGGAAATCTGTCGCCGACGCCTGAACGTGCGTCGCGCCGAACAACAAGAAGGGGTTCGCCATGCCGGTCGAAACGCCGCTGCTGGACCAGGTCAATGTTCCGGCCGATCTGAGGAAGCTCGACAAGAGCCAGCTCCGTCAGCTCGCCGACGAATTGCGGGCCGAGGTGATCGACGCCGTGTCGGTGACCGGCGGCCATCTTGGCTCCGGCCTCGGCGTCGTCGAGCTGACGACGGCGATCCATTACGTCTTCAATACGCCGGACGACAGGCTTGTGTGGGACGTCGGCCACCAGTGTTATCCGCACAAGGTGCTGACCGGGCGGCGCGACCGCATCCGCACGCTGCGTCAGGGCGGCGGGCTTTCGGGGTTCACCAAGCGGTCGGAGAGCGAATACGATCCGTTCGGCGCGGCGCACGCCGCGACGTCGATCTCGGCGGCGCTGGGCTTCGCCCGCGCCCGCGATCATCAGGGTAAGAACAATCACGCCATAGCCGTGATCGGCGACGGTTCGATGTCGGCGGGCATGGCGTACGAGGCGATGAACAACGCCGGGCATCTCGGCACGAAGCTTGTCGTCATTCTCAATGACAACGACATGTCGATCGCTCCGCCGGTCGGGGCGATGAGCGCCTACCTGGCGCGCGCCGCATCGTCGGGCGTTTATCAGGGATTCCGTAAGTTCTCGAAACAGCTCGGCAAGCGTCTGCCGCATGCGATCTACAAACAGCTCGCCAAGGCCGAGGAGTACGGCCGCGGCATGTTCACCGGCGGCACGCTTTTCGAGGAACTCGGCTTCTACTATGTGGGTCCGATAGACGGCCACAATCTCGACCATCTGATTCCGGTGCTTGAAAACGTGCGCGACATGAAGGACGGGCCGGTGCTCGTGCATGTCGTGACCAAGAAAGGCAAAGGCTACGCGCCGGCGGAAACGGCCGCCGACAAGGGCCACGGCGTCGTCAAGTTCGACGTGGTCACCGGCAAGCAGCAAAAGGGCACACCGAACGCTCCCGCCTATCAAAAGGTGTTCGCGAAAGCGCTCATCAAGGAAGCGGAATTCGATGACAAGATCGTCGGGGTCACCGCGGCGATGCCGTCGGGCACCAGCCTCGACATGTTCGCCGAGGTCTATCCGGATCGTTGCTACGATGTCGGCATCGCCGAACAGCACGCCGTGACCTTCGCGGCGGGTCTCGCCGCTGACGGCATGAAGCCTTTCGCGGCGATCTATTCGACCTTTCTGCAGCGCGCCTACGATTCCGTCGTCCACGACGTGGCGCTGCAGAATCTCCCGGTCCGGTTCCCGATGGACCGCGCCGGTCTTGTCGGCGCCGACGGCGCGACGCACGCCGGCTCCTTCGACATCGCTTATCTCGGCTGCCTCCCGAACATGGTGCTCATGGCGGCGGGCGACGAAGCCGAGCTGATGCACATGACGGCGACCGCGGCGGCCTATGACGACGGTCCTATCGCCTGGCGATATCCGCGCGGCGAAGGCGTCGGCATCGATCTTCCAGAGCGCGGGAGGGTGCTCGAGATCGGCAAGGGCCGCATCGTCCGGGAAGGGACGAAGGTCGCGATCCTGTCCTATGGCACCCGTCTCCAGGAAGCGCTCAAGGCCGCCGACAGTCTCGAAAATCTCGGCCTGTCGACGACCGTCGCCGATGCACGTTTCGCCAAGCCGCTCGATCATGAACTGATCAGGCAGCTCGTGCGTCATCACGAGGTGCTGGTGACGATCGAGGAAGGCTCGGTCGGCGGCTTCGGCGCCTTCGTCCTGCATTATCTCTCGGACGAGGGAATGCTCGACAACGGCCTGCTGAAAGTCCGCGCAATGGTTCTTCCGGACATCTACCAGGATCATGACAAGCCCGAAAAAATGTACGATGTCGCCCGCCTCAACGCGCCGCACATTGTTGAGACCGTGATGCGGGCTCTTGGACGTTCGGCGGAAGTCATCAACTTGCGGGGTTGATCGCTCCAGGAAAAACGCCGGGCGATGGCCGAGCACGACGATATCGACAAGGCGATGATTATCGACTGGGCGCGCGCGCTTGAATCCTATGCGCGCGACTGGGACGGGATATTCGAAAACCGTCCGAACTATTTCACGCAGGAGTTCTGGTATCTGCTTGTCGGGTGTCTGATCGCCCACTGGCAGGGAAAGCCGCTGACCGTCGGCGCTGCTTGTCAGGCGATGAAGACCGGCTCGAACCGGACCAGGGAGGAACGGATCCAGCGCGCGGTGCGCGACGGCTATCTCGTCAAAGAACGCGCCGCCGACGATCACCGAAGCGCTGTCGTCCGCCCGTCTCCCCAGCTTGAAGAAATGCTGCGCGCCCATCTGGTGCGTACCCTGACGGATGTCCGCAAAAGACTGGCGCTAAAATAGGCGCAACTTTTGCGGAAAAATTCTCGTCATTATTTTCGCTGTTTCCGCGTTCCGGGCGGTGCTTCCTTCGTCTGAAGGCCGGCGTCAAAGCCGGCGCGCCCATGGGAGGGAATGAGTGAGCAGGTTTCGCGCTCGCCTGTCTTCGACAGGCGCTTCAACACTGACGATAGCAGCCTTGATCGCCGGAGCCGCCTTGCCGGCCTGCGCGCAGGACGGTTCCGACGAAATCGTCGTTTCCGCCCAGCGGCGCGACGAACGGCTTCAGGACGTGCCTGTCGCTGTTTCGGCGTTCAGCGAGGCGCGACTCGAAGAACTTCAGGCGAATGATATCGGCGATCTGCGGGGCTCGGTTCCAAACTTCGAAGTGCATGTCGGCGACGCGCAGAACGCCGTGGTCTATATCCGCGGCGTCGGCCAGATCGACTCTCTCGCCTTCAACGACCCTGGCGTCGGCATCTATGTGGACGATGTTTATCTCGGCCGGGCGCAGGGCGCCTTCCTCGACATTTACGATGTCAGCCGTATCGAAGTGTTGCGGGGGCCGCAGGGCACGCTCTACGGACGCAACACCATTGGAGGCGCCGTCAAGTTCGTTTCCGCGCCGATGAGCGAGGAATTGAGCGCCAGGGCGGAGGTCACGGCCGGCGACTACGATCGCCTCGACGTCAAGGCGCAGGTCGGATCGGCGCTGACGGACAAGCTGCTGTTCAAGGCGTCTTTCGCGCGCCTGGCGCGGGACGGATATGCGATCAATGAAGCGACAGGAGAAGACGACGGCGACAAGGATACGCTCGCTGGCCGGCTCGCATTCGAATATCGGGCCAATGAGGATCTGACCCTCATGCTGAGCGCCGACGTATCGCGCGATCGGCCCGACACTTCGCGCACGCCGGCGCGCGCCACGCCAGTTTTCGGCCTTGTCCCGCCGAACGACGATCCGTTTGTCATCGCCGCGGATTTCAACGACCAGAACGACCTCACCACTTTCGGCGCTTCGCTTGTCGCCGACTGGCGCGTTTCGGACGATATCACACTGAAGTCGATATCGGCGGGGAGACGTCTGATCTACGAAACGAAACTCGATCTCGACGCCACGTCTTTCGGCTTTTTCGGCATTTACGACCAAGAGCGGCAGAAGCAGTTCAGCCAGGAACTGCAGATGCTGCACGACGGCGAGCGTCTCGATTTCGTGGCGGGACTCTACTATTTCTATGAATACGACCGCACCTACGCCGGCGTGTTCGGGCCCGACATCGCTTTCATCGACGGCGAACTAAATCTGCAAACAAACAAAAGCTACGCCGCCTACGGTCAGGCGGACTATGCGTTGACCGACCGCCTGACGGCTACGGCTGGCCTGCGGTTTACATACGAAGAGAAGGACTTCTCGCGGGTCGTGCGGCTCTTCCCCGATCCGGCGACGCCGTTCCCAGTGGATTTCGAAGGACCGGGCGGGCTCGAAATCACCAATGTCGACGTTTCCGACGACTGGTCGGCGCTGACTCCGAAAGTCGGGCTTGATTATCGTTGGACGGACGATGTGCTGATTTACGCCAGCGTCAGCCGAGGCTTCAAGAGCGGCGGGTTCGACGGCCGCTCGCGCGACGCTTTCACCGCACGGCCCTATGAGCCGGAATTCCTGTGGGCGTATGAGGCGGGCCTAAAGTCGACCCTATTCGACGGGCTCGCGACGGCGAATGTCGCCTTCTTCTATAACGATTACACCGACCTGCAGCTTTCGACGTTTGGCCGCGCTGAGGACGGCAGCTTCGCGGCGCTGTTCGGCAACGCCGGCAAGGCGACCATGAAGGGCGTAGAGGTCGAACTCGCGGCGCACCCTCTGCCGGGGTTGCGGCTTGACGTGTCGGCCGGGTATCTCGACGGCGAGTACGATGAATATATCGGCCCCGGCGGCGCCGATATTTCCGATCAGCGGTTCCTCGTCAACGCGCCGGAATGGACGGGCCGGGCTGGCGGCTCCTACCGTTTCGATCTGGGCTCGGCGGGCGGCGTGACGCTTGGGGGCGATCTCACCTGGCGCAGCAAGACCTACACGACCGTCAGTTCGAGTGAGTTTCTCGCGCAGGATGCCTTCGCGCTCGGCAATGCGTTTATTCGTTGGGATCATCCCGACGAGCGCGTTTACGTGCAGGCCGGCGTCAAGAACATCGGCGATACGCGCTATATCGAACACGGTTTCGATCTGTCCGATTCGCTCGGCTACCAGCTCGCTTACTATGGCGACCCGCGGACATGGAGCGTGACGGTAGGCTTCAAATACTAGGGCGACGATGGTCTGGATTTCCGCGACCCTGGACGGCGACACGCGCCGACTTATGGCCCGCATCGCCGTGGACTTCGCGGGCGTCGCCGGCGATCTGGACGTCGAAGGCCGGCGCGCCTTGCTGAGGGCCATGGCCGAGGCTTACGGGCCGGCGCCGGCGCTGGTGGGGGAGATCGAGGAACGAGCCATTCCCGGACCGGCCGGGAACATTCGTGTACGGTTATACTATCCGAAGGCGTTCGGCGTCCGGCCGGTCATCGTCCATATTCATGGCGGGGGATGGGCGATCGGCGACCCGGAAGGCTATGAACGCATATGCCGGGCATATTGCGCGGCGGCGCGGGCGATCGTGGTCGATGTCGATTACCGGCGCGCGCCGGAAAATAAATTTCCGGCGGCGCTTGATGATTGCGTCGCCGCTTTGAAATGGGCTGCGGCGAACGCCGCAGCGCTCGGGGGCGATCCCGCCCGTATTGCAGTCGCCGGCGACAGCGCCGGCGGCAACCTCGCGGCGGCGGCAGTTCAGCAGGCCCGTGGAATCGCTGCGCTGCAGGTTCTCGTCTACCCGGTAATAAGCGCAAGCCCGTCGGCGGACTTCGCCTCGCGGCGGCAGTTCGGAGACGGACGTTATTTTCTGCGCCATGAAGATATCGCCAATGCGGAACGGGAATATCTGAAAACGCCTGAACAGGGCGACCGGCCCGAAGCGAGTCCGATTCTCGCGGAGGATCTTTCCGGCCTGCCTCCGGCGCTGATCATTACTGCTGCATTCGATCCGCTGCGCGACGAAGGCGCCGCCTATGCGAAGCTGTTGAAGCGGGCGGGGGTGAAGGTGCGTTATTATTGCGCGCCGAGAACGATTCATGCGTTCGTGCTTTTCGCCGGCGCGATCGGCAAAGGGCGTCGCGCGATCGCTCGTATTGGTCGCGCCGTTCGCGGCATGCCGAAGCGTTAAGGCGCGCCATGAGACCGACGGCGTAAGAGGCGCTTTTCGAGAGGAAAAGTTCTGCCTACGAATGATCTGATTTCCTGTGATCTGGCTTGGCTCGGAGCTCTGGCGCGCGGCTGCTTCCGCCGCCATTTTCGCCCATAGGTTGGGCGCCGCAGAAGGGCGCCTGCATTGAGGCGTATATAAAGGTTTAGAGACTAAAAAAATCGCCTGGTAACCAATATCTCCGCTTGCCTCTGCTTAATAAGCCATTAATAGCGAAACCTCTTGTCCTCGTGAGGAGGACCGTTCTGTCAGGGGGAACGCTCATGCGTCATCTTACGATCAAGTCTATCGCGGCCGGTCTTGTCGGCGCGGTTTTCGCGGCCGGCGCCGCCAGCGCCGCGCCCGTCACTTTTGTATTCCAGAATCCGGGCGCCGACTTGCCCGTCGCGGGCAACTACACGACCGGCGGCACATGCAACGGCATCTCGATCTCGGGTCCCGATCTGTGCACGATCAATCACGCCGTGGGTCTCGATTACGCGAAAGACTGGGCGGGCGTGAACGTCATCGCCAAGACGGGCGCCGGCTCGACCGCGCTCATTCAGGATTTGTCGCCGACCAATTCGGGACTCGGCGCGCTGACGCAGGGCGAAACCAATTCTGACGATCAGGTTCAGTTCAGCAAAGCCGAATCGCTCGTCTTCACCTTCGCGAGCGCCGTCAAGCTGCTCGAAATCGACTTCAACGCCGGCGCCGACACCAACTGCGCCACGCCGGGAGGCGAAGGCCCGTGCGGCACGTTCGACCTGATTGTCGACGGCTTCCTCGTCGGCGACGAACTCACGGCGATCGACAACATGCTGTTCGCCTCGATTGTCGGTCAGGTGTTCCAGGTGATCGCCACGGGGCCGTCGTTCGGCGGCTTTACAGTCGGCAGCATCACGGTTGACGAAGTTCCGGTTCCGGGCGCGGCGCTGCTGCTGCTTTCCGGCCTCGCCGGTCTCGGCTTCGCGGGCCGCCGCAAGGCGCGCGCGTAACAAGCGTATCGACTTCAAGACGAAAACGCCGCCCCAGAGGCGGCGTTTTTCTTTTTGGGGAAACCGGCACAGTCAGGCGGCGTGAACCGATTTGGCTTTCGGCCGAGTCATATTTGACAAGCCGGAAAATCATGCCTTCCTCCTTCGCAAAAGGCGGCGTCATGGCTCAGATAGGAATGATCCGCGAGGGTAGAACGCCGATGCGGCCACGTTCCGCACCCTCGCGCCGGAACGGCGAATGAACAAAAAGCCCAACGATGACGATAGGGACAGGCTGGACAGGCGGCTCGTCGGGGCAGGTTTTTTTGAGAGCCGCGCCCGCGCGCAGGCGGCCGTGAAAGCAGGACTCGTGCGCGTCAACGGCGCCGTGGAGACGCGCCCCGCCGCTGCGCCGCCAGCAGAGGCGAAGATTACTGTCGATAGAGACGCGCATTCCTATGTCTCGCGCGGCGGCCTCAAGCTTGAGGCCGCGCTCGACGCTTTCGGGATCAATCCCGCCGGTCTTGTCTGCCTCGATCTCGGCTCCTCGACCGGGGGATTCACGGACCTGCTTCTCCAGCGAGGCGCAATGAAGGTCTACGCCGTCGATGTCGGAACGGGACAGTTGCACCCGCGCCTCGCGGGCGACAGTCGGGTTGTCAGCCTCGAAAGAACCCACGCGAAGGATTTGACACGCGCGCTCGTTTCCGATCCTGTCGCGCTGCTTGTCTGCGACGTCAGCTTCATCGGCCTCAGGAAGGCGCTCCCGCCGGCGATAGAGCTGGCGCCTGTCGGCGCTCGCGCCGCGGTCCTCATCAAACCGCAATTCGAACTCGGCCCGGAAAAGATCGGCAAGGGAGGCATTGTCACGGCGACGGAAGCCGAAGTCGCGGCCATGATAGAAGGGATCGAAGCATGGTTCGGCGCCGCCGGCTGGCGTGTCGACGGAGTGATCAGCAGCCCGATCGCCGGCGGCGACGGCAACAGGGAGTTTCTTCTTGGCGCGACCCGCATCGCGTAACCGTCGCCGGCCTCCATCCGCTAAAGCGGCGACGAGGCGGTTCGAACTCGTGATCGACTCGCTCGGCGCGCGCGGCGACGGTGTTGCGCGCGATCACGGGGCGGAGGTGTTTATTCCGTACACGTTGCCTGGCGAACGGATTCTCGCGCGCGTCTCCGAGAGGCGAGGGGCGGTCGAAGAGGTTCTATCGGCAAGCCCGCACCGCGTTTCTGCACCGTGTCTTCATTTCGGAGATTGCGGCGGCTGCGCCCTGCAACACGCGGCGCGTGGGTTCTATCTCGACTGGAAACGCGCCCTTGTCGTCGAGACGCTGGCGCGCGCCGGGCTGGCCGATGCGCCTGTCCGCGAGACTGTTGCAGTCGATGCTCCGACGCGCCGCAGGGCGACGTTCGCCGTGAAGCGAACAGGCGAGGGGGCCGTTGTTGGATTCAATGCTCGCGCCTCGCACCGCATTGTCGAGATTGCCGCCTGCGAAATATTGCATCCAGCCCTTTTCGACGCCTTGCCCGTTCTGAAAAGGCTGACGGCGGCGTTGCCGGCGGAATGGCGCGCTTTCGATATGGCCGTCACGCTGTGCGACAACGGTCTCGATGTCGATCTCGCCCCCTCCGCACGCGTGGGAGAGCTGCAGGGCGCGAATTTGCAGCGACTTGGCGAAGTTATGCAAGAAGCCGCAGTGGCTCGGCTGTCGGTAGACCGAGCGCCGCTTCTGACGCTGTCGCCGCCTGTGGTCCGCTTCGGCGGCGTTCCTGTCTCGCCGCCTGCCGGCGGGTTCCTCCAGGCGAGCGCGGCGGGGGAGGCGGCGCTGGTCGGCTTGGTCGGAAGGAGTGCTGACGGCGCGCGCAGGGCGCTTGATCTGTTTTGCGGCGCAGGCGCCTTTTCATTCCCCTTGTCAAAGTCAGCGACCGTTCACGCCATCGATTCTGACCGGACGGCGGTCGAAGCGTTGGCCGCCGGGGCTCGCCATTCGCCGTTCCGGCCTATTACGAGCGAAACGCGCAATCTGTTCGAACGCCCCCTTATGGCTGATGAATTGCGGGACTACGACATGATCGTGTTCGATCCGCCCCGCGCCGGCGCCCGCGAACAGGCCGCCGAGATCGCGCGGGCGCGGGTTTCGAGAGTCATCGGCGTGTCGTGCAATCCGGCGACCTTCGCGCGCGATGCGGCGCTTCTTGCCGCAGGCGGTTACAGTCTCGTCGAGGTGACGCCCGTCGACCAGTTCGTTTATTCTCCTCATGTCGAGCTTGTCGGGGTTTTTGCGAAGAGGTGAGCGATGGCGCCCCTGGCGACGGTCCTGACCAACAGCGCGAAGCGCGCCGCCTATGGCGCTGCGCAGGCCGCTCGGATTTTGTGGTTTACCGGCCATTACGCGGCCGGGCGCCGGGTGATGGGGCCGCTGAGCTCGCCCGGAGAAGCGCCCTACGCCGAGGAGTTCGCGCCGCTTGATCGCGACCGGCTGAAGCAATCCTTCCGGGAGCTTTTTAAGACCGACTGGCGCAACATCGAGCGCGGCGAGTACCGGATGCCGATCGAATTGCGCCGGCCGCCCTCGGTCGGACAACTGATGCGTCTCAGCCGAGATTATCTCCTTGACGCCGAGAAAGTCGCCCGCCGCAAATACGGACGCGGCCACTCGGAAGTCCTGACCGACGAGATGAGCGCGAAATACCCCCGCTACTATTTGCAGAATTTTCACTACCAGACCGATGGCTGGCTCTCCGATTCCTCAGCGGAGCGCTATGACATGCAGGTCGAGACTCTATTCACCGGCGCGGCGTCGGCGATGCGGCGGCAGGCGCTCCCTTATGTGCGCGCCGCGATCGGAGGACGCGATCCTGCGTCGCTGACGATGCTCGATCTTGGCTGCGGCACGGGCCGTTTCATCAGGGACGTCAAGGACAACTGGCCTTCCCTGAACGTGGTCGCCCTCGATCTTTCTCCTGCATATCTCGGCAAGGCGCGCGCGAGTCTCGGCGGCGACAAGACGGTGCGTTTCGTCGAGAGCAAAGCCGAAGCGACTGGGCTCGCTGAGGGATCGTTCGACATCGTCACTACGGTCTACCTGTTCCACGAGCTGCCGCCGCCGGTGCGCGTAGAGGTCGCCCGCGAAATCGCCCGCCTCTTGCAACCCGGCGGAACGTTGATCGAGGTCGACACCATTCAGTATGGCGACGAACCTGGACTGGACGTGCTTCTCGAGAATTTCCCCCGCGGCTTCCATGAGCCTTATTACGACAGCTATTGCCGCACCGATCTTGCGGGGCTGTTCGGCGCGGCGGGGCTTGAGAAAGCCGGCGAAACTCTGGCGTTTCTGACCAAAGTAGCCGCTTTCAGAAAGCCCGCAGGCGGATTTTAGGGCGCCCACTCAATTTCTAGCGATTGATTAACCCGGACGGGGCAGACTTCGCCCATCTCGTTCCGGCGAAGCTGGAACTCTGTATCGGCGTCAGGCGATCCTGGGGGGAGAGAAAGGAACCCATGGCTGTCGTCCTGCCGGGCTTAATCGGCTGCTGCATCGGCGCGGCGGTCGTCTGGTTTTTCGGCGTGCGCCGCTCACAGGCGGCTCGCAAGAAGGAGCTTCGCAGAAAGTCTGCGTTGCTGAGCGGTGCGGCGCAGCAGATGCGCGCTCCTCTGAATGAAGTGTTGGGACTCGTACAGGCTTTTACGCTTCACGCCGAAGAATTCTCCGCCGAAAGCAAAAGCCGTATCGATGCGATAGCCGGCGCCGGCGCTACGGCGAAAGCGGTGATGCTCGACATGCTCGACATCCTCGACATCGAGGCTGGTCAGACGCGGATCAAGCGAAGCGTCGAGCTGCTTCCGGAAGTCGCCGACTTCATCCGGCGGACCAACCGGACTCGCGCGGAGAAAACCGGCGTGACGCTCAATGTCGATCTGAAAGCCTCCGCACGAGGCTGGTTCCTATTCGACATTCTGCGCGTGCGGCAGTGCGTCGGCGCCATGGTGCGTCAGTGCGTTCTTCAGAGCGGCGGCGGAGCGGTGTCGGTTACTATTGAAGCGATTGAGAAGACGAAACGCGGCAATGCGCGGCTCATCGTCGTCAATGTCAGCGACCAGTCCGCCGGGATGGAGCAGGAAACAGCCGAACTCTATTTCTCCGGCGAAGAGTTCACGCGCAACAAGCTATTGATGGCGGCGGGCGCGAGCCCTTTGTCGCTTATAGTGGCGCGAATGATGGCTCGCGAGATGGGCGGCGACCTGAAAGTCAGGAGCGCGCCGGGAGCGGGCGTCAAGTTCCGGCTTGAGATCCCGGCGAAGTTTGCGCGCGCCGCCCAGGAAGGCAGTCGCGCCTCCGACCTGACGCCGTTCGATATCGCGAGCCGCATGATGAAAGACAAAACCGTGCTCGTCGTCGAGGACAACAGCGTCAATCTTCGCGTTCTGGAGGCGTATCTGTCCCGGCTCGGGCTCAGGAAACTTCTCACGGCCGCTAACGGCGAAGAGGCGATCAGGATCCTCGGCAACGAGGAATGCGACGTCGTCCTGATGGATATCAGAATGCCGGTGATGGACGGCCTGACGGCGACGAAACATATCCGCGCCGCGGATACGGCGTGGCGAGATATTCCAATCATCGCCGTCACCGCCGCGGCGGGCGGCGACGAGCGTGAAGCGTGCATGCGCGCCGGCATGAACGCCTTCCTCCCGAAGCCCGTCAGCGCTGAGGAACTTTACGAACGTCTTGGTCGCGCCTGCGCCGACGCCGCCTGACAAGACTTGCCGCGCGCTAAGGGCTTGGAGAAGCGTTCGCCAGAGCGTGATCCGCGAGAAAAGCGCGGATATGATCGGCTGTGAGATCGGGCGCCTCTTCCATCGGCAAGTGACCGACACCGTTGAGGATGAAGATCTCTGAATTCAGCAGCCGCTCATGGAAGGTCTGCGCCGCCGTTGGGTAGATGAGCTGATCTTCCGCGCCCCACACGATGAAAACTGGAGCGGCGATCTCGGAAATGCGGTCGAACATCGCCGCCTCGCGGTCGACGTCGTTGCGCAGCGCCGTAGCCCGGCGATTGCCGGGATAACGCAAGAGCTCCCAGTAACGGTCGATCATTTCGTCAGTGACGATCGAATCGACCGCCACCGTGTCGCGCACGGATTTTTCGACGATGCTGCGCGGCGTGCTCTGTTCGAGCAGAGGGCGCAGCCATTCAATTTTCATGAGCCGGAACCCGAGATTGAGCGGCGGCGGCTCTTCACCCTCAAGCAACGGCGCTCCGGCGGCGTCGATCAGGATAAGCGCTTCAACCTTTTCCGGATTTTCCAGCGCATAGCGCCATGCGACCCAGCCGCCCATGGAGTTTCCGGCAAGAATGAATCTGTCGACGTTAGCGGCTGCGGCGACGGCGTCGAGCGCGCGCATCATGCCGCGTGCTGAATAATCGTCGTCCGGAGCCGGGCCGGTGAGGCCGTGTCCGGGCTGATCGTAGCTGATGATCCGGTAGTCGCCGCCTAAACGCCCGGCGAGCGGCTCCCAAGTGTGCAGGGAAGCCGAAGAACCGTGAATGAAGACGATGGGAACGCCGTCCGACGCGCCCTGGTCGCGATAATGGATGCGCAGGCCGTCCAGCCCCTCCGCGAAGCGGGCAGCGTCGCCGCCATACTTCGCCAGCATCGCCGCCGGATCGGTGTCCGGGGTGCGCAATAGGAAGAAGGCCGCCGCGAGCGCGGCGATCAGCAACAGGGGAAGTAGGTAGCGTTTTTTCATGAACCGGAGCCTAGCCTTGCCCGCAGAAAGGCGGAAGCGCGCCGCGCATGCCCGTGAAAGTCGGAGCGAATATTGACAACGTTGTCTAATCTGGGAGAGTTTCGCCCGATTCCTGGGCGCGCCTGGGCTGGGAGGAAACAAAAATGAAAAGGGCTATGGCATTTGCGCTTCTTGCAGCGCTCGTCATTGCATCGCCTGCGACGGCCGGCGGTTTTCTGCGGGTCGATGGAACGAGGATCGTCGACGAAAACGGACAGCCGGTGCTGTTGCGCGGCATGGGACTCGGCGGCTGGATGCTTCAGGAAGGCTACATGCTGGAGCTTCCGCAATTCGGCACGCAACAGGTGATCCGCCAACGGATCGAAGAGATGATAGGGCTGGAGAAAACCGCCGCCTTCTATCAGGCATGGCTCGACAACCATACGACAAAGGCCGACATCGACGCCATGGCGTCATGGGGATTCAATTCAATCCGGCTGCCCATGCACTACGGCCTCTACACGCTTCCGGTCGATCAGGAACCGGTCGCGGGGGAGCAGACATGGCTGGAGGAGGGATTCAGGCGGACCGACGAGCTGCTCGCCTGGGCGAAAGCCAACGATATGTATCTGATCCTCGACCTCCATGCGGCGCCGGGAGGGCAGGGCAACGACATCAATATTTCGGACCGCAATCCTGATGCGCCGTCGCTATGGGACAGTCCGGCTCATCAGGACAAAATGATCGCGCTGTGGCGAAAGCTCGCCGAACGCTACAGGGACGAGCCCAATATCGCCGCCTACGACATCATCAACGAGCCCAACTGGGGGTTCGAGAACCCTGAAGACAGGCATGGCTGCGAGGAGACGGAGAACGTCCCGCTTCGCGCGCTGCTCATGCGCTCGACCGCCGCTATCCGCGAGGTCGACAAGAAGCACATCATCGTCGTCGAAGGCAATTGCTGGGGCAATAACTATAAAGGCGTGTTCGGCGCCTCCGGCGCCTGGGACGACAATATGGTTCTCAGTTTCCACAAATACTGGAACGTCACGACGCGCGACAGCATCGCCGACATTCTGAAGCTGCGCGACGAGCTCGGCGTGCCGGTGTGGCTCGGCGAGACGGGCGAGAATTCGAACGACTGGTTCGCGCGCGCCGTCGCCCTCGTCGAAAGCGAAGGCGTCGGATGGGCAATGTGGCCGCTGAAAAAGATTCGCTACAACAACCCGCTGCAGATCGTCGCGAACGACGGCTATCTCAAACTGCTGGCATACTGGCGCGGCGACGGAGAAAAGCCGACGCGAGAAGAAGCAGAGCAGGCTCTGATGCGTTTCGCCGGCCATGACGTGCGATACGAGAACAATGTCTTCCACAAGGATGTGGTCGACGCCCTGTTCCGCGCGCCGCATTCGGAGCGGCCGGCGCTGTTCAGGGATCATGTCATCGCCCCGAAGGGCGGTGAGATCGCCGCCGCCGATTTCGACATGGGCCGGGACGGCGTCGCCTATCACGATCTGACGCCCGCCAACCATCACGTGTCCGACGGCGGCGAGCGCGTCGTCTGGAATCCCGCCATGACATACCGGAACGACGGCGTCGATCTTGGCGAAACCGCGAACGGCGAAATTTACGTCGCCGGCATGCAGGCCGGCGAATGGGTGAAGTATACAATTACGGCGGAGAAAGCTGGCGCCTATGCTCTGACGCTAAACGCGAAAGGCAAGGGCCGCGTCTCGCTGATGCTGAACGGCGGCGACGCCGGGGAAGGGCGCGTCGATACGCGGTTCCGCAAGCTGGTGCTGCTCGAAGGACGCAATACGCTGATAGTGAAGGTGGTGCGCGGAGGGTTCGATCTGATGTCGCTCAGCTTTTCGCCAGCCGACCGGTAGACGGGACGGTCATGCCCTCTACCCGATTTGCGCGCGATGCAGCAGCGCATGATCGGCGAGCACCAGGGCCATCATGGCGACGCCGACCGGAACGGCCCGGATGCCGACGCATGGATCGTGACGGCCCTTGGTGACGATCTCGGTCTCTTCGCCGCCGCGTGTGATCGTTTTGCGCGGGCTCAGGATCGAGGATGTCGGCTTCACGGCGAACCGCGCGACGATGTCCTGCCCTGTTGAGATGCCGCCGAGAATGCCGCCGGCGTTGTTCGAGAGAAAATGCGGTCTGCCGTTCCTGATGCGAATCTCGTCGGCGTTTTCTTCGCCGGTGAGCGCCGCCGCCCCCATGCCGGCGCCGATCTCCACGCCTTTCGCGGCGTTGATCGACATCATGGCGCCGGCGAGGTCGGCATCGAGCTTTCCGTAGATCGGCGCGCCGAGGCCGGCCGGGAAACCGCTGGCGACGACTTCGACGACGGCGCCCAGCGACGAGCCGGATTTGCGCGCCGCTTCCAGCATCGTTTCCCATTCCTTCGCCGCCCCGGCGTCGGGACACCAGAAGGGGTTCTTTTCGGTCTCGGCCCAGTCGAAATTTTCCCGCGCGATTTTCCTGCCGCCCATCTCGACGAGGCAGGCGCGGATCGTCGCCGTCTGTCCGTACAGGGAAGTCAGGACAAGCGATGCGACGGCGCCGGCGGCGACGCGCGGCGCCGTCTCGCGCGCCGACGAGCGGCCGCCGCCGCGGTAGTCGCGAAATCCGTATTTGGCGTCATAGGTGAAGTCGGCATGGCCGGGCCGATACTTGTCGCGAATATCGGAGTAGTCTTTCGAGCGCTGATCGACATTCTCGATCATCAGGCTGATCGGCGCGCCGGTGGTGCGCGGCCCGTCGGTGCGATCGTCCTCGAACACGCCGGAGAGGATCTTCACCTGATCCGGCTCGCGCCGCTGAGTCACGAATTTCGAGGCGCCCGGTTTGCGCCGGTCGAGGAACCCCTGGATATCGCTCTCGGTCAGCCTGATTCCCGGTGGGCAGCCGTCGATAACGCAGCCGATCGCCGGACCGTGGCTCTCGCCCCAGGTCGTCATGCGGAAGACCCGCCCGAAAGTGTTGTAGGACATTGACGATTCCCGGCCAGCTTCTGTCGGATGCGTGTGTTCGCCGCATTATATAGATCAAGCGTCCGCCGATAAGGTTAAACGCCGGAAGGAGCAATCATGGCCCGCGCCCCTTACATCCCCCCCACGCCCAGCGAAGAGGCTTACCGGGTCGACGAAGATCAGGGGGAGGTCTTCACCCGCGACGATCCCTTCGCGCTGTTCGAGGAATGGTTCGAGCTTGCAAAGACCAGAGAGCCGAACGACGCCAACGCCATGGCGCTCGCCACCGCCGATTCCGCCGGACGTCCGGACGTCCGCATCGTCCTCCTGAAGGATGTCTCCCCCCAAGGCTTTTCATTCTACTCCAGCGAGGAAAGCGCCAAGGGGAATGACTTGGCCGCCAATCCCCGCGCCGCGCTCTGCTTCCACTGGAAAACCATCCGCCGCCAAGTGCGGGTACGGGGCCCGGTTTCATTCGCGGCGGACGCGGACACCGACAGATACTTCGCCGAACGCGCCCGGGGAGCGCGCATCGCGGCTCATGCCTCGGCGCAGTCACGCCCCGTCGACAGCGTCGAGGCGCTGCGCCGGCGTTACGACGAAGCGGTCAGGGCGTTCGAGGGCAAGGACGTTCCGAGGCCCGCCTACTGGCGCGGCTATGTCGTCGAGCCCAGCGAGATCGAATTCTGGGTCAATCGCCCTTTCCGCCTGCACGACCGACTGTTGTTCGCGCGCGACGGCGCAGGCTGGCGGACGAAGCGGCTTTATCCTTGAGCCCGTTTACGGCCCGTTCAATCCCCGGCATGATCCTGAACCGGCGGAGGGGCGTCGGCATGCATATTCTAATCGGACTTCTGGTCGCTGCGGCGGGCGCCTTCTGGGCGTTCCGCTATTTTACCGAAGCGGCGCGGGAAGGCCGCGAGGCGCTGAGGGACGTCAAGGGGCTTTACCGTAGCGGGAAATGGTCGCGGCAGATCGACCGGCGGCTGATCGAAAATCTCTCCGATCCGCGGGAGGCGGCCGCGGTGCTGCTCTATCAGATCGCCAGCTATGACGGCGCAGTCACCGATCGGCAGAAGGCGGCGATGGTCGGCGAGATGCGCGCCGCCTTCGGCGCCGACACAGAAACAGCCGAGGGACTCTCCGCCTTCGCCCGCATGGCGCTCGGTCAGATCAACGATGCGGCCAACAGCCTGAAGAAAATCCTCCGTCCTGTGAACGAGGCCTGTACGGTCGAGGAAAAGCGCGCGTTGCTCGACATGATGCTGCGCATCGCTGAGATTGAGGGGCCGGTCAGCGACGTGCAGCATCACCTTATCGGCGAGGCGCGTCGGATTCTGCTGCCGGATTAACCGGCGACTTCATCCTTGAGGCGATAGCAGCTCTGCATCGTCGGCTCGCCGTCCGTCGCGACGATGCCGTTTTTCACCAGACGAATTAGGTGCGCCATCACATTGAGAGCGGCCGCGCCATGCAAACGTTTGTCGATGTCGGCGTACATCGCCGGCACTATATCCTTGATGCGGCTGCGCCCCTGTCGAAGCTGTTCCAGGATTTGCCCGTCGCGGATGCGCCGGTGAGTCTTGACTGCGCGAACGAAACGCCGCGGATTTTCTATGGGCGCGCCATGAGTCGGATAGTAGAGGCGGTCGTCGCGCGCGAGCAGCTTTTCAAGACTGGCGAAGTAGTCGCTCATGTCGCCGTCAGGCGGCGCGACGACGGTGGTCGCCCAGCTCATGATGTGATCGCCGGTGAAGAGCGCCTTCTCTTCAACCAGCGCGAAACAGAGATGATTGGAGATGTGGCCGGGCGTAGAGACGGTTTCGATGGTCCATTCTTCGCCCGCCAAGCGCTCGCCGTCTTTGAGAACGCGATCAGGCCGATAGGCCCGGTCTGCGCCCTCTTCGAGCGACGGCCCTTCGACGATCCGGGGCGCGCCCGGGTGGGGCGCCGCGCCGACGAGAGGCGCGCCGACTTTCGCAGCGAATTTACGCGCACCGCCGCAATGGTCGCGGTGCGTGTGCGTAATGAGAATGTGGCTGACGCGGCCGCTCCCGATAGCGGCGGCGAGCGCGTCGAGATGGACGTCGTCGTCGGGGCCGGGATCGATAACGGCGAGATCGCCGCCCGAACCGACAATATAGGTTCCTGTGCCGGTATAGGTGAACGGGCCCGGATTGTTGGCGATGACGCGCCGCACGAGCGGCGACAGTTGCGCCGGTTCGCCGTAAGCGAAGGCGAAATCCTTAACGAAGGGGATGGTCGGCGCGGGCGTGGTCACGCTCGCGAGCTTAGCCGCTGAGGCGCGCGTCGACGAGGCTGGCGAACGCTTCGGCCAGGCCGCGCATCGCCTTCAGCTTGTTGGGCCCGGAGAGCGCCGAGGGCGGCCCCATGTCGGTCTTGTTGGCGTCGACGATATAGATACGCCCGTCGGCGCGGTCGCGCAGCACGTCGAGCCCGCCGAAATCGAGCGCCATTGCGTTCGCATATTCGGCGATCTTCGCCTGTTCTCCTTTAGACAGCATGGCGTCGGCGTCGACGAGATCGACGCGGTGGTTGTCGTTAGAAAAGCGCAGATCGCGCGTACGGCGCTTGAGATAGACGAAAGGAATTTTTCCGCCGACGACAGGCGTTCTGATATCGACGAACTCCTTGCCGTCGAACGTATTGTCGATGAGACGCTGATACACGCGATCGCGCGCCGGCTGCGGGACCGGGCAGACGACAATGCGCCCGTCATGCTTGCCGTTCGATTCCGATTTTTCGACGACCGGTCCCCGATGCGACGCCGGGTCGACTGTCAGTCCGTATCCGAACGTTTCCTCGAAGACGCGGGCGACGACGCTCTTTCTGATATCGAAGCAGCCGACATTGAAAGCAGGCTTGTTAGAAGGCGTCGGCCGCGGCGCGGTGAGAAACTCGCGGTCCTCGAAGTAAAAGTGCAGATCGGCTTCCTGCGGATCGTTGACGATCTTGACGTCGGCCAGCTGGCACACCGGCCAGATGGCGTAATAGGAGCGCGGCTTGTTCGGAAAGAAGGAGATGCGCGCGCGCGGCTCGCGCATGCGCATCATCCTGACGGCGCGGATGCCCTGAACGATTCCGACGAAGCTCGCGATCCGCCAGGCGTCGCGAAAAAACCCCGTGGTTAACGGAATCTGCGCGCCGGTTTCCTTGGCGATGATCTGATTGCCGCTGATTTCGAAATCGCCGAACAAGGCCATTTGGGCTCCGAAACACCGTTTCTTCTGGCGACTCGCGCCGGGTTCACCTTGGCTTTTCGTCTGATAACAGGGAAATAAACTCGCCGCGAGGGGAAAGAGACCAGCCGAACTCGCTCCCGGCCTGGCCTTTGCGACAGCCGGGGCATGTGTGCCAGTCGTAAACAATTCCTTACTGCAACTGCGTTAATTGCCGCGGGCTTGTTCACGATCGGCCCCGTCTCGGCGCAAGCCGTGTCAGGCCAGTCGGCTGGAGGCGTCGCGCTTGGCGACAGCGAAGGCGGCGTGACCGATCGCGCCTACATATCGGCGCCCCCCAACTACCTGTACATCGTCGAAAAAGAGCCGGGCAGCTTCCTCGACTGCGGCGAAGGCATGGATGCGCGGTTAACCGATGACGCGGGCCGCGATCTCGCCGGACTCTCCTGCGGGGTGACCCTCACGGAAACGATGGTCATTCCGGCTGCGGCCGAGAGCGCCCGGATCATCATTCACTATTAGCGGGTCAGCGGTTCGCAAGCGCAACAAGACGGGGGCGCAGCGGCGAAAGATCGTAACCGGCGGCCGCGGCTTCCTCGAGAATTTCATCGGCGTCGCCGCCGGCGCGCGCGAGGGCGAAGGCGCGGATCATGGTCGAGCGGGTCCCCGACCGGCAGAACGCGAGAACAGGCCCCGATGCGCCGGCTGCGGCGCGTTCGAATGCTTCGAGCTGGGCCGCCGAAATGTCGCTTCCGCGAATCGGGATCGCCGCGTAGGCCACGCCCTCGGCTTTGGCGGCTTTTTCGATTTCGGCGCCGGGCGGCTGATCCGGCTCTTCGCCCTCGGGGCGATTGTTGATAATGAGCTTTATTCCCATCGCCGCCGCAGCGCGGACCTCATCCGCCGTGATCTGCGGCGAGACGAAATATCCTTCCGCCAGCAGTCTGAATTTCGAGGACATTGATTTCTCCGCTTTCCTGTGCGCGACTGTAGCGGCGCCCGACGCTCTGTTCGAGGACTGACATGCAGCCTTTTCATCTGGCGATTCCGGTCGACGACCTCAAAGCCGCGGAGGCTTTTTACGGCGATCTTATAGGCTGCCCGCGCGGACGTCGTTCCGAGGAGTGGATCGACTTTGATTTTTTCGGCCACCAGCTTGTAACGCATCTTTCGCCGGGCGAGTGCGGACGGGCCGCGACAAACGCGGTCGACAGTCACGACGTTCCAGTGCGGCATTTCGGGATCGTCCTCGAGCCGAAGGACTGGGAAGCGCTCGCCGGGCGCCTGAAAAAAGCCGGGGCCGATTTCATCATAGATCCGGACATCCGCTTTCGGGGCCAGCCGGGCGAGCAGGGCACCTTCTTCATTCGCGATCCCGCGGGGAACGCTCTCGAATTCAAGTGCTTCGCCGACAGGGCGATGCTGTTCGCCAGCTGAACTATTTCGCAGCGCGCGTCCGGTCGCATAGCAGCCAGGCCAGCAACGCCATCAGGGTGTAGGCGAAAATAGCCATGAGGCCGGCCTCATTCGGCCTGGAGGGCAGGGGACCGGTCAGGCTGAACCAGTAAACGCCGAGCATAATAAGCGCGAGAAGAACGGGCCCGACCCGGCCCATCGCTCCTTTGGGTTTCGTCGCCCCAAGATAAAACGCGCAGCCCAGAGCGAGAACGCCAAATTCGAGCACGAGAGTCAGCCATTCGTTTCTCCACGCCCCGAATCCGACCTTCGGCCCGTCCGGCCAAAGCGGCAGGTCGGGAACATGCATCAGCAGATCGAGGAACCAGTGCGAAAGAACGGCGAGCCCCATCACAAGGCCGCCGAGCGCTTTTTGAGATTTCGTCATTGCGGCCCACCCGGCGCCGAGAATCAGCGACCAGACGCCCGCCATCAAGAGGCTGTGAGTCCACGGCATGTCGTAGAGGTCGAGGGGGCTCATGGTTGTGAAGCCCGGTTCGATGCGCATGCGCTCGACCCCGAGGACGATAAAGAGGCCCCAAAGATAATCGAGAAACTGCACGGCGACGAACAAGGCCCACAGGGGAACCGCTTTGGCGGCGCTTTTGCCGGCGAGCGCCGGCCCGTAGTGGCCGATGAACATCTCGCTTTTCCGACTATTCGTTACGACGGTAGATGATCCGGCCGCCGACGACAGTCAGCACCGGCTTAGCCGCCAGAATCTCCGCCTCCGGAACCGTCATGATATCCTTGGAGAAAGCCGTGAAGTCGGCGCGTTTGCCGGGTTCGATCGTACCAAGTTCGCTTTCCTGAAACGCGGCGTAGGCAGGCCACAGCGTGAACATCTTCAACGCTTCCTCACGGGTCACGGCCTGTTCGGGATGCCACCCTTCGCCTGTGTAACCGTCGAGTCCTTTGCGCGCCACCGCGGCGTAAAACTCGATGAGCGGATCGCCGCGTTCCACCGGCGCGTCGGATCCGCCAGGCACGATCGCGCCTGAATCAATAAGGCTGCGCCAGGCGTAGGCGCCGGCGAGCCGCTCCACGCCGAGGCGCGCGGGCGCAAAATAGAGATCGCCGATCGCGTGGCTCGGCTGCATCGAGGGGATGACGCCAAGCGCTGCGAAACGGGGAATGTCCTGCGGGTCTATGATCTGCGCATGTTCGATGCGCCAGCGGGCCTGAGCGGCGGCTGGTCCCAGCACGCGTTCGTACCAGTCGAGGACGAGTCTGTTGCCGCGGTCGCCGATGGCGTGGGTCGCCACCTGGACGCCGGCGTCGCGGGCCTTCGCCATCATGGCGAGCGCCTCGTCTTCCTGCATTAAAAGCAAGCCGGATGTGTCCGGACGGTCGGCGTAGGGGGCCAGCAGCGCCGCGCCGCGCGAGCCGAGCGCGCCGTCGGCGTAGAGCTTCACCGCGCGGGTGACGACGCGGCCTGTTTCATCTGTACGCGGAGCGTTCGCGACAAGCCAGTCAAGCCCTTCCGGATCCAGGGCGTTGTAGACCCGGATCGGCAGGGCCCCGTCCTTCGCCAGCCTTTCCATGACGGCGACGTCGTCGGGCTCGACGGACATATTGTGCACGCCGGTCCATCCGTATGCCGCGTAGACCTCCGCGCCGATCTTGTAGGCCTCCTCGCGCGCCGCAGGCGCGGGGCCGCCGACTACCTCGCCGACAAGCCCCATGGCGTTGTCGATCAGCATTCCGGTCGCGCGGCCCGAGGAGTCGCGGTCGATGCGCCCGCCGGAAGGGTCGGGAGCGGCGTCGTCGATCCCCGCAGCGGCGAGCGCCGCGGAATTGACCACCGCCGCGTGTCCGTCGGCGCGGTAGAGAACGACTGGATTGTCTGGACTGACCGGATCGAGATCGTCGCGGGTCGGAAAGCGCGCTTCGGGCCAGCCGGTCTCGATCCAGCCGCGTCCGTACACAGTTTCGCCCGGGGCTGTCTCGCCGACATAGGCGGCGATGATGTCGACCAGCTCGTCGATGGAGGAGACGCCTTCGAGATTGAGCGTCAGTTCCCGCATGCCAATGCCGAGCAGATGCGCATGCGCGTCGGTGAAGCCGGGATAGAGCGAGGCGCCGTGAAGATCGATACGTTCCGTTTTCGCGCCGGAAAACGCGCCGACCGAGGCCAGATCGCCGACCGCCAGGATACGGCCGTCCGCCACGGCGACGGCCTCGACCGGGTTCGAGGCGCCGCCAGTATAAATCGGCCCGCCGGAAATGATCATATCGGCGCGCTGCGCGCCGTCCTCGGCTTTTTTCGAGCAGGCGGCGAAGGCGAGGAGGGCGAGGCAGGCGACGAGGCGCCCGGAGACTGTTCGGATCATGGCGGGCGACGCTAAAGCGCGCCGCCTGACAAGACCAGACCGGATCTGGCGGCGTCCATCCCGCCCTGAGCGGGTTCCGTAGGGAAAAGCAAAGAATGGTCGGAGTGGAGTGATTCGAACACTCGGCCCCTGCCTCCCGAAGACAGTGCTCTACCAGGCTGAGCTACACTCCGACGAGCGGCGGATATAGCGGCGCGGAACCGGCTTTGCAACGAGCAGCCTTCGCGACGGATCGGCGCGCGATCCGGGAGCGCGGCGCAGCGCGAAAATTTCCCGGAAGGGCCGTTGCAAGGCGCGATTTTAAGCGGTATCAGGCCGCTCCTCTTGGGGCGTCGCCAAGTGGTAAGGCAGCGGTTTTTGGTACCGCCATTCCCAGGTTCGAATCCTGGCGCCCCAGCCAGTTTCCCGTTCGGGTTCTCCCTGCTCGCTCCAGCGCATTGTTCCGGAGCGGCGGCGCGACGCCGGCCGGCGGGGAGCCTGAAAACTGTGTAAACTGTAATGGACAGCGCTCGGCAGGCTGTTTTTCGCCGGGAACCGCCGCCGCTTGTTCCTGTTCAACTCCTGATCAAATCATTAGGCAGAGCAAAATAGATGATTGCGCCGCAAAAAATCACTTGTTACAAACTAACGGCCCCGGGGGTGTTGGGGGGCGAAGAAAAATGAAGGCGAGGAAGATCAAGCGCAGACAAGGATCATGCGCGCGCAGGTGTGTTTAACACCACCGTTGCAAAACGCGCGTATTTGTTCCAAGCATGCGCGAAGGGGTATGTTGATTTGGGGCGTGTTATCCGGCCAAAATGCTTGCGAGTTGCAGCGATGCGCGCGCTGCAGGCGTTTGACCGCTGACTTTCGCACTGAGGAAAGTTTTCAGAATTTTCGGCATGGCGCCGAAAACAGCAACCAGCCGAAGCAAACCGTTGGGTGAGGCAATGATGAAAAGAGTGAGTCTTCTGGGGTCAGCTGCGGCGATTCTCGTCGCATTGAGCGCGCCGGCGTCAGCGCAATTCTCGTCGGCGCTGCAGGAAAGCGAGGCGGCGGCGAAAGAGGGCAAGGCCTCGCAGCAGCGCATCGATCAGCTCGACGATCAAACGGCTTCATTGCTCAATGATTATCGCGCAAATCTGAAACAGCTTGAAGCGGCGCGTCGGTACAACGCCTCTCTGGAGCGCCAGATCGAAGGCCAGAACCGCGACATCGCCCAGCTTCGCGAAGACATCGACAACGTCTCGGGCCTGCAGCGCGCTATGCAGCCTCTGATGGAAGACATGCTTAACGCGCTCGAACAGTTCATCGACGCCGACATGCCCTTCGACATTGTCGACCGCACGGACCGCGTCAATCGCCTGCGCGGCATCATGTCGGACTCGCAGGCTTCGGCGGCGCAACGCTACCGGCTTATTGTCGAGGCCTATCAGATCGAGAACGAGTTCGGCCGCACGATCGGCGCCTATCAGGGCTCGATCGACGTGAACGGCGAAACGCTGAGCGGAGATTTCCTCCGCATCGGCCGCCTGTCGCTGATGTTCAAGACGCCGGATGACTCGGTGCTGAAAATCTACGATTCCACGCAGAAAGCCTGGGTCAATCTCGATCGCTCGGCGTTGCCGGCGCTTCGCCTCGGCCTTCGCATGGCGCGCGAGCAGGTCGCCCCCGATCTTCTGCCGGTGCCGGTGAAACCGGCGCAGACGGCCGCACAGTAACGCCGACAGCGATTAGTGAAGGAACATCGAGACATGAAAACCCTGAAAATCGCAGGCTTGTCGCTTCTCGCCGGCGTAGCCGCCCTGGGCATCGAACTTTCGGCCGCCGTGGCGCAGGAAACGGCGCCGGCGCCCGCCCAACCCGCCAAACCCCAGCTGACGCTCGACCAGGTTCTGCAGGCCGTCCGCCGCGAACGCAGCTCTTCCAGCCAGGAGAATAGAGAGCGCGAACAGCGCTTTCTTGCCGAGCGCAACAATCAGGCTGCGCTGCTCAATCAGGTGAAAGCGCAGGTCGCCGCCGAAGAAGCAAAGTCGACGCGCCTCGAAGGTCAGCTCGACGAGAATCAGAAAATCATCGACCAGCTCAGCGCCGAGCTGGCCGACAAGCAGGGCGAATTCGGCGATCTCTTCGGCGCCGCCCGTTCCGCGGCCGCCGACCTCAACGCGCAGGTCTCCGGCTCGATCATCAGCGCCGAGTTCCCGGGGCGCGGCGAAGCGCTTACCGAGATCGCACAGAGCGACACGCTGCCGTCCGACGAGCAGCTCGAACTGCTCTGGTACGTGCTGATGCAGCAGATGACCGAGCAGGCCAAAGTCGCCAAGTTCCAGGCGCCGGTGATTCAGGCGAATGGCGAAAGCTCTGAAGCGGCGATCACTCGCGTCGGTCCGTTCGTGGCGATTTCTCGCGGCAATTATCTGACTTACGACTCCGGCGCGCAGAAGCTGAAATTCCTGCCGCGCCAGCCCAGCGGTCCGGCGAAGTCCGCCGCATCCCGCGTCGAGAACGCTTCCGGCGACAAGTTCGTCACCGCCGTGATCGACCCGTCGCTCGGCCAGCTGCTTTCGGTCATCGTCGAGACGCCCAACTTCAAGGAGCGCGTCGACCAGGGCGGCGAGATCGGCTATGCGACGATCATCCTTTCACTGATCGCCTTTGCTCTCGGCGTGCTGCGCTTCGTGCAGCTGTCATCGACGGCCGGCGCGGTGCGCGCTCAAATGCGCCGCGGCAAACCGTCGAAATCCAACCCCCTCGGCCGCGTGCTTCTCGCCTATGAAGAGAACAAGAACGCCGACGTGGAGACGGTGCAGCTCAAGCTTGACGATGCGATCCTGCACGAGATTCCGAAACTCGAAAGCGGCCTCAACTTCGTCAAGCTGATCGCCGCCGTGGCGCCTCTGATGGGCCTGCTCGGCACGGTGTCGGGCATGATCAACACCTTCCAGGCGATCACCCTCTACGGCACCGGCGACCCCCAGATCATGGCCTCGGGCATTTCCGAAGCGCTGGTCACGACGGTTATCGGTCTCGTCTCGGCGATCCCGCTCTTGCTGCTGCACGCTTTCGCCAGCGGCGCCTCGAAGCGCGTGATCCAGATCCTTGAGGAGCAATCGGCCGGCATCATCGCCAGGCATGCGCAAGGAGGGCGCTAACGCGCTCTCCTCCCACAAGGGAGTACTGGTCGATGTTTGAACTGCTCAACCCTGTCGTCGCCTTCAACGCGATCCAGGCGTTCCTGAAGGCCGGCGGCAACGTGCTGGTGGTGATCATGGCCGTGACGTTCGTCATGTGGGCGCTGATCATCGAGCGGCTGATCTACTGGGGCGTCGCCCACCGGGCGGTCGTGCAGCGCGCCAAGCGCGAATGGATTGCGCAGAAGGAGCATCACTCCTGGTATGCGCTCGCCATTCGCGAGCAGCTTCTGTCTGAAAGCCGTCAGGAGGCGCAGCGCTTCAACGGCATCATCAAGGCGCTAGTGGCGGTGACGCCGCTTCTCGGCCTCCTCGGCACCGTCACGGGCATGGTCGAAGTGTTCGACGTCATGGCGACGACGGGCTCGTCCAACGCCCGCCTGATGGCGCAAGGGATTTCGAAGGCCACAATTCCGACCATGGCCGGTCTTGTGGCGTCGCTGTCGGGCGTCTTCTTCATCAATATGTTCGAGCGCAATCTGGTGAAGGCCGAAATCAACGTTCACGACGAACTGGCGGTCGAGTAGGTCAATGCACAAGAGAAGAGCCACACATCAGGGCGAGGCCGCGGACGTCAACGTCACGCCCTTGCTCGACATCGTCTTCATCATGCTGATCTTCTTCATCGTGACGGCGACGTTCCTGCACGAGAAGGGCATCGACGCCAACACGCCTGAGAACACGCCTGACGAGCCCGACACCGTGCCGCCACCTTCTCTGCTGCTGTCGGTCCAGGAAGACGGTTTCGTGCGCGTCAACAATGTCCGCATCGTCGATGCGTTGACGACCGAATCTGTGGCGGAGGAATTCTGCGCCCGCGAGCCGAAAGGCGTCATCCTAGTCAGCGCGGCGCCTACTTCCAAATCCGGAATCGCCGTCACCGTCGTCGACCGGGCGTCGAGCGCATGCGGATCAGGCCGCGTGTCGCTGACCCTGCAGAAGGGCCCGTCGGCGTAAGCCGCGTTTAGTTGGGATAAGGATTTATGGCCAGACGAGCGACACCTGAATCCAGCGAAGACGACGTCAACGTCACGCCGCTGCTGGACATCGTCTTCATTATGCTGATCTTCTTCATCGTGACCTCCACCTTTGTGAAGGAGCCTGGCGTCGACGTCGAGCGTCCCGACGCGATCACAGCTCAGGATCGCAAGCTCGCCTCGATTTTGGTCGCCGTCACGTCCGACAACAAAATCTGGATCAATAAGGAAGAGGTCAAACTCGAAGAAGTGCGAAACGCCGTCGAGCAGCTGCGCCGCGAAAACCCGAAAGGGACGGCGGTGGTGCAGGCCGACAAGGGGTCGGAGTCGCGTTATCTCGTGGAAGTGCTGAACCAGATCAAGGCGGCGGGCGTCGCTGAAGTCGCGGTTTCAACAGAAGACGCTTAGGGGTCAGGCTGGCGGCGCGGTTTCGGGCCGGCGCCAGGGAGAATGAAGAATGGGATCATTCGTTCGTCTGTTTGTCGGGATTCCAGGAGCGATCGTCGTCACGATCCTGCTGTTTCTGGTCATGAGCAATCTCATCCGGCAGAATGTGAAGCTTGACGAGGCCAAGGACGCGCTGAAACTCAACATCACGGCGCAAATTCAGGATACGGACCTTTCGAACGTCAACAAGGAGTTCAAGCGTCCGACCCTCGATACGCCGCCGCCGCCGCCGCCGGCCGTCAACGACCCTTCGAACCGTCCCGCGCTAGACGGCGTGCGCGCCGCCGTGCCGCAGCTCGATGTCAAACTCAATGTCGGCACCGGCTTCAACCCCGACCGCGACGCGCAGCCGCTGGTCCGCATTCCGCCGCAATACCCTGAACGCTGCATGGCGCGCGCCAAGGCGCGGGAAAACGTGCTGGTCGAATTCGACGTCACGCCTGAAGGCACGACCACCAACATCCGCGTCGTCGACTCGACGAACAGCTGTCTTAACAGCGCCGCCATGCGCTCAGTCGAGCGCTGGAAATACCAGCCGAAGATCGTCGACAACCAGGCCCAGTGGCGGCGCGGCGTGCAGACGAACGTGGCCTTCGAACTTTCAGAGTAAGCGGCGCCCCGCGCCAATATCGTGGACTTCAAGTCGATCCTGTAAGGCGGCAAGATGATGAAACTGAAGAATACGATCGTCAGCGTTTTGTTGTCAGGCGTCGCCTGGTGCGGGGCGTTCGGTCTGGCGGCGGTCGCGCCGGTCTCCGCCTATGCCCAGGAAGACGAGGAAAATGGGCAGCAGCGCCGGCGGTCCGAGACGCTCGATCCTGCGGTCGCCAAGGTCCTGCAGGAAGTTTTCGAGCTGATGCAGGCGGAGCAGTACCAACAAGCTCTGGGCAAGGTGAACCAGCTCGTCGAAAGCCGCGGCGCGAGCATGAAGGCGTTCGACAAGTCGACGACCTACGAACTGCGCGCCGGCATCAAATACAACCTTGAGGATTATCGCGGCGCCTTGAGGGACTTCCAGACGGCGCTCGAGGCCAACGGCCTTCCGCCGGAGCGCAATAACCAGATCCGCTACTATATCGCGCAGCTCAACCTGCAGCTTGAGAATTACGCCGAGGCGATCAGAGGGCTGAACGAATGGATCGCGCAGGCGAGAGCGGCCGGTCAGCCGATCGACGCGAACGCCTATTATCTTCTGGCGGCGGCTTATGTGCAGAACACCCCGCCGAACTACCGCGCGGCCATGCAGCCAGCGGAACAGGCTCTGGCGGCGCGCACCGAGCCCAAGAAGGGCGACTACGACCTTCTGAATCTGATCTATTCCGAGCTGAACGAAAGCAACAAGCGCGCGGCGCTGCTTGAGAAGATGGTCAATTACTGGCCGGGCGAGCGCAGCTACTGGACGCAGCTTTCGGGCCTCTACAGCACCAGCGGCCGCGATCAGGACGCTTTCTCCGTTCTCGAAGTCGCCTACCGCGCCGGCCTACTGAAGAACGAGAACGAGATCATCACGCTCGTCAACTATTACTCCTTCTTCGATAACCCCTATCGCGGCGCCAAACTTCTGGAGCGCGAAATGGAGGCGGGCACCGTCAAGCGCAACGTCAAGAACTTGACGCTGCTTTCGCAGCTCTGGAGCCAGTCGCGCGAGCACAAGCGCGCCATCCCCGTGCTGCAGGAAGCGGCGCGGCAGTCGGATACCGGCGAATTGTCGTACCGTCTCGGACAGGTGCTCGTCGCTGACGAGCAGTACGCCGCCGCAGAGCGGGCGCTGCTTGCAGCGATCAACAAGGGCGGCATGACCCAGAATCAGACCGGCGACTGCTGGCTTCTGCTCGGCACGGCGCGCTTCAGCCAAGCGGGGCCGGGGGATCGCGCTACGCGCTCCCGCGCCCGCGAGGCGTTTGTAAGGGCGCAGAATTATTCCAACACGCGCGGGCAGGCGTCGCAGTGGGTGCAGTATATCGACGCCATCAACAAGACCGAGTGCGATCAGGATGCGCTGGAAAAAGCGCAGACCATCGAGGCTTTGAAAGCCGAAGTCGCGCGGACGCGTCAGGCGTTGAACGTCTGCCGCCTGCAGGCGCGTCCCGAGGCGGAATGCGCGGCGATCGAGCAGCGCATTCGCGATCAAAACGTGCAGCTCGAGCAACTGGAAAAAGCGCCTGCTACATGCGGCGCCCGTAAGCCGCCGGAAGCGCCCGCCCAAGGGGCTAAGCCGGAAGAGGCGGCTCCCGCGGAAGCGGCCAGCGAGGAACCTGCTCCGTCAGAGTGATGTTTTCGGAGCGGACGTCCCGAAATCACGAAGGGCGGCCTTTCAGGCCGCCCTTTCTTTTCGATGGGTCTCAAAAATTGGCGAGCGGACTTATCCTTCAAGAATGAAAGTCACCATCATCGCCACGCGGTATTCCTTGACCTTGCCCCTGTCGAGCACGATGGATTGATCCTTGATCCAGGCGCCCTCGACATTTTTCAAAGTCTCATTCGCCCGCTCGAGGCCCGCTTCGATCGCGTCCTTAAAGCCTTTCGGCGATCCGCTGATGATTTCAGTAACCCGTGCGACGGCCATGGCGATGTCTCCCTTCGGTTGCGCGCAGCGCGAGATTGCGACTGCGGCGCAAGCCTACGCCTGTAGGAAGAGATGACAAAGACGATGCGCCCCGTCAGCGCGTTGGAAGGGGAGTGTCGCCTGAGTAATCGTAGAAACCTCGGCCTGTCTTGCGTCCAAGCCAACCGGCCTCGACAGATTTGACCAGGAGCGGACACGGGCGATATTTGGAATCGGCGAGGCCCTCGTAAAGCACTTGCATGATTGCAAGACAGGTATCGAGGCCGACGAAATCGGCGAGCTCGAGCGGCCCCATCGGATGGTTGGCGCCGAGTTTAAGCCCCGTATCGATCGCTTCGACCGTGCCGACTCCTTCGTACAGCGTGTAAATCGCCTCGTTGATCATCGGCATCAGCACGCGGTTGACGATGAAAGCGGGGAAATCCTCCGACACCGACATGGTTTTTCCGAGACGGGCGACGAGATCGCGGATCGTCTCGAACGTCTGCTTCGACGTGGCGATGCCCCGGATGACCTCGACAAGCTGCATCACCGGCGCCGGATTCATGAAATGCAAACCGATGAAACGGTCTGGCCTGTCGGTGACGGCTGCGAGGCCGGTGATTGAAATCGACGATGTGTTGGACGCCATCAGAGCGTCTTCCTTGAGGACCGCCGACAGTTCTCCGAAGATTTTCTTCTTGATGGCGAGGTTTTCGGTCGCCGCCTCGATCACGAGATCGCAGTTCCCGAGATCGTCGAGCCGCGGCGCCGGCGAGAGGTTTTGCATCGCCTTGGCCATGTCGGCGTCGTTGATGTTGCCCTTGGCGGCCTGCCTGCCGAGATTCTTCTCGATGACGGCGAAGCTGCGTTTAATTCGGTCTGGATCGACATCGTGCAGCCAGACCTTGCAGCCCGCCGCCGCGAATACCTGGGCGATGCCGGTGCCCATTTGCCCGGCGCCGATAATGCCGACCGTGTTGATGGCGCTCATAAGTCCGCCCTCGCTCCAAATGACGCTGAAACCTACACCGCATTGTCGCAGCGCAGCAAACCGCAGTCGCAGCGCTGCGGGAAGTGGTTGCCGCTCTGCGGCTCGAACGACACAGCGCAGGCCGCAGAAGCGCAATAATCGGGTCGCGGCCGGCGGAAGCGGAAGGGATGATGTCGCGTCGTTAAGGAGAACACCATGTCATTCATCATTTCCGGACTTCCGCCAGCGGAGTTTCAGGCGCTTTACGGTCTGTCCGGTGAGGTTTTGGCCCGACGCGGCGTCTTGAGGCGCGTTGCCGACAGGCGGCCCGGCTATCCCTGCCGGATCACGCTCGAAGACGCAGCCGAGGGCGAGCCGGTCCTGCTGCTGAATCACGAAAGCCACAGCGCCCCAACGCCGTACCGGTCCTCTTATGCGATTTATGTACGCGAAGGCGCGCGCGAAGCTGCGGCGTACGTGGACGACATTCCGCCCGTCTTTCGCGACCGGCCGCTGGCGTTCCGCCATTTCAACAGCGCGGGTATGCTCGTCGGGGCGAGCCTGGTGGTCGACGGCGCCGTCAGACAGGCGATCGCCCGCGCTTTCGAAGACGAACGGGCCGCCTATATCGACGTGCACAATGCCGCGCATGGCTGTTTTGCGGCGAGGGTCAAGCGTCAATAAAAGAAAGCCCCCGCACGCAGCGGGGCTTTCGGGCGTCTGAAAAAACCGACCGGGCTAGAGCGCGTCCTTCAGCTCCGGCAGGACCTTGAAGAGGTCGCCGACGAGACCGTAGTCGGCGACCTGGAAGATCGGCGCCTCCTCGTCCTTGTTGATGGCGACAATGACCTTCGAATCCTTCATGCCGGCGAGATGCTGGATGGCTCCGGAAATGCCGACGGCGATGTAGAGGTCGGGGGCGACGACCTTGCCGGTCTGCCCGACCTGCGTGTCGTTGGGCATGTAGCCGGCGTCCACGGCGGCGCGGCTGGCGCCGACCGCGGCGCCGAGTTTGTCGGCGATCGGATAGATCAGTTTTTCGAAATTCTCGTTCGATCCGAGCGCTCGCCCGCCGGAAATGATGATCTTGGCGGCGGTGAGTTCGGGTCTGTCCGACTTGGTCAGCTCCTCGCCGACGAAGCTCGAAACGCCCGGTTTGTCGCCGGCTGCGATTTTTTCGACCGGCGCAGACCCGCCAGTCTCAGTTGCCTTGAAGGCCGCGCCGCGCACCGTGAGGACCTTTTTCTTGTCGGACGACTGGACGGTCTGGATAGCGTTGCCAGCGTAGATCGGGCGCGCAAACGTGTCGGCGCTTTCGACCGCTATGACGTCGGAGATCTGCATGACGTCGAGCAGCGCGGCGACGCGCGGCATGATGTTTTTGCCGTTGGCTGTCGCAGGCGCAAGCAGGGCGTCGTAGCCTTCTGCGAACTTGGCGACGAGCGCAGCGGTCGGCTCGGCGAGCAGCTTTTCGTAGGCCGGATCGTCCGCATGGAGGACTTTGCGCACGCCGTTGAGGCTCGCCGCTTCCTTGGCGGCGGCTTCGGCGCCGGATCCGGCGACGAGGATGTCGACGTCGCCGCCTATCGCCTTGGCGGCGGTCAGCGTCTTGGCGACGGCGTCGGAAAGGGCGGCGTTGGCGTGGTCGGCGACGATGAGGACGGCCATCAGAGCACTCCCGCTTCGTTCTTCAGCTTATCGACGAGTTCGGCGACGGATGCGACTTTGACGCCAGCCTCCCGCTTCTTCGGCTCCGTCACTTTGAGAACCTTGAGTCGCGGCGCGAGATCGACGCCGTAGGCGGAGGGTTCCTTCACGTCGAGCGGCTTCTTTTTCGCCTTCATGATGTTCGGAAGCGACGCGTAGCGCGGTTCGTTGAGGCGAAGGTCAGTCGTCACGATCGCGGGCAGCGACAGGGCGACGGTTTGCAGGCCGCCGTCGATCTCGCGGGTCACCTTGAGCTTGTCGCCGTCCTTGGCGACTTTCGAGGCGAAAGTTCCCTGCGCCCAGCCGAGCAGGGCGGCGAGCATCTGTCCGGTCTGGTTCGAATCGTCGTCGATCGCCTGCTTGCCGAGAATGACGAGGTCGGGTTTCTCCTCTCCGACCACGGCTTTCAGCAGTTTGGCGACGCCCAGCGGTTCAACCTCGGCGTCGGTCTTGATGAGGATGCCGCGGTCGGCGCCCATGGCGAGCGCCTGGCGGATCTGGTCCTGAGCTTTCTCCGGGCCGATGGAGATGGCGACGATTTCCGTGACGGTCCCGGCTTCTTTCAGGCGCACCGCTTCCTCGACGGCGATCTCGTCAAAGGGGTTCATCGACATCTTGACGTTGGCGAGGTCGACGCCCGTCTGGTCGGACTTCACCCGCACTTTAACGTTGTAGTCGATGACGCGCTTCACCGGCACGAGGACTTTCATGACCTGCTCCTGGTCTTAAGTTGCGGCGAACCCTTCGGGCTGAAGGGAACAACGAGCCTTTCCGCGCAAGGCGCGCCGGCTCCGAATTCGGCGCGACCTTAGCGGCGAGGGTGAGGGCTTTCAACGCGTTTTGGCGCCTCTCGCGATGCGGCAAGGCGCCCCCCGGCGGCCGGGGATCGAGCATCTCCGCCGTTGTTGGATAGCGGGGCGCAGGCTAGCCTCCGCTATCGGGCTAATGCGGGGGGAGCCGTCATGCGCGCCATTCTTATTCTTCTGTCCGCTGGCCTGTTCTGGGCCGGCGGAAACGAGGCTCGGGCCTCGCTCGGGGATTGCCGCGCGCCCGGCTATGTGGCGACGTTCGACGCCCGGCTTGGGGACAGCGAGCCCTATGGGGCGGAGCGTTGCCGGGAGATCGCGACCTTTGAGATTAACAATGAGGGCCGCCGCGTAAAAATGCGGGTCCTCGAAATGGTCGGCGATTCCGCCGGCGACAATTCGCAGTGGGTCGCCTATGTCGCCGCTTTGGCGAGCGCCATCAGCGGGCCGCTGAACGCGATGGGCCAGCTCGATCTTGCGGATGTCTCGGTCATGCTGACCTCGCTCGAATATGAGGGCGAAGAGGACGCCGACGCGCACGCAACCGCCTGGAGTCCCCACCCGAACGAATGTTTCATCACGTTTTACAAACAGAACGAGACGATTTCCGTGGAGGAATTCGTTTTCACCTACGCGCACGAGCTTTTTCACTGCATCCAGCAAAAGACGTGGGGACCTCGCGCGACGTACACCGCCTCGATGTGGTGGGTGGAAGGTTCGGCCGAATATTTCGCCAATCTCGTCCAGATCGGAACGGGATACAGCGACGACTATTACCGCGGCTTTGACAATGAGTCGGTCAGAAAAAGCCTCATCGACATGACGTATCAGAACGTCGTTTTCTTTCTCTGGCTCGGCCAGAAGCGCGATCCCGCCGGCGTGCGCATCGCCTTGCAGGCGATGCCCGACTCAGACGTGCGCGACGATCATCTCAACGCGCTGCGAAGAATTGCACCGCTCGACGACTGGAACAACTTCGCCGAAGATTACATGAACGGCGACATCAGGCAGCCCGGCGGCCGCGCGGTCCCGCGCGCGGCGTCGGCTCGCGAGATCGTCAGTATCGCTTCCGCCCGCGCCATCCCGCTGACGGCGTCCGCCTACGTTCTGGCGCGATACGGGTATAATTTCGTCGCGGGCAAGACCTACAAGCTACGATTGGATGCGCCGGATACGCTGCGCATGCGGATGGCGGAACATTCGGGTCTGTGGCAGAGCCCGCCTCCGCGCGTGCTCGCCTGCGACGAAGACAAACCGTTCCGGGTTCTGCTTCTGACGGTCGAAGATGAAGCGAGCGGCGAACTCATCGTCGACGATCCCGAAGAGCTCGATCAGCGCGCCTGCTGCCTTATCGGCGACTGGGCGCCGACGGAGGAGTCGCTCTCGGCGAGAGCCGCCATGATTTTGGAGAGCGCAGCGGGCCCGTTGGCCGCCGCCGGCGCCGGGATGAGCTGCGGCCACGCCGGCGGGAACTGGGTGCTTTCGTTCAAGCCGGATGGAACGGGCGGCGTGTCCTGGAATAATTTCGAGACGAAATGCGCCATCGCGGATGCGAGAGGGACATACTTTCAGAGAGTGTCTCTTCACGGTCCGATCCTCTTTACGTGGACAGTGCGCGACCGCGGCGCGGGAACCGCCACCTATGACAAGGTTGAGGTCGATCTCACTTACAGGATCGAGGGGGCAGGAGGCGGATTCAGCAACACGACGCCGTTTGCGCCGCCGAGCCCGCGCACAAGCGGATTCGCGTATCAGTGTACACGGACGAATCTGATGATTCAGGGAATTTATAGCCTCAACCATCGCGAGCCCGCGCACACGCGCATGGGTCCGCCGGCTGCTCCGTAACGCCGCGCGCATGCGCGGCCTGCGCCTTGAATTTGACGTTCCACGCCGCGAACGCCTCTGAAGAATACGCGGGAGGCGGCAGGTCCCACGAGGAGAAAGCAATGAGGCTTCGCATATTCGCCGCCGCCGTCGCAATTATCGCTTCAAGCGCGTCCGGCGCCTTCGCCCAGCTGGCTGGGATGACCTTGCCGGAAGTCGCCGCCGCGCTGAGCGAGGCGGGGATGGGGATATCGGAGGACGGCCAAATCCTTCGCGGCGAAATAAATGGCGTCAGCTTTTCGCTGGAAGGCTATAATTGCGAAGAAAGCCGCTGCACCGAGTTCCTCTTTTCGGCGGGATTTTCGCTCGGAGCGCCTTTTCCAGTCGAGAAAATCAACCAGTGGAACTGGGAGAGATACGCCGGGCGGGCTTCGCTGAGCGCGAACGGCGATCCGTATGTGGATCATCTCTTCTCGGTGAGCGGCCCCGGCGATAAGGCGGTGGTCGGAGAGGCGGGCGACCTCTGGGAATCGATCGTGCTCGATTTCGCGGAGTTCATCGAGCTGCCGGTCGCCGGCGCCTGAACGGGGCTAGCGCCCGATGCTGACTAGCCACAGGAACAGCATGATCAGCCCAATGGCGATGGCCTGAGCCATCACTCTGAGGCGCATGAGCTTGTTCGAATTGGCCTTGGCGAAGGCGCCGCCCTTGGCGAGCGAATAGATGCCGACGCCGAGAATGATCGCCGTCGCAATGAGGGCGATGGGGATCAGGAAAAACACCAGATTGCTGAGCATGGCCTCTCCTTCGGGGCGGCTTGCCTGTCATATAGGCCCGGACCGGCCGAAATGCACGGGGACGCGCCGCCGCAGCCGGCGCGCGGGTTTCAGGGCTCGCGGCGGCTTTCGGAGATCCAGCTCGGGGTCCACGCCGGCTCCATCCCGGCGTAATCGACGGTCAGCAGTTCCGGGCGGCTTTCGGCGCGGGCGACTTTGAGATTGTTGAGGCCGGCAAGATAGGCGCGCAGATCGGCGTCGGCCGGCGCGTCGACGCCGAGGCCGCCCCGCTCGGGCGGCGCCGACATGGGCGGCTGCAACTGGTCGACCGTGAAGTCCATCCGCACGTCGTAGGTCCGCTCGGCCTGATAGCGCAGGAATCGCTGGGCGTTGTACCAGCGGGTCTTGGTCTCGTCGTCGGTGCAGGTTTCAAGTTCGGCGCCCGCCGCGCCCCACCGCCGCTCCGGGCAGTTATAGGGGTCGAAGGAGAGATCCCAGAGACGGTCCATGACATGACCGAGGTTGATCTTGACGCGCGTGTCGTCAGAACGGCGGTAGGTCATCGCGCAGCGGTTTTTTTCCGCCTCGAACGTTTCCCACAGGGCGCGCTCGATATTGGCGCCCTCATGCTTCACATCCGGATCGCCCGCCTTGTAGTGCTCGTAAAGGTCCTGAACGGCGCGGCGCAGCTCAATGAACGAAACCTTCAGGCGCGCGTCGCGCGAAGGCGTCGAATAATCCTCCCACAGCCCGTAGGTGCCGAAGATGTTCGGCGGCAGCTTCTCGGGGTGAGGGCGCAAATGCACTTTCGCCGCGACCGCCCGGTCGACTGCGATCTTGCGGTCGAGAATCGCCCCGCAGATCGTCTCCAGCCCATGCTTCAGTTCGTCCACAGGATCGTAGGCGAAGCCAGGCGCGGCGAGCTTTCTGCGCACATAATCGTAATAGTGCAGCGTCCGCCCCTGATAGCGGAATTCTCCGTAATGCCATTCTCCCGACGGGTGCGGGACGTTGCCGATGAACTGTTCGAGCGAAAAGTCTGAGATCTCCTCGTTCGACGCGCTTTTCAGTTTGCCGCCCTGAAGGGATCCGTCGGGATTGCGGCGCGCGTCTTCGACGCGGATCGGCCGCCACGCCTTGAGGCCGGCGCCGAGCGCCGGCGCGGCGCGCATGAAATTCGGTCCGTACACGGTGCGCGTGACGGTGTCGTCGGGATGCGAGGCGACGACGAGGATGCGCCCGTCATCGAGCACGTCGTAGACGATGCCGACATGGCCGTAGATGTCGTAGGCGACGACGCCAGGGCGCACGGCGGCGCGCGAAATCTCGATCGGGTAGAAATCGTCGAAAAGCCGACCGCCGCCTTTTTCCGGGTCGGTGCGGAACATGGCGGTCGAGACTTCGCTGCCGATGCGCTGGATGAAGTGGGGCGCGTTGCCGGTCGAATTGATGATCTGCCGGCGTCCCGCGACGATGTTGCCGCTCGTCGAATAGCGCAGATCCTGCGCGCTGCCGTCGGCGGTGCGCATGGCGTTCTGATAGGAAAAGGGGAGACCGTTCTTCCACGCATAATAGGCGCGGAGGATGTAGGCCATGTCGGCGCAGTCGCCGTAAAAGCTGCGGTCGTCCGTATGCCGGTAGGGGTTGGCGTCGCTTTGCAGGCAGCTGTCGAGCGACGAGCAGTTGGAGCGGCCGATCGCCTGCACGAAAGCTGAATAACCGGCCTCGTCTTCCGCCGACCAGGCTGTCTTGGTGACTTTCCATTGATGGGCGAGGGCGGGCTCGGTTTCCGCTTGGACCGGAGCGGCCGCGGCGGCGAAGGCGGCCAATACGACGCTTGCGAGGGCGCGCCGCCCCTTGCTGCCGGCGGCGACCCGCCTCGCCCGTCGGTTTCCAGACCCCAGAACCATGGGGGCCAGTTTAACCGCAGGTTAACCGACTCGATAGGGTGCTTCACCCGGGGGATGGCGGGTTTGAGAGGGGGCGTGGCCGGCGCGCAGCGCCTCGCCTAGCGATAGCGGCGATAGGCCCGGTAATCGTCCCCGATGTCGTGCCGGACGATGGCCCGGCCGATGGGCCACAGGGCGAAGCCGGCAAGTTTCAGGTGGGCCCATGCGAAGGGCAGACCGATAATGGTGATGGCGAGCGCGAGGGCGGCGATTACATGAGCCAAAGCAAGCCACCACCCGGCCAGCACGAACCAGATGATATTGCCTAGAAACCCGAGCGGGCCGGTGCCGATATCCTCGCCGTAGAGCCTGTCGCGAGCCATGGGCCGCGCCCCGAAGGGCCAGAGCGTGTAGACGCCGTTATCGAACGCCGCCCGCGCCCAGGGGATGCCGATGATCGTCACCACCATGATCAGCGCTGCGAAGAACCAGCCGAGCGCTGATAGCGCCCCGCCGAAAGCGAGCCAGAGAATGTTGAGGACGAGGCTCGCCGGATCGAGATCGTCGTCGTTGAGCGGGTGGTCACGGAACATGAGCGCCTCCTGAAGGTCCAACATAGGACTTATGGTCGCCGGGTTCATTACGTTCCGCCGCAAGTGGGTCTCGGGCAGGCGAATTCAGTATTAATTTGCAAATGAGAATTAGTTGCAATATTGTTTCTCTGAGGCTCATGTAGCGAAAACCGGAGGGAGTCCGGGTCGCAGCGAGGCTGAGAGGACCGAACGAATGACGAATAACCTGCGGCCCGATGTGTTCGACATGCCGGGAGACCCCGAAGCAGCGCGCCTTGTCAGCCTGATCCGGGCGATTGTCGGCTGTCCGGCGGCGCAAGGATACAACCGCCTAACGGAGTCGGGGCCGATCGGGAAAATCGTTGCTTTCCTTAGGGAGGTCGATTTCGGCGCCCGGCGGCGGCTAATTCTCGCGGCGGGCGACAGGGCGACAGCGGACGAACTGGCGCTCGTCAATCTTCTGGTCGAATCGCAGGGCGGTGATCTTCACGCTTGCCGCGCCCGGGCCATATGGCTGGTGAAGCTGAGCATGGTGCAGCGGGTGACGGCGGCGGCGGGGATCGCCGCCGACGCCCTGGCTCTGGCCGGCGTGCTGTTCGAGCCGGCGGCGTCGTCGGAACATGAGCGCGTGGAAGAAGCAAAGCCGGCGCATCAGAGGCGCCTGCAAGGCTAGGTCTCCTTATTCTCGCCGCGAATGGGTCCCCAGATGGCTGAGTGAAGATCGCAGTCGTTTTCCCGGCGCTTGCGTTTCTGTGCGCCCCCATCGCCTCCGCCGGCGCGCGGACTGTCGGCGAAGGCATCGCCGACGCTGCTCTCGCCCAGACGACCCATGCGGTGGTCTATGACCCAGCCTATGTCTCGATTCCCTATCCCGGCGGCGACGTGCCTGCCGATCGCGGCGTCTGCGCCGACGTAATCGTCCGCGCGCTGAGGAGCGTCGGGGTCGACCTGCAGCAACTCGTGCATGAAGACATGGCGCGCGCCTTCGATGCGTATCCGGCGATCTGGAGTCTTTCGCGGCCGGATCCGAGCATCGATCATCGCCGCGTGCCGAATCTCGAAACTTTTCTGACTCGCGCCGGCGCGCGTCTGCCGCCCTCGGCGAATCCCGATGATTATGAGCCCGGCGATATTGTCGCCTGGAATCTTCGAGGCGACGCCGGCTTTCTGCCGCATATTGGCGTCGTCGCCGGCGCGAAGGGCGCGAGCGGCAGGCCGCTCGTCATTCACAATATCGGCGCCGGGCCGAAGGCCGAAGACGTTCTCTTTGACTGGAAGATCACCGGGCGTTATCGTTATCCGGTCGATTGAGCATCGACTTTCCGATCGTCTGCCGCGCAAGCCGCCCTGCGAAGCCCGCCTGTTTCAATCGGCCAGCCGCTTCGTCCGTCGGCGTGCAGCGATCCCCAGAAATCACATCCATCGCCCCATTTAAGGAGCTTCGCATGCGTACTGTTCCGCTTGGAAAATCCGGTCTCATTGTTTCGCGTATCGGCTTCGGCTGCATGGGCCTCGCCGAATTTTACGGCAAGGCGCTCTCGAACAAGGAAGCCGAGGCGGTGCTCGACGGCGCGCTCGCCCGCGGCGTTACTTTCTTCGACACCGCCGACATGTATGGCGCCGGCCGCAACGAGGAGCAGCTTTCCGGTTTTCTCAAACGCCGCCGCAACGAAGTGCTCGTCGCCACAAAATTCGCCATCAGGCGCGGCGAGGACGGAGTCTGGCTCGGTCTTTCCAACGATCCCGCCTACATCAGGGAAGCCTGCGACGCATCGCTGAAACGGCTCGGCGTCGACGTCATCGACCTCTACTACATGCATCGCCGCGACCGTTCGGTGCCGATCGAAGACTCGGTCGGCGCCATGGCCGATCTCGTCAGAGCTGGTAAGGTGCGCGCCATCGGACTTTCGGAAGTCAGCGCCGAAACATTGGCCAAAGCCCACGCCGTACATCCGATCGCAGCCCTGCAGTCGGAATATTCGATCGTCACCCGCGACATGGAAAAGGAAATGATCGCCGCCTGCCGCAGGCTCGGCGTGGCGTTCGTCGCTTATTCGCCGCTCGGGCGCGGTCTGCTCACTGGCGCCTACCGCTCGGCGAAGGATTTCGGCGAAGGCGACTATCGTATGGCGGCCAATCCCCGTTTCGCCGATGGCGCGCTTGAGAAGAATCTGTCGCTGGTCGATCAGATTGCAGAAATCGCCGAGATGAAGCGCGCATCGCTGGCTCAGATAGCGCTCGCCTGGGTTCTCTCGAAGGGCGACGACATTATTCCGATCCCCGGCACCAAGAAGTTGTCGCGCCTCGACGAAAATCTCGGCGCGCTCGACGTCTCGCTGAGCGCGGAAGATGTCGCCGCCATCGAGCGCGCCGTTCCGCCCGAAGCGGTGGCGGGCGCCCGCTATCCCGAAACCACGTCGTCGACATTGAACGCTTAAGCGAAACCAAGTCGGGCGCGCACGCTCTGCGGCGTCGCGCCCGCCTCGCGCATCGCCTGCAGCGTCATCGACTTGTCGCGCTTGGCGAGACGCCTGCCGCTTTCATCCGTCAACAGGCGGTGGTGCCGGTAAACCGGGGCCGGCCAGTCGAGGAGCGCCTGCAAGAGGCGATGGAGATGCGCAGCGGGGCGAAGATCTTCGCCTCGAATGACATGAGTGACGCCCTGCAAGGCGTCGTCATGGGTTGCGGCGAGGTGATAACTCGTTCCCGAATCCTTTCTTGCGACAACGACATCTCCGAAGAGGTCGATGCGGACCTTGACGGTGTGCTGCTCATGCGACGGATCGAGCGCTTCCTCCGTGAACGATAGCTCGGCGAGTCGGGCCCCGAGATGCGTGCGCGCCGCCTCGACAGAGAGCCGCCAGGCGAACGGCGCGCCTTCGGCGAGCAGAGAGCGCTCTTCATGCGCAGCGAGCGGCGCGCCGATATAGAGCGGTCCCTCCGGTCCGTCAGGCGAAAGATGCGGCGCGCGGGCGATTTCGTCGAGAATTTCGGTTCTGGTCTTGAAACAGCGATAGACCAGCCCCTTGTCGATCAGGCGCTGAAGCGCCTCTGAATAGTCGGCGAAGCAGTCCGACTGGCGGCGGACGGGCTGCTCCCAGCTGAGCCCCAGCCAGGCGAGGTCGTCGTAAATCGCCTGCTCGAACGCCGGCCGGCAGCGGGTCTGATCGATATCCTCGATGCGAAGCAGAAATTTTCCGCCGGCTTCTTTTGCGGCGCGCGCCGCGGTCAGCCCGGAAAAAGCATGCCCGAGATGGAGGAGGCCGGTCGGCGAAGGCGCGAAGCGAGTGATGAAGTCGGGCATGTGTCACGGCGAATGGGTTGAGGAACCATTACAACGCGGGACAGGCTCCTCAAACCCGCTCGTCGAGCCTCGGTGAGGCTTCAACCCATCGCCCCATCTCTGCTATCGTCGCCGGGACGGAGGGGCGCGTGGATATTCTCGACGACGACGGGGACGGCGACAGCCTGCTGCCGATTGCGGCGGGCGCTGCGACGGCGACAGGCGCCGCGCTCGCCTGTCTTTCCTGCGGAGCGACGCTCGCGGGCGCTTATTGTCACGATTGCGGACAGAAAAACGATGATCTCCGCCGCAGCTCGTTAAGGCTGGCGCGGGATTTCGTCGAGGATACGTTCGCGTTTGATTCCCGGATGTGGCGGACGCTGGCGCTGATGGCGGCGAAACCCGGCGTCGTGCCGACCGACTACGCCCATGGCCGTCGTTCGAGATACACGCCGCCGGTGCGTCTGTTTCTGGTCGTCAGCTTCCTGTTCTTCCTGACGCTCGGCCTCACCGAGACCATGTTTGTGGCGATGGAAGTGCGCGAGGCGACCCTGAAAGAGACCGCCATCGCCGAGAAAACCGCAAAGGCGGCCAATATCTCCGTCGGTGTCGACGCTGATAACGAAGAAAACGGGCTAGACTGCAACATCACCGCGGGCCTGCGCTTCTTCGTGCGCCCGAAAGACCTTGCGCTCGACAGCGACGCCTGGCGGCGCTGCTACACTGATGTCGAGAAAACAGTCGCAGAGGCGATCATCGCGCCTGATGAAGACGGTGAGGCGATCCCCGAACCTGAAGCCGAAAAGACTCTCGGATTCGTTTCCGGCGTGCTGGCCGGGATTTCCGGCGCTATCGAGAATCCGAAAGCGTTCAACGCCGATATCAACACCTGGCTGCCGCGGGTGATGTTCGTAATGACGCCGGTGCTGGCGCTGATCCTGGCGCTATTTATCCGTGGACGGAACGCATTGATGTTCGATCATCTTGTTCTGTCTCTGTACACCCACGCTGTCGGCTTCGCTGTCATCGGCGTCGCCATCATCGCGGTGCAGCTCGGATTGCGGGCGGCGTTCCCGGTCGCGCTTCTGGCGTTCGCCGTCTATTTCATGCTCGCCCTGAAGCGCGCTTATGGGCGCGGCTGGGTGAAGACCATCTGGACCGGCGTTATGTCGGGCCTTTTGTACATGATGATCCTCATCTCCATCGTGTTGACGATTGTCGTCAAAACGCTGGTGGCGTAGCGCTTCAGCCTGCGCGCATCGCGGCCACGCCAGCGAGAATCAGCATCGCCGCAACGAGGCGCCAGATGACCATGCGTTCCTTCAGGATGAAGGTGGAAATTGCGAGCGCGAAAAGCACGCTGGATTCGCGCAAGGCTGAAACGGCGGCGATGGGCGCCTGCGTCATCGCCCACACGATGAGCCAGTAGGCGGCGAGGGACAGCACGGCCGCCGGCGCGCCGACCCGCCAGCCGCCTCCAAGCGAAGCGAGGCCGCGACGGCCGCGCCGAGCGATGAAGATCGTCGCCATCGCCGCGCTGTCGAACAGGAACATCCAGGCGAGATAGCTTGTCGGGCTCGCAGCGCCGCGAGCCCCGACGCCATCGGCCAGCGAATATCCGGCGATGAAGACCGATGTGCCGAAAGCGTACAGCACCGCTCGCCGGTCGAGCGCGGCGAGAGTGTCGCCGCCCTTCAGCGACATCAGCGCGATACCGAGGCAGAGGGTGACGACGCCGACTGCAACGAGCGGGCTGAGGGCTTCGTCGAGCAGGAAGTAGCCTGCAATTGCGGTGAGCAACGGCGCCGAGCCCCGGGCCAACGGATAGACCTGTGAGAGGTCGCCGACCTGGTAGGCGCGAATCAGGAACAGCTTGTAACCGGTGTGCAGCGCAGCCGAGAGCAGGATCCACACCCATGTCGAACCGTTCGGAACGGCGGTGAAAGGGAGAACGGCGATAGCGATGACGCCTTGGGCCGCCGCCATCATCGAAATGGCGAGCAGCCGGTCGGAGCCCTGTTTGACCAGCGCGTTCCATGCGGCGTGCAGGAATGCGGCGCCGAGAACGATGAGGAAAACCGAATGCGGCAAAGCGGATCTTTCAAGCGAGGCGGGTTCGCCGCTTCTCTATACTGCAGCGGCGGCGGTTAGAAAGCCGCGGTGGTCACCTGTTCTGACCGGCGGCGGTCCGTGGTAGAGCGATCCGCGATTTTGCAGAGGATTGTCGGATGCTAGCCGAAACCATCGGCCTCTTCGCCGCCGCGCTGACCACGATTTCATTCCTGCCGCAGGCGGTCAGGGTGATCCGCACCGGTGACACGTCGGCGATCTCGCTGTGGATGTACGTGTTGTTCGTGACCGGGGTCGCCTGTTGGGAAACCTACGGCCTGCTAATCGGCTCAAGGCCGGTCATCATCGCCAATTTCGTGACCATGATCCTCGCCTCGGCCATCCTGACGCAGAAGATCAGGCACGTCCTCGCCGCCAAACGGGCCGATTAGGCGGCGGCCCCGCCGACCGTCATCCGGTCGATCTTGATCGTCGGCTGGCCGACGCCGACGGGAACTCCCTGTCCCGCCTTGCCGCACACGCCGATTCCCGGATCGAGCGCAAAGTCGTTGCCGATCATCGAGACTTTGGTCAGCACGCTCGGCCCGTCGCCGATCAGCGCGACGTTTTTCAACGGCGCGCCGAGCACGCCGTCTTTCACGCGATAGGCTTCAGTGCAGTTGAAGACGAATTTGCCGGAGGTGATGTCGACCTGACCGCCGGAGAAGTTCACGGCGTAGATGCCGTTCTTCACGGAACGGATGATTTCCTGCGGATCCTTATCGCCGGCCAGCATCATCGTGTTGGTCATGCGGGGCAGGGGCTGCGACGCGAAGCTTTCACGCCGGCCGTTGCCGGTAGCCCTGGCGCCCATCAGACGGGCGTTGAGCCGGTCCTGCAGATAGCCTTTGAGAACGCCGTCCTCGATAAGCGTGGTGCGCGATGTCGGCGTGCCTTCGTCGTCGACGGTCAGCGAGCCGCGGCGGCCGGAAAGAGTGCCGTCGTCGACGACGGTGACGCCCGGCGCAGCGACGCGCTCGCCGATGCGGCCGGCGAAGGCGGAAGTTTTCTTGCGGTTGAAGTCGCCTTCGAGACCGTGGCCGACTGCCTCATGGAGGAGAATGCCGGTCCAGCCAGGGCCCAGCACCACCTCCATCTCGCCGGCGGGAGCCGGTTCGGCCTTGAGGTTGGTGAGGGCCTGTCGCAACGCTTCCTGCACCTGCGCTTGCCAAGCGTCCGGCGCGATGAAACGGGCGTAGCCCTCGCGTCCGCCGGCGCCGTAGGAGCCCGATTCCTGGCGGTCGCCTTCGCCGGCGGTCACCGATACGTTGAGCCGCACCAGCGGACGGATGTCGCGCACCACCTCGCCGCCCGGCCGCATGATCTCGACGGCGGCCCATTCGGCGGAAAGCGAGGCCGAGACCTGGCGGACGCGCGGGTCGAGCGCGCGCGCGTAGGCGTTGATGTCGGCGAGAAGTTTCGATTTCGCCTCGAACGGAAGGTCTCCGAGCGGGTTGTCGTCCGGATAGAGTTTGAGGTTGGTGCGGGCGGGGCCGGCGGCGAGGGCTCCTGCATGTCCGGTCTTCACGGCCTGCACGGCGCTCGCGGCGCGTTTCAGCGCCGCTTCCGAGAACTCCGAGGCGTGAGCGTAGCCGGTCGATTCGCCGACCACGGCGCGAAGGCCAAAACCCTGATCGACATTGAAGCTCGCCGTCTTGAGACGGTTGTCGTCGAAGACGAACGCCTCGGATTGTGAATATTCGAGATACAGCTCCCCGTCGTCTGCGCCCTTGAGGGCGTCGTCGAGAATCGCCTGGGCGCGCGCTTTGTCCAGATCGGTGCGGGAAAAGAAGAGGGAATCGCTCATCGCCAAGACTTATGCGCTGCCGCGCGGCGCCGCAACTCTGGGACGGTCAACTTCCTTCAATGTCGGCGAATCCGGCGTCTGCTGTGATTCGCCGGGGCACGCCGACACGTTCGAAAGCCGGCTTTTCGAGCTCTTCGAGCCGTCGCTTCGCCGCCGCGTTGTCAGGGTTAAAGGCGAGCGCCGCCTGATAGTCGGCTCGAGCGAGGGCGTCGTAACGCAACGCCTCGTAACACAGGCCTCGATTGACCAGGATGCGGGCCCGTACATTGATGCCGAGATCGAGCGCCGCCGTGAAATCCTCGATCGCTGCGGCGTAGTCGCCCGAGTTGAACTGCACGACGCCGCGATTGGCGTGCACGATGGCCCGCTTGCGGTCGCTCAGGGGCTCTCCGGAGAGCGAGCGGTTGCAAGGCTCAAGCCCGTCCTCTCCCACTGCGCCGTCGACGGCGCTCCGGTAACAGGCGGTCATCATCGGCAGTTCGTCGCCGATCATCACGCCGCTGTCCTGTGCTTGCTGAGCGGTCGCGAAACCGGCCAAGGCCGCGACGGCCGCAGCAGCGCAGAAAGTGTTTTGCCTCAGTCCCATAGGCCTCCGTCGCTGGCTTTTCCCAGCTTAGGCCGGGGGAGAGGGTCCTGCGACCATTTTTCCCGCGCCTTGAAGGGTGCGCGGCTATGAGGCGCGGCCTATAACCGGGCGAAATTCGTTGACCTTCAAGGGCGTGCGCGCGTAACGACGGCCACCGGCGCTGGAAGCGTCAGGGGCGCCGTTCAGGGCGCAAGGAGCGCGGGTGAAGCGGGACACCATGAACAAGAAAATCATCGCCGGACTGGCTGGAATTTCGTCGCTGGCCATCGCGGGCGCGGCGTTCGCGCAAGGCGCCGTCGACGGGCACATTGCAATGCAGCCGGCGAACTCGGCCCTCGCCGAGCAGGTCCATCATTTCCACAACTGGATCCTGATGCCGATCATCACGGCGATCAGCCTTCTGGTTCTGGCGCTGCTCTTGTGGATCGTCGTCCGCTACAACTCCAAGGCCAATCCGGTTGCGAGAAAGTTCAGTCACAACACGCTGATCGAGATCGTCTGGACCGGCGTGCCGATCCTGATCCTTCTGGCTATCGCCCTGCCGTCCTTCGAGCTTCTTTACAGCGAAGACGTCATTCCCGACGGCAAGGAAGTTGTCGCGCAGGGCGACGGCGCGACGACCGAGTTCGCCTTCCAGAACGATTTTCCCGGCAGCCGACGCGTGACGCGCGCCAGGCAGATCCAGGTCTTCGTCGGCGACTCCGGCGGTCTGAAAGAGCTTGAGCGCGGCCGCGACTACTCTCTCGACGGTCTCGGCGATCCGACAATCGCCGTAAAGCTCGCCAGCGCTCCGGCGCCGGGATCGGCCGTGCATATTCGCGGCGGCCGCTCGGTCGACGTGCGCGGCGACGTCGTTCTGGCTCCGAGCCTCACCATCAAGGCGATCGGTTCGCAATGGCTGTGGACCTACGCCTATCCCGATTTCGGCGATTTCGAATTCAATTCGATCATACTGCCGCCCGAGCAAACGACGCCCGAGCTCTACAAACTCGCCGTCGATAACAATGTCGTGGTGCCGGTCGGCGAAACCGTCCGCATCGTGACGACCGCCAAGGATGTGATCCATTCCTGGGCGATGCCGCCGTTTGCGATCAAAATCGACGCCGTGCCCGGGCGCCTTAACGAGACGTGGTTCCGCGCGGATCACGAGGGCGTCTATCGCGGCCAATGCTCGGAAATCTGTGGCGTCAAGCACGCCTTCATGCCGATCGCCGTCGAAGTCGTGTCCCGTCCGGCGTTCGAGGCGTGGGTCGACGAGCAACGCGCGCTGGCCGGCATGGAGCCGATGTTCGGCGACGGTTCCGTCAAATTCGCGCAAGCTTCGGCCGCGGCCGAAGCGAACCAGTAGGAAGAAGGGTCAACCCCATGGCGCACGCCCAGCAAGATCACGCTCACGGTCACGACCACGCCCATGACCACAAGCCGCCCTTCTTCGTCCGCTGGTTCTATTCGACGAACCACAAGGACATCGGCACGCTGTATCTGATCTTCGCCATTCTCGCCGGGATTATCGGCGGCGCGATGTCGGGCCTGATGCGCTGGGAGCTCGCCGAACCGGGCGTCACCGTGTTGACGCAATGGACGGGCGGCAATCCCGAGCTGGCCGCCGACTTCTACAACGTACTCATCACTTATCACGGCCTCATCATGATCTTCTTCATGGTGATGCCGGCGATGATCGGCGGTTTCGGCAACTGGTTCGTGCCGATCATGATCGGCGCGCCGGACATGGCCTTTCCGCGCATGAACAATATCTCGTTCTGGCTTTACGGCGCTTCGGGCATCCTGATCACCATGTCGCTGTTCGCAGCCGGCATGCCGGGCAGTCACGGTTTCGGCGGCGGCTGGGTGCTCTATCCGCCGCTGTCGACTAAGGTCGGCAGCCCAGGCCCGGCGATGGATCTTCTGATTTTATCGCTGCACCTCGCGGGCGCCTCGTCGATCCTCGGCGCGATCAACTTCATCACCACCATCTTCAACATGCGCGCGCCCGGCATGACGCTGCACAAGATGCCGCTGTTCGCCTGGGCGGTGCTGGTGACGGCGTTTCTGCTAGTGCTGTCGCTGCCCGTGCTGGCCGGCGCGATCACCATGCTGCTGACCGACCGCAACTTCGGCACGGCTTTCTTCGATCCGGGGCGCGGCGGAGATCCGCTGCTGTTCCAGCACCTGTTCTGGTTCTTCGGGCACCCGGAGGTCTACATCCTCATCCTTCCGGGCTTCGGCATCATCAGCCATATCGTCTCGACCTTCTCGAAGAAGCCGATCTTCGGCTATCTCGGCATGGCCTATGCGATGGTGGCGATCGGCTTCGTCGGGTTCATCGTCTGGGCGCACCACATGTATACGGTGGGTCTCAGCGTCAACATGAAGGCGTATTTCGTCGCCGCGACGATGGTCATCGCGGTGCCGACCGGCATCAAGATCTTCTCGTGGATCGCGACGATGTGGGGCGGTTCGATAGAGTTCAAGACGCCGATGCTGTGGGCGATCGGCTTTATCTTCCTGTTCACCGTCGGCGGCGTCACCGGGGTCGTCCTCGCCAACGCCGGCGTCGACCACTACATGCACGACACCTATTACGTCGTCGCGCACTTCCATTACGTGCTGTCGCTCGGCGCCGTGTTCGCGATCTTCGGCGGCTGGTACTACTGGTTCGGCAAGATGACCGGAAAGATGTATCGCGAATGGCTTGGCGCGCTGCATTTCTGGATCATGTTCATCGGCGTGAACCTGGTCTTCTTCCCGCAGCATTTCCTCGGTCTGCAGGGCATGCCGCGCCGCTATATCGACTACCCGCTCGCTTTCGCGCACTGGAACCTGGTTTCGTCGATCGGCTATGCGATCACGCTCGCCGGAATGTTCGTGTTCCTGATCTGCATGATCGACGCGTTCTTCATCTATCGCCGCAAGGCTCCGGCGAATCCGTGGGGCGAGGGAGCGACGACGTTAGAGTGGACTTTGCCGTCGCCGCCGCCGTTCCACCAGTTCAACGAGCTGCCGCGCTTCGACACGGGCGACGCCAAGTCGTTCCACTAGAGGCTTTGCGAGCGCTTGAGATCCCCCCCGCCGGCCCCAAACCGGCGGGGTTTTTCGTTTCCGCCTAAGGCTGGCGAGAACCCCCTTAATTGGTTAATAATGGTTAACGGGCGGATCCAGGGGGCTGGAACCGCACGCTATTGCTCAAGTCGGAGGGGCTGATGCTTGAGACCATTGTAAACGACGTCGCCGGGATCATCCGGCATACTTTCTTCAGCGGCGACTGGGTCGCGCTGCTGATCGCTTTCGGGTCCGTGCTGCTTGCATCGCTGATGATGCAGCGCGGCACGCAGATCGGATCGATGACCTTGCTGGCGCTTGTCCTGTTCGCCATAGGCGGTTTTCTGCGGGGGTTTTTCCGCGGCGCGCCAACGGAGGGGGCGACCTATGGTGACCGAGCGGTCAACCAGCTTCAGTATAGCTGGAACAGTTTTATGGGCATGCAGGCGGGGACGCTTCTCGCCTATTTCATCGCTTTTATGGTGCTGATCTTCCTCATCTTCGGGGTGCGGTCGGTGCTGAGCCGGGGCTAGGCCCGCCCAAAGACCTGTTGCAGCGACAGCGGGCCGCGCCTCGTGCGGCCCGCTTGCTGTTTTCCGGGGGGCGTGTTTCAGGCATAAGCCGCGCATGAGCGAAATTATGGCCACGGGAACGGGACGGGGGCGGACGGCGGCTTTTTCCGACGCCGGGCCGGGCGAGTATTTCTCGCTGCTGAAGCCGCGGGTGATGTCGCTCGTCGTTTTCACGGCGCTGGTCGGCATGGTCGCCGCCGTCGCCGGCGGCGGTGAAGTCCACCCTATGCTCGCCGCCATTTCGCTCTTGGCGATCGCTATCGGCGCTGGGGCTTCCGGAGCCCTCAATATGTGGTGGGACGCCGACATTGACGCGCTGATGGCGCGCACCGTGCTGCGGCCGATCCCGCGCGGACTCGTCGACCGTTCGTCGGCTGGCGCCTTCGGGCTGGTGCTTTCCGTGCTTTCGGTGACCCTGCTTTGGCTCGCCTCAAATGTGCTCGCCGCCGCGTTGCTCGCTTTCACGATTTTCTTCTATGTCGTCATCTACTCGATGTGGCTGAAGCGTGCGACGCCGCAGAACATCGTCATCGGCGGCGCTGCAGGCGCCTTTCCGCCGGTCGTCGCTTGGGCGTCCGTGACGGGAACCGCGCCGGTGGAGGCGTGGACTTTATTCGCCATCATCTTCCTGTGGACGCCGCCGCATTTCTGGGCGCTGGCGCTTTACCGCGAAGGCGATTATGCGCGCGCGGGCGTGCCGATGATGCCCAATGTCAGGGGCGAGGCCGAAACCCGCCGTCAGATCTTTTTATATGCGATCATCATGGCGGTCGCCGGCGTCGCGCCGTTCGCAATGGGCTTCGCCGGACCGTTCTACGGCGCCGTTTCGCTGGGCATGGGCGCGGCCTTTGCGTGGCTCGCCTGGAAAGTGCGCGCCGACGAACAGGGCGCCAAACGGAGCGCGCAGCGTCTGTTCGGTTTCTCGATCCTTTATCTGTTCACATTGTTCGCGGCGATCCTCGCGGAAGACCTGGTCGCGCTCTATGTCTGACCCGAACGCCGACAAGCGCCGCAAACAGCGCAATCTGGCGATCGGCGGACTGATCGCCGCTTTCGTCGTCATCGTGTACTTCGTCACGATCCTAAAGATCGGCGGGCAGATCGCCGAACGGCCCTTCTGAGGTGTGGAGATGAACGAGCGCACGCCGTCGCAGAATCACCGCACCGCCTTCATTGTGATCGCGGTGGTGTTCGGGATGGTAGGCATGTCTTACGCCGCGGTGCCGCTCTATCGGGCCTTCTGCCAGGTGACGGGTTTCGGCGGTACGACACAGCGCGCCGAGGCTGGCGCGAGCGAAGTGCTCGATCGCAACATCACGGTGCGATTCGACGGCACTGTCGCCGAAGGCATGCCTTGGCGTTTCAAACCGGAGCAGATTTCCCAGACCCTTAAGGTCGGCGAATCGGGGCTGGCCTTTTTTGAGGCCGAGAATCTTTCGGACAAGCCGATCACCGGCCGCGCCACCTTCAACGTTTCTCCGGCCAAGGCGGGGATCTATTTCAAGAAAATCGAGTGTTTCTGTTTCACCGAGCAGGTGCTGCAGCCGGGCGAGAAGGTCGACATGCCGGTGACCTACTTCGTCGACCCGTCGATCGCCAAGGACAGCAATCTCGACGAAGTCCAGACCATCACGCTCGCCTACACCTTCTTCCGCTGGGACGACGAGGAGACCGCCAAAGGCGGCCGGGCCGCCGGCGCGCCCTGAGCCGGGAGGCGGTCGCATAGGGGGAGAGGCTGCGGCTTTTGTCGCAGCCAAGGCGTTGAAACAAGGGTTGGAAACCTTCCCCGCCGAAGGCTATACAGACGGCGATTTTCTAGCACGCTAAGGGGCGCCCTATGGCCGGAGCCGAGGTCAAGCACGACTACCATCTCGTCAACCCGAGCCCGTGGCCGCTGGTCGGTTCGATCGCGGCGGTGACGATGATGATCGGCGCCGTGACCTGGCTGCAGACCACCGAGGACGGTTTCGGTCTGGTGCTCGGCGGCGAGAACGGCCTCAAGCTTCCCGGCGGTCCCGGCGTTTTCATAGCCGGGTTGGTCGGCGTGCTGATCACCATGGCCGGCTGGTGGCGCGACGTCATCAAGGAAAGCCTGACCGGCGAAAACACTTCGCTCGTCGTGCGTCTCGGCCTGCGCTACGGCATGGTGCTGTTCATCGCCTCGGAAGTGATGTTCTTCGCCGCCTGGTTCTGGGCGTTCTTCGGCTCCGCCCTGTTCGCCAATCACTGCGATCCGATTCTGTTGTCGGACGGCGCGCAGATGCTCAATCTCAACGGAGATCCGGCCTTCCTCGGCAACGACGGGCGCTGTCATGCGACGGCGGGCGTCTGGCCGCCGCCCAGCGTCGATCCCCTCGATCCGTGGCACTTGCCGCTCATCAATACGCTCGTGCTGCTCCTGTCCGGCACGACGGTGACCTGGGCGCACCACGCCGTTCTGCACAACGATCGGAAAGGCCTGATCAACGGCCTGATACTGACGATCGTTCTCGGGGCCTTCTTCACCACGCTGCAGGCCATCGAGTATCACGAGGCTCTCGCCGAAGGCATGTTCGCGTTCCTGCATGGCGACATCTACGGCTCGACCTTCTTCATGGCGACGGGTTTCCACGGTCTGCATGTCATCATCGGCACCATCTTCCTGACCGTCTGCCTGTTCCGCGCCCTCGCTGGCCAGTTCACGCCTGACCGCCATTTCGGCTTCGAGGCGGCGGCCTGGTACTGGCACTTCGTCGACGTCGTCTGGCTGTTCCTGTTCGCCTGCATCTACGTGCTCGGCAACCAGGGCCTTCTGTAATAGACTGCCCGGCGACGAGGGCGGCGGGATCGCCCTTCGATTTAAAGGAGGGGGTCTATGCGGACTTCTCTTCGAACGGGCGCGCGCTTCATCGTCATCGCCGCCCTGCTCGGATTGAGCGCTTGTCTCGTCAGCGAAAACCCGCTGCTCAACGACGACAATGCGCGCGGCAAGCCGTTGACGCCCGGCGCGTACGAAAGCTGTCAGTATGAAGATGGAAACGAGGGCGACTGCGTTCCCCTCGACATTTCCAGAGAAGACGCGCTTTACCGATTCCAGCCTCTCGAGGAAGACGAAGGGCCGACCCTCGTGCGCTTCCGGCCGATCGGCCGCGGCGGGTTCCTGGCGCAGATGTGGAGTGAGGACGATGGCGGCTACTGGTACTTTTACGCCGACAGGAAGCAGGGCGCGCTGCGCATGATCATGATCGACTGCCAGAGCCTGCCCGCAGCGCTGCGCGACGGGCTCGTCTCGAAGGGCGACCTCGAGATCGAGGACGACGGCAAAACCTGCGTCGCCAAAACCCTCTCCGGCGCAGAAAAAGCGGCGGGCGCCTATCGCGGCGCCGATGCGATCAAGCCCGACGCGGTCATGGTGATTTCGAAAGCCGCCGCCCGATGACCTATTATCCGCCCGTTTCTCCTTATGCCGCCGGTTTCGGCGGCAAGTGTCCGCGTTGCGGGCAGGGAGCGCTGTTCAACGGCTTTCTCGGCCTCAGGGATCGCTGCGAGGCGTGCGGGCTCGACTATGCGCAGGCTGATTCCGGCGACGGGCCCGCCGTGTTCGTGATGTTCATCGTCGGCTTCCTCGCCGTGGCGCTCGCTTTCATTGCCCGCTTCGTCTGGGAGGCGCCGCTGTGGCTGGCGTTTCTCCTGTCGGCGGGCGTGGCGGTGGGGTTGACGCTGTTGCTGCTCCGGCCGTTCAAGGCGACCCTGATCGCGCTGCAATACCGCAACAAGGCCGCCGAAGGCCGGCTTGAGGAATGACGTTCAGGTTCCGGCCCGGACTGACGATCGCGGTCGCGTCGGCTCTGGCGATTCTCATCGCGCTCGGCGTCTGGCAGCTCGAACGGCGGCAATGGAAGCTCGATCTCATCCGGCAAACAGAAAGGCTCGCCGCATCGCCGGCGATTCCCTTCGATGAGGCGCTGACGCGCGTCGCGTCCGGCGAGAACATGGAATATGGGCGGGTCTATATCGAGGGCGTCTACGCGCACGACCTCGAAGCGCGCGTCTTCGGCACGCTCGACGGAGCGCCCGGCGTCTACGTTTTCACGCCGCTCGACGCGCCCGCGGCGGGAGGCGGACGGCGTTTCGTCTATGTTAATCGCGGCTTCGCGCCTCAGGCCGCGAGCGATCCCGGGAAACGCGCCGACGGCGCGCCGCAAGGCGAGGTCGCCGTCAAGGGGTTGCTGCGCGCTGCGGAGAATCCGCCGTCCATCGCCCGGCTCGTGCGCCCGGTCGATCAGCCTGAGGACAATCTCTGGTTCGCGCGCGATCCGCTGCGGCTCGCCGCCCACCAGGGAATCGAGACGGTCCCGTGGTATATTGACAGTTCCGGCGAGGAAAACCCCGGCGCGCCGTGGCCGAAGGGCGGTACGACGCGCATCGAATTCTCGAACCGGCACCTCGAGTATGCGCTCACCTGGTTCGGGCTCGCCGCCGCATTGGTCGGCGTCTATCTCGCCTTTTCGTTAAGGCGCCGATAGAGGCCGTTCCTCAGCGCCGCCTCGCACACCGGCAGGCGTCCGCCTCCGGAAATTCTATTCGCCGCGCAGCTTCCGCTCGTAGGCGGCGACGAACGTCATATAAGGATTGACCCGGTCGATGAAAGCCGGATCGCCGTTGGTCGGCGCATAGGCTTCCTTCATGTCGATATGCACATGAATGGTGGTCGGCACCGGATCTCCGTTCGAATCGAAGAACACGTTGGAGATCTTGCCGATGCGCTGGCCGGCGACGACGTCCTGTCCCTCGACGACGGCGAGAGAGTTCATGTCCATGTGGAGAAACTGGTACCAGGTGCCGTCGTCGGACATTAGGCGCACGCCGTAGCTGCCGATGTCGTAGATCTCACCGGCTTCCGGCGCGACGACCCAGTGAACCGCCTTTTTGCAGGTAGCGGGGCGCACGTCGACGCCGGTGTGGCCGCCAGCCTCGCAGAAATACTGGTCCTTGCCGCGCTTCTCGCAGAAATTGTCCCGCCACGGATAACTGTAGTTTTCGGCGTTGCACTGGTCCGAGCCTTTGCCGTTGACGCTCGCCTTGCCGCCGCCATGCCCGTAGACCTGCGAATTGAAGAACACCGGCCCTTCCGCCGGAAAGACGATATGCTCGTCATAGATCATGTCGTCGACGAGGATGGAGGGCGGGGCGCTGCCGTTGATGAGGTCGCCGGCCGGGTAATATGAGAATACTTTGCCGTTGGCGTCTGTGAGGACGTCTTCATCGGGTTCGTCGGCCGGGTCGTCGGGCGCAGGCTCCTCTTCCGGCTGGACGGGATCGTCTGCGGGCTCCGCCGGTTGTTCGGCCGTCGGCGCGTCGGGCAGCGTAGGCATTGGTACTTTGCCGTCCTTGAGGACAAAGAATACGGCCGCCGCAAGAAGCAGGATGACGATCAGTGTAAAGAGGCTTCTCATTGTCCGTCTCCTTCAGACTCGTTCAGAATCGACAAATTTTGGACGAGAGACAGGACGTAGTCGTTCTTCGAGCAGCGCTCGTCGTCGTCCGGCTTCGGACAGTAGATGGTCACGAGATAGGCGGCGCCGAATTTCGAGAAAGAAAGGTCGACGCCCTCTTCGTGGCGGCTGATCACATAGGGCGCGTCGAGGCCGGCGAGCCGCGCCTGAAACCGGCGGCGCTGGGCCTGCCGCATTTTCACCGCGTCCGCCCCGCCGCCGACGACGCGCATGCGCGTGCCGAGAATCTCCACCGAGGCGCCGCCGGGAAGATCGGCGAGGGCGGTGAACGCGTTCTCCCGCGCCGCGACCCGCAGGGTCGGCGTCGTCTCCGAAGTGACCGGAGCGAGTAGGGGCACGCGGGTCTGCGCCACCTCGCGGAGGTCGACGCGCCCCAGCTGCCGCGGCGACAGCGCGCGCAATCCGTCGGGACGGGGCGCTGGCGGGCGCGCGGCGGTCGTCGAGGTCTGGGCCTGACGCTGGAACGCCTGATCGCGTTCTCGGGTTTCGCGGATGAGATCGCGCACGGCCTGCCAGTCTATGGGCGCAGCGCTTTTCTCGATGGCGGGGCGCGCGAGGCGCGGCGCGGAGCGTGTCGGCGTGATAACTCTCGCTCGCTCGTCCGGCGCGGCACCGGCTTCTTGCGCCGAAGCCGTCGTCACGGCGGCGCCTATGGTCATAAGAGCCGCCAACGCAGCGCGGCGCCATACATACTGTCGTGTCATCTCCCGCCTCCCCGTCGCATGCGGACGATCTCGGCCGACATCGCCGCAGCATTTCCCCAGACAGTCCGCGCCCCGGCCGCTACGCCAACACTACCGCTCGTCGAGCTTGAACTCGATCCGCCGGTTCTGCGCCAGCGCGGCGGCGGAATAGCCGGAAACCAGCGGCGCCTCCGATCCGGACCCGGTCGCCATCAGGCGGCGGGCCGGCACGCCGCGTTCCTTGAGGTAATTTACCACCGAAATCGCCCGCTGAGCAGAGAGGTCGAGATTGGAATCGAAAAACTGCGAGCACGAGGGCCCGAGCGGCGTCGAATCCGCATGCCCGTCGACGCGCAACACCCAGTTCACTTCAGACGGAATATCGCCCTGAATCTCCAGAAGAGCCGCCGCGAGCTTGTTCAGCTCGATCTTGCCTGCCTCGCCCAGCGTCGCCGAGCAGGAGCCGAACAGGATGTCGCTTTCGAAAACGAAGCGGTCGCCGACGACCTTAACATCGGTTCTGTCGCCCAGAGCGGCTCGGAGCGCCTCGAAAAACCGCGAACGTACTTCCTGAAGTTCCTGAACCTTGCGCGCTAGCGCCGCGTTGAGGCGTTGCGAGAGATTCTGGATCTGCGCCTGTTGTTCCTTGTCCTTGGCTTCCGCCGCGTCGAGCGCTTCCTGCAGGCTTGCAAGCTGCTTCCTGAGCGCCGCGAGCTGGGCGTTGAGCGTGGCGATTTCGCTCTTCTGGTTTTCGGTGAGCGCTTTTTCCGCTTCCAGTTCCTCGGCTGAGGCGGCGACGGCCGCGCCGAGCGAGGCGATCTGCGCTTCCTTTTCGGCGATCGTCGTTTCGAGCGCGAGAAGCTGCTGCTGCAACTGGTCTTTTTCCGACTGCGCCAGTCCGAGCTGCTCGGCGAGTTCGTTGATGCGGGCGGTGAGGCGGGCGAGCTCCGTATCCTTGGACGCAAGCTCGTCTTTCACCGATGTCAGCTTCTCGCCGAGATAGAACTGCGCGACCACGAAAATCGACAGGACGAACATCAGCACAAGGAGCAGCGTCGACAGCCCGTCGACGAAACCGGGCCATATATTGGCCTCGCCGCCTCTCCTGCGCCGGGCCATCTTTTATTCCCCGCCGCCGGAGCGGATGAGCGTACGGTTGAGGGCGCGGATTTCATCCTTGAGCTCGGCCGTGTGGCCGGCCTGCGCCTTGATGTGCGCTTCGGTGTTCGCGGCCAGCGCCATTTCCAGAGACTGCAGCGCGGCGAGCACGTCGCCATCGGCGCGGTCAAGGGAAAGGCTTGCGCTCGTCCCGCCGCCGCGCGTCGTTTCGGTCATGCCCGAAAGCCAGTCTTCAAGATCAGTGTAGAAACGGCCCTGCGCCTGGCTCGCCTGCAGATCGAGAAAGCCGACGATCAGGCTGCCGCCGAGGCCGAACAGCGACGAGGAAAACGCCGTGCCCATGCCGGAGAGCGGTTCTTTCAGATTGCGGATGAGTTGCGCGACCGCCTCCTCGGCGGGACCGCTCGTCTCGGCGAGGCTGCTGATCGTGCCGGCGACCGCGTTGACGGTCTGCAACAGCCCCCAGAACGTGCCGAGCAAGCCGAGGAAGACGAGAAGATTACCGATATAGCGGCCCATCTCGCGGCCTTCGTCCATTCGCGTGCCGATCGAATCGAGAATGGCGCGGGTCGATTCGGGGCTGAGCCTTCCGCCGCGTTCGTCGGCGTCGAGGAGCAGCTTGGCGATGGCGCTGATGAGGCCCGGCGGGCGGGGCAGGCGCGCACGGCGCGGATCGACGGTCTCGCGGAACGCTTCGACCCAGCGCACGGCCGGATCGATGACGCCGGCCTGCCGCAGATCGTAGATGACGCCGATGAGGAGGACGCCGAGAATCAGTCCGTTGAGCGGCGGATTTGCGTTGAAGGCCTCGACCAGCACGGTCGATGGCTGCGGGCTCAGCGGCGACAGGTAATAGACGAGCGCCCCGACCCCCAGCAGGAACAGCAGCATGTTAAGGATGTAGCGGCCGGGCTTGACGAACTTCACCGACCTCTCAAGCGACCGCGCCATCACCGCCCCTCACTTTACGCTGCATGCCCCCGCACTCTCGCGAAAGTTTATGTCAAAAAATCCACCCCGTGAATGCAACGACCGGGCCTGAGTGCGGAGGCGAGGGCGAAACGCCCGCGCACGCTGGAGATGCCGAGCATCGTTTGCGCCGCCGTTTTTGGATCGAAACGACCCTTAAAGAAAAGGCGCAAATTTTGCGCGAATTTTAGCGCAAAAAATGCGCATTCCTATTGACGCGCGCGCGAAACGTGACAGATTGATGACAGTTTCATAACAAGCGGATGACAGTCCGGAAACTGGAAAGGACATTATTGATGAAAAAAATTCTTGCTGGTTTCGCCGCCGCCGCCCTTTTGGCCACGGGCGTGCTCGCCGCTGATTTCGGGCCGATGCCCGCCAATTACGAGGCTTCCGCCGAAGCCTATATCAGCGACCGTCTGGTCGACGCCCGCTCCGCTCGTTTCCAGTTTGTTGGAGAGCCATATCAGGTCTACGCCGATGTCGCCGGCTATGAGGGGCTTCCCTGCTGGGCGATCGACGTTCGGGTCAAGTCCCGCCTGCCTTCCGGCGCCTTCGGCGGCTACATGCCGTATACGGTGCTGTTCCTCGACGGCGAGGCGATCGCGCTGCAGGACGACGCGCGCCGGCTCGTAAAACTCTAAGCTAAGCCGCTTCCTCCGACGCCTGGCTTGCGGACGCTCCCGTTTTCGGGAGCGTTCGTCGTTTGGGCTACTCGTTGTCTTCGGCGAGAATTTCGCCGAGGCGGTCGAGTTGGCGCTCCAGCAGCGATTTGCGTTCCGTGATCCACGCTTCGAGGACGGCGAATCCTTCGGGGGCGAGACGACAGGTGCGCACCCTGCCGGTTTTCTCCGTGCGCGCCAGTCCGCACTCCTCAAGCACCTGCAGATGCTGGCCGATGGCGGTTAGGGTGACCCCAGTCGCCCCGGCGAGATGCGAGACGGACGCGGGGCTCGTGGACAACGCTTCAACGATGGATCGGCGCGTCGGGTCGCCGAGCGCCGTCAGAATGCGGTCGGGGTCCGGCTGGCGGAGGGGCATTGAGTCGGCTCCGTTTCTATCGCGTCGTCTCCGCCGCTAGCCGGGCGAGCAGCGCCTCCCAGCCCCCTTTCCTGAGGTCGGGGCCGTCGGCGCCCTCGAAAAAGGCTCCCTGATGGGTGCAAACGAGCAGCGTCCCGCCGTCTTCCGCAAAGAATTCGAATGTCACGAGCGAAGCGGAAAAGCGGGGCCCGTGATCGAAGGCCATGTTCGACGCGATGACGATGCGTCGGTCGGGAACGATGTCGAGATGAAGCCCTTCGCTGGTGATGGCGGCGCCCTTGAGCGGCGTGTCGACGCCGTAGCGGTAGCGCATGCGTTCGCCGCCGCCGACCCGGAAATCCGACTCGAACTTTTCGACCGTGTGGCTGTCGCTTTCGCCCATCCATCGGCGCTTGCGGTCGGCGTCCGCGAAGGCGGCGAACACGCGCTCCGGCGGTCTGGGATATCTCCGCTCAAGCACGAAGGTGCTGTGAATGGCGGCTGGGTCGGGCATGGCTGTTTCCTCTTTGGTGAAGTTATGGCTTCACTATTTATGCGGCTCTAAAAATTGTCAACTGCAGACTTCAGTATTGGGCGGCCGCGCGGACGCGCCTCTTGCGCACTGCACAAAAATAGCGCAGACGCCGGGGCGAATAAGCTCCGGGCAGGCGCAAGCGGTTTTGCGCAGGAAGCGCGCCGGATCATCCCCGCTTTATCGAAAGCCCCTGAATGTCCGACCGCGTTCCTCTTAGAAACATCGCCATCATCGCGCATGTCGACCATGGCAAGACGACGCTGGTCGACGAGATGCTGCGCCAGTCGGGGGCGGTGCGCGCCAACACCGAAATGGCCGAGCGCGCGATGGATTCGAACGACATCGAGCGCGAGCGCGGCATCACCATTCTCGCCAAATGCACCTCGGTGCTGTGGGAGCAGGGGGCTTCGCCCGTCCGCATCAACATCGTCGACACGCCCGGCCACGCGGATTTCGGCGGCGAAGTCGAGCGTATCCTTTCCATGGTCGACGGCTGCCTGCTTCTCATCGACGCCGCCGAAGGGCCGATGCCGCAGACCAAGTTCGTGCTCTCGAAGGCGCTTCGCCTCGGGCTGCGTCCGATCCTCGTCCTCAACAAGGTCGACCGTCCGAGCGCCGATCCGGACGAAGCGCTCAACGCCGCTTTCGATCTTTTCGCGGCGCTCGGCGCCAATGACGAGCAGCTCGACTTTCCGATCATCTACGCATCTGGGAGAGACGGTTGGGCGTCGCTGTCGCTCGAAGGAGAGCGCAAGGACTTGAGCGCGCTTTTCGAAACGATCGTCGCGCATGTGCCCCCGCCGCCCGTGGAAGCGGGCGCTGACGCGGCGCCGTTCCGCATGCTGGCGACGACGCTCGAGGCCGATCCCTATCTGGGGCGCATCCTAACCGGCCGCATCGTTTCCGGCATGGCGCGTCCCGGCGTCACCATGAAGGCCATCGACCGCGAAGGCGAGGAAATCGAACGGGTGCGCATCACCAAGGTGCTCGCCTTTCGCGGCCTGAAACGCCAGCCGGTCGAGGAAGCCGGACCCGGCGATATCATCGCCATCGCCGGCTACGGGGAGGCGTCGGTCGCCGACACGCTGTGCGATCTCTCCGTGAACGAACCGCTGCCCGCTCAGCCCATCGACCCGCCGACTCTTTCGGTCACTATCTCCGCCAACGATTCGCCGCTCGCCGGGCGGGAAGGCGACAAGGTTCAGTCGCGCGTCATCCGCGACCGTCTGATGCGGCAGGCGGAGGGCGACGTCGCCATCCGCGTCACCGATTCCCCCGCCGGCGACGGCATGGAGGTTGCGGGGCGGGGCGAACTGCAGCTCGGCGTGCTCATCGAGAACATGCGCCGCGAAGGCTTCGAGCTCGCCGTGTCGCGGCCGCGCGTCGTCACCCGCAAGGACGAGGACGGAACAGTGCTCGAGCCTATCGAGGAAGTCGTTATCGACGTCGACGACGAATTTTCCGGCGTCGTCATCGAGAAGCTTTCCATGCGGAAGGCCGAGCTTGTCGACATGCGGCCTTCTGGCGGCGGCAAGACGCGCATCACCATGAAATCGCCGGCGCGGGCGCTCATCGGCTATCACGGCGAATTCCTCACCGACACGCGAGGCACCGGCGTCATCAATCGCTCCTATCTCGAACACGCGCCATGGAAAGGCGCCATCGAGGGCCGCCGCAACGGCGTTCTGATCTCGACCGGGGCCGGCGAGTCCGTGCCTTATGCGCTGTGGAACATCGAGGAGCGCGGCGTCCTGTTCATAGGGGCGGGCGAGAAAGTCTATCAGGGCATGATCATCGGCGAGAACGCAAAGGACGACGATCTCGACGTCAATCCGCTGAAGGGCAAGCAGCTCACCAACATCCGTGCGGCGGGCAAGGACGAAGCCGTCCGCCTGACGACGCCGCGACGCCTCTCTCTCGAACAGGCCATCGCCTATATCGAGGATGACGAGCTCGTCGAAGTGACGCCGAAATCGATCCGCCTGCGCAAGCGCGCGCTCGAACCGCATCTCCGCAAAAAGCGGGCGAAGGACAAGGAGTAGGGCGCTCTACTCGGCGCCGTACCGCGTCACCTCGAAACCTTGCGCGCGCAGCATCGCCGGCACGGAATCGGCGCCGACGAGATGCGCCGCGCCGACGGCGACCAGCGTCCGGCCCGAGCCGCGCATCTCCCGAGCGATCTTGGCGGCCCAGGCCTGGTTGCGCGCGACGATCAGCTTCTCGTAGACGTCCGGCGCTTCGCTGCGCATCGTTCCGTTCATCAGCGCGTCGATGGTCGCGACGTCGCCGGCCCGCCAGGCTTCGAACAGCGCCTCGAATTCGGCGGACTGTTCGTCCCAATCGCGGAGGGTGATCGACAGAAGATGTTTTTCCGTTTCAGGATCGAGCGAGGTGAAAAGGCCGAGCTGCTGCTCCACTGTTTCGAAGAACTTGAGCTGGCGTCCGCGCGCGCGGCCTTCCTGCAGCAGCACGGTCTCGACGCCGGATCCGGGCTCGAAGCCTTGAGACGCGATGAACTGAACGCTCAGCGCAAGAAACGCCTGCCACGGGCGCATGCGGTCTAGCTGCTCCATGCGCAATCCGAGCCGCGCCGCGATTGCGTGAAGCTGCGCGGCGTCATTTTCAGACAGCAGGCCCGATAGCGTCACGCCGGGCGGGTTCAAACCTCTGGCGCGGAGAATCTCCATGGCTTTCTCGCGCGCTGCGGGCGTATCGACCTCGGCTTCGAACCAGATCGTCTCCGCCTGATCAGAGGCGCGCAGGAGAGCGTTGCTGCGCCATTTGAGGTTCGGCGGCAGGATGTGAAACGTTCCGAGCAGGAAGATCTCGCTGTCGGCGTCGGCGACGCGCCACATCGCCGGCCGCGCGACGCCCGGCGGCGGCGCGGCGACGGGGCGCAGATCGTCCGGATGCGGCGCCTGTTCCGCATAATGAACAGAAAGATCCGAGGCCTCGGCCTTCGCGGCGTCGTCGCGCGCCTGTTCCGCGATAAGCGCGGCTATGGGGTCGTCGGTGGTCTGCGTCGAGGCTTCCTGGGCGAGCGCGGCGGTGGCCTGAAACAGGCACGACAAGGCGGCCGCCACGAAGGGGGCGCATTTGCAAAATCCGCTGATCGTCATCTCGCACCTCTCGGCCACGGCCGGGTCTTACGAAGTTCCGGATCCGGCGGCGCAGCATAACCCCGCAAGCCGCGACCTCCATCCTATGCGCCGCATCGGCGCCCAAACTGAGGCGCGCCCAGCCCTCAACAGCCAGCTGTCGGATTTTACAGATTGGGCGAATGGCGCGCCCGACAGGATTCGAACCTGTGACCTCTGCCTTCGGAGGGCAGCACTCTATCCAGCTGAGCTACGGGCGCTTGCGGGCTGGATGTACGCGAAAGCGTCCGGCGCGGCAACTCCGGGCGGGCGCCGAGGCGGTGGTCGCCGAAGGCTTCAAGAATGCCGCGCCGGCGAGCGAGACCGCCTTCGGCGATTGAGCTAGGCGGCGCCGGGAGGCCGCTCGCCTTTTCCTGGAGGCGATAGCCGCGCCGCAAGTTTCAGCCAAGGGGCGGCGTGAAAGACGCTCATCAGCAGGTACATCGGCGTCATGCTGGACAGCGCGAACGCGCCCCCGCCGGAAGCGCAAAGAACGTCGAGCGGACCGGCCCCGCCGAACGCCGCCGTGGCGAAGGCCATGACGGCGAAAGTCGGCGAGGCGGCGAACCCGAGCCAGCAGGCGGCATCGAGCGCCGCGGCCTGGCGGCGCCCGGTTTCGACATCGGCAGCGATCACCGGGCCGCCTGACCGTAGCTGTCATGGTGGCGCCACCAGACGCCTTCTTCTTCGTTCCGGCCTTTCGGGGCGCGATCGAGCCACTGATACATGCCCCACAGGCCATCCAGTCCGCGGGCGTAGCTCGAATAGACGTGATAGACCGCGCCGTTTTCGAGTACGAAGGCGCTGAGGCCTGGCTGCTGGCGCACATAAGCCGCCGGCTCCGCGCCGGCCCTCGTGGCGTTCTCGATCACCACGGGCGGAAGCGTCGACGCCGTGAGCGCGTGACCGCCGCGTCGGTAATTGTACTCGCTTCCGCCCTGGCGCTGTTGCTCTTCGGTGATCGAGACGTTGAAGTCGTAATTGAAGTCGCTGTCATGCGCCGAGGCCCAGGGAAACACCCAGCCCATTCGCCGTTTGAACGCCTGCAGCTTCGGCAGCGGCGCCAGCGATGAAGCCCACAACATCACGTCGTGATGGGCGAGGTGCACGGCGATTCCATTGAAGCCGTCTGCGATCGACGAGCAGGAAATGCAACCCGCCTTGTAGTCCGGCCCGAACATGAAGTGGTAGACGAGGAGCTGCGAGCGTCCGCGAAAAAGATCCGCAAGCGAAGCTTCTCCCTCGTCCGTGTCGAAACGGTAATCCTTCTCCACGCGGACCCATGGGAGCGCCTGCCGCCGCCGCGCAATCTCGTCGCTCTGACGTGTCAGCGCTTTTTCCGCCTCAAGCAGATCGAGCCGCGCCGCGAGCCATTCTTCCCTAGTTGCAATCTGGTGCGTCGTCATCGTTGTTGTTCCTTCGTGGGGATTCTTGATTCAGGCCGCCTTGCGGAAATCGCCGAGCTGCGCGTCGAAAGCTCGCCTGAAAGCGGGGCGCGCCGTGCAGCGGTCGATGTATGCGGCGAGGCGCGGATCGCGCTTGCGGACATCCGGGTGGAATCGCAGGACTGAGGCCATCATCAGGTCGCCGACGGTGAAGCTGTCGCCGTCGAGGAAGGGTTTGTCGCCCAGCCTTTTCGCCACCGCGTCAATTTTCTTGTTCATAAGTTCGACGGCGCTCGGCCGGCGCAGCTTCGCCCATTCCTCTTGGGTGAAAACAAAATCGATCAGGAAGACATTGACGACGGACGGCTCGACCGAGTTGAGCGCCGCGATCAGCCATTGAACAGCCCGGGCTCGCGCCTTCCGATCTTTCGGCAGCAGCATGCCGGAGCGCTCAGCGATCTCAAGAACGATGGCGCCCGATTCAAACAGGACGAATCCGTCTTCCTCGAAGACGGGCACTTGCCCGAATGGCTGCAACGCGCGGTACTCGGCCGTATCCTGATCGCCCTGTTCAAGCAGGCGGGTCTGGTAGGGAAGACCCGCCTCTTCGAGCGCCCATCGCACGCGCACATCGCGTACGATGCCCTTGGCGAAATCTGGGGCGCTGCCGAAAGCGGAAATGGTGATCATCGGTAACTCCTTCGTTGATTTGCGCCGTTCTCTCAAAGGCGCGCTGGCTGTTGATCGTGAGATAGACTAGGAGCGGGCCCCGAACGGGCGAGAGTGACAATCGTGTCGGGATTTCGATGGACTCGCTGATTACGGCCGCCGCCCGCGCCCTTGCGGCGGGCGATCCACTGGGCGCGCTGAAGCGGATCGCGCTACGCGACGATGCGCCCGCGCTCGCGCTTCGGGGCATCGCCATGGCGCAGCTCGGCGCCCTTGAGCGGGCGAAAATCCTTCTCAAGCAAGCAGCGCGAGCTTTCGGTTCCAAAGAGCCTGTCGCTCGCGCCCGCTGCGTCGTCGCGGAAGCCGAAATCGCTCTCGCCTCCCGCGATCTGAGCTGGCCCCTGAAGGCGCTGGAGGCAGCGCGCGCGACGCTTGATGCATGTGGCGACCAGCTGAACGCCGCCCATGCGCAACATCTTGAAATCCGGCGCCTGCTTCTGATCGGCCGCCTGGACGAAGCGGAGCGTTTGCTCGGCGAACTGGATCCCGAGCCTTTGCCGTTTGCGTGGCGAGCCGCGCACGAACTCGCCGTCGCCGGAATCGCGATCAAACGTCTAAGGACGAAAGCGGCGCGGGCCGCGCTGGCGCGGGCCGATTACGCCGCGCGCCAATCGAATGTGCCTGCGCTTGTCGCTGAAGTCGAAAACATGGCGGCTGTTCTCGAAACCCCCGCTGCGCGACTCGTCGAACGCGGCGGGGAGCGTCCTGTTCTTCTCGAAGAGGTCGAAGCGCTGTTGAATTCGGATGCGATCGTTATCGACGCCTGCCGCCATGTCGTACGCGGCGGCGGATATGCTGTTTCCCTGACGACCCGTCCGGTGCTGTTCGCTATCGCGCGCGCGTTGGGCGAAGCGGCGCCGGCCGATGTGACGCGCGATGCGCTGGTGAGGCAGGCGTTCCGCGCCAGAGAAGCCGACGAGTCGCATCGCGTCCGGCTGCGTGTCGAGATCGGACGGCTGCGAAAGGAGTTAATGGCGCTCGTCGAGATCGACGCCACGAAGCACGGCTTCGTCATGTCGCCGCGCCGCGCCGGCGGCATCGTCGTGCTCGCGCCGCCCGCCGAAGAAGATCATGCAGCGGTGCTCGCTTTGATAGCGGACGGAGAGGCTTGGTCGACATCGGCGCTCGGGCTTGCGCTGGGGACGAGCCCGCGCACCATTCAGCGGGCGCTCGAATCGCTCGCGGCGGCCGGCAAGGTCGAATCCTTCGGTCGCGGTAGGGCGCGCCGCTGGATCGCCCGCCCGGCGCCCGGTTTCAGCACGATCCTGCTGCTGCCGGGGCCGCCGCCGGGCGGCTAGATCGGTCTCGGAAAAAGACACGTCCTCCGAGACCGGCGTTTTGCCTAAGGCGCGCCAGTCCCTTATACGGATGGCCGGACCGGCGACAGATGGCGGCGATGATGGCGACTACTTCCCAGAAACCGAGAAAATCGACGCCCCGGGCGGCCGGCCTGAAGCAACTCGGCCAAGCCGTCGCCGCGTCGGCCTCGCCCGCCGAGGCGGCGCTTGAAACCGTCGCCAACCCGCATCCGGACGCGCTCTATCTCATCCGTTTTGTCGCGCCGGAGTTCACCTCTCTGTGCCCCGTAACGGGCCAGCCGGATTTCGCGCATCTGGTCATCGACTATGCGCCACAGCGTTTTATCGTCGAGTCGAAATCGCTGAAGCTGTTTCTCGGCTCGTTCCGCAATCACGGCGCCTTTCATGAAGACTGTACTGTGGCTGTCGCCAGACGACTTGTCGCGGCGGCGCGCCCTCGCTGGCTGAGGATCGGCGGCTACTGGTATCCGCGCGGCGGCATTCCGATCGATGTTTTCTATCAGACGAGCGAACCGCCGGCGGGATTATGGATTCCCGATCAGGGCGTGGCGCCATATCGGGGGCGCGGATGAATTTGTGTCGAAAGCTTTTCGCCGCCGCCGTTACGGCGGCGTCCATAGCGCCCGCATCGGCTGGCCCGCTTGAGGGAAAAAAATCGGGCGCCGAAATTCTGGCGGAGTCGTCGGCTTCGGACTGGGCGGCGCTCGATCCGGAAAAGACCCTTTATATCGACCTGGAGCGAGGCAGGGTCGTCGTGGCGCTGTCGCCGTTTCTTGCGCAGCGTCATGTCGAACAGATCAGGAAGCTGGCGCGGGAAGGCTTCTACGACGGCCTTTCCTTTTACCGAGTCATCGACGGGTTTGTTGCGCAGGGCGGGGATGTTTTCGAGAAGCGCGAAGTAAAGACAGCCGCGAAAACGCTCGCCGCCGAATTCGACGAAGTCGCGCCCGAAGGGTTTGCTTTCTCGCCGCTTCCCGACGCCGACGGATATGCGCCGCAGTCAGGATACGCGGCGAGCTTGCCTGCCGGCTACGATCCGAGGACGAAGCGCGCCTGGCACCTGCATTGCGCCGGCGCAATCGCCTTTGCGCGCGGCGATGAGCGCGATACGGCGGGAACGGAGTTTTACGTGGCTTTGCAGCCGCAGCGCTACCTTGATCGCAACCTTACCGTGTTCGGCCGGGTCGTCGACGGCATGGAGAATTTGCAGGCGTTACGGCGCGTCGCGCCGGCCGAAACCGCCGATGACGATCTCGGGGAAACCATCATTTCGGTCAGGGTCGCCGCCGATGTTCCGCAAGCGGACCGGTCCAATTTCGAAATCCTCCGCAGCGGGACGCCCGCATTCGCCGCCTATGTAGAGGCGCGGCGCAATCGGCCGGAAGGCTTTTTCTATCATCGGCCGAACTACATTGACGTCTGCCAGCTTCCGGTTCCTGTGCGGAAGGTCGCCGCCGAATGAGCCGCGCAAAGCCGCCGCGCCGCGTCGGGCCATGGACGGTCGAAGCGGATAGGCTGATCTACGACAATCCCTGGATCTCCGTGATCGATCACGCCGTGATTCACCCAAGCGGCGCGCCCGGACAGTATGGCGTCGTGCGTTTCAAGAATCGCGCGGTCGGCGTCCTGCCGATAGACGCCGACGGCTCCGTCTGGCTTGTCGGGCAGCACCGGTTTCCGCTCGACGCCTACAGCTGGGAGCTTCCGGAGGGAGGCGGTCCGCTGGCGGAAGATCCGCTTGAAGCGGCCAAACGGGAACTGAAAGAGGAGACAGGTCTTTCAGCCGCTCAATGGATAGAGCTTTCCTCCTTCGACATATCGAATTCGGTGACCGATGAAGCGGCGGTGTGCTTTATCGCCGCCGGTCTCAGGGCGGGGGAGGCCGCTCCGGAAGATTCAGAAGCGCTAAACCATCGCCGCATATTCTTTAAAGATCTGATGCACGAGGTTTTGACTGGACGCATAAGGGACAGTCTGACGATTGTAATGACGTTAACAGCCCATATAAGGGCCTTGCGCGGCGAATTGCCCGACGCCATTTCAAGGGCGATACTCGCCGATTGATCGTCGCAGGGAGAGAACGCGATGTCAGGCCAGCTTAAGGTCGTCAAACTCACAACCGACCAGACATGGTCGCGCATGCGCGTCGAGGCTTCGGCGGCGGCCGCGAAGGAGCCGAGCCTCGCCAGCTTCCTGCACGCCACTGTGCTCAATCATGAAACTTTCGAGGATGCTCTGTCGTACAGGCTGGCGGAAAAACTTTCCGACGGCGAGATGAACGCGATGTCATGGCGCGAGGTATGTCTCGACGCCTATTCCGATGAAAAGAGAATTGTCGAAGCGGGGCTCGCCGATATTCTCGCGGTCTATGCGCGCGACCCCGCCTGCTACGAATACGTTCAGCCTTTCCTATACTTCAAAGGCTATCTTTCATTGCAGGCGCAGCGCGTCGCCAACTGGCTCTGGCGGAAAGATCGTCGGGCGCTGGCGCTATATCTGCAGAGCCGCATGTCGGAGCTGTTTCAGGTCGACATTCACCCGGCGACGAAAATCGGCAAGGGCGTGTTCATCGATCACGGCACCGGTGTCGTCATCGGCGAGACCGCCGTCATCGAGGATGACGTGTCGATCTTGCAGAACGTCACGCTGGGCGGCACCGGCAAGGAGATCGGCGACCGGCATCCGAAAATCCGGCGCGGGGCGCTGATCAGCGTCGGCGCGAAAGTTCTTGGCAATATCGAAGTCGGCGAGGGCGCTAAGGTCGCCGCCGGCAGCGTCGTCCTCAAACCGGTCAAACCGCACTGCACGGTCGCCGGCGTTCCCGCCGTTCCGGTCGGCGACTGCGCCAAGCCGCCGTCCGAAACCATGGACCAGCAGTTCGACGGCTGACGCCTGCTAGTGATGCTGCTCGGCGCCGGGCGCGGCCTCGCGCACCGGGGCTTCGACCGTGATCGCCGGGCCATGTTCGAACTGCAGCGTGAGTGAAGCCGTCGCGCCGGCTTCCAGGCTTTCGTTCAGTCCGATCATCATGATGTGGGCGCCTCCGGGGGCGAACATCACAGGCGTCGAAGGATCGAGTTCGACATGCGCGACGGGGCTCATTCGTGTCACGCCGTCGTCGGCTCTGACGGTCTCATGAAGTTCGACCGCCTGCGCCGCGGAGGACGTCGCGCCGACCAGAACATCCGGTTCGGGGCCGGCGTTGCAAAGCGTCAGATAGGCGGCCGTAGCGGGTCGCGTCGTGTCGGCGGCGCGAACCCAGGCGTCCGAAACGACGATTCCGGTCGCTCCTTCGCCGCAACCGGCGGCCGGCTGGATGCTTTCGCCAGCCGGCTTGCTGCATGCTGCGGCGGTTAGCGCGATGAGAAAAATATAGCCGTTTTTCATGGTCTTGCCTCATGTTGGGCGGTTCGGCCGGCGCGAAGCGCGGGCGTCGAATCGAAGAAGGACGGCGCAGCCTAGGGCGCCGTTCCGTTCAAGGTCGAGCCAATAGCCTGCGACACGTGCGTTTGCGTTCAAGGCGGATGGCGTTAAGAGGAGGGACGCGGCCTGACGTCGCCCAAGGAATACGCCATGGATCCCTTTGAAATCGCTCGCTTGCAGCAATATTTTCGCACCAAGTTCGGCCTCGGGAACATTTCCGTGCGAGGCCGGCCCAACAAGAGCGATTCGGCGGAAGTGTATTTCGGCGACGAGTTCCTTGGCGTGATCTTCCGGGACGACGAGGACGGCGACGTCTCCTACGATTTCAACATGGCCATTCTCGAGATGGATCTGCCGGACCGCGCTGGATAAGAGGCTGGCTTGCAAGGGGAGCGATTGGGCCTCGTCGGCGGATTGGCGGCGGACCGGCCGGTGCTGGTCGCTATCGTTCTCGCTTTCGGGTGCGCGGCGCTCGCCGCCATCGGCGTAAACGACGCGCGCGAGGCGGGCGTAGGCTCGGGCGATCTTGCCGACCTGCTCACGGCGTTCCTGGTCTTGCCGGTGCTGCCGCTGGCCCTGGCGTCCGTCGCACCCCGAAAGACCTCGTGGCGCCTCGCTTTCGCGGCAGCGATCGCTCTTCTGCTTCTCGCCCTCGACGCGGCGGCGCCGAGCCTGCCGTTCGACTGGTTCGCGCCTGACCGCGCGCTTCTCGCCGCCGCCTTCGTCCTTACGCTGATCCTTGTGCTGATCGCGCCGGTCTGCGGCGCCTATCTAAGGCTTTCTTTCATGGGAGGGCTGGCGGCGGTGCTCGGCGCCGCGGGCGCGGCGGGGCTGCTTCGCTTCGAAGGCGTTCCACTTGATCAGATCGGCGTGGCGACGGGGCTCGGCGTGGCGCTCGGAGTGGTCGTGGCGATTGGCGTCATCGCCGACCATGCGGCGCTGTTCGCACGCGGCGCGGATCAGCGGCGCGCCGCCGGGCTTGCGGCGCGGCAGGGCGCCGCCTTCGCGCTTTTCGCTATCCTCGTCGCGGCTGCGGCGTTTCCGCTGCGCGCTGCGGTCTCGCCGCTTGGCGGCGAACTTCTTGATCTGGTCTGGGCGGCCGGCGCGGCGACGGCGTTGTCGGTCGTGTGCGCGCTGCTGATCACCGCCGGCGCCCTGTCCCTTCACCGCCCGACGGAGGCGCTGGCTGTCGCCGAAAATGCGCGCACGCAGGCGCAACGCCGGTTCTGGCGCCCGCTGCGGAAAATTCTGCCCGTTCGTTCCGCGATGGCCGCCGTGGCGATCGTCGGCATCGTTCTGGTCGTCGCTTCTTTCGAACTGGTGCTGGCTCCCACTTGGCGAGAGGCGGCGTTTGTCGGGGTGGCCGCCGGCGCCGCTGCGCTCGCATTTTTCTCGTTACGGGCGGGCCTGTTCGTGCTGGCGGCGCTCGTCGCCGCTTCGGTTTTATCGATGTGGGTCTCGGCGGGGCTCAATATGGCGACGCCCGCGCCGCCGATGAACTCCGCGGCGCTGACGCTTGCGGTCATTGTTTTCGGACAGCTCGGCCTCGCCTGGCGCGACGCCCGCAGTCCGCGGCTCAACGCGCGCGAGACGATGGAAATGGCGATGACCGACGGCATGGGCCGCTTCGTCGTCGGCCTTTCGGCAGGCAGCGCAGCGCTCTATGCGACAGGCGTCTCCGGAGCCGCGCCGCAGGGAGCGGCCGCGGCGGGATATGCGCTTTGTCTCGGACTTGTGGGCGCGTTGCTGGCCCCGCCATTGATGACCGCGCTGAGCGGACTCACGGGGCGCGACCAGTTTTGAGCGGGCTCAGTTTTTGACCAACCCTTCCACGAAGCCGCGCACGCGCGCGTCGATCGCCTTCCATTCGGCGAGGTAAGGCCGCTTGAAACGATAACTGACCGACACGGTCGGCGTGAGTTCGTATTCCCGCCAGCATTCCGGGCTTTTCACGTCCTCGCGCTCGGAAAAACAGAAAATCGCCAGGGCGGCGCCGTTTTCGGTTTCGCCCAGGTAAAGCTCTGTGCCTGCGTAGCCGTTCGTCGGCACGTTCGCGCGCTGGTCCTGGAACGTATATTTGACGAGCTGGAAAGACGTGCGCGCGCCGCGCCGGTCGTTCGTCTGCGGAAGATAGAGAACGTCTATCCGTTCCTGTTCGGAGAAGGCCGAGGTGCGCTGCGAGATCATGATATCGACGCGCCGGGTGTCGTCGACATTTTCAACAAAATCCTCCCGCCGCGCCGGCGTGTAACCCGCGAGCGTCGGCCACAGCGCGTAAAGGGAGACTTCGTCGCGCTCCCCGCCGCGCCGGTCTCGCGGATAGACGGTGTAATTTGTGGGAACCTCGAAGCCGACGCCGCCGACGGTGAACTTCACCGGCTCTTCGCTGATCGCCGGGCTCGGCACATTGCCGCTGAATTCGTCGACGCTGGGGCCGACATAATAGTAAAGAAAAATCGCGCACAGAACGAGCGTGGCGATGAAAATGCCGAGCGGATAGCGCCAGCTCGACTCCTGTTTGATCTCCTCGCCGCCGAAACCGTACCCGTTGCTCATCCGAACCGCCGCGCTGTCTTTCCGCCGCGCTTCCTTATCACGAGGGAGGGAGGGCGGCAAAATGCCGGCGAGGGCCACCGGAAGAGGACTCCCGGCGGCCGGGGCGGGCTAGAGAGCGTCGATCATCTCGGCGACGAGCGGGTGGCGCACGACGTCGGAGCGGCTGAAAGTTATCGCGTCGACGCTGTCGAGCTTCTGCAGCCGGTCGACAATGTCCTGGAGGCCCGACATGCCGGGGAGAAGATCGGTTTGCGCCGGGTCGCCGGTGACCACCATGGAGGAGTGCCAGCCGAGACGAGTAAGCAGCATTTTCAGCTGGGCGTAGGTGCAGTTCTGCGCCTCGTCGATCACCACGAAGGCGTTATTGAGGGTTCGTCCGCGCATATAGGCGATGGGCGCGATTTCAATCACGCCTTCGGCCATTAACGTTTTCAGCCGCTTTGACGAGAGCCGGTCGCACAGCGCGTCGTAGAGCGGGCGCAAATAGGGCGACATTTTTTCTTCCACGTCGCCCGGCAGAAATCCGAGGCTTTCGCCGGCCTCGACCGCCGGCCGCGACAGGACGATGCGGCGGACCGTGCCGGCGTCGAGCGCTTCGACCGCCTTGGCGACGGCGAGGTAGGTTTTGCCTGTGCCGGCGGCGCCGATGGCGAACACGAGCGGCGAGCGGTCGATGGCGTCGAGCAGCGCCTGCTGCGCATCGTTATAGGCCTTGATGTTCTTTCGATACTTTTGATCGCGATGCTCCTCGTCAACGGGCGACCAGGCCGGTTCGTCGAACAGGCGACGCACATTGTCGCCTTCGATTGCCGAGTATGCGTCATTGACGCGCCGGACAGCCCGGCGCGCGGAGCGTTTCGCCATCATCCGTCTCCTGATTGTAAGGAAAGAAAATGTCGATCCGGCTCGCGCCCAAAAGCGGTTTCACATGCAGCGAGACAGAATGGTGAAGAGTGCGAAAGAGGCTGACGGCGCTTGTCAGCGCAAGGCTTGAACTCCGCCCAACCCAGTTCGCGATCTACCATCCAACCGCCTGAAGACAACGCGAATCAGTCAACGCAGCCATACTAGCGGCGTTCTGACTCGCCGACGATAGCGCAATGGTTAATTCGTGAGATTGTCATGAAACGCGCATACGGCGCGCGTTATCTCAGGATTGTTTCGCGCTGACCCAGGCGGCGGCGATTTTTGCGTGGATTTCAGGCGAATAGTTCTGCCAGGAGCTGCGGCCCCGGGTGGTGTCGACGACGAAGATCGACTCCCTCGCGCGCAGATAAGGCGCGATGGCGTTTCTGACGCCGATAGCCGTAAGCTCGCATGAAACCGTCCAGACGTTCTCGGCGATGCGAAAGGCCGGGCCGAGGCTCATGACGGCCGTCTCCGCACGGCTGGCGGCGGCGCTGACGACGTCGAAGATGATGACGAAATTGGCGACCCCGCCGTCTGCGGCGATGGCGACGCCCGGACGGGCGGTTGATTTCCGAGGCGGCGGAACAGGGGCGGCCGTTTCGCTGATTTCGGCCTTCGTCGCCTCTTCCTCGATAACGATGTCGCGCTTTCCGAAAGCCTGCGCGCTGTCGGCGGCGGTGCGGCGCGGGGCTGCGCCGAAGAACGACGCGAAGGCGCGCTCGTCCTTCGCCTCGCGCCAGGTGCGTCCTCCCGCCGGCGCGATCAGCGACCAGGCGGCGAGGCGTCCCTCATGCGCAAATTTGCGCAGTTGCGTTGAGGTGTACGGCCCGTACACCCGGTCATTGACTTTGACGCACCAGTTATCAGCCGCAAGCATCGTCCCGCCCTCGATCGTAGGCAAATCAGGCTACAGCGCCCTTCCTGCCGAACGAGTTTGCAAAGGCGGCGCCATCGGTCGCCGCCGAGGCGGTCTGGTTAACGACATCATCCATCCGTTTGGCCGCGCCGCTGAAAACGACGCCGACCCCTTTTTCATGACGGCGGACGACCTTCGCGGACATCTTGCCGAGGGTGAGCACGGTTCCGAGCGCCGGTCGCGGCTCTATTTCAATGGAGGCGCCGGTGAGCGAAATATCGAGAATGGAGCAGGGGATGACCTCGCCGCTTTCGAGGCGGACGGTGGCGTGCGCCTCCTGGCGGATGCGAGGCGCGACGCGCCGGTCGATCCGGCGGCCGGGATTGTTGAGCGCCTGCGTCAGGGAATCGGCTGTGCGCGACGATTTCGAGCGCCGGCCGCGATAATCGACAGCGAAGGAATGTTTGCCGGCCCGCACCACGCGGCCTTCGAAGCGGCCGATTTCATCGATGTAGATGACGATGTTTTCGCTTTCAGCTGGCGGGTTTTTCGCCCGCATCAGCGCCCCGCCTGCGGAAATATTAACCACGAGGCAGGGATGCTCTTCGCCGTCAGCCCTCAGAAAACGGGCCTTGAGGGGCATCTCAACGCGCACGTGGCGACGCCGTTCGATAACGTCGAGACTGGCTTCGCTCTCGAAATTATGCGCTTGTTCCGCCATGGGCCACCGCTCGCTAGAACCTCCGCGTCAGATATTGGTAACCGGCTAAGGTGAACAAAGCTTTTCCATTGAGGTGAAACCGGCGTAATCCGTTCCGCGATTGACGCTTTTCCCGCTGCGCCGCAGCCGCTTCGGTAAACTTAACGATCTGTGAACGAACAGTCTGATAGCCCGCCGCCGCAAGGCGAAGCTCGGAAAGTCCCGTTTTGGGGCCAGACGACGGTGAATGCGCCGCCGGTGGTGCTCTGGCTCGTCGCGCTTCTTGCCGCCGTCTATCTGATGTTTCTGATCGCGCCGCAGCCCGTCGCGGCGAGGCTGGAGTTCTGGCTGACGCTGTGGCCCCGCCGGATGTTCATGGGATCTTCCGCACCCGGCGGATGGCCTGGCGGTTTGGCCCCGCTGTTCACGCATATGTTCGTGCACACGGAATTTATGCACGTCTTCGTCAACGCCGGCTTTCTTCTTGCGCTCGGTTCGCCCGTCGCGCAGCGCATCGGCGTGAGAATTCAGGGCGTCGATCAGGCCGCTGCGAACGCGCGGTTTCTCGGCTTTTTCATATTGGCCGGACTGGCGGGAGGCGTCGTGTTCGCGCTGGTCCACCCGTCCGGGGCGGTGTTCGCGCGCGGCGCCTCGGGGGCGATATCGGGCCTTCTGGGCGCAGTGGTTCGTTTTGCGCTGCAACCGGTCAGCGCCCGGATCGCCGATCCGTGGAAGCTCCTGCCTCTGACGGACCGCCGGGTGGTCGCGGCGTCGCTGGTCATAGTGGCCTCCAACATCGCCCTGAGCGTGATTCCGATGTTCGGGATGACCATCGCAGGCGAGGCCCATATCGGGGGCTATCTTTTCGGCCTTCTGGCGTTTCCCCTTTTCGCTTTGCGGCAATCCCGCTGACCGTCGCCCGAGATTGTGCGACGACGGATTTTGCCGCACAGTCAGGGGTGGAAGGAGGCTCTCATGAAAGTGGAACATATCCTTCAGACCAAGGGCGCCGATGTTTTCACGGTCAGGGACACCGCGACCATCGCCGAGGCCGTGACGCTTCTCGCCGATAAGAATATCGGCGCGGTGGTGGTCAAGAACGCCGCCGGCGGGGTCGCCGGCATCCTTTCCGAGCGCGACGTGGTCCGGCAGCTCAAATCCAAGGGGGCGGACGCTTTGGAGGCCCCCGTAAGCGCCTGCATGACCGCCAATGTCGTCACCTGCGCCCGCTGCGACACAGTCGACCAGATCATGTCGAAAATGACCCAGAAGCGCATCCGCCACGTTCCCGTGGTGGAAAACGGCGCTCTCGTGGGCCTTGTCTCGATCGGCGACGTGGTGAAGCGCAAGATCGAAGAGACCGAGCAGGAAGCCGCCGCGCTGCGC